>JAWKTT010000006.1:0-223990 GCA_041398965.1 Planctomycetaceae bacterium | reverse complement strand
CGTTCAGCACAGCCGCCGACAATCAGTCGGCTGTGACGGTGCGAGTGTTTCAGGGTGAGCGGGCGATGGCCAACGACAACCGTCTGCTCGACCAGTTCAACCTGGAAGGGATCCCCGCCGCACCCCGTGGCGTCCCTCAAATCGAAGTCACCTTCGATATCGACGTCAACGGAATCTTGAGCGTCTCGGCGAAGGACAAGGGGACTGGTAAGCAACACAAAGTGACGATTCAACAGTCCTCGGGTCTTTCGGAATCTGAGATCGAGCAGATGCGTAAAGATGCCGAGTCTCACTCGGATGATGACAAGAAGAAGCGCGAGTTTGCACAGGCCCGCAACCAGGCAGAGCATCTTGTCTATCAGACGGAAAAGACGATGAAGGAACACGCCGACAAACTGGACGAAGGAACGAAGTCTGCCATCGAGTCGGCCATTGCCAAGGTCAAGGACGCGGAAAAGGGTGACGACGTTGCCGCCATTAAGTCGGCTGTTCAAGACTTGGAAACTGCCTCACACGCCCTGAGCAAGCATATGTACGAGGCCGCTCAGGCCGCCGAAGCAGCCGGAGGAGGAACAGATTCGACGACCGCCGGCAACGACGATGTCATTGATGCCGAGTTCGAAGCGAAGAAGTAACAAACGACGACCATCGCCAGAAGTCCCCCGATCCGCCCTGCTCCCCTCAGCAGGGCGGATTACTTTTTTGGGGGCTTCCGGAATCCAATCCATGATCCGTCACCCCTCAGGACTGATGCGTACATCGAATGACCGAGTGAGCCAATGACTGGGTGAGTTGGGCCAACAGGCACTTCCGCTTCAAGAACGTCGCCGCGTCCCCGACGACGCTCAGTTGCCGTAAACGGATGGACTCCTTGCATCGAGCAAAGTTATCGCTCAACAGTGACATCCTCCCTTTCCCCCTTCGGTCCTGATACGATGCGACTTCAGCCGGAGTGGGCTGAACGGTCGCTGCGGTAATTCATTGCCGTGGAGGAAAGTCCGGGCTCCGCAGGACACGGTGGTGGATAACGTCCACCATCCGCGAGGATCGGGAAAGTGCCACAGAAAACAAACCGCCCTGTTGACATCCCCGTCGAGGCAACTCGAAACGGTATCAACAGGGTAAGGGTGAAAAGGTGCGGTAAGAGCGCACCGCGTCGCTGGTGACAGCGATGGCAGGGTAAACCCCACCGGGAGCAAGACCAAGCAGGGTGCAGGGGCTGTCCGCTCCGTGATGACACCCGGGTAGGTCGCAACGAGGCGTCGGGCAACCGGCGTCCCAGAGAAATGACCGTTCTCGACAGAACCCGGCTTACAGGCCCACTCCGGCTGGTTTTTCTGACTCTTCGATTCATTGAAGCAACAGAGTGGAAGTCATCACTCCTCGCTCGTTTCCGCTTCGATCTGGGCGACCGCTTGTCTTGCGGCGTTCTTCAGTGATTCGTCGTCGGTTGTCTCGAAGGCGATCTGTTGCAGGCGGGGGAGAGCGGTGCGGGCAGGAGGACCGATGCGGCCGAGGAGTTCTACCGCAGAGAGCAAAGCCTCGGCGTCGTTTCCTTGAAGGGCCTCAGTGAGATTCGGAACCAAAGCAGGGGCAGGGGGGCCAAAAGCCGCGAGATTCGTTGTCGCCATTCGCCTCAATTGGGGATCACTCGCGAGAATCAGCTCGGCGAAGACTGCAATTGTTTCGTCCCCACGCCCCGGAATCTGTGCCAAGGCGGCGGCGGCGTTCGCCCGGACATATCCAGACGAGTCCTGCATCGCGGCGGCGAGTTCATCGGCGGCATCTGTCGCCAGTGGTCCTAAGAGGGCAAGCAGGGATGAAGCGGTCTCGCGTTCAAAGGGGACCTCCGATTGAAGTTTCTCGGCCAAGACAGGGACCGAAGAAGCCCCGAGTTCCACCAGCCGAACATGAGACGCTTCCCAATCCTCGGGAGTGGTCTCGGTTTTCATCAGAGTCGCGAATGCTTCTCGCGACTCCTGCCTTCGAGCGAGTTCCTCCGGACCAATCTCCTCCCGCTGTGTCGTTGCTGACGACACCAGACCCGCAGATGCGTCATCTGCGGCGGAAGTCCGCTGTAATTCTGCCGGAGACTCACCACTGTTCCGATCGCCTGCCTCCGACGGATTCGAGGTGTCGTCTCCCACACTGGGAATTGAGTTGCCATCCACGACAGGGGCCGTCGTGTCGCCGGTGCAACCTGTCCAGAGGGGGGCCGTCAAGGCACCGCAGGTGAGTATCCAAGAACCGATCCATCGTTTCACTTGGGAAGCTCCCGGTCTGTCGAAGGTGGATGTATTGAGGAGATGTTGTCCGATGCTGCCGCCTCCAGCGGGGCGACGACAAATGGTCCTTTTGTTGTCGAAGCGACTTCGGAGACCTCCATCCGAGAGTGCAACACCATGATTTTCTGCCAGATTTTTCGGGAGAGCCCCGATGTCAGGTCTTCGATATCATTGACAGCCGCGACCGCTTGTTCATCGGCGAAATTCTGGACGTACAAAACGGCAATTTTCCCAGTCAGCGACAACATTTCACTGCAATAATCAAGATACCGATTGAGTAAGAACGGCGACATTCCGGGCTTGGGGGAAGAGGCGGTCGGCTTAAAGGTGGCCGAGAGGAGTCGCTCGGGGTCTTTCGTCAATTGGTGCATGTCGATGATATGAGAGAGCACTCGCAGTTCATGAATCGCCTCTAACACACGGCGTCTCTTGAATCGGGTCTCCAATGTCACCAGAAAGAAGATCGTCACTCCGATGGCGACCAGTTCGTTCAAACCCGCTTCGGCGACCTGAATCACCTCCGCTGCGGTCATTTCGGCCCCTTCTTCGTGGGATGCCGTCCAGATCGCTCCCCCTAACATCGCCAAAAGGCTGACTATGATCACCGCTGAAAGGAGACGAATCCAAACCAATGGGGAATCGATTTTTGCAGCCCGCGACTGAGCCTTTCGCGTAATCTCCAGCAGCTTCTGGGCGACGTGACGCAGCCCCGCTTGCGGAAACCGTTCCGCAATACGACGCTCCAACACGGTCATCGTGTCAACGAGCTGTTCAGAATTGAGCCGTTCGTAACTGGATGAGTCGGCTGACATTGCGAAAATTCGTCCGAGTGAGTGAATTCAAACCCTGGGGGCAATTTGGTGGTGAATATCGAAAACTCACAACCATTGCTCCCATTCGACTTGTAGAGTTGTTCGCCACATTGGCATAAATGTTAACGAAACTGCAATGGTCCGGGGAGACCGAGTTCTCCCAGTGGCGGGAATGGGAGGAGTCGGACTCAGGAACAGGGTGGATGACGGCCAATTGGAAGGCTATCCTTCACAGGAGATGACCAAGGGACGGATCTCCTGAACATCGTTGATCTCAGCGACTTCATGCGACCGATCTCTCAATGTCGAGATTGCTCTGTCGACGGGAAAGCAGGGCTGCTGGTCACCAATTGACTCGATCCAAAATCCGACTTCATTGATATTGGACTGGCGACGATGACGATTTCTGTCACCGAATACTTCAAGACACGTAAAGACGACCGGAAAAAAGAGACCCGGTATCTCAACGTCATCAATAAGGATTCGTGCACCAGTTGCCAATCGTGTGCGACGGTTTGCCCGGTCGACTGCATCTACGAGGTGCCGAGCCCGATTCCCGGACAAAGCTACCACCAGATCGACACGTCACGGTGCATCGGGTGTCAGATGTGTTACCGCTCACCGAACGATAGCACCGAACATTATCAGCTGACGATCTGCCCCTGGAACGCGATCGACATGCTCCATAACCCCAACGTCAAGCCGGACGACGAATCGATCTTCGCCCCGTATTGGAAGGGGGAAGGCTCTGCCCTGCCGTGGCCGAAGCTCGAAGAATACGGATATCAGTTGTTCCTCGAAGGACAGGTCTTTTTGCCAACCGCCCGCAAAGACCTCATCGACATTCTCGACTGGCTTGTCAAACCAAACTGGTTGTTCACAGCCGATGGAGAGACCGTCGCCATTGCGGACGTTTATGATCAGGACGAAGATAAAGTCCGCTACGTCGCCACGACCGATGGTCGCGCATTGCTCGATTGCATCTACGAAGGCTGGCAGCGAATCTTCATGGACTAACTCTCCACACGGCCCGAGTTGATGCCGCTTCAGAGCCCCATCTTTGCAAGTTCGGGGCCTCTCGTCGGTTTAGTCTCTCGCCGGTTTCATCGTGTCAGTCTGAAACGGTCGCCCGCTGCCATGTCCACGCACACCCCGTTTGCGTTTGATGTCAACATCTTGCGGGTGATCGATGCCGCCGCAAATCGAGGGCGGGAAGGGTTGCGAGTCCTCGAAGACTATACCCGGTTCGTCCTCAACAGTTCCCAGCAGACCGAGTCGCTCAAAGCGATACGGCACCGGATCGCAGAGTTGATGCAACAACTCGCTCCACCGCGACTCACCGCCGCCCGCGACACCATCGGAGATGTTGGCTGCGACATTCACACCCCACAGGAACTCGACCGACCGACAAATTCCGCCTTACTGACCGCGAACTTCAAACGTGTCCAAGAGGCACTCCGGACGCTCGAAGAGTTCGGCAAACGTATCGCCCCCACAATCGCAGCAGAATTTGGACAACTCCGATACCGTACCTACACCATCGAGAAAAACCTGACGGCCGTTGAATCCAGTCGCGACAGGTTGAGTGACTGCACGCTCTGCTTTCTCGTCACCGCAGACGCCTGTCCCAACGGCTTCGAAAAAACGGTCCGTGAGGCACTCGACGCCGGTTGCCCGATGATTCAGATGCGGGAGAAGACCTTATCGGGTCGCGAACTTTTCAGGATCGGCACGCAACTCCGCCGCTGGACGACAGAAACGGGAGCACTCCTGATCATCAACGATCGCCCCGACATTGCCCAACTTGTCGACGCCGACGGCGTTCATCTCGGACAGGACGATTTGCCACCCTCCGAGGTCCGTAAGATCATCGGCGTCGACCGCCTCATCGGCGTCTCGACGCATAACATCGCACAAGCCCGAGAGGCAGCGACGCAAGGGGCCGACTATCTCGGAGTCGGCCCGGTCTTTACTTCCCGCACAAAACAGTTCTCCGAATTGGCCGGGGTTGAATACGCTCAACAAGCTGCCGACGAGGTCGATCTCCCATGGTTCGCCATCGGTGGGATTACAACGGAAAGTCTCCCCGAACTTCTTCCACTCGGCGTCTCCCGGATTGCCATCAGTTCAACCCTTTCGCAAGCAATGTCCGCGAGAGATGTTACGCAGTCACTTATGACGCTCCTCGCGTCCCACAGGTCGTCGACCTCATCAGAATAAACCCGGATGAGTCCGCCCATGACAACCAACACCCACGTCCGTCACGTCTCTCCACCGGCAAATATCTGTCACCGTCCGGGCTGACGCAGCGATCAGAGTACCGCGGTAACCTCATCGCTCGTGACCGGTATTCCTGCACGTTGAGATCGCCAGTTCAGGGCTGACTTGGATGTCCGTCACACGAGGCGAACCGATCCTTTCCCGGTCGCGATTCTGCGTTGATGTCGTCGGCCCAATCAGATCGCTGGAGTGCCGATGCGCGAAAGGCTCACTTTAAGAAACTCGACGACACGAGGGATCGCTTGTTCGATGTACTGCGGCATGTTGCCGCCGGTTGTTGTTTTCAGATCGGAGTCGACAGGAATTCCGGTCGAACGCAGCTTGCTAAGGAGACGTTCTGTCCCCTCGAACGCAATCGGGTCGGCAGGGTCGCAGAGGATCAGTTGGTGCATCGGCCAGTTGAGCGGGTGGAGATGCAGCGTTGCTGTCTGCTGTCGGGCGGCTTCGCGAGACGAATAGACTTGATCGATCAGCGAGCCGTGGCCGTACCACTGATGAAAATCGACATCGGGTCCAATGACCGCCATCACCGGAAAGCGGCGGGCGTTTCGATAGGCGATGCCGACGCCCCCCTGTCCCCCCGATCCAATGCCCAGCAAAGCGATCCGGGGGGGAGTCAGGGCGGTCTTTTCTTCGACGCAGGCGAGTAGCGTTTCCAACACAAATCTGACCGGAGAGAGCGTCGGATGGAAACCGGGAGTGACGACATCGAGCCACCATCCCGCCGCTCCAGACATCGAGATCATCGCCAGTCCGGCATCATGCAAAGGTTGCCGAAATTGATGGCGAACCGAGTTCGACACGTCGGCTCGATCATGAAGCAAAATTACTCCGCCAAGCAATTCGATGTCGGGAAGTGCGATCTCGACGATGCAACCGTCAAGGTCGATGACGATGTCTGAGGCGTGTTGGTTTCCTCGATTTTCCATAGTCGCTGTTCTTCGTAATCGGAATTTTGTGAACGATCGCTGTAAATGGCGTGATGTAGAACAAGCCATCTTACACGTCGTCCTTGCCGATGAAAGAGGACAGGAAGATCTGCTGCGGTCGACACAACTGGCTGTGAACGTCTCCAGTGGAGGGTGTCGCCCGAGCGGATGAAGGAATGGAAGCCATGATGCACAAGTCTTGGATCATCGTCGCAGGGATCGTGACGTTTCTCGCTGCCACTCAGCCGGTCTCGGCGGAAGTTTGGTTTACCCCAGAAGCCATCTTCTGGAACCGAACCAGTGGCTCAGACACAAACTATCTGACGGGTCCCAACTCTCTCTCGAGCGATAGTGCCGACAGCGGATTTCAACCGGGCTACCGCTACATCATCGGGGCTGGGTTCATGGAGTACGAAGTCGAGGCCCAATTCACTCGCATCGACAACTGGGGGGGAACGTCAACCGGATCGTTGACCGCGCCAGTTTCCTTTGACAATAACTTCAGCAATCCCTTGCTCTTTCCAGCCGGTAGCAACCGCATCAGCAACCGCAGTGGCGTGTTCGACGCGGCAACTCGGGACCTCGTCAACCCCGAAGGGGAGTTCCTGCGGTCGGGTGCCCTCTACAGAATTCAAAACGAAAGCACCCTCCGAGACTTTCAGATCAACGTTGGCCCAAACCGACGACTTAACTGGTATCGCTGGACCGTTGGTTATCGTCAGTTGACCCTGACCGAAAACTCGGGTTTTCGCCTGTCCGGGCAGTTCGACTCCCTCGATACCGATGACGCCGCTGGCCCCGGACTTCCCGGAAATCTTGGGAACGATGGCCTCAGCCATGCTAATCTTGTCGCAGCTGGTTTCACAAACATTGCCGGGGGAGCCGACGGCTACAACTCGATCAACACGCTCGCAATCCCGCCGACCGTCGACATCGTCGATGTCCTGTCAAACGGGTCGGCACGGAACCGTCTCGAGGGATTTCAGGCCTCCCTCATCGGACAACATCAGATTGCCCCGAACCTGTTTCTCGAAGGTTTTGGGCGATTCGGCTTGTATCGAAACGATGTGCAGGGGAGTGTGACAGAAGCCCTCATCGGAAGTGGTATCAGCGACAACTCCGTCTACATTCGTCGACTCTCAGACAGCCGAGACAAGGCCGCTTTCGTCACCAACCTCGGCTTCAATCTCTATCTCGATCTGACCGATTACATCTCCCTGACGACCGGATACGAAGCCCTGTTCATCCACGGAGTCGCTGTCGGGGGAGACCAGACGCGAGGAGTCAGTCGAGACCCCTTCGGCACGCTCAACTATCAGGTGGAAGCCAATAACCTGGTCATCGCCCATGGCACGAAAGTCGGCCTCGAGGTTCGCTGGTAAAGTCCCCCAAGTCACCAGCACATCGCCCTATCGCACGATAAAGGCTCGCTCACAGACGATGCACTCCCGGCAGCATGGAACAGCAAGATTTCGACCTCAGACTTCGTCGAACTTGTGCGTTTCGGATGCGTAGTCTTCGACGTACCTGACAATCAGGCCGAACGCCTCTTGCTCCTGCCGACCTGCGGTCTTCTCGACGATCATGGCCATGCGGTCGAGTTCGGCACGAACGGTCGAGTTCGACAACAAGTGTAGACGCGTCGCCAGAATCGCTCCTTCCAGCACAGCATGTTTGGCACGATTGAAACCAAGAAACTCTCGACGTTGCCCCGCATGGACAATCCGCGTCGTGATCTCTGTCCGTGCCTGCGAGTCATCGAGCGTCTCGACGACAAACTCATACCATCGGCAGCAATCCTCGAGAACTGCACCGGCAATCTGCGTCGCCGGAATGGTCGGTGGGACACTGACAAGCTGCCCCAACGCGGCTTGAGCGATCAACAACACATCGTCGGTGATGTGAAAGACGCCGCAACCTTCTCGCTTCAGGTTCTGGTAAGTTGTCGACGTCTGAAATGGACGGAACAGAAAACCTTGAATCGGAAGTTCAAAGATCGGCCCCATCGGGGCAACGTTGATCGTCCCATCGACGTTTCGCGTGGTGACCACCCCCTCCAGAATCACCGCTCTCTCCCAGTCCTTAGCAACTGCGTCCGGAAAAACTGACCGCGTCAAACGAAACTTTCCCGTACCCCATGACTGTCGAACAGTCACAGCGACGGGAAAGCCATTTTATTGGGACACGATCACGAAGCACACACGTGGTCATCGAAATAACCAGCGCGCCGGAGACTTGAGAAAGAGCAGCGACCACACCGGGCAGACCGAAGTCTGCCCCACAGTGCATCGACTACTTCTTCTTCTTCTTCCCCTTCTTGTCGTCCGCAGCATCGTCCTCCTTCTTGACCTTCTTCTTCTTCCCGATTGTCAACTTAATGACACGGGTCTTTGCAAGGCCAATGGGAGACGTATCTTCAGTCCACTTCTCCTGGGACTTCATCTGTTCGATACGTTCATGTCTCTTAAGCACGTTTCGCGAACGGCTCAAGCGGTTGCTGCGTTTTAGGCTTCTATCAATCGTCATGAGTCTTCAACCTGTTGTCGGCAAACATCTTCCTGACGGAAGTGGCTCCGTAGGGTATCGACCACAGTCTGTTCTGACAACAGAACCGCGATGGTTTTTTCAACCCGAAAAGACAACCAGCACGAACTCACTTCAAATTCCACCGTTCAAGATTCCCAAACAATCAACACTTGCTTATGATTTCCCCTCAGGTGACTCTGGGGGGAAGCCGTTCCGACAGTTCCCATGGAGCCGCTCCCCCAAAAAATCTGTCGACACGCTCCTGCTCCATTCGGAGACGTTTTCATGCTGAAAATACTCGAACAACACCGCTGCCATCGACGGCAAATGCTGACAATTGGGGGGACCGCATTGGCAGGTCTGGCGATTCCCTCGCTACTGAGGTCGGCGGAAACGGTGACGAATCAGCAAAACTCGGCAATTGCGTCCCCCTTGGGGGCAATGGGCCCGGAACTGAAGCGGTATCTGTCGGGAAAATCCGTCATCTTCCTGTTTCAACAGGGGGGCCCGAGCCAGTTAGAGACGTTCGACCCCAAAGCAGACGCCCCTTCGGGGGTGCGAACCCTGACCGGGACCTGCTCGACATCACTGCCTGGAGTCGAGTTTGGGGAGACGCTACCACAACTGGCCACCTTGGCAGACCGACTCTGTGTCGTCCGGTCGTTTCAGACGAATAATGCCGGACACAACATTCAACCCCTCGTCGGGAAAGAATCGCTCGAAACGAACATCGGGGCGCACTATGCCCGCGTGGCCGGGGCGACACATCCCGCCAACGGCCTCCCCACAACTGCCGTGCTGTACCCTTCCAGCGTCTCGACCGATGTCCCCGGCCCAGAGGCTCGGGGAAACCTGCTGGCGACCGGAACCTATGCTTCATCCTTCGCCCCATTCGTGCCAGGTGGCTCGGGCCAACTGCAAAAGGACATGGAGCTCAATCTCCCAGCCAGTCGATTCTTCGACGACCGCCGCTCACTGTTACAAGGTCTCGACCGTTTACAACAAGACCTGGAAGTCCGTGGCGAATTCGGTGCCTTGAACGACCTGCAACAGCAATCGTACGAACTTCTACGCAGCGGTGGCGTCTCGAAGGCCCTCGACCTCTCTCTGGAAGACCCCTCGATACTTGCTCAGTATGACACGGCGAAGTATGTCAATAAGAAGCTCGCCGGCAAAGTGAATCGGGGTTCGAGGGGTTACTATCAAGCCCAACAACAATCGATCGGCAAACTGCTGCTGATGGCCCGTCGACTCTGCGAGGTGGGGGCCGGTTTTGTCACGATTCATGCGGGCTACGCAGGCATCTGGGACATGCACGGCGACGGGAACAACCTCAATATCGTCGACGGAATGGAAGCGGTCGGACGCCCCTTCGATCACGCCGTCGCCGCCTTCATCCGCGACGTCGAGGCCCGTGGCCTGAGTGACCGCATACTCCTGGTCACCTGCGGCGAGATGGGGCGCACCCCCCGCATCAACGGCAAAGGGGGACGCGATCACTGGGCGAAGCTCTCCCCTCTTATGCTCACCGGCGGCGGACTTCCACAAGGGGCCGTCATTGGGCAATCGACCCGCGACGGTGGCGAGCCCCTTTCCGATCCCCTGACGCCGCAGCATCTCATCTCGACCATCCTGCAAACGCTCATAGACCCCGCCCACCTCCGCCTCGACCCGACCATGCCCCCACAGATCAATCAACTCATGCAGCATCCCACCCTCACCCCGCCAGCATAAGAAGGCCACTGTCCCCGATCATTGACAATTAACGTCGCTGGGGACCCCTCCAGATCATTATCGAACACTTCGCCAACAGGACAACGAGTCGCTGGCGATCATGAAAAGGTGAAAGTGAAAGATGAATCGTTTGGTGATCTGCTCGTTGGCAGTGCTGGGATGTTGGCTCACTCTTTCGGTGACCTTCGCCGAAGAGCAGGCCAAGGAGGCGAATTTGCGGAAGTTCTCTCCCCCACCGGCTGGCTACGACGTCCGCCGTGTCGACATCGATCGAGGCAAACTGGAAGTCATCGAGTACGACTCGACGACGGTCGGAGCGAAGCGTAAGGCAACCATCTACACTCCTCCTGGCTACAACAAAGACCAACAGTATCCGGTGCTTTACTTACTGCATGGAATCGGCGGAGACGAGCATGAGTGGGTCCGCCACGGTTCGCCGGACGTCATCCTCGACAACCTTTTTGCTGACAAACAAGCGGTCCCCATGATCGTCGTCATGCCCAACGGACGGGCCTCTCAAGAGGTCACGGCCCGAGACCCGATTCCCAAGCAGTCGCCCGCATTCGCCACCTTTGAAAAGGATTTGCTCATCGACCTGATTCCGTTCATCGAACAGAACTACTCGGTAAAACCAGATCGCGAGTCACGCGCGTTGGCCGGATTGTCGATGGGGGGCGGACAGTCGCTCAACTTCGGGCTGGGCAACCTCGACACCTTTGCCTGGGTCGGAGGGTTCTCAGCAGCACCTAACACCATGTCCCCTGCCAACCTCATCAAAGACCACGCCGAAGCAGCCAAAAATCTGCGGTTGCTATACCTCTCCTGCGGCGACAAGGACAGCTTGTTTCGTATCAGCGAAAACGTCCACAAGATGCTCGACGAGAAGCAGGTGCCGCATCGCTACAACGTCATCCCCAACGGCCGCCACGACTTTAAGGTGTGGAAAAGCGATCTCTATCACTTCTCCCAGTTGGTCTTCCACTAACTCACAGACTCACCCAAGCCGACCACCGACAGATTATTAAAGGACCAGGACCTGCCAGAGACGAACCACCGCTTTCCTTCCCCCCATGTGGCTTTCGCTCCAACTGTTGGCACGTATCCCGCCTATCGCCCCTCATGGCCCCGAAAGCTTGCCTAACCGACGCTCAAACGAGAAGATCAGCTCTCGGGGCGGAAAACTGGTACCAGAAATCCGCGGACTTCTAAGCTTGTCAAGTTGCAATCGCTCAAGGCGTCGTCCTACATTGTCGTCACGTCATTTCGTTCCGATCCGGAGGTTTTGCACATGTTATTCCCAGAAAGAATTGAGACCCTCGAAAGCCGCCTGCTCTTGGCGGGCAACGTCACAGCCGTTCTTAAAGGGTCGACCTTGGTCATCACTGGCGACGCCGCGGGCAATAGCATCCTCGTCACCGAGACAGACGATCATGCCTTCTCGGTTCAGGGGCGAGACACGTCAGTGAATGGAGTCGTCGATGGTTTGGCCACATTTGAAGGTGTGTCAAACATCAAGATCGACCTCAAAGGGGGGAACGACTTTTTCAGCATGATGGGTGACCTCCACGCCGAACTGAAGAGCGTATCGGTCAAGCTGGGAGACGGAGACGATGACGCCGCTTCCGTGATCAATGGTGGCTCGGGGACCATTTATGCCGGAATACACAAGATGCGAATCGCCAAGTTGACCGTCGATACTGGAGATGGAGACGACACGTTTGTTCTCGCGGGCAGCCAGATCAACAAATCATTAAATGCCAAGAGTGGCGATGGCGATGATGTGGTGACCATCAGTTCCAACATCATCTCGGGAAAGGTGGCAGTCAACACTGGTAATGGGAATGACGTGGCAAACTTCCATAGCACCGGAGGAACCGTGTTTACGAAAGCGGTCTCGATCAAGATGGGAGCCGGCAACGACACTGTCAATCTGCAGCCAATCTTCGGAAGCATCACCTTCCACGAACAGTTCAAGCTCGATGGCGGCCCCGGCTTCGATAAATTGGTACAGAACTCTAGCGGAGGCGACATCGTCTTTCTGGGGGGAACGAGCCTGAAGAATCTGGAATAGTCCACCCATCGCTACGTCCGGCGGGGGGGGCTCTGTTTGGACGTTTTCAGTGGGTGCCACTGGCCTCGTCAGTGTCGTAGTACGATTAAGTTTACTTCTCGCAAAAACTGCCCCGACCATCGACTCCTCTTGCCGCCAACACCCCCCCCTCAACAAGGGGCGGTCACGAACAATCAACGTCATCTTCACGAAAGCGGGATCGACGCAGAGGTGTCTGGCAACGACGATATTGGGAACATACGATCGAAGACGACTTCGAAACGCATGTTGACGATGTTCACTGGAATCCGGTGAAACACAAAGACGTTTCCTGCCCTATCAATCGGCCCCATTCTTCGTATCACCCATGGGTGACAACAGGCGTGTACAAAAGAATTCGGGATGCGGTCACAATGAACCGTTAGCAATCAAACAATCAGCACAAGATTTCGGAGAATGAAACGTACGCACACCGTACCCTACTCGGCTGGCAGCCACGCTTTTGGGAGCACGTCATCCAAGACGAAGACGACTTCGATGTCCACTTTGATTACATTCACGACACCCCCGTGAAACACAAACTCACCCGTTGCCCATCAGACTGAGGGCCGACCAGCTGTCACCGCTGGGTACAACAAGGTGCGTACGCCTCCGACTGGGCCTGCGGAAAGTTTCCCGCTCCCCAGTTTCCAGTGACGAATAAGAACTACGGAGAAGACTACGGGGACGAATAGAGCGGAACAGGAAGTCCGGCAGGAGCCTGACCTACACGAACTTTTGACTATGACTGACATGAAAGTCGAATCGAAACTACCGGGGTGCCGCATTTCCCATGACACCGAAACAATCATGGTTGTCAATTGGGAGGGACTGGTTGCCGGACTACGCCGTCGTTCAAAAGACAACAAGTGGACAGTCGCCGTCCATGACAACTCAAATGGCGACATAGATACACGAGAAAAGGAATGTGACATAAGGGACGACAAAGAAAGCGCAGTTGATCGACTGATCGAGATCTGTCACGAAATGGTTGCGATGAGAAAATAGGCTTGCCCCAATCAGTAATCGTAGTAATCGTAGGGCAGGCTCCTGCCTGCCTTCCTTTTGGGGGACGATGGTCACATGCCCATTTATCGTCGCGCTCATGTTTCTGGGGGGACGTTTTTCTTCACCGTCGTGACTCATCGGCGGCGGCTGTTTGACGTGGAGGCCAATCGCTCGCTGCTCGGTGACGCCATTCGGGAGTTTCAGCGGGACTGGCCGTTTGAAATGAACGCGATCGTGCGATTGCCCGATCATTTGCATGCCATCTGGACATTACCTCCCGGCGACGCGGCTTATGCGGGGCGTTGGATTGTCATCAAGAAGACCTTCACCTGCAAATTCCTGGCAGCCGTTGGCTATGACGCGGCAGTAACTGTAGGGCAGGTTCCACCGACCGCGATGGGGATGACGTGACCGAGGGGAGATGAATCACCATGCCGAACTGGAGACGCGCGCACGCTTCTGGCAGATCATTTAAGTGATGTGCAGAATATCCGATGCGTTCGTGACCCCCGCATCAATCGTGCTTGCCGCGCGCGTGCTCGCCAGCGCGGTAGATTCCCAGCCAGACGCCGCTGATCAACAGGCCCAACACCATCCCTAGAAAGCCTCCACCCAGCAATCCGCCAATCGCGCCAGCTCCCGCCTGGGACCAAACTTTCCCCTCATTGGCAGAAAGTCCGCCCCAGAGACTTCCCACGATCAACCCAACCCCGCTGCCGATCGCGATCCCGAAGAGAATGAAGCGACACTGAAAGGCGTTGTCGGATCTGCGAAAATTGACTCCGCCGACAGTATCGCTGACGACATTATACGCCTGTCTGCCCGAGATCGAGTCCGACTTCTTGCCTCGTTGCTTTCGTTTGGGAAGTTCGTTCTCACCAAATCCGTCGAGATCACCGTCGTCGTCAGGATCGTGACTTCGTTTCGCCATGTTTTGCGTCCCCGGTACACAGAATGGTCGACAAGCCAGCCGCACTCGCGTTTGAGATGCCAATTTAGTGCATCGAAGTTGGCTTCGCGAGCGTGGTGCGGGGGCAAATCGTCGAGCTTTGACTGCAATTCTGGGAAACCGGGGGCTGGCCATTGGGGTTGGGTGACAATCGGGGGGGACATCGACTACGCTACTCGCGTTACGGGGTGAGAATTCACGCTCGGAAGTGCGGTATCGGCTCGTGCGAGTCGGCCCGTGCGACGGATGCACCCCTCCAGACTGCGTTTCCCTCAAGAAGTCTTCAGGAACTCGATCGATGCCACTCGTCTCTCTCCGACTGATTCTCGACCATGCAGCCGCCAACGATTACGGCGTGGCCGCTTTCAACGTCAACAACATGGAACAAATCCAGTCGATCATGCAGGCGGCTGACGAGACCGATTCTCCGGTCATCGTCCAAGCCTCACGGGGTGCTCGCAGTTACTCGCAGGATGCCTACCTCAAGCACTTGATGCTCGCTGCTGCGGAACTCTATCCACATATCCCCATCGTCATGCACCAGGACCATGGGAACTGCGTCGAGACCTGTGTCAGTGCCATGCAGAACGGGTTCACCTCGGTGATGATGGACGGCTCGCTCATGGAAGATGCAAAGACCCCCGCCTCTTACGAATACAACGTCGAAGTGACCGCGAAGGTGTCGAAGCTCGCTCACGCACGGGGTGTCTCGGTCGAGGGGGAACTCGGTTGCCTTGGTTCGCTCGAACATGCCGGGGGCGAACAACAAGAGCAAGATACCGATGAACCGGTCGCCGAAGGGGAACTCTCGATGGAGGACCTGCTGACCGATCCGGACGAAGCCGTCGATTTCGTCAAACGAACCGGCGTCGATGCTCTGGCGGTCGCCATCGGCACAAGCCATGGGGCCTACAAGTTCTCCCGCAAGCCAGACGGCGACATCCTCGCAATGGACCGCATCGCCGCGATTCATAAGAACCTTCCCAACACACACATGGTGATGCACGGGTCGTCCTCGGTTCCACAAGAACTGCAAGACGAACTGAACAAGTGGGGTGGCGAGATGAAACAGACCTGGGGTGTCCCAGTGTCCGAGATTCAGCGGGGGATTAAGAACGGCGTCCGCAAGATCAACGTTGATACCGACAACCGCATGGCCATTACGGCGGCGATTCGCCAAGTCCTGGTCAGCAAACCTGCCGCCTTCGACCCACGTGACTACCTCAAGCCAGCCCGGGCCGCAATGCAAAAGGTCTGCCACGACCGGATGGTCGCGTTTGGGCAGGCGGGGAACGCGTCAAAGATTCGGGCCGAGTATAACCTGTAATGGAATTGTCGGCCGCGATGTCGGCAGACCATCAAGCCATGGCGTCGCAGCCGTTGTCGTTTTCACACGACAACGGCTGCTTTTCATTTCAGCGTGCTCAGCCTCCGTCATCACTCAATATCCACCACACGTCGATGAAACTGAGGCGTCGGGTTTGTCTTCGGTCACGAATCGGTGTTACATTGTGAGGAAGCCGCGAGTTGATCGAGGGTCAAATCTTCATCGGTGTATCTCCTCCGATATGAATCTCGATGACTTGCTCTAAATCCCCTCTCAATCCCTTCTTCTATCGGGGTCATACCGCATGACAATCGACGCCAAGTGTCCCGGTTGCGGGCGAGTTTACCATGTTGATGAGTCCAAGGCCGGAAGAAGCGGCAAGTGCAAAGACTGCGGATCGACCTTTCAGGTTCCGGAACTCGATTACGGTTCAAACGATTTCGACGACGATTTCGGAGATTTGGCGAGTGATGGTGAGCCAATGGCACCAGCACCTCGACGGACGTCTTCTTCCGCATCGTCGCGACGTTCCAAGGCTGGATCCAAGAAGAAGTCGGGCGGAGGTGGCGGGACTGGATCGAAACTCGGGTTAATCATCGGTGGAGTTGTTGTCGCGGTGCTGATCCTATGTGGAGGAGGTGGCTATTTCGTTATTAGTGCCCTTCCAAAGGTCAGAGAGGCCGCTCGGGCGAAGGCCGACAAGAATCTTGTCTGGTCACGATTTGAAGTCCCGAACGGAAAATTCAGTTGCGAAATGCCGACTGGAGCCATCCCACGTTCACAATCGGCGGGGCCCGGTTTGACGGCGAAAGCTTGGGTCCGAAAGACGGCCAGCATGGAGATCACCGTGGGATTCATGGACATCTCGCATATCCCTTCCGGTCAATTTGATGTCGACGCCGCCCTGAAAGGGGGAACAGCAGGCGGAGCAGCCGCGGTGAATGGGACCATCCTGTCTGACGTTCGCACAACGATTCAAAACCATCCTGCCCAAGAGTATGAGATTTCCGCCAGAGGGATGACCATTCATGGTGTGACAATCGTCGCCAACAATCGGATGATTCTCATGAATGTCGTGTACCCCAACGGTAGTCCTCCCAACGATTCCGAACGAATTTTCGACACACTGGTCATCGAGTAACCCTCGATGGCTCATGCTGTTTCAACATGCGCGTCTTCGCTTTGCGGAAGTCACCCGATATTCCACAGCGACCGCCTGACAAAGTCAGTCGCAATGTGTGAATGTTCCTCCCAGAAAGAATTGGTCCGTATCATGCCGCCCATTTGTCGTTCATGGCTTGCGATCCTGCTATTCGGATTGTGGGGAACTACCTCTTCGTTGGTTCACGCCGCGTTACCTAAGGCCGATGTCTCCTACGCCGTTGTTGTTTCCACCGAGACTCATGCGTCGGAGGAGTGGAAGTTGGTCGTCGAGACATTGCGTGAGAAGCATCAGGGGCGGGTGGTGGTGGTCGACAAGCTCGATGATGCACTCGCTCAGTTGCAGCAACAGTTTCCAACGCATGTCTGCTTCGTTGCAAATCCGTTGGAAGTAACGACCGAGTTTGTGGCCGCTGTGCATCAGTTGACTCGGCGCATCGATGATGACCCTTACACAGATTGCTTGTGGGGCATTCTTACTGGGTATGATGCGGCCAATGCCCTGACGATCGCCCGGCAGACGGAGCCGCTGACGATTCGCAAGGTTGGCTCGGGGACCGAGGTGGCACTTGATCGTTGTGAAGAGGGTCAATGGTTTTGCGAACTGGTGCCGGGAAAGCACGTCAGTAAAACGCGAGGGGAAGAGACTGTCACGGAACAAGGCCCGAGCGATTCCACGCAACGGCTGGTGGACCTCTTAAACGAGTATCATGCGGATCTGTTCATCACGTCGGGACATGCCACCGAACGGGACTGGCAGATTGGCTTTCGATATCGCAACGGGCAGTTTGTTTGCCGTGATGGTCGGATCATTGGCCGTGACCTCAACGGCAAAGAGTATCCTGTCGACTCGTCAAACCCGAAGGTCTACCTGCCGATCGGGAACTGCCTGATGGGGCACATCGACTCGCGTGATGCGATGGCGTTGGCATTTATGAACTCGGCCGGGGTTCATCAGATGGTGGGGTACACGGTCCCGACCTGGTTTGGTTACGGGGGTTGGGGTCTGTTGGACTACTTCGTCGAGCAACCTGGTCGCTACACGCTCGCAGAAGCGTTTTTCGTCAACCATCAGGCGCTGCTGCACAAACTGGAAACTGAGTATCCCAAACTCGCTCATCGTCCGACATCGCCAGGCAAAGTGGTCGAGTACAACGAAGGGGGCGGGCTGCTGTTTGATCGAGACGTCGTCGCCTTCTATGGTGACCCCGCCTGGGAAGCCCGCATGGCTGACCGTCCGCTGAACTGGAAACAAACCCTCACCGTGACCGACGGCCTCTACACCTTCACTCTCACACCACTGATGGGCGAAAAGACGTTTCAGCCGGTCAACATCAATGGAGCCCAACGAGGCGGGCGACCGATTGTCCAACTGCTCCCTCAGCGACTCAAAGACATTAAGCTGATCGAAGGGGAAAACTGGAAGCCCCTCTTGGCCGACAACTTCCTCCTCGTCCCCAACCCGAAAGAAGGGGACAAAGCAATCCGCATCCGTTTCACCGGCCAGCCGATCGCCAAGTAACCACCGCTCAATGCGAGCGGTGGGTTTGATCGCCCTCAACTACTTCGCGGCGGGCTCTTTGGTTTGTCGATAGAGCAGGGTGCCGTGCTCGTCGTGGAACGAGAATGTCAGCTGTGGGGCACCGTCGGCCAGTTCGGGCTTCCGGGGTGTCGTGACCCCGTCGACATCGGCTCGGGAACCGTAGCTTAATTCGACCATCAGAAAACCGCCAGAGGCCGTCTTCTGCGAGTAAAATTGGCGAATGAGGCCGTCGGGGTCGGTCGACGCGGGGTCTCCGGGGCTGCGGCCAAGACGCGAGTTGGCATCGACGAGTGCCCCGCAGGAGAACTCTTCAATCCCCGCAGGATCGAGGGCGTGGTACTGCCAGTGCCGATCTCCACAGAGGATATAGAAGTTCTGTTTGGCGAGTCCAGTTTCGTTGAGCCAGCTGAAGAACTCATCTCGCTCGTGTCGAAAGCCGCCGAAGTTGGTGTGATTGTCGGTCTTCCGTTTGTCATCGGGGCCGACCATCGGAGTGGGCGAGATCAACAGCTTGTATGTCGCATCGCTCTCGGCCAAAGTCCGCTTCAGCCAAGCCTTTTGTTCGGCACCCCAGATCGACTTCTCCGGGCCATCAGCCATTGAGTTAGGACTGCGATACAGGCGATTCTCGGGGAACCATAACTGCAAGTCTTTGTTGACGCGGACCGTGCGATAAGACTTTGGTTCATCAGTCCCTTGTGGTCCGTAGGGAAGTTGCTCAAACATCATACGTCGCCCATCGACAACCGAGGGGGCGTACTCGCCACTGTTATCGCAGTCGTCGACCCGGAAGTCGTGATCGTCGACCATCCAGTACGCGGGGACCTTGGCAAACAGTTGGTGATATCTCGGTTGAACAAACTGTTCGTGCCACTTCTTCCGCATCTGTTCGATCGTCTCGGCCCGGGGCTTCGTTGGGGTGTCGTAGTAGACATTGTCCCCCGTTCCCACGAAGAAGTCCGGATTGAGGCGACGGATCGTATCAAGGGCTGGATAGCCGAGATGCTTGTCGGGCTTGGCGTAAGGAGGTGGCAGTTCGGTGTTGTTTTGAATGAGATGCTGCTCTCGATCGATTTTGGCATCGCCATGAAATTTCGCGTAGTTCATTCCGGTAACGACGACGAACCGAGCTGTACCACGCATCGTTTCCCCCGGCAGTGTCTCGAAGGAAGCAATTGGTCCTGGACGGAGGGAGTCGGCGTTCAAGCCGATCTGTGTTTTGACGACATAACCTGTTCCGGGAAGCAAGCGGTCCAAGGTGAGTCGAGTGATATAGTCGACGTCGGCCTTCGCCATAATAAGTTGGGGCTCGCCGATTGGATTGGTCCCGGTCTTGTCGAAGAGTTGATACTGCACAACACCCTCAGCCCCCGGAAGGTCTCCGTCAACCAGTTTGTCGGACGCGGTCAGTCGCACTTGCACATAGGCAGACTCCGCATCAACTTCGCCGACGAGAATCCCTTGACCAGCAAACGACGTCGGAGCCTCGAATCCGGGCCGCGTCGTCCCGTCCTGACTGATGAGGGGCTGAGCATCGGTCACCGTTCCCAAAGGTCGGCAGCCAACCCCTTTGCCATCAACACCTAAGTCCTGATCCATCTTCTCGACCAACTTGCGGATGCCTGCGACAACCTCCGGATTCGCAGCGGAGACGTTGTTCGCCTCGCCGATATCGCTTTCGAGGTTGTACAGTTCTCCCTTTTCAAGATGCAGCTTCCAAGGGCCACTGCGGACCGCTTGCAGCTTGAGCCCCCGAAAGTAGTAGAACTCCTGATGCGGCTCGATTGCCCCGGCGGCCCCTTGCAGCAACGGCCAGATGTCGGCTCCGTCAATCTTGCGATCGGCGGGCGCTTTGCCTCCCGCCAGTTGCACGAACGTCGGCAGCACATCCATCATACTGGTGATGGCAGCCGTCTCGGTTCCGGCAGGGATACTTCCTGGCCACCAGGCAATCGTTGGAACTCGGATTCCCCCCTCCAACGTCGACCCCTTGCCTCCTCGAAGTGGCAGATTGACGGCCCCATGACTCTGCTGTCCGCCGTTGTCTGATGTGAAGATGACCAGCGTCTTACGGTCCAGCTTGAGTTCCCGAAGCGTCGTCAATATCTCGCCGACACTCCAGTCGACTTCCTCAACCCAGTCGCCGAAGAGGCCGTTATTCGACGTCCCGGCAAATCGTTTACCGGGATACAACGGCCAATGGACAGCCGAATGAGGGAGATACAGAAAAAACGGCTCGTCTCGATGTTCCCATACAAAGTTGACGGCTTCATGCGTGTAACGTTCGACAATCGCCTGCTGATCGTCAGGGAGAACCCGTTGCAACACCGTCTCGTTCCGCATCAAAGGGAGTGGCGGTTGGCCGCCTTTGGGGTTCTTGGGCATGGGTAGCGGTTGCCCCAGATTGCTCTTGATGCCATCCGCAGCGGGCCCCATATCGTTCGAATAGGGGAGGCCATAGTAAGAGTCAAACCCCTGACGTGTGGGGAGGAATTCGGGTTGATCTCCCAGATGCCACTTGCCGACGATGCCGGTCGCGTATCCCTGAGCCTTCAGCAGTTCCGCAAGGGTCACTTCATCAGGATGCAGCCCCATCGAATTACCGGGAAACAGCACATGCGGAATGGTGAGTGCCCGTTTCGGATAACACCCAGTCATCAGCGAGGCCCGCGAAGGAGAGCAGACCGGAGCGGCATAGAAAGACGTCAGCTTCCGACCTTCGCTCGCCATCCGCGTCAGGTTCGGAGTTCGATTCTTCGTTGAACCAAACGGCTCGATGTCTCCATAACCCAGATCGTCGATATTGATGACAATGAAGTTCGGCCGCGAACTTGCAACCGGCGGCTGGCTTCCCTCTTTCGTGTCGGCAGCCTGTATGGACTTCGCAGGCATGGCGGACGTCAGCAGAATCAACAGCAGTGACGCGACCAGACGACGTCCACTCGTCACCGCGAACGAATACCAGACACACACGTTTCGTGATGGAGAAGAGCAACGTGATTTCATCGGAACACCTCGGTCACTCGGGAGTCGGACAGAGAGCAGGCGATTGCCACCTGACATCGTGGAGAGTCACTATAGGACAACTCCCACGCACTGCAATGAGGAGCGAGATTTCGTCGACGAACTGTCTGCAAACTCCATCGGGAGGTGACGGCGACTCAGAGGAAGGCATCCATCTCTTCTCGCGTTAGTCCGCCGCGTCGAAGAAGGGTCTCACTCAGTTCGACGACCCATGGTTCGACGCCAGTCCCTCGCATTTGACGAACGGCAGCATCAATGTCGTATTCGACTCGACGAAGCGAAACCTGTCCATCTTCGATCACGGCATAAGCGGCGCGGGGGTCGCCGTCGCGTGGCTGGCCCACGCTGCCAGGGTTGATGATTTGCTTCCCGCCAACCTCGATGTGAAACTGCTGGTGAGTGTGGCCGACACAAATAAAGTCGGCTTCGATCTCTCGAACACGTTCTTCCCAGATGGGCGGATCCACTCCGAGATACTCGTCGAGCGGGTCTCGCGGAGTCGCGTGAACTAGGAAGAATCGGTGGCCTCCCAGGGGTACATGCTGCGTCACCGGGAGCCTCGCGAGGTATCGCATCCGCGACGAATCGAGCACATCCCAATGCAAGGAGCGAGTCGCTCTGGCTAATCGTCGGAAGCCCCCCCCCTCACGAACGGCGACCCGTTGAGCGACTGCATGATCATGATTCCCCCGGACTGCCGCGGTGGCATGTTGCCTCGACCAGTCGATACAAGTCTGCGGATCGGTCCCATAGTCGACAAGGTCACCGAGCATCAGGCAGGCATCGAACGATTCCTGGATCGCCGAGAGTGCAGCCCAGTTCGCATGGACGTCGGCGACAACCAGAATCTTCATGCATCAATCCAAGGAAACAGCAAGGTTCGACGGGGAATTCAGTTCGCGGCGACCTTGGGCTTCCCGGCCGGATTCGACTTGTCATCCTCGAAGTGACGATAAATCGGCAAGTGGCGGTAGTAGACTTCCAGCGTCATCGTCGAGAGACAAGTCGCAAACAGGCGTCCGCCTCGTTCACCGTGACCAATCCCTTTCGGATTCCAACTCCCTCGCTCATGGCCGTCACGTTGTTGTGTCGAGATCAACTGCTCCCGCATGACCATGTTCCACTTCTTCCACTCTTCGCCCCCCCAATGGTGCATCGTCTGGGTGGCGTAATAGTTGAAGTACAGATCTGTCTTCGATGGTCCGATAGTGCTGAGATAGGCCACTCCCTTCTTGATCCCTTCGGCGTCGCGATTCCAACCGTAGTACATGCGGCACAACAGGCCGATGCCGGTCGTCGAAGCCTTCTTGGTACGATCTCGGTAGCCGTAAAAGGCTCCCCCCTCCAAAGAAACAGAGTCGAGAAACTTGTGGGCGTTGTCGAACACCGATTGCGGCACCTTGACGCCAGCGTTCTTCGCACTGATGAGAGCCATCAACTGCCAGCCGAGAATCGAAGTGTCGGCCTGCTGACCTTTGTTGTAGCCCCAGCCCCCCCCTGGTTCTTCCTGTGTGTTGTAGAGAAACTTCAACGCTCCATCGCAGACCATCGCCAGTTGCTTTTCGGCTTCGACGAATACTTTCCGAGGAACGACACGTCCGTTGTCGAGTCGGATCGATCCGCCGTTCTCTGCCAGCAGTCCGCGGGTCAGTCCGAGGGCCTCGCAAAGTGCCGTCGTGCAGATACCGTGCTCGTAAATCCCTTCAATCCCCTGACCGGGCGTACTGCGGAAGTCGAGCGATCCATCGGGCCGAGGCTTCGCATTCCCCACAAGGAAGTCAATCCCCTTCTTCACACTGGCGTGATGTTCTCCATCCAGATAGGTATGACCAGCACCGAGGAAGGTCATCAGCACGAGTCCTGTGGACCCCATGACCCCTTTCTCGAAATTCCCTTCTCCATCGCAGTCACAGTCTTTCTGGCCATGCGTATGGTTGAAGTGCCAACTACCATCGGGAAGTTGATGCCGTACAAGCCACTTCAGGGAGTTGTTGACGGCCTGTTCGCTGGCGAGTGTTCCGCCGTACTTGCTGAGGTTTGCCTTGCGACCTGCCGTCGTCCGACCGCCATACTCCCCTTGAATCTGGACTGCGAAGCCAGCCGACATACTCATGTTGGTAGGCGGCGTTGCGAGGGGGGCATCGCTGATGTTCGCCGAGACGCTGTCTTCCGAAACCACGGCAGAATCGGCCTCTGCGGTGTCGAGACTCTCTTCGAGGTTAGTATCCACGACCGTGTCCAGCGGGACGTCCGCCGGAGTGTCAGTGTTGGACATGGCCGAGCTAATGATGAACTTGGTCACTCCCGGAGGAAGTCCCATGCCGATCAATGCCATGATGATCAGGATCAACCCGATCACCATAGTGGCGGTCCCATAAGAGGCCGACAACCTGGCCACGTTTCGACGATGATCTTCCCACCAGTATTCGAATCGCGTCTGTAACTTCGCGAATCCGGTCAAACCGGCCAACGTCTCCATCCGTTCTTGTAGCCGTCGCTGCTCCTCTTCATCATGAGTGTCGATGGCGACCGGTATCAGCGGAGCGGCTTTCGCTGCCGACCCATTTCCATTCCCGTTCCCGTTGCCGTGACCATTCCCATTTCCCGTTGTAGGCCCTGTCGATTGAGACACCAAGTCGGCCAGGGACGCCCCGTCACCACCAGCCGCAGCCAGCGATGTCAGCCAGTCCCGCTCTGCTGCCAACAGATCATTAAAGCCGTCGGCCACTGCCTCTTGAGCATCAGCCAGAGAGACTTCGAAGATGTCATTGCCATCCGAGACAATGGTCTGTCCCTTTTCGTGCGGCAGGTAGAACCCTTCGCGACGAGCATCTTCCAGATCGACGAGAGGAATCGAGAAGAACTCGTTTCCGTTAGATATTGAGACTGTGTACGACATGTTCGACTCTCTGAATGAACCGCGAACCGCCAACGACAAACCCGATGCCCCCGGTCGCCAAACCACCCGGGAGAGGAATGTGTTACCAAATCGAGAATGTTTGATATCCCTTGATTATAAGCGGAGTGCCCACCCGATTTCCACTACCAATCCAGCAAACCCTGCGCCATTCGGGCAAGATCGATGCCAATTCTTGGACAGTGGACTGGGACGGTCACCGATTCCCCTAACGAGTCCGCAATCGCGCCTGGAGAACTGTGTTCGGTGACGTCAATCGCCCCGAACAGAGCTTGACGGGGGATGCGAGAGAGCATCGCCGGGGCAGGGCAAGTCGCGACAAAGCGGTCCCAGAACAGCATGGGGTCCCCCCACAGTATTGAGGGGGCGATCAAGGCCGCGATTCGTCCATGGTCTCCACAGAACTTCGATCAGCTACGCCGCTTCGGACGTTCGAGCCGCAACCTCTTCAAGATTCTCGACATCTGAAGACTGTCCGGCGATATCACCCATCAACTGGGCACGCAATTCATCAGGCGTGAGTGGGCACTTTTGCAGTAGTCGCTTCGCCGTTGTACTGACCCGATAAAGGATGCCAGCCGTCCGTCCTTGGAGCAGATAGTTGAGATGCCCCAACGCGATCAGTTTGCCATGAATTGGGACCAGCCGGGCCATCGGCACGCCATCAACTTCGCGGACCCGTTCGGACCATCCAACCCCAGCTTCATCGCTGTCGGAATCTCCCTCCGATTCCCCTGGAATCACGGGCGAAACGTCATCGCCACTTGGCGAACCTGAACGATTCATGGGGAGCGAAGCGGGGCTGTTCAAAGTTTTCTCTTCGTCGGTTTCCCCGACACCTCCCGAACCTTCGGGAGCTTCCAAAGTCGCGGTCCCGCTCGATGATTGAGTCGCCGAGGAGAGAGAGGCCGTAACATCATCTGCCCCACTACCCGCCTTACGACCCCGTTTGGGCTTGGTTGCAGCGATCTGCTGTCGGGCTGCTTCTTCCTGCTGCAAATAATGATGCAGCACAAGTTGCCATTCCGGCTGATCTGACAGGGCATCTAGGTATTCGTCGAGCATGGCCAACATATCGGCCCCCGCCCGTCCCCTCGTTGACTCGACAGACCGCAACTCGTTGCAGCCGTCATATCTGGAACCTGACCGCCACATCTAACCTGTACGATTCGAGCAATCGCTACATCTTACGCAGTCAGACACTGACCAGTTTCAGTGCAGAATGCCTTTTGTCCAGCATCAAAGACATCGCCATCGACTCGCTGGCCCGAACTCTCTCGACTGGCCAAAGGACAGCCCTCATGAAGCTCGGCATGAACGCAACGGGCGCAAGTGATGATGTGAGTCTCTCGTTCGACAAGTGCCCAGCCATGTTGGCGGCGGGCGCAGGGGAAGAAAGTGCCGATTTCACCCCGCCAACGTCTCCGAACTTAGTCGGGGAACAATTGCGAGATGCTGGACCGGTCATGGATCGATTGAATCGCCGTTGCAAACAGATTGGCGACCGAAACGATGCTGATGTTTGGCGGCAGTGCTTCAGGATGAGACTCAATCGTATCAGTGAAGATCAGCTGACGAATCTCGCTGTCCGCAATTCGCTGGACGGCCCCTTTCGAGAGAGCCGCGTGGGAGACGGCGGCGTAGATCTCCTTGGCACCCCGCTGTTTCAACACGCTGGCCATCGCCACGAGCGTCCCTCCGGAAATCGTGAAGTCGTCAACAATCAAAACGTTCTTCCCATCAACATCTCCGATGACTTCCAAAACCTCCGCCCGTTCATCGTGACTGATGCGTGTCTTGTTGCCGATTGCCACCGAAACTCCCAGATACTTCGCGAAAGCCGAGGCCCCCTTGGCAAAGCCGACGTCAGGACTGGCCACGACCAAATTGTCGAGGTTCAATGAACGTATGTAGTCACACAAGACGTACCGCCCATAGAGATGATCAACGGGAATCTGAAAGAAACCCTGAATCTGCGGCGAATGCAGGTCCATCATCAGGCAACGATCGGCCCCCGCCGCCTCGATCGCATCGGCACAAACCCGCGCCCGAATCGAAACACGAGGTTCGTCCTTCTTGTCCCCCTTCGCATAGCTGAAGTAAGGGATGACAGCGGTCACCTGATGGGCACTCGCCCGCTTCAACGCGTCGATCCAGAACAGCAACTCGACGAAGTTATCGTTGACCGGCTGATGAATCCCCTGAATGACGTAACAGTCCTTCCCGCGCACGTTCTCCAACACGCGGACAAAGACGTTCCCTTCGCTGAAGTAATGGGCCTCGCAAGGTGTCAGCCCGACACCCAACTCGTCCGCAATCTTCTTGGCGAAAACCGGATTCGCAGAACCAGCAATCAGTGCCAGTTGCCCCTGAGGAGGCTGAAATGGCTGTGCTCGGGGACCAGCAGAAGGACGCAACGACATGATCGGCTCGAAAGGAAAGAGTAGTCTGTGTCGATCAAATCATAGTGGTTCACCCGCCGTTCGCTACTAACCCCGTAAGACTAAAGGTCCCGGGTGTGGATCATCCAGCAAGTCCAAGAAAGCATGAAGAGGATGAACAGGCCGTTGCTCCAGAAGGTGGTTGCCATGTCAAAGTGTCCACGGTCTTGGCGGAGGTCTTCGGTGAGTTCGCGGGACTGCTCGTTCTCTTCTTCATCAAAGATGACGCGCTGGACCACTTGGTCTAACTCATCCGGTTGGGGCAGAATGATTCGTAGCGGGTTGATGAGATAAGTAAACACATGCTGATATGTGGTCATCGACTCCCAAGTCTCATCCACACGGAAGTCGGACGAGTACCGGGTGACGCGGGGGTAACGGTCTCCCACCAGTAGCCTTCCATCTCGCGAAAAAGTCATCGCGGTCACATCCCCCTGACCTCGAATCGATGCCGATCTTTTCGCCCCTTGGGCAACATCGAACAAGTGCAGTTCCCGTTCCTGTGTGAGGACTGCGGCAGTCTCACCATCGGGAGACAACACGACACGTCGCGGCACTCCCCCCCCCAAAGACAACTCTTTCCGGGGCTGTAGAGTCTCGGAATCAAGCAAGTCGATGCGCCCCGTCTCTCGGACCACCATCGCCCCGGCACGCCCCAATCCGACAATCAAAGGCTGTGAATCCTTGAGATCATGCTCCGCCCTTCGCTGATAATTCCCTTCCTCGCCGCGTCGCAACAGTTCCAATCGTCCCGCCGACGAGATGAGCACATCTCCATTGGCCGCAAGCGATGCCGAAATTGGGGGCAACCAGTTGACGTCCGGAGGACCAATGTTGCGCAAGTGCGGATTCTCCCCGGCGAGTCTTGCAACCAAGCCCAGGCCATCACCAGTCGATTCCTCGATCTCCAACTCCATGATGCCGCTGCGAGTGATGAACAGCACCGTACCGGAATCGAGCACTCCGATCTCTTCTAAATCCTGCGGCCCCCAATCGAGCGTGGTATCTTCCCAGTCGTTCTGCGAGTCGAGACGATGCACCACCCCCACCGAAATGCTGCGTTGTGTGCGAGGGTCCATCTGACGTTCAACCACGATCAGACTGCCCTCTTTCTCGACCGGTACTGGACCGATCCAGCGATAGACGAGCCCCAAATTCCCCATCGGCCCGGCATGTTCCGATTCCTTTGAAAACCGTGTCCAAGTCGCCGTCGATTGGTCCCAGTGAAGCAGTCCCCCCCCCTTCTGACCAACCACCACATCATCGCCCAGTTGAGTGACAACCTCTGGGGCGAGAGCATTCAGCGATGCCATTTTGCTCCAGAACCAGACTTGATGCACCCCGAAGAAGAACGCCCACGACACAAGTGTCAGGGCCACCGAAAGAATCACGTTCCGCCAGCGTGCCCCGGCAAAGGTCGAGATCGAAAAGAAGATCATGAAGCTAAACACTTGCAACGGAATCGCCAGCAGCACTTTCGGATTCCACAAGTCGTACCTCAACCACATGATGAAAAAGATCCCCACCACCAGCACGGTACTGTTCATCAGAATGAAGACGCATCCCCCCACAAACTTCGCTAAAAAGACTCCGATTCGAGAGACCGGCTTACTCATCAACAGGTCAATCGCCCCCGGCTCGAACATTCGCGGGATAATCGACGCAGTAAACAGTATCGCCAGAAACACCCCCACAGCCCCGAGCAGCCATTTGATGATTTGATAGAACGCCAGTTTGACAAAAGAGGCCGCCCGCACTCCGGGAATCGTAAACTCGACCTCGTCGACGATATAGGTGATAAACTCTCGCGATGGTTCCGCCGGACTGAGTTGCGGAAACGCACTCGCCAACAACTGACGATTCCTACGCCGTTGTTGTTCTCCCGACAGACTCTCCCAGTCGCGTAACAACAACCCTCGCGTCTCGACATCGAGCCGGACTGTCTTCCAAGCTTCTCGATCGTACACCGCCTCGACCGTAAGCAGCCGATTGAGGTCCGCGAGCAACTTCGTCCGGGCGGCATCGAGATGCGCGTCGGAACGGTCTCCCCGCCAGTCGCGACAGGCGTCGATGGTTGCTGGTTCCAACAGATCGATGACATGAGCAAACGCCGGTTCGACCGGTCGAGCCGCACGCCCCAGTTCGCTGATGAAATCTCTCTCGTCTCGCAGGTCCGCGACCTGCACCGCCGGGACAGGTTCCACCCGCAGACCGGGGATCGCCAAGATGCAGAGAAAGAGAACGATCCCCCCCAGCAGGAACTGCAAAACGCGAGACGCCATCGCTTCGCGAAAGCTATCTTTCAGAATGGCCCAGAATGCACGCATAACAATCCCCGCCCTTTCCGAATCCTGCTGAGACAGGCCTCACGCATCAACGCACGAGTCGTTCCAGATCGACACGAACCAAAGTTCTCGAAATCAGCCATCACTTTTCGCGAGACATCGTCCACAGTCGTCGTCCATCATCGCGATGACTCAACACCTTACCCGAACTCATTCGCCGCGTCATCATCGAGCCCTGCTGTCTCACCACGCTCCAATGTGATATCTTCTTTCGCATGGCAGCATCCGCTTGATGCAAAGCCGCAACCGTCGACAGTATGGGTCGTGCTCAAGAGGTTGTTCATCGTGACAGTTCAACGATTTCCGTATGCAACAGAGGAGTGGTGATGCGTCCATTCTGTTTTCTCATCCTGACTCTGCTCTCCGTTGATTTCACCACGGCGACCATCGTTGAAGGGGCAACTTCTCGCCCAAATATCGTGTTCGTCTTATTCGACGACCTCGGTTACGGTCAGCCCAAGTCGTATTCCGCTGACAGCACTTTTCCGATGCCGAACTTCGACCGACTCGTTCGCGAAGGGATGCGATTCACCGACGCACACTCAGCGGCAGCCGTTTGCACTCCAACCCGCTATGGCGTTTTGACGGGTCGCTATCCCGCGCGTATCAGTCAGTTCGGCGTCTTAACCACCTACTCCAAACCGATCATCCCGAAGACGCAACCAACCGTCGCCTCGTTCCTCAAGCAACAGGGTTACGAAACCGCCTGCATTGGCAAGTGGCACCTCGGGTGGAACTGGGTCGATGGAAAACCGGGCAAGGAATCGAGTGTCCCAATCGGAGCCCGGCTGACCGATGGCCCCAACGCAGTCGGATTCGACCACTTTTACGGATTTACCCACGCGAGAAACATCGGCACGATCGTTGAACAAGATGCTGTCGTCGCCCATGTCCCGCAGTCTGAAAACCAGCCGCTGATGATCGACCATGCGATTCAGTGGATCGAAGAACGGCAAACGTCTGACAAGCCGTTCTTCCTCTATTTCCCGATGTGTCCCCCACATACACCGGTCGCTCCCTCCGCCGAATTCATCGGGAAAAGTGGAGCAGAGGACAAAGTCAAGAAAGACCCCCGCTACGGAGATTGGATTCTTCAGGGAGACGCTATGCTCGGGCGAATTCTTGACGCTCTCGACCGCACGGGTATGGCCGAGAATACGCTGATCATCGCGACCAGCGATAACGGGGCCGAACATCGGGCGTACGCTCCACTCCGTGAGTCCAAGCGAAGCGTCTACGAAGGGGGGCACCGGGTCCCATTTGTCGCCCGTTGGCCCGGAAAGATCGCAGCGGGGAGTCAATGCGATGCCACAATCTGCCTCAACGATCTCTTCGCGACTGCCGCCGACATCGTCGGGCAACCGCTCCCTGACGGAGCGGGCCAAGACAGTTCGAGTCTACTCCCCGCCTTCCTCGGCACCCCCGATAAACTGACTCGATTGCACACTATTCACCAGTCAATGGCGGGCGATCTTGCGATTCGACAACAGCAATGGAAATACATCCGCTTCAAGAACGGTCGCCGGGAACTCTACTCGATCACGGACGACCTATCCGAGACCGAAGACCTCGTTGCCAAACATCCGGACATCGCCAAGAGACTTGATGCACTGCTCACAAAGACACTGAAACATTAACAGCACCGCACAATCTCATCTCTTAAGGATACATGCGACGGAAGACGACTCCTGCCGTACTCAATAGCTAACACCTCACCTAAAGATAGAACCATCACATGTCATCCAATCGCACAATGTCTCGCACATTATTTCCCCGTCCCCTAATCCGCCCAGCAATCTCCCTGTGTTGGCTGCACTTTCTGTTAGGATACTCGATGCTAGTGCCAGCTTTGATGTTCCCTAACCTAGTACAGGGCGCAGGAGAGTCGAAGCCCATCGTTTCTGCTGGGGCCGGGGGTTATCTCACATCCCCCCCTAAGCCGTGCAAGCCATTACCCGAAACGATCTACAAGATTGCGAACCTCACGGGCACCACGAGGACGAATCAGTGGTGGAGTTCTCTCGTCTGGCAGCAGTTCTCGCAGAACATGTTTCCGCACCCCGCCGTCGTTCGCTGCGACGCGAAAGGATTAATGGTCGCCTATCCCGGCTCACACATTCACGGCAACAAGACCGGCATCTTCGGCTCCGCTGACCTTCAGAACGGCGACTTTTTCATCGGACATAGTCAAGCCCGCGAGTTCAGCCGGGCCGACTATGCGGGGGGCTCTGATTGGTTCGTCACCGCCCAGTTCTCTGCCGAATCGACGTCATTGCAAACGACCTTCGGCCACGGAAGCCCCTATATTTTCTGCCAGTACGTCGGCGGTGAACCACAGCTAACATTCGGCAAACGTCCCGAAGTGTGGTCCGGCACGGCGGAGAGTGCGGCGCTGGGGGTCACAATTAACGGGCATCATTACGGACTCTTTGGGCCGACCGGTTCCACCTGGACTGGCCTCGACACTCCAGTCTTCCGTAATCTCTCGGGTGGAAAAACTTACTTCTCCGTCGCCGTGTTACCCGATAATCGCGCCGAGACACTCGCCACCTTCGCCCGATTGGCTCACTCGCACGTCACCGACTCGCGAGTCAGCTACGCTCTTAAGGAAGGAAAAATAATCACCGATTACCAGTTCACCTGCACCCCACAAGAGGGGTCCGCAAAGGAGACACTGTTCGCTCTCTATCCGCATCAATGGAAATACTCCGCAACGCCACTCACCGAGTTTACCTATGGATCAGTCCGCGGCACTATGAAAGTGGGCCAAGGGGTCTCATTCCAGACAATGACCCCCGTGCAGGGCCTGCTCCCGTTTCTACCCAAAGAGGGATTACCTAACCAAGAACTCATCATCGGATTGCTCAAAGAGGAAGCTGCCAAGTCGCCAGCGGGCTTTGCCGACTCCTACTGGGAAGGGAAGCACCTCGGCACGCTTGCGAGCCTTAGTGGCGTCGCCGAAGCGGCTGGGGCAACAGAATTGCAGCAACAGTTCCTGACGGAACTCAAGCGACGCCTCGAACAGTGGTTCACCGCGACAATCGGCAAAGAACAGCCCGTCTTCTATTATGATGCTCATTGGGGAACACTCGTCGGAAGTCGGCCCGGCTATGGAAGTGACAACCCTCTCAACGACCACCATTTTCACTACGGCTACTTCATCCGTGCCGCGGCAGAAGTGGCCCGCAACGATGCAGCCTGGGCGAAAGAATGGGGTCCGATGGTCGACCTCATCATTCGCGACATCGCTTCTCAAAATCGAAGCGACGACATGTTTCCCTATCTCCGCTGCTTCGATCAGTACGCCGGACACTCCTGGGCCTCAGGTGATGCCAACTTCGCCGATGGAAACAACCAGGAGTCGTCGTCAGAATCACTCAATGCTTGGTACGGACTCATTCTCTGGGGCGAAGCGACCGGCAACATCGCCACCCGCGATCTCGGCCTCGCCCTTTACAACACCGAACGTGTCGCCGTTGAGGAGTATTGGTTCGATGTCTCCGGGACAAACTACCCCGCCGACTTTCCACAGGTTGCCCTCGGTATGGTCTGGGGGGGAAAAGGGGCCTTCGGGACGTGGTTTTCTGGAGAGATCGACTGCATCCACGGCATCAACTGGCTCCCCTTCACCCCCGCTTCTGTGACGATGGGGCGTCACCCCGATTATGTCCAGAAGAACCATGCCCGCATCGTTGCGGAACGCAAAGGAGGAACAGACTTCGAGACCGGCTGGGGCGATCTCGTGGTGATGTTCGGAGCACTGTACGACCCCGCCTCCGCCGCCCGCTACCTTGATGAACACCCACGATGCAAGATCGAAAGCGGCAACTCACGCCCCTTCATGTCCCATTGGATTCATACGTTTGATCAACTTGGTCGGATCAATGCGACCATCACCTCGCCACACCCCTTTACAAACATCTACGAGACCGCTTCTCAAAGGACCTATGCTGCCTACAACTTCGGCCACACCCCACTCCCCGTGACATTCTCTGATGGAACACAACTGATCGTCCCAGAAAAATCACTGGGGACCATTCAAGTCCCGGTTAAGAATTAATCCCTGTTGTCGAAGTCATCATTCAGCATACGGAGTCGCCCGAAATATCGAGCGAGTTAACATCCGAGGGACGACTGCGGCTAAGCCAGCCCGCCGTACGATGCATTCGTCCGCTGTCAATTCACACGTATTGGCGAGATGCCCCGCCGGAGTGTGTCTCGCATGAAATCGAGTGGGGCAGGGCGACCCGCGAAGCGTTCAAACTGGGCCGCTGCCTGCCGCACGAACATCTCTAATCCGCTCGCAACCCGACATCCATGTTCGCGAGCCTCCTTAATGAGCAGAGTATTCTCGGGATTATAGATCGTGTCAAACACTAGCATGTTGTCTCGTAGCCAATGCATTTCAAACGGGGTCGCGTTCATCTCGGGATACATTCCAATCGGAGTGCAGTTAATTAAGACGTCAGCAAACTGCGCTCCCCGATTTTCCCATGTGACGTGCTGGCAACCGAGTGCTCCGGCCAAAGCCTGTCCAGATTTCTTGGAGCGATTTGCGATCGTCAGCACCGCTCCAGCACGAACACAACCGAGTCCAATCGCTCTGGCCACTCCCCCGGCCCCCAGCATCAAAACCCGCTTCCCAGAGAGAGATTCGTCTCCCAACCCCAGACGAATCGTCGACATAGCGGCATCATAATCGGTATTTGACGCCACCCAGCGGCCGCGTTCGTCTCGGAACAGCGTATTTGCTGCCCCGATTTCAGTGACGCTCTCTGTCTTAATCGCTGCGAAATCTGCCGCCGCCTGCTTGTGTGGAATCGTGATGCTGTATCCCTGCACGTCGAGCTTCTCGAACGCCTTCAGCACCTCGTTGAATTGCTCGGCCGGAACTCGAAATGGCATATAAACAGCGTCGATCTTCTCATGTCGAAACGCGGTGTTATGTAGCAGCGGACTAAGACTATGCCCGATCGGGTCACCCAGTACGCCGAAGACTTTTGTCTCCCGGCTAATCTCATCGTATCGATAGATGTCGCGCATCTCTTCAAAGGAAAGCTGACCGGGGGCCATCACCCTCTCTTTGCTAAATGTCGCAAAGGTAAACGGCGACCCATACTTTCCGCAAAGAATTCGGCTGACTAATCCGAACTCTCCCATGCAGAATCCGACCGTCGGCACCTTTGCGCTCGCGACTAACTGCAACATGCGAATATTGTCGATCGGCGAATTGGCCATCGTCACAATCTTCACGATATCGGGATCATGGCGGGTTAATTGTTCATGAATTGCCGCCAGATCGGCAGGAGTCTCTTGAAAGTTATGATAACTGACAATGCGTTTCGTCTTTCCATATCGGGGGACTTTCCCGGCGACATCGAGTTCAAGGTCAACATACTCGGCCCCAGAGAGAATTGCCTGGCGCAGCAACACCATCCGCTGTTCTTCAGTTCCCCTCCAGCGGCCTCCATCGTCTGGACGACGACACGTCACCACAACCGCAGTGGGGCGTTGCCCCAAGAGGCGGGCCAGATCGGGAGCGTTTCCGAGCCAATCGAGACGCAACTCGACCAGTTCAGCCCCGCGTTCTTTCAACGCGGCATGTTCTTCCAGCACCATGCGATGCCGAGTTCTTCCGATGGTGACGCAGATCATCGTTTCGATCCTTCCAGGCTTGCCGCGCCTTTCGTGGAGCCGGGTCTTCCTCCTCCCCATTCGATACCGATCATCACCGAGTTCAGGCCGCTACCGATCCCCAACAAGGCGACGTTGTCGCCCGGCTGAAGATGCCCCTGTTCGATCCCGATCGCTGCCGCCGTCGGAAGTGCTGCCGAACCGGTGTTGCCCAACGTCTCGACGACCGGGAAGTCCTTCTCGCCCGGTATCCCGAGTCGATCGAGCAATAACGTTCGATGAGCTTTGCCGACTTGATGCGTGAAGACCTTGTCGACATCGTTGGGGGACCAGTTCAGTCGATCGAGAAATCGCCCCCAGCAACGTTCTGCCAGATTCACCCCGGCATGTAGCAATGCTTCAGAGTCGGTGCTCATTCGAGGGCGGGCGTCGTTGGACCACTCGCTCTCGTTCCCCCCGGCACACAATTCGTGAGCCGTCGTGTCGGCCACCATCGTTGCCCCTCGCAAACGATTTCCTGTTTTGCTGAGACTCCGGCTACACAACACAATCGCCGCCGAAGCCGATCCTATCGTCAACGAGGCGACCGCCGGTTTGATCGACTTTCGCGTCAACGTGGTATCGTGCAGCAGACTTTCAATCGTCCCTTCGACCAGCGGTCGACCAATTTCGGTCCCGACGACGATTCCAGCCTGTATCCGTCCCAATTCGATCATGTCGGCAATCATCAACATGCCGTTGAGGAGACCGAGACATGCATTGCTGACGTCCAACACGAGGGCTTGCTGTGGCAGACCGGCGTTGAAATGGACTCGGGCTGCCGTCGCGGGTTCCATCTGATCGCGACAGACGGAACCATGAATCAGGGCGCCAAAGTGTTCCTTGGCGATGCCCGACTGCTTTAACGTTTGAACTACGGTAAGAGAGCTGATGTCGCCTGGCCGAGTTCCGGGGTCAAAAAAGCGGCGTTCTCGAATTCCGGTCATCAATTCGAGGCGACCAGCCGGAAGATTCAACCGATCATAGACAGGGGCGAGCTGTGCTTCGATTTGTGCCGAAGTGACGACGTGAGGTGGGAGCGTGTAACCGAACGCTTCGACGCAGACATGTTCGTAGCGCATCAGGAGATTCAGCTCATCAACAGGTTCAGGCAGGGACGGTCGGACTGGATTTGCCGCTGAGAATCGCTTCTAGCTGCTGAATCTCGTCGTACTTCTGACGGCGATCCTGCTCGACCTCCGGTGTGTAGTCCTTCATCTCCAAGGCGACAGAACTCCGTACAAAACGCAGCCCGCGCAGCAGGAGTTCTTGCTGTCCGGGGGTAATTTCGATCTTGAGTTCCATGTTCATTGGCGTGATTCTTCCCGTAGGCTGACCGTGGGAGCGGCCCGCAAGGGCGAACTCCCTGACAATCTCACGATTCCATCCTACCCTGCAAACCGAGCGTCGTCCAGTCTCGAAAACCAGTTCCGCGCCTGAGACATCACACTCTGCTCACGATACGACAAATCTACGGGCGACACGATGGAGGCAAGAGAGCAGGGAACTTGCCGATCATGACGACTGCACCAATCGGCATTCGACCGGAATCTTTCCCCAATATACCAGTTCGTTTGGCCTCTGAAGACCGCAGAAAGGGGGTCGGAGAACGCCGACATACTGGCAGCCAATGCCTCAATATTGTTCAGTTCAAAGATTGTGGAGGCGTCCGCCGACGCGAATCGCCGCTCCCCGCTGGAGAGCCGGAGAAAATCGGGGCGTCGACTGTCGAGGAGAGGGAGAGGTGAGATTCAACCGTCAGCAAAGAATCGTGCTGAAGAGTGGTGGTCAATGACCTGTCTTTGCTTGCGTTTTGCAGACACAGGGGCGACGATGCGACCGCTTTGAATCTTTCCATGACGCCTCACTTCAGGCTGGCAGGTTTATGTCTGACACACCATATCTTACAACACCGACCGAAACCGAGCAGATGCCCCCCGGGATCCCTTACATCATTGGGAACGAGGCGGCAGAGCGGTTTAGCTTTTATGGGATGCGGACGATTCTCACCATCTTTATGGTGCGGTATCTGCACCTCATGGGGGATCAGGTGCTTCCGGCGATGAATGATGCGGAAGCTCAGTACAACTATCACTCCTGGATTGCCTGGGTCTATCTTTTCCCGATTTTCGGGGCACTGATCTCGGATGCCTTTACCGGGAAGTACCGCATCATCCTGTGGGTGTCTGTGCTGTATTGCATTGGTCACGCGGCTCTAGCGCTCATGGGGAGTCCACCATTCGCCGCATCGAGTTGGATGTGGAGTGGACTGCTACTCATCGCCTTAGGGGCGGGAGGGATTAAGCCATGCGTCTCGGCTCATGTGGGGGACCAATTTGGCCCGAAGAATCAGCACCTTATGGAGAAGGTGTATCAGTGGTTCTACTTCTCGATCAATTTTGGTTCGACGCTGTCGACGTTGCTGACCCCTTGGCTGCTCGAGTGGTATGGACCGCACATTGCGTTTGGAGTTCCCGGCGTATTGATGGCGATTGCGACCCTGATGTTTTGGGCCGGTCGACGGGTGTTTATCCATGTTCCCCCGGCAGGCCTCTCGTTCCTCAAGGCAGTGTTTAGCAAGGAAGGTCTGCTGGCGATCTTCAAACTCGGGATTGTCTACGTGGTGATCAGCGTCTTCTGGGCCTTGTTTGATCAAACGAGTTCCGCTTGGGTGCTGCAAGCCGAGGACATGAACCGTGAATGGATGGGGATCACCTGGCTCGAATCGCAAATTCAGGTGGCCAATCCGATCCTCGTGATGCTGCTCATCCCGGTGTTTCAGTTCGTTCTGTACCCGCTCGTCAGCTTGTTCTTCCCGCTCACTCCGCTGCGGAAAATGTCCATTGGGATGTTCCTTGCAGCGATTGCTTTCGGACTTTCTGCCGTCGTTCAAGGTTGGATCGACATCGGCGAACGTCCCTCGATCGCCTGGCAGATCGTCGGCTTCGTCATCATCACCGCAGCCGAAGTCATGATCTCGATCACCGGCCTCGAGTTTTCTTATTCGCAATCCCCCAAGGCCATGAAGTCGGTCATCATGGCCTTGTGGCTGGCATCTGTGGCACTCGGGAACCATGTCACCGCTCTTGTCAATCTGGCAATTCAGATCCCCGGCATCAACTCCGCAGTCGGCGAAGGTGCAGAGTTGATGCCCGAAGATGGAGAACAGACCTTGAAAGGGGGATGGCTCGCCAAAGTCGATACACCACCGAAAGGCACCACTCCCGATGGAACCGGTGAAAAAGGCAATCAGGAGACAAAGAAACCGAACAAGCAAGTTCGGTTCGCTGGATTGGACCACAAGTTCGACACTCCAGACGATTTCGTTCTGACATTCGACACTTTCGGCAACATGACGAACGTCGAGACATCGGAGGACGCTGTCCTTGAAGTGGGGCGGGGGATTATTGCACAGCACTTCTTCCAGTCGTCGTCGACCGATGACTTGCGAGAACTCCCTGCGGACGACGTAGGAACCAAGTTGCTTGAGTCGCTGAAAGACTCGCGAGACCAGCCCTTGGTTTACGATCGCATCACTCGCGACCGGTTCCGTATTCTCGCCCAAGGTCCTGATGGAAAATTGCTGACGCAGTGGGACATTGTCTACTCGGCTCAAGTCAGCCGTGCTGTGCCGGTCGCCCCGACCGTGACCGCGAAGCCGTACACTTGGCGAGAAGAGCGGATCATCAACTTGAAGGGGCCAGAAGGTCAGAAAGAGGTGGATGCCGCACGGGGAGAGATTCCCGAGACGAAAGTGACCGGCTCTGCCAGCATCGGCGGTCGTGTGACGTTGGAAGGGGCGGACTATTACTGGTTCTGGACCTATCTGATGCTGGGAGCCGCTGTCCTGTTTGTGCCGATCGCCTACTTCTACCGCACTCGCGATCTCACCGACCACAATGCCAACGACGCCAACGACACCCCGTCGGTTCCCACTTCCACGGAAACCGAAACCCCCGGCGAGATCGGAGACGCGCTGCGATGAGTTCGCCAATGAAAACCGTCGCTGAGGCACTTGCCATCGTGCTGGAACAGGCGTCTCCCCTCTCGATCGAGCGGGTCTCGCTCGCCGCGGCACTCGGACGACGGCTGGCTGAAGAGGTCAACTGTCCGGCCGATGTTCCGCCGTTCGACAAATCCATGATGGATGGCTTCGCCCTCCGCACAGCCGACACATCAACACCCCCGGCGACTCTCAATCTCGTCGGCGAAGTCACAGCGGGGACGGTTTGGCCGGGGGAACTCCACATTGGCGAAACACTGCGGATCATGACCGGAGCCCCGGTTCCGGCGGGAGCCGATGCGGTTATCCCGCTCGAACGTGTCCAGGATCAAGGAGAGACGATCGTCATCACCCAGTCCCCCTCCGTCGGATACAGCATCTTGAAACGGGGAGAGTTAATGCGAGCGGGGGAACGACTGCTGGCCGCTGGCACACTCATCCGCCCGCAAGAGATTGCATTGTTAGCGGAAATCGGACAGTCAGAGATTGCGGTCCATCGTCAGCCTTCGGTGGCAGTATTGGCGACGGGGGATGAACTTGTCGCCCCTCATGAACAGCCCGGCCCCGGACAGATTCGGAACTCGAACGAGCCGATGTTGTTGGCGCAAATCGCCCGCAGTGGTGCCCGGCCAGTTGGACTCGGTATTGCAAAGGATCAACTGGAAGAACTCCGTGACAAAGTGGCAGGGGGTCTACAGCATGACGTTCTGCTGCTAACCGGCGGCGTGTCGATGGGGTCCCGGGACCTCGTTCCGCAGGTCTTCGCATCGCTCGGCATCCGAGAAGTGTTTCACAAGGTGCAGCTCAAACCGGGCAAACCGATTTGGTTCGGAATCTGGGAAGGGGACATCGACGGGTTGCCTCAAGGTGATCGACCATCACCGATTTCGACCGGACAACACCGACGATTGATATTCGGGTTGCCCGGAAATCCGGTCAGCAGTATGGTTTGCTTCGAATTGTTCGTCAGACCGGCAATTCAGCGACTGCTCGGGACAGTGGAGACGGGGGGGACGATCGTGGGTCTCCCACTGGCGTCGCCGCACCGACATCGGGAAGACCGTCCCACCTGTTTCCCTGCTCAATTACGCTGGGGCGACAACGGGGCGGAAGTGGTCCCCAGTCCGTGGAAGGGGTCTGCCGACATCAAGGCGACAACGGTTGCCAACGGTTTGATTCATCTCCCTCCCGGCGACCTCACCTACGCCGCCGGAGAGATCGTCGAGTTCACATCATGGGAATAACCGTCTGTCATGGTAACCCGACGCGTTCGCGAGAGTGCCGGTGACCGTCGACATCACAAATGCCCTCGCTGACGCGTCGGGTTACGAAGTACACGGCGTTAACTCATCGACAACCAAATGATTCTCCATGGAGGGAGAAGCATGACCCATTCCGTAATGGATCCCCCCGAAGTGGTTCCCCAAAAAACTGCTGATGCCCCGACTGACAACCCTCCTGCTGGCAATCGTTCGCCCTCCAAGGTGACGGCCGACACCAGCATTGCCGATCTCATTGATCGCGCCCGCAACGCCCCGGCCGTGTCGACTGGAGCATGGGGTCTCTCCTGCTTGAGTGGCCTGATGCTGTGGGCCGCCTTTTTCCCTGTCGACTTCGGCCCCCTCGCCTGGATCGCCCTCGTCCCCCTCTTAATGCTCGCGAGAATCAAGAAGCCGACGCGACGAATGACCCTCGCCGTCTTCGGTGGCGGACTTCTCTTCTGGGGGGCCAGCCTCCAATGGATGCGGCTCGGTCACATCTCGATGTATATCGCCTGGGCCGCCTTGGCGGTCTACCTTGCCCTCTACTTCCCGGTCTTTCTCGCCACCACCCGACTCGCCGTGCATCGCCTGCACGTCCCGCTGACGATGGCCGCCCCGATTGTCTGGGTGGCACTCGAGTACATTCGCGGCTACCTCATGACTGGATTCAGCTGGTATCTGCTGGGACACAGTCAGTACGAATGGACGACGTTGATTCAAATCTGCGACCTTGTCGGCGTGTATGGAGTTAGCTTTCTGATGGTGCTCTCTGCGGCGGCGATTGCGAGTTGTCTCCCCCGGTCTCTGTTCGTTCGCTGCCGTCTGTTCCCGGCGGTCGAACAGTCTTCCGCTAAGCAAAGTTCAGGCAATGACGCTGACGGGGAACCGTCGTCGGGGATTGTCGAAGTCGGTCCGCGCCAGCAGTGGTTTGGGATCATCACGAGCATCGCTCTCGTCGGCATCGCCTGCCTTTATGGGACATGGCAACTTCAGACGGCGGAACTCACCCCCGGTCCGAGAGTGGCTTTGGTGCAGGGGAATTTCACGTCCGAAGTCAAACACGACCAGAACCATGCGGAGGAAATTTATCAGACACATCGCGAACTGTCGGGCAAAGCGGCACATTATCAGCCGGATGTCATCGTCTGGCCCGAAACGATGTTCCCCTACACCATGTTTCAGGCGGACCCCTCCCTCACGGACGAGGACCTGGAGCGACTGGCGCCGAAGCAGCCAGTGGACACCTGGCACGACCCCAAACGAGATGTCTTCGTCCACCTGCGCGACCGGGCCGAAGAGGCAGGAACGGCCCTCATTATCGGGCTTGATGCTCGCATTGCGACGAAGGAGAGCGCCGACACTTACAACTCAGCGGTCCTCGTGAAACCGCAACAGGGAGTTGCTGGGCGCTATGACAAGATTCATCGTGTCCCGTTCGGAGAGTTCGTCCCGTTGGCCGACACCCTGCCGTTCCTGAGAATGTTTTCTCCTTATGGACCGGATGGGGATTTGACGGCGGGTCAGCAGCCGAAGGTGTTCACGATTCAGCAGTGGCGGGTCATGCCGATGATCTGCTTCGAAAACTCGGTCCCCCATCTTGTCCGAAACATGGTCAACAGGACGGAGGAATCGGGGCGGGTCGATCTCATGGTCGAGCTAACCAACGACGGCTGGTTCCACGAGTCGAGCCAGCTTGATCAGCACTTAGTCACCGCCCTGTTCCGCTGTGTCGAGACCCGTAAACCACTGGCCCGAGCGGTCAACACGGGGATTTCCGGTCTGATCGACAGCAACGGCATCGTGCGGGAAGCGAGTGAGTTTGTCGACTTTGACCGGCTGACCAACCCGACCGGCGAACCGGCTCGAACGTCGATGCGATCTCCCGAGACGGGGCGATTTCACAAGGGACTCAACGCCGTCGTTGTGGTGGACGTGCCTCTGGACAGTCGATCAAGTCTCTATCTCCGTTTTGGCGACTGGTTTGCGGGGGGGTGCCTTGTTCTGGCGCTCGCCTCCCTCTGTCTGGTCTTCTGGGAGTCAAGAAACCGATCGGCGTCCACCAATGTACCAGCTGACGTCACTTCGACGGCTACCGCCTGAAAACGGGCAATTCACCCCAAGTTCCCCCTTTCTGTCGACTTGAGGCCTCCGTTTGTCCCATTCCTCCGAGTCATTTCGTGGCGAAGTTAACGAAATTCGTCTGGTGGAGTTGAAGACATCAGGGTTGAAGACGTACCATCCCGACTGAGTGGACAAGTTCCACGCCCAAAGGGTGGTGTTCCTGGCGATGTTCCGGGCCTCCTTTGGGATGCATGCCATTGCAGCCGCCGTTATTAGAGGATGAAGTCCGTGGCAGAGAACGAACAACTTGACGATTCCAGCGAAGAGACGACCGCCTTGCTCGAAGGCCAGGAAGAGGTCGCGGGGATGGAATTAGGCGTCGAAATTCAGGATGTCGGCCCTTGCATGAAGCACGTCAAGGTGACCGTGCCTCGTGCTGAAATCGACAAGGTCTTGGAAACCGAAGTAAGCGGCCTGCTCGACAAGGCCGAGGTTCCTGGCTTCCGTCCCGGCCGTGTCCCCGAAGCACTGATTCGCAAACGATTCAAGACCGAACTCGCCGAGAAGGTCAAGCAACAGGTCCTGATGCTGAGCCTCGATCAGCTGTCGAAGGACAATAAACTGGACCCTATTAACGAGCCGACACTCGATGTCGACGGGATCGAAATTCCGGAGGAAGGGGACTTCGAGTACGAATTTGACGTTGAAGTTCGTCCGCAGTTTGATCTTCCCGAGTACAAAGGTCTCACAATTGAGCGTCCCGTTCGAGAGGTCTCGGACGATGACGTTGCCGAGTACACCGAAGCCTACCTCGAACAATATGCGGAACTCGTTCCAGTCGACGAGCCGGCCCAGGCTGGCGATCAAGTCATTGTCGATGTCGTCTTCGAACAAGATGGGAAGCTCGTCCAGAAGTTTGACGAACTCTCCGTCCGTGTCCGTCCGACTCTCCGCTTCCATGATGTCGAAATTGCTGACTTCGACAAGCTGATTGTTGGTGCCAAGGCCGACGACGTGCGAGAAGTCGAAGTCACGGTGTCGATGGAGTCAAACAAGATTTCCATGCGGGGAACCACTCTGCAAGCGAAGTTCACCATCCTGGACGTCAAGCGTCTGCAACGTCCTGAGCTGAACGAAGAGTTCTTCACCCGGATCGGCATCGAGTCGGAAGAAGCCCTGCAGGGGGAATTCCGGAGCATGCTCAATCGTCAGGTTACCTACGCCCAACGTCAGTCGACGCGGTCTCAAGTGCTTGAAAAGATCACCTCTGCTGCCGACTGGGACCTCCCCGAAGAGTTGGTCAACAAGCAAGTCGAAAACGCCATGCGTCGCGAGACGCTGGAACTGCGACAGTCCGGCTTCACCACTCCACAAATTCGGGCCAAGGAAGCCGAACTGCGTCAGAAGTCCTTGTCGACCACTCGCAAGAACCTGAAAGAGCACTTCGTACTGGACCGAATCGCCAACGAAGAAGGCATCGAGGTCAACTATCAGGACATCGATACCGAAATCTCTATCATGGCCATGCAAAATGGTGAGAACTACCGCCGCGTTCGTGCTCGGCTGGAAAAGTCCGGCATGATCGAGAATCTCGAAGCTCAGATTCGCGAACGTAAGGCCGTCGACGTCGTGTTGAAGCATGCCAAGTTCGTCGATGTTCCGCTCCCGCCGTTCATGGAAACCAATGTCGAAGCGGTCAAACGTTCCGTATGCAGCGACGTCGCACAAGTCGACGACGACCAGGACGACGAAGCTGGCGACGACAATTAAGAACCACGAACGGACCTCTCTGAACTAGCGTCAGCCTCATGACGCCTCAGTTGAGTACCTGCTCCAAAAGAAACCCCAGCCTCCGGCCACACACGCTGTGCCCGGAGGCTGTTTCTTGCACTAACCCAAGCCTTCAATCGTTCCGCGATTGTTCGTGCTGGGATGGTTTCGTTATCATCAAGGCGCGGAGACTCTGTGTACCGCGGGCATCATTGTCCGGCACCCTTTCCAGCATTCGCCGGACATGGATGTCCGCCGTACGGAGTGCTGATGCTGATTCTTCATGCCGGCAGAGCACTTGGTGAATCTGGTGGATCGTCCGTTTCTTTTTGCGAATGGGATGTTCGATGCGTGCATGTTTGGTCTGGTTGGCAATGCTGTTCGTTGGGACCTCTGGGAGCCTCTTCGCTCAGCCCCCCTCAGAAAAGTCGACCAATGCGAAGTCGACGCCAGCCGACGCGGAGTTGCCGAACGTTGGAGCCTACCTCAAGCAGCATTGTCTCCGCTGTCACTCGGGGGAGAAGTCCAAGGGGGACGTCCGGCTCGACTTGCTCAACTTGCCAACGGCCCAGGGAGAAGTTGCGGAAACTTGGAGTCAGGTCGCCAAGGTCATTGCGTCCGGTGAGATGCCCCCACCGAAAGAACCTCGTCCCAGTGCGAAATCAACAGCCGAAGTCTTGCAAACATTGCGATCGAAACTCGGCCACAAGGTCGCGTCGGCTCCTCTCGCTCTGCGGCGAATGAATCGGGTCGAGTACGAGAACACGGTCCGAGACCTGTTGGGGATCGATGCCTCACTGGCAGAACTGCTCCCGGAAGATGGCAGCGTGCAAGGGTTCGACAATGTGGCCGATGGTCTCAGCATTTCGTCAATCTTGATGGAGCGTTACCTTGAGGCAGCCGACTTGGCGTTCGAGCGAACCATCCGACGTGTTCAGCCACTCCCTCCGGAAACACGCCGAGCCGTCATGATGGAACTCGCTGACAACATTAGTTCGGTCAAAGAGAAGAAGGGGGGGACGATCGAGTCCGCGGGGGCGTTCGTGAAGTTTACCCCCGGTTGGCCCCCCGTCCGTCTCGACAGTGCCCATCCGATCGAACGGGGGGTCTATCGTTGCCGGGTCGCCGTCTGGCCGCACGATCCGAGTGACCGAACCTTGGCAGTGTCGCTGTTTGTGGGGCCGTTGTTTGGACCGGGGAAGCGTCTTCCGATGGGGGTGTTCGATGTCACCGGTTCTCCGGAAGAGCCTCGCATCATCGAGTTCACGACAACAATGGAAGAGGGGCATACGGTGCATATCGTGCCGGAGGTCTTCCCGGAACATGTCACCTACCGCGACAAGCACGAGCCACGCCCCGGTGTGGCGGTTGCCTGGGTCGAGACGCACGGTCCCCTCGACCAGGAGTGGCCATGTCTGTCGGAAGTGAAACTGTTCGGACCAGCAGAAGGCTTGCGACATGTCGATGGACTTCCGATCTACATGCGGCATCGTCGTGGAGTCAAACAGCATGTTGTCGACTCGGACCAACCACATGAAGATGTCGCCAGAGTCCTCCGGAAGTTCATCCCCCGGGCGTTTCGTCGACCGGTCGATGAGTCACTCATTCAAAAATACATCGACTTGGCGCACAGTCGATTGGATGCCGGTCGCACGTTCGAGCAATCGGTGCGAGCCGGGGTGACGGCGGTCTTATGCTCGCCACAGTTCCTGCTACTCAATCGAGAAGATGTCGTCGATGATTACACCATCGCTTCCCGGTTGTCGTACTTCCTGTGGTCGACGATGCCTGATGACGAACTCCTGAAGCTCGCCGCCGAAGGGAAGTTGCGTGACCCACAGACACAGCGGCAACAGGTCGAACGGATGCTGCAAGACCCTCGTAGCGAGCAGTTTGTCATCAACTTTACCGGGCAATGGCTCAAGCTGCGTGATATCGATTTCACAACACCCGACAAAAAGCTCTACCCGGAATACGACGAGTTACTCCGAGATGCCATGCTCCGGGAAACTCGCAGTTTCTTTCGACATCTGCTCGATGAAGACCTGAGCGTATTGAACGCGATTGACTCGGACTTTACGTTTCTCAACGAACGACTGGCCCGACACTACGGCATCCCCGACATCAAAGGGCACGAGACGATGCGGCTCGTCAAACTGCCGGAAGAGAGTCTTCGCGGCGGGCTGATGACTCATGCCAGCGTCTTGAAGGTGACTGCGAATGGGACAAGCACTTCCCCGATTTTGCGTGGGGTCTGGGTGCTGAACAACATGCTCGGTCAGCCTCCGTCCCCTCCACCGCCAGGTGTTCCTGCGGTCGAACCCGACATCCGGGGAGCGACATCGATTCGTCAACAACTCGACAAGCACCGCTCGATTGAGTCGTGTGCTCGTTGTCACGTTGCCATCGACCCTCCCGGATTTGCCCTCGAGTCATTCGACCCGATTGGAGGTGAGCGCTCATGGTACCGGTCGATGGGCGATGGCGAGAAAGTCAAGAACGTCCAGTATCGCGTCGGCCCGGTCGTCGAGACCGACGGCATCACTCCCGACAATCGCTCCTTCCAGAACTTTCGCGAGTATCGTCAACTGCTGCTCGATGCCCCGCAGCCAGTTGCCCGGGCGATCACTCAGAAGTTGCTCATCTATGCGACCGGTCGGCCCATCACCCCAGCCGATCAAGAGATCGTCGATGACATCCTGGCGACAACAAGTCAGCAACAGCACGGTCTGCGGTCGCTCATCCATGCCATCGTGCAGAGTGAACTCTTCCTGCGTCCTTAAACTTCGATTTGATACACCTCTTGGCACGATTCGCCAGACTGGACAACTCACATGATTCGTCGTCGCATTGCTCGCCGTCAGTTTCTACGCGGGGCCGGTGTCTCGCTAAGTCTCCCGCTTTTGCAGGCGATGCTCCCGGGCCCGGGGACATCGACGTTCGCTGCTGACGGTGGAACTGCCGAAGCGGGGGACGTTCGTCGGATGCTCGCGATCTGTGCTCCGCTCGGGATTCATACGCCGTTTTTGTTCCCAGAACAGGCAGGGCGTGACTATGTCGCGACCCCGTATCTCGAACCATTGCAGAAACTGCGGAACAAGTTCACTGTGATCTCCGGAGTCCAGCATCCCGATGTTGACGGCGGACACTCGGCGGAAGAAAGCTACCTGACTGGTGCTGCTCATCCCGGCCAACCAAGTTTCCGAAATACAATCTCTGTCGATCAATTCGCTGCCGAGCGGATCGGCCACAAAACGCGCGTCCCCTCACTCGCGTTGTCGGCCAACAATTCCGGCCTCTCCTACACACGATCGGGAGTTCGCATCCCCCCCGAGAGTCGAACATCGCGGGTCTTTGCCAGTCTGTTTCTGGAGGGGACTGCCGCCCAGAAGGAGGCCCAAATCCAGCGAATCCAGGATGGTCAAAGCATTATGGACTTGGTTCGCGAACAAACGACCAGTGTGACAAAGTCGGTCGGTCGGGATGATCAGCGGACGCTCGACCAATACTTCACCAGCGTTCGTGAACTGGAACAGCGACTGACAGCTGCCGAGGAATGGGCTCGCCGCCCTAAGCCGACGGTCGACCGCAAGCCGCCGACCGATATTGAAGACCGGGCAGACTTTACAGGCCGAATGAGATTGATGTACGACCTCATTTTCCTCGCGTTTCAGACCGACTCGACCCGACTGATCACGTTCTGCGGCGCTGGGGGAGCCGAAGTCGTCGCGTTGCCGGGGGTCGACGATGGCTGGCATAACCTCAGCCACCATGGCAAAGACCCGGTCAAGATCGAGCAACTGGCCATCATCGAGAAGGAAGAGTTTCGACTCTTAGCCGAACTTCTTCAACGACTGGAGGATGTTCGCGAAGGAGAACATAGTTTGCTGGACCAGACGGCGATCATGATGGGGTCAAACCTGGGAAATGCCTCCAGTCATAACAACTCCAACCTCCCAATCGTCGCAGCCGGGGGACGTTTCAAGCACGGTCAACACCTTGCCTTCACCCCCGAGAAGTCTCCCCCTCTGTGCAACCTGTTCGTGTCGTTCCTGCGACACTTACAAATCGACGCGGACAAGTTCTCGACCGGATCGAGTACCCTCACCGGCCTGGAGATGTTGTAGTTCAATTCGAGACACAGCATATCGGAACACGTCGGCCCTTGCCTGAGACCGTTTGGCTGCTGATTTCATCAGCCCCGTGATGTCGTTATCCATGTCATAGATCGACATCAATCGCAGAGCCAACGCATCCAGGCTTCGATGCCGTAGCGACGATTGACCCCTAGAATACGGACGCAAAAGTAGCAGACTACTAAGAAGAGTAAGGCGAGAGAGCTTGACACGGAGATCGGCAATGCGAGCCGCCAGTATTGCGTCGCCTCTGTACCATAAAGCGCCCCATAGATCCAAAGCGGCCAAATATGCACGATGTGATGTAAGAGATAAATCGTGAAGGAATATTGGCTAAAGAGTTGTGCAGTCTGCAACAGACCTTTCGGCGGTCCCTCGTCAGGTAGCCGTCGATCGATCGAATAGTGTAACGCCCCTAGCATCATCAGGCTCATCCCCAAAGTTCCAGTGACATAACAGATAGTCGGTGGGTACATCGACCAACCCTGAAAATAGGTTGTCGCCAGCCCATCCGGGACGAACGCTCGCCCACCCAGGATCAACAGCCCGACTGCCAGCAATGCGATCCCAGGAACTAACGTCACCTGCCACCAGACAAGCCGCGATGAAGGCTGATTCGACTCAACTGGCGAGCCAAAGAGCGAGCCGATCGCCGGATCATCCTGTTCGTCAACAGGAGCGGTTTCAAATAGGCAGCCTCCCACAACCGCACCTACCAGCGAATAGGCGATCCATGGGAAGACCGGGAAGTAACCGGTGACCAGAAATCCAATGGTGATGTCGGAAAACGTCATGTCGTACTGAAAATACATTTCTTCCCAATAGCTATTGTAATCAGCAAGCACTCGTAACAAGGGGCTAATTAATACTGCCATGAGCGCCATTGCTAGCGAGACGATACGCGGCAATCGACGGAGTAGGTTTAACAGCAGTATCGACACGCCGATCAATGTGAGTACGTCCCAGTTAAATGTATCCTCAGGGAGCCAGACAACGACATTGAACGCAAATCCGACCCCGAGCACGAACAGACCGCGACGGATCGACACCCTGGATATTATCTCATCACACTTGCCGCGTCGTTGTTGCCCCCTGACCCAGAGCGCATAACTCACACCGGACAACAGCGCGAACAGCGGGGCGCCGAAACCGGCAAACGGGAGAATGACGCCGGAGAGATTCTCGCCGAAGTGAACGAACACCATCACGATAATCGCGAGCATTCGCAGGAGATCAATGGACGAATACCGCATCGGTTATTGACCAGTGTTCGTGAGGATATCGACTCCGTACATCAGCACCTGTACGAGCAACAGAATGATGATGATCCATTCAAGCGTGTTTCCCGAGCGTGTCAGTCGGAAGTCGCTCGACCGATCGCTGCATTGGACGTACACATCCTGAAACACCTCGAGCTGATCGGACAGAAACTCGTGTCGTGTGGCGAGTTTTGTCCGTTCGCGAAGTCGTTCTCCGACCTGACTGACCAGCGTGGGGGGATAGACGTGTGGACTATGAACGTGCGGAGCGATCCGCGTCATCCGGGCACGCAGTTTGACCACTTCGGAAAAGCGGTTTCTCAGTTCGGGATTCCGTGTCAATGAACGGGCATCGAACTCGAATGCCAGCGGGAGGTCTGCTTCTAACTGCGGCCACGCGGCCCCGAGGGAGCGTTCGATATCCCGAACCTGGGCCTCATAGTAAGTGGCCTCGGCGACGGCAGTTTGTAGCGTATCGAAGCGATCGGGGGCCGCGAGTATTGCGATCCGATTCGGCGACCAGAACATCTGCACCCCTTGCAGCGTCAGCAACAGGCTTCCTGCCGGGACTCCTGAGTCGGTCACCTGATGCACTTCAGATGCAGGAACCCCTGAATCGACCCACTCGCGCATCTGCCCGAGAACCCGTCCCAACTCTCCCTCGACTGGGCCTTCGCCTGTTGTCGGGACCATCAGCAGCGACAAACTTGATCCCTGCGAAGCTTCGTTGCGTACTCCCTTGTCCTGTCCGACTCGAATGGCCCGGCAGTTCAATGCAAGCGGAAACTCGACCACGACAACTTGCTGAGCGGTCCGTTCGGAGACGTACTGAATCTGGCGAATCTCGGCTCCGGCTGGAAGAGTGGCGAGAACTTGTTCATCGGGCTGCATCGAATCCTGCTTCAATTCTAAAATGAGAAACGGAATGGGGTATTTTCGGGGTCACTGAAAGTCCGACGACGACGACACGAACGGGGAGTGACTGGCCATCGTCACCACACTGGTCGCTACTGCGGCGGCGGCGGGAACGTCGACCGGAAGTGTCGCTGGAGCAACAACTGACGGTAGGGCAACGGCCGAAGTTATAGTAGGCATCGCGTCAACGGGAGGTGAAACCGCCCCCAACGATGACGACGCCTGTTCAGCCATGTGGGCGCCGATCCAATCGGCGACATACTCGGCAGCATCGACCACGCCATTGAGCGTCGAGTCGTACATGTAGTCGCCGACGAAGTAAAGGTGCGGATGGTCGATCGGTTCGGGACGATGCCGTTGATCGAGTGGCTTGGGGGCCAAACCCCCCGGCAGCGCATTGACCGCCCCGACCCAACGATGCACGCGGGCTTCCAGGAATTGTGATCGCCCGTGTGCCATGAACTCGGGAAGCGATGCGAGTGCTTCGGCAATCAACTCGTCATCGGAAAGCTGACTCTTCTCTTCCGCCGCTGCACCAGCCAGCAACCACCCGAGGACGCCGTGCGTTCCCCCTGGATTGCGGGAAGACTCGTCGTACAGGCAACACCCGCCAAAGCGATCCAGCATCCAATAGGAATCGGCAAGAGAGCTTCGCCAGAATGGGGTCTCGAACAAGATCGTCACCCGCAGATAGTGGGCGGGGAAGTTGTATTCGCCCCAATGTCGCTGCACCGCGCCGGGAAGTCGGCCCCCCTCGAAGGCGACAGACTTGATGTGATTGTGCGGCAACGCGATGACCACGAAATCGAAGTCCTGCTGCTGAACCTCGCCCGCATGGGTCGAGGTCACGCAGAGTCGATCTGTCCCCTCCCGTCGGGCCACACTGACCACTTGATGTTCGAGTCGAATGTCGGCATTAATGCGAGAGGCGAGTTCTTGAGGGAGACGTTCGTTCCCTCCGACGATGCCGTACAGACTCATGTACGCGGGGTCGTTCATCAGATAGTTTTGCAGCCCGTAGACTGGACTCGTCCTGGGGGCCTCTGTCGCAAGATCGCTATGAATCAGCGTTTCCACAAAGCTTCGCGTCCGATCATTGTCAATCTGCTGCATAATCTCCTGAAATCGCTCGCGAACCGGCGGATGAGTGACGCCGTCGGGATGATCGGAATAGTAGAACTCTTCCGGGAGCATGGCGTCTTTCGAGTTCCGATCGAACGCCTTGAGTGACTCGCACGCCTCGGGGCCGAGTTGATCGCGGACATCTTCGAGGTTCGACAGGATGCGATCATTCATAATGACGGCCGAGCCTCCCATCGGGCTCATCGGTAGGCCTAAGTCCTCGATCAGTTCTTTGAGGGCATCGGTGTCGAAGTGGGAGTAGTCATAAAACTCAGCCGCCCCGGCTTCGTAACGAACGGGGGCCGTCGAGAATTGCGGGGTGAGAATCTTCCCGCCGACTCGACGGCTTGCTTCGTAAAGGGTGATCCTCACGGGCGAGTCGGCAATCGCCTCGAGGGCATACGCCGTCATCAAGCCTCCCGGGCCACCTCCGACGATTCCAACGTCCCATACTCGCATCGTCTTCCCTGTCTCACTCATAGTAACATGACACACCGAAAGCCGGAGGCTAACGAAACTCCTCCACTTCTCACACTTCGACAGAAATAGAAACAACCATCACCATCCCTGACGTTCACCCAGTGACTGCGACCCTGTCAGCTTTTACGCACAGTCAGCCCAGTAATCCACCGACTATTTCAATTGATCGCTGAAAAACGCCGGAGGAAAGGGACTCTTATCCGAAAAGTCATCAACACGTCGAGAGAACTCTCGACCTCACGTCCTAAACAACAGACAAGGAAGTCGGTCGAACGGTGTTGGAGCGTTGATTTCCGGAGAGTCACTACTTCGCGTTAAAGATGCCGTCGCCGGCGACGAGACCGTCTTTCATAAAGATCTGCCGACGTGTCTGCCGGGCGACTTCGGGTTCATGCGTCACCATGATAATCGTGCGACCTTCTGCATTGAGGTCCTTCAACAACTGCATGATCTCCTCGCTCGTTTTGGAGTCGAGGTTTCCGGTCGGTTCATCCGCCATGATGATGGCCGGGTTGTTGACAAGTGCCCGGGCAATAGCGACACGCTGTTGCTGACCGCCAGAGAGTTGAAACGGTCGATGGTCCAGTCGATCCCCCAACCCGACCTGTTCGGCCAGACGAATACAGTGTGCCGTATCCTCCTCGGTGATGGCTGGTGCTCCGGTGCGGTAAAGGAGCGGCACCTCAATGTTTTCCAACACGGTATACTGCTGAATCAGGTTGAATGACTGGAAGATGAAGCCGATCAGCGAGTTACGAATTGCGGAGAGTTCATCGTCCGAGAGGGTCGCGACATCGGTTCCGCGCAGAATGTATTGCCCAGACGTTGGGCGGTCGAGTGCCCCTAGCAGATTCAACAGCGTACTCTTGCCGCTCCCGGAAGAGCCCATAATCGAAATAAAGTCCCCCTCGGGGATGTCGAGCGACACGCCACGCAATGCCTTAACGACCACCTCACCAAGGTCATAATACTTGTGCAGATCGATCACCTGAGCGGCATAAGTCATGGGTGAATCGTGGGAGAGCACATGTGGGGGAGGAGGAAAAAGTGTCCGGTCCGATCGGCTGAAAGTCCGTCGTCCCGGTCATCGTACCGACGTCCAATCCTGTTGCAACAGTGTCCTGCCGAATCGGCCTACTCTTCAGGTCCCCCCCGTCGGCAAGAAACGACGCGGGGAGACTTCGTTCGGTGCCAGCGCTTCGATACCATCTGGGCTGACTCCTGAACTGTTTCTGATAGAAGGTTTTGTGATGCTGTGGGAAGTGGAGATTCGTAGTGGCGACGGCGAGATCGATCGCGAGGGGGCCGCTCGACTGAAAGAAGCGGCTGGCATCGGTGCAAATTCGATTCGTGCTGTGCAGGCGACACGGTCGTATCTCATTGAAGGGGAGGTTTCGCGAGAGCAGATCGTCCGGTCCGCCATACCACTACTGGCCGATGCCGTCGTCGAGGCGTCGACTATCCATCCACTTCCTCGTCCCGTCGTGGACAGCGATGAAGCAACCGACACGCGATTGTTGAACGTACTGCTTAAGCCAGGGGTCACGGACAACGTGGGGGCGACAGCGTTGGCGGCACTCCAACAGTTGGGTCTGTCGGTCGAACGGGTGTCAACGTGTCGAAAGTATCGGGTCAACGGGGATGCCTCGCAGGGGGATGTCGATCGATTTTCGACGAAGGTGCTTTCGAACGATGCGATTGAACATGTTCTCGAAGGGCCGTTGCAACTCGAGAATCTCGCACTCGGGTCGCCGTATCAGTACGTCCTTGGACATACGTCGATTCGCGGATTGGATGATGCCGCATTGATGAAGTTGTCGAAGGAAGGGCAGCTCTATTTGCAGCTCGCCGAAATGCGGACGATTCGGGATTACTTTGAGTCGCTCGACCGGGAGCCGACGGATATTGAACTCGAAACCATCGCACAAACCTGGAGCGAGCACTGCTCGCATAAGACACTGGCAGGGCGAATCAAGTACACCGATCCCGAGCGGGGAGTGGTCCACTTTGAGAACATGTTGAAGGAAACAGTCTTTGCTGCGACCCAGCAGATTCGCAAGCGTCTCGGCAACGACGACTGGTGCGTCAGTGTGTTCAAGGATAACGCGGGGGTCGTCACGTTTGACGACGAGTATGACATCTGTATCAAAGTCGAGACACACAATCACCCATCAGCCCTCGAACCTTACGGCGGGGCGAACACAGGTTTGGGTGGCGTCATTCGTGACCCGCTCGGCACCGGCCTCGGCGCGAAACCGATCTGCAACACCGACGTCTTTTGCTTCGCGCCTCCCGACACTCCGTACGAATCGCTCCCCCCGGGTGTGCTCCATCCCAAGACGGTCATGCACGGCGTTGTTTCCGGTGTGCGAGACTACGGCAACCGCATGGGGATTCCGACTGTCAATGGCGCGGTCTACTTTGATGACCGTTATCTCGGGAACCCGCTCGTCTACTGTGGCAACGTCGCCATCATCCCGCGCGGCATGAGCGAAAAGGAAGTTCACCCCGGCGACTACATTGTCGCGGTCGGGGGGAGAACCGGTCGCGATGGGATTCATGGGGCAACCTTTTCGTCTGCCGAACTGACGCACGAAAGCGAGTCGCTCAGTGGTGGGGCGGTGCAGATTGGAAACGCGATCACCGAGAAAATGGTGATGGATGTCATCTTGGAAGCCCGCGATCGGAAGCTGTATCACGCCATCACCGATTGCGGGGCAGGGGGGTTCAGCAGCGCAGTCGGCGAAATGGGAGAGGAGACCGGAGCAGAGGTCTGGCTCGAACAGTGCCCTCTCAAATACGATGGTCTCTCTTACACAGAGATCTGGATCAGCGAAGCCCAAGAGCGGATGGTCCTGGCTGTTCCGCCAGAGAACTGGGAGGCTTTCCGCGACCTCTGTGCGTCTGAAGGGGTCGAAGCAAGTATCATCGGCAAGTTCGCCAACGACGCCCGACTCGTCTTGAAGTACAAAGACGAAGTGGTCGGCAACCTCCCGATGTCGTTCCTGCACGATGGCCGCCCGCCAGTCATTCGCGAGGCAACATGGTCTCCTCCAACTCCTTCTCCCAAAACGCCCCCTCAAAGCCCCTCGACTGCGTCGAAGGGACACATCGAAGTTTATGGGGAGGTGCTGAAACGGATTCTCGGGTCGCTCAATGTCTGCTCGAAGGAGTGGATCATTCGGCAGTACGATCATGAGGTGCAGGGGGGAAGTGTCATTAAGCCGTTGGTCGGCGTGCAGAACGATGGTCCGTCCGATGCGGCCGTTGTGCGACCGATCTTGACTTCGCCACGTGGAGTGGTGATCTCCTGTGGGATGAACCCGCATCTGGGAGACTTCGACCCCTATTGGATGGCGGTCAGCGCGATTGATGAAGCGATGCGAAACTGTGTCGCTGTCGGAGCCGACCCGAACAAGATCGCCATCCTCGACAACTTCTGCTGGGGAAACACCGAACGCCCCGAGACGCTGGGGTCACTGGTCCGAGCGGCCCTCGGCTGCCACGACGCCGCCCTTGCCTTCGGCACTCCGTTTGTCAGCGGGAAAGACTCGCTCAACAACGAGTTCACGTACGACCAAAGCCCCCCGACTGTGTCAGGAGAACCAGTCACGCGAACCATCACCATCCCTTCGTCACTTCTCATCACCGCAATGGGTCAGGTGACGGATGTCGCGACGTGTGTGACAATGGACCTCAAACAAGCAGGGAATGTGCTGTACCAGATTGGTGCAACGCAAGGAGGATTCGGCGGGAGTCACTACAGTTTGATCGTTGGTCACCCCTCGACCGATGTCCCCCGCGTCGACTTAGAGGCAGCTCCGCAACTGTTCCGCGATCTTCATTCCGCCATAATCAAAGGACTTTTGCAAAGTTGTCATGATCTCAGTGAAGGGGGTTTGGCCGTCTCACTCGCCGAGATGGCGTTTGCTGGGGGCCTGGGGCTTGACGTCAACCTGGCCCCATTCGGAAAACTGGACGATGCGCATGTCCTTTTCAACGAAGCCCCGACCCGGTTTGCCGTCGAAGTTGCCGCAGCCGATGTCAGCGCGTTCGAGCAGATATTCCCGCACGCCCACAAGCTCGGGACCGTCACCGACACAGGCCGCGTTGTCATCACCAGCATCGAAGGCAACCGCCTCATTGACGAATGCCTCGACGACCTCAAAACCTGCTGGCAACAACCTCTCGCAGCGATGTAATCGACCTGAAGGCTGCGAACGATCTGGGTGGGCAACCTCGGAATTTTGGCAATGACTTCAACGATTCCAACCTGTCGCGTGGCTGTCGTTGAGCCAACGGCGTGGTATGCGCCGGAAATTCAGCGACAATTGGGACCGGATGTTGTTGTCGAATCACACGAATGGATCGATCTACTGGCGAATCCCTCCACCGCTTCGCTCGTCGTGATCGTGTTGAAGAGTCACTACGAACAGGGAGTTCGAGCCGTAGCGGAGTTGAAGCAGACGACACCTCAAGTGTCGGTATTGGTCATTCTTCCGAAATCCATCGCGACACTGGAATGGACGCTTTGGGAATGTGGGGCCGACGGAGTAACGTCCGAATTTCTCTCCGGTCGAGAACTCGCCACAATGTGCCGACGACTGATGATTCCTCGCACGGGTGAAAGCTGACGACTGTCACTTGGGGGAATCGACGACGTTACCGGGCAGCGGAATCGGCGTTTTTGCTCCCGACTTGCGGAGTGCTCCGGACTTCAAAAATCGTTCGGTACAGTCGATGACTTCTTCGTTTGACATCAGGAACGAATGCATCGAAGGGATGAGGATAAAGTCGGCGGCTCCGGGGAGACGTGTACTTTCGACTGCCACAGTCCCGTCGTTGTCTCCTTTGAGAAGAGGATTATAGCCCCTCTCTGCACCCCTTCCCCCAGCGATCACCGCGAACTCGAATGGAGGTGTTGGCAGGGCCGCGACCGGGGTTTCTTCACCTTCGATCAACTCCTGACCGGCTGGTCCGTAAATCGTTTTGAAGAGAACATTGTTCTGGAACTTGTTCGCCATTGAGGCCCCCTTGTTAGGGACCCCCAGCATCACCATGCGACGTATCCGTTTGTCGGGGCCTTGTTCGCCACACTGCTGGATGTATGACCGAACGACCAGTCCCCCCATGCTATGGACGACCAGGTCAATTTCTTCAATCCCTTCCAGAGACTTGAGCACCTCCGCCAGATAGCGGGCACTCTCGGCGATTGGGACACGAGTGCTGGGATAGTCGAACCCCACGACGTTCCAGCCTTTGCTCGCGAGTTGTTTTTCCAGCGGGTCGAAGGACTTGGAAGAACGAATGATCCCATGCACCAAGACAACCGCTCGCCCTTTCATTGCGGGGATGCCCTCTTTCTTCCGACGCTCAACAAACTCCGCACGACACACCGCTTCGGTCCCCGAAGCACACCGGCAGTCATCAGGGTCTAGCAGTCGACAGTGGCCGGTCATGACATTCCGCTGAATCCGCCAGCCACTGCAATAGAAACAGTCTCCCCAGAACTGGCGTCCCCCGAGTGTCTTGATCCGCGTCGCCCAGTCGGGAAGTTTCGGGAACATGTGATCCTCTTTCTCTGACGTCTCATCTGATTGATGTACTTCGTTCTCCGTACCAACTGCGTCGCCCGTCGCATTCGATGGAGTCTCAGCGTCTGACAAAGGCGAAAGCTGAGACTCCCCACAAACTGGCTGAACAACCGAAAGGTTGGAGTCGGTTTCGATCTCTGCAGCCAGTCGATTTGAGCATTCCTGCCACAGAGTCCCACAACAAACAATGACCACAATCCGTACGACTCGCTGCAACTGAGGATAGGTAAACATCCGAAATTCTCCTCAAGGCCCATCGCTTTCCGTGAGCTGGAGAGAATTCGCCCCCAAGCTCTCTGCCAACGGATCGCGCGAATTTGCTGTTCGAGACACAAATCATAGAAACCCGGCACCATTGACGATACTCGAACTTCGGTCCACCGGTTTCAGTCGATTCCCGAAATGGCTTCCGGGAACATCAACAGAGGTGATTGGACAGCATCCCCAGTTGGACAGTACAAGACGACTAACGATCGGCTGCATGCGCCCTTCTGATTGATGTGCATCGGAAGGGATCTGCCAGGCATCGCGTATGACGTCCAACTTTCTCAAAGATTGAAGAGTGCCGTGAATCAGATTCCCCCAATGATGACAGATGCGGAAGTCCGTGCGTGGTTTGCCGCGACGATTCCGGTCGAGGAGTATCGAGGGCAACGTGTGTTGTTGATCGTTCCGGATCAGACCCGTACCGCCCCACTTCCGCTGCTGTTTGATGCTCTTTACTCGCTTCTTCGTCCGGTGGTGGCAACCCTGGACGTCATGTTTGCCCTCGGAACGCACCCCCCGTTATCCGAAGCTCAGATGTGCAAGTTGTTGGGGATCGACCCGGCTGAGCGAGACAAGCTGTTTTTCCAGACACAGTTGCTAAACCATCACTGGGACTCGGAAGAGTCGCTTTCCGAAATCGGGCGATTGACCACAGCCGACACGGAAGAAATCTCGGGGGGATTGCTCTCTCTGGATGTGCCGGTGAAGATCAATAAGGCGGTCCACAACTACGACACGTTACTGGTAATGGGGCCGGTATTTCCGCACGAAGTCGTCGGATTTTCCGGGGGGAACAAGTACTTCTTCCCCGGGATTTCGGGCCCCGAGTTGCTGAACTTCTTCCACTGGCTGGGGGCACTCATCACCAACGTCGGGATCATCGGGGTGAAGCAGACGCCGGTTCGCGATGTCGTCAACCGGGCGGCGACAATGATTCCGCAGGCTCGTCGGGCAATCACCTTTGTCGTCGGTTCGGACGGGAAAGCAAGTCTGCATGGATTGTTCTATGGGACACCTGAGGATGCCTGGGATCGGGCGGCCGATGTTTCTGGGCAGGTTCATATTCGCCGCATGGTTCAGCCGTTTCACACGGTCCTGTCGTGTGCTCCCGAGATGTATGATGAGCTATGGGTCGCCGGGAAGTGCATGTACAAGCTTGAGCCTGTGGTCGCCGATGGGGGGGAACTCATCATATACGCCCCACACATGAAGGAAATCTCCGTCACTCACGGCGAGATCATCGAGGAGATTGGGTATCACTGTCGGGACTACTTTACGGGTCAATGGGAGAAGTTCAGACACTATCCATGGGGGACACTCGCCCATTCGACGCACGTTCGCGGCGGCGGGACATATGTTGACGGGGTCGAGAAGTGCCGGGTACAGGTGACGCTGGCGTCTCAGATTCCTCCGGAACTCTGTGCGAAGATCAATCTGGGCTACCGAGACCCCGCGACAATCGACGTGGAATCTTTCGCGAATCGGGAGGCCGAAGGGGTGCTGCTCGTCAGAAAAGCCGGCGAACAGTTGTATCGATTGAACGAGGAATGATGCTCGATGTTGCCGCTGACGTCGACTGGGGACCTGAATTGTCCGTGAACCTTGAACAAAAAACAGACTCCATTACTTGTCGACGAATGGTGGCTAAAGTATCCTCTGTCTTCGATCCGAGGAGACTGGGGTCGAAGATGCGTGGTGGGCATAGCTCAGCTGGTTAGAGCGCCGGATTGTGATTCCGGAGGTCGCGGGTTCAAGTCCCGTTGCTCACCCTTTTAGACCCCCGATTCGCAGAAAGTTGCGAATCGAGGGTCTTGTCGTTTTCTGGCTCGTCAATCTGCTAGTGGAAAGTCCCCTTGGTGCGCGACGACTCAGCAGTCCCCACTGGGCACACGTGGGGCGTCGTCACCGACCACTTTGAGACCTGTTTCGCCTCAGTTGCACCACTCGGAGAGTGAACTATGGAATGGTTGCTGCCGCTCATCACGCTGACGGCGATGGAAATTGTCTTGGGGATCGACAACATCATCTTCATCGCCATTTTGGCGGGGAGACTCCCCAAAGAGCAGCAGCAGACCGCCCGACGACTCGGACTACTGGCAGCTCTTGTGACCAGGGTGTTACTGTTGCTGTCGCTCAAGTCGCTCCTGGGCCTGACTGCCCCCGTCTTCCACCTGACCGACCTCGGCGTCCCTGCAGCTTGGGTTCAAAGTGATGTCCCGCATGCTGCCCCCCCAACAGAGCCGAAACAGACCGAGCCACAAGCAAGCGTTACGGAAACAGGGACGTCGGCAACTGCGGAGACATCCACAAACAGCGAGACGACCGACAAGCAGTCGATGGAAGCCGACCTCCACGACATCAATGGCATCTCTTGGCGAGACCTGATTCTCCTTTTTGGAGGGATGTTCCTGATCGGCAAGAGCGTGCTCGAGGTGCATCACAAACTGGAAGGCGAACAGGACAAAGATGCCTCGAAGGCTCCAGTCGGCTTCTGGGGGGTGATCGCACAGATCGCGGTACTGGACATCATCTTCTCGCTCGACTCCGTGATTACCGCAGTCGGAATGGTCAAGCAGATCGAAGTGATGATCGTTGCCGTCGTGTTGGCCGTCCTCGTGATGCTCATGGCTGCCGGCCCTATCAGTCACTTTGTCGAACGCCATCCGACACTCAAAATGCTGGCACTCAGCTTCCTCATCCTCATCGGCGTACTACTCGTCGCCGAAGGGATCGGCACGCCAGTGAATAAAGGTTACATCTACTTTGCCATGGCCTTCTCTCTGATCGTCGAGCTCCTCAACATGAAAATCCGCGGCCATAAACCCAAAGCGGTCGCATCGAACGATTAGGGCTTAGTTTGTCGCGCTGACAATTCGACACGTCCAGCAACTCGTTTGTTTGTCTCCCGGCCTGGCTTCGGAACAGGTTGCGAGTTTGTTGGTCGTTGAAGAAGTCATGCCGCTGCGTCAGAGTGATGGTCGACTTGACGAACTTCATTCTCTTGCCATGATGGGCTAGCCGTCATGGACGAGGTTGTGGCAGAACTGGCGGATCGGATGTGAATGCTGTTGGAGTCAGAACGTCAGGCTGCCCATGAAATCGCTTTCTGTGATCATTCCCGCCTACAACGAAGCCGGTGCGATAGGGGCCGTCGTCGAGCGGACTCGATCTGTCTTACAGGATGCAAACCTCGACTTTGAACTACTCGTCGTGGTGGACGGTGCAACAGATGGCACCGCCGATGAGGCCCGACAGGCAGGGGCAACCGTTGTCGAACACCCCCAGAACTTGGGGTACGGCAGAAGTTTGAAGACCGGCATCCTGGCAGCCCAGCACGACCTGATTGCAATTACCGACGCCGACGGGACGTATCCTGTCGAGCGCATCCCGGAGTTGGTCGACCTCTCGCAGCGGTTCCACATGGTGGTTGGAGCACGGACAGGATCGTTCTACCAGGGAGGGCTGATGAAGCGCGCGGGACGCTTTGTTTTTCGGCATCTCAGTCAGTTTGCCGCGGGCCAAAACATCCCGGACATCAACTCGGGACTGCGGGTCTTTCGACGGAGCGAGATTGTTCCATTCTTTCCTGTGATTAGTGCTGGGTTCTCGTTCACAACCACTTCAACCCTGGTCTATCTACTCAACGATCTTTTCGTCCATTATGTCCCAATCGATTATCACCGCCGGGCGGGGAAGTCAAAGGTACGACACGTTCGAGATTCGATACGTGCTCTGCAAATCATCGTGGAAGCAATCCTGAGATGTAACCCGGTAAAGATTTTCTTGCTGCTCGCGTTTCCATTCCTGCTCCTGAGTCTGGGATTTGGACTTTGGGGGGCAATCGAATCGAGCTGGAGTGCGGGGCTGGCCGGAGTCATTTCTTTTTGCACCGCAGGTATGACTCTCGGATTAGGGTTTCTCGCGGTCGCGTTAATGCCGGGTCGACGTCCCCCCACGTTGACGGTTGAACCAAGTCGAGTCTCTGTTCCAGATTCCGATGCAGACATGACTTTGCCAATCGGAGACCGTGCTTCATCGACGCAAGAGACAGGGCAGGGGGAGAGCGATGCGTCGTCCTGAGGAATCTTCCGAACTTCCATTGCCGACCGGCCACAGCACGATGAGTCCGGCGATGGCGAAGATGCAGGCGTATCCGTGGTATCTCTTTCGCTGCGTTCAAGCCGCAGTGGGAACAAGGGTCTGGGAGATTGGAATCGGTCATGGAACCTACACACGCTGGCTGCGCGAGACCGGCGCCCATGTGTTGGCAACAGACATCGACGCCGAGTGCTTAACGGCTGTTCGCGAACGATTTCAGGACGATTCTCTGGTGACAACAGAGCGTGTCGACCTGACTGACGAAGCGAGCGTGCGGGCACAGTATTCATTCCAAGCCGATTCGCTCATCTGCTTAAATGTGTTGGAACATATCGAAGATGACATCTCGGCCTTGCGCTGGCTCAAAGAATCGGTCGCTCCGGGAGCGACGATGGGAATTGTCGTCCCGGCTCATCCGGGGTTGTATGGCCGCATGGATGCCGAGGCGGGACACTTTCGGCGATACACTCGCCGTTCGTTGCGAGGGGCGTTCGAGCAGGCGGGATGGCACGTCGATCGAATCCGTTATATCAACCTGTTGGGGGCGATGGGATGGTGGTATCACAATCGCTGGCGAACCGAAGCGGGGTTGAAGGATGAGTCGGTCAATCGACAGATGTCGGGAGCTGACCGCTGGCTCCCTCGCATTGCCGCGATGACCGACCCTTTCTGCGGTTGGCTGGCAGGCCTTTCCGTCGTAGCAATTGCCCGAACACCACGATTAGCCGACGGACGTTGCGATTCAGGGTCGCCAATCAACAGCCAATGGAGGGTGTCGGGGGCATGTGCGGAATCGTAGGCCGATTTGACTACCGGCAGACCTCGGGAACGGTTGCTGGAGACGTGCTTCCCGATGTTCAAATCGGAAGGGCGATGGTCGATTCGCTCGTGCATCGTGGTCCTGATGACGGGGGACTTCTCGTAGCGCCAGGAGTGCTGCTCGGGCATCGTCGACTCTCCATTCTCGATCTCTCAGCCGATGGTCATCAGCCGATGGCCGATGCCGAACAGCGCTGTTGGATTGTGTTCAACGGAGAGATCTACAACTTCCGAGAACTCCAAACCGAACTTGCACGAGCGGGGCATCAGTTTCGATCTCAGACAGACACGGAAGTCATACTGGCGGGATATCGCGAGTGGGGCTATGACGTCGTCTCTCGCCTGAATGGGATGTTCGCCTTTGCACTTTGGGACCGTGAACTCGATCGGCTTTGGCTGGTGCGAGATCAGGTGGGGATCAAGCCTCTGTTCTATCGCGATGAGGGATCGAGTCTGTGGTTCGGGTCGGAAGTGAAGGCGATTCTCGCTGACCCCAACGTCCCACGCCGTCCCGATCCGCATGGGCTCGATTCGTACTTCACCTTTGGGTACGTCGCGGCCCCACTCACGGGATTTGAGGGAATCCGACAGCTGCTCCCCGGAGAGTCGTTGATCGTTTCACAAAGCGGAGTGGAACAAGTCCGCTGGGCCAGGTGGCCTTACCCCGAACGTCCAACGAAATGGTCGGCAGCCGAGTGTGTTGATCGACTTGAAGTGGCATTGGACGGGGCCGTGAAACGACAAATGATCAGCGATGTCCCTCTGGGAGCGCTCCTCAGTGGCGGCCTTGATTCGTCCGCAGTCGTTCGCTCCATGCGGCGAAGTGAGGCGGCCAACATCGAGACTTTTACGATGGGTTTTGACGATGGAAGCTTTGACGAATCGCCTCATGCGTCGAGGGTTGCTGCACGATACAATACGAAGCATCATGCCGACAAAGTTTCGGCTGATGTCGCCCAGTTGCTTTGGAGCGTGGTGGCTCATGCCGAAGACCCGTTGGCAGACAACTCGACAATTCCGTTCTTCCTGTTGTCGCAGCAGGTCCGTCGCCATGTAACAGTCGCTTTGTCAGGAGACGGGGCGGATGAACTCATGGGGGGATACAGTACCTACACAGCGAGTCAATGGGGGCCGAGGTATCGACTCTTGCCGGGCTTCCTGCGTCGAAACGTTATTGCCCCACTCGCCAACTCTTTGCCCGTCTCAGGGAAGAAGTACGGAGCAGTCAGTCTGTTGCGGCGATTTGTCAAGGGGGCCGAAGAGCCGACACTGCGGGATCACTGCAGTTGGCGGCGTTACGTTTTTCCCGATCTGCGTCAACGACTCTATTCAGAGACCTTCCTCGAACTCGCTGATGGCGACCCGATCGGCCAATACGCCGGAAACCTCGCCGGGACACCGAACTGGTTGACGCCGTTAGAACAACAACTGCATGTCGATATGGCGTTTCATCTCCCCAACGACATGCTGGTTAAAGTCGACCGGATGAGCATGGCCCACGGATTGGAAGTACGAGTCCCCTTTCTCGACCAAGAAGTGATCGAAGTCTGCCTGTCGATGCCCGTGGCCGAGCGCCGGGGAGGTGGTCGAGGGAAGCTTCCCTTACGATCGCTGCTTTTGCGAGACTTGCCCGCCGACTTGGTGCATCGCAAGAAAGAAGGATTCCTGGCCCCCATCGAACGCTGGATGCAGGGAGTCTGGCGTCCTTTGCTCGAACAGTTCATCACCGAAGAGTTCGTCGAGCAGACCGGCCTGTTGCGATGGAAAACGGTCGACGAAATGCTGTCTCGGATGCGGTCGGGACGTCCGGACGATGCTTATCCACTTTTCGCCCTCTTAATGTTTTCCCTTTGGTGGCGAACGTGGATTTCTGGAGAGCAGTTGCCGCAATGTGTACAGTCTCCCTTCTCACCGACCATCGTGCATCATCTGACAACCCGGACACTTCGCCGATGAACCGTACTCTTACGCATCCTGTTTTCTGGCTGATGCTGGCATCGGTCGGCACCCTGGGATTGTTTTTTCTCGGCCAACACGAACCGTTGTTGTGCCCTGATTCCACCAGCTATCTGGACTTCCAATGGGGCTCCTTGAAAGAGGCGCTGTCTCAAATTCGAACACCGGCCTATCCGGCGTTTCTTGCTTTCTGTCAGTGGATCACACCCGCAGGCGGCGATGCCTTGAAATCTGTCCCAATCGCACATTCTGCTACACTGATTCTTGCGGCTTGGAGCATGTGGTGGGGGATGATGCGGGCCGGTTATGGACGCGAAATCGCAGCATGGTGCGCCGTCGCCCTGATGCTCGGACGGGCTGGGCGACACGAAATCGGGACGACCATTGCCGCCGACTCGCTCGCTGTCAGCCTGTCGATTATGTGCGTTGCCTGCTATCTCGCGACGACGTCCCGTCGACCTGGCAGCACCCCTTGGTACGGACTGGCCCTCTTGACGTTAGCAACCTATCTCGTGCGACCGGCCTACCTGTTCCTGATCCCGTTATGGCCTGTCCTCTGCCTGGTTCATGATCGATTTCTCTTGCGCCCCGAGTCGAGTTGGTCCGACCAATGGCGACGGGTCAGCCGATATGCCTTATTAAGTGTCGTTCCGTTCCTCGCCTATTGCGGACTCCGCTGGGCGGTCGTGGGACACTTCGGACTCGTCTCTTTCGGCGGCTACAACATCGTCGGCATCGCGGGACAGTATCTTGATGACGAACTGGTTGCCGACCTGCCCGAAGACCTGCAAGCACTCGGGAAAGCCATCGTGAAGCGACGCCGCGAATACCCCGGAATGCAACCTCCGACCGACTTCCTCACGATGGAGCTAATGTTCAACCCGACCGTCTGGCAATGTGCCGTCCCTGCGGCAAAGGATGTTTACGACAACGACACACCTCGAATCAATCGAGACCTCGGTCGACTCTCCTTCGAGATTCTCAAACGTCGTCCGTGGCAGTACGCTCGCTGGCTCAAGTCCGACACCGTCCATGGCCTGCTCAATATGATGCATCTCACGGTCCCGGACAGAGGAGTCGCCCTTGCGATGTTGTTAGCACTTTTGACCCACTTCCACGCACTCGTCAAACGGTCCAAACCAGAAGGTGCCATCTCATCCGAAATGCCCGCCCAAGGATTTTCCTCACTCGAAGAATGGCAAACACTTTTCGCCACCACACGACAAGAGGCTGCTGATCGACTCGGGCATCCTCGCGACACGGCCCAACGCCACCATCAGGAAATCCACCTCCTGTTCTGGACCGCGATCGGATTCGCGTCGGCCAAACTGATGCTCGTCATCTTGGTCGAACCAGCCAGCGCACGGTATATGACCGGGGCAATGTCGCTATTTCCGGCGGCTGTCATGGTGCCGGTGTCTCGTTACTTTTTTCGCCAATGGGGTCAGCGGTCCGTCTCGGCGAGTGGGGTCTCGTGTGAGGCGAAGAGTTGACGCAGTTGATTGCGATCAGTGAGTTGCGTGATGGCAACCGGAATGATCTCTCCTGCGGTCGTCTCGATCAGGAGGGCCGGGAATTCGATTTCGTCGAGAATGACGCTGCCGACTTCTCCTTTGGCAATGTCGTCCCAAGGCCAATGATAAAGCTGCAGCCCGCCCCCTCGGACGATGCTGCGGGTCAGCCCTTTGTCACTCAGCACGATGCGGTTCGTCGAGCAGCGTTCGATCAGAGGTATGACACCAAAGAGGACCAGCCCTGGCGAAAGCGAGACCAGATAAGTCAAAAGCCAACTCCCGCCGACCGGCTTTTGATGCCAGTGAGTTGCCGCGATGATGACCGCCGCAACCCCGACTGTGAACATCACCGCGAACCTGATATTGACCCGCTCACCCTGTGAGTAACTCAGCGCTCGCTTAAAGCGAGCCGGTTCGTACCACTCCAGCTTGTTCATGGCGAGCCCCTCCGTCGTGACGAGTTTGTCGAAAGTCCTGATCGAGAAAACAAGTTACAGCCGCTTCAATCGCGCCGCCCGACGGGTTGCGCTGCGTCGCTCTTGAGGATTCTGGAGTTTGCAACGAACTGAACCGACTGAGGAAACGAAAGGACTCCCGGACCCTGCTGGCAGAGTTCGGGAGTCCTGTTGATTTCGTCGGAGAGTCCGTGAGGAAACCCCTTGAGTTGGCCTAAAGAGGGACGCAGAAATCGAAAGTGAAATCGCCCTCAATGCTGCCCGCGTCAAGGACTCGCTTAGAGGTCGCCTTCGCCAAACGGAGTGGCGACGGAACCAGCTTCCGTCTTGGGCTTTGGCTTGCTGACTTCGGCTGGCTTGGCGTCCCCTTCGGCTGGCTTAGCATCACCTTCGGCTGGCTTAGCGTCACCTTCGGCTGGCTTAGCGTCACCTTCGGCTGGCTTAGCATCACCTTCGGCTGGTTTAGCGTCACCTTCGGCTGGCTTGGCATCGTGATCGTGATCCCCATCAGCATGTTCCTTATGCTCATCGCCAGGAGTCGTTGCTGGCGGAGTCTCCACCTTTGGAGCTTCTGGGCAGCCAGCGGCAAAAAGGGCCGCACTGGCCAAACAGCTGACGGTTGCGAGGTTCTTCAGGAAATTCGTGGTCTTCATGGTTCGAGTCCTTTGTCTATGGAACAGTCCGGGATGTTGACAGTGAAAGTGTTTCGTCTGGCAGGCTGCACACAGGGATGACAGCACGCCAAGAGAGAAGGCCCCAGCAGGCGACCGGAAACGCCCCAACAAGTGGGGCGAAGCCTCAGTTCTACGCATTCTTGGGGGGCGATTCAACCCTCAGCGACCAATCGTCATCGTTACGACGCGAAAATCAGCCGCGAAGTTCCGATTGTTCGCCTAGTTTCCCCCAACAACCAGCCTGACTTCCCGGGGATTGTCTCTCACGATGATAGAGACCCCACGAACCGCAGATATTCCCACGAATCGCATTCCCCCGCCACGATTTCTTCAAAATGTCGCCCACTTATCCCAAATGACAGACTCAAATCGCTAACCAAACCTCACTTTCGCGAAGCGGTGACCTCTTCGGTTCTTACCCCCACACAGGAATGTTCCCGCGATTCTCCGGTAAAACTGGCGTACAGCATAGCCAGTCCGAGAATGCCCCGTCTCGCGACAAACGACCACATCAATGTTATAAAGAGACCCTTGGCATCCCCCACAAGCGGCCCCGATTCCATCTCAACATTCACGCTCTCACAGGCTTCTCCCACCATGTCTCATCGCATTCAGTTCCTCATGATCGGCGGATTTCTCGGAGCAGGTAAGACCACCACCCTCGGACGTCTTGCAGCCGAGCTGACAGCCCAAGGGAAAAAGGTCGGCATCGTCACAAACGATCAAGCAACCGACCTGGTTGACACCCATACGTTAAGATCCCAAGGATTCGATGTTGGTGAAGTGGCTGGGGCCTGCTTCTGTTGCCATTTCGATGAACTCATCTCCACGATGGAACGACTCTCGGTTGGTGAACGTCCGGACGTCATCCTCGCCGAGCCGGTGGGCAGTTGCACCGACCTCGTGGCCACCGTCATTCAGCCCATCAAACAACTTTTTGATGCCGAGTTTGACATCGCCCCCTATGCCGTCATCCTGAAGCCGAGTCACGGGACTCGCATCCTGCGCAACGAGTCGGGCGGGGGGTTCTCTCCAAAGGCGGCATACATTCTCACGAAACAACTCGAAGAGGCCGACGCCATCCTCATCAACCGGATCGACGAACTGTCGCCATCCGAAATCGAAGAGATCACCTCGTTGCTTCGAGAACACTATCCCAACACTCCGGTTCTGCGCATCTCGGCTCGTACCGGAGCAGGGTTCGCCGAGCTACAGGAACTCTTGCAACAGCGGGGAGACTTCGGAAGAAAGGTGCTCAACATCGACTATGACATCTATGCCGAAGGTGAAGCCGAACTCGGTTGGCTCAACGCCAGCATGACCCTGCAATCGGATGTCGACATTTCGCTCGACAACCTGTTAGTGCAGATCATCGATCGGTTGCGAATTCGACTAGAAGACGAAGGGGCCGAGACAGCTCACCTGAAGGCCATCGGACTTTGGGAAGGGTTCTTTGGAGTTGCAAATCTCATCAGTTCGGCCACTCCGGTCGAGCTGTCACTCCCATCGAACTGCAAGGTCCACAGTGCCGATGTCATCGTCAACGCCCGTGTTGCCTGTGATCCGGTCGTCCTCGAACAACTTGTGCGCGAGGTGGCGAACGAAGTGGTCGCCGACCTCGGTGGAAGCTTTGAACATCGCCAGTCACAAAGTTTTCGCCCTGGTCGCCCCATCCCGACCCATCGCATGGCCACCCCCTAAGTTCCTCTTTTCGGGAACATCTTCCTTTCGTGCGGCGGTTCGTTTTGGCAAGTTGTTCGTTCCGTGATGCCCGTCGTTCGGCAGCCTGTGTTTCCCCGACGCATCCCGAATCTCCCGATCATTCGATCCGACGCTGAGAGAGTCCCCCTGAGTCCTGACCATCACCACGTTCTCGATCTTTAGTTCCCAAAGGGAAGTTGAACGATGAAGCTTCAGTCGTGCCGGTTGTTTTCACTCGTGATGTTTTTGACGTCGACAGGAGGCGTGCCGCTGGTTCGTGCGGCTGATGATGCCGCGACGGTACCATCTCCGGTCGTATTATCGGAGTTCATCTACGAGACCGCTCCGTTTCCGCAGTGTCATGCGTCGACGATCGCCGAGACAAAACAAGGACTTGTCGCGGCGTGGTTTGGTGGAGAGCATGAGAAGCATCCCCATGTTGGCATCTGGGTGAGTCGTCAGATCGAAGGTCAATGGACGAAGCCACTGGAAGTTGCCAGCGGCGTGCAATACACCCGCGTCGATGGAACGACACACAGGCACCCCTGTTGGAACCCCGTCCTGTTTCAGCCGCACGCGGGGCCGCTGTTGTTGTTCTACAAAGTCGGTCCCTCCCCCAGTACCTGGTGGGGCATGCTGACCAAGAGCAACGACGGAGGGGCCACGTGGGAAACTCCGCGACGGTTGCCTGAAGGGATCGACGGACCCGTCAAGAACAAACCGGTCCAACTCCCCGACGGTTCGATCCTCTGCGGATCAAGCACGGAGAATGATGGCTGGCGACTGCACTTTGAACGGACCAGCGACCTTGGGCTGACCTGGGAGCGAACCGGTCCGCTCAACGATGGCAAGGCGATCGCCTCGATCCAACCCTCCATTCTGTTTCTTGGTGGAGACAAGCTGATGGCTCTGGGACGCACTCGGCAGGGACATCTCTTTCAGATTTCATCCCCTGACCTCGGGAAGTCATGGAACGAAATGACCCTGACTGACCTCCCCAACCCAAACTCCGGAACCGACGCCCTGACCCTGAAAGATGGACAACACCTGTTGATCTACAATCCGGTGTCCAAGGGGCGCACGCCGCTGGGCGTTGCAGTGTCGGGCGATGGCAACGAATGGAAAAACGTCCTCACGCTGGAATCAGACCCCGGTGAGTACAGCTACCCGGCGATCATTCAGACTGCCGACGGCAAGGTCCACTGCACCTACACCTGGAAGCGCCAACGAGTGAAACACGTCGTCATCGACCCCACACTGATCAAACCCTGATTCCGAGATTAGCAGCCCGTTGAAAAACGACCGTGGGGCAGATTTTGTAATCTAACAAGAGCATCTCGTACGCTAAATTGCCGAGACATCAAGCCGCACCATGTCAGGCTGAAATGCCGGATCCACGATTTTCAACAGGCTGTGTGGCGCACAACTTAAGCGTTGTCGCCAATCCTCGCTCGGTCGGCGGCGCGACTCGCAACGATGTCTGGCCACGTCGAGACCGTTGCATCGGCTACTCCGCTTCCTTCACTTTGATGCTGATGATCCCTTTATTGTCGCCAATCGCCCCCCAGTCGTCACGACATCGGACGAACAATGCTCCCGTGCTCGTCGGGGTGAAGGTGGCTTCCTGTCCGAGTTCAAATTCTTCTGACAGTTTGTAGTCCTGCATGATGATGCCGACCAAACGACCGGCCCCTTTTTCGTTGCCATCTGCGGTCAGTTCGGCCCCGTCGGAGTCGATCCGCCAGTTCCCGGTGGCGGTCACCAGATATTCGGTGCCAGCTTCAACCTTCACTCGAGTCGCTTGCCAGCCGCGAGCTGCGGAAATCTTGCTGAGTGTGCCGGTCTTCCGTGGCGCGAGGGGCTTAGTTTTCCAATCCCAGCTACAGAGGTCGACTCGATAACCCTGCGTGATGTGTTTGAGAAAGAATTCGTACTCAAACTGAATCTCATCTTCTTGTCCACCGTAGACTTTCCAGAAGTCCACATTTTCGCCTGCTAACAACGCCAGTCCGAGTGGTCGGAAACGGGGCGAGTAGTTTTCGTTGAACCCCAAGAGGTGGCAGATCGCCCATCGCCAAGTGTAGTTCGACCAGGAATCGCCAGTCGTTTCGAGCGGGTTGTTGACGATCTCATTGAGCGGTTTCGCCTCGGTCTTCTTGATGAAGTCGATGACGTAATCAGGCGTCGAGACCGTTTTGTCATCTCCCCCTTTCCAGTAATTTCCGACCTCGGCCATCCCCTCGCTGAACCAGACAGGACCGGTCCTCCCGAAGGCGAGCACGCAGTAGGCGTGAACCGATTCATGCTGTGGCGTTCCATGATCGGCGACGGCATAGACCACCGCCTCCGAGTCGATCACTCGCCCCTGACTCTCTCTCCGTTGTCCCTGCGTCACTCCAGCACCTCGTTCGATGCTGGCGATTCCCGACCGGTCCATCTGGGACAGGACATCGCTCGGCCAATTTTCTATCTTTTTGGCAACGTACATATCGATCGACTTGGGAAGTTTGCGCCCGAAGTATCCCGACACGTTCGTCAACATCGTTTCCAGTCGTGTGAGTAACTCTTGAGCCTCTTCGTCATCAAGGTCGCACACCATCTGGAAGTTTGGCGATGACCATTTATTGATCCCCTTGGTGATCTCCTGCTTGTCAAACTTCGGGGCCGGCGCATCACGTTTAGGACGCTGAGCCAGCAACGAAGCCGGCCCGCACATCGAGATAACGAACGCCAGTAACAGCCCGTTCAACATCGAGCGCCGGTCCAAAGTGATGAACTGCCGAAGACTGCGCGGCCGATTCGAGAAATGTTTCATGACTGTCCCTTGCGATGCAGGATACGTTGAATTCGTTGCAGGGCGGTATCGATTTCGGCTTCAGTGTTACTCGGTCCGACGCTGAATCGCAAGGCGGAACGGTACTGTTCCGGGGGGACTCCCATCGCGACGAGGATGGGGGCCGGTTCGCTGGAACCGCTGGAACAGGCACTCCCCATGGAACAACAGACCCCCGCCAAATCGAGAGCCACGAGTAAGGAGTCGCCGTCGCGACCAGGGAACGAAATGCACAACGTGTTCGGCAGGCGATGCGTTTGATCGCCATGCACGACGGCGGTCGGGTCGAGTTGCAACAGCCCCGATTGCAACCGATCGCGAAGCGTTCGCATGTGATTGGCCCGCCACTCCAGTTGCCCAACCGCTTGCTCGAGGGCGAGGGTCAGTCCGGCGATCAACGCAATCGGTTCGGTCCCCGCACGTCGGCCCGTCTCTTGATGCCCGCCGCTCAACAACGGCGACAACCGCACGCCGTCCCGAATCAACAACAGACCAATGCCGCGCGGACCATTGAACTTATGCCCCCCAGCCGAAAGCGCGGTCGCCCCGAGTTGATGGAAATGCACAGGCACCTTTCCGACCGCTTGCACCCCATCAACATGCAGCGGCACGCGATGCTGTCGACAAAGTTCCACGAGCGGCGACAAGTCTTGCAAGACGCCGGTCTCGTTGTGGGCAAGCAACGCCGTCGCCAAGCGGACGTTTGACCAGTCGAACTGATGCAGTCTGTCGTTGAGCAGTCGTCCCGTCGTGTCAATCGGGAGGCGGAGTTCTTTCCAACCGCGAGTCGTCAGCCGGTCGACTGTTCGTTCCGTTGCGGGATGTTCGCCGGGGGGAAGTGCAACGACGGCATCGCTTCCTCGGGCGAGTCCGAGAATGGCCGTATTGATCGACTCGGTCCCGCCACTGGTGAAGACCACTTCACTCCCCCGTGCCCCCAGCTGTTCGGCAACTCGTTCTCGCGATTCCTCCAACACTTGCCGAGCCTTGCGACCCGCCGCATGTCGACTCCCCGGATTCCCTGCGGCATCCCGCATCACCTCGGCGACTCGTTCGATAACGTCATCCGCCATCGGCGTCGTCGCATTGTGATCGAGATCAATCCGGTTCATGGTGGCAAAGTCGTACATAAATACTAATCACCCGTTAACCCCCACACTTCATTATGGGGGATACAACGTGACTATTCAGGGGGTTTCCGGATAAAGATGCATCGCCTCGTTCCAGCGAACCAATGTTTCTCGGCATGCATCGCGGTCTTCGGGGAGAGTTAAGGGGCGGCCACGTCCATCGAGAACGAGGCCGACCATGCCACCGCGGACTTCCTTTTCCATTCTCTTCCCACTCCCGGCCCCACAATCGAACCCTTTTGCTGGTTCGACCACAACCTTCGCAGTCTCGCCGAGCCCCAACGGGAAATGTCGGATGTCGCCGAATTTGATCTCTCCGGTCTGCTGCAAGTTTGGACCAGTGATCTCATACGTGAAGCAAGGTTTCCCCAGCTTCGAGAGTCCCTTCGCCGCGACAACAGTGCCAAGCGAGATGAGACAATCCTTCTCGAAGACTTCTACTGCTGCCTGCGGATGGACCGATGCAAGGACGCCGAGATGGGGCATCATGAAGATGCTATCTTTGGCAATCTCGGTGAAACCCTCTGGCTCGAAGGCGTCAATCATCATCGCCATTGTCTGTTCCATACGCGGGGCATGTGACAGCACCCCACCGGAGGCGACGAGCAAATCGAGCTGCATGTTGTCGACGATGCTTTCCCCCCCGCCCGATTGACTGAAGGTATCGCCGACGGTTCGTTGTTGCTGCACCCCCTTGAGCGTGGTCGCGAACTCTTTGTGCTGCACGTACGCGAGTCGCAACGCCTCTCTCGCAACCGCCTGTTCAAAGACGAGTGCCTCCAATGTTTGCGGGATGGTGGTCGGGCGGATCATCTTATTCTTCACCCGATTCCGCAGTTCTCGCTCGTCCATGTCGAAATGAACCCAGTGCAGTATCGTGTCGAGACCCGCTTCTGCACAGACGTTCGAGATCGAATAACTCATCCCCAGATTGGCCGAGACCGTTCGATTGAACACACCGCTGAAGACGCTGAACACGTCGGTCGTTGCCCCGCCGATGTCGACCCCGACCGCGTTGATTCCCCGCGTCTCAGCGATCTGTTGCAAGATGTTTCCCACTGCCCCCGGCGTGGGCATAATCGGCGCATCGGCCCATGTGATGAGCTTGTCGTAACCCGGTGCATGAGCCATGACATGTTCGAGAAACATGTCATGAATCTTGTCTCGCGCAGGGCCAAGGTTCTCGCGTTCCAACACCGGTCGCAGGTTGTCGACGATGGAAAGTTCGATCGACTCATCAAACGTCTGTGCGACTAACGGAGCGGCATCTTTGTTCCCGGCATAGATCACCGGCATCGTGTAATTGGTCCCGAACCGAGGCTGCGGACGGGCCGGAGCAATCAGTTCTGCAATGGCGACAACATGCGTGGTCGTCCCTCCATCGGTTCCCCCCGACATCAGGATCATGTCGGGCCGCAGCTCGCGGATGCGCTGAATCTGTTCATAAGGTCGACGCTTATCGTTGGACGCGATGACATCCATCACGATCGCCCCCGCCCCTAACGCCGCCCTCTTCGCACTCGCTGCCGTCATCTCCCGGACGACTCCCGTCACCAACATCTGCAAGCCTCCCCCCGCAGATGATGTGCTGATGTAGATGTCACAGCCTTCGGGCTTCCCATCCTTCCCGATCCTCGCGGGCCGAATGATTGCCCCGTTCTCATCAACAAGCCGTCTACCGGAGAGTTCGCCCACTTCTGTCGCGGCATTAATGACCCCGACCGTCACATCGGCGACTGGCTCTTCAACGGTTGTCGGCGCTTCGCCTCGAAACGTCTGTCGATAGTGCCCATCGACAAGTTCGATCAAAATCGCCTTGGTCGTCGTACTCCCGCAGTCGGTCGCCAAAATGACTCGAATGTTCGCAGGATCGGGCAGAGACATAGGAAGATGTTCCGTCGAGAGAAAGTGGTCAGACGACACGGTCGTTCACCAGTGTAATTTCCAATCGCCCGAAATGCGCCCCAGAGCTTCGTTTCTGGAGGGACATTCAGTGTTTGGAGCCGCGGTGGAATAGGCAACGGGCATCATTGACCATTCAAGGGATGGCGCAAATGGGGAGCCTGAAACGTCGAACCTTACAATCGATACAGGAGTTGGACTCGTTACAAGCGAACCGCTTGACCCGACTTTCCTGCCATTCCTCTCCCCCCCGGTCTGCCTTGACGGCAAAGTGGAGGCATAGTTAGGGCGACGGAGTGTGTCCCGATCTCCCCAGGTCGCGACAATCGGAACGATTGAGTCAGGAGCCCCTCTCCTTAGCGTCGTGAAAGGCTATTGCACATGCCCAAGATGTCACTGGAATCAGAACTTGTTGTTGACCGTCGGCGAGTCCGCGGGGATCGCCGCACGAGAGCAGAGTCCCGTCCCGCTGGAATCGAGCCACCACATGGGGTTGATCGCCGCGAGAAGGTCGAACGCCGTCGACAGATTGACCCCACGACCTGTGAGCGGGACTATCAGCCGGAAGAAGTCGAATTCATGCGGGCGATGGATGACTACAAACGCCGGAGTGGTCGACAGTTCCCCACTTGGAGTGAAGTCCTCGAAGTAATTCGGGACTTGGGATACCGCAAGGTTGCTGCCGAGACATGTACCTACGAATGACCATGCCGATCACAGGCTGCTTCCGACCAGACGAATTTGCCTGATCGTCACATTCAGTATCGACCCGCAAACACCCCGTATTCCGCCTAATCAAGACGGGATGCGGGGTGTCATTGTTTCCAGGTCGGTTAATCGGCAAGGGATGCCGAATCGTTGCTCAACACGTCACATCCGCAAGAATTCTTTCGAGCAGTCTTGAGGGCCGATCATGCTTCTGCCGATCACTCTTTCGAGGAGTTGGGAGAACGCCCGCTTCGACGTTGAGCAATTCTTGCCGTGCCCGCGTGCGGAAGTGCCGATGTCATCTCGACCCCTCGACAAATTTGACCTAGAAATTACGGCAAGGACTGCTCAAAGCTCGGGGCGTCCGGTTCAGGAGACGAACCATGTTAAAGTTCAACTGGTGCACCCGCACGCTGGCGGTCGCACTCGGATTGGGGTGGGCTTCTTCTGCTTACGCCCAGCCCGCGGCAGCCCCTACCACTCCCAATGCGGTGTTTGCGTCAGCCGATCAGGGTGATTTAGCCCCGATCGACTACGCTCCCCCCATGACGGCATCAACCGACGGCATCCCAGAATGCCAGCCAACCTATCAAGTCGGTTACACTCAAACCTGCGACTGTCCAAAGTGTCGTCGTGAAGCCCGCCGTCAGGCCAAGGCTTGCCAAGACGGTGGATGCCAATTGACCAGTGGCTGGTTTGAAAGCATCGAAAACTGGGAAGGCTTCGACCTCGGCGAATCACTTTTCGGCGAAGACTCAGCCTACGACATCGGCGGTTGGTTGCAGTCGGGGTATCATTCCCGCCCCAGCTCCGGCCCTCCATCAGCAGGGTTCGGCACCTTTAACAACCACAAGGCTCGCTGGGGCGCCCATCAGGCTTGGCTGTTTGCCGAAAAGTCTGTCGATGGCTCAGAAGGTCTCGACTTTGGATATCGTGCCGACTTCATGTATGGACTGGATGCTGCCGACACTCAAGCCTTCGGTGGCCGTCCCGGTTCGTGGGACTTCCAGAACGGCTTCGATCATGGCCAGTTCGGCTTCGCAATCCCCCAGTTGTATGGGGAAGTGGCCTACGGCGATTTGTCGGTGAAGTTCGGTCACTTCTTTACCCTCGTCGGTTATGAAGTGGTGACCGCCCCGGATAACTTCTTCTACAGCCACTCCTTCACGATGTACAACAGCGAGCCGTTTACCCACTCGGGTGCCCTCGCCACGTACCAGGCGACCGACAACGTTACCATCTATGGAGGTTGGACCGCAGGTTGGGATACCGGCTTCGACAGCTTCCACGATGGAGACAGCACCCACGGTAGCAACTTCCTCGGCGGGATCAGCTATGGTCTCACCGATGACGTCACGATGACCTACATCACGACCATCGGAGATTTTGGTGTTCGTGGTGAAGGATACGCCCACAGTATCGTGCTCGACGTTGCCCTCACCGATGACCTGCAATACGTCTTCCAGAGTGACTTCGTCGACACCAACACCCCCGGCGATATTCAAGTCGGTGTCAACCAGTACTTGTTCTACACTATCAACGACTACCTCAAAGCCGGGGTGCGAGGTGAATGGTGGCAGAGTGGTGCGGTTACCGGAGCAAACGGTGGTTTCGGAACAGCTTCCTTCAACGAAGTGACGATGGGTCTTAACATCAAGGCCAAGGCAAACTTCGTGTTGCGACCAGAAGTCCGACATCAGTGGAGCCCGTACGTCAGCCAGAATGGAGCAGCTGTCCCAGGTCTCACACCATTCTTCGGACGAACGATCTTCGGAATCGACGCCATCATGACGTTCTAATCGCTCAACGATGGCTTCGCAATTGCGAGCCTTAACGAGATTACGACAATCTCTCAGCCCGGCGTCTGCCTTCAGACGCCGGGCTGTTTTCGTTTTGATAGGTGGGAAGAGTGAAATCCGAGTCACCATTCAGAAGTCAGATGGGAAGGGGAAGGGGCAGGGGAGCGGCTCAGGGGGTGACAGGGGGGAATGGTCGGCAGGATCGAATACACGACAACTTCTCCCCAAAATGACGTAACATCAGTAACACTGGGAACCTTGGCGACCACTCACACACTACAAAGCGCAGAGTCTGCACAGTTTGAAGGGGATGCAAAGGTCACAGCGTCTAACCCCTATTGACCAATCCCGCAAACTGGATACAATCGGAGTAAGTGTGAACACCGGTAAGATCGATACTCTTGGCGGTTCCTCACAAGTTGAGCACGTTCACGGATAGGACTGTACTCCAACACCACAATCACGCCCAAAACCTCTCCCCGGTTGTCACGACAAAACTCGCGAAGGGGAGCTGTCGCATTGGTACGGTGTGAGTGGTCTGTTTTCCCCGAGGCTGGATCGAAGGATAGATCAGCATGAAAACTGTGTTTACCACTGGCGAAGCGGCAAAGATCTGTAAGGTCAGCCAGCAAACCATCATCCGGTGTTTCGACTCCGGACAACTCAAAGGCTTTCGCGTCCCCGGATCACGGTTCCGACGCATCCCTCGCGACGTCCTCTATAAGTTTATGAAGGACAATGGCATCCCCACAGATGCCCTCGAAAGTGGCAAACGCAAGGCCCTCGTTGTCGATGACGATGTCGAACTCGTCGAACTCATCCGAGATGTCCTTATCGTTGACGGTCGCTTCGAAGTCCGTGTCGCTAACAACGGTTTCGACGCCGGGATGATGGTCAAAGAATATCGACCAGACGTCATCATCCTCGACGTCATGCTGCCAGACATCAACGGCAAAGAAGTTTGCCAACGGGTCCGCAGTGACGACTCGCTCGACAACGTCAAGATCGTCTGTATCAGCGGCATGGTCGAAGCAGAGAAGATTCAGGAACTCCGCGATGCTGGAGCCAACGACTTCCTGCAAAAACCTTTTGAAGTCGAACAACTCATCGAACGGGTCTGTCGACAACTGGACTTGGAATCGGTCGAGGCCCATTCCTGATGCATCGAGACACTTGTTCCCAACTTCGCTTTACTGAAGTGGAACAGGTCATCGTTCAATTGTTCCCGGAACGTTTTCCGTGACCGGGCGCCAACTTCTGTCAATGGTATGAAGTTCTCCGCAATGTGGCGGCTCCTGGTTGAACCTCCTCAACAATCAGGAGCCGCCGCTTTTTTGCTCCCCACGAGGTCACCCCGCAGTCGAGAACGCGATGACGAACTCTCTCGATACCGCTCCGGTGAACCATGCGATCTCCTCGCTCGTCCGCCTATTCGAGAAGCTCCCCAGGAGTGGTCGACTCGACGAAACCATTGCGGAATTCCTTCGCTGGATGTCCGAGTTGACCGCAGAGTCGGAAGCTGCTGCCTCCCATTGGATGCTGGCCATTTCCTTTCCGCATCTCCACTGCTCGAAACTCTACCACTTCCCATCCGAACCGAACTCAACAATCGCTGACGACCACTGCCTGCTTCACGAGCACGGTTTACACGGCAATTCTGGGGATGCCCTGAATCGCCTCACCGCAAAAGTCCCGGCACTCACGCGAGCCGGAATGTCTTGCCGTTGGTTCCCGTTGCTCCTCGAAGAGACACACATTGCCAGCATCGGCGTTTGTCAGAACAACTCCCGCACCGTAAGTTCAGCAGCCGATTCCCCTCCGGGGCTACATTCCGAGACCTTGCCAATCATCGCAGTCTTGTTGCAACAAGCATTGCATCGCGAGCAGAGTTTGTGGGATGAAAAGTTGGAATCGCTTGCCGAATTTGCCGCCGGGGCAGGGCACGAGATCAACAACCCACTCGGCACAATCCTGGGTCGCGTGCAGATGCTGTTGCCGAAAGAACGTGATCCTGATCGACGCCAATCCCTGACAATCATCGGGGGACAAGCAATGCGAGCCCGCGACATGATCGGCGACACGATGGTCTTCGGACGTCCACCTCAACCTGTCCCGAGAATTCAATCCCTCTCCGCCAGTGTCGATGCCGTGCTCGCCCGATTTTCGGACGACTTCCGACGGAAACAGATTGCCATTGCCATCGATATCGCCAGTGACACGACACTGTTTGCCGACCCGGCACAGTTCGCGGTCGTCCTCAGCGAACTTCTCCGAAACGCCCTCGAAGCGACCCCCACAGGAGGCCACCTCCGCATCACCGGAACAACGCTGCCAAGTCCAGTAATAACTCGCGTTGAGCGGTCTGTCACAGAGTTGTCACTCCACAACACGGGACCACAACTGACAGACATCGAACAACGCCACCTCTTCGACCCCTTCTTCTCTGGACGACAAGCAGGGCGAGGACTCGGCTTCGGCCTCTCAAAATGCTGGAGAATCGTCACTCAACACAACGGTTGTCTGCATGTGAAACCAGAGGAAGACGGCGTCTGTTTTCTCGTCCACTTCCCTCTTCCCATGACAACAGAAAAGTTCAGCTAACCGTCACAGAACCGCCCGAAAGCTCGCGATTAGACCTCTGCCTCGCCTCGCCTGACTGGTACAGCCGCTCTTCATGGCGTAGAGTCGACGTTGAGAAATCGAGTCCGCTTGTAGTTCAGGGACTTGATGTATCTCCGGAATGTCACTTCTCCACTCTCCTTCACTTCATCCTGCTGCCGTTCTATGTGCGCAAAGCGAATTGTCGTGGTCGATCTGAAGCAGGCGATGACCGATGAAGTCATCCTGTCGCACATTGATGCTGGCAGCCGTGTCATCGACCTTGGCTGTGGCGACGGGCGTTTGCTCCAGCGTCTTCGCGACGAGCACCGTTGTACCGTCTTAGGGGTGGAACGCGACCTCGAACTTATCAGTGCGACCATCGATCGGGGCATCCCCGCCATACGGGCCGACGTCGAACATGGCCTCTCCGACATCCCAACCGGCTCGTTCGATGTCGCCGTCTTCAGTCAGACTCTGCAAGAGGTTCACCGTCCGCTAGCCGTACTCGAATCGATCTTCCGCATCGCCCGACGAGCGTTGGTTGTCGTTCCGAACTTCGGCCACTGGAAGGTGCGTCTACAAGTTCTTTTCAGCGGAAGGGCGCCTGTAACCGACTCGCTCCCCTACAACTGGTACGAGTCCCCCAACGTGCATTTCCTGACCATGCTGGACTTTCGCGACCTCGCTCGACAGGGGAATTTCCAGATCATCAACGAGTTGCCAATCATCGGCGGCCGAGCTGTCGACCGAGCCTGGATGGCGAATCTACGGGCCAATAGCGCCCTCTACGTCCTCCAACGTCCCGATTCTCCAATTCGACCTGCCAGTCCCCCGACAGAGTAACCTATACTCTGATCATTCAGACTTTGATACTGGCTTTCCCCACAACAAGCCTGCAAACTCGACCCATCGTCAGTTGAAACCGGTCCCTTAGCACATTCCTTCGGGCCAGGACATCGGCCCTCTCACCTATTGCTGTCGATCTTCTTTCCCGGACATCACCATGCCCACTGCCGAATGGCGCGACCTGCTCCAACAGACCTCCGGCCTGACGACAACCGTCATCGTGGCCGCCGCCGCAGTGCATCTGTTCTCGTTCTTCATCCTCTGGGTTTGGTCGAAACGAGACTTGCGTCGCATCGCCTCGTCGCTGTTTGACTTTACACGCGGACTGAAGAATCAATCACTCCTCGATTCCAACTCGCACCTCTCTGATCAGATCGACGCTTTTCTGGCGGACGTTAACGACGTGCTGGACGACGGCTCTCGTCGTGCTGATCGCGGCGCTCTCTTGAGCCGCATGCGGGTGCTCGATGAACAACGCCGCTATCTCGCGACGATGTTCTTCGAGACCTGTTACAACATCGCCCGCACCATGATTGAAGCCTACCCACTAGCCGGGGTACTCGGGACAATCCTCGCCATTGGCTCAGCACTTCAGGGAGACGCTACACAGGCCGCCTCGACCGGTGTCGCTGCGATTGTCGGACGCTTCGGTGACGCCATCTGGTCCACCTTCGCCGGTCTGACAGCCGCCATCGTCCTGATGTTCGTCAACAGCTTTGTCGAAACTGGTTTCGCCCGCCTCAGCGAGAATCGTCGCCAGGTCCGCGAGACCGTCGCGCGGGCGAAACGGGAACTCGCCCTTGCCTCGACACCGAACGAGGGAGACCATGTATGAGACTCCCCACTCGCCGACTCTCACTCCAATTGACCCCGCTGCTTGACTTGCTGTTGATCGTCATCTTCGCCCAATACATGGAAGTGGCCGGCCGTGAAGATTCCGTCAAACAACAGGCGGTCGAAGCACGCAGTATTGCGGATACTACCTCGGCCGAACTTGACCGCCTCCAGTCCGAGAACGCCGACCTGCAAGCCAGGCTGCAAGACCAGCAAAAGCTGACGCAAGCCATCGGCGAAGAACGCTCTGTCGTTGAAGCACGAGAGCGGGAAGCCTTACAAGCACTCCGGCAAACACTCATCAACGAACAGATTCTCGGCGCCCTCATGACCGATCTGTTCCACATCCCAGCCGAGACCATCAACGAAGTAGTCGACCCCAAACGACAGCCCCCCATCAGCGATTCCCCCCAAGACCTGAAACGCCTTCGCGAGCAATTTCAGCAGATGGCTCAGCAGTCTCCCTGGCAGGCGGTTAAGCACCTGTTAGCGTTTGAGGAAGTGAAGAAACGTTGCGACTTCTGGTTCATCCATCTTCCAGAGGAATCCAACGTCTTACTGGTCAATGCCGGAAATGATCAACATCGTTTCATCCCTCGCAAGGGGGACAACTCGCTCGTTGACGCCGCCGATGCCGAAGAGCGGCTCTACCTCCTGTTCCGAAGCCTCCCACAGCCGAAGGGACTGGTCATCGTCCTGTACAGCCATCATCGCCGAGCAATCCTCTCAGCCGCCGACCCTCTGGGAGCCGCGATCCAGCGGGCCATCCAGAGGCTCCGCGTCGACGACAACGGACGGACCCGCTACGAGTTCTCCAGTCTCGGCATCACGGACGAATAACGTCACAAAGGAAAGACATCCCCGCCCGGATGGCTCCCGCGACCCAAGAGACGTTTCGACTTGATCACGACAACACGATGTCGCCGCGAGGCGGGACTCGCTACTCCGCAGTCGAGACTTCGGCCTTTGTACACCGACCGATCTCGCGGACAGCCTGACGCAGTCGCTGTGAATTCTCGACGATCGCAAGTCGGAGGTAGCCTTCGCCATCTTCTCCGAAGCCACGCCCCGGCGAGACAGCGACGCCTCCCTCTTTCAGTAAGTGCATCGAGAAGTCAATCGACCCCATCTTGGCCCAAGGCTCCGGAATCTTCGCCCAGACGAACATCCCCGCCTTCGGTCGCTCGATCTCCCAGCCCAGCCGAGAGAGGCCATCGCAAAGGACATCGCGACGCTTCTGATACTCTTGAGCCAAGGCATCGATCGACGCATCACAGTGACGCATGGCGACGATGGCGGCAATCTGAATCGCCTGAAAGATGCCGTAATCGTAGTACCCTTTGATGGTCGCGAGTGCCCGCACCATCTGATCGTTGCCGCACGTAAACCCAATTCGCCAGCCAGCCATGCTATAGCTCTTGCTCATCGAGGTCATTTCGACCCCGACGTCAATCGCCCCCGGCGTCGCTAAAAAGCTCGGGGCGACGTAACCGTCATACACGATGTCTGCATAGGCAAAATCGCTGATGACCATGAAATTGTATTTTTTCGCCAGCCGGACAAGGTCGTCATAAAATCCCTGTTCGACTACGGTCGACGACGGATTATGCGGAAAATTGACGATCACCACCTTCGGCTTCGGATAGAAGTGCTCGCAGGTATACGCGACGTTGCTCAGGAACTTTTCCGGATTCCGCACGTCCAGAGTAATGACGTTTCCCGCAGCAAGCATCACCGAGTACATATGAATCGGGAACGTCGGCGATGGGGAAATCGCCGTATCGCCCGGCCCCATTAAGGCCAAGCACATATGGCTGAACCCTTCCTTTGACCCCAGCGTCGCAATCACTTCGGTATCAGGATTGAGGCGGACGCCGTATCGTTTCCAATACCGCTTCGCGACCTCCGCCCGCAGATTCCCAATCCCGTTCGAGACCGAATAACGATGATTCCGGGGGTCTTTCAGAGCCTCCGCCATCTTCTCTTGAATGATCGGATCCGGCGGATCAGTTGGGTTTCCCATGCCGAGATCGATCACGTCAATCCCCGCCACCCGCTTCTCGTACTTCAGCTTGTTGATCTTCCCGAATAGATAGGGCGGCAACCGCTTCACTCGGTCAGCTACCGGAATGGTGAACGGGTTGTCGGCAAACGGAATCTCAGATTCACTGCGCATCGGGCATCAGGGAGAAAAGGGGGCCACAAGGGCGATCGGTCGGAACGTTTCACAAAGCGAACCGAGACACACACTGTCAACAAAGACAGCCACGCGACTTCAAGGTTCACCAGAGATTCTAGGCTCCCCAAGCCCAGACAGCGAGCGACGTCCTGTGCCTCTTACAAGATTCTCGCCCACCGCAAAGCTCACGTGCTTTTGTACCATGCTCGCACTGTCTCAGCGGGGCAGGCATAGCGAGCAGCCACATTCCGCTAAGCCCGGGCACGCTTCGGCAGCGACTCTTCCGCAAGACTCGCCTTTAACCGGGCGAGTTGATCGACCAACTGATCCTGAGCCTCGAGCAGGGACGCCCCTCGTCCCGCTTGAACCTCCTCCACTTCTCGCAGTTGAGCCAGTCGGGTCTCCAACTCATGCGACAGTTCAAGCATCTCTTCCAATAGAGACTCTTCCAACTCCCCGTCCGCCGACTCCTCAACAGCTGGCGCCCCTTCGGTCGCTCCGCTGCGAGACGGCTCCCCGGCTAGCCAGGCGGCATCCAACAGAGCCGCGACGCCAGATCGGCAAGACTCCTCGAATTCGTCGATGTCGTCCATCTCCAACTCCAGACGATTCACCAACTCTGCGGCAGACAACTCGGAGAGGTCTTCGTCATCAAACAGCAATTCCTCACCAGAATCCTCACCAGTCAATGGAGCCGAAACTTCCCGCCCGATGGCTGATGCATCAATGTGAATGTTGAACTCGAACTCACCAATGGCCAGCAAATCTCCATCGTGAAGTTCCGCAGACCGTACGGTCTCACCGTTGATTGTCAACGGGGGCGACGGAACGAACGACTCGATCGAAATTCGACCCGGTTCCGTCAACATCATGCTATGCAGAAAGGGAACTCCTTCCCCTCCAAGTTGCAGGGCACAATTACTCCCAGCACCAATGAGGAACCGCGACTGTGTCACCGGTCGACGGGGATACCGCGTCCGACCCCGAGCCACCTCCAGCCAGACGACCGGCTGAGTGATTTCGGGGCTGTCAGATTGAGACGATGAGAGGGCGTGTGTCTTGTGCGGCATAAAGATTCCAACGTCGTGTTGGGACTTCGCAAGAACGCGAAGGGTAACCGATTGACCAAACTCCAGACCCAAGGAGGGAATGGCGATTCCGAATGAGCAAAGCGGCAGAAATGGCTATTGTTTCATCGACCACCAAGCCAACTCGCAATCAGCCAAAGCGTCCACGACCGGAAATGTCACACTCGCCAGGCCAGCAATCCCACGCGCCACGATGTCAAGCTTTACCAGTCAGGCAACCTCTCCGGACTGCACACACCCCCAATTCCGTGAAACTAGAGAACCCCGGCAACCCCTACCAATCACGCAAGTCGGCAGCACCAATGTTCGGCCACCTCTTCCATTTAGGGACTCACGCAAAGGCGCAAAGGTGCAAAGGAAGGAAGAAGCGAAAGAAGAGGGCCATTCCCCACTCATTTTTTCTTTGCCCCGCAGCGCCATTGCGTGACCCCCTCCTGGCCGAGCAAGGCCAGCTTGACTCCACTCTCGCAAGTCGGCGAGACCATTGAGCGATAACCTATTCCTGTGTGACACTAACTGCACGGAAACGGACTCTCGCAGAGGCGCAAAGAAAAGAAGTAATGGATAAAGGAGATAGCCCGAACGCCTGTGCTTCTTACCTTTCTTCTTTCCTTTGCGACTCTGCGCCTTTGCGTGACTTCATCTAGGCCAAGCCGCCTCTGCGTGACATCCTCCTGACGAAGCAGGCTCAGCGTGACTCTTCTTCGAGGCCGTTGACGATGCGTTTGATCCCTGTCTTAATCAGTTCCTCCCCGAAGTTGACGAGAAGCCCGAGACGTTTGTCCATCAGCCGCAGGTAGGTCAGAACTTGCTTGCCATGCACCGAATTGAGCTTCTCGACCGACTTTACTTCAATGATCACCAAGTCGTTGACCAGTAAGTCGATGCGAAATCCCTCTTCAAAAGCGACACCGTCCCACACAATGGGGACCGGAATTTGCCGTTCCACTTGGAGGCCACGAGACTGCAACTCTTTCCAAAGCACGACCTCGTAAACTGTCTCGAACAACCCCGGCCCGAGTGTCGTGTGAATCTTATAGCACGCATCCACCACGATCGAAGACACCTCGTTCTCCGTCACGAAACGCCCCCGATATTAGACTCACGCAAAGCCGCGGAGGCGAAAAGAGTTACTTTGCCGAAAACTCAGCATCCCCTAACCTTCTTTCCTTTTCGCCTCCGCGCCTTTCGTGCGATCCCTCTTTGCCGCCCCCCCCTCTTCGTATCAAAGTCCGACGGCAAACTCAGCCGCGGCGGAGGTTGATCTGTTTGCGGGCTTGTTCGATCGCGTGTTCTTTGACCGCGAATTCGGCATCGGTTGACGCCGACATGGCTTGGGCCGCGTCGTACTCGGCCATGACTTTGTCGAGATCAATCTCGCTGACCGCAATCGCCTTGTGAGTCAGCACGGAGACAACCTGCCCCTTGATCTGTGCGAAACCTCCATCAATGAAGAAACGTCCTTCCCCTTTGGCTGACGTGTACTTCAACTCTCCGGCCCCCAGGCGTCCCACCATCGGAGCACGACCGGGAAGAACGCCGACCTGTCCGTCAAACAACGGGAACTGCACCGAGGTCACTTCGACGTCAAACAGCGTCGTTTCGGGGGTCACAAGGACCAATCGCAAAGTGGTGGCAGCAATCATCGCTCAACTCAACAAAACAGACTCGTGGAGCCGGTCCACCCGGCACGGGACGCTCTATGGCACTCGGTTCAAATTTCAGGTTCGCTGAAAGTCGCCTTTCACTCTGCGAAAGCAGCGATTCCTTCGCGGAGCGAAAGGGGACACGACTGTCCTCTTCCCTCCGTGAATGCCCCTTACTTCTCGGCCATCTTCTTGGCTTGGAAGGCCGCTTCCTCAATCCCCCCCACGTACATGAAGGCCCCTTCAGGAAGGTCATCCCAACGCCCGTCACACAGTTGTTCAAAGGAGTCAATCGTCTCGTCGATCGAGGTGAACTTTCCTTCTTTCCCCGTGAAGACCTGAGCCACATAGAACGGCTGCGACAGGAATCGCTCGATACGACGGGCACGCTTCACGACCTTCTTGTCTTCCTCGCTCAATTCGTCCACCCCGAGAATCGCGATGATGTCTTGGAGTTCGCGGTATCGCTGAAGAATCTGCTGAACGCGGCGGGCCACTTCATAGTGACGCGCACCGACCACTTGCGGATCGAGAATTCGAGACGACGAAGCGAGCGGATCCACAGCGGGGTAAATCCCCTTTTCTGCAATCTTTCGTTCCAGATACAAGAACGCATCCAAGTGGCTGAACGCCGTCGCCGGAGCGGGGTCGGTCGGATCGTCTGCGGGGACATACACCGCCTGAACCGAGGTAATGGCCCCCTTCTTCGTCGATGTAATTCGCTCTTGCAACTGCCCCAATTCCGTCCCCAGAGTCGGCTGATAACCCACTGCCGAGGGCATACGACCGAGAAGTGCCGACACTTCAGAACCGGCTTGCGAGAATCGGAAAATGTTGTCGACGAACAGCAGGGTGTCGGCCCCAGTGGCATCGCGGAACCACTCGGCCATCGTCAGACCGGTGAGGGCGACGCGGAGACGTGCTCCCGGCGGTTCGTTCATCTGACCAAACACCATGCACGTTTGCTCAATGACCGAACGACCTGTGTCGCCGATCTGAGCTTCCTGCATTTCGAGCCAAAGGTCGTTCCCCTCACGAGTTCGTTCGCCCACCCCGGCGAACACCGAGTAGCCCCCGTGCTTGCTGGCGATACGGGCGATCAACTCGGTCAGAATGACCGTCTTACCGAGACCGGCCCCTCCGAACAGACCCGCTTTACCACCGCGCACGAATGGGGTCAGCAAGTCGACCACCTTGATCCCGGTCTCGAAGACTTCCGTCTTCGAAGAGAGCTCTTCGAGCGATGGCGGATTCCGGTGAATCGGCCAACGTTCTTCAGTCTTTACCTCGCCACGACCATCGATGGCGTCGCCGAGCACATTGAATACGCGGCCCAGTGTCTCTTTTCCGACCGGGACAGAAACAGGACCACCTGTGTTGACCACTTCCATCCCGCGAACCATCCCGTCGGTCGAACCGAGGGCAACGCAGCGGACACGGCCACCACCCAAGTGCTGCTGGACTTCCCCAGTCACTTTGATGGTAATCCCATGCTCCCCTTGACCTTCACGATCGACCTTGACCGCGTTGTAAATCTGAGGGAGATGCTCTTCAGAGAACTCCACGTCAAACGTCGATCCAATGATCTGCGTGACATAACCAATCGTATTCGCAGTGGCGGTTGTCATAATTCTGGTCAGTTTCAGGTTGACGGTAGTCAGTGAACAAAAAAGCTAGGGGCGATGTCCCCACAACGCGTTTACTCCAACGCTGCGGCACCGCCGATAATTTCGGCCAATTCAGACGTAATCTGCGTCTGCCGAGCCCGGTTGTACTTCATACTAATGTCGCGAATCATATCGTCCGCGTTCTCCGTGGCCGACTTCATAGCGACCATTCGGGCAATCTGTTCGCCAACGGCGGCATCCAGAAAACACTTGAAGAACCGAGCCTTAAACGCTTCGGGAACAATCTCTTCCAAAATCTCCTGAGCACTCGGCATGAATTCATAGTCAACCGGTGCTCCGGAAGATGCTCCCGCATCGGTTGCCAGGTCGCCAATCGGCAATAAGGTCTCCGTCGCCGGAGATTGTCGTGCCGACGAAATGAACTTCTGGTAAATCACATCCAGCCGATGTAATCGTCCCGCAATGAATTCCTTCACGTAACGATCAGCGATTTCGTTTACTTCTTCAAAACCGGGCTTATCTTCGAACTTCGTATAGGCTTGATCCGTCGCGATCCCCTCGAACTTCATCGCGCTGATCCCCCGCTTGCCGGAGACCTCGATGCTGACGGTCTTCCCTTCTCGCTGCAACTCACGGATCCGGGCGATCGCCTGCCGCAAGATTCCGCCGTTGTATCCGCCGCAAAGACCGCGATTCGAGGTAAGAATCAGCACGGTGACGTTCTGTTCTTCCTTAGGCTTCTGCAAGAGGGGATGCGAGAACTTCATATCCGCTGCGGCGAGGTCGGCGACGATCTCATTGATCTTCCGCGTATAAGCCGCCGCGTCGCTCGCCCGATCCATCGCCTTCTTAAACCGCGCAGTGGCGATCAACTCCATCGTCCGCGTAATTTTGCGAATATTCCGGATCGACTTCCGACGTTTTACTAAGACTCTTGCGTTGGCCATAGTCTGCTCTCACTCGGTGATTGACAAAATATCAATCCTCGTCCGAGTCGGTTCGTTAAACGAGTTATTGAATTGATTGCGATTCGGAAGAAACAACGTTCTTGCGAGTCGACTTGACCTCTTTACGAGACGAATGTCTCGGGCATTATCTAGTCATTGCTTTGTCGATAGTGAATGTGTAGGTAGGCCGCACCAGGTAGAAACGTTGCTAATCCAATTAAGACTCCCACCACCCTCCAAAAACCGAATCCTGTTCCCTGAAGTGCGTGTCGAAAACTCCAAACAAGCAACCCGCCACCTATGGCAAGTCCTGCGAGACTCAAGGCTGTTTTCGGAACTGTGTTTTGCTGCCAGTCCCGCTGTTCCAAGATATCTCGCCGTGATGGCTTCTTGTCGACTTTCTCTTTCGCAATCTTCTCTGTTTGGATTGGTGCCTCACACACCGAACAGTATTTGGTACCAGTCTTCCAGTTCGTATTACACTTGAGACACCGCATGCCCAACTCCGATGATCCCGCAACACAAAGATCACTTATTTGATCGACAACACAGAATCAACGCCCCATCAACCGCTCCATCCTACAATCGTGACATATCACTTCAATTCCGATCACTTCGCTGCGGCAGTAAGCGTTTCGCTCTTCGCCTTATCGCCAGCGAAACGTTCTTTGAATTCCGTCAATGCGGCTTTCAGTTTCTCTTCGATTTCTGACGTCAGGTCTTTTGTGTCGACAAGGGCTTGTCGAATTTCGCTGTGTTCATCCTGGATGAACTGCAACATCTCTTTTTCAGCACGGGCGACATCGGCTCGCGGGACCATGTCGAAGTAACCCTTTGTCCCTGCGTAGATCGACAACACCTGGTCGGCAAAGTGCAGCGGCTGATATTGAGGTTGCTTCAACAGTTCCACCATGCAATAGCCTCGATCCAACTGACGCTGTGTCTGGGGGTCGAGATCGGTCCCTAACTGGGCAAAGGCTTCCAGTTCGCGGAAGGCTGCAAGGTCGAGTCGCAATGACCCCGCGATTTTCTTCATCGCCTTGGTCTGAGCGTTACCACCGACGCGGGAGACCGAAATCCCCACGTTAATGGCGGGACGCACCCCGGCGAAGAACAAGTCTGGTTCAAGGTAAATCTGACCGTCGGTGATCGAAATCACGTTCGTCGGGATGTATGCCGAGACCTCCCCTTCCAGCGTTTCGATGATCGGCAACGCCGTCATCGAGCCGCCGCCAAGTTCGTCCGACAACTTCGCAGCCCGCTCCAACAGGCGACTGTGGCAATAGAACACGTCCCCAGGATACGCTTCACGACCGGGAGGACGCCGCATCAGGAGGGACAACTGACGGTAGGCTTGTGCCTGTTTCGTCAAATCGTCGTAGACGCAGAGGGTATGCTTTCCCTGATACATAAAGTGCTCGGCCAGTGCCGCACCGGCATAGGGGGCGATGTACTGAAGCGGAGCGGGATCCGATGCGGTGGCCGAAACGACGATCGAATAATCCATCGCACCGTTTGACTCGAGCGCTTCGACAATCGCGGCGACGCTGGCAGCACGCTGACCGCACGCGACATACACGCAGATGACGTCCCCCCCTTTTTGATTCAGGATGGTGTCGATGGCGACGGAGGTCTTGCCAGTTTTGCGGTCGCCGATGATCAGTTCGCGCTGACCACGACCAATCGGAGTCATGGCGTCGACCGCCTTGATTCCGGTCTGAAGCGGTTGCTTCACTGGTTGACGACCAGCAACGCCAGGGGCAGGGTACTCGACCGGACGGCTTTCGCTCGTCACGATCGGGCCCTTGCCATCCAATGGACGACCAAGCGGATCGACGACCCGACCGATCATCGCTTCGCCGACCGGAATCGACAGCAGACGCCCCGTGGTCTTGACCACTTCGCCTTCCACAATCTTCAGGTAGTCCCCGAGGATGATCACCCCCACGGAGTTTTCTTCGAGGTTGAAGCAGAGGCCGCTCGCCCCGCTTGCAAACTCGACCATTTCTCCGGCCATCGCGGAGGAAAGACCGACGACGCGCGCAATGCCGTCGCCGACCTCGACCACGAGCCCAGTCTCGGCTGTCTGAATTTGACCTTTAAAGTCTTCAATTTCCTTCTGGAGAACTGAAGCGATCTCGTCCGCTTTGAATTTCATGGAGGTACCTCTCCCGCAGACGGCTTCTCAAGTCTTTGAGTCGCGTCCGCAGAGAACCATCGAAAAGTGTATCCCCCACCTGCAAGACCACCCCGCCAAGCAACGACTCATCCGTCTTGGGGACGAGTATCGGCTCGAACGGAAGCATACCCTTCAGGCGGGCCTGTATTGATTGCAACTGCACATCTGTCAGAGGAATCGCCGAAGTGATTCCAACTCGTTTCTGCCCCGCCTTCTCTTCAAACATTCCCCACGCCAATTCCAGGATCAACGGGAGCAATGCCAGGCGGTCGTGCCGGGCAAGCACGACCAGAAAATTCGTCAAAAAGGCCGAAGCCCGAGGCTTCACGACCCGTTCGATAATTCCGAGTTTGTCATCCCGTGACGTCACTTCCGACGTCAACAGGTGGGCAAACTCATCACTTCCCTGCATGACAGCGTCATAAAACGATGTCAGCTCGCCGACAGCATCCTCCGCATTCACAGCTTGAGCCGCATCCAGATATGCCTTGGCATACACCCGAGCAACACCCCTTGCACTCGGGTCGGCCAGGACGTGCGATGCTCGGCTCTTTGATGCGTGTTCAGTCATGATTGAACGCGGTTTCCCAGTCTGACGACGATAGTCTGCAACAACTTACGCTTGACGCGTAGCGAACTCACTCAACGCAAACTCTAACAACTTCTCCTGATCCGCAGGTCCGAACTGATCGCGAATGCGCTGTTCCGTCCGGTCAGCAACACGGGTCGCCATCGTGTCGAACAACTCACTCAGCGATTGATCGCGGACGCGGCCAATCTCAACCTCCGCTCGTTGATGCAGCACCTTGGCTTCACGCTGCGCCAACGACGTGATCTCCGTCCGAGTCGAAACGGTATCCCGCTCCGCCTCGGCCAACATCTCGCGTACTTGCTCATCGAACGATTCGAGCTGTCCCTTTTGTCGCTTCAACTCAGCGGCTGCACTCGCGTGCAACTGCTGGGCGTCGGCGATGAGCTTCCGCTCGTTCTGTTCCCGAGACTTCATCCCCGAAACCAGTCCATCCCAACCAAGAAACTTGATCGCGACGACAAAGCCAATGAACGCAACCACTCCCCAGAAGGCGAGGTCCGATTTCAGGCTACCCTCTGCATGAGCGTCATGCCCGTCAGTCGCGGCAGCACTCGCCAGCACGACCGACCCCAAGACGAGTTGCAACGCAACCGCCAGTACGGGAGTCAGAATCTGCTGTAAACGAAGCTTCCACATGGAACCATGTCCCCATGAAGGAGGTGTCACGAAATCAACAAACACGAAGTGCTAAAGCATCGAGAGTGGCAGTTCGCAGAACGGACACTCAAGTCCGTCGCATCGTCTCGCCTTAGACAGACGAGGTGTCCGTCGTGCCCCATGACTCAACACTGATAAAAACTAACCGATCGCGTGGCCGACGACATGCTCGGTCGCCAAAGCGACTTGCGCACCGACAGCCGCATCGAGTTGCGAGAGAGCTTGATCGCGTGCTGCGTGGATATCGGCAATGGCCGACTCCCGCAGGTTGCGAGCTTGCACTTCCGCATCCGCAATAATCCGGGCCTTTTCTGCTTCCGCTTCCTTCCGTGCCTGGGCGATCATCTCTTGGATTTGCTGCCGAACTGTCACCATCTTGGCTTCGTGTTCGGCCCCCAGCTTAACCGCCCCTAACCGTGCCGCCTCGGCTTCCGCCTGCGCCTTATTGACGACCGACTCCCGTTGATCGAGAGCCTCGATCATCGGTTGCCAGAGCATCTTGCGGGCTGCAAAGAGGAAGACCACAAACAACACCAACGTAAACACGAACAGCCGAATCATCGCTGCCTGATGCTCATCGTTCTGTGGAAAAATCGGTGCCTGATTTGTGTCAGGCTCGCCCCCCAGCGGAAGACTTCCTGACGTCACCTTTTCACCACTCGCCGCCTCGTGCCCATGCGATGCTGCGGTCTTCTCGCCCGGCGTCGCCTCGGCGTGCTCCGCCACTTTCGCGGCAGAAACAACGGACACCCCGACCCCCCAGTGGCAAGCCACTGCAACGACTGCAAAGATGCTGATTCGCTGGAGAGTCGACATGAACAGACCTGAAAACAACAAAAGAACGAAACAATCTCGACGACTCAAGACTCGAAAGTCACTACTACTTAATAGCCATCATACAGACGACGAGTGCAAAGAACGTTGCACCTTCGATCAGCGCCGCTGCGAGAATCATACCGCCGCGGATGTCGCCGGCAGCTTGCGGCTGACGAGCCATGCTTTCAACAGCAGCGGCACCAATCTTCGCAATGCCGAATCCAGCACCCAGCATGACGACAGCCGCACCAAACGATGGCGAGAACTCGATCAACGCACCGTCAGCAGCGGAGGCGAAGCCGCTCATTGCCAAGAACGCCCCGGCAGCGATAAAACAAAGTTGCAACGTACGATTCACTTTCAAATCTCCTCGGTCGTGTTTGTCAGTAGGGAGTTACAGTCTTCTCAAAGAGCCGCAACGTTCGCGTTACGACCCGGCTATACATTTTCACTTAGTGTTCGTGCAGCGTCATCCCGATAAAAATCGTCGCCAGAAACGCAAACACATAGGCTTGAATAAAGGCAACCAGCAGTTCCAACAGCCCAACGCCAATTTGACCGGCGACCGAACCAAATGTCACCACCGGATGCACCCACCCGGCCTCCACATGAGAGGCAACGTAAATAAACCCCAGGATCACCCCCAACACGGTGTGACCACCCATAATGTTGGCGAACAGTCGAATCGCCAACACGCCATGCTTAATAAAGAATCCGACCAGCTCAATCGCAAACATCATGGGAACCAGCAACAACTTCAAAGGCCCCGGAGCATCCAGCGACGGCACCAAGGCCAGCCAGAACTTACCCCAGCCATGCACCTGCGCCCCATAGACATAGGTCGCAAAAAACGCCACCAACGCCAGAGCCGCAGTGACCGGCAAAGCTCCCGTTGCCGAGCCGAGAAACGGCACAGCTCCCAGAAGATTGCAAATCAAGATATAGAAGAAGCAACTCCAGACAAACGGTAGATACTTATCCGCCGGATGACCCCCATTCAGGGCATGACTGGTGTGCGCAATTGATGTAATTCCCGATGCTTCCCCGAGCGAATGCTGATGCACTTCGTGCTTATCTTCAAACTCCCCGTGACCATGCCCAACCTGAGCATGCAGAGATTCTCCATGAGAGTGATCGTCACCATGGTCGTGAGCATGAGGGTCGCCAATGATCGGACGAACCACTTCATCACGCACATACAGGGCAACCATTTCCCAGAAGTTCCAGAACCAACCCGAGGCGACCTGTCCGCCTCGAATTCGCCGGACCAACCCTGAAAAAATCAGCCACGTCAACACGACCGCAACAAGCTGCAGCACCATATATTTGGTGACATACATCGGCAGAGGCACGTGAATACCAAACGGAAGCTCGAAGGAGTTTCCGTCATAGACGTGCCCGAATGTTCCGTGTGCTGCCAGCATTCCTGCCGCCTGACTACATTGAAATGGAACTTCTAACCAACTGAATCCGCCGCGGACTCGCCAGCGACATCTTTCGCAACCTCATCTCCGCCACCCTGCACAACACCCGCTGCCGCAACCTCAGCCATCAACAGTCGAGTCTCGACCGCCAACGCCACCATGTAGAACAGGGCCAGGCAAATATAAAAGGGACTTACCCCCAACTCTGGATGAACTTGCAAGGCGAGCCAACCGATCCCCAGCACGCTTCCCACTCGCAGGGCCATGCCAAAGAGGAGTAACTTTAACGCACGATCTGCCCCCGTCACCTGACCAGAGACCAGAATCATCAACAATCCCGGAAACAGGCTGGCGCCCATCCCCCAACCGACACCCTGCAAACCCAGCTCGCCGTACCGCCGCCAAGCCGGAACCGCTAACACCAAAGCCACCACAAAGAGGGCCGCAGTCAACAATCCGACCTGAGAGGCAAACCGCCCCATCGTGTACGCAATCCAACGAGAGATGTTTGTGATTGTCACCCATTGCGATAAGGGAACCCTCACCGCGAAGACTCATCAGACTTTTGCTGCCGCGAATCTCGATCGAGAAGCTGGGAAATCTTCCAAATGGAGTACATCCCCCCTGCAAACCCGAACGATGCTCCCAGCAACGTCAACCACGGGGACGCACCCCACTTCTCATCGCCCCACCACCCCAGCAGGGGCGGAACCGCCATCATGATTCCAATGTTCGAGATTCGCGAGGCCCAAGTCATCCCGATGGCGATCGAAGAACGTCGATCTTTTCGAGTAGAATAAGGCTGAGGCACTCCAACATGCTCCGATGGACGGGGCAAACATTCGTGAGACGAAATTCCCCTTAGTCAATCGGAGAATAGTGTCGACTGGGAAACGTGTCAAAGATGCACTCTACCAATTCTCCCATTCCCACTTTCGGGCGACCCTGTTTCCCGCACCTGATAGGGAATGGATCCGATGAAACGTGACGCGGAACTCCAGGTGGGAACAGGGCTCGACGTGGAGATGACATTAGGGGCTGACCGACCATTTCTGCCGGTTTCTTGCTCGAGTTCCTGTCAGACTTGCCGATTCTCTCACTTCTTCCAGCACTGGGCTTGTTGGTAACTTCTCGAATTCTTATGACCCATTCCCCTTTTTCATTCTCCGGCGATGCCACCACTCCTCGGGATGTTGACATCACTGATTCACCCAATCCCTCACCCGACAACAACACCGTCGATGGCCCCACAGGGGGATCGTTCGTCGATCCCGTGACCATCAATGATCCGACAGATCATGCCCCAACAAGAATTGTCGCGAACGAAGATTCTTTTTCTAACGAAGAGCACCTTTCCACCTCACACCACCACGATGAATACCCCTTAACAAACTCTGGTCGAGTTCTGCTCGCAGGAGTCCTCCTTGCATTGATCGCAGGTTTCTCGCTCGCAGCGTCTTTGACGCCCGATCCGAGAGGCTTCGGCACCCATCAGAGCCTGGGACTTCCGCCGTGCAGTTTTCGACTCCTTCTGGGAATTCACTGCCCCAGTTGCGGCGGAACCACCTGCTTCGCCTATTTTGTCCGGGGCGAATGGGTCTCAGCCGCAAATGCCAATCTTTCCGCCTTCGGACTCGCCCTGGCCTGTGCCGCAGCGATCCCGTGGGGTCTCGTCAGCCTCTTCCGTGGTCGCCTCTGGAGAATTCGACAACCTGCAATCACCTTACTCTGGATCATGGGGGTCCTCGGCAGCATTGCCCTGCTTCAATGGGGCTTCAAACTCGCCTTCGTTCCGATGTAGCCCCGACCGCAACAACTCCTGGTAACACAATCCCCAGAAGCCCCCTGCCCATCGACCAACATCACTCCCCCCTCAACTCAATCGTACCCAACCCCATGTCCACGACGCATCGACCCGCTGGCACCACCACGCAAGGCACCCTGCCGCGATGCTTCGAGGTGCTGTTGCCAATGTTGCTGTTGTTGTCGCTTGTCTCAGGCTGCTCGAACATCACCGCCATCGGGGCCAAGATGCTGTTCGGCGACCCCAAAGTTGCGGCGACATTTCGACAATCCACCGGAGTCGACTTAGAAAAGGGGGAGAAGACCGTCGCAATCTTCTGCCAGGCCCCTTATTCGGTCACCGTCGCCAACGATTCCATCAAGGCTGACATTCAAGATCAATTAAGACGGCGAATGACTCTTCGTGGCATCAAAGTGGCCGACCCCGACGATGTGGCAAATGCCCTGGACGACCTCAGTGAACGATCGATCACAGATGCGATCGCCAAGTTGCCGGATGTCGACTACATCATCCTCATTCAGATGGACAAGCTCAGCTACACCGAGAGCGATACGTCACCACTGCTCAGAGGACGATCTCAAGGAGTGGTGCAGGTCTTCGAGGTTCGCCGCCCCGAAGAGGGGATTCAGACAACGGCAACGCACACCATCGAAGTCCTCCGACAAGAGTATCAGGTCGAGTTCCCCCGATCCCACCCCGCCCCGTCCAGCCAAATGACTCACCGCGACTTCTCCAATAAATTCCTGCAGTATCTCGCTGACGACCTCGGCCATCACTTCTACGACGTCCCCACGAGCGAACTCTACAACCACGACTTCGACTAACCCGTCGACGCCTCAGGCACAATCCCTCATTCACTTCTTGCGTACATCGAGTGGCGACATGAACCATCCCATCAGACCGACTTCAACCCCTTCTCTCCGGCGTCTGATGGTCGCGACCTGCCTGTTGGGGATGATCTCGCTTTCTCTCACTGGCTGCGCACAGGCGGTGCTTCTGGGCTACCTCATCGGCGGTCCCCCCTCGATCGAACCGGCCTTCGAGACCGAAACGAAGAAATCCATCGTTGGAACCGGGGAAAAAGTCGTGGTCATCTGCTACGCTGACCCCGGTGTCCGCCTCAAGCACGCAAAGATCGACTACGAAATGTCGAGCCGAGTCGCCTCCATGTTCGCCGAGAACAACATTAAAGTGGTCGAACCCGAATATGTCCGCGACTGGATCGATAAACACCGCGACTGGGAAACTGCGGACGAAGTGGGCGAAGCCCTGGGAGCGAAGTACGTCGTCGAGATCGAACTCATCGACTTCTCTCTGTATGAGGAAAACAGCGCCATTCTCTTCCGCGGTCGGACGGAAGGCTCCGTTAACTGCTACCTGCTGAGCGAAGGTGGCCATTCGGAGAAAATCTTCGCCACCGACCTTTCCTTCACCTTCCCTCTCAGTCAGCCAAGAACCTCGTACGAAACCACTGAAGTTGACTTCAAGCGCGAATACCTCTCCCGACTCAGCGAAATGATCGGCCAATACTTTTACCCACGATACCACGGCGACCGATACAGCTGGGCCACATAACCTGCCTTGATCAAGTGGCCTGTTTGAGAAGTTTCTACCACGCCGACTGAGATTGTGCCATCTTTGCGATTGGCAATGAGCGTCGTCATGCACGCCATGCAGCAGATCTTTCCCAGCTGGCTTGGCAATGCGCCCCTTCCGGTGGTTCCGCTTGTTTGACCAAACCGCTCCGACCGCCCCCGCGGCATGACAATTGGGACAACTCTTTTCGGCATGCGAGCAGGGTGTTGCAAGCGGAGCAGGGGGTGTGCCACCTTCCCTTTGGGGGGATGAACTGTCGCAAAAAAACGGACGCAGACTGCATCGAACTTGGCCGATGGGATTGGCACGCGGTGTGCGGGGAGTCTCTTGTCGGACTCGACTTTAATTCACGGTGACTGCGTTCGTCATCGGTGTCGGTCTTTGGCTCTCGTGGGAGGAACTTCCATGCGTCGTCTCATTGTGGCAGCGATCTTGTATTCAGGACTGTTTATGGCTTCGAACTCACTTCAGGCGGCGACACCGCGTTACGGTCGAATCGCATTCGCAATGCATCAATCCCCGTCAACAATGCGCCATCACTATCGTTGAATGTTGCACCGGTTTTCGCGGTAAAAGTGACATGACCACGACACTTCGTCGTGGTCATGTTGTTGACAGAGGCAGTGAGTTGTTCGGGGCGATCAGCGTGATGACATCAACATCATCCATCGCCAGTCATACCAACCCACTCGCAATGGGGAGCATTCCGCTCACATCGAGTTGCCCTGTACAACTTCTGAGCAGAGTGGACAAAACTGTTCCATCTTGTCGGGGCAATCAAGACTTATTGTCCACGAACCTGTGCTTTGCAATCTGTTGAAAAACGAAAGTCAGGCTTTCCGTCCTGATCAGGTGCCATTGGATGTCAAAGCAAAAAGGTGCATGAGTTGCTCGCGTCAGCTTGGGAAAGCTGGCCCATGGTCGTTTTTCAGCGGACTGCTAGGGTTTTACTCCCATTTGCCGAAGTTGGTTTTCGCCATTCGCGATGGTTGCGCGGGCCTGAGCGGCTAATTCGGCAAGGCTTTTGAGCTTCTTTTTGGTCTCGCGATTCTCAGCCCCCACTTTACGGCTTTCGGCATGCTGCTCAGCCTCCTCCTGATGGGCGGCAACCAGCTGATCGTTGGCGGTCTTCCACTGTTTGTCTGCCTCAAAGAGCCGATGTTCCAACGCGGACAATTCTCGACAGGCAGAGATCAGACGCTCGACAGCCTCCTGATTGTTGGCGTCCGCATCGAGTTTGCTGGACTGTTCTTTCGACAGGCTGGCAAAGTGATGCAAACGATGACTTTCAAGGTCTTCACCCGGTGCCAAGTCTTTGGGAAGCTTAAGGATACGATGAAACTCTTCTTCGAGTTTCAGTCTATCTTGTTCGATTTCGTCGACCTTCCTGGCCCACTCCGAGCTTTCCGACTGAGACGCTAAAATACGCTTTTCAATCTTTGCCATCTCGCTATGCGTACTGTTTTCTCGTCCATTGATCTCTTTGAGCTTCTGAGCATTCGAGTCCAACTGCGAAGCGAGACGGTTGACTTCCGCTTCTGTGGCATTGCCAGCCGATTCGATCGACTTCAGTGCGGTCTTGGCCGCTTCGATCTCTTGCTTGATCTCGGTAATCGCCCGATTTCGCTGTGCTGTCATGGCGGCCCGCATCCGACTGGAGGACGACGAACGTCGCGAGGGTCCGACAGCGCTGACAACACTCGGCAAGACGGCAAGCAGCAGGAACAGACACAGTGTGGCAAGGCTTGTGCGAGTGAGACACCTTGACACGCCATCGCACCTCGATTGACACATCATTCTTCAGACCTCGATTGTAAACGTCGGACAACAGCAGAACAGTACCGCGATGCACGAGGGCACAGCACGTTTTGTACCACATCGGCGACGATAGCCCTCAGAATGACTCGGTTCAGTGACCTTGCACTGCGAGACCGAGACAACTGAAGAACCCAAGCGACCATAGTGGCTCCATTAGGCAATTATCCCGGAGGCTGGGCCGCTGGATCTGGCGATTTGCCTCGGTTCATGGACCACTTGAGGAGCGGCGGGGTCACCATCGTCGTGAGGACAACCATCACGACAATGGCTGAGTACGTTGTGTCGTTGATGACGTTTTCGCCCGTCCCAGTCTTGAGGCCTTTCCCGATGCTGGCAAAGATGAGACCGACTTCCCCACGAGGGATCATCCCCAGGCCGACAGAGAGTCGATCGAGCCCCTTTTCAAGGACCCCGAAGGAACAGACCTGTTTCCCAATGATGGCGGCCAACGTAAGTGCGCCAGCCAGTCCCCAGACGGATGGGTCTTTGAACTGGGAGAGGTCGACGGTCAGCCCCATTTGCACGAAGAAAATCGGCACCAGCAGTGCAGTGAGTGGGGCCAGCGCTTCTTCAAGTTCGATGTTCTCTCGTTTACCCAGCTCTCGATAGTGGGCACGCTCTAAGATCAGACCGGCTGCGAAGGCCCCGACGATCGGTTCGAGACCAATCTGTGCAGCCATCCAACTAAAGCCAAAGCAGATCACCAGCGTCGCAGCAACCAACATGCTGTGACCGCGGAGGTAGCTCGCAGCCTGATACAATGGTCGGGCGAAAACTCGAGTTCCGAGGAAGACAGCCGCAGCAAGGAATCCTAGGGCTTTGCCGATGATGATCAGAAGAGTGAACGGATCGAAGTTGGCCCCGAGTTTGATGAGTCCGGACACAACCGCCAGAACGACCAGCCCGAGGACGTCGTCGATGACGGCGGCTCCGAGGATGATCTTTGCTTCGCGCTGCTGGCTGCGGCCCAAGTCTTTCAAGACACGGGCCGTGATGCCGACGCTGGTCGCACAGAGAGTCGCCCCGAGGAACGCATGGACTTCCCAGCCGTGATCGGGGGTGAAGAACAGTCCGACTCCGTACCCGAGAAGTGCGGGGGCGATGACACCGAGCACGGCGACGAGCATCGCCGACTTTCCGACCGACAACATCTCATGGACGCTGGATTCGAGACCGACTTCAAACAACAACAACACAACACCGATTCCCGCCAGCATCTTCACGATGGCTCCGGTGCTATAGGGGTCGGCAAGAACATGTTCGGCCGGAGCTTTGAGTAACTCAGCATCGGCTGCGAGCGTTTGGATGAGATCAATGCCGGTCCAGTTCGTCAGGAATAAGGCATTTCCCAGCAGAATTCCAACGACGAGTTCACCCAGCACCGCCGGCATGCCGACTCGCTCGAAGAGGTCGCCCGCGATCTTTGCAGCCAATAAGATCACAACGAGCGCCAGGAGCAGCGGGGTGATGACGTTTGGATGTCCGGCCCCTCCGTCATGATCTGCCCCTTCTTTCGTCGAATCCTGATTGCCATGACCTTGTGAGTCTGCTTGCTTCTCATGACCAGTTGACTCTTGACCAGTTGACTCTTGACCAGTTGACTCTGTTGATATCGGGGCAGAGGTCGTTCCGGACGCTGAAGTGTCGGTTGCGGAGAATTTGGCTGTGGTCGTTGGCGTTTCGTCAGTGTTTTCCGCGAGGATCGGAGCCGCCAGTTTGACTGGACGGTCGTCTGCAGCAGCCTGTCCGGGGCGAGAGCAATCGTAGACGATCCCCCCCGCAACGATCATCCCGAGGAAGGCGATGGACTGCCATGTCAGTGGTTGCCGAGACCGCTTCTTGGGCTGTGGGGGAGTGTTCATGAGTCTTCGGAGACGCACTCATTGCGTCCAAAAAAGGGAGCGAGGCGGGAAAATGGAGGCGTGGCGGACTGCCGGAGGAATCCTCTTGAGCAGGCACAACCAGCCCATCTGCGGGGGAGAGGCGAGCGAAACGGAACACGCATTGCCTTAAACTCAACGGTGCGGATACTATCCAAGCTGTCAAGGCATTGCGACTCCAGTCCGCGAGAATCCTGACCTTAGGAGTGCTTCAATCGAAGTTCCCTGAATGTCGAGAGTTCCGGGCAGAGTGGCGATGGTCCCTCCCGGAGGGTGAAGTGGTTCCGCTTCACCCGCGACTTGAACGGAATCGCCCGCAGCTTATGTATCGCCTCATCTCCACCCTGACTCGCGACTTGAACGGTTTGACCTCTTACACTCGGGGGTTAGGTCTATTGGCCATCTTGACTGCTGGCCTGACTGCCACGACCGCACTGCATGCCGCAGACTCTGTCGACGCAGCGAACATCGGTGTGCAGGTTCCTGAAGGATTTGAAGTCACCCTGTACGCGGACGACGAACTCGCACACGACATCTATTCCATGACCGTAGATGCCCGCGGTCGAGTGGTCGTCTCTGGAGCGGGATATGTTCGCATCCTCATCGATGCCGATGGCGATGGACGGGCCGAGAGCTTTCAACAGTTTGCCGATGGTCCCAAGACCGGTGCGCAGGGGATGTACTTCTTCGGCCGCGACTTGCTCTGTTCGGGAGATGCAGGACTGATTCGCTATCGCGATGCCGATGGAGACGATCGGGCCGATGGCCCCCCCGAAACATTTGTGAAGATGAAGGCAGGGGGCGAACACGATTGCCACGCGATCCGTAAGGGAGCCGACGGTTGGTGGTACATGATCGTCGGAAACTATGGGGGAGTCGATCAGCGATACAACACCACACTAACTCCCCCAATCAAAGACCCCGAGGCGGGAGTCATCTACCGCCTGACCCCCGACCTGTCTCAAGGAGAGGTTGTCGTACACGGTTTTCGCAACGCCTATGATTTCGATTTCGGGGTAACGGGGGACCTCCTGACCTTCGATAGTGATGGCGAACGGGACATCTCGTTGCCATGGTATCGGCCGACACGCGTCTTTCATGCCTTGCCGGGGACACATGCTGGATTTCTGAGTCGCAGTTGGAAACGGGCCGACGAATCGCTCGACATGCCCCCCGTTGTCGCCGAGTTTGGTCGAGGCTCGCCGTCGGGCGTCGTCTGCTATCGACACCATCAGTTCCCCGAGTCGCTACACGGGGCCCTGTTCGTCCTCGACTGGACGTATGGTCGCGTCATGGCTCTCCCTTTGGAACCCCAAGGAAGCACATGGTCAACCCAGCCGATCGAGTTCATGAAAGCCATCGGACAACACGGATTCGCCCCCACAGACATCGCCGTGGGGCCCGACGGAGCACTCTATGTCTCGGTTGGAGGTCGTGGCACACGAGGAGGGGTGTACCGCATCGTTGCCCGTGGACTGCATGACGAATCCCCCTGGTTCGAGCGGGAAGTCCCGAGTTTACCGGCTCAAAAGTTAGAACATGTCCTCACTGCCCCACAGCCCCTTGACAGTTGGTCCCGTGATGTCTGGGGACCATTGGCCGACGAACTTGGGAGCGGACCATTCATCGCTGCCGCTGCTGACGAATCCCGTGAAGTCTCTCAACGAGTGCGAGCCATCGAGATTCTGACTGAGAGATTTCGGGGCTTGGGCATGGAACTGGCCGAGACGCTGCTGCGATCTCCTTCGGCCACCGTCCGTGCCCGTGTCGCCTGGTCTCTTGGACGTGTCAATCCGACATCACCCTCTGCCAGTTTGATGGGAGCACTGCTGGACGACGCCGAGCCAACGGTCGTGCGAGTGGCACTCGAAGCACTTCTTGCCGCTGACGTCGCCACGTTACAAGAGTTAGTTCAGCCCATCGGGAAGGCATTAGGGTCTCCGGACAAAGCCGTTCGTCTCTTGGCGATCAAGGTGCTGCTGCGAACCGATGCCGACACCTACCACGAAGTCGCTGCCGCTGCCGTCGTGCATGGCTGGGAAGCTGCCATCGGAATCGCTTTTGCCTATGCCGAACGCCATCCCGGCGTCGACCCCTACAGCATTGACATCGCGTTTCGAATCCTCGAAGCAGACCATCCAATCACCGTGCGACGCAATGCCGTCCGACTGTTGCAGGTTGCACTCGGAGACGTCGGCCCGCAGTCGCTTGATGGAACGACGGCCGACGGAACCACCAGGAAAAGGGCCCCCGGCTCAAAAGGGACCGGAACTGCTGACCCCGACGCCGATGCTTCAACCTCCGACGACTTGGACGTCGAGAAGCGAGCACCGGTCTTCGATGGTTACGCGAGTCGACTCGATCTCACCCCCTTCGAGACCGACCTCGTCACCGTTCGCACACGCCTTGCGGCGCTGTATCCCGACGGAGATCAGGAGATCGACCGCGAACTATCTCGGGTCATCGCCATGGTTCAACCGACCGATTCGCTCTTCGTGGAAAAGCTCCTTAAACCAATCACCGGCCAGTCGCATCCCGTCGACGACTTGCATCAACTCATCTGTCTGGCCCGGATTCCTGCGGCTCGAAATGAGTCGCAGCGATTCCGTATCGCCGAAGCCCTTTTGCGAGTTGAACCGAAGCTGAAGAGCCGCCAACTCGTTCAGGACAGCAACTGGGGAGACCGGGTCCTCGAGATGTACCGTGCTCTCGGAACGATCGACCCAGAACTACCTCTCGCCCTGTTACGCAACCCCGCCTGTGGCGAAGCGGCACATGTTCAGTACCTCAGCCTGCTTTCTCCCGATTACTACGGAGAAGCGCTCGCGACCTTCACGAAAAAACTCCGCGAGCAAGGAGACGAGTATGCCTGGAACAGTGATGTCGTGTTTCTGTTTGCCGAGTCGGAGGACCCCGAGATTCTCAACCTGCTTCGCTCCAAGTTTTCAGACTTTGGTTTACGGGGAGCCGTTGTCTTAGCTCTCTCCGGTCGACTGGACGAAGCAGATCGAGAACTGTTTGTGACGAGCCTGGAAGCCTCTCAACCTGAGGTTCTTGCGGAGAGTGTTCGGACGCTGGCTCTCCTTGATCCGGGGAAGTCTGCTCGAGAAAACGTCATGCTTGTCCGCACCCTGAGACGACTCAGCGACAAAGGCCCCGAACGGGCCATTCGAGATCAGGTGATCGAAGTGCTTCGCCGCAATAACAACGGGACAGAGTTTGCCTACCAACTCGGCCTCGATGGGAACCCGCAGAAACGTTCCATCGATGCCTGGACTGCCTATATTCGCGAGAAATTCCCCGAAGAATTCGCCCTGCAAGCCGGCGAAGATGCCGATGTCGTCGCGTCGTTATTCAAGTCGCTGAGCACGGTCGACTGGACGCAAGGCGATGCCTCACGCGGTGAGAAGCTATTCACCACCCGGGCCTGCGTCCAATGTCACGGCGGACGTAGTGCCCTCGGCCCCGACCTCTCAGGAGTGACAGGCCGGTTCTCGAAGGCTGACCTCTTCACTGCCATCGTCCTCCCCAACCGCGACGTCTCCCCGAGATACCAGACGACCACAATTATCACTAATGAAGGGAAATCCTACACCGGCCTAATCGTCTACGAATCGGTCGATGGCCTCGTCCTTAGAGATGCCACCAATCGCACGTATCGCATCGAATCAAACCAAATAGAATTCCGCCGCACCGTCCCCACCTCCCTCATGCCCACTGGCCTGTTAAAAGACCTGAAACCAACCGACCTGGCCGACCTCTACTCCTACCTCCACTCCCTCACCCTCCGCACCGCCGAACGCTAATCGCCCGTGGAAAAACGACCGTGGGTCAGATTTTCCAATCTGACAAGAGCAAACTCGAACGCCATTGCCTAGAAGCAGGCTGTGAAGACCAGATAGCAAAGCCAAATCGCGACCGAGATAAGTCACTCTTCGCAAGAATGTCGCCAAGATCAGTGGTCGTTTCCTGCCGATTGGCGGGACGTTCATGGCCTCACCTCCTCTTCGACGGGTCCAATGATGGAAACCGCACTACCTTCGTTACGGTTCATTCCCCGGATTGTGATCCTCGCCAACGGGAGATCTTTGTTGTCAGCCTCTCCCTCTCCCCCGCTATCGACGTTCCTATTTCAACGGACTTTCCAGCGGGGGAGACAGAATGGAAGGACCGGCGATCACTGGGTGCGTGGGTTAGAATTTGGGTGATTGCTGTTCCCGATTTCCAGAGCCATAACAGTGAGGCTGGTCCGATGATGACGTTACGATACGTGGGGCTTGATGTCCATAAAGATTCGATTTCGGTGGCGGTTGCCGATGTGGGGGATGCGGCGGCGCAGGTTCTTGAGCGGTTGCCGTTCGATGAAGCGCGGGTGTTGAAGTTGTTGCGAACTTTGGGGCCGCTTGGTTCGTTAAAGGTCTGTTACGAGGCGGGGCCGACGGGGTATGGGTTGCAAAGGTTCTTAGAGGAGAAGGGGTGGACTGTGTGGTCATTTCGCCGTCGATGGTGCCGCAGCAGCTGAGTCGCGTGAAGACGGATCGACGCGATGCAAGAGGCTGGCCCACTTCTTGCGATCGGGCGACTTGGTGACCATCTGGATTCCGATGCCGCGACCGAAGCGATCCGCGACTTGGTGCGTGCGCGGATGATGCTCGTCTTTGCGAACGGCGCATCCGGCAGCAGTTACTCAAGTTTCTGTTGCGTCAGGGACGACGCTTCACCGAAGGTGTTTCGCATTGGACCAAGACGCACTGGTCGTGGATTCGTCGGCAGACGTTTGACTTCGAAGCACAGAATCAACTGTTGGCCGACGCCATCGCCACGGCAGACCAAGCCCAGTCCCGCATCACCCGACTCAACGCCGACATCCATGACGCACTGGCCGACTGGCGACTCAGCCCGCTGGTGCAGAACTGCAGGCGTTCTGCGGAATTCAGGAGTTGACGGCCGTCGGAATTGTCGCAGAGATTCGACTTTGAACGATTCCCGACAGCGGCGAATTCATGTCGTTTGTCGGCTTGGTTCCCAGCGAAGCGTCGAGCGGTCCAACACGTCGTCAGGGTGGGATCACCAAGAGCGGCAACCGCCATGTGCGACGTCTGCTGATCGAAGCAGCCTGGCACTATTATCATGCCCGACCAAACGCGAGCCTCGCACTGTTACAGCGGCGGAAGGTCTGCCTCAGGAGGTCATCGACATCGCCGACAACGCGCTGCGACGACTGCGAAAACGCTCGCTGAAGTTGCAGCGAATCAAGAAGTCTGCCACGAAGATCGTCACCGCGGCTGGCCCGCGAGTTGGCGGGGTTCCTGTGGTCCGCCGCGATCACCACGCAGCGTCTGCATCGCGAACAGACTTCCCCACCAGCGACCTCAAAACGGGCGAAGCATGATCGTGACAAACAGCAACACACGAAACGCGAACAGACACCACTCCCAACAGAATTGTGACGATGATGTTCTAACTAGGATAATGTTACATCGATACGACAGCATCATTTGCCAGAGATTATTCTTTGTAGGATGATGTTGTGAGATGTCTGCGAAGAGACAACGATGACAACAACCGACTGCCCCCAAGGAGACGACAGCGACGCCGTGGCGGTGTGGAGACCGACGAACGGAAGCACCCTCGATGCCCTCTTGAGCATTCCTTCACAGGAACACGCTCGTCCTGGAGACTGAGGTTCCTCCCAGACGAAACCTTGCCTTGCGGTAACCAACCCGCGTATCAGAGTGCCAGTCTCCCACCCCCACCGGCCCGCTGCCATCCCCAGGAGAAAATCATGACCTGACGCCCCCTTTCAGTCAAACAGAAAAAGCCCCCCCCCACACTTGACCGGTCCTTCCATATCAGAGGGCCGGGGTGAGGGGGATTCGAAGTGGCATCGATTAAGCGATTTCGCCGAATTGAAGGTCACTGTTTGCCCCCTCATCCCAGCCTTCTCCCCCCGTGGGAACGCGGTCTGAAGTCGGAGCGTCGTCTCCGGGGGAGAAGGGGTTTCGCGTCGGCTGACGCCTCCGGTTCGGGGAGTTGCCATGTGGGGAATGCACCCGGATTAAGGGGATGTGTTCAGGAGATTGCTATCGCTGGTTGACAAGTGTGGGGGGTGGGGGGTAGAAGGGTGTTCTTGGCCCCCATCGTCTAGTGGCCCAGGACATGGGACTCTCAGTCCTAAAACAGGGGTTCAAATCCTCTTGGGGGTATGCGTCATCATGGGAGACTCTGTTTGCGGGGACTCTGCCATCGCAGGTTGTCTGCACATGACGGCGAGCCTCGACGCCATACGTCGAGGCTCTTTTTTTGAATCGTTCACCTTTCATCGCCTCTCGTGACGTCATGTTTCCTGACCATCGCCCACGTCGACTTCGTCGCCATCCGCAGCTTCGGCAGCTCGTTCGTGAAACGGTCTTGCAGCCAAGTGATCTGATTCTGCCGCTCTTCGTCAAACATGGACTGAAGGAACGTTCTCCCATCCCGTCGATGCCTGGGCAGTTTCAACTCGGGTTGTGTCATCTCGCGGAGGAAATCCGCGAGATCGAATCGCTCGGGATTCCGGGAATCATCCTGTTTGGGATTCCACAGGAGAAAGATGATCTGGGGTCCGATGCCTGCTCAGATTCGGGGATCGTTCAACAGGCTGTGCAGACGATCAAGGAGATGGGGACCTCGTTGCTGGTGATGACGGACGTTTGCTTCTGTGAGTTCACGGTTCATGGGCACTGCGGCGTTGTGAACACGCAGACTGGGCAGCCGGATGTCGACAACGATGCAACACTGGAACGACTCGCTCTCCAGGCAATCAGCCATGCCGAGGCGGGGGCCGATCTGATTGCTCCCAGCGGCATGATGGACGGAATGATTCAGGCGATCCGCCAAGGTTTGGACGATGCCAACTTTTCGCACATTCCGATCATGAGCTATGCCGCCAAGTATGCCTCGGCCTTTTACGGTCCGTTCCGGGATGCTGCCCAGAGCACGCCGCAGTTTGGTGATCGTCGCACCTATCAAATGGACCCCGCCAACGGGAACGAAGCCTTGAGGGAGGTTGACCTGGATATCGAGGAAGGGGCCGACATCCTTATGGTCAAACCGGCACTGAGTTACCTCGATGTCATTCGCCGCGTGAAGGATCGATACCCCGAAGTCCCATTGGCGGCTTACAACGTCAGTGGCGAATTTGCGATGGTCAAGGCTGCCGCCGCAAACGGCTGGATCGATGAACAACGAATCACGCTCGAAATCCTGACGAGTATTCGCCGAGCTGGAGCCGACATGATTCTGACCTATCACGCCAAAGAGGCCAGCCGCTGGTTAAGCGATACCTAGTCGACAGGTACACGTCTCCCCCTTGTTCGGCCGTAGGATATTTGCCCACGATTTCACGGTTCGGGACTCGTCTTTCCGTGACCATCACAGATGCATACAGATTGAAGTCTGCCGGATGCGAGACCTTTTGTTGTTAGTTTTTGCCGCCCTGGCTGCTTGTGTGATTCCACTTCAGGCGATCATCAATGGTCGACTGGGGCAGGTCGTGGCCAACCCGTTTCTGGCCGCGCTCATTTCGTTCTTTTCGGGCTTCGCCGCGTTGGTCCTGGTCCTGCTGGCAACGACGCCGGGCGTCCCCTCGCTCCCTCCCGGAACCTCCTTCGGGAAGATTCCCTGGCACCTGTTTTCCGGTGGAGTCCTGGGAGCAGTGTTTGTAACGACTGTGCTCGTGTTGGTGCCGCGCATCGGTGCGGCCAACGTCATTGCCGCAACCATTGTCGGACAACTCATCATGTCCGTGGTTATCGAACACTTTGGAATACTGGGGGCCCCACAAAGTAACGTGACGCTAACAAAGGTCGCCGGATGTGCCCTCCTGATCTGCGGCATGTTGCTGATTCAACGCAGGTAATCTCCCCCGAATTCAATCTTCCTGGAATCCTCGCCTCCCCCCTCCTAAATTCTCCTTCACACATGTCTCAGCACAAAGATGGAGATCATTCCGAATCTTCCGTTGTTGTCCGTCTCACCCCTTCGGGGCGTGGAGCCGTGGCCGTCCTTCGACTCGTCGGCGATCCGCAGGTTCTAGACGATGAAACTCCGCTATTCGTCGCAGCGAACGGAAAGCGAGTCGCGACGCAGTCGCTGAATCGGCTCTGTTTTGGTCACTGGGGCAGGACCGATCGCGAGGAGGTGCTGATCTGTCGAGTCGATCGACGCATCACCGAGATTCACTGTCATGGCGGATCGGCTGCCATCTCACGCATCTTTGCCGACCTTCAGTCACGTGGCGTCACCATCGGAGAAAGTCTGACATTATCAGCAGGGCAGGGGGGTGAGACGCCGAGTAACTCACACAAGGACACACTGCGAACCGAAACCCTCCGAGCCTTGCTCACCGCCCCAACTCGTCGGACCGCAGCGTATTTGCTGACGGCGGAGGATCGAATTCGAGAAGCATTGCAGCCCTTGTTCGCCGCTCTCCAAACTGAGCGACCGTACATCCCCCGTCATGCCGTCGACACCTTAACCCAAGCCCTCGACTGGTCTGCATTCGGTCGACATCTTGTGCAACCTTGGCGAATCGTCATTGCCGGTCGGCCCAACGTTGGGAAGTCAACACTGATGAATGCCGCGCTCGGCTATTCTCGCTCAATCGTCTTTGATCAGCCGGGAACGACACGCGATGTCGTGACGGCCCAATCCGCGATCGACGGTTGGCCGATCGAGTTTGCCGACACGGCAGGGATTCGAGACCAGGTCGACAGCATCGAGGCCGACGGAATTGCCCGCTCTTGGCAACAACTTTCACATGCAGACCTGCGTCTCGTACTGATCGACATCAGCCAACCCCCAACCGCAGTCGATCGAAGCCTCTTAGCGCAGTTCCCCGATGCCCTGTGCATCGCGAACAAGGCGGACCTTCCATCGCAATGGGACGGAGCACTCCCCCCCAACGCGATGGAAGTGTCATCCCTCACCGGGGCCGGGATCGATCGCTTGCTGCAACAAATATCGACCGCGCTCGTCCCCAGATTGCCGGAGCCGAGCACTCCATTTCCGGTGACCGACAGTTTGCATCAGACGTTGGAAGACCTTCTCGCCGCCTGCCAGACCGACTCCCCCGCCGCCGCATTCGACCTGCTCTCTCGGCTCTGGTGACCTCTCGGATGCGAGGTTACGAGACACAGCTTGCCTGCTGGCAAACAACGGATTGGCGCGAGCCCTCCGGTGAACGGGGAAGCCGCGATTCATCGTCCCGAGCCCCCTCGGTCGCGGGAATGTTGGAATGGGCAACACAGGAACCGTTGCTGACTGATCCCCAACACTTCACCGAGTTACCAAGCATCGCAGTAACCCGGGCTACCGACGTCGCGTGCCCCGATGGTGCACCGGTGCCGCGATTTACTGTCGCGTTGTCAGTCGGACAGAGCAGACGACCCGTTGTGCCCATTCGACTTGTGACTTCGGGATTCGCTGGGCCTCACGGCGTTCGTTGATCGGAATCAGGACGACATCGTCCCCATCATCGCGATAGATTTTGCAGTTCACCCCGATTTGGTCTCGCTGTTTGACGACTGCCGGCTCACCGTTGATGGCCATCTGATCTACCGCAGTGACAACGATGTCGCCATCAACATACCGGGGAGACATGCTGTCCCCATCAACTCGCCAAGCGACGCTACGAGGGAAGATGTCTTTGACATGCGGAGCCGAGAGGAATTCCAGAAAACCCGATTCGTCCGGGTGATTGAGTTGTACAAGAGCGACCATCCCTTCGATGGCACTTCCCCGCAACTCGCCACGTTTTCGGATCGGACGGGTTTCAGTCCGCGCGAGGACAGCAGCGAGTCGTTGATCGACGCTGGAACCGATCTTGTCGTCGCTCCATTCGCTCCAGTAGCGAGCCGTTCCGGCTGAGGTGCTACCGACGATTGGGATGAGTTCAGCCAGGGGGATTTTCGGGGCGATTCCTTGCCCGGCGGCCCCCACTTCGCCCTCTTCTCGCTGCATGCGTTCGAGGAGTTCGATGAGGTTTTCAACGTATCCCGCGAGGTCAGGACGGACAGTCAGAATCTCCCGTAGTCGACCGGAGAGTCGGTCCGCAAGGCTGGAAACCGGATTGATCAGCCGCTCTCGACGCTCCCCTTCTCCTGTGACGATCCACTCAAGGCGGGTCCCCGTGAGTCGAGCAGCCCGGACAAGGATGTCGACCGGCGGGGTCCGGTCCAATTCGTAGTGCCCGTAAGTGCTTGGCCCGATCCCCAATGCCTTCGCAAATCCAGACTTGCCACGCTCCCCAAAATGAACTTCACGGAGGTGTTTTAGTCGCAAGCAGACAGGATCAGGAGAACTCAACATTCGAGCACTGTTTATTCACGTTTGTGAAATAGATTGACTCACATTGCACTTTGAAATAAATTAACAATAGAATCGTTAAAATCGACGCCATCGTTCTCGACATCGGTCACCCGGAAGATTCCGAAGCCTTTGTGTTATCGTAACAGAGTGTTTCGAGCGAGATATTGGCCCAAACACTCGGGGAAAACAGACATTTGGGGAAAAAGGGATCAGTGAACTTGGCGACGACTGTTCCTCGCAAACACAGCTGTTCCTCGCAGACACAGCACAACCATCAGCACCAAATGCAATCAAGCCCGGTGCCATGTTGGCCCGACCACCCAATCGGGGGCAAACGCGTTTCTGTGTCAATGGAATGTCGAACGGAAAGTGATCGAGCGATGCCGAAGTATCGCGACAAACGTCCGAAATCCAAGGAACTCGATACGAGTCTTGCGCAAATTTTTAAGGATTTACAGGGACTTCAGCGACTTCAGGCAATGCAGGCAACCCTAATACATCAGATACTGAAGTCAATCGACGATCTCGTCGATCCGAGTGGAGATGGTCATCGCGAGTCCCCCAGAGTCGATTGAATCGCGATCAGGGGCCAATTGATCGCGAGACCGAGATTCTGACATGTTCCGCCTGTTTCTCGCCTCTTGACGATTGATAGACCAATTCAAGGAAGATATCCTGCTGCATTCTGCGAGACTGATCGCGCTACTGGAGCGCGCGTTCTCGATCCATACCAACGCGTGGCGCAAGTCTAAGAGTCGTGCCGCTTTCGACATTGCCGGTCCTCCGTCGCGATGTCCCGGCGAAGGCTCGGAACGGACGGCGTCGACAGACCAAATTTTGACGGGAAATGCTGAAATGTCGCAAGTGAACAGGCTGGAAGCTCAGACTCGGACTGCCATGGGAAAGCGGGGCAGTCGGAACCTCCGCAGTGAGGGGATCGTTCCTGCCAACCTGTACGGCCACAATGAAGATTCGCAGGCCCTTCAGGTCTGCGGGATTGCCGTCCGTGCCACCATCAACAGTGGTGACCGCCTTGTCGATCTTGTCGTCGATGGCAAGACAGAAAAGGCTCTACTCACCGATGTCGCCTGGGACACCTTCGGGCAACATGTGTTGCATGTCGATTTCCAGCGGGTCAACGTAAACGAAAAGGTTCACGTTGCTGTTCCAGTCCAGTTGAAGGGGACCGCCCCGGGTGTCCTCGTGGGGGGGGGAATCTTGGAACAGCCACACCACGAAGTTCACATCGAGTGCTTGGCGACTAACATTCCCCACGAGTTCGTCGTCCGCATTCAGGATCTTCAGCTGGGTCAGTTCATTCACGTTTCCGATCTGACCGACATCCCAGAAGGGGTCACGATTCTGGATGCTCCCGACACGATCCTCGTTCATATCGCCATCCCGAAAACGATCGCCGAACCAGTCGCCACCGAAGAAGTACCTGCCGCCCCGGAAGCTGCCGGAAAGAAGGCGGAAGGGGACAAGTAAGCCCATCGGGATCGATGGCACTCTCGTTATGACAACTCATCCTGAGCGAGCCGGACTCTTTGTTCGTCTCGCTCAGACTGTTTTCCGATCGTCCTGTTTTCTGGTCATATCGGCCAGCTTGTGACATCAACCATCTCCGGCTGCTTTTCCTGATTCGTGTTCCTCCCCATCGCAGGTCTCAGCCGACTTGACACTCTTTCTTCCCTCGCAGACACCGTGCAGACTTCAACCAGAGCCCCCACGGAAAGGAACGGCGCGTTGAGGGGGGGAACAATCAATCTTCAGACAGCAGTCTTTTGATATCGCTCCCTTTTCCTGAACCCCCTCACCCCGGTCCTCTCTTCGATAGGAAAGCTCGATAGAATCGGAGCATCGAAAGCGGGGGATGAGTGGGAGAAAATGCTGTCGTCAGTTAGAAACCGGGGAATCCCCCATCTCATGCGGAGCGTTGTCTCATGAAACTGGTCGTCGGTCTTGGAAACCCTGGTCGCGAGTACGAACGGACTCGCCACAATCTGGGGTTCGACGTTTTGGAAGAACTCGCCCGCCGCTTCTTCGCACCGGCTGCCAAACTGAAGCACGACGCCAGTTTGACGGAAGTTCAAATCGGGCGAGAGAAAGTGCTACTCGCCGCACCGCAGACGTTTATGAATCTCAGTGGCCGCAGCGTGCGACAGATTGTCGACTTCTACAAGATTCCACTCTCCGACATCCTGCTCATCTGCGACGACCTCGCGCTTCCAACCGCCAAACTCCGACTGCGTGGCTCGGGAACAGCCGGTGGTCAGAAGGGTTTACAGAACACCATCGACCAACTGGGCTCAAACCAGTTTGCCCGCTTACGCATTGGCATCGATCGACCTCGTCCGGGGTTCGACACTTCCGACTACGTTCTCGGACGGTTCAATAAACCTGACCGGGAGAAGATCGAAACAGCCATTCAACTCGCTGCCGACGCGGTCGAACAGTGGACCGTCGAGGGCCTCGATGCCGCTATGAATCGCGTGAATAGCGCGCCGTAGTTCCTATCGAGTGTCGCTTCGGAATGAAGGTTGACGCTGACGACGTTACCCAGTCTTCTGGGCAATGAGACGATCGAGTTCTTGCTTCAACTTCGGCAAGATTTCGTCGTACTTGTAAGCACCCACTTCGACCGGTCCCTTCTTGAGGTTGACGTGATTCGGGCCGCACCAGAGACCGAGGTCGGCATCGTCCGTCTCGCCGGGACCATTGACGCGGCAACCCATCACCGCAATCGTGATCGCGTAATCGCGGGCGTACTGCGTCATCTCCTTGACCTGCTCAGCGAGATCGATGAAAGCTTCGTTCTCGACTCGGCTGCAACTCGGACAGGAGATGATGTTGAGGGTCGGCAATCCATAGTCGACCACCGAACGCACACGTCCGGCCGCGATGTCGGCGAGAATCTTTCGCCCCGCTTCAATCTCTTCCGGCTTGCGGTGATTAGGGACGGTGAGCGAAACACGAATCGTGTCTCCAATCCCCCGGCTGACGAGTTGCTCGAAGGCAATTCGCGTCTTGATAATTCCATCGGGAGGCATGCCCGCTTCGGTCACGCCGAGATGAAGTGGAACGTCCGGTCGCTGCTCGGCGAAACGACGGTTCACTTCAATCACATGTTTCGGATCAGAGTCCTTCAGCGACACACAGAAGCGGTGAAAGCCGATCGAATCAAGGAAGTCACAGTGATCAACAGCGGACTCGAGCATCGGGGAGATTGAGTCGTTGGCTGCGTACTTTTCCTTTTTCGCCGGGTCGACGGAGCCACAGTTGACCCCGACCCGTATCGCACAATCGTTGTCGGTCGCAACCCCGGCGAGATACCGAACTTTGTCCTGCCAGGGCTTCTCTCGTTCGTGATGGTAGAGGTGCCCGGGGTTATAACGCAGCTTAGCGACATGCGGAGCCACCACTTCCGCAAGCCGGTAATTCTCTTGCAAGTCGACCGACAAGTTAGCTGTTGTTTGCGACGCGATCTCGGCGAGTGCCTCGGCGTCCTTTGTGCTGTCAACGGCGATGCGAACCACATCAGCCCCCGCAGCGACGAGAGCGTTGACTTGCTCGACAGTGGCGTCGATATCCTTCGTGTGTGTCGCCGTCATGCTCTGCACGGCAATGGGATGCAGATGCCCGATTGAAATGGAACCGATGGCGACACTGCGAGTGGGATTGCGAAGAATTTCCACGAGACGACTTCAGGCAGAGGGGACGCGGTGACCAGCGCGGTCGACACGTCTCGCCGCGTTCGCCATCCTCGATAACTCTTCGAATTCTATCGACTCTCGCCGGCGATGCACTCTCACCGGCGTGAAATCATGTCGCTTCCTGAATGTCCACTTAGCGGCACCGCGCAAGCCGTCCGATGAGGTGACCGAGCGTGTCGCTGCCCGGTGGTCCCCACCTTGCAAGGGTGGGGCTTTGCGGAATGTTCAATCGACATCACAGAGATTGATCACGCCACCTTGAGGATACGAGCATGGTTGGCCCAGTGAATCCAATCCGTCACTTCTTCGAGATCAGGGGTCTTCGCCGAGCGTAGCAAACGCTGCCCATCTTTCGTCGCAACGAACGGGCCGACAATATCGAACAACGCTTCGGGAGACATTGCCGCGACCGCTTCCGGTTCACAGATATCACAGGCGACTAACACCTGTGCATCGTGGCCTCGAAGTTCGGGAATTCGACACATCAGCCGCGCCTGACTTTGCCAAAGGCGGATCGTATCCGCCGTAATTCGTCGATGCTGCAACTTCTGAGCGATCTGTCCTGCATCGCGTGACAACAGGTCCAAGACGGTGACAACGCCTGCTCGTTCGAGTCGCTTAGCCGTTGTCGGCCCAATCGACGGAGCATCGACGACGGGACTCTCCAAGTTCAAAAAGAACCGCCAGTTCCGAGGCTCTGTCGAGGGTGTCCCCCCTGCGCTATCAAGACTTGCGAAGAATTGTCGTCCTGCAGCATTCCGATCACGTGGCTCCCGTTGACTCTCAACTCCGTCACGATGGTGGACGGTGAAGGTTCGCGGTTCGCGCTCTGGTCGTTGACGGGGGTGACCATCGCGGGTTCCTCGTTCGGCACGGCGACGACGGAGGTCGGCAATCCGTTCGGTCCGGACCCGCTGACGTTCGGAATCTTGTCGCGGAAACGCTTCACGTGCTGGTCGCTCAAGAGGTCGTTCGCCCGCGCGATCCTCAGAAACGCCGTCTTGCGGACTCAATGAAGGATCGAGGATTCGCGGGTCGGATGTCGACGGCGATCGCCCGTTTCGAGAGACCCACCCGGCCCCCTGAGCGGCCTCCCGGAAGGTTCGAGCGCGTCGACCACTGGTGATCCAACGACTGACGGAATTGCGATCCGGCCAGACATAACCCGCGTTGATCCAACCACTCTGACGATCACCCCGCAGTCGGTCAATTCGCCGAATCAGAGCCTCGGCGTCTGACTCAGCGAGTTCTTGCGGCGTAAGGATTCCGCAAGCGACAAGCATCTGTGCATCGCGACCAGTGATGTCGGGAACGCAGCAAAGCATTCGTGCCTCAGACTGCCAAACGCGGAGTTGAGCAGCCGTCATCTGCAACGCTTCGAGTTGCGGTCCCGCGTCTTCCAGATCGAGCAAGACGAGGTCACCAATCACCAGAACGTGCAGTGATGCCAGCCGTCGAGCCATTTGCTCACTGATGGACGGAAGCGTGCTGACGGGTGAATCAACTCGCAACCAGTGCGGCTCCGTCGGCAGTGTCCGCGTTGGCTGTGACGAGCCTTGACCCTCGGCCCTCCCTGTCACCTTCGACTCGATCGCGATTGGATGACTGGGCAAAGGTGATCCCAGCACACTCTGAGAGAGAATAGGAATAGCCGTCTTCGGAATGCTCGATGCCGGGATTGTAGTCGACGGCCCGAGTGGAATTGTGAAAGGAAACGCCGTCGTCAGCGGGGCGAACTCGGTCGGTTCTGAAACGATCGACGCAAGCGGTGTCGACTCCGCACGTGTGCTTGGGGCGATCGGTCGAGCACTGCGAAATTCTTGTCGAACCGGCGACGCAGGCCGCACGCTGCCGGGGAAGGTGCGAATGTGCGTCCCGTCCTCCTCGAAAAGTTGAACCAATGGTTCCTGACAAGTGAAGTAGATGATCTGCCGCCCCCGAGCCGCCGCTTCTCGCATCAATCGAACCGCCACCTGCAATCGGTCGCGATCACAGTCGACCAGAAGATCGTCAAAGACCAATGGTAATTGATAGCCTCGCTCGGCGAAGGCTTCTGCCAACGCCAACCTCAAACTCAGTGCCAATTGATCCTGTGTACCACGACTGAGAGCATGAACCGGCATCGGTTGTCCCGTCGCGGCGATGACGAACACTTCACCACGTTCGGCAGAGACCTCGATGGCCGGATAATTCCCCCCCGTCAGTCGAGCCATCATACGAGACGCCTCTTGGATGACTGTCGCGGGCGACTCGCCGAATGACCGCTGTTGCAGTTGCCGGAATCCTGCCTCCGTCACCGCAAGGGTACGCCATTCATCCTGTAGCGAGAGTTCTTCACGACGCAGACGCTCAACCTTCATCCGCAGGGCTGCGAGGCTTCGTTCGCCATGCACGATCTGCTGCAAGAGTCCTGACTGATTTCGCTGACGGGCCTTTCGCCACTTCAGAATGGCTGCATCTAACGCAGTTCGCAGCTCTTGACGCCGCAATCGCCAGCCGGCCAATCGACTATCGACAACTGCCGGTTGAGCGACATGTTCAACAACATGCTCTGTCTGAGACTGATCGGACAATCTTCGCGAGACTGCTTCATGTTCTCGGCAACGACACCCCACATGATGCAAACCTTCTACGCAACGCAAGCGTGCATGATCGGCATCGGTCGACGCCGCCAGGATCGATTCCCGTTCCAGATGGAGCCGTTGAATGTGCGCCAGCAACTCGGCTTCGCAACGGTCTATCCCTGCACGTCGTTCGCCCAGACGACGGCTTTGTTCATGCTGTTGCAATCGCGAAAGGTCCTGACACAACAGATAGGTCAGCTTCTGCAACGCATGCACCGATGCGGTCACCTGCTGCGAGAAGCTCTGACAACGACACGTTTCCCCACGACCTTGTTCTAACTGATAAGCCGACTCGCGGAGTGCGACAAGCCCTTCTTCCAAAGCCGTTACCGCACATCGTTGCCGCTGCAACAAAGGTCCGGCCAATTGTTCATCGCCGCGCAACAGCGGCGCCGTCTCGACACTCACACCCATCCGATCCTTCGCCAAATCCTGCAAGACTCGGCGAGCATGTTCCAGCTCCTGTTCGATCTGGTGCAGCCGGTCGTTGTCGTCTCGACGAGCGACGACACGAGTCACCGCCAACAGCGGACGGGGTCGCCATGCCCGGTCTTCTGCCTCGCGAATGTCGGTATCGACACGTTGCCAATCGAGCGAACGGCGGATGACATCGGCTTCCAACTGTTGCAGCGATCCCTGCGACTGAGTCAATTGCCGCATGTAGTCGGCCCGCCACTGATTGACGACCCGGTCCTGCTGCTGTAGATCGCCAAGTGTCCGAGCCAGATGCTTTCGCAATCCGGCGAGCTTTCCCGTACTCCCTTGACCGTTCGACACTCGTTGCCTTTCGTCACGGAGTTCGCCCATCGTCCTCTGCCAGCGGGTCGACACCGTGCGTGTCGGTTGCATCGGAACGCCATGCTTGATTGCAATTCGAATGAGCGGATTGATCGCGTGATTCTCGGGACTGCCAACGATGAATTGCAGTCGCATCAGTTTCGCGTCGAGAGTCTCGAAGAAGGTCCGCAGCCGTTCGCCATCGGGTACGTCCCCTTGCGAGACCCCAATCGCCAATCGATCCCCTCGATCAGAAAGGGGATACCGCGAGAGACGATAGCATTGCTGACCCTGTTGAATGCCGAGCGATCCTCCCGCCTTTCCATTGGCGACCGGAGGCACAAGCCGCAACTCACGAGCTTCATCAAACCCACAGAACAGTCCGCGTACGAATTGCAGATACGTTGACTTGCCCGAACCATTGGGCCCGTAGATCACGTTGAGTCCCCCCCCCAGATCATCGAGTGATGTCGTCGCGAGTGAACCAAAGGCATCGATGTTGATGTCCGTGAATCGCATAAGAGACCTAACCTTTAATGTTGCGTTTTCAGCGGTTGAAGTAAGCGAGTTCTCGTCGTCCTCGCTGCTCTGGAGAACCTGTTCAAACTCCTCGAACGAACATCTGTTGTTCGTCGGTTTCCCTAGTATTCGCGACCCTGTCCGTTTCCAAAGTTTGTGCGACTGCGGTCTCTACGTCTTCTGATCCGCCATCGCACGGGCGATACGTTGAACCACAGCCGGATAGACCTTGAGATCGAAGTGAGGCTCCGGAATCTGAGTTGTTGCCGCATCAACTTCTCGCCCCGCGTCCGACAGAATCTGTCCGACATCGACCAACGAGCGATCTCGCGGCACGAGTTCTGCCAGCAGTTTCAGCATCGCTCCCGAGTCCTCGCCATTTCTCCAGCGAGTCTGCTGAATGGCATCGGGAACCGCCGTCAGCTCGATACAATGCACCGGAATTTTGTGCTGTTCAAGAACCCGCCTCGCCTCGGCTTGCAAGACCGAACGAACCTCGGGATGCATCAGCCGCTCAAAGGTGGAACCATGCCCCGACATCACCCAGCGCACAAGTACGGCATCCGCCGCAGTGTCAGCTGACAACGCCGCCGATTGTGCATGGAGATAGCTTCTCAACGAATCCCAACCGGTCGCATCGTCGATGCCGGTCTGTTCGAGATGCCAATGAATCGCAGCCGTTTCTTCAAAGCGAACGGTCACCGTCCGATCCGCCCGCACTCCGACGACAACACAACCCCGGAGACCTGTGTCGTCGGGACCATCTCCCTGAGTGGTCCCCGCTGCGATGACCGTCCCCGCACTGGTCGAGATGCGTGCCGGTCCTCGGTCTCCCCCCCACGCGATGTACCCGTCCGACAGCCCAATGGCCGATGCCGGAACGACCGAACTCGGCACGACGAGAATCCGAAAGGCGTGTCGATCATCGCTGTTCGTCGTCGACCAGCAAGTTTCCGACTCGGTGGCCGAACCTTGCTTTACCAGTAACGAATGACCTTGACGAGTCGTCATGCGCGTCGCCTGTCGACTGTCGATCGGCACCAAATTCACAGGCATCGGAAATGCCGCTGGCCATTGACGCGACGGATGCTCATCGGCCTCGGCCCAAAACACCGTGATGTGATGTGACGCCAACCGCTGGCACTGTTCGGCCAGGAACATCGCCGACCGAAAGGTCGCACTCGGGAACATCGCCGATGATGCAAATGCCCCTTGCGACTGCTCGCTTCCTCGCCGAGTGAACAGGTTTCCCGCCAGCACAACACAGGCCACCTGCTCTCGAATTGCGGTCTCAAAAACCCGCGAAGCCGCCCGCAACCGGGCATCAATCAGCCGGTTCAGCACTTCGCCCGGCAGACCCTCAACCGCAATGCAGACATCATCCAGACGCAAATCCGCCGCATGAATGAATCGAAATGAAGTCTCAGTAGCCATCGCAACTGCCTCCCTGCCTGATCACCGCGACTCCGCGCGGTATGGACTGAAATCAACTCGAAGTGCGTCGCCGGGACCATGTCCTCTGCCACAATGATCCGACAATCATCACTCGCTCGCCCCCGGATCTCGACCGGCAATAACTGCCGCAACTCGACACCGGTCGGGAAACTAATGAATACCCGCCACTCAGAGCAATCCCGATTTCCGCAGTTTGACAACGCAGAGCCCCCACGCGGAGAGCCCCCGATCACTCGATTCGTGTCGCCGCCAATCTCATCTAAGTGCAGGGGGTCCAAGGCAAAATGCGGCCGGACCAGATCCCCCAACAACTGGCCCCCTCCGGCCAATTGCACTCAGTCCGCATCAAGCGTGTCTTCCGTATCGATGTTCCCCGGCCCGTGCAGAGATTCTTCCACGTCCATCTGCGGCAGGGCAAAGACTTTATACAGGCAGAATGTCAGCAGCGTCAGCACGGTGCCGATCGACATGACCATGATCGCCCAACCGAGTGGTGTCATGACTTATACCCCTTCTTCCAGTAGTTCGCCCTGTGCATCAACTCGATCGTATCGCCCCTCTTTCGCCCAGCGAATCCCGGCGATACGCACCAACACCATCAGGAACACGAGCAACACCCCGATAAAAATCACACTCGCCAACGCGACAGGCTTCGCCAGTATCTCGTCGATCTTCCCCGGCAGATTCGTCCAGCAAAACGCTACGAAAATCACCAGCAGGTAGACCGGCGTCACATATTTCAACAGGTACTGCACCGCCCGGGGGATGCGGATGTGCGCCCCAACATGTGCCTCGGCCTCGCCACGTTCGATGCCGAAAATCCAGCCGTACACAAACGTCTGCAACATCGCCAGCACGTAAATCAAGAAGGTTCCAATCCAGAAGTCGAGCGTGTCAAGAGCGAGGGTTTCCTTCGAGAAGTACACCACAAATCCAGTCCCCCCTGCCGTCAGCATCCCGAGGATCGCCGCCGACGCATGACGCTTCAAGCCGAAACCCTCTTCAAAGAATGCAATCACCGGTTGCAGCATCGAGATACTGCTCGTGATGGCGGCGAGAAACAGCATGAAGAACCAAATGAAGCCGAAGAACTGCCCCCCAGGCATCTTGTCGAAGACGCCGGGCAAGGCAATAAATCCGAGACTAAATGTCGAACCAGCGTACTTGCTGAGCAGGACCGGGCCGATGAACATGAACGCCGCGGGCAGCGTGATGAGGCCACCAAGACAGACTTCAAAAAACTCGTTCATGCTCGTCGACGTCAGGCCGCTGAGGACGACATCATCGTTCCGCTTCAGATAGCTGGCATAGTTCACATGATCCCGAAGCCGACCGACAGACTGAAGAATATCTGCCTCTGACGCCGCAAGCCACGTTTGAGGGTTGGAAAGAGAACCCCCGATAGCGGCCGTAGCCGATACGCCCCCCCACGCCGCCGGGGTTCCACATGAAGCCGAGACCATTCGTCAAGTTTTGTTCGGGTAGAGCAGGGTCTGGAGTCCCGAGCGTGCAACATCGCACGAGCACACAGGGCACACACAGCCATCGCCGGCATCGCAAACCGGCAGAACTTCCTGATCCCCTTTGCCACACTCCTGGTAAATCAACACAAAGTTCGACGCAAAACCCCCGCGAGAATCAACAGAAACCCGCGATGTCCCTCCTGCAGGATCGCACCATCCGCCCCCGCACCGATGTAATTATTGAGAAACCCGCCATAGTCCTCCTGATTCATCAACGAACCATTCAGGTAATTCAAGGCATAGCCCAAACACCACGCTTCGATCAACACGTAGTACATATAGATAATCATCGGCACCACAATCGCGATGCCGCCGACGTACTTAGCCAAGGGATTTCTCCAGATAGGCCGCTGGAAAACCCCCGGCGACGAGTTGAAGCCTCTCAGACCGCCGTGCGCCCCATCGTCCATTCCGCCCAGCAGAGCGGAATCCCCAAGATGAGCAGCGAGACAAAGTACGGGATCATAAAAGCCCCGCCGCCGTTCTGAGCCGCCTGACCCGGAAACCTCAGAAAGTTCCCCAGCCCGACAGCCGACCCAGCGACCGCCAGAATGACCCCAATCCGCGTCCCCCACTGTTCCTTCTGCGGCTGTCCAGATGCCATCACATGCCTCACATGTTCGTCATGAACCAAACTCCCCCATATCCACCCGGCAGTCTAGCAACCTCGCTATCGAGCAACACCTTATCCCTTCTTAGAACTCAACCCCTTCTTCTTGACGGACTTCTTCTTGACGGCCTGTTTCTTTGACGCAGACTTTTTTATGGCGACTGGCTCTGTCGCAACCTGCTTCTTCGTGCCTCCCTTGTTCGCCGGCTTCTTCGTTGAATCTTTCTTTGGAACAGCGGATTTCGTTACAGACTTTGCGGTCGACGACTTCTTCCGTGCAAGCTCTTTCGTCGCCGACTTCTTTGCTGGCGCCACTTTCTTTGTTGAGCTTACCTGCTTGGATGATGTCGACCTCTTCTTCACAGACCTCTTCCGCGTTACGCGCTTCGCTTGCTTCGACACCACCGGCCCCTCATCGGCAAGTGCCAGGTTGATGCCGAAGATGTCACTGAGTTCATCGTTGTCGAAGGATGATGAACTTGAACCGCTCGTGATTGTGTCGACGTTGTCGCTCAGTGACGACCCAATCAGATCCTGCTGCTTGACATCACGCAGGACAAACAGCAACTCGGGAGACTGATCCAGTCGATTCCCAACGCCATACAGCACTGCCGCCAGATGCTTGCACAGATAAGCCCCATCGGGACAACTGCACATGAGACCGATCTCTGATTTCTTGGGAAACATCCCTGTCTTGGGATCGGTCAACGTCGTGATAACCTCGTCCGGTAACTTTCCTCGCATCAGATCAATGACACTGCGAACAGATTTCGCACAGGTTCCGCAGAGTTGCTTCCAAGTCTTTTTGGGGAGTGGATCGATCTGAATCTTAATCTGATAAAGTTCCGACCCAGCCACCATTGCGAAAATCTGGCCGGTAGTAATCTCCAAGTGGACAATCGAACCATTCCGGGCATACGTCCGGCCTCGTGGCAGTCGATTCGCATAGTCGCCCATTTTCTCAATATGACTGCACCAGCCCGCCCCCCAAAACGTCGTCGCCATCTTGCGACCAGTAATCTTAATCGGCTTCAGCGAATTCCCCTTGCCAATGATCTTCGTCGCCTCCGCCACTCCGTTTCGCTTTCGTTGAGCGACGGACACATAAGGCGCCCATTCATACCCCCATCCCATGATTCACCTCCTTAGTATCCTGGTTTATGTTGTTAATGCCTTCGCAAGGTCGAGCGAGATAAACTCTAGTAACTCCGTGTTACTCATTTCCGTCAGATTGATTTGACCTTCGCCATCGAATAGCTCCCGACTGAGCGACTTCTTTGTCTGAATCATTTCATCAATCCGTTCTTCTAATGTTCCGCGACAGACAAATTTATGGACGATCACGTTCCGCTTTTGCCCAATACGAAAGGCCCGGTCGGTCGCTTGATCCTCAACTGCTGGATTCCACCAGCGATCAAAATGAACCACATGGCTCGCCTGCGTGAGGTTCAGCCCGGTCCCCCCCGCCTTCACCGAAATCACCATAAATGGCGGACCGTTTGACTGTTGAAACTCCTCGACCATATGACCACGTTTTTTCGTCGTTGTCTGGCCCGTTAATACCAACCCTGACCGCCCAAAGAGTCCCTGCAAGAACTCCGCAAGGGGGGCACACATCGACTGAAACTGCGAGAAGACCAGCACCTTCTCTTGCCTCTCGACTACCGTCTCACAGATCGCTGCCAACTCGCTAAACTTCGCTGAATGCTTGGGGTCGAATGCTTTCTGTTTCAGATACAAGTCGGGGTGATTGCAGATTTGTTTGAGCTGCATCAAGGCCGCCAACACCATGCCCCGTCGCTGAATCCCCTCGGCCTCGTCAATCGCTTGGGCGAGTTCATCGGTTATCGTCCGATAGAGCGTTGCCTGCGTTTGCGTCAACCCGCAATCGACCCGCATCTCGGTCTTGGCCGGCAAGTCCGAGATCACTTTCGGGTCTGTCTTCATACGACGAAGAACGTATGGATGAATTAGTTTTCGCAAAGCCGCAAGTCGTGCGGAGAGTTCCTTGGCATCGTCTGCTTTGACAAATTTGCGAAACTGCGTCGGTGTCCCCAACAGTCCAGGCAGGCAGAAGTCGAATAGCGACCACAAATCACCCAAGTGATTCTCGACCGGTGTCCCTGTTAACGCGATGCGACCATCACTCGGAATCGCCTTAGTTGCCTGCGTTTGAGCCGCAGCAGAATTCTTAATTGCCTGTGCTTCATCAAGTACAACTAATCGCCAATGGATTTCCGCGAGCCATTTCTCGCGACGTGCCAGCCCATAGGTCGTCGTAACAACATCGTATCCGGTAAGTTCCTCTTGGGGGTTATTGGCAATCTTTTCCATGTCCTGCGCATCGAGACGAGATCGATGCAACGTCAGCATCTTTAGCGTGGGAGCGAATTTCTCGACTTCCCGCTCCCAGTTCCCCAACAACGAAGTCGGCAAGACTAACAGCGTGGGCGAAGCACTTTGTCTCACCTTACCACGACTGCGGTCCACATGCTTGAACTGCAACAATAGCGTAATAATCTGAATCGTCTTGCCGAGACCCATGTCATCCGCAAGACAGACCCCTAAACCTAACTCTGTCGCTAACCATAACCAGCGAACCCCTTCCGATTGATACGGCCGCAACGTCGCCTGCAACTCTCTCTCTGCTTCAACGACGATCGTCCCATCGGGTTGACGCAGTTGTTCGAGCGTCTCCTTTAACCAGTCGCCTGGTTGAATCCGCGTCCAGTTGCGGGTCTCTTCCGACAACTCCTTGCCGCCGATCGAAGCCCCGGCCAGCATTCGCATTCCTTCGATAAACCCCAGCCCTCCGACATGCTGCTCTTGAAGGATCGTCCACTGCTGAAGGGCCGACTGTAACTTCTCCTGATCGACCTGAACCCATTTTCCCCTGAGAAATGTCAGTCCTTCCCGCGCCTTCGCCAGTTCGATCTGTTCCTCCCGACTCAACGGCTCCCCATCAATCGAGACCCCAATTTTCAGGTCCATCCCACCATCACTGAGCGTCGACTGCCGCATCGAACCAACGCGCACATCCACTTGTGGACGCGACGGTCGGGAGGCGTTCCACCAGTTCGGCACTCGCACGACGATCCCCGACTTCTCCATCTCCGGAACGGCCAGTAAGAACTGATAAGCCAGCGAAATACTCCAAGCCTGCGGCGAAAACAACTCGCGAGACTCCAGCAACTTTGCGATCAAAGGCGTCGACTGTGCCGCCCGAGAGACCGGCTCTAACAACGTCTCGAGTTGCTGCGAGTTCTTGCTTTCGATCGACTGCTTCAACGCGACCGACAACGGCACATGTTGCACATTCGTCAAACCGGAAGCCCCCAACACCTCATCCCCCAGCGGAGTATAGGTCGCCATAAAAGCAAACGGCTGATCGGGATTTTTCTTGTTTTCCGCCAGATGAAACGTCACTCGACCGACGACATTCCAATCTGGATGCAACGACTTCAGGTAACTCGCCAAGCCCCCCTTGCGCGACGCCGACTTCTGTTGCGTCAGCAGGTCGAGCATCGACCAGAGCCTGCATAAGGTCTCTGGCGATAGATATTCCAATCCCCGCATCGGCGGTGCCGCAACTAATAACTCATCCAGCGTCTCTGAGTCTGGAGCTTGAGGTCGATTCCAAGTCCCATCGGGAGGAATTCCTTGTCGACACAATGCCTGAAAGTAACGGCGAGCAAACTGTTGCCAATAGGCCAACGATGCTGACAACTTCATCGCACACTGCTGCGACGAACGTCAACCCCTCTTCACCTGACTGTAGCAAACGACTTCACCAACAATTTGGGAACATTTGCTGCTGAATCAAGAATCAACGAGCCATCCGGAGTGACGATCGTTTCAGGCACAACCACTGAAGCATTACTCATCAGACTCCATTCTCCCCACAAGCCGTCCTACATCGGGTTCCTCAGACTTAACATAGCAAACGTCCGTGCGACTTGAGAAGTGTCTGCAACGACGAAACGTGACGCATCGTCGGGAACGATCGATACGGCAACAGCATCTCCCACTCCACTGTCGTCCTTCAATCCTTTGCGACGGTGCTGCTTACCAAACAACAGAGGCACCCCAAGTGGGAGTGCCCCTGAATCTACTGCAAATCTGTCGACTAGGGAAACGCTACCCGACGCTCCTCCATCTGAAGCTCGATCAGTCGGTTCATCTCGACGGCGTACTCCATCGGCAACTCTTTGACGAGTGGTTCGATGAAGCCTGTACGATCATCGCAGAGCTTCTGGCTCGGTCATGCCGCGGCTCATCAGGTAGAGCAACTGTTCCTCGGCAATCTTCGAGACCGATGCTTCATGCTCCATCGCGACGTCGTTCTTCGACTTCGATGTAAGGATACGTGTCGCTGCGGCTAAGGGAATCGAGAATCAACGCGTCGCAAACGACGTTGCTCTTGCAATGCGTCGCTCCATCCTGCACCTTGACGAGACCTCGATAACCTGCCCGTCCACCATCCTTCGAGATCGACTTCGACACCACTCGACTCGATGTGTTCGGAGCACAGTGAACCATCTTCGCCCCGGCATCCTGATGCTGACCATCTCCCGCAAACGCAATCGACAGCGTCTCGCCACGAGCCCCTTCTTCCATCAAATAGATGGCCGGATACTTCATCGTCAACTTGGAGCCGAGATTTCTGTCGATCCATTCCATCAGGCCGTGTCCATACACCTGCGCCCGCTTAGTTACGAGGTTGTAGACGTTGTTCGACCAGTTCTGAATCGTCGTATATCGACAACGTCCTTCTTCTTAACGAGTATCTCGACGACGGCCGAATGAGCACTGACGAGTCTGGTCGGGGCCGTACACCCTTCGACATAATGCACGTTGGCCCCTTCATCGACAATGATCAGGGTCCGCTCGAACTGTCCCATGTTCTGCGTGTTGATCCGGAAATACGCCTGCAGTGGGAACTCGATGTCGTCACCCCGGCGGCACATAGATGAACGACCCCCTGACCACACAGCCGAGTTGAGGCCGCAAACTTGTTGTCGCTCGGCGGGATGATCGTCCCGGAAGTACTCGCGAAAAATCTCTGGGTGATCGCGAATGCCGAGTCGGTATCGGTAAACAAGACCCCTTGCTTCGTCAGGTCTTCCTGCAACGAACCATACACCACTTCCGATTCGTACTGTGCCTTGACCCCTGCCAGATACTTCTTCTCAGCCTCGGGAATCCCCAGGCGATCGTAGGTCTTGCGGATGTCTTCCGGGACATCGTCCCACGACTTCTCCTGCTTATCGCTCGCCCGGACGTAATAGAAGATGTTCTGAAAGTCGATACCGGACATATCGCCCCCCCAGTTCGGCATCGGCTTCTGCTCGAAGATCTCGAACGACTTCAAGCGAAAGTCGGTCATCCAGCCCGGCTCGTTCTTCAACTCGGAAATCTGAGCGACAATCTGGGCATCCAAACCCCGCCGCGAGGTGAATGCGTATTTGTCAGTCGGGTCATGAAACCCATACTGATAGTCCCCGATATCGGCCTGAGCCTTTTCCGTATTGAGTGCTTCAGTCGTCGACATGTCTTCGTGCCTTCTCCGATGGAAAGTCGGGATAGCGAACCAGTAAAAAGTCACCGCCCAGTGGCAAGTCTGCAAGCAGATGCATCCCGATGCCGGGGCACATTCTGACACACATCATAGCAACTACCCCCGGTCCTCACATCAACTTTGTCCACAAAGTCGGCACGGAAAGACCTAATGCGGCTTGTGGCCGCAACCAAAGTCGCCTTTCGCTCCCCAAAAGTGGCGCGACTTTCGCGGAGCGAAAGGCGACAAACATGCAAGCACGACGCGTAGATGTTACTGAGTAAGACCCTAATCCAAGACGACTGAAGGGCAATCGCCTCATCTGGAGACACTTGTTACTTCGCCGGGGTTGTTTCTTCTTGTTGGGCTTCGCGTTCTTCCTGGGCGGCTTCGGGGTGGCGGGTGCGGATGCCGGCGTAGCCGTTGGCGTGGAGGTCGTGCGCGAGGGAGGCGTCGCCAGTTTCGACGATGCGGCCGGCCAGCATCACATGGGTGAACTGGGGGATGTTGTACTCTAAGAGGCGTTCGTGGTGAGTGATGATTAGGACACCCATGTGAGGGCCGGAGAGCTTTTGCAGGCCCTCACTCACCACGCGGACGGCATCGCTGTCGAGGCCGGAATCGGTTTCATCGAGGATGGCAAAACGAGGCTTGAGCATCGCCAGTTGCAGGATTTCCATCCGCTTCTTCTCGCCACCGGAGAAGCCATCGTTGAGGTAACGGCGGGCGAACTCGGCGTCGATGTTCAGTTCCTTCATGGTGTCGCGGAGTTCGGTACGGAACTCGCGCATCGGCATCAACTCTTCCCCCTCTTTTCGCTCGGGGTTGCGGACGTTGGTGATCGCATGACGCAGAAAGTCGGCCACTCGGACACCCGGAATTGTCACGGGATACTGAAAAGCGAGAAACATCCCGAGTCGAGCCCGTTCGCAAGGGTCAAGTTCGTTGACGTTGACCCCATCAATCGAGATCGAACCTTCCGTCACTTCATACTTCGGGTGACCAATGAGGGTGTAGGCGAGGGTACTTTTTCCCGACCCGTTCGGCCCCATGAGAGCGTGGATTTCTCCCTGTTTCACTTCAAGGTTCACCCCCTTAAGAATAGGGGTCTCACCGACGGAGACATGGAGTTTTTCAATCTTGAGCGTGGCAGGCATTGTAGTTTTCAATCGTCGGGAGTATCGGATTTCGGTTTGCTGGGACGCCAACTTTTTCCGCAACAGTGGAGTCCACGTCACCGGGGAAACCGGCGGGCGGCGAAACGGGCGAATGTCTATCAGTCAACTACGCGTTAATGACTTCCGGTTCGGCCACATAGCCGCTGTGGTGGGGAACGGGGAGTGATTGAATCGCTCCTTTGGTCAGCTTGCGGGCCTTAATCTTGTCCTGAATTCGCATAATCCCTTCGAGCAACGCTTCGGGACGAGGAGGACAACCGGGGACATAGACATCGACCGGAACGACCAAGTCAACCCCCTTAACGACATGGTAGCCATACTTGAAGTATGGACCACCGCCAACGGTGCAGGCCCCCATGGCGATGACGTATTTCGGGTCGGGCATCTGTTCGTACAGACGTCGCACGCGGCTCGCCATCTTGTAGGTGACGGTCCCCGCAACGATCATCAAGTCGGCCTGACGCGGTGTCGCCCGGAACGCCCCGGCACCGAAACGGTCGAGGTCATAACGACTGGCGCCAGTCGCCATCATCTCGATGGCACAGCAAGCCAGACCGAATGTCATCGGCCATATGCTCGACTGCTGGGCCCAGTTCATCGCCTGTTCCAGCGTCGTGGTGATTACGTTTTCTTCGAAGCGTCCTTCAATCCAAGTCATGGATGGCTGCTCTTTCTGCGAGGGAAGACATCCGCTCGTGGGGAAGTCTCCCCTGAGTGGCGATCTGCTGTGGTAGGTTGATTCTGAAACGGACTTCAAGAGCCCGTGGGTCATTCTTTCGAGTTGCTCCCACAGTTTACCCGGAACCGCCCGAGAGAAAAGCCTTCACGCCCCCGGTTCTCCAAAGTCGGACAGCCTCGCGATTTTGGGCCGATCGCACATTGAACGCGACATTCTCCGGGAAATCCGTGTCGAAGAGGCTGCCGAAGTCGCCAAAATCGGGCCTTATCAAGAACAAGATCACCCTGAAACAGCTTTTGGGGACAGCCCTGACGCCATTTTCAGCAAACTCCCCTCACCAGCCCGTTGAAAAACGACAGTAGGTCAGATTTTCCAATCTGACAAGAGTCACTCGTACGTTTTTCTGTCCAAGAATCAAACGGCACAAGGTCAGGCTTTCCAGCCTAACCCACGTTTTTCGACAGGCTGTTGGAGAGAGAGAAAAGCTGCCGGAAGTCGCTACTCACCCGACTTGATTCGCCCGAGTGCCATCGACACCGCCATCCGGAGTCGCTCGTCCGGTTCGCTCTTCTGCAATCTCATCAGCAGGGGAGTGTGGGACTTCGCCTCTTCGCCGACAGAGCCGATCGCCTCGGCAGCAGCGATACGAACGTTGACATTCTCATCGTGTTCGAGCATCTCTGCGACGCGGGCAAGGTAATCTGGCCCTCCAAGTTTCCCCAATGCGGTCGCTGCTTCACTACGGACTTCAATACTGGGACTTCGGCTCGCTTCGAGCCAGAGTTCGTTCCCACGTCTTAAACTGGTACGACCACTGAGCAGAATACATATCCAAATAAAGAACAACGTTGCTGCCGCGACACTTCCCCATTGGAGCCATTGTTGCCATTTGGGCCTCAAGAAAGTCGACAATGGCAGATGAGAGACCGTCTTGGCAGTATCAGCCTTTTCCGTGTCGGGGGTCGGCACATTTCCCGGCTGACGATTTTCCAAACTCCGAACGCGCGGGACCACTTCAATCTTCGTCGAGATTCCTCGCAGTTCCTGGGCGACTTCCATTGCTGTCGCAGGGCGGTCCATCGGTTTCTTTTCGAGTAGTCGCAGCGTCAGGCGTTCGAGGGCTGGAGGACAGTCAATCGAGAACTCGGTGATTCGCGGAGGTGTCGACTTGCAGTGCATGTGCAAGGTGGCCGCAGGTGTTTCGCCCACAAACGGCGGTTGCCCGGTTAGCAACTCGAAAAAGACGCAACCCAAGGCATAAAGGTCGGTTTGCGGGGTAATGTCGCTCCCCCGAATCTGCTCGGGAGCCATGTAGAGAAACGTCCCCGCCGTCCGACCGGCCCGGGTGATCCGCTGATTTGTCGCCACAGAGGCGAGACCGAAATCGCTAAGACGGAGATGGCCATCTTTGGCGATCAGGAAGTTGCTCGGCTTCACATCGCGATGCACAACACCCTTGGAATGCGAGTAATCGAGAGCGGCACACATCTGTAAGCCGTATTCAATGACCGCCTCCCACGAGAGCTTACCGCGCTGCTGCAACAGGTCGTCCAGGCTGCCACCTGTTACCAGTTCCATGGCGTAGAATCGCTGTTTGTCTTCGCATGTTCCGCCGAAGCAACGGACAATATTCGGATGCCGCATGGTCTTGAGGACATCCATTTCACGCTCGAACCGGGCCAGTGTCGTCCCATCGCGGACGTCAGCCGGAAGCATCTTCAAAGCAACTTCAAAGTCCTTGACGACGTAGCGAGCGCGATACACAACCCCCATACCGCCCTCTCCGATCTGCTCCAGCAGTTCGAAGGGCCAGATCCATTTCGACGATGGTTTGGCTGTCTCCACCCGTTTCATTCCGAAATCATTCACCGCAGGGGCGCCCATCCGGCGCGGGGGACAAGGGAATCATAAGCGCTCAACGTCGCTGGACAATCCCTCAAACATGGCATCCGCGTTCAATTGATGCCGATGCAATTCTGCAACGTCCCCAGCGAGTTGAGATTCACCTTTCGGTTTCTAACGACTCTTCCGCATCACCCCGTTCTTCCGACTATTCCGATGACACGAGTTCTAACGTGGGAAGTTCCACTTCGCGGGTTGCGGCACCTCCATCACAGCGTCAGAATAAAAGCGGTAACCAACTCCGCAGAACGATCAGCACTCTTCATTCCGACTTTCCCACAGGAAACTGACATGTGGCCCGAGACCGAACAGACTCAGGAGTTGCTGCTCGGGGTCGCTGCGGACGACTCCGAAGCGGTCAACCGACTCATGAATCGGCACCGAAACGCAGTTCGCGACATGATCGCCCTGCGAATGGATCGCCGCATGCAGGGACGGGTCGATGCCAGTGACATCGTGCAAGATGTCCTCATTGAAGCAGCCGGCCGACTCAAAGACTACCTCCGTGATCCGGCCATGCCGTTCCATCTCTGGCTCAGGCAAATTGCCAAAGACCGGATGATCGACCTGCATCGACGACACCACGCTCAGCGCCGATCTGTCGACCGCGAACAAGAGATGGCTGTCGGAGGGAACGATGACCGCTCGTCGTTTAATATGGTTGCCAGATTACAGGATGCAGGGATCACCCCGGCTGCCGCTGCGATCAAGCAGGAACTCGAACAGCGGTTCTGGAGTGCCGTCGATCAACTGGATGACCCAGACCGCGAGATGATCCTCATGCGTCATGCCGAGCAATTGGGAAACGGAGAAGCCGCCGTGGCATTAGGTCTCAGTCCCGCCGCGGCCGGAATGCGATACCTCCGTGCCATTCGACGCTTACGCACCCTCTTAGGTGTCGAACTCGCCGATGATCCCGAGTCGCTGTAACGATGTCGACAACTGATGGGGACCACGTCGCATGAAACTCGTTATCTACCCGCCGATCGATACTCTGCGGCTCGAGCGTGTCGTCACCGCTGCCGGATCGATGATCGTAATCAACGCTCAATCACTCGAGGTCGCCGAGCAGGAAATCGTCGATGCTGACGCCTTCTTTGGCAAACTCACTCCGGCACTTCTGCGACGTACTCAATCGATTCGCTGGGTGCAGTCCCCGACGGCCAGTCTCGAACATTACCTTTTCCCCGAACTCATCGCACATCCCTTAACACTCACAAATATGCGGGGGATATTTAGTGATGTCATTGCAGACCATGTGATGGGCTATATTCTTACCTTTGCCCGCAACCTGCATCTCTATTTGCGTCAACAAATACGGCGTCACTGGGAACCGATTGGTGGAGAACTTTCGCGAAGTAGCTATGCTGCCGGGCCGGGGGTGATGAGCGAAATTGACCGACAGCATCAACACCTTTCCGACTGTACTCTCGGCGTCGTGGGAGTCGGGGCGATCGGCAGCGAGGTCTGCCGCCGAGCCGCCGCCTTCGGGATGAAACTGCTTGCCGTCGATCCACAGGTCCAAGAAGTGGCCGACCTCAAACTCCCTGTGTGGAACCTCGATCACTTGGACAAACTCCTCTCTCAAAGTGATTATGTGGTCATCGCCGCTCCACACACACCGGAAACAGCGGGGATGTTTTCGATGGCTCGCTTCCAACAGATGAAGCGATCGGCTGTGCTCATCAACATCGGTCGTGGTGCCATCGTCTCACTGCATGATTTAACCAAAGCACTTCAGACCGGCACCATCGCCGGGGCTGCTCTTGATGTCTTCGAGACCGAACCCCTCCCCCCCGAGCACCCGCTCTGGGGCATGGAGAACGTCCTCATCACCCCCCACATCGCCGCCGCCTCCCCCCGCATCACCGAACGCCACACCACCACCCTCCTGGAAAACATCCACCACTTCACCCAAGGCAGCCCCTTAATCAACGTCGTTAACAAGTCCCTCTGGTATTAAGACTCAACCACGAGCTATCTCTGTCATGCAACCGCCGCCAGAGCGGTTAACGGCGAGGGCCGCGGGGAGTATTAGGGTGGTGTGGGGAGTATTGAAGTTGCGTAGACGGTCACGGTGACAACGATCCATACCGTGCCGGCGACGAGCAGCAGGATGGGGTAGCGGGTTTGGGATGTTTTCGCGTACCAGACTAAGGCGATGAGATAGGCCGATAGCCCGAGACCTATGCCACACCACAATCCGCGGCAGCGAATGACGTCGACAATCCTCTCAAACAACTGGGCAAAGAGTTCAACCAAGGGAATCACTCGTTGAATTAGTATTCTTACACGACGGCACGTTTCTCGACGACGGTACTCGGCGACTTGCGATCGAAAGACACTTAGGGATCGCGCCGAAATAAACTGGCGAAATGGGGTTGCTGAGATAGCATGAGTTTGTGATGATACACGGATGCATAATGCAACGGTAGTTCGGGCCATTGAGGGCAAGTATCGTCAGCTTTTGGACGACCTGGATGAGCGGGGTCGGCGGCGGTGGGCGGCGCTTGAGGCTCGGGCGTTGGGGCACGGGGGATTGCTGCGGTTTCGCGGGCGACGGGCTTGTCGCCGATGACGATTCGGACGGGGTTGCGTGAACTGGATGATCCTGAGCCCTTGCCGGGTAATCGTCAGCGACGACCTGGCGGCGAACGCAAATCGCACACCGTGAAGCAGCCGGATTTGTTGGGGGCGCTCGAACGGCTGATCGAGCCGACGACGCGTGGAGCCCCGACGAGTCCGCTGCGTTGGACGATTCAAAGTACCACGTTGCAGGGACAGGGATATCAGGTGAGCCCGACATCGGTCCGGCGGATGCTGGTGCAACTGGGTTATCGCCTGCAGACAAACCGGAAGACTCGGGAAGGTCGCCAGCATCCGGACCGGGACGGCCAATGTCGTCATATTGCCGAGCGGGTGACAGCCTGCAAACGTCGCGGTGAACCAGCAGTTTCGGTGGAGACGAAAAAGAAGGAAGTGCTGGGAAACTTGGAGAATTCCACGACAACGTATCGCCCCAAAGGCCAACCCGCCGAGGTGAACACGCACGACTTTCCCGACCCGCAACTGGGCAAGGCAGTCCCGCATGGAGTGTACGACATTCACGCCAACAACGCAGCCTTGTCCGTGGGCAACAGCCATGATACTGCCGAGTTCGCTGAAGCCTCGATTCGCCGCTTGTGGCAGGAGCTCGGTCGAGAGCGCTATACGAATTCCAAGCGTCTGCTAGTCACCGCAGACAGCGGCGGCAGTAACAGCGCACGCAGCCGGCTGTGGAAAGTCGAACTGCAAAAGTTCGCGGACGAAACGGGATGGATCATCGAGGTCTGCCGTTCCGCGTCGCGCGGACAAAGTCACAAAGCCCGCCCGGGACCAGTCAATGGAATAAGATCGAGCACCGCCTGTTCTGCCACATCACCCGCACCTGGCGCGGCGCTCCCCTGGAGACTCAGGAAGCCGTGGTCGAGTCCATCGGCGCGACCACCACCGAAACGGGTCTGGAAGTCCACGCTTGGCTCGACGAACAGACCTACGAAAAGGGCCGAACCGTGTCCGATGCAGAGCTTGCGGGCTGTTCTATTAAACGCCATAAATATCACGGCGTATGGAATTATGAACTCCACCCCCGCCCACGCTCATAACTCGCCATGTTATTATGGCGAGAATCCTTACCCACGACGAGTCGCCACAGAACTTCCAACATTCTAACCATCACTATTTCCTTGTTGACGTGAAACACACCGTTCTAATGAAATTGATTAGACACATTTACGCCACTATACAAGTCAGTAAACGAGAATCGCGGACTGGTCCCCTTTAGTAAGGATCAAGAAATCCCACCACGAGTCAACAGACGGATGCCATTCTATCCGCCAGCCAACTAGAGCAGGAATCACCACGCCATCAGGATTTGTGATTTCATCACCCACCACGTGGAATCGTTGACGATCTGGATCACGGTAGTGAGTGAGTGGCACCCCCTTCCCATCGACCGTTGATCCAAATCGATAGTCTTTGGGGAGATAGACAATCGTCCGACTTGGCGCCAGAGAAATCTTCGCATTATTATGTAAACTTGCAGCAGGGTTCATATTCCTGTTTCTATAATTTCCCAACGAGTCATACTCGTCGGTTGGAGGTGGCGTATTGACGATGATGTTTCCCGTTCCGCCAACGACTCTGACCACAGCAGAGGACGCTAGTATAAGTTCTTTTCCCTTGACCACTTTGATAGGACACTCCGCACAAAGTAAGCTCCGATTACCATCAACAACGGTAATTGCCCCTTTTGCATACACTAAGCAATCCGAAACGCTGTCCGCAATGACCGAGCCACTGGTAATGATAATTGCCCCCTTCAAGTCCACCAACTCACAATCGTCGCCTGAGACAATGAGAGTTCTAGAGAATTCATCATCATAGCGAGCATTTTCAAACTTCTTTTTAAGTTCAGGACGATTACCTAAGTCTGTTTCCAAATGGCCGATGACTCGATGCTTTCCAATGACTTTTCCATTTGCATTCCAGAGGGAGGGGGCATTCCAGGTCTTGAAACCGGGGACGAGGCGCGCCTGTGACTCCAGCCGTGCAACTTCGTTCCTGAGGGCTGTTTCCTCTTCCGCTGTCATCCCGTCCCCCTTACCGGGACGCAGGTCTAGCCAGGGGATGTTCTGCATTGGGGGCTTGGCATCGCCCTTCGCTGCCTCCGGCACTTCCTTCGGGGGCGAAACCGCTTCTTCTCCGTGAACCAAAGGGCTCAACAGTCCCATCGAGAGCCAACCGAACAACACAATTGTCCATCGTGCACGAGGAAAGCGCAGCATGAGACCATCTCCCGAAAGTGATTAAAGCGACCTGAGCGAGAACCTCAGCAGAAACAAGCTCCAACCCCGGATGTTGCCGGCGGAAGAACTTCCGTTTAAAACCGGCTCTTCAAATACACCAGAACCGTGAACATCACACGCAACCCCACCCAAGTTTCACAGAGATTTAATGTCTTCCATGCCCGATCTCAAATTGTCAACAAAAATCCTTCTCGATTCTTGTACAATCGTTCTGACACTCGTTCGTTAGCGACCGCTTAGCCGATCAATTCCTTAATCGGGGTTCCGGCGTCGACGATTCTTAGGGGGCGGCCGTCGGGGGTGTAGAGTTCTTCGCCGGCGTCGATCCCCAGGGCTTGGCACATCGTCTGGAAGAAGTCGTCGACCGAGACGGGTTGCCGGGTGATCTCTTCCCCGTTCGCACTTGTCTCGCCAATGCAGACGCCCCCTTTAATCCCAGCACCGGCCATCAGCAGATTGAAGTTTCTCGCCCAATGGTCGCGACCGACGTTGGGGCCACGGCTATTAATTTTGGGGGTTCGTCCGAACTCGCCAAAGCAGACGACAAGGGTCGAATCGAGCAGGCCCCGTTGTTTCAGGTCGGCAATCAGCTGTGCGACTCCGGTGTCGACCTCCGCAGCGGTTGAAGGCATCTTCTGCCACAGTTCCTGGTGCATATCCCAGCCCCCGCGTTGCACTTCAACAAACGGGACTCCCGACTCGACCAGACGTCGAGCGACGAGGCAACCCTGACCGAACGAGTTGTTGCCATAGGCGGCCTTCGTCGCGTCCGACTCCCCTTCAAATGTGAACGCCCTGAGCCGTTGTGACGTCATCAGTTGAGCCGCCTTCGAGTAGAGCGTGCGATGCTCATGAGCAATTGCTGAGGCACCCGCCTGTGCGAAGTCTTCGTCTTGTTGTTCGAGCAACGAGAGTCGACGATTGGTTCGCGAGACCGGGACACCGGCGGTCACATCGCGTGGGAGACTCCCCGCTTTATCGACAACGAAAGGGGCGACTTTAACCCCGAGGAACCCAGATGACAGAGTGTTGCCGATGCTAATAAAATTCGGCACGTCCGAATCGGGATCGCCGAGTTTATAGGCGGTGAGTGCTCCGAAGTGGGGGTACTTCGTCGCCCCAATGAGACGGCGACCGGTGTGCAGGTGATAGCGGGCGCGTTCGTGAGCCGCTTCCTTTCCAGCCATGCTGCGAATGACGGAAACATCCTTCATCGACTTGGCTAACTGTGGCCAGAACTCGGCGAAGTCGACGCCGGGGATCGACGTCTTAATCCCCTTCGTTGGTCCGCCGTTGGATGTGCCGGGCTTCGGGTCCCATGTCTCCAGCTGACTCGGGGCCCCGTTGAGATACACAAAAATACAGGCTTTTCGTTGCCGTTTCACTTCGGCAGCGTTCAGCCCCAATGTCCCGAGCAAGCTCATCCCTCCGAGCGTGGCAAAGCCAGTCCCGGCAAGCTGCACAAGTTGACGCCGCGTGATGTGACCCTGCGAGTCGAGATTCACGTTGAGCAAGTTATCGGAAGACATGTCAGAGTCCCTACGAATATTTTAGTGATTCAATCCCGCAATGCTTCATTTAGAACGATAGCTTAGTATCTCATGACTCTAACATTATCGTCAAAGGCATCATCGCCGCGTAACGAACTCGGCGGAGTTCACCAGCACCCAAACGATATCTTCCAAGGCTTCATTACGGTTTCCGGCCTGTTTGATATGGCTGATGTAGCGTGCCGTCTCTGCCGGAGTGGGGGTTCTGGCGAGGACCGTCATAAAGGCCTCTTGAATTGCCTTTTCATCGGACTTCGTCCCTTTCAATTCCTTTAACAGCGGCGAATTCGCGAGTTTTTGTTGCAGTGTCGCGTTGTTCATTAAGAGGAGTGCCTGCTGCATCGAGCCTTCCAAGTCTCGCTGTGGACGGGACGGATTCTGATCGAAGGCGGTGTAGACTTCCTGACGGGTTTTCCCGATATCGCCGAAGAGATGCGTCAGACTTTCCGCAACGTCGTAAGGCCGCAAACGAGTGGGGCGGACGGCTGTGAAGAGATCGGCGTCCTTATCAATCGTGGCGATTTCTCGCTGGTACGCGTCGGTGTTCATAATGGTGCTGTAGAGCCAGCGGGTATCGAAGCTCTTAAATCGAAACTGAGCCGACAGGCGATTCACTACAAACTGATACTGCACTTCCTTATCGGGGCCGAGGCTGTCGACAGCATAAAAACCATCTCCAATTAACTCGCTCCAGACGCGGTTCACATAGGCCCGGGCGAACCAGTAGTTCTTCGGGTTGTACATGAGATATCCCGCCATCGCGACACGGCGATGGTCCCCTTTGAGATACTCCGGGGGCTTCTCACCTAAGAGGAACCTCGCCTGCATTTCTGACTTCTTCGAGAGGTCATCCTGATCGGTCATGAAATACTTACCAGGGGCATAGAACGCGGCGAGTTCGTGAAACTGTTCTCGTTTCCAGTCTTCAAACGGGTGATCGTGACACTCGGCACATCCGATGCTGATCCCCATAAAGATACGGGCCGACTCGGCGGCAATTTGCTCGGGCTTACGCTCGTTCGCGAGGATGAAGTTGTTTGGCCCGTGATTCTGATTCCATCCATTGTCCTGCGGTTTCCGTCCAGCAACACGGTCTGGAGAGGCCGCAATCATTTCGGCAACGATGAGGTCCCAAGGGGTATTTTTTTTGAACTCGGTATAGAGCCAGTCTTCGAACGCTTGCGGATTCACCATATTGCGGGGAGCGGGAGACTCGTGGAAGATAACGCTTCGCCAGTAGCGAGCTTGCTTGCGTGCGAAGGCATCGGTCGCCAAGAGTTCGTCGATCAACGCGGACCGCTTTTTCTTATCCTTGTCGGCCACGAACTTCGCCAAAACCGTTCGATCTGGGGCGACACCCGTCAAGTCCAGATAGACCCGCCGTGCGAACACTTCGTCGCTGACCAGCGGGCGAAACGGCAAACTCGTCGCCTTGGCAACGTAAAGGTCGACCGACTTACTCAGGTCTTCGGCATCGTAGCTTGTACTCGTTTTGAGGGCTGGGAAGGAGTCGCGAATGCTCTGGATGTACCGCATCTTCGCTTGCGGAGTCGACATGTCCGGGAGTTTATTCTTCCCCTGAGCATGAATCTGAGACGCAGCGAAAGACCACAAGAACCACGCTCCTAACAGCAGTGGGGTGATGACAACACGGCTGAAGAAACTCACACGCATGGTCGGCTCCGAAAGAAGAGAGCGATCGCCGAAAGAACTCCGACGACGGAAAGGTGTTGCAGTCCATTGTTTCGACAGTCGGTCGATGACACAAGAGAATCGTACACCCTGAGTCGTCAACATGCCAACATTGAGAGGGGCCAAGAGGTTCGAAAAGTTGGATATCTCTCGATTGGATTGGCGTTCTTTCCCAACAGCTTGTTGACCGGAGGAATCTGGCATCGATAGAATCGACAGCGACACTCCGGAGTGTTCAGGTCGACAGTTCACGTCGACAGGTCGATTTGTTGACTCGATGTGCCGGACGGTCAGGTCGACAGGGAACAAGAGAGCCGAGGAGGGCTTCGTGGCCGTTTTGACTGTAGTTCGCGGAACAAATCCGGGAGAGATCATTCCACTGGTTGGGGAACGATGCATCATCGGAAGGCATCCCAATTGCCAGGTCGTTGTCGACAACGCGGCAGTCAGTCGGCATCACTCGCAGATTCTGGAGAATCACGGGATCTATCATCTCGAAGACCTTCGCAGTCGCAACGGAACTTACCTCAACGGAAAACTTCTTGAGGGGCGGACGAAGCTCAACGAAGGGGATCAGATTCGACTCTCCGAAGTGGTCTTCGCGTTCTGTTCGACAATGCCGAGCCCACTGGATGACGAAACCGATACTCCCACCGCCAGCAATTTCGATGGCAGGAAATCCAGTCTCCCCGAGGATGATGTGCTGAAACGTACCATCGCCTCAGATGCGACGTTTGAAGAGAGTCAGATATTCGTTATCCCCGAACCGTTCAACGAGCCTCCGTTTGACCCCCAGTTGATCGACGAACTCGATTCGAGTCGCAGTGGCGATGTCCGATCGAGTCTGGACCCCGAGATGAAGTTGAAGGCAGTGCTCGACATCGCCCGAGCGCTGGGGGGCGAACTTCGCATCGACAAGTTGCTGCCGACCGCGCTTGAAAAACTTTTCGCGTCGTTTCCTCATGCCGATCAGGGGTTCATTCTGCTGGAAGAAAAAGAGACCGGACGCCTGCGGGTGATGGCAACGATGTCTCGCACTCCAACCAAAGGAGGCGATGCCGTCGCCGTCAGCATGACAGTCGTGAAGGCGGCCATGGAAAGCGGAAAGGCTTTGCTCAGTGCCGACGTCCTCGACGATTCGCGATTCCGAAACAGCACAAGCCTGGCACGGATGAGAATTCGTTCGATGATGTGCGTCCCCTTGCTCGATCATAGTGGTAAGGCGATTGGCGTCATTCAGATCGTTACCCGAAACGAACACCTGAAATTTACGATGGAAGACCTCGACATGCTGGACGCCGTCGCCACGCAGGCGGCTCTTGCCATCGAAAACGCCCGGATGTACGCCGCTCTTGTCGAACAGCGAGACATGGAGCGCGACCTCGATTTCGCCACACAGATTCAATTAGGCTTCTTACCTAAGAGTAAGCCTAAGTTTCCTGGTTATCGTTTTGCGGACTATTACGAAGCAGCACTTCGTGTGGGTGGCGACTACTTCGATTACGTTTCGCTTCCCGATGGTCGAATGGCCATGGCGATTGGAGACGTGGCGGGGAAGGGTGTTCCCGCTGCACTGTTGATGGCACGTCTCTACTCGTCCACGCGGTTTCAGTTGCTCACGAATCCAACCCCCGCCGATGCCGTCACCGGGCTCAACGAGGAAATCTCATCCAGTGGTTTGGGGCATCGCTTTATTACTTTTCTTCTCATGGTCCTTAATGCCGAGAAGAATGAACTGACAATCGTTAATGCGGGTCATCCGGCCCCCATGCTGCGGAAGCACGATGGGACGGTTCGTCCGATCGGACAAGAGGCGTCGTCGCTCCCCTTGGGGATTATCCCTGATCAAATCTACAACTCCGCCACCGTGTCGATCGAACCTGGGGATGTTGTCATCGCGTTCACCGATGGGATCACTGAAGCGATGTCAGAGGAAAAGACCCTCTATGGTCGCGAACGCTTGAATGAATACCTCTCCGCAGCGTCGCAGCCGATTGATCTGGTCGTCAAGGGACTGGTCGAAGATGCCGAAGCATTTGCGGGGGGAACCCCCAACCGCGACGACACTTGTATCGTCGGGATGCACAGGTCCCTCACATGACACTCGACACAGAGGGGGTACTTGGTCGGTCAGGTGTGATCGCCCGTCGACTGCACGACTACGAAGTTCGCCCGGAACAACTGCAAATGGCGATGCAGGTCCAGCAGGCGATCGTTGACGAGACACACCTCGTCGTCGAAGCGGGGACCGGCGTCGGGAAGAGTTTTGCGTACCTTGTCCCTGCGATCCTTGCAGCTGCGACCATACCCGAAGAATCTTCCGATCAACCTCCGCGCCCTTTCGGGGTGCCCCCAGTCCCCAAAGGACGCGGACCAAAACCGAAACGCATCGTCGTCAGTACACACACCATTAGTCTACAAGAACAGCTCGTCTATCGTGACATTCCGTTTCTCAACTCGGTCCTGCCGGTCGAATTCTCGTCGGTCCTTGTCAAAGGTCGATCAAACTATCTGAGCAAACGCCGACTCAAAGGGGCCGTCGAACGAGGGGCGACGTTGCTCGAGTTTGGCGAAGAGACTCGGCACATGCGAGACATCAACGAATGGGTCAAACAGACCCCCGACGGCAGCCTGGCCGACCTCAGTTTCCGTCCGCTTCCCGATGTCTGGGACGATGTCAAAAGCGAGCATGGAAACTGTTTGGGCCGAAGTTGCCCAACCTATGATGAATGTTTTTATTACAAGGCCCGTCGACGAGTCTGGAACGCGAATATCCTCGTCGTTAATCATGCTCTCTTTTTTTCCGACTTAGCATTACGTCGCGAAGGAGCGAGTCTGCTTCCCGACTACGACGTCGCCATTTTTGACGAAGCACACACGCTCGAAGCGGTCGCCGCAGACCATTTAGGACTCGCCATTTCGAGTGGTCAGTTTCGATACTTCTTCAATCGCTTGTTCAACGAGAAGATGGGAAAAGGCCTCCTCGTACAACATCAACTGGTCAAAGGCCAGCGGATGGTCATGCGACTTTGGCAATTGATGGCCGACTTCTTTGACAGCATCTCGCATCGGACGTCACAACAGGCTGCGGGGAATGGACGCATTCGTCGCCCTCTGGACATTCCGAATCACCTCTCCCCCGACCTCCGCGACCTCGGTCGCATGCTGACCGATGAGGCCGATGAACTCAAAGACGAAGGGCAGAAGATCGAACTAAAAGCTGCAGGCGAAAGGCTGCTGCAACTCTCGATCGCGACCGATAGCTGGTTAAGCCAGAAGGAGGCAGACAGCGTTTATTGGATCGAGCAATCCACAGGTCGGCAACAGAACACAAAGCTCGTCAGTGCCCCCATCGAGATCGGACCCGTCTTGCGAGATGAGCTATTTAACAAGGTGAAGACCGTCATCTTAACGTCGGCGACTCTTGCCGTCGGTCGCCGGGACTTTCAATTCTTCCGAGATCGGGTCGGGTTAACAAAGTCAAACGAACAACAGCTCGGCAGCCCCTTTGATTATCGCAAACAAGTAAAGCTGATTCTCGCCGAGGGGATGCCCGACCCAGCGGTCCAACCTAAGGAGTATGAGTCCGCCGTCTGCGACCGCATCCGCCGACACGTTACGGAAACCAGCGGGCGGGCCTTTGTCTTGTTCACCAGCTATGGAATGCTCAAGGCATGTGCGAATCGACTCACCAGTTGGTTTGCTTCACAGAATCTCCTGCTACTGTGTCAGGGAGAAGGGGACTCGCGAACACGAATGCTGGAACGGTTTCAACAGGATGGACAAGCCGTCCTTTTCGGCACCGAGAGCTTCTGGCAAGGGGTCGATGTCCCCGGCGACGCTCTGCAAAACGTCATCATCACGAAGCTCCCCTTCAGCGTTCCCGATCACCCGCTGCTGGAAGCCCGGGTCGAGCGGATCAAAGAACGAGGCGGAAACCCCTTCATGGACTATCAGGTTCCCGAAGCGTGCATCAAACTACGACAAGGCTTCGGCCGACTCATTCGCCGTAAGTCCGACACCGGACAGGTCGTCATTCTCGATCCCCGCGTCAAGACGAAGCGCTACGGACGCCTCTTCCTGGAAAGCCTCCCCACCTGCCGCCTGATCTATGACAACGGCCAAGAGCAGTGGGAACCCGAGTAGTCGAGCGACGATACGGTCGCAACCTCGTGTCAACAGCATCATATCGCCACTTGAAAGGGGTCGCGCAAATCGTTTAGCCGCAACCCACAGGTGACGTCATTGTTGACAACACGGTCGCCTGCAGGTTGCCGTTATTCGATAACATCGACAGCCCCGTATGCGGCGAAAGCATGTAGCCGCAGGCGTAAGCCTGCGGATTAAGGTTGCTTGAATGAAACAAGCCGCGAAGCGGCGACAGCAGAGCGCGGACACGATCTTGCTGCCGCCGCTTACGCGGCTATTTAAGATCGCCCTTCCGTCACAAGAAACACATTTCATGTTGAAGACTTCAACACAAAGGTGTCAGGGGGCTGACGTTCCCCTCTTGATTGGATCTGCACAGACAGAAATGTTTGCACAGCCTGTAAGACACACTTTGTCTCTCTCAAAAAACGAAAACAGACCGAGGCGTCTTCGTGACGACTGGTCTTATTGATACATCGGGTTGTGCTTCGTGCGGGCTGCGTTCGTTTTTAGAGAGTCGTCGAAGGTAAGAGATTCAAGATGAGGAAGAAAAACCGCCGTCAGTGGCGGCATGGGGTGTCGGAAGATCAGTTTCCGAGGCGTGACAAGTCGTAGCGTGGTTGATTTCTCGCTGCTTGCTGTGCCAGCGTTGCTGGAGTTCCTTGGGCGAGGGTATTCATGGCGGCTTGAACATCCGTGTCACGATCGAGAGTGGCAAACGTTGTCCCCAGAGCAGCCGCAGGAACGTTGACGTCTGGGGTCACTCCGCTTCCCGCCATTTCTCGACCGGCTGGTGAGTAGAACTTGGCAGTGGTCAGCTTCAGGTTTCCAGAGACGCTCGACAGTGGGAAGTGTGTCTGCACAGTCCCCTTGCCATAAGTTGTCCGTCCAACGATGACTCCTCGTTGATTTTCCTGGATCGCTGCTGCGAAGATTTCGCTCGCCGAGGCACTGTTCTCGTCGACTAGAACCACCAGTGGCTGTGACCAGGTCTTCTCCCACTTGGCTCGTTCGTCGGTGTTGTCTTCGGCATTGCGTCCCTTGGTGGCCACGATCCGTCCGGCGGGGACAAACATGTCCGAAAGTTGTATCGCTTCCGTCAACAGGCCGCCGGGGTTGCCCCGCAGGTCCAACACGATCGACTTCATCCCTTTCTGAAACATCGGCATCAGAGCCTTCTCCAAGTCTTCTGCGGTCGATTCGGAGAACTGCTTAACTCGAGCATATCCGACTTCGGCACTCAACATCTGAGCATCGGCTACACTGCTGACATACACTTTTTGGCGTCGCAACGATGCGGTGTACTGCTGATTGTCTCGCAACACTCGGAAGGTGACGGTACTTCCCATCGGTCCGGAGATCATGTCAGCCACCTGGGAAAGTGACAGTCCTGCGAGGTTCTTGCCATCGATTCCGACGAGAACGTCCCCTTTCATCAGTCGAGCTTGTGCGGCAGGACCGTTCGGGATGGTCCCCATCACCAGGGCTCCTCGTTCGTCGGCCTTCAGTTCGACGCCGACACCGACGATGTTCTCTTCCAGTCCGGCTGTCTGCATCAGTTCGACATCCAGCATGGCCGACGATCCGCTCCGCGTTGGAACGAACGCAGAGTACTTGTCGAGTGAGTCCAGCGAGGCATTCAGATATTCCAGTGCAATCGCTTCCTTCCGAATTCCGAGTCGTTGATTCGCCAAGTCGGCTGCCCACTGCATCAGACCGATCGATTCGTTTGCCGTTCGAGGAGCCTGCGACTGCAAGAGTCCGTACAACTCCTGCTGAGTCGAAGCAATCAACTGTGGGTTCGGGCTGACACCCGACGCTTGCAGAAACGCAGGGTTCTCCAGAGCCAAAATCAAGTTGTTCACCGCTTGACGTGTCCGTACTTCGTAGGAGGGTGGGCTAACGTGACGGCTATCAATCAATCGCGAGGCTTCCGAGTACAGGGTCATCGTCTGATTGAAATTGGTCCGTGACAAGAAGTCCAACATGTTCGGGTTCTGATATCGCATGGTCAGCTTCGTCCCGATGGATTCGACTTCGTTCACCTGAGGAACGCTCGGCTGCACTGGGATGTTCTGGTATTGAGTCGGTTGGTAAATGTTTGGCTGCGAGTAACCGGCAGGCTGAACAGGCGTTGCATTCCAGTTCCAGTTCGGGGCAAAGTTCGTCCCCGAGTTCACTGGGAGGTTCGTCAACTCTGTGCCGTAAGGGCTTCCCATTCCGGGAGCGAACCCCGGCTGAGTATTCCATCGATCACGAAGCCGTGCGTCACTGCTGAGGCCCCCCTGCGGAGTAAACCGCTGCACCTGATTCTGTTGTTGTGGCTGATACTGGTACTGTGCCTGACCTTGATTCTGGTTCAAGTAAGGCTGAACCGGCATCGACTGCGGGCTTCCCTGTTGGCCGTAGCCGTAGGGGGAGCACTGTCCGTTGGCACAACCAGCAGGAGCCCCGGGCTGTTGCAGACCGTAACCTGCCCCTAGTCCCCATGCCGGAGCAGGGGTGTACTGCGTATTAACATTGTACTGTGGGGTCGTGTTGTACTGAGGAAAGCTCTGGTACTGGGGGGCCACGTTGTAGGCCGGGTTAACGTTGTAACTCGGGGTGCTGTAGTCATAAGGGGTCGCGGCTTGCTGTTGGGTCCCGCTCCCGGCTCCTGGAAGCAGAGCGACGCGGACTTCGCTGCGGTCGGCTGCACAGAGCGGGGCGATGGCCACCAGTAGAGAAGCGGCTAGAGTGGTCAGTGACCGTACGATGATGGTCTTTGAGGTCTTCATGATGCGTCCTTTCACAGACATGATTTGTGTAAGTTTCTTGAGTGGTGTTGCAGGTTGGATTTCATCCGATTCATTCGTCTGCGGATGGTCAGGTTCGGGCCCCGTGTTGCGGACTAGTGAGCGACAGGACACCCCTGTTCGACCTCGACAATCCGTTCGCTGCGCTGGCGGTCTACCAAGGTCTCAACGATGGCTCCAAGTTCGCCCCGCATCACTCGGATGTGGCCGGGGGCTTCGATTCCGATCTTACACTTACCGCGACCAGTCTGAATCACCTTGATTACAATCGAGTCACCAATCTGAATGGTTTCGTTTTCTTTGCGAGTGAGGACTAACATGGCTAAGCTCCTTTTCCTTGGATTAATCGGTTCAGTGTGAATCACTGACGGGCGGACAACTGTTCTCATCAGATCAGTTTGACATCCGCTTGCCGTCCACGAGAAAGAACTAAAGCAACCATCGTGCCAATCAACAGAAGACAATCCTCGTGACACTTCACATCTCGTTACTACACAGCGTTTTAGAAATATTTCACATCGTTAGAATATCTAGTTGCGGCAGAGTCTGCCGCAGACTTTAGGGAAACTTTGCAAACCTCCTCCGCGTTGCCGAAAGGAGTTAAAAAACCGCTGTCAACCCCAGTTTTTGGACGTTGACGCCCCGCTCCTCGACTCGAAAAACTCACTGTGATGGCGCGTAATATTGACAATAATCACTATGAACACGACACTTCGTGACACTTCACACGATCCGTCCCCCATCGCCGCGATGGAACCCCGCTCATTCCAGCAGGATCGACAAGATTCTCCCTGAATGCCCGTCGTCGCCAGCGGACCGTGCAAGGATTACAATCTCATTGCTCGGCACGACTCCCGAGTCCGAATAATCCTCAAACTCCAGCAGGCCCCAGCATGAACGTCCTCGCTCTTTGGCTCCCGATTCTGCTCGCGTCCATCGCGATGTTCTTCGTCAGCTTCCTTTCCTGGATGATTTTGCAACTTCACAAGGCTGACTGGGGACAACTCCCCGACGAAGCAGAATTCCTGAAGCGAAACGGCGAACTGAATCTCCCCGTCGGGAACTACATGTTCCCCATGGCGCAGACCTCAGCCGAAATGCAATCGGACGAGTTTCAAGCGAAGTGGAAAGCAGGGCCACGCGGCGTTCTCTCAATCTTTCCGCTCACGAACATGGGTCGCAACCTCGCCCTCACCATGCTTTACTTCTTAGCGGTGAACTTTACCGTCGGCTATCTCGCCACCATCGCCTTCCCGAACGGGGCAGAATTTCTGCAACTCTTTCGCTTCGTGGCGACCGCGAGCCTGCTCGGGCTCATTGCATCGATCACACAGCACGCCATCTGGTTCCGCTGTCGCATCACCGGACACATCATCGAGTCGATCGTGTACAGTCTCATCGCCGCGGCCCTCTTCGCCTCCCTCTGGCCAACCACCTGACGCCACGAAAGAGACCGTCACGCCAAACAAGCGGAATCCTGGTACGTCAAGGTCCCCCTTTAACTTGACGGACAGGAATGTGGGCCACACAGACCGCAGAAAAACTGCGTCATCACCTCGACAGATACCGTCGAAGGGCGATACGGTGGGACTCGAAGGCGAATTCGTCGAGCGAAACGTTGTCAGCTTGCTCGAGCACGAAGCCTTCGATTTCGCCCGGCTGAGCCTTTAGCGGGGCGAGGGACTCGACCCGGACAACAAAGAAGAGATCGAGCACTGGAATGACAACGCCACGGTAGTCGTATTCATTCGGAGCCGACGCAAGAAACTCGGTACTCGTGACGACGAGATTCGTCTCTTCCAAGACTTCGCGACTCAAGGCTTGCTCAGCTGACTCTCCCGTGTCGACGAAACCTCCCGGCAAACCGAACAGTCCCCGTCCAGGATCATGCCCGCGACGAAGCAACAGCACTTCCCTCGACTGACGTCCCGTCTCCAGCACTCCCGCCACGGCTCCAACCGGGCCGAAGAAATGACGGTAATCACACGCTGTGCAAACCAAGGGGTTTCGCCCCGGAGTGGCAACCTTCACCCCGCAGCGCGGACAGAATTCGAAGGCAGCCGACAACGGGAGACTCACGTTTCATACCTCAACTGGACAATCAACAGAAACAACACCGCAACTCACGGCATCTCGGCGGGGACGACTCGAATCGAGCGAACCGACTCGTAAGTCCGACCCCAGAGATCGGTCGTTCGGACCGTGATGGAGTGCAGTCCAACTGGCAAGTCCGCGGGGAGATTGGCCTTCCAGAGATGCGTCGAACGTCCGGGCTTCGGCAACTTACGAAACGCCGCTGACCCTGCGAGAATCGCCTCTTCGCGTTCATAAACCGCTTGGTATTTCGGATCGACTTCGTTGACCTTGGTCATTGGCAACCAGGCTGCATCGTTGTTCCCCACCCTCATGGCGACGGTCGACTTCTCGGAACCATTAAAGATATTGGCATACAAGAAAGTCTCTGCCGACGCAGCAGACGTAATTACCTCGGGCGCATCTAGCTCCATCTGATAATCAGCCGGTCGACCAGCCGCCTTATAGTCCAACTGATATTTCGTCCCATCGAATGTCATAATCGAATAACCATTCGGACCGCCGTCGGACATTGTCGAATGTGGAATCCCTCGTTCGTCCAACGCCCCACTCCACCAACTGCCACAGACGGTAACGTTGACGATATGGTGATGCGGCTCGGGCCCTTGCCAGCCATCGGCTTTCGTTATCCAAACATGTTCGTGTGTGTGAGTGTGGCCAGAGATTGAGATACAAAAGGGGCGAGATTCGATGAGTCGGTACAATCCATGCCGATCGTTTACTCCCGTCAACGGAATGTGCATCATCAGCACAACCAGCTGATCTTCGGGAATCCCCGCGAGATCGTTTTTAATGAATGCTAGCTGATCTTCACCAATCCCCCCGACGTATCGCCCCTTGCCTGTCGACGGATTAATTGTCCATTCAATATCGTCCACGACAACAAAGTGAACCTTCCCATAATCGAAGGAATACCATGAAGGCCCATAGACTCTTTCATAGGTTTCATTGGCATGCTGCCGACTTCTTGCGTCATAGTTAATATCGTGATTCCCGATAACGTTGTACCACGGAATGCCGAGCATCGCGACACTATGGTTTAGTGCTTCGAAGGTCCTCAAGTCATCAAATGCGATATCTCCCAGAGTGACGCCGAACGAGGCATCGGTACCGATGAGTTCCTCGATGACATCGTGCGAAATCCAGTCGACTTCTTTCTGATCGCGAGGTTGCGGGTCGCCGAAAAAGAGCGCACGAAATGTTTCCGGTTCGGCATTGGGAGTCAGCGCGAAGTCGACCGACTCGGGGAGCGGACCGGTCGGTGCCACCCCCGGATACCGCGACGCCGGCGAACCATTCGGCTTATGGATGTAGTAGAACTGGGGAAGTTGGTCGGCACTCATCGGCACCTGCCAGCCACTCGGTTTGATGACAAAGAGAATCGTGTCATCGGTCACAGGGAGTTCGTAACGTCCTTCGGCGTTCGTCTTAACGATCTCAGACCCGTTTGAGACCCGAACCCCCGGCAGTGGCTGCTCGTCGGCGTCGCGGACGCGGTTGCCGTTGGCGTCGTGAAAGACCACGCCGCGTGCCAACTTTGGAGAGGTGCCCTTCGCGTCGGAGACAGGCTGTGACCAGCTTAGTCCGTACATCGCAATCAGAAGCACAAACGTCACTAACAGAGCGGGCCATAGCTTATGCATCGACAAGTCACCTTCCGAAATGGGGCAAGGGTTCCGCCGAGCAAACGTGTTACGTCGGCGAACATCTCGTCACATTGGAGCGACCTGACATTCACATGTCGACCCCTGAAGGGGCGAAGCTATTTGATAACGCTACGACCGGGAGAGGGAGCGAAGCCGTCACGGTTGACCTCGACACCATAACGTGGACCCGCTTCTTCTGGCGGTGCCTCGGCTCGCGAACTCTGACGCAGCTTGAGTCGCGGGTCGAGCGGCTCGCGGAACGGGTCAGAGAATGGCCACTTCGTTTCGTTCATCTTCATCGAATCGAGAGTGAACACGTAGACTGTCTCGACGTTTCCTGTCGGGTCCAGGAGTCGAATTGCCGTCGGGACGAAGTAGCCAGCGAACTTGGTTCCCGGATCAAGCAAAACATCGGCCCGACTCCATTCCCGGGCATCCTGTTGATATCGTGGAGTGGCAACAACATGCGCCAAAGGTTGAGGACGTTCCTTGGTTCCCTTGGGATTGTGCATTGACCCGAGTGACATAAAGTAACGTTTCTCCATCTCCCCGGCTGGCATTCCAAACAGAAACGGTAGCGGACTCTGGGTGATCTTTTCGTTCTGGAGATGAGGAGGAATCTCCACCTTGTCGTAAACGCTCTGATCCATGTCAATTAGGATCAGCATGTCACCGCGGCAAATCCATCGCTGATTGATGTCAGGAAGCACCTTATAAGGTTTGTTGTTGGGGCCCAACTTCTTGTGATTCAGACCATCTGGCGGAAGACGCTCGGCCTTGACAGCACGGATATCGATTCGACCCTTATCGGGGTTTTCGTACCAGAATGTGCCGTCGGCTCGCTTCTCATACGCAAAGGTCGAGTCGTAGACGTACCGCTGAAACTCCCCAGTCAGACGTTTGATTCCACGGGTATGCTGCTCCCAAAGTTGAATGAGCCTAAGCACTTCCGGTGACATCTGAACCTGAACCTGCGCCCCGGCATTGGCAGCGGCACCAGTCGCCCCAGGTTGCGCGGGACCAGCAGGCCCTTGCTGCGGACCGGTTGAGCCGACGCGGGCACGACCTTCGGAACCGATCCCCTGAGCAAACAGAGATCCGCCCGACATCATCCCGGCGGAGACGACTCCACCCAACAGTCTTTCTATTGCCGTTCTTCGATTCATTCGTGTTAGGTCCTTCCAACGAATGTGTCCGCTGATCTGGTCTCGATTCCGCTGTCGAGTCTCTTTGCCTCAGGCTCTTCCTGCCTACTGGAAGTCCGCAATTACAAAACGACCATCCTTGGCCGTGCTTTCACAGGCTTCGCTCGAAGAGACCGACCGGTGACGATATCACGGCTCGCCGATTGACCGCTAGACCGATTTCGCAGCACCTCGGCCCGCAACGACCGTATTGAATGCGATCGCCTCGAACGCATCGGACCGGCCGATCCCTGATTTGCCTTGGGGATCGTCCCCACAAGAGCCATTCATCAAGTGTTAACCCCCTTTCCCCACTTCAGTTCGGCGCAACTCGCCTCCTGGTACGTAACACCATGTCTGACTCCACTCTGCACCATGAATTCATCGGCCCCCAATTCTGACTTCTGTGCGCAGTCCGACTGTCGACAGGCGGAAACTGCCGTAACAAGCTTGCCCCACAACACCCATTTCACCCCAACTGCCTATCCAGGCACGTTGGTATCACCAACTCTTCTTCCAGCGTAAATCCTTGATCATCGACACTCATCGTACCGGCAGAAACCGACATGTTGCGGCAACACATGGACCCGAATCTGAGCATTCTCTCTTCCAATGACTCGGATGTTCTCGATAAGACACCCTGTTCGACCATGATGATCGAACATCTCTCGAAAGGAGTTGAGGGATGATCACAGCACGCCAGAATGGCCCAAGCATCCTCTCGCGAACGTTGACAATCGCTCTAGTCCCCATGGGGGTCCTGCTGCTCGCAGTCCCCCAACTCGCCGCTCATTCGGAATCCGACCGATCTCGGCTCTCTCCTCCACCCGGGTTTCTCGCCCCTGATCAGCATGAGAGAGCATTGAATGCCGGACTGCTGGAGAGTCGAGACAGAATCTTCGATCCCCCAGACCCTCAAAGACTCCAACAGGAAGCCGAATCGTTCCCCCCACCACTGCTCGACGACGACCCGCCCAGTCAGCTATTGCCTCCGCTCTCCGACCGACACCACCTCTGGGCACTTCCGCCCGAAGTAACGGCCCGACTCCCAGGCCAGCACCCACCTGGTTCACGACGCTCGCCTCTCCTGCTCGCTCAAGGAGTCCGCCCCCCTCCTCCAAACGCTGTCGATCAGCATCGACAATCCTCGACTCCCGCCACGCGTTCCCATTCTGCTCCACCTGCTCCTGCTGCACCTCTTCTGTCGACCACAGGCGGTCACTCGCCGGAACCACCGATTGACGAAGAAGCCCGACTCGCGCTCCAGAGTCGGATGAATCACATTCTTTTTCGTGATCGCCACTACAACGTGCTGCTGACACAAGCCACAGAGGACCTCGCTCAGGGTCATCACTCCCGTGCTCTCGACTCGCTGTTTCGCATCGTCACGGCCGTTGATGATGTCCTCATCTGGCGACAAGACACGCTGACTCCCCAAAGTGCCCGACGCGAAGCCATCGCGATACTCCAAACGCTCCCACCACATCTCAGGGCGCAATACGATCGACTCGCCGGGACGACGGCTCAACAGGAACTCGACAACGCCATCAACTCACAATCGCTGTCGACACTCTGTCAGATGGCCGAACGACACGCACCAACCCAGGCAGGCCGCCTGGGGACGATTGCCGCAGCCGAGATTCTGGCCGACCTCGGACGCTTCGAGGAATCAGCCCTTCTTTGGAATCGCCTCTTGAACGACCCTTGGCATGCGAAAGAGCTGACCCCTTCGGACCTCGATCATGCCACGTTCGTCATGCAACAACAGGGCCTCACAACGCGATTCACCGAAACGAAACATGCGGAAACTCGCACAACACCCTTTCATCGCCCGGTTTGGGAAGCGACGAACTATCCATCACCCACCGCAGAAGACTTACGGCGTCTTGCCGACTACCAGCGAGCGATGTACACAGTCACTGGAACGAACAACTCATTACTTCTCCAAGAGCTGATGGCACGCAACCGAGAGCGGATCGAGCCAGAGGCTCACTCTCTTTCAGCAGTGCGACCGATTGTTCAAGGATCGCGACTCATCATTCGCGATGTTGATGGAGTCACCTGCCGCGACCTCCGAACCGGTCGAGAGATTTGGCACTACCACACTGCTTCTTCGTTGACTGAGGCGATCTCACTGAGGACCAGTTCGGTCTCGGATGCGTCATCGCTCCTGTCAACGCTGGACGCATGGGTGATCGACAACTCGCTCTTGGGAACCCTCTCGACCGACGGCCACACGATCTACTTCCTGGATGATGTCACGACACATCAAGAGACCGAATCCGCATCAGCCAACGCCTCAAACACGTCACTCGCTGCCACACAAGGGACCAGCTCCGATCAGGCACCGCACGATCAACTCCGGCAACCTCAACCAGCTCCCGATCGATCACAGAACACAGAAAATCGATCGCCCGTGCAGTTCGTAAACCGAGTCCGAAATCGGCTCGTGGCTGTCTCTCTTCACGCAGAACTGGCGAGTGATCATGTCGATGTCAGACCAACTCAGCTGGCGTCGCTCGACATCGATCGACTAATCCAGTCATCCACTCCCGGTCAACCCGCCGTTCATTGCAACCCCGCGAACAAGACGCCAGTCGTTCAGCAACTCTGGTCGACTTCGCAGGAGGGACCACGACAATCCACGGACGATTCACAACGACCACTCAGTCTCTCGGGACACTTCCTGCTCGGTCCGCCCGCCTGTGCCGATGGTCGACTGTTTCTCTTGTCAGAGTCTCATCGGCAGGTCTACTTGTCGATCTTAGAGGCCCGAACAGGAACGGTCCTGACGATGCAGCCACTCGCTCTCGTTGATCCACCGATCAAGCCGGGGGACCGACGACTGCGAATCGCTCACACCCCGACCGTACACCAAGGGATTGTCTACTGTCCGCTGCCAATCGGTGCCATCGCTGCCGTTGATGCCAGGTCCGGTTCGCTCTGCTGGTTGACGCAATTCACCGATGCGGCAAGTCAAACAGCAAACACCTCTTGGAGGTCCGAACGACATCGCCGAGGGCACGCGTCGATCCCGGTCCGCCCAATCATTCAAGGCGACTTCGTCTACATACTCCCTTCCGATTCGCAAGAGCTCTGGGCAATTCATCGGCACACTGGGACACTCCAATGGAACACCCCGAGTAAGGAGTTGCTCGACATCGTCCTGTCCCCCAACGGCGTCCTGTTAACGGTCTCATCCCGCCGCGTGCAAGCCTTCTCGGCGAACCTCGGGGAGCCACTTTGGTCTATCCCCATCGACTCGCTTGCGGGAACCGGGACGATCGTGGGGGACGACCTCTTACTCCCGACTCGCAGTCGCGGTCTGCTCCGAATCGACACCCGCACAGGTCAGACGGCCGACGATCATCGCGACCTGCTAAACCTCGCGATCAGCCAGAAATCGATCCCTACGCTTCTCACACGGGGAGCCCCAGGTTCGACTCTGACGACGTCGAGTTCTCGAACTGTCGTCGGGTCCGCCAATCTGCTCGGGAACGTCGTCGCGACTCCGTGGGGTGTGGTCGTCGCGTCGACAGAGGGGGTGCAACTTCAGTGCTTCCCCAAAGTACTACTGGAACAGCTTTCATCAAGTGAGTCCTCCAGCGGAACACAAACTGAAGTGCTCAAAGCAGAACTCGAACTCGCAACTGGACAAGTGACGAGCGCCATCGCACGGCTCCGCGATTCGGTTCATCAGGAACAGCCGCTCCCGACACTCGTTGAGGTGAGCGACTCGACGCAAACGGCCCGCACCTTGCTGCGACGTGTGTTGCTCAAACAGGCACGAACAACTCTTGCCGAAATCGATGCTCTCGCATCAGTGAAAGATCGCATCACGCGCCCCACGGGCGACCTCAACGACCTTCAAGCTCTCGTCTCGCCCAGCCATCACCATCTTGTCGATGAGGTCGACCGACTCCTCCAAGAAGCCGCACAACTTGCTGACTCGCAACAAGACCGAGTCGAGGTCGAACTGGCCGCTATGCAGACGATGTGGTTACGTGATGACCCCCACCGAGCAATCGCCGCTTCGGAGCAACTTTTGAGTCACGCCAATGAAGGGCCGATCCCAATCGATCCCCTTGGCATTTGGCGGGTCTCGGCCCGGGCCTCGACTCGCGCCAGTCGACACGACTATTCGCCCACCTTGATATCGACCCAAGACCTGTCGGCACTCACCAAATCACCATCCTTGGAGCTGGCGTTCATCGAACAGCTCACAGCGGCCGACCGGGCCGAACTTCAAGCGGCTTACGACCTATCGACGGATTCACTCAACCGGCGTCCCGTTCACTCGATCGGAACACGTCCACTGAGGCACGGAACCAGCGCGACCTCGCCTGCCTTGATCGATTCGGCCATGTCGTCGCGTATCGCAACTTCCCAGGGAGAACGGCTCGACCGACTCGCACAGTTTATCGCGTCTCTTCCTGTCAACGAGCATCTACTACTCGCATTCGCCCGTCGCGAACAGGGGCGGGGAAACCTTCTCGCCGCCGAGTCGTTGTTGTACCGCAATCTTCAGCACCGCGAAAAAACACCCGAAAACATCGCCAGACCCCCTCACGTCGAGACGGCACTTCTTAAAGCCGAACTGGCGCAACATTGGGGAAGAGCAGGGTTACACCATGAAGCCAGGATGCTGCTGCGTTCTTTCCAACTTGATCGTCAAACTTCTGTGCCGACTTCGATTTCTGAGGGACACTTTGCCGCCAATCAGTCTCCAGTCCGCAGTGTGCATTTCACCGCATCCTATCATGCTGCGATCTTGGAGCCAAAGACTTCTCACACCCAACAGTCCCCTCACGATAGCCGCACTTCCCTTGGGATCACCCCGTTAAGGACCGCGGAACTCGTGATCCAACCGGCAGTCTTTAACGCCACTCCGTTAACGTCGTATACATCGCCCGTCCCGTTCGTCTCGATTCGTCGGACCGATACCGCCCCCTCGACCTCGCCAACGATCTCCTTCTCGCGAGAGTTGCGACGCCCAGCCGGAAGTTCGATTCGCTTAATGCAACTCTCAGAGCCAGCACCAGAGCCTCCATCCGTCATCGGAGCCATGACCGGGACCACCTCCAGTTCCACGACAACCGTCCCATCGACATCACTCAGTAACCTCGCTTTCGTAGAAGCAAACACCGGAGCGATTCTCGACTGGGTGTCGATGCCCCCACGAGCCCGCGAACCGAGTTTAGAACGTCAAGAGTCTTGGCCGAGCTTTGTTCCACTTGTTGATCAGTCGTTGCATGGACTCTCGATTCCCGACCGACGCATCCTCTGGACACTGCATCCTGCCGACGCAATCGATCGCAGTTCCCGACCTCGTGTCGGCCCCTATGGTCCGGGATATCTCATTGTGCAGACACCGGGCGGTCTGTGCAATGTTCACCCCGCCACGGGAGAAATTCTCTGGGAACGACGCGACATCCCGTCCGACACCGGCCTGTTCGCGAGCGAGTCGACAGGCATCATCGGCGATGCAAATTGCTGTGTGCTCTTTGATGCCGACATGCAGGGCTATCGCCTCTTCAGCACGCTAACCGGCGAAGAACTTCGCCAAGGACGACTCGAACACTCGGGCCGAAACATGCTGCGATATCGCACGGCGTTTGGCTCACAACTTTGCTATCTCACCGATGCCGAGCCTCATTCCTCACTCCGAGTCTGGGCCCCTGCAACAGACACCTTGCTCGTCGATCGCCCCTTGCACAGCCCGCGACTGCTCGACAAGACCGACAGCCAGCACGTCAGTTTCGTCGACCGGAAACTGACACTCTGCATCATTCACGTCCCAACCGGACGCTTCATTGTGGAACATCCACTGCGAGCTGATGATGTCGAACAGGTCTCATCACTCCGCACCTTCAGCGATGGAAGAAACTGGTTCGTCAATCTCGTCGAGACGAACCATCAACGGGCGGCAGAGCGGACCGAGACCACACTCCCCGATGTTGGACCGACTGCCTGGAACAGCACGGGGACGCTGTTAGCCATCGAACGATCGACTGGAAAGCTCGCTTGGAGCCGTAACCAACTTTGCCGCACTGTTATCCGCGATCCCTCGGGCGACTTGCCCTATATCATCACTCTCTTCCGTCCGAGTCAGCGCCCCGATTCACCTGAGCCGTCCATCACAATGGAACTCTTCGACCGCAAAACCGGCTCCCTCTGCGGCGTAATGGAAGGTCTTCCATGGAAGTCGATCTCCTCGTCCGTCACCTCCGCCGAAACCGGCATTGCGACACTTTCCTGGCCCGAGTGTGAAGTCACGATCGGTCAGCAGAGACATCTCGACTGACACACCGGTCGACGGCTGTATTGCCGAGTATCACTCATCGACGACGGACTTGGACGCCAGTCGTACGAATGGGTGCGAGGCTGTTCACTCGACGTGCAGAAACTCGTTGCTGTTCAACAAGACGCGACAGAGGTCGGTGAGTGATTGCTCTCGCAGGAACGGTACGATGAAGTCCATCTCCTCGGAGGTCGGAGGACGGAAGTACGTCAGCCGGAACGCGAGTTTGGCTTGCTCGGAGGAGGACTCGCCGACCGTCTCTGTCACTCGTTGGGCGAAGCGTTTCGACATCCTGAGCACGAAGGAGTTGTTCTGCATCGCCAGTGCTTGCAGCGGGGTGACGGTCACCGATCGTTCGGGGGACATGGTCGACGGATCGGGACAATCGAAGGCATCCAGCAAACCACTCCGACCACTGCGGACCCAGGTGCGATACAACGTCCGGCGCTCAAACTCAGGCCCCTCCGGATCGAGCATGTTGTAGAACTGTGCGTTGTGAACATAAGTCTCGAAGTCGCGATAGCCGGCACCGCCCAGCCTGAGGTTGATGACCCCCGCGACTGACAACGTCGCATCCCGAATTTCCTCCGCCTCCAGTCGACGGGGGGAGAATCGCCACAACCAGCGATTGTCGGCATCCTTTGCGACGGCGTCATCACGAACAGCCGAACTCTGTCGGTATGTCGCCGAAGTGACGATCATCCGATGCAACGGCTTGAGCCGATACCCCTGTCGAACGAACTCTCTCGCCAGCCAGTCAAGCAATTCGGGATGCGAAGGCTCCCCCCCGTTGAAGCCGAAGTCACTCGGCGTTGCCACAAAGCCCGCTCCGAAATGCCACTGCCAGACTCGGTTGACCATGACCCTCGCAAAGAGTGGATTCTCCGGATCGGTGACCCACTTCGCCAAGGCCCGGCGGCGATCTCCATCGCTCGCATCTGCGGCAAGCCCGAAGTCGGCACTCCCCCCCTGAATCGCCTCCACGCCACCCGGCAGAACTTCAGCCCCTGGAGTCGCAGGGTTCCCTCGTTCCAACAGTCGGACCCGACCGGCTGCTTTCGGTTTGACGACGTAACAGTTCAACGGCCGCAACTCCCCGCGACGCTGCGTCAACTGCGAGACCGTCGACTCCCACTCAGTCCAATGACGCCGCTCTTCGTCGGTCATCACGTTGAGAAGTTCGTCACGACTGACCCCCACGGTCCCCTGTTCAAACGAGCGTCGTACTTCGTCAGCTGACAAGGCCCGGTCATAGAGTCGAGCGGTCACCAAGGCTCCTTCAAGCATTCGCCCCGCTGCCGCCGGCGAGTGCCGTAACCCAAAGAGTACCTGTGACTTCTCCGACACAAACTCGACAGGACCACTGCTCTGATAAGGTTTCCCGTAGACCGTTCCGTTTCGATAGCCAGTGATCGTTCCGTCTTCGCTGTAGGTGATGGCGACATGCACAGCCTCTTCGACGGCACGCGTCTCGGGAGGTCCGCCGAACGATTTTGTCCGGGTGAATCCATTGCTCCCGGCCATCCACTGTCCGGGATCTTTCTCGCCAAAGACAATGGCATCGAACGTCGCTCCATCGAGTGATTGCAGCGTCATTACCCCGCCGCCGCGTTGATCCAGTTTGCTCAACTGCACCCACGCTTCTAACGTTCTCGCTCGAATTGTTTTTCCCAGAGGTGCCGTGGCAACGTGTCCCTGTTTTCCATCGAGTCTCAGCAGTCCATCACGAACCTCGGCTCCCCCCTGAGCCTTCCCTGACATCGCCCCGACGCGGTCCTCCAACCCTTCACGAAAGTCCCAACGAGCGATCGGCAGTGGGACGTTGACACTGTCTTTCGTTGCCGTGACATCCGTCGCTGCTTTGTCCTCTGAAGTCTCTTTGTTCGCAGACGGTTTCCCTTTCGCCCGCTGTGCCATCAGACGTGCCATCGCTTGCGTCGTTAGCGATTGCAGTTGCTCTTGTGTCCGTCGAAGTTCATCGTCGATCTGCTGTAACCGTCTCAGATCATCCTCTAACCGGACATCGCGACTCCCCGGCGATACGCCGTCCAGCGCCGCCGCGAGACGGTAATACTCCGACTGCCGAATCGGGTCGAACTTATGATCGTGACAACGAGCACAATGCACCGTCAGTCCGAGAAACGTTTGCCCGACCACGCTGACATAGTCTTCCATCTCATCTTGTCGAACGACCGCCTTCATCACAGCCGACTGCTGAGACTGGCCGACTTCATCGTACGGCCCCGCCACCAGAAACCCGGTCGCAACCACACCGGAACTTTCTCCCTGTTCGAGAACATCACCCGCCAACTGCATACGGGCGAACTCGTCATAGGGCAAGTCACGATTGAAGGCATCGACGACCCAGTCGCGATAGGGCCAACTGTTCTCCCGTAACTTGTCTCGTTCGAAACCTTGACTCTCGCCGAACCTTGCGAGGTCAAGCCAGTGTCGACCCCAGCGGACTCCATACTGCGGCGACGCCAACATCCGATCAACGAGCCGTTCATAAGCATCTGGACGCACATCCTGCACAAAGGCTTCGACCTCGTCGAGCGACGGAGGCAACCCCAGCAAGTCGAACGACAGTCGCCGAATGAGCACTCGACGCTCCGCTTCGACCGCAGGTTGAAGCCCATGTGACACGAGCTTTGCCTCGACAAACCGATCGATTTCGTTGCGAGTCCATCCCGAGTTTGAGGCCGGAACGACAGACTCTCGCACCGGTTGCAGCGACCACCAGTCAGACCCCGCACGATACTTCCCCCCATGCACTAAGGGGTCCAAAGTGTCAATGCTCCAAGGACTTCCCTGCTCGATCCACTCCTTCAATGATCTCCGTTCCTCGGGATCGAGCCCCTTCCCCGGCGGCATCTCCCCCTCCCGCACCCGATGCCACAGCACACTCGTTTCGAGCTTTCCGGGGACGACAGCAGGGCCACTCTCTCCGCCACGCAGCGCCCCTGCCTGCGTCGACAGATCGAGCCCTCCTTTCGACTCCTCCCCTTGATGACAGCTCAAACACCTTTGAGCCAACAACGGGGCGACCTCCCGCTCAAATCGCCGATCGGCAACAACATCTCGCCCCAGCAACCCGAAACCGTAAAGCAGGGCGATACGGAAGAAGAATCCGACAGAGGGTGACGATCGACGCATCCACTTCTCTCCGACAGAGGAACCTGCACGCTCACTCATTGTGACGGCCCCTCAATTCTGAAGCCCCATTCCCCCCACCGCAACCCTGACCTCGTTTTCCTCCAACCCTGTTGAAGGACGCATCCTGCCTGACGACTGACTACAATCGACTCATTCGCGTCAACAATCACCGCCAATCGACTTCTGCTCCCCTGGAACTCACATGCTCGAACCACTCGATCTGCTCGTTGTCGCTCCCCATCCTGACGATGCCGAGATCAGCGTCGGCGGAACCATTCTGCACTCCAAGTCGCTCGGCCTAAAGGTCGGAGTGGTCGAACTAACCAACGGCGAGCCAACACCGCATGGCTCCCTTACCCGCCGAGCCGCCGAGACCGCCGCCGCCACTTCAGTCCTCGGCCTCGACTACCGCCACAATCTCAATCTGCCGAACCGTCGCTTACAAGACGACGAGACCGCTCGCCGCAAACTGGCAGAAGTCTTCCGCCAGACTCGCCCCAGCATCATTCTCGCCCCGTATTGGGACGATGCCCATCCCGATCATGTGGCCGCCAGTGCTCTCTGCGATGCTGCTCGTTTCTGGGCGAAGCTCTCGCGCACGGATCTCAAGGGCAAACCCTTTCACCCCCCCCGCATCTACTACTACTGGAGCATCCATCTCCGCATCCATCCTCAACCGGCGTTCGTGCTCGATATCTCACCCCACATCGACGGGAAACTTGAAGCAGTCCGCTGCTACGAAAGCCAAATCGCCCATCGCCCCGACATCCACCCGACCTTGCTCGACGACATCCGCGACCGAGCCCGCTACTGGGGTTGGTCCATCCACAAAGCCTACGGCGAACCCTTCGCCAGCCGCGAAGGAATCGGCCTCACCGACCTCCGGCACTTAGTCTGAGACGCATGGCACTTTGATCGACACCGAGTGTTATCTCCCAACATCAGGAGTGGATGACAGCTCACGGTCCTCCGGCATTCTCGTTCGGGGTTCCCAGCAGACCAAGATTGCGGCGAGCAGGGCGGCTCCGACGTGGACGCAGTTGATCTGCTTCGACTGATTGTGCAGCGTTACGAACTCGGCTGGGCGAGAGGCTCCTTCGGCTTGAAGAATCTCGACGATCGGGGAGTACACCCGTTGATAGTCGTACGCCATGACGGCCCCGGAAAAGAGGACTAGCCCCAAGGCCAACAGGGTCCGGCGGGAGCGACTCTGTCCCAGACAGGCAGCTAGCAATCCACAAGCCGCCATGCCCAGCAACGTCACTCCAAAGAGATAGTAGGGAGGGAAACGGAGCAGGGCGAGGTGATCCTTTACCGTCGAATCAAACGCCGGATGTCGGACCTGCCGAACGCCGTTCACAACAAACAACACGGCCGCCCCGATCCATGCCGACAGGCAGAATCGGGCGGCTGTGAGTCCTAATCGTGCGCAGAACTGTGTCATGGGAGGTACGCCGCGTTGCCATCGTCCTTCACAAAGAGATTGTCAAGCAGTTCCTGATTGATCTCTTCGGAAAGGAAACTGACCTTACCATCCAACACTCCGACCTGAGCGCCTCCCGGATGAGCACTACTAATTCCCGACTCGCAATGGACAGTTTTTTCATCCCCTTTTACAGAGTTCACCCCGAAGGCACTCGATCCCAGTATGGCTCGCTGATTGATGACTTTGCCGTCCCCGATCACACCGGCGTAAATCGCCGCTCCGCATTTATTAACGTCCTTACCGTTCTTCAGCGTCCAAGTCCGCTCACCCACCCCGATCGTGTTACTCGTTCCATCCGTAATGCTTCCAAAACGGGTACTGACATTGGGTCCGAAGATTCCTTTCGGAGGACGAACGTGCAAGCGATGATCCTTGGTCGACCATTCGCGGGGAATTAGGTCTGAGCCGTTGTTGCCGACGTAGCTGGACAATGCTAATTCGTGCGGCTCATCGTCGGAATCGAACGCAACAAAGTGGGAATTGGTTGCAGCACCTTTCTCTGACGGGCAGACTAAGAACTCGACTTTCGACTGTAAGGCTTTCGCTTTCTTCGCATTCGTCAGCGCATCGGCCAATCCTGGGTTTCCGGGTCTAATCAGATCGTAGAGCGGCTTCTGTTCCACGTAGGGCAGGAACATGGCCTGCCAACCATAGTTAGAATGATTCGGCACTTGATGAATAAACCCCGGCGGCAGGCCCTTATGAGCGCCCTCATAGTTGTGCAGGGCGATGATGACATTGTGCAGATTGTCTTGACACTGAGAACGTCGGGCCGATTCGCGGACGCCTCCGACGGCGGGGACCATCAGGGCGACGAGCACCCCGATGATGGCGACAACCACCATCAACTCAATGGCCGTAAACCCTCGTTTTCGCGACTTAATTAACATAGCACCGCTCCTTAGTTGTGATGAGTTTCCACCCTAAGTCCTAACACCCTTCGCACGCAGCGCCCAATCTAACAGAATTGACCCTGCAACGACAATCGACAACTCACATTCACATTTGCTTCCGTTAGCTCAGCGCGAGTTCGGCCCTTGAGGAACAACTTGCTGTACCGAGTCATTTCGCCCGAGCAGTTGATTAAAGACCTCTCCATTGATCCCATCGCTCAGCAATTTGACTTGACCATCGACGAAGGCGAACTGCACCCCTCCGGGATGGTAGCTACTATAACCAATTGTCACGTTGCAGTCACACGGAAGCCCGGTGCGTCGTCCGTTGACGCCCCCCATGCCGGTCCCCAGGACATCCCCCTGACGCATCGTCGTCCCGTCCCCGTTCAAACCAAACCAAAGGCCGCCGTTCGCCTGCACCAAAGGTTGACCCCCTGCTCCAGAACCGTTCGTCCAGAATGCTCGTTCCCCCAATAGGATTGTGCGAGACTCACCATCGACGACGTTCAGCGAAGAAAACATCGAGTCTTTCTCAAACAGACCATTCCCTTCACTGTTGAAACCTGCCGACCCAAAGTTGGCGAGATAACTCGAGGTGGCCAGTTGATGCACCCCGTCGACTTTGTCGAGCACGGGACGTTCCTGATTAACTCCCTGCACAGTCTCGCTCGAACAGATGGTTCCCGGAATCGACGACTCCATCAACATCACAAGTGACGGATCGGTCAGAGCCGTCGCCAATCCCTGATCGCCCGTTCTCAGTCGCCCCGCGAGTCCTGACTGATTCACAAAGGGCAACAGCGACGTCCCCCAACTGAAGTTTGATCGCAATGGCTCCTGCGACTTCCAGCCGGATGGAAATTCCCCCTCGGCCGCCTCGTACTTCAACAGGCCCTCTGACAGTTGACGGAGATGTTCCTGACATTGATTCTGCCGGGCTGTCTCGCGCATGTTGGTTAACAACGGCACGACAATCGCCAACAGGGGAATCCCGATGACCCCCACCACGAGCAGGGTGACAAACAGACTGATCACGACACGCGACATCACGCTTCGACGTCGTGACTTCCCCGCATCTCCAGAGGTTGCCGCTCCTGAGACGACCCCGCGATCCGTTTCGGACTCAACCGGCGTCGACGCGAACTCGGCCACATCCCCCGCACGCCGAGACTGCCCCCCGTCCGCTTGCTGCACAAGTTGATCGGCGGCAAGCTCACCCGCTTGCCACATCTCCTGCATAATGACCATCGGATACGGGCCGTCTCGTCGATCCCCATCCAGTACATACCAGTCGTCCAATTCTCTCCTCCTCCAAGAACTCTCCGAACCACCCCTGTCGTCACCCCGTCATGTTCGACTGCGCGCCGCAGTCCGTCAATACCATCGAGAATTCCCCCGTCAAGGGATGGTCCGAATCCCGGTTGACCGCTACTTGGCAGCATGGCAGGTCAGTTGTTACGATCCGCCCGATTCGAAATCGATGCCCTGCTGCATCGACTCCGAGGCGTGTCGCCGGGTTGTGGGCCGGTCTATTTCATTCGATCCTTCTGGGGCCTTGAACAAGACTGTGCTTTCTTCCTGGAACTTGTGTACGGCCATCGTTTTGCCGTGTTTTTGACTCACATTACACATTGAAGGTGAGCTGCCATGCAGCGAGGAACAATCAAGAAGCTGGTTCACGACAAAGGATTTGGATTCATCGACGGCGGAGCGAAGGGGAAAGACCTGTTCTTTCACCTTTCGGCTCTCCAAGAGGTCGAATTTGAGTCGCTGACTGAAGGTCAGGAAGTCGAGTTTGAGTCGGAGACTGGACCGAAAGGTGCGCGTGCTTCGGTCGTCCGTCCCCTCTGACCGTCACCCGACTAACCGAGTTCCGACTGGTCAACTCAGTGTTCCAGCCATCGTCCCGACCAGCCCAACTGATCGGGACGATTTTCGTTAGGAGATCGACAAATTTACTCTCGCTCAACCTAGTTTGTGCCTCTCCAGAAATAGTGGCTAATGTCTTGAATGACAGCCGTCCTCCCGTCACCCTTCGCTTCCTTCGCGACCCTCTGTTCCCCCCATTGTTCGAAACAACGTTCGCCAACTGTTCGTCACAACATCTTGGGGGCGAATCAACGGATACTGAACAGAAGGGAACGAAGGGAAAACATCGCGAGTATGTCGCGTGGCTGTGAAGGGCCGAGGGGTTCATGTCGCAACATCAACAATCGAGATGCAGGCACTCCAATCTGCCGCTTCATTCCCATGCTTGCAAGAGCATGAAGGCTCTGACGATACTACGAACGACGGCTCTTGCCTCTTGGAATCTCACCTTTGCCCCCGCACTCACTTCTGTCCCCTCATCAATAGGATGCTCCCATGAACGTACTTGGACGCTCGCTCCTCTGTCCGCTGATCTGCCTGATACTCTTCTTCATTGCTGGACTTGCCCCTGCCGCTGAACCGACACCGGGCAAGCAGGTGGCTGCGCAACTTCAGGGAGACGTCAAAGTGGAATTGCAGTATCTTCTGTATCTTCCCGAAGACTACGAAAAGCAAGAAAAGTGGCCACTGCTCGTCTTCCTGCATGGCTCGGGCGAACGGGGTGACGATCTCGACAAGGTGGCCGTGCATGGCCCCCCGAAACTCATTAAGGGGGGAAAGCAGTTCCCGTTCATCGTCGTCTCGCCGCAGTGTCCCGCTCAGCAGCGCTGGCAAGCCCTGTCACTCGAAAAACTGATTGACGACGTCTCGAAGACGTACAAGGTCGACACAGACCGCATCTACATTACCGGCCTCAGCATGGGAGGCTTCGGCACGTGGGGACTCGCGGCCCATGCCCCACAGAAGTTCGCGGCCATCGTCCCGATCTGCGGCGGCGGAGAGACCTACTGGGCCAAAGAGATTGCCCACATCCCTTGCTGGGTCTTCCACGGCGAAAAGGATGGAGCAGTCCCCTTCAAGCGTTCTCAAGACATGGTCGACGCTCTGAAGAAGGCTGGCGGCGAACCAAAATTTACCGCTTACCCCGAAGCAGGACACGACTCCTGGACCGAAAGCTACAACAACCCCGCCCTCTACGAATGGCTGCTGGAACAAAAGCGACCCGCAAAGAAGTAAGGAGAATTCACCCCAAGTCACGGCACCCTCCCGACCATCCCGTGAGTCGAGAGAGTGTCGTTGGGCGGGGTATCGAATCACGTGGCTTCACTCGCCGGTCGAGCCACTCAGGGTGACCTGGCCGGGAGTCACTTTGAGTTCGGTGAGTTGAATCGGCCTGGCTCCGTGGCGAGGTTCTGGGAGCGACAGTATCAGGCTGTTTGAGTCCGAATCGCCATCCCAGCGTAAGGGGAAGTCTCCATTCTGCATGCGATCGACCGCTTCCTTCAACAGTCGCGAGGCAGGAAGGGACAGAGCACCCGCTTGAACATCGACAACCTCCAGTCGAATCTCGCGCTCATTCAGCAATTCGGGGCGTGTCTGTACGCTGATCACCCCGGTGTAATAATCGGTCTCGACGTAACAACCGAGTCTGACAACTCCTTCCTCGAACGCGATGAGAGGATCACGAACCGGTTTCTTGGCCTTCCCTTCACTGAAAACCTCTTCCATCAGATAGGCGTTGATCTCCTCTTCGGTAAACGCTTCGCTCCAGTCTCCAACCTTTCGAGTCGTCTGTTCCAGAACTTCGGCCTTCTGTTCAAACTCTTCCGCAGCCGCCTTGCGGACAACGGGATCCGCGAGCTTGAGACGAGCTTCGCGATAGTACGTCGGCTCACTCTTAAGCGACCAAAAGACGAGCGCGATCCCGATAATCGTAATGCCGAGTATCGAGAACATCAGACACAAGGTCCACCAAAGGCACCCCCGCCGCTTCGCCTTCTCACCATCCGACATCGCCGTTCCCTTCCCTGATCCTATTCACTGCCGACTCGTTCCATCCTTCGCGACGATCGATGCGGCATCATACACGTCACGGTCTTCAGCGCGAAAGACCAGCTTGGCCCCACACATGGAGCTTGGGGCGAAACGGGTGATTTACTTGGTCTTCTTCTTGGGGGGATCTGGGGTCTTGTCGTCGCGTCCGAAGGCGGAGATGGCGGCGTCGAGACCTTTTCCCTTCTCGGCTGTCAATGCCGCCGCACCGATCTTGAGACCAGTGCTCAGAATGTCGCCAAGGGAAATGCCCTCGGAACTCTCTTCTTTGGGGGATGTCGTTGTTGCCGACGCTGTGGCACTGGGAACGAGTTCGACGGCGGTGACCGCTGTCGCCAACGGGTCGATGCCGCCGGGAGTTCGCGTAACCGTCGACACCGTGCTCGCCAGCCCTCCTCCACGCTTGGGCAATCGCCCCTTCTTGGCCGCATCAATCGCTTCGATGATCCGATTGAATTGTTCTGTCGGACGCTTGAAGTACTCGATGCTCCAGACGTGATGAATCGCCCACCCCTGAGCCCCGAGCACGCCGTCGCGTGTGCGGCAACGATCTCGGCTCGAACGGGCTGCCCTGAACGAGCTTCCATCGACTTCAATGCCCAGAACATATCGCCCTTCGTTCTCCGGGTCGATGACAGCGAGGTCAACAAACACTCCCGCGACCCCCACGTGCGTGCGGGTCTCGATCCCCCGTTCCTTCAACTGACGCTGCAACACCTCGACGAACCGATCCTTCGGGGTCGATGACTTCACCCCTTCGACATCTCCTCCCGACTGCGCAAATCGGAGGTACTCCCGTAACACCTCGGGACCTCGTCCGGTGGCGCGGCTCAGGTCGATGTCCTCGGCTCGAAGCGAAGCGAACATCTTCAAGACACGCTTCGCTCGGGTCATTAGCACATTCAATCGTCGCTCGCCGCCCGAAGAGGAGACCGGACCGAAGTTCAGCGAGACCTTTCCATCTTCCCCCGGTCCATACCCAACCGAAACGAAGATGACGTCCCGTTCGTCCCCCTGCACGTTCTCCAGATTCTTGACGAAGAAGGGATCGGGAGCATTGGGGTCGAAGAAAGCATCGGCCGAGCGGTCGTCCTTCCGCAAGTTTTCGAGTTCCTTCAAGATCGCATCTCTTTGCGTCACCGAGAAGGCGGCTACGCCGAGCGTCCACTTCGGATTCTCCCGGGCGTGCTGCATGATTGCTTCGGCAACAATCTTCGCCTCGACGACATTTTTGCCACTCTTGAAGACTGCCCCTTCGATGTACTGATGCTTCACCCCCAGCTTTCCCTGATTTTCGGGAGAAGGGATGATGTACAACTGGTTCTCGTAAAACTCTCGATTCGAGACCGCAATCAATGACTCGTGCTTACTGCGATAGTGCCAACGCAACATCCGTTGTGGCATGTTGCGCGCGATGCACAGGCCGAGGATGCTTTCGACATCTCCCGCCTGCATCTCGGGGGCATCGGCATCCATGTCGACATCGCCGATGACCTTTCCAAAGAACTGCGTCGGGGGCATCTGCTTGTCGTCGCCAACAACCACCATCTGCCGACACCGCGCCGCTGCTCCGAGCGCTTCGACCGGACGAACTTGCGATGCTTCATCGATCAGCAGCATGTCGAATTCGATCGCCCCCGGTTTCAGATACTGTGCCACCGACAGCGGGCTCATCATGAAGACCGGCTTGATCGCCTGCACCGCCTGACCGGCCCGTTCCAACAGTTCTCGCAGTTGCAGATGTCGACGTTTCTTTTGCATCTCGTGCCGCAGTAATGCGACGGCACTCCCCATCCCTTCTCCACGCGGACGTCCGATCCCGACCCAATGTTTCTCGGCCACCTCGGCCCGGGCCAGTTCGAGACGCTTGATGTCGAACGAGCAAAACTCTTCAATCAACTGCTCGAACCTCCCGCCGTCGAACGACTCGAGTTGTGGGCGGTCTTTGAACATCTGCCTCAAAACGGCTTCCGCCACAGCGAAGCGAAACACCGCCGGTCCCGCACTTGGATCAATCTCTCCCGACGTGAGTTTCTCGACCAACACCCCCTCACCAATCGGGGCGACAGCGGTGTGAGACTGGCGGTATGTCTGCCAACTTTGCAACCCTTCGGGGTTGGACTGCCATGCAACGAGCCGCTCCCTGAGTGATGCCAACGGAGTGTCCGCTGCCGAACCGATCTTCTGCAATGAGGACGTCGCTGTTCCCCCGGTGGCCACAGGACTCGATTTTCCAAACGCTGTCGGGAAGTCAATCTGCAACGCCTTGCAAACCTCGATGAACCCGTTAACAAACGTCTCCATCTTCTGACGGAGTGTCGCCGCCTGTGTACGAATTTCGTCCGGCTTGTCGACCAGCCCGAGCATCGTGCGGAACCTGTTCGAGACTCCTCCCTTGACGGCGGCGGCATCCCAAGCATTCCAGGCGACGATTCGTTTCCAATCGGTCTGCGGACCGAGCCAATGACGCCCAAACGCCTTCTCGCCGAACGTTCCCGCTTCGGCCAACTTCTTCATCGCGATGCGGCGATTGTTCAGCAAGTCGAAGACGTTCAACCTTGCTTCAAACGTCTCTGGCTGTGGTCCGGTCAACAGTCCCTTGAGGGTCCGTCTGGCCTTGCGATACGACGACCGGAAGATGCGGAACATGCTCTTTCCGTAGAGAGCGTACGCCTGTCGATCCTCCGCGACATTGAGTTCCCAGGCCGCTTCCGAGACCTTTCCTTGCAATTCTTCCTTCGCCTTGATGATGGAAGCCGCGTAGTCCGCCAACTCTTGAATCGCCTGGCGATGATCCACCCAGACCGTTCCTCCCATCGGCTGAGTGTCTAATTCGGGAGCACTCAACAACGTGTCAACCGTCTTCAACAGGCGATCGATATCCGTCAAATGCACTGGCGGATCGTCTCCGAGACGACTGCTCAACACATGGGCCGGTTCGGTGAGCTCGTCAATCTCTGTCAGACGTTTCGGAATGGCGACCAATAGACGTTCAAGGTCTAACGGCAGCACCTGATTCAGATGCGACCCTCGCCAAGGATGCTCGTCCGGATTACCGAGACCGACCATTACCCGAGAGAGGTCGGTCACCGCTTGCAGGTTCCTTTCATATTCGTCCGCTTTCCACTTGGCAGCCTCTGGGAGTTGGAAGTCTGGGAGTGGCGTCTGGTCGGCACGAAGGTCGATCAGTTCAACAAGGATCTCATACGGCGTTCGTCCACCTGGTCCGCAGGGTGTGTGCAATAGCTCAACGAAGCCGTTCAGTTCGTCCCGATGCCCCTTAAGCTTCTTCACGGTGACATCGAGTTCATCGGGCAGTTTCGGAGTCCCGAGCTTGAGCGTCCGATCGAGTTCTTGCAACACGACGCGACGATTCGTCAGCTTGCTGTGCAGCTCTAAACACATGTCGCCGATGCCGATGTTGTCGAGTCGACGCTTTACCACTTCGAGTGCCGCCATCTTTTCGGCGACGAACAGAATCGTCTTGCCATTGGCAACAGCCGACGAGATGAGATTGGTTATCGTCTGCGACTTTCCGGTACCGGGGGGGCCTTGAATGACCAGATTGCAACCGCGTGCTGCTTCCTCAACCACCAGAGACTGCGAGCTATCACAGTCGATCACGTGCATCGTCTGGACGGGGTCAAACAGAGAATCGATGTTGTCGTTCTCTCCGCACAATGGCTTGACGGCACTAAACCCATCCTGCAACAAGCCACGAATCAGTGGGCGGTCTTCCAGGCGTTTGTCTGCGGGCCAGTTCGCGGGGTCGAGGTCGCGATACATCAGCAGCTTACTGAATGAGAAAAACCACAGCACCATGTCGTCCGGGCGAACTTCCCATCGCCTTTGCCCCGCCACCGCCTTTTGTACTTCACTGAAGTAAGCTGCTGGCGAAAGTTCTTCCAACTCGGGGACAGCCGGGAGATCGAGACCAAAATCGAGCTTCAAACGGGCTGCGAGGGTGAGGTTCGTTTCAACGACTTCCCCTTCGAGCTTCAGTTTATATCGCCCTCCAGTGCGACCACGTTCGAGGCTGACAGGGATCAACAACAGCGGGGCATCGCGTGGGGTCTCAGACGTTTCGTCTTCGTACCATCTCAAGAAACCCATCGCGAGATACAAGACGTTGACCCCCTTCTCCTCAAGTGAGGCCGTCGCATCGCTGACCAGCGACACAAGCCGCCGATCAAGTTCTTCCGGCGAGATATCCGTATGCAGCACATCGTCGGTCACGTCGACCGGCTGAGCCGCAGCCTTTGTCGTTGCGGCTTTAACTGCGGCCGCTTTCTTCGTCGTCCGACGACTCGCGCTCTTTGCTGTGGTGGACTTCTTCGTCGACGACTTCCCGGAACTCTCTGTCTGCGACTCGGCTTCCGACTCGTTTGCGTCAGCGTCGCTCGCCTCAACGTCGGTTGCTGCATCCGCACCCTCGACAAGGACCCCTTCCTCAAACTGCATTTCTCCCAAGTCGGTGACGAGTTGCCGAAAGACTTCGGTGGTCGATTCGTCCTTAATCTCGATACAGGCCCCCGACTCCTGATCTCGCGGTGTCGCAAGTAAACGGTTCTGGGTCGTGAGCTCCAGCAGATCGCGCCGAGCCAGTTCAAAGTGCTTTAGCAATGCTTCCGAGTTAGCCATAGAAATCGCCGTTGATGTAAGTATCGGAATCGTAGAATGATGTCGCCGATACTATTCGGATCGAGTTCGATTGCCAAACGACTCAGTGAGCCGACGTCAGACTTTTCTCAACGTGACCATGCGCAGAGTCTGCACCTTGCCACGAAGATGAGCCTGAAAGTCAGAGCAAGGTTGACCAAGCCCACAATGCACAGACGCGGGGTCTTCTGGAGTTGCGACGACGTCCGTCACGCGAAACTTTCATCAGGGACCTATCGCCGGACCGAAAGGCCACCGCGACGAAGGATTTCTTCGAACGACCGAAGTGCCGGGCCACCGGCTTTGCCGACTGCCGGAATCTGCACCAACTCGTCGAACGCCCGGTTATGAGAGAACGCACCATGACCATTCGGCACCCACAACTCAGGATGGTCAAACGGGGCTCGCTGATGTCGGACCCGATCATCAGTCAACGACGTCAAGAAGGCGACCAACGCATCGATCTTATGATCGTCCCCTTGAATTTCCGGGATCGGCTGAATGTCGAAGTCTCGATCGGGATGATTCGCAAAGTCTCCGCCGCGAGCGTAAAACTCGACGACCTGTCGCAGCGTCGCCATGCCTCCGTTGTGCATGAAAGGGCCGGTCAACTCGACGTTCCGCAACGACGGAGTCTTGAAAGCTCCGTTAACCGCAATCTTCGCACCGCCGGGAACGACCGCGCTCCCATCCTGTCGCATCGTATTCGTCTGGCTGCGTGCCGTCAGAGAGAAGGGAAGAAACCGACCCGTTTCGTCAACACGACCATCTCCCACTCCTAAGTCGTCAGCCGATGGACGCACGCCGATGTTATAAAAGCCGGTGTCGTACCATGCCGTGCGACCATCGGCCATAACCATTTTCTCGACTGGGAAGTGATCGGTCTCCCGAATATAGCTTAGTGAGGCATGGGTAAATTCGGGACCGCCATGGCACTTAACACACTTCCCTTCGTTCAGAAACAGGTCTAGCCCCTCTTTCTGCAACGGCGTCAACGCGTTGTCATCGCCAGCAGCCCAGCGGTCATAAGGGGAATCTCCGGAGACAAGTTCTGCCTCGTAGATCATCACGGCCAACCCCCAGTACAAGGAGAAGTTCGCCTCCATCTGCGTCCATCCGCCGTCAACCACGCCGGTCCCCGACCACCACTGCGGCTGAAATGCCCGCTGAATCATGTTTTCGTAAGTGTGTTCCAGTGCGAGTCCGTAGTACCGTCGACGCGAGACGTATTTTCCCAGCGTCCCGTCGGTCGGGTCGACATGCTGATGAGCTAACGGCCGCATCGACAGCAGTTTGCGTCCGATCTCCGGAAACGTCCGACCGACAAACGTCAACTCGACATCATTCAACGGAGGCCCGACCGCAACCGATGCCAACGGGGCGTCCTTGAGAAGAATCGAAACGGGAGACAACCGCCCCCCATCGGCTCGCCAAACACGGGCCGTCGAATCGGTCTCGCCAAAGTTCGACACCCCATTGAAGAAGTGACTCGCCCGACCGTCCCACAACAGGCGATCCTGATAGACGGCATTAAAGATGGTCGGTGTGTTTCGCCCAGTCACTTGTCGGGTGTTGATCCCCCCCACATGGAACGTCGGGTCAGGAATCGGACGCCCGATATCCACTCGACGAGGGGGACTGTGAAGCCCCAGAAACTCGGTCCGAATGACCCCTTGTGAGCCAGTCACCTGACTCGAATCGCGTGCCACGTTATCCGGTCCATATCCCGACGCCGCTGGGTCCTTCTTTTTATGAAACGGGAAGTCACGCAGAGTCAGAGAGTAGTTTGCTCCGAGAAACTCGGTCCCTAATCGAGGAGCGAGAGTATTCGCCGTCCGAACATCGACCCCTGCGTGGAAGTGACAGGTGCCGCACGATGTCAGGCCGTCGCTGCCGGTTTGAATGTCCCAGAAGAACATCTTTCCCAAAGCAATCGCCGCCTCACGGTCTCTGATGTAATCATCAAGGTCGGGGGGCAGGGGGATTCTTACGCTGCTGAGCGGACCAGGAGCAATGCTCCTCAGAGCCGCATCGTCCCCCGCCATTGCCTCACGTTCGCCAGCCACCAGCACGAAGCATCCACACAACACTGCCGCAAAGAGACCGCAAGACTGAGAAAGTTTCATCATGGCCGAGAACATCCTGCAACTACAGTGATTGACAATTCACACGACGGCCCACAGCCCCGTCCCGAGAGAACCATCAAACTCAGCAGATTCCATACCCAGCCCGAAGAAAGTTCCCCGTGTTCCTCTCTCCGCAACATTTCCCGATTCGTCCCATACCGATGGTGACAAGCGGAGTTCAGCGTCTGAAACAGCGTCAACATCCTTGAACACGTACAGATCGACGCCACGTCGAGTGGCCGATGAGTCATGACATCGCCATACGGAGATCGACAGCGTGATCCTGGGACTGAAATGATCGTCAGCTGCACGACATCGACCGAGTCTGTGAATTACCGAAAAGGGGTGACAGCTTGCCCATTCGTTTCCCATTCATCGGATGCACGTGTTGCCCGTGGTTCAGGCAAAGATATCGAGGCCATTGGGGGCCGGAGCAGGGGGGACGGGACTGGGCCACGAGCGATGCAGGATGAACGCGACATACCCCGGCAAGCCAAACAGAAAGACAAACGTCAACCAACCCCAATCACGACCCAACCCAGATCGATGCAGCCGCCAGTCCACACACTTCATCAGCCCCAGACTCAACAGAACCATCAGTCCCAGCAACCACCAGGTATCTCGCCACATCGCCGCGAGAATTTCCCCAAACGTCCCTTCGTGATAGGTGTTCGCTGTCGTCCAGGGAATGGTGCCATAGTTGAGGAGTCCCATAGCCAGCGGCGAACCAGCGAGCCCGGCAAACAGTCGATTCATCGTCGTGTCACCGTTGCCCCTTTGCCGGATTGTATAGAGAAGAGATACGTCTTCCTTCTGCACCACCTGTCCCCCCTCAACCCACCATACACGATATGGAGACCCTGCGCTCGATATTGTCTCATTCTCCCTTGACGACGATTCACTCTCTGACGAATCCTTCTGCACCACGTTCTGTATCAGCACGAAACCTCCCGCATACGGCGTGACCGTTATCGCGTGCGGTTGAATGTCGTGGGGCAGTGGAATCTCACGAACCGGCTTCCCTTCACCCTGCCAAAGCAACAGCGAGGTGAGTGTCCGGAGCAGTATCCCCAGTTCCCCCTCCTGTGACAGCTCGACAACTCTGCGGGTCGCCTCCAGAGTGTTCCCCTCGACAACCTCCCCGGTCGCCGATGGACTGTCGTTCCCTGTTGGACTAACACTGTTCCCATCAACACTCCCTTCACTCGTTACCCGTGGGAGCATGACCGACACTGAGACTCCCAGAACATCATGGCGCCAGTCCAAGAGTTCCGTCGTCGTTCGATGCTGGAAGTCGATCAAGTACACCTTGCCGTCAGCCAACAGCACGACTTGCCTGAGTCGCAGCACCGACTCTGCCTCCGGCAACCTCCAAGGCGAGTGCTCCTGCTCCATGATCAGACTTCTCCGCAGGTCACTGAGTCGCCCCCAGTCCACCATGATTCCGGAGTTCTGCAAATACGAAGTGTGACTACTAACCAAGAACCATTCCGACTCCGGCGGCGTCTCTTCCCGAAAACCTGACTGACCGAGATGTCCCACCACGACCCTCGTCTTAGGGTCCATTAAGGTGAAGTACATCCCATCCTGTTGCGGATGAAACCTGACGAAAACACTCTGCTCCATCTCCAAATCAGGATGCCCCTCAATGCCGTAGTCTCGTGTCGCGGTACTTTGCCATGGCTGATTTGTCTGAGCGAAGCCGGGCAGCAACGTCACCAGATCGAGCCGCTCCGGTCTGCCGATCACGGCGAGTTCCCCCGACACATACGCAGCTGGCCAACGGTCGGGGGACACGCCCAATGACCCCTTCCGCTTCGAGTCCTGGTCCGAGTTGTCACCGGCAGCGAGTCCGACCACTCCCCCTCTCAGGTGCGGTGCTTTCGATACAACTCGCCAAGTTTCAACTTGCGGGTTTCGAAGTGACGCACGCGTCTCCGTGTGCCGAATCGATACGGTCCCTTGTCCATCGCTAAACAACTGTTCATAGACAGTCTCCGATTGCCCCCCGGACCAATCCATGACGGTTTCGATACCAATGCCATACAGGAATGCCCAGCAGAAGTGAAGAGCCACCACCATCACAAGGGCCATCGCCAATGGTTGCAGTCGTTTCATGGAATCCTCGACGAGTCAAATGAGACCCTGTTGAATCTTAGGCGAGTAATCACATTCATTACCTTCAGAGACTCATTTCTTCTGAATACTCTGAAGCCGTATTCTTCGTTTCACGTCAACAAGAGGACCAGCCCAAAGTTAAGACGAAGGCTCATGTCGACGAATCCGCTAAACTTGTCGATTAACATAGCATTATGCATAGTCTCGCTGTCGCACGGCAAAGTACGTCGCACACAACAAGAGAGCTAACAACACCAGATTCGCCAACCACACCTGCCATGACCACCATGGTCCCGCGAGCATCATCATCGCCGGGACCATGGAAATTATTCCCGGCAGAAACCGGCTCACCCACCAGCGGGCAGGGCGAAGGCCACAAAGAAATGCGGCACAGTAAACGACAGGAAACCAGCCCCACGCCCGCACGGCTGGGCCAGTCATCCACCATTCAAATGGTGAGATGTGCGTCCCCGGAGTGGCCGCCCATAATGCCAACACGAACAAGGGAAGTCCCGTACAGAACATCAACCAGGCAATGCCAACAGCGATCTTGGTCAGAATTAAACGATGTCGATCCGCCGGACGAAACAAGAAGAACATCCATGTCCCTTGAGCCGATTCTCCGAGCGTCTGCCGCAATCCTAAGACCGCCGCAGTCACTCCCCCGAAAATCATCAGTGCGCCAATAAAATCGTCTTTCAAGAACGGCAGGGCCTGCGGCTCCTGACGATATAAAAAAGAAGGAGGACCATCGACGTACCATCCCATCAAGTAACCTACGATCCAGAGCACGGCCAAACTACCAAGCAGGCCGATCCACCAGATTTCTCTTAGCTCTTTAGTAATTATCGCCCGGAATTGATGAGACATGGAAATAATCCGTGAGTGTCGAAGAAGAGGAAGAATTGTCGCTGCGTATTCGATGCGTAACTCACACGAAGGACATCGTTTTCCGGTTGAACCGTTGCTTTCACTCACTCGGCACGTGACGTGGCCGGCTGGCGTTCGCGTCGAGTGAAGTCGGGGAGAGATTTCCGTGCCCCTCGGGTGTACTCAACGAAGGCGTCTTCCAGATTCATCTCTAGGACTTCGACAACCTTGGCCCCCAGCGTATCGATGGCCGAACGGTGTTCGTCGCCAAAATTGGCGATGACCATTTCGCGACGGTTTCCCGCCGTGCGATCGCTGACGACACCTGCTCCGCCGGGCCAAGGCTGGGGCGTCCCCTCAAAGGTCAACACAACCTTCTTGACCGCCTGCTTGAAATGATCGGTTGGACAATCGACCCGCAAGACGCCGTCAACAATGATGCCAATCCGGTCTGCCACTCGTTCGACATCACCAAGCACATGTGAACTGAACAAGATCGTTCGTCCCTCATGTTGAATGATCTGGATCATCGACTCCAGAAAGTCGCGACGGACGACGGTGTCTAGCCCGAGCGTGGGGTCATCCAGGATCAACAGTTCGGGGTCCGGAGCGACGGCGAGTGCCAACGCCACCTGAGCCCGCTGCCCTCGCGAGAGCCACCAGACTCGCTTCTTCGGCGAGAGCTGAAAGTGATCGAGTATTTGCAAGAACAAGTCGTGATCCCAACGAGGATAGAACGCCCGCTGAAAGTCTTCGTGTTGTTTGATCGTCATCAGCCGATAGAGCGGGTGCCCCTCAGCGACATACGCGATTCGCTCACGCACACCAGCCGACATAGTCGAGACCGGCTCGCCCAAGATCTCCGCCTCTCCCGCATCGGGCTGTACCATTCCGGTTAACATCTTGATCGTGGTCGACTTCCCGGTCCCGTTTCGTCCAAGGAGTCCATACACACAACCGACGGGAACCTTGAGGTCCAAACGGTTCACCACCGCCCGCCCCCCATAGGATTTCGTCAGCCCACGAGTCACAATGGCATGCTTCTGAGTCATCTTCACCCCCTCAAGTTCGATTCTGTCCCCGCCGCTTCATCTCCCACGTCGGTATTTACACATCGCCCTCGGTCCCCCCGACGCAGCCGAGAGGCTTTGACGCACCCCTTCTGATTCCTGAACCCTCTTCTCACTGCTTCCACTGGAACTTCTCCGATCGTTCCTCCACGAGATTCAAGAGTTCCTGCCGTGTGAACTCGAAGTAGATCGCTTCGGTCAGCAGGGCATCGATTGACTCCATCAGCTTCTTGCGACGGGCCGACTTCGTGAGATCGGAATTGGGCTTCGCCACGAAGACCCCCATCCCCTGCCTGGTATGCAGCACCCCCTCTCGCTCCAGCTCGGTGTAAGCTCGAGCGATGGTGTTGGGATTCACGACGAGTCGTTGAGACAACTCCCTTACCGACGGGAGTTTCTCCCCCGGCGCAAGTCGCCCCCGGGCGACTCCCTCGCGAATTTGTATCGCCAGTTGTCGGTAGATTGGTTCGCGGCTACTGGTATCCACACTGAGTTCCATGCTGCCTCCTGTACTGTACTAGTTGTATTGGTACAGTTGTATCCTGTCAAGTGCTCTCGGAAAAAATCTTTCGCTGCAAGCAGGGGCACCAACAAACAGAGGTTTCGTGGGGACGAACGTCCGCTCGTGTCAATGGTGGAAACGAGAAAATCCTCGACCAAAAAATGATTCAATTTCTTGACACGATTGCGATTGTTTTCGGGACGCATCGGGCGCATACTACCGCCCGTCTGGTTGACGGATTCCTCCTCCGACCTTTCTCACTTGGACTTCTTCGATGTTCTCGGCAACTCCCCCATCTGATCGTGACGACACCAATGGTCACGGTCTCGAAAGACATGAGATGCCTTCATCAACTGTCATCCCCTCCAACGCAGAGCGTTGGTCGCCCCGCTGTCCGACGATGACCGTCGGCTTCGTTTCCTCCAGCATCCTGATCGAACCTCATGATGTTGGTGCTCCTGCTCCGACTCCGTTGGGAGCCTGTCGGAGCAACTTGCGTCGGACTGATCCTGGCTCCCGTCTGTCTGTCGTGGTGAGATACTTCCTCTCTTCTTAGAGCTGACACCCGTTACGAAATCTTCATTCGCTCCATCTAACTTGCCGTTTACGGCAAAGGATTGCAGATCGCGATATGCGCCCAATCAACTTTCTTGAGACGACGCTGACTTCTTCCACCTCAAATCAAAAACAGGAGATCACCCGCACGCCGGTTGAACAACGACTGGCAGTCAATCAGCTGACCACGCTGCACTGGACACTCTCAGAAGCCTTGTGTGGCTATCGCGAACAAGCGATCCCAGGAATCGGTGTCGCCCTGAGTCGCATGAAAACCCGCGGTCTCGAGCGGGCGATTGAAGAGGTTGTCGGTTCGGGGCTGAGGGTCTCGACGCTCGGCTGGGTCGGCGGTTTTACCGGCCTCAACGGCTACTCATGGAAGGAGGCGGTCCGAGACGCTCGCTTCGCCATCTGGGTGGCCGGACAGATCGGTGCCGAAGCAGTCAATGTCATGACGGGTCCGCGACGGTTGCACATTCCCAAGCATGCCCGACGCATCGTGATTGAGGCCCTGAAAGAACTCGCCCCTGTTGCTGCCGAGAACAAGGTGCGGCTGGCAGTTCAGCCGATGCACCCCGTTTTCGCACGCAGTTGGACCTTTCTGCACACACTCGACGATGCCCTCGCCATGATTCGTGAGATCGACGATCCACACGTCGGGTTAGGCTTCGGCCCTTATCACCTTGCTGACGAATCCGGGCTGATGCAACGACTTCCCGAACTGGTTCCTTTGATCGCCACCGTTCAACTCAGCGACTGGCATCGTCCCCCGCAGAATGATCAGGACCGCGTCCTTCCCGGTGATGGTTGCCTCCCGCTCTCCAAGATCATTTCCACTCTCGAAGAGTCGGGCTATCAGGGGATGTACGAGATCGACGCCTGGGGACGCGACTTGTGGAATCGAGATCATCACGATCTAATCTCAGACTGCCGTCGACGGTACGAAGACTTGTGCCGTCGGTGACTGGTCCACGACTCGATGTCGTTGTTCCTCAGTCGCGGTGCCCCCCTCAAACTCCGGCCATGCGACGTGTGGCAGCGTTTTGAGAGGGAGGCGTCCGACAGTCACCCATCTGAGCGGGATGGCAGTTGTCGCGATCGAGTTTTGTACTTGATCGCGTCAATGCTCTGACGGCCCCGCCTCATGGTCTTTCCAATGCGTCACGAGACTCTTTCGCTTCAAGAACTGGCTGAATACCTCGGTCGCGATCAACGGGAGTTGCAAAAACTCGCCGACAGGGGACGAATTCCGTGCCGCCGTGTCGGCGGAGAGTGGCAGTTTCATTCTTCAGAAATTGCCCATTGGCTCGAATCCGAGATGCGGCACTACTCTGACGGCGAACTCGCTGCGGTTGAACAGTCTCAGCAGTCAACGGAACTCGATCATGCCCTCCCAGTCTGCAGTCTGATCTCGCCCGAGACGATTGCCGTCCCGCTCGAGGCCCGAACTCGACGCTCCGTCCTGGAGAGTCTGGTTGAAGTAGCGGGACGAACGTGGAAGATTTGGGAACCGAGTGCCGTCTTGCAAGCAGTCCTGGCTCGTGAAGAATTGATGTCGACCGCCTTTGATAACGGCGTCGCAATACCTCACCCCCGTCAACCTCTTCCCGATGCGATTGGCGAACCGGTGATCGCCTTCGGACGCACACCCAACGGAATCCCGTTTGGAGCCGCTGACAATTCACTGAGCGATCTCTTCTTCCTCGTCGTCTGTAAAGACTCGAGAACTCACCTGCACGTGCTCGCGAGGCTGGGTCGCCTGTTACAGACGCCCGGCTTCCTCGACGCACTCCGAACTGCCCCCGACAGCCAATCAGCCTATAGCGTCATCGCAGCCGCCGACAAGACCATCGGCTGACCTCCCGAAATAACTGACAATCACATCCGTCGCATCGGCTGGCGTTCTCGTTTGTGGCCTGCGGCGAGGGTGAATGCGTACTCACCCTGAACACACTTTGTGTCAATTGTGAGACGCCGAGTGCCTCATCTATAGGGTTGTCGGATAGCGGCCTAAGAGGGGAAAGCCCTTGAGAAAAGCCTTTTCGCTGAGATGAAGTCCCTCTTCCTTCAACGGAATGGGAATTGCAAACAATCTCCATAGAAGAAACGGAGAGAGTGCGCGTACAATCCCACTGCGAGCGATTTCAATTGCTCGTCTCCCCCCAGAGACAATGTCACGGAGATAGGACCATGCTGATTACCTTTAGAAAGGTCTGGTGGCGGCAGTTTGTCGTTGCAGCCGGTTGCCTTGCGTTTACAGGAATCATCGGCAGCGCACAGGATGCGTCGCAAACGGGTATCGGGCCGGTGCTGCTACCGAGTCCCGGGAACGATTTCGTCGGGACACTCCTCGAAGAAGCGCCACTTCCTCCGCCCGCCCCACTCCTCTCTGCGGATGAACTTCCAGCACTGGGTGGTCAGTCGGCCCCTCCCCTGTTAAACGGTCCGGTTCCAGTCGCCCCAATTCCAGCTGGTGCAAGGCCTCCGGCTCCATCACTTCCAGAAAGTCTGGGACAGCCACCGGGGACAGGTACTTTTCCGGACGATCAATTTACACCGGACGAAGCCATGGAGACGCTGTCTCGTGGTCCCGTTCACGAAGCCTTTGTGGATGTCTTCGACAGCGATCCTCAACCTTCCCCCGTTGTCCCGCTTCAGCCCCCGGCTGATGTCGACGAACTCGCCCCCGAACAGATGCCTGAGGGGGACAACGTCCAGTGGATTCCCGGTTACTGGGCGTTCGACGATGAAGCCAACGACTTCCTTTGGATTGGCGGCCTCTGGCGAAACATTCCGCCAGGACAGCGATGGGTTCCCGGATACTGGACGGAAGTCGACGGGGGGTTCCAATGGATTTCCGGCTTCTGGACAGCCGCCGATTCGACAGAGTTAGCGTACCTCCCCGAGCCCCCCGCTTCGCTGGAAGTGGGGCCAAACATCCCCGCTCCGAGTGAAGACTATTTCTGGATCCCTGGTTCGTGGAACTATCAACAGACTGCCTATCGCTGGTCCCCAGGATATTGGAGTCCAGTGCAAGAGAACTGGATTTGGGTCCCGCAACGATATGTCTACACCCCACGGGGATGCCTGTGTACCCGAGGATATTGGGACTATCGGCTCTCGCGTCGTGGCATCCTGTTTGCTCCGATTCGTTTCGCGAGACTGTTTCGTGGACAGCGTTTCCTCGGCTATCGCTATCGCCCCTATTACGGCATCGGGATGAACCGATTCCTTGTGAACCTGTTTACCCGGCCGGCAAGACGAAGCTACTTCTTCGGTGATTACTATGGACCTCGCTACGCTGGTCTCGGTTATCAACCTTGGCACTTGCGAACCCTCGCAGGTGGTCGTCGAGCTTATGACCCGGTGTTCAACTACTACAACTGGCAATCACGCCGAAGTGGAGTCGATTTCACCCGGCAGTTGAACCAGTGGAATCAGTATTACGTCAACAACGCCGATCAACGCCCTCCGCGGACGCAGTTGGCACAACGCGACTTCCTGACAAAGAACATCAACAACCCCCAGTCGCGAGACAACGCACTATTGCGCACCATTCGATCGGGAACGTCCGACCTGAAGTTTGACACACAACTTCGGCAAACCGATCGACTCGTTCAGCAACAACATGCCGCTGCTGTCAAGTTGATTCGCGGTGTCGAACAAGACCGCCGCGAAATCGAGCGACGTGTCGCCTCGATTAATCGTCAACACGATGGTCTCAACATCGGCGGCTTGAGAGGTGGCGGTCTGCCGGGGATCACTGGAGAAACGCTGGATAGTCGCGGCGACTCGAACGGTCGTGGCATTCCTGATGGCCGTGATGGTCGCATTGGACTGGATGGCAAGGGGGGCGATGGAGTTCGAGGCACGATTTCTGACCTTCGCAATGGTCTCGATATTCGCGGCGATCGCGATGGACGAACGAATCAGGGATCGAACGGTGATACACCGCGACTCAAACTGGCCGGGATTCCGGAGGTCCTTAAAGAACGTGCTCGGACCGTCACAAATGCTAATGGGAACACTGGTCGCAGTATTGGAACCATTCCAGGACTCGATCGACGCGACGGTCGCTCAGACCCCCGCAATGCGGGCTCCGATTCACGAGTCTCTCCCTCGGGTCTGCCGGGGACAGCAGGAAACGGACGGGAACGAGAGATCGGACGTCTCTTCGAAGGACGCCCAGCAGAGAAACTGCCATCAATCGGGTCGGGGAATGATGGTCGAAATATCGATCCACGATCGATTCGTGATCGCATCCTGGGAGGAAACGATTCGAATGGCGGCGGACTACCAAGAAATGGAGCGTCCGGAAACGACCGCTCCGGAGACTCCATTCGACATGGGCACACAGGTGTCCTTCCCGGTCCACCAACACAAAAACTTCCGAGCGACCGACAGATTCAACGATCTTCCGGGACTCCCACACCTGTCGAGCGACGGGTCGAAGAGCGACGCAGCGATATCGGTGCCGCGATCAATGGCCGTAGCGACATCGGTCGTCCCAACATCGGCGTCGTCCAACCACGTCGGGTCGAAACGCCTCGCGTCGACACTCGCCCCGCATCTGTTCCGAGAATCGAAAACCGTTCGACACCGACACCACGAATCGAGAGTCGGCCCGCGCCGACGCCTCGCGTGGAGAGCCGACCGACCCCCACTCCGCGACCTGCCGTCGTCGAACGTCGGTCCACCGGTAGCTCAAGCCCTGGTGTCTCGCGACAGAGTCCACCACCTTCCCAAGGCAGTGGCCGCTCGGGAGGCGGAGGCTCGCCACGAAGTTCTGGCGGTGGGGGTGGGAAACGGGGGCGATAGCATTTGACCTCGGCCTTCTACTTCAGCTCAAGCACTCTTCAGCCCGGTTCGTTCGGTCACCCCGAATGGACCGGGCTGATTTCATGAACGTCACATGTAGCCGATGTACTCCGCAACTCGGCCGTCTGTTGGATTGTCGCGGAGCGAGTCCGCTGAGTGGCTACGTACTGTTGCGGATGGAGGCGAGGGTTGGGATGATGCCGAACCTTGGAATCTGTTGATGCGTTCATCGGTTCCGGCTGAGATTCATCACATCTTTGATGCGGAGTGAACATGAGTGCTTTACTAGCGGCCGAGTCGCACTGGCTGGGACTTCATCTTGCTGACTGGGTTGTGCTCGGAGCTTATCTGCTGGGAATCACTCTGCTCGGAATCTGGTCGGCCCGGAAGGTGCATGATGCGGCCGACTTCTTCATGGGGGGACGTCGTTTCGGCAAGGTCTTCATGATGTTCTTCGCCTTTGGAGCCGGAACAAGTTCCGATCAGGCGGTCGGAACGGCGGCGGGGGCCTTTCGGGTTGGACTCGCGGGAATCTGGTATCAATTCCTGTGGCTTTGGGCGACCCCCTTCTACTGGATTCTTGCTCCGGTCTTTCGGCGAATGCGGGCACTCACCACGAGCGACTTCTTCGAAGCACGCTACGACCGATCAACGGCACTGCTGTATTCGCTTCTCGGGATTTGTATCTCGATCGTGTTCATCGCTGCGGCACTGTTCTTTGGAGCGAAGATGGTCACCGGCCTGACAGGTGGGGCCTTTGACACGAACTGGGCGATCGCGCTCATGACAGTGCTGTTCGTCATCTACGGCATGGCGGGTGGACTGGGGGCGGCCGTGGTGACGGACTTTGTCCAGGGAATCCTGACGGTCATCTTCTCGTTTCTTCTGCTTCCATTCGCCCTGTCACTCGCAGCCAACATGGTGGGGGCCGACAATGGATTTGCCGCAATTGGTCACGGAATTCCCGGTCGAGACGGGGAATCGCTGCTCTCGCTGACACTGACCGCCGACTTGGCGAAGTCGCTGGGAAAGGAACCGATTACATGGTTTTACGTCATCATGTTGTCGCTAAATGGTCTCGTGTCAATTGTTGTCCAGCCGCACATCATGGGGGTTTGTGGAGCAGGGAAGACGGAGTACGAAGGACGTTTCGGGTTTACAATGGGGAACTTCCTGAAGCGGTTCTGCACGATCGCCTGGACGTTTGTCGGTCTGGCTTGTGTCATCGTCTACCTGACTCCAGGAAACGATTACCTCTCTCCAGATGAGATCGCCAGACTGAACAGCGATCCCAAGGCGATGGTTGCGTTTGCGGATGAAGTCTACGGACGGGCCGCTCATGACATCTTGCCGACCATTATGCCAGGACTGGTCGGCCTGCTGTTTGCCGCCTTGTTGGCCGCAATCATGTCGACTTGCGATGCCCAGATGGTCGTCGCGTCGGGACTGTTTACCGAGAACATCTACAAACGATACATCAATACCGCTGCCTCCGAGCGACACTATGTCTGGACCGGCCGCATCGCAGGATTGGTCATCGTCGGCCTGGCCTTGGCGTTGATGACGCAATTCACCGATGCGATCGGCGTGTTGAACACTTACGTCAATGCGATTCCGGCCCTCATTGGCCTTTGCTTCTGGTTCGGAATCGTCTGGCGAGGCTTCACGCCGAAGGCCGTTTGGGGCTCGACCCTTTCCACTCTGGCGATGTGGTACCTCACGACAAAGCACACTCCGATCGAAACATTGAAGTTGCATGAGTCGCCGTTCTGGCAGGAGAACCTGGACTACTTGCCCCATCTCTTTCGCGACTGGCTCATCGGTGTCGCTCCGTTTATGGAGCATGCTGAAAAGGTCAGCACTCCGTGGCAGTATGTGCTGTACCTCAGCACGGGGGCAATCGTCGGCATCGGTGTCAGTCTGGTGACTCGCCGCACGTCGGCCGAGAAACTCGATCACTTCTTCCGACTCATTCGCACCCCAGTCCGTCCCGGTGAAACGGTCCATTCCCCCTGCACACTCCCTGACGACCCGCTCCCGATGGAAACTGGAAAACTCATCCCGCTCAAAGACTTCGAGATTCCGATCCCCTCGAAGTTGGGCCTCTTCGGGTTCCTGGCGGCTTGGGTCATGGTCGGCGGCATCATCCTCCTCACCAGATGGCTCGCCTCCCTCGGCCTCGCCCCATAGGTTGGACGTGACTTGACTTCAGTCCCCGCTCGACGGAGTCTCTTTTCCATCGAAAGCCAGACTTGGCAACGGGAAGGAATGTCCATTGCACGGGTGCGGTTTCCATGGCACCGGAACCTGTCACGTCTGCCGGTCGATGATGAATTCGCCTCGATTGATGGATCGTCGAGAGAGAATCGTTCACGTCCCAATCATTTTCTGCCGAACCTTTGAAATGGGGGACTGTTTCGCGTGGGGGACGATTCGGGGGAGAATCGTTGATGGATCGCAACATCAACTCGATGAACGATCGCGAAACGAAACATATCGAGGTGAACCGTTGGTGAGGCGATCATTCGCACACGAAACGATGTTCCCTCGAATTCTGTAGGAAAACAGGGGGATGTCATGGACGACTCACACTTGAGGCTGCCCCACGGGGCCGAGGATTTGATCTCACTCGTCCGGCAAGTCGGCGACACGCTACACAGTCAACTGCTCCTGGCACTCACCCGTTGCGGGCTGACAGAGCCGCGGTTTCGAGTGCTCGAACGACTCGCACAGGCGGGCGACCAAGGATGTTCACAAACAGAAATCGCCAGCTGGCTCGATCAGTCGGACTCCAGCATCTGCGGCTTGATCGATCGGATGCAAGAGGACTCGTTGCTATACCGATTTCGATCTAAGGTCGACCGGAGACGCAGCCTGCTCATGCTGAGCCAGGAGGGGCGGGCTCGCTGGGAACGAGCTGTGCAGGCTCAAGCACAAACGTTTCACCACCTTCTGGACAGCTATCCTGAGACGAATCGCCGACTCGTTTGCCTTCATCTGCAACGACTGCAACACCATTTATCACAAACAGTTCCGATCAAATCCGCTTCTTCCTCTCTTCGCGAGGAATCGCGATTGACCTCCGCCGCCGAATCAATGCGGGAGGCAGGATAATGAGCGGCGTCTCATCAGGGACCGTCGCAACACGTCCGATCCGAAAACACATTGTTGACCTCGCGACGACAATCGGCCTCATACTCATGATCCTGGGGCAGGGGGGATGTTCTCGTTCGTTCTGGCGTAAACAGGCGGATAAAGACACCTATCAGGCGATCTCGGAGAAGGTGACCGACAGCCGTTGGGCGGTGCCTCGCTACGACCTGTTGCCCGATCCGCGCAGTCGTTTCTTTGACCCCTACAACCCCGATGCCTCACCGATGCCCCCGGATGATGCGGCGGCGAGCGTGATGATGCGCTCGGTCGATGGCTGGGGAGGCGCAAGTGGTTGGGACGATTTTGGCCATCAGTTGCATCTGGAGAATCCGCAATGGCTCGCGAATTACGGTATTACTCCCGACATGATCGACCCCGAATCCGGCGCCTACTCTGGCGATCTTCCAGCGTTTCAAGACGTCACTCTCGATCAAGCGATCGAGTTATCGCTTATTCATAGTCGAGAGTATCAAGCTCAATTAGAAGACCTCTACCTTGCCGCACTCGCGGTGACTTTTGAGCGTTATCAGTTCGGCGTCCGATACCTCGGGACCGGAGGACGGGAGCCGTCAGCTAGCATTGACACGACAACCGTTCCCGCGGGCGGAACGAACTCCGTAGCAGCTGGGGGTCGCGCGGGAGTGAGCCAGTTATTACCGGCTGGTGGACAAATTGCGATGGAGTTAGCTAACAACACTCTCTGGCTATTTAATCCCGGCTCGACAAGCACAGTTTCGGCACTCTCCTACTCTCTTGTGCAACCATTACTTCTCGGTGCCGGACGCAAGGTTGTCCTGGAACGATTAACGCAATCAGAACGCAACCTCCTCTATGCATTGCGAGACCTTGCCCGTTTCCGAAAGGTGTTTTTCACAAACATCGTCGGCAGCGGCACAGGTTATCTTAGCTTACTGCAACAGATCCAAGGAATTCGAAACGCCCAGGATAACATTTCACGGCTTGAACGACAGGTCGAAGAATTGCAGGCAGTGAGTTCGAATCAGGTGCAGAAATATCGAGTCCCTTTGGAATCGTGGCCAGCCGGGGTCCCTATTCCGGAATCGATCATGGGACAGTTGCGATTTAGCTTGCTTGATGAGGAGTTGACTTGGATTGGCCCGCTCAGCGACGAACAGGAGGCGGCATTAAGTGAACTGGCAACTCACCCGGCATTAGGATCGTCGATCAGCCAACTCATCGAGTCAATCCGTGTCGTGCCAACCGGGCTGGATGTGCTGCAATTGCAATCCAGCTTGACGAATGCACGCAATGACTTGCGAGCTGCACAACAGCGTATTCAAGACACGTTAGACTCTTTTAAACTTCAACTCGGATTGCCTCCAGACCTGCCATTGAGTATCGACGATTCGATGCTTTCTGCGTTTCAATTCATTGATCCACAATTGAAACAATTGGAGCAGGACTTAATCAACTTTGTGGCGATTTCTTCTGAATTGAACCCGGAGAATCCAGAACAGGAGCAACTGCAGAAGGTCCTTCGGGCTTTGTCGAACCTGTCACGACGAGTGCAGACCGAGGGAGTCGCCGGGCTGGACGCAGACTTTTCAAAGTTGGGGAGGGTGCTGCCCTCTCGACTTGCCGCCCTGGAGAGCGACGCCGATCGAGAGCGATTGCAATTGGAAGTCGCGGGGGATCGCCGTCGATTGGAAAACGTTCGCTCGCTTTACACTGCGAATCTCGCACAGATCGAGGAGTTGCAGCTCGAACTGGAACAACCGGAACTGAACGACAATCGCCGAATCGCAGTAGCCAAGGATATCTCGAAGCTCTGGGAAGATCTTCTCAAAGTCGTACGGAGTCTGACGGTTATTCAGATTGGTCTGCGGGTCGAGATGGTCGTTGTGCAGCCTTACGAACGAACGTTAGAAGAGAGCGTCGCTTATGCGATCGAAAACCGATTAGACCTGATGAATCAGCGAGCAGCAGTGGTCGACTCGAAGCGACAGGTCGAGATCGCGGCCAATCGATTGCAGGCTGTGATGGATGTGGTGGTGGCGGGAGATTTGCGGACCAGCGGAAACAACAACCCACTCGATTTTCGCGGGGACAAGAGCAGTCTGCGTGCCGGACTGCGTTTTACGGCACCAATCGATCAAATTGCCGAGCGGAATTCCTATCGAGCCGCGCTGATTCAGTATCAACAGCAGCGACGGGCCTACATGGCCGCTGAGGACTCAGTGAAACAGCAGGTGCGTAACTCGTGGCGACAGTTGGAGGTTTTACGTCGCAACCTGGAGACCTCTCGGCAATCGGCGCGGATCGCGGCTCTTCAACTTGATTCGGCTGTGGCCGAGGCGACGGCTCCCGCTGGGGACAATCAAGGCAACGCCGGGGGACTGGGTGTCCGCGGTCGAAACCTCTTGTCCGCCTTGGGAGATGTGTTGCGGGCACAGAACGACTTGGTGTCAAACTGGGTCAACTACGAGAAGAATCGCCTTAACATCCATCGGGATATGGATATGATGGTGATTGGACCGGATGGTATCTGGGAAGAGACTTTTTACCGCGAGGGCTTCGGTCGTTCGTCTTCTGGGGGGAATGACATTGACAGCCAGTGGAGTACGCGCCGTGCAATCGATCCGAACGACGAACCGCTCAGAATCCCTGAGGCACCGGGGTTCCAACCTGAACCGCTCCCGGCTCCGGCTGGTGAAGCGAACGGGGGGAACCCGGATGATCGTGGCGGTGCTGATGCTGGCCGGCGTGGCAACGGCCGGCGCCTTGACCCGGTCACACTGGTTGGGTTCGGCGACGAATCCGGACGGGACAGTGCTGTCGTCCGACTTCCCGACGCTGCAACTCGCAGTCGCGACCCGCGGCCCTTTCCTGGTGACGGTGAATACGAACGGCCACGTCGACAGCTCGAGTAACGCAACTCTCGTTAACAAGGTCGAAGGGACGACGACGATTATCGAAATCGTTCCTCAAGGAACTTCCGTTAAGGCAGGGGACGTGGTCTGCGTCCTCGATTCCTCATCATTGAGGGATAAGCTTCGGCAGCAGGAGATCGACGTCACGAACGCCGAAGGGGCCGAATTCGAAGCGATGCAGGCCCTGAGGATTCAGGAGAAGGAAAACGCCAGTAAGCTCGCGGCCGCCACGCTGGCAGTCGAATTGGCCAACTTGGACTTGCGCAGCTTTACTGAAGGGGAATATCCTCAACAACACAACAAGCTGATGGGGCAAGTCGCCATCAAGGAAGAGGAACTCGTCCGTAAGGAAGAGGCTTACGACTTTGCCCGAACGATGGCGAGGAAAGGGTTTCGAACTCAAAGCGAAGTCGAAGCGGCCCGCATCGCGGTCAAGCAGACAAAGCTCGACCTTGAGACCGCGAACGAAGAACTCAACGTGCTCGAGAACTTCACCAAGAAGCGAAAAGAGGCCGAACTCAAGGCGAATGCTGAAGAGTTTGTCCGCGAGGTTGAACGAGTCAATTTGCAGAACGCAGCCGAGTTGGCCAAGGCGGAGAAACTCTACGAGACCCGCAAACTGCTCTCGCTGGCCGAAAAGGCGAAACGAGATAAGTATGTCGAACAGATCGACGCTTGCACGTTGCGGGCTCCGCAGGCGGGGGAAGTGGTCTATGCCAACCTGTCGAGCAGCAGCCGTCGTTCCGATGGCTCGGGAGGGATCGAGTTGGGGGCTTCGGTCCGGGAACAGCAACAGATCATTAACCTCCCCGACCTCAAGAAAATGAAGGTCGATTGCCGTATTCATGAATCACTGATTCGTTCCGTCAGCAACGGAGCAACGGCGAACATTCAGGTCGTCTCTCTTCCCGATCAGGTTTTTCGTGGGAAAGTGAGTTTGGTGGCCTCGGTACCGACTCCGGGTCGTTATCCAAACTACGATCTCCACGAATACGCCACCGAGATCACGTTGCTTGATCCTCCCGAGGTATTGGCTGCGCTCCGACCGGGCTTGTCAGCAAAGGTGGAGTTGATGGTCGACAGTCGGGACAACGTCTTGACGGTTCCTGTACAGTCCATCGTGGCGATCGGGGATCAAGCGTTTTGCTACGTCATGCGGAACTCCCGTCCTGAGCGGGTCGAGGTCAAGGCCGGCCTGAACAACACGTCGCACATCGAGATTTTGGAAGGGATCAAAGAAGGAGAGCAAGTTGTTCAGAACCCGCAGCACGCCTTTGCGGACGAGATCGCTTCGTTACAAGCCGAAGTAAAAACCTTCACCAAGACAGATGAATCCGCGGAGCAGGGGAGTTCTGATACCGCAAAACCGGGAGATGGTTCGACGAAAGGTGGCCCCAAGGGACCTCGTCCCGGCTCTGACAACAAACGGGGCGACCGCAATGGGCCTCCCCAGGGAGCGGCAAGTGGCGGACCTCCGGCCGAAACTTCGCCCGGAACGCGTCCCTCGCCCGCCGCGATGATGGCCGCAGCAGACACTAACGGCGATGGCAAGCTCAGCCCGGACGAAGCTCCCGAGCGGTTGAAGGAACGGTTCGCCGAAATCGACACCGACAAAGATGGCTTCATCTCGCAAGAAGAGCTATCAAATCGCCCTCGCAGCCGTCCGCCGACAGAGACCCCTGCTGTCTCTCCATAAGCGTTATCAGAACATTCCGACTTCTCGGTCGTTCGCGCCGGTCGATTCATCCCGCCTCAAGTCACCCGCCACATCAGGTCTTCTCATGGCTCAGCTTGAACTTGGATTCGTCAGTGCCATTCTTCCAGATTTGTCTTGTGAAGATGTCTTCAACTTTGCAGCGGAGACGGGGTACGACACCGTTGAAGTGATGTGCTGGCCACCCAGCAAGGCCGATCGACGTTATGCGGGGATCACGCATCTTGATTGCACCTCACTCAGCGATGCCGATGTTGAGCAGATGGCAAAACTTTGTCGAGACACGGGCGTCTCAGTCAGCGGGCTGGGCTACTATCCCAATCCACTGACGCCCGATGAGCAACAGTCTCGGGCGGCTCAAGAGCACATTCGCCGCGTCATCGAAGCAGCTGGTCGACTCGGGGCAGGGAGAATGAACACCTTTGTCGGACGAGATTGGACGAAGTCGATCGACGACAACTGGAACCGTTTTCTCGATGTCTGGGGTCCACTGGTCGACTGGGCCGCGAAGTGCGATGTACGGATCGGCATTGAGAATTGCCCAATGCTCTTCGGTAAAGACGAATGGCCCGGCGGAAAAAACCTTGCCGTCAGCCCACGGGTTTGGCGACGCATGTTTACGGACATCCCCGACCCACATTTCGGCCTCAATTACGACCCGTCGCACTTCATCTTGCAGATGATGGACCCGCTACTCCCTCTGCTCGATTTCGGGAATCGCATCCATCATATCCATGCCAAAGATGTCCGAATTGACCGGCGTCAGTTGAACGACGTCGGCTGTTTTGCCGATCCTCACCTCTGGCACACCCCCAAACTCCCCGGCACCGGCGACGTCAACTGGGGGCAGTTCTTCTCGCATCTCACCGAGTGTGGCTACAGCGGGCCCGTGTGCGTAGAAGTCGAGGACCGTGCTTACGAAGGTTCTCTTGAAGACCGCAAATCCGCCTTGGTGCAAAGCGCCACCTACCTCCGCAACTTCATCCCCCGCCGCTAACAGTCCGCCGAAAAACGACCGTGGGTCAGCTGGTCCAAGCTGACACGCGCAACTCGTACGCTTTCTGCCTGGATATCAAACAGCACCATGTCAGGTTGGAAAGCGTGATCTGAGTTGTTCAGCAGGTTGCTAAAGGATGTATCACATCTCCCTCGTGTGCGTTGGACATCCCTGTCCGACGTCGTGCAATCCGATACCTTCATCAAGGAACGATCAATGGCCCACGTCGGGAGGTGCAATCGAGTGAGTCTCCCGGCAGTCGGTTGAAAGGTCGGAGAACGAAGAGCAAACCCCGCCATCGATCAGCGGCGAGTCTCTTGTCTCCGGCAACCCCGACCGATCGTGGCCACACATCCGAAAGTCTGTTGAGGGGCACAGGGGAAACTTCTGTGCTACGGGATGGGTTGAAGTGGCTCAACTTTGACGTCTGCTGACAACAAAGTTGGCAGAAATTGCCGGATGGCACGGCCCTTGCTCTATGGTCTTACCGAGTCCGAATCAGTCCTCAATCCGAGGGGGATTCTGTCTCGAGACGTGGTCGTGTCGGGGGGACTGTGGCGTTCGGTTTGCGTCTGTTCCATTTCGATTGTAATCAACGGTAACTCTCTGCGCTCAAGAGGTTAGCAATGAAGAAGGTGTTGACGTTTGGATTGATGTTGGCCGGATTTGGCCTTTTCGGTGGGGCTTCGACAGCAGTTGCTGACGATGTCGCCACGACGGCTCAGGCCCCCGCTTGGGACTCGGGGAACATCGCCTGGATGCTCGTTTCATCGGCACTTGTGCTTATGATGACGGCACCTGGACTGGCTATGTTCTATGGAGGTCTCGTTCGCAAGAAAAACATCCTCGGGGTGATGATGCAATGCATCTTCCTCATGGGATTGATGAGCGTCGTTTGGGCCGGCTGGGGATACAGCTTGTCGTTCGGCGGGACAAACCCGTACGTCGGCAACTTCGATCACGTTCTGCTCAAGGGAGTCCTCCCGTATTGGGATCAGCCGAAATACGACGAAGCCTACAAGGCAGGGTTACTGGTCGAGCTGACGGCGGAAGAGGCTAAGGATCTGACGGCAGAAGGTGTCGTCAAGAAGAAGGAGTCGAACGCGAAGGCACTCGGGGCAAAAGCGGCGCAAATCGTTCCTGCATTGTCTGCAACAGCGGGCATTCCGACGGCGTTGTTCATGATGTTTCAAGGAATGTTCTTCATCATCACACCGGCCCTGATCTGTGGAGCGTTTGCGGAGCGGATGAAGTTCAGCACGATGTGCGTCTTCTCGGTGTTGTGGGGGACGTTTGTGTACTGTCCGGTCGCCCACTGGGTTTGGAGTGGTGCGGGCTGGTTGTGCGAATGGAACTCCAATGCAGCTTATCCGGCATTAGACTTCGCAGGGGGAACGGTCGTACATATCAGTTCGGGAGTCTCGGCCTTGGTCTGTGCGTTGTTGGTTGGAAAACGACTCGGATTTGGTCATGAACCGATGCCGCCTCACAATTTGACGTACACCTTCATTGGCACTGGGCTGTTGTGGATGGGGTGGTTTGGATTTAACGGAGGGAGCGCGTTGTCGTCTGGGCCAGGGGCAGTCAATGCTCTGGTGGCAACTCACATGGCGGCGGCGGCTGGGGTTATTGCGTGGTCGTTGTGCGAATGGGTCCAGCGCGGCAAACCGAGTATCCTGGGTGCGTGCTCGGGAGCAGTGGCTGGTCTCGTCGTGATTACTCCCGCGAGCGGATCGGTCACACCGATTTCCGGGATCGTGATGGGATTCCTCGCGGGTCTGGTTTGCTTCTGGTCCTGCACGAAGTTGAAGAACATGTTCAAGTATGATGACTCTCTCGATGCGTTTGGCGTGCATGGTGTCGGGGGGATTCTGGGGGCGTTACTGACCGGAGTGTTTGCGACGCAAGCACTGGTCAATCCCGACCATCGTGGACTGCTTGAGGGGAACGGCCATCAGATGATTCCACAGTTGGTAAGTGTCCTGGCGACGATTGCGATTGCCGTTGTCGGTTCGGTCGTGCTACTTAAAGTTCTCGATGCCACCATGGGGCTCCGAGTCTCGCAGGATGACGAGATTCAAGGTCTCGATGTTTCGCAACATGGTGAAGAAGGTTACATCTTCTTGTAAGGAACACTGTTCTCTCGTCCCTCCTGCAAAGAACCGGGGGCGCAGAGATGTGGGGGCTGTCTGTACGGACAGCCTCCACGAGAACGGCATGAGGGTCAGCTAGATGTCTGACGTTCAGCCTGCCATAATTTGGATCACTGACACGTTCCGAAGACACACCTTCGGAAAACGATACTTTGAACAGGACTCCTTGAGATGAAAAAGATTGAAGCAATCATCCGGCACTTCAAGCTGGAAGAAGTCAAAGACGCCCTGATGAGCATTGGGGTGCATGGCATGACCGTGTCTGAGGTCCGTGGTTTCGGGCGTCAGAAGGGTCATAAAGAACAATACCGCGGAGCCGAGTACACCGTCGACTTCCTTCCCAAGGTGAAGATGGAGGTTGTCGTTGACGATGCCGATCTCGACAAGGTGTTAGAGAAGATCATCGAGACGGCTCGCACGGGTCAGGTGGGGGACGGCAAGATTTTCGTCTCGTCTCTCAGTGAAGTCATCCGAATTCGGACCGGCGAAACCGGCACCGAATCGTTGTAGTTGCCTGAAAATCTGGTCCCGCCGCCGGGGCATCCCAAGATTCCCCGGCGGCGCAGACGACTCGCGGGTCTTGTGCCGTTTGAATGGCTGGTCAAGGGCGTTTAACGCCCTCCTGAGGGCCGTTGTCGTTCCCAATTTTGTGGATCATTGAATCTGTCACTTGGAACGAAGTCGATCATGACTCTCGTTCGAAACATCACACTCCCGGAACCTATGAGATGAACAAGATCGAAGCCATCATTCGGCACTTCAAGCTGGAAGACGTCAAAGCGGCACTCACCGAAAAGGGGATCGTCGGCATGACCGTCAGCGAGGTTCGGGGGTTCGGGCGTCAGCGCGGACACAAAGAGCAGTACCGAGGAGCCGAGTACACCGTCGACTTTCTGCCGAAGATCAAAGTCGAAGTGGTCGTCAAAGACTCCGAGGTGTCGACCGCTGTCGATGCCATCATCGAGTCGGCACGGACAGGACGCGTGGGCGACGGGAAGATCTTTGTTTTCCCCTTAGAGAATGTCGTTCGCATCCGCACTGGCGAAAGCGGCGTCGACGCCATCTGACGGATGCCTCCTGACGAATCTTGTTGTCTGTCGTATGGGTGAATGAGTAATGTGCCGCCGAGTGACAGAGCGATGCGGTGACGGGGACTGGCGATACATCTGGCGATTCGGAACGACATCTCGCCCAAAGCAAGGTGGGTTTCATCGTCGAATCGATTACAATGGGGCGAAATCGGAACGACGTTCCTTTCATGGCCGTTCGACTCGTACCCTATTTTGTTCGCGATGTCTCCTGTCTCTGAACTTCTCAACTCCCCTGTCGACCCTCTGCATGTTCTGAACAGGCGGAAGGAGCGAGTGGCGGCGATCCTTGATCGCACTCGTGTGATGTTTGCCGAGGGGGTTCCGGCGATCGACATCACCACCGCACGCTGCAAGGCAATCGTCGCGGTGGTTTGCGAGTTTATGGAAGAGGCGATCGCTCCATTTTCAGACGATGTCGTCAGCGAGCTGCGGAAAGGAACGGCCATCGTTGCCGTCGGGGGAACGGGCCGGGGGGAACTCTGCCCGGCGTCCGACGTCGACCTGTTGTTCCTCGACGGGGGGACCGCCTCGGCTCCGTTTCGTGATGCGGTCTCTCGTTGTGTGCAAGCTCTTTACGATGCCCGCTTGCAAGTCGGTCAAAGCCTGCGAACGATTGCTGAGTGTGTCACACTTGCCCGCGAAGAACCAGAGGTCGCCACGTCATTGGTCGAAGCCCGGCATCTCTGGGGAAGCGAAAAGCTGGTCGATCAGTTGCAGCGTTCCTTCGCCAAGACGGTCGTCAAGAAACGTCAACGAGCCTTCATCCTTGACTGTCTCACCGCCCGTGTTGAAGAGGGGCCGCAGTCTCAAGAGCTCGAACCGGACGTCAAGAACTCCCGAGGCGGTCTTCGCGACTTGCACCTGTTGCGTTGGCTCGGATTCGCATTGACCGGCAGGCCGGAACTCGAGTCGCTGCTCAAAGCAAACCTTTTGACAGCCGAAGAGGTGCAGACACTCCGGGACGCTCGAGAGTTCCTGACGCGTATTCGGATCGACTTACATCTTCGTGCAGATCGTGAGCAAGACCGACTTACCCGGGATGAGCAGTTGCGCATCACCCGGGATCGTGGCATTGAGGAGTCGCCAACTCAGCGTGCGGTCGAACGACTGATGCAGGAATACTTTCAACATAGCACGAACATCTCCCGAATCACTCGACGATTTGCAAATCGTCATCGTCCGCGATCCATGGGACGTGCTGCACGAAACCTGTTGGTGGGCCATCGGGCCGATCGTTACTTGCGGGTGCATCCCGACGAAGTCGACACTCCGGCTCGACATCTTTCGAAGGTGTGTAGTTCGGTCGAGTCCATCTTGCGAATGTATCGGCTCGCGGCGCTCAGCGATCTGGCTCCGTCACCACGACTGATGGAAGGTGTTTCGGATGCTGTGCCTCGACTCCCGGCTGACGTTTCCCGCGAGTCGGCTCAGTTGTTTATGGACATTCTTGGATGCCCGAATTCGCTACCAGCGATTCTCCGCGAGATGGCCGACAATCGTCTGCTGGACCTGCTGATCCCCGACTTCACGCATGCCCGCTGCCTTATGCAGTTCAATCAGTATCATCATTACACAGTCGACGAACACACGCTCCGCACAATCGAAGTTGTCACCTCTTATGAGCAGGAAGACAGTCCCGTTGGAGCGGCGTATCGGGCTCTCAAACACAAGGAACTCGTGCATCTGGCCCTCATCCTGCATGACCTGGGGAAAGGGATGAAGGAACGTCACTCAATTATCGGTGAGCGAATTGCAGAACGGATCGGCCCTCGACTCGGGCTTCAGCCAAAGCATGTCGAGCAAGTGATGTTTCTCGTTCGGCAACATCTTGAGATGGCGGACATTGCCTTTCGCCGCGATACTGCCGACCCGGACCTCTTGGTGAAGTTTAGTCATCAAGTCGGCAGTCCAGAGTTATTACGTATGTTGTTCGTACTGACCGCAGCCGACGTGACAGGTGTCGGCCCCGGCGTCTGGACCGATTGGAAAGCAGAGTTGCTTTCCGACCTCTTCAATCGCTGCATGTTGATCTTGAGTGGAAAGCACTACAGCTACTTTGAACAGGAACGGATGCAAGAGGTCAAACGCAAGGTCGCTTCAATCATCGTCCCGATCGATTCTGCCTACCCAGAGGCAGAACGGCAATCCTGGATCGAGAAACAACTCGCGGGAGTGTCAGCCTATTACCTCACCTGCACGTCCCCCGAACAAATCGCCTCGGACCTCGATGTCATCCAACGAATCGACGATCAAGAAATCCATGTCAGCGGGCTGAACGAAGAAGCGACGCAAACGGTCGAGTATCGCATCATCACACGGAGCAAAGTTGCGACCGACGGATGCTTTCATCGCATCTGTGGAGTCCTCGCGGCGAAGCGACTGGAGATCATTGCAGCCGACATTAACACAACCGACGAGGGGACGATCATCGATCGTTTTCGAGTGCTCGACTCTGACTTCTCGGGGAATTCGCCCAAGGAACGAATCGACGAAGTTGCTCAGGTACTAACGAAGGTATTGCGGGGAGACGAAACGGTCGACGCCGTCTTTCATCGCAACAAACGCTTCGGGGCAAACCGGTCACAGCCGACGGTCTCAAACCTTCCGGCTCGCGTCGTCATTGACAATGCGTCTTCTGATAGTCGAACCATCATCGACGTCTTTGCTCACGACTGCCCCGGCCTGTTGTTCCGGGTATCGCGTGTACTCTATGAACTCGACCTCTCGATTGACCTTGCGAAGATCTCGACGCACTTTGACCAAGTGGTCGACGTCTTCTACGTCACCGAACGGGACGATTCCAAAGTTCTAGATGGACCACGAACCGACGAGATTCGCCAACGGCTAACCGCGCTGCTCGAAGAGTTGTCGACTCCCCCATCTTAGGAAACGCCTTCTTGCCGTTCCTGCGACTTCTCGCAAACAACCGACCGTTTCTGCCGGTCTTGGGTCGTTTCCGGGGTCATTCGGCGCTGCCATCTTGTCACTGACCGGCCTCTTCTTTTAGGGTCCAACATTCCCCCGAACAATCGTTGCCCGCCGTGATAATCCACGGTCGGACAACCTTTGTGCAAGGTGACCCCGACGTGTGCTGTGCCACTGTGGATAATTCGTTGACGACGGGCGTCCTCGTCCGTCAGCGGGACGACGTGTCGACGGACTGGGATGTCCGTTGTACGAAAGTCTCCCCGAATCTGTCGCTGGCAGGCAACAAGTACGAGTCACCGATTGATGCAACGTGGCATCGATGCCATAGGAGTTTGTTCGGCCTGTTCGAGTGCGTTTGTGATTCTTCAGCGGAGGCCAAGATGGCCCAGTGTCGTTATCGTCGGTTAACAGCGTTGACCCTGATGGTCTCCGGGCTTCTGGGAGGCGCTCAGGCTTATGCTCAAGACTTTCGTGTCTATACGACAGTGCGCGATGTCAACATTGCCGCACCGGCAAATTCCGTTGTCGGTCGCAGCCTGACGCTATTTCACGCGGGGAAAGTCTACGACTACATGGATGGTCCCGGCGAACTGGTCATCTACGAACCGATACACGATCGTTTCGTGCTGATTCATGGTTACATGGGTTCGATTGTCCCCATGTCGGAGTTACGACAACTCAATGAACTCGCCCGCACAGAGGGGGCTCGCCTCGAAGACGAACTCGCGAACTCGTCGGCTCCCCAAGACGCAAACCGCCTCAAAATGCTCAGCTTTCAACTCAATCCGCAGTTTCAGGAGTCTTGGGACACGGACGACCGACAACTCACACTCAGTGGAGCCGAGTTCAACTACATCGTTCGCACCGAAACTGCCTCGTCTCGGGACAACCTCGAACTGTACCTCACTTATGCCGACTGGGCCGCTCAATTGAATTCGGTCCTCCACTCGCAGGCGATGTATCCAGACGCTCGCCTTAAGCTGAACGAGGTCTTGCGTGGGCGGCAGCGTCTCCCCGTAACGGTCGTTCTCAAAGGACGCAACCCAGCGAAAATGCATCTGCAGGCCGAACACGAGTTTGGAGCACAGTTGCAGGCAATCGACCGTAACCTGATCCATCAGTGGGAACGGACTCGAGAATCAGAGCGAATGCAGTGGGTAACGTTTCGCGAATACCAACAACGGCTCACACAGGGAGAGACGAATCCCCGATAGAGTTCGCCTTGAAGCAAGCCGACGCAGCATCGTTCCGTACAAACGAACATCCTTGCTTGTTGAAATCGGTTCGCCTCCGACGACTCGTCGAACCTGAAGTCTTGTTTGAGAAACCGACATAGATTTCCGTCATACGATGAACGGAGTCGCGATCGTTTCCTACGCGGGGACAGCCGGGGCTCTGTGATCGCTGGGGGCATCGGGGTAGCGGATGCGGGTGTGATAGATCGCGATCAGCGACTTCACCAATGTCTGTTCGACCGTCCGTATCTCGCTGAGTTTGAGCGAACATTCGTCGAACTGACCATCGAGTAACCGCTTCATTGTGATCCCATGCACAAGGGACTCGATACGCTTTGGCGTTGGGTCGGAGAGTGTCCGGCTGGCACTTTCCACTGCGTCCGAAAGCATCAAGACTCCTGCTTCACGCGACTGAGGTTTGGGGCCAGGATAACGGAAGGCCGATTCTTCGGCATCGTGCTCGTGCCCCGGATCGGAGTTCGCCTGTTGCGTGGCGACGCGATAGAAATACTCGACAAGAGTTGTCCCATGATGTTGTTCGATGAAGTCGATGAGTGCCTGCGGGAGTCGGTGTCGTTCCGCCAGATCGACTCCGTCTTTGACGTGCCCAATGATAATCAGCGTGCTCATCGCGGGAGCGAGATGCTCGTGTCGACTCTCGGCTCCCGCAGCGATGTTCTCGATGAAATACTGAGGCTTGAGCATCTTGCCGATGTCATGGAAGTATGCCCCGACCCTGACCAACAGTCCATTTGCCCCAATCGACTCGGCTGCGGTCTCGGCGATGCTGGCGACCGCGATCGAGTGGTTGTAGGTTCCCGGTGCCCGCTGCACGAGTTCCTGCAACAAGGGATGCGACGGGTCGCTCATCTCCAATAAGCTGATGTCGGTTACCACTCCAAAAGTCGACTCAATAATCGGCAAGCTTCCGGCAACGAAGTACCCCACAGCCAAACACCAACCAGCCCCCCACGCGGCGTGTGCCAAGAGAATGTGATTCGAGAAGACTTCGGACAACGTCTGATTCTGCACGATTCCAACGCCGCAACTCGTAAGAAAGTACGTCAGTCCGGCATAGAACCCCACCTTGATCAGCGAGGAACGAGAGGCCACCCGGTTGAGTGGAATGACCGCCGTCGCGGCGGTCCCCATCAGGACAACAAACTGGTCAAAATGCGTCGTCGTCGACAGGGTAATGATGAGCGACAGCGTAAATGCGGTGAGAATTGCAAGCACCTGATCGTAAGCAATCGCGAACACCATGACCGTCACCAGAACGGGAATAATCTCGGCTCGCGTCCAGAAGGAAAGCAATCGACCGAGCGCGACAGCGATGAGGATGGCCGCGAGGTAGATGCCCAGTCGCCCTAGGCTGCGGACGAACCGCGGTTCGTTGCGTACAACATACCACGCTTTCAAGATGGTCAGCACGAGAATCATCAGGAAGACAACCCCCATTCGGGATAGTCTCGCCATGATTCCGATCTGCTCGTCCATCGCATCGTACTCGTCTCGTAACAAATCGAGGTGAGTCCGATCGATCATCTCCCCCGGTTCGACGAGCACATCCCCCCGACTGAATGCTTCGTAGATCGTCGTCGCCCGACCGAGTGCTTCATCTCGCAGTTCCTTCGTGGCGATGGCGTCATACTGCAAAGTGTAGGGAGCCTCTTGCACCAGCCAGTGCGAGAGGGCAGGGCGAATCGTCTGTGGGATGCCGGTGTAGCTCAGCCAGGCCTTTCCAAGGTCTCCCGCCTCGTTGAGACGGTCGTTCAATTGAACTTGCGGCAACAGCAAATCGATCGGCTCTTCCAGAGAGACCGGCGACGTGATCCGCACCTTGCTTCCCTTGGTAATGCCAGCTTTACGAACGACCTGCGAGTCGACGGTCCCGATGCGTCCCAGCAAACCGATCATCTGGGTGAAGTCATCCAGCACATCGTCGATTCGTTGCTGGGCTGTCAACATGTCTTCACTGGAGATCGCCAGTTTGAGTGCAAGAAAACGGTCCTCGGGAACTTCTGTCCGGAACGATGCCGCTTCGCGGTTGCGGTCTTCATCCTTTCCCAAGACGCCCAGCCCAAATGCCGCCCGTACCTCAGGAGGCAACCCCTCCATCGTGTCGGAACTGGCAATCTTTCCCAAGTCGGCTCGCAACTGTTGAGGCAGTTGATCGATTAACTCAGGTCGTTGGCGAAAGACAAAGGGGGCATGCTCTTGAGCATTGTGTTGGGCCTGTTCCGTCCGAATGGTATCGACCCGCTGAAAGCTGATCTTCGCTGCCACGCCATGTTGCGGCATGTCCCCTTCGCGAAACGGAAACGGAGCTTTCCAACTTTCGACAACTACCAGCATGGCTAGCATGGCCGCAAGGCAGACGCTCAGCCTCAGGAGAACACTGCGATCCCTCAGCCCTTCGAGGAGCTTTCGCCATCCTCGCGACTTCTTTCGAAGCGACCCGGTCCGCGACGATCGGGACCGTTTCAAACCATTCCAGGGCCAACTAAACATGCAAAATCCAGCAATAAAACGCAGGTCGATCGAGTGATGCAGACAAACCACACACAGGACGATGAGTTATTTCTTCTTCCGATTCTTGCGTGGCGCATCGTCGTCGTAGGCATCGACGATTTCTCGCACCAGTCGGTGCCGCACGATGTCACGTCCACTGAGATCGACAACACCGATCCCTTCGATTCCCTCAAGCCGCATGATCGCATCCTGTAAGCCCGACGTCGAGGTCGGGGGCAAGTCGGTCTGCGTTGCATCGCCATTGACGACGATCTTCGACCCTTCCCCCATCCGGGTCAGAAACATCTTCATCTGTGTCAGTGTCGTGTTCTGCGCTTCATCCAGAATGATGAACGTCTCATTGAGTGTTCGTCCTCGCATGAAGGCAAGCGGAAGTATCTCGATAACATCCATCTCCATGTATCGTCGGACCTGTTCGTAATCGAGCATGTCGGCCAGGGCGTCGAGCAGAGGACGCAAGAACGGATTGACTTTCGCGAGCATATCTCCCGGCAGATACCCCAGCCGTTCCCCTGCCTCGACCGCCGGTCGAACGAGCACGATCTTACGGACTGTCTGCTGCCTCAGCGCATTGATCGCCATCGCGACAGCCAAATACGTCTTTCCGCAACCTGCCGGTCCACGGCAGAAGACAAGGTCATTCTTTCGAATCGCTTCGACATAGTCTGCCTGCCCCGGAGTTCGCGGGGCAATTCGTTTGGCTTTCTCGAACAGGTCGATGGCCTGGGCCGGTGCCCCCACTTGCCCTAACGCTCGGGCAATGGCACGAGCCACTTCTTCCTCCTTCAACCTCCCTTTGCGTTCAACGATCTCGATGAGTTCCGTCAGCGCTTCGACCCCTTGACGGACTTGTTCTGCGGTCCCTTCAAGATGCAATTGTTCAGACCGAGCGACAACATTGACCCCAAACGCCTCCCGAAGTCGGCGCAAGATGGCATCTTGCGGTCCGAACAAGATGCGCAAAATGTCGATACTGGAAACTGAGAGGGAAGCCGTGGGCATTCGGAATCCGAGGGTTGCCGCTGTGAGGACCGGGAGATCGCCCCGCCAGAGTGTCGCCGCTTCAACAAGAAAGCTGGGCAAAGTGTCTGTCGACTCTATCAGTCTAGGGCTTTGGTCTCACGCTGGGAAAGGGGGCTCAAGCTTAGATGTTGGTCTTTCGCTGGGAGGAAATTGTCAGCGAATCGCTCAGACGTCCTCGCTGCGACTTATCAGTCGCGATCAACACTGCGACACCGTTCACCACCAAAGGTTCGCGAGATCAGTTCCTGTCGCGATGTCGCCCCCAATTCTATCCCCGTTCCCCCATGACGAAAAGCGATTTCATCCCCACGACGAAAAAACTCCCATTTCCCTGAAACCGCAACTTCGTCAAGCAACACGATTGACGCCCGCTCGACTTCTCAAACCTCATCGACTTCTCACGCACAGACTTCACGGCTTCTCCCTGATCGGACTCCCCAGCAAGAACCCCAACGTTGATGTCGGTTTGTTCCGGGTCCCGTCCAACCCAATCTTCAGCCCATCGATCCCTTGCTGCGGAGTCTCCTGGTAGGTCCCAAACAGGCGATCCCAGCAAGAGAGAAAAAACCCATAGTTCTTGTCCGACTCTGTCCGAACTTCCGAATGATGAATTTCGTGCATCTCTGGAGTCACAATCAACCACCGCAATGGCCTCTCGATCTGTCGCGGTAATCGGAGGTTGCTGTGATTGAATAAAGCCGACGCATTCAACAGCACTTCAAATGACAGAACCGCAAGCGGCGAGGGGCCGAGCAGCAAGACTCCTCCGGCCTTAATGAGCATCGACATAATGATCTCGATCGGATGAAAACGGATGCCAGTCGTCGCATCCAGATCATGATCGGCATGATGCACCCGATGCAACCTCCACGCCGGTTTTAACAGATGCGACAACCGGTGCTGCCCATAGATCAACAGATCAAAGAGCAAGATCGTCACGAGCACGAGTTGCCAGTCAGCCAGCCCCAGTCGAGGTAAGAGTCCCCAACCTTTCTCGACCGCCAGGATCGCAGCCGCGATCGCACTCAAGGGCTCAATCAGTCGCAACACCACGGCATTAATCACCGTCAGCATGATATTGCCGGGCCATCGCGCACGTCGCGTTTCGGATCGTGCCCGCCTTGGCCAAACAGACTCCACTACCATCATCACGACGAGCACACTGGCAAAGATCACCAGCCGATACGCCGCTACTGACTCCGGCAACATCAAATCCCTCGTTCCTGAAAAACCATTGGGTCACCGCGTTTGACCTATTGCAGGATGCCCATCGCTTATCATGATCGTAAGAACCTAACTCTTATAAATCTTATGTTGAGGTCGACTGGAAAGGATTTGTTCCTTACCCCAGTTCGTCACCGCGCGGAAGGCATCGCTGCGGATGAACTCCGTGAATGCAGACTCGTCAGACCATTCGCTGGTAATGAGATACGACGCCCCATCGGCCACATCCTTCCACAGCGTCGAATGGACATGCCCTTCTGCCGCATTCAATGCTCCAATCACCCCCGCGAACTTCTCCTCGAAGTCCTGCTGCTTTCCTTCGAGGACGTGATAATTCATTCCCACAGTGATCATAAGTGCAAACTTAAAACGAGGACCAGAAGAAACCCGAGTGAGCCACACCCGGAGCATCCATCGCAAATCACGACAGTCCGTGAGGGTATCAGGACCATTGGCCACGGTAAACCGAGCCAAGCCACTTGTCGTGAGGTGATTCCCACAATTCGGCAAGGTGATCCATCGCTACGTCAACGCAAACATGATCTTGCGATGCTCGGGCCGGGTCGGATACAAGACGCTCGCGAACGAGGGTTGTCTAACGGGGAACAATCAAGGCAAGCGAGGTACGTCCATGCGAATAGTACGATGCGGACTGTTGTTTCTGGTGATTTCATTCCCTACCACGGCGCGATCAGCGGAGTCGACTCTGGACCTGCCGTCGTCGGGAGTTCCTGCCGTAAAACTTCCTCCCTTCGAAGCTGCAAGCCGAGACGATGTCGCCGCCGACTGGAAGACTTTGGACGGCATGTGGGAACGGCGGCAGACGATCCCCAATGGGACGCAAATACGGTTCGAAAAGACGATACGGGATCATGCCGAGACACTGCGAGTCTATGGGCCGGATGGTTCGTTACTTCGCGAACAGACGGCCGACCTGAAAATCACGCATCAGGATAAGCTACGTGTCCTCCAATGGTCGAACGCAACTGTCACTGAGGGGGCAGGAGTCGGCGAGAAAATTGCCGATGGAACCTCGGTCATCACCTTCAAGGATGGCAAGTGGGTCAGCGTCGTCGGCCTTGCACGTGATGAACCATGGACCGTTTACGTCGAGGTCTGGACGAAGGTTCCTGAATCGAAGCAATAGATCCTAAGGCAAGGAAGGCCGACGTCACTTCCGGGATTCCAGGTCTTCCCAGCGGGCGAGTTTCTCTTCGATTGTGGCTTGGAGTTCCTGCAGGCGACGTGTCGCTTCTGCGATGGTGTTGCCATCCTTCTTAAAGAAGGCAGGGTCGGCCATCGTTTCGTTCAATGTCGCCTGTTCCTGTTCGAGTGCCTCGATCTTTGCCGGGAGATCGTCGAGTTCTTTCGCCTCTTTGTAGCTCAACTTCGGGCGATTCTTCACGACGGGAGCGGCTGTCGGAGACTTCGCCAGAGTCATTGCGGCTCGGTTGGACTGAAGGGGCGTTGCTTCGGACGTAGAGCCGTCCGTTGAGTTGCCTCCTTGTTCGATGGCGCGAAGATAGTCATCGTATCCGCCATCATACTCTTTTACTTCACCATGAGGGCCAAACGCGAGCGTGCTGCTAACGACGTTGTTAAGAAACGCACGATCATGGCTAACTAAGAGGAGTGTGCCAGGGTAATTCACAACGAGGTCTTCGAGCAGTTCCAGTGTTTCGGCATCAAGATCGTTGGTCGGTTCATCGAGGACCATGAGGTTCGATGGCCGCTTAAAGAGCCGCGCGAGCATCAGCCGATTTCGCTCTCCCCCGGAGAGATACCGGGCTGGTCGTCGTGCCCGCTCGGGGGTGAACAGGAAGTCTTGCAGGTAGCCGAGCACGTGCTGCCGACGCCCGTTGATCTCGATCGTCTCCTGTCCCTCACCGACGTTTTCGACAACGGTTTTCTCTTCGTCGATCGACTCGCGAAGCTGGTCGAAGTAGATGACCTGCAAATTCGTTCCATGACGCATACTGCCGCTGGTCGGTTGCAGGTCGCCGAGAATCAGCTTGAGCAGTGTGCTTTTTCCGGCCCCGTTGCGTCCGATGATGCCAACCTTATCGCCCCGCATGATTTCGGCGTTGAAGCCGGTAACAATCGGGATGTCGCCATATTGAAACGAGACATCTTTCGCCTGGACGACAAGTTGCCCTGATCGGTCTGCTTCGCCAACTCGCATCTTGGCGTTCCCGATTTTCTGACGACGTGCAGCCCGTTCTTCACGCAATGCCTTCAAAGCCCGAACCCGACCTTCATTGCGGGTCCGGCGAGCCTTGATCCCTTGCCGAATCCAAACTTCCTCCTGGGCAAGTTTCTTGTCGAACAGGGCGTTTTGTTTCTCTTCAGCATCCAGAGCTGCTTGTTTTCGGCTGAGAAACGTGGAGTAGTCGCATGTCCAATCGAACAGGCGTCCCCGATCCACTTCGAGGATGCGGGTCGCAAGAGCCTGTAGGAATGCCCGGTCGTGGGTGATGAAGACGAGCGTCCCATCGTATCCTTTGAGGAATCGTTCGAGCCAGGTGATCGAGTCGATGTCGAGATGGTTCGTCGGTTCATCCAGCAACAGAATGTCGGGATGACCCACAAGAGCCCGGGCCAGCAAAGCACGACGCTTCATCCCGGACGACAGCGTGCCGAATTGAGCCTCTCCATCAAGGTTCATCTTCGCCAGAACCCGCTCGACATCGTAGGCAACCTGCCACTCGAGGACATGGTCATCGACCGGCCTTGCCCCACCGGTAACAATCGCTTCGACGGTGTCATCCCCCCCCTCGGGAACTTCCTGAATCAACCGGGCGATCCGTTTGCCGTTCTCCAATTGAATCAGACCGTTATCGGGAAGAATCTCCCCGACCATAAGTTTCATCAGGGTCGACTTCCCGGCTCCATTACGTCCGACAAGACCGATCCGCTCGCCCCGATTGATTTCGAGGTCGATCCCATCGAGCAAGTTTGGACCACTGAAGGTAAAGCAGACGTTTCGCAGACTGAGCAAAGACATTCGTGTCGCCGGAGGAATGCAGGACGGAGAGCCATCGGGAAGCGATGGCTCACAACTCCGGAGATTAACAGGGTCGGATCAGTAGTTAAAGAGGTCCGCTCGACTGACACCAGATCGACGCTCTTCAACTCCAGAGGCGTACTGAATGTCCTGAGCGGCTGGATCGGTCGACCGGACTCGATCAAAGGCGATTTCGGTTCTTGCTGATCCACCATAGGTCGGTGTTTTGCCCGCTTTTCGGCGAACCTCGTCCCGGACCGTTCCGTTCTGGAAGGGGCCAATTCCCACAACCGACCAGTTGTTGTCGTCCGAACGTGCCATCGCCAATCCGCCACCGCCAAGCACTTCCTTCGTCTTGGCGTCGTAGGCGATGATGCCAATCTTGGCAGTTCCGGTCTGCGAGTTCCGTTCAACCAGTCGGACTTCCGGAAGTGTTACGACACCAGGAAGAGCGAGTTCGGGGAGTCCGATGAAAGCATCGTTCGTGTCCGTCCCAACCGCTCCCGTCCGGACCTCGACGACAACGTCCGCCTCTTCTGCTTTACCAACAATCTTGGCTCCCGAGTCAAACAGCCGCGAGCGAACCGAACCAATCACATAGTTCTTGTCGACACAGTCAACATACTTCTCTTCAAGATAGACGTTTGTTCCCGAAAACGCCCGAAAATCGACTTTATCCAACGACTGATCAATGGCATTGGCGATGAGCAACTGTTCCATCCCGGCCCGGGCGGTATTCGTTTTCTTAGTCATCGTGCAGCCGCTGAAGGAAACCAGAAAAAGCAACACGCCAGCGGAAAGAAAGGAGATGAAACGCATCAAAAACCCCAGACTCAAGAACGAAAAAAGTGGCAGCCCCGCGACAAGTCTGGTTTGTCGCACTCCCCCACCAATCGAGTCAAGACCCTCCCCTCTCCGCTTCTCGCCGACTCCAGAAAACCAGCAAAAACCGCCGCCCACCACCGCCCCATCCCGCTACAGCAACATGCACTACTCCCCAGAAAACCCTGTACGATGCGTCAAGCGGCAGCGTAGGCATGCGAGTGGTTAACCAATCTCCGCCTTGAGAAACGACTCCAGTTTGAGGCAGGGTGACACATCCGTTGACTTGGTTGCCATGCCCTCGATCGCGTGGGCATCCTGCGGCGGGGTCAATCGTGAAGGGGGAGTTGATCTTTTTCTCCAGACACGTCAGCCAGGTGGGGTCCACTGTACGGACCGTGTACAAGTAGACGTCCTCACTTCGGTCCGCACAGCGGCCCCTACTGTCTCTAATCACCGAATCGATGTCGATCAGGAATCAGCTTACACCGGTGTGTTTAACGACATCGAATAGTTCTCCAACTAACAACGGCGACATGAAGCGCTCGAGTACGTCTCAACCCAACGAGTGCGGGTTGAGTTCCACAAGCAATCCGCCACCAAGACTGGCGACACGATCACCTAGACGACCACGTCAACCCCCTTACCCAACTCCACCCCCGTCCGTTGCTCATAGGCTACCGCGGGTTCTGAAATGAAACATGGCCGACACTCCTGGACGAGTGCGGCCATGCTGGTTTTTGACGGTGTCGGGTTGTGAGGGAACTGGCTCGTTATGGGAGTGAAGCGGGGACGCCGTCTGCCATTCCGGCCATCGCTTCAAACACGCTGTCGACCGCGTTTGTCGCAGCGTTCAGGTCGATGTTTTCGCTCACGAAGACCACTTTGCCGTCACCAAGGGCGACATGGCATCCCCCGGGATGAGCGCTGCTGTAAGCTTGGCACTCCTGGCAGTTGCCGCTGGCCGTTGGTGTTTGGTTGATGGGATACCGCGTGCTGCCTGTGATCGTCATGATCCCCTGATTCCATATTGGAGCGTTATCGGCTGCGGTTGGTCCAGCGCCAGTGTTGTCCCGGACAATGAGAAGCGTACCCGCATGAGACTGTCGACCGCCAATCTTGTAAGATCGTTCGCCAAGTAGGATGGTGTTACTTGCACCATCGGTGAAGTCGCGGAACTTTGTGTTGCTGTCTCGGAAGAAGGGGCCGATGGCGCCGGTGCTACCGTCGAGAGAGTTTGTCGCGAACTTCAGTCGAACGTCGCGGTTGTTGTTCCCCCCAACGTAGTTCGTGATCGCGACGCCGATGTTCGTCATGGCCGAGTTGTCGACGCAGTAACCGGGTGATGGCGACGGATTATGGAAGTCTGGCTGCGACGATGAAGGACAGGTGAACAGATCGATTCGCTTTTGAAAATTGCTCTGGTTCGCATCGAGCGCGTTGACTGGCAGACCATTCCCACCAACCCCTAAGGCATCGTATAAAGGCTTCTGCTCGACGAAGGGGAGCAGCAATGCTGACCAAGCCCAGTGCGGCTGGTCGTCCACAGCGAGACTTCCTCCGGGGGCTCCTCGAAGATCAACGTATCCGGGAGGAAACATCTTGTGCGTCGACTCATAATTGTGCATCGCGATGGCGATGTTGTGCAGGTGATCCTGGCACTGCGAGCGACGAGCCGCCTCGCGAACGGACTGAACAGCAGGGAGCAGCAACGCCACGAGAATCGCGATGATCGCAATCACCACGAGTAGCTCGATCAGCGTAAAGCCGCGTCGACGAATTCGTCTCATTTTGAGTCTCCAAAAAATAAAAGGGGAGAAGCACACATTATCAAGTTGTCGTCGGCAGCACGGAAAATGGACGAAACTCACAACGATTCACCAGTTCCCAACTCCACAGAGTTCCCGATGACTAACCAAACTGTCAAAAAATCGTATGTTTTAGTCGCCTCGAAACGGTTCATGTCATTCGTCTTTCGACTCACACGTCGTTCACTCGACGTTTAGTACCGGGTTTGAAACCTTTGGTTTCCAGGTCAAAGTTAATCACAGTTGGCTCCGCCTTGACTTCTTCGCTGAGCGAGGTGGCGTCGTTGTACTCAGGGGGGAGCATTTCGAGACGGGCTTCGGTTGCCACACCTTCGCCACCTTCGGGCGAAAACGCGGCACGTTCGGTGCGAACCGAGACCTTATGTTTCCCGATGGCGGCCCCTTCGACACCATCTGCATAGCTGAGGGTGTACTTTCCGTCCTGATCGGTGACCCCAGAGGAAGGGCGGCCTCCCGCTTCCGGGATGAACTCAACGCGAGCACCTTCAATCGGTTTTCCATCAACTTTCACGACGCCGCTGACGATTCCCAACGGGGGAACTTCTGCTCCGCCACCACCACAGCCACTTACAACAGCACCAATGGCGACAACAATCAGGAATTGAACAAGAGGGAATTGGTCGCGTGTTTTCATCGCGGAACCACTTTCGGAGATGATGTGCTGACTTCGATCACAAGAACTGGACCGACTCCCCACGATTATCCCGACTCCTCCTGCTCATTGCAAGTATTTCACAAGGAAGTGATTACTTTCCGATCTGTTCATTATGGAAACTTGCGGGGAACGTCGCACCGGACGAAGCACTGAACGCAAGAGCGATGCTAGCCACTGCGGCAGGGGCTCCCGGCCACCCCACCGAGTCGTCACGGTCCTTCCAAGTCTTGAATATGGAAGTCAATTCTCCGTCGAGTTCTGGCGGACACTCCCTGCTTTCGTAGCTTCTTCAGCAACTCAATTACGGGTAATTCCCATGTGAATGCGAATCTCCAGAACGCGGTTGACGCGTCTTGGTCTTTGATACTGGGTCCGTCGAGCAACCACGTGTCAGAATCCGCAGGCAGGGTGGGCAGGGTGGCATATTCGTGATGTTGGGTGCCATGCCCTCACGTTGTCTGTGTGCCGATCTGCTGTCGGAGAGTCTCCTGATTGTCACGAACGAGACGTGCATACTGAACGATCGTTTCGATCAGCGAAGCGGGAGAGATTCGTCCAAGCTTCTTATAGCGGTACCAGAAAATGCCGCTGTATTGGTTAAAGTTGCGTTTCGCGGGAGCCTCATCAGCATCTCCCGGAACAAGATCGAGATTGAACCAAATGCGATTGCTTTGACGCGGATTTAGGAGCGACTCAGCAATCGCCTTCGATTGCGTCTGTCCCCGCTTCATCTGCACATTGAGTCTGAACTGCCGTCCCTGAATCTGTACACCCAACAGCACGGGCTCGCCAACACAATTGGTCAGCAAGTACTTCATGTCGAATAGGCCAACTCCGTGCGTCATTCCAGAGAAGACCGAAATCTGTCCGGGATCACCGTCGGGGAGGTGCTGCATGACCACGTCACTAAAACCCTCGGACTCCAGTCTTGCTTTTACGCGCCAGGCGAGTTCAGTGAATCGCTGCTTGTCAACGAGGTCGTGTAATCGAATCTCTTTGATCCTTCGTAGGTCGTCCTGCATACCGAAGAAGTTCCAATCGGGGTCTTCCCAATCGATTGCGAATTGTGTCTGTAGTTCATCCATAAGGGAAATAAAGTCAATGTAATCTTTCAGCAGATCTCCGTGATACCTGTCTCGCTCATCGATACTCGATGCGAGTGGTCGCAACAGATTCGCCAGGTCGCGGTACGACATGTAATGCCAAAGGACGCCATTGCTGAGCGTGTGTGCTGTATCTCCCTCTCCAAGGAATCCTGGGCGAGTAAGACTCAAGAGAAGGAATCCGGTCTGCTCCTTGTTCTTCACGGCATCCGAGTATTCCCTCAACTGCCTTTCCCTTGGGACGCTCTTGACCTTGTTCTCGATGACGAGTTGATGACCGTCTGAAAATCGGATCATGAGGTCAACGTTCTTATGTTCTCGATGTACCGTCGGATGGCCAAGTACGTCCGGCTGCTGTGGAAGAAATCGAGCAAACAATGGCATAACAAGGTCTGAGTAGGCCGTGCATAGCCATGCCAGAAGGTTGCTGTGAAAGAGCTCCTTGGAAGCCAGCGACAACTGAAACAAAGGTGAAGCGTTCAGTTTGTCGATCACATCTGCGATCAATGGTTTGCCTGATTTCATCGGTCCCTAGCGCTCCCGCCGGCAACTGCCAACAATCGTAAACTTGAATCCGGAACAACATTGTGAGTTTAGCAAACGGCCCGGATTCAATGAATGATGTTCGCTCTGACCTCCTCAAGCTCTCCCATGACCTTCCCTTACTGGCCAATGCCAAGTCGAAGCCGGGGAGCGTGGTGCTGGCCGAGGCGAAGGCCAAGCAGCGGGCCATCGAGGAGGCGGTGGGCCAGCAGGATCAGTCGCCGTTCGCCAGGATCACCGCCGAGGAACTCGTCCCCCACCAGAGATTAGGGTGGGAAGTTCGACCTGACGTACCTGATCGACGGCGTCCTGGTGAAGGATCAGCCGGCGTGTTTGGTCGCCCCGAAGAAGTCGCTCAAGACGAACATCAGCGTCGACATCGCGATCTCGCTGGCCACCGGCGGACGGTTCCTGGGGGTACTGCCGGGTGGCCATCTCCTGCAAGGTGGCCAAGGGGCACGGCAACCGGGAACTCGACGGGTTCCAACTGGCCCATTCTGATGATGTGGATTAATCGCCTTCACCGAGTGATCCAACTGGCCAGCGTGCCAATGTTCCTTCAATTGCCGCTTTGATCTGCTGGAACGTTGGAGGATCGACCTCAAAGTAATTGGCAAACTGCATCGCCAAAGAACGAACGTCAGCGTCAGACAATTCAGACAGTTGAGTTGGAGTTACATCGGTCCCAATGGCCGCCCAAGTCACTTCGCAACATTCGTGAGGCGAGGCATCTTCAAAAGGCACAGGCGGACAAACACATTCACCAAAAGACTCTCCAAGGGCTTGTTCAAAGTCTTGCCGTTTCTGGTTGCGATTCGTGTTCATTGATGCGTTTAATTTCCTAAGGCGAGCCAGGTCAATACCCGGATACCCGGACAGATTGACCCGGACTGCATGTGTCCGGGTATCAGGTGAATATGCCTGCCAATTGAAATGGGCCAGTGAGTCCGGGCAAGTGAGCCAGAGGGCGCTCGGTCGGTGATGAGACCAGCCGCCCCCCAAAAGGGGCGGCTGGTCTCATTACCGACGGCTTGAGAGCAATGGTGCGACTGTGGAAACTGTTGTTTGCGAAGAAATCGCCGCATGAGCAGAGCTACTGCAATTCATATTCCCACGGAGTTTGAGTCGCCAACTTGAGCGCATATCCCGACTTTGCCAATTCATATGCCTTTGCCAACACGGGACGGCCTGGAACCTTCGCCACACCCAATCGTTTGCGAATATGGTAGACGATCCGGTTGGACAGCTTTTTTAGCACTGGCCACTTCACCCCTTGGTCAACATCCCACTTCTCAGCTCGGACCTGACTCTGATGACCGAAGTGCGACAACGTGACAACTCGTTCGCAGACCCCGCCGAAATAGAGTTGCATCAGTCCACCACCATCAATGCAATAGCGGAAGGTATGTCCATTGCATGACTCCGGATTCAGAGCAATACGTCTGATCGACAGCTGCTCCATTACCGAAGGTGACCACAATTTAAGCAGCACGGCATGCCCGTTTCCGTGGAGATCAATGCCCAACGGATACGCTGCTGAGACTTCTTCGGTTGTCCGGAATTCTCGCAGATCAGTACCGAATTCCGAGTACGCCTCAAAGACGCGCACATCGGTTTGCGAAAATAAGAAGCTGAGTATCGCTTCCTGGTCTTCCTCAACAGCAAAGAAGTCTAGATTTGCTGAACCTGCCATCGTTTGGGTCGCCGAAGGAATTGTGTGCGTTACATGTTGAAAAGACTGTTGACGAACTCATAGCGTGAATCCTCTGGTCCAATGACACTCTCCGAAAATGACTCGGAAAGGATCTCATGGAAGATGTAGTGGTTGCTGACTACGAAGTGGCGTCCACGTGGCTTTAGCGGTGAGGTTGCGTAGACGTAGGCGCGACGCGCCTCAATCGCCCACGTTGAATCGGTGAGTTCAACAATGAAACTGCTCCCAGGTTTATCAGGGTAGATCCCAATTGCTGGGGTGCAATCGGTTCTGGCGCTGCGGACGCTAATGACTTCATCGAAACTCAATTCCACGAATGAGGGATGCGAATTGTCGACGTCCTGTATTAGGAAAACTGAACACGATTACGGCGTCCTCAATGTGATCATTCTGATGCTGGAGTAAAATAGCTTTTCCCGTTGCCATGCAGACGTCCTTAGTTTTTGCTGCACTACTTGTTCTTGTCTCAATAACCACCACTCAGATTCTACCGACGCGTGTCGGTCAGCGATAGCAGCGGGTCCTCGGAAAAACCAGCCGTTCGCATGATACCACAGGGAACCGTCGCGGGTAGGAGCAGACTTTTGTTTAGTTGTACAAGTCTGGAAATCCCGATGGAGCATGAGGTTGCGATCAGCCAGTTGCGGGACGTGCTCGGGGTCGCCTACCTGCATGTCGCCCGCACCAATGAGCCGGTGATCGTGGCCCGCTACGGCCGGACGGACGTCGCGATGGTCCCCCTCTGGGAATGGTGCTGGCTCAAGCAGATCGAGGAGGCCATCCGCGCCGGCGAAATCGACGCCGAGAATTGGCTGGCCGAACAGTCCGCAGCCAGCGTAGGTCAGGCTGTGCCTGACGCCCACTGTTGATAGACTTTCGGTATGCCCAATTACCGTCGTGCTCTCGTTCCTAATGGAATAGACTTCTTCACGCTCGTCACCAATCAGCGAGCGTAGGTCAGGCTGTGCCTGACATTGATTGCTGTCTTACGTTGTCGTCAGGCACAGCCTGACCTACGGATACTGGCACAAGCTGGTCCAACGATAACGGTCGCCACTCGATCTGCCGCCGCTCGACTCGCTGATACCGGACTGCCGAATTCTTAGCTGCCCGTTCCATCACACCTCCCGCATCCCAATGCACCATCAATCCCATCCACGAACCGCAGGAGTATAATCACCCCACCAAAACCACCAGGCAAAAAATTCACAACCTGGTAGCGGAAGCCCCCGGGGGTGGGTATCATCCGGGGATGAATCCTCGTCGTCAACAGCATCGTCAGTCGTACAACGAATTCGGGCACGCTCACGAGGTGACGTTTGGGTGTGATCGTGGTTTCAGGTTTCTCGAGCGACTGGGTGGAAGCGTGGGCACTTTGCCCATGAGATGACTCACGTCCTGCAGACTCAACAAGGTAACAACAATATCACTGACTTCGTTGCATTGCTGATTCAGAAGTTCGGTAGGTACAATGACAGCTACCTGTTAAATCGCTCAGACCTTGGAAAGCCGTTGTGGACATTTAACTTTGAGCAACAGGCACGAATTGTTTAATTATACGTTATGGGAGAATTCACGGGGGAAGAACTTGACCGCGCCCGGGTGACGCTTAATGGGTGGCAGACACAGCCGCCTCCGATTCCTTACCGCCAGAATTATCCGTGACCGCACGACAAAGTTCCCCATGGACTACCGATCCAGTAGGTGGAGGTTGCTGTGAGTCAAGATCATTCAGTGGAAATGGTCAGTGGTTGTTCTCGGGTGCTTCGATATGTTTCTGTTATGTTTCTCGTCCTTCTCGCTTGGGTATTGTTAAGGACGGAAGAATCTAGAGTGTCCCGTTCTGCGCTGTTGACTGTCACCGATACGAAAGGAAATCTCGTGGATGTCGAGGCGAAAGATGTGACTGTTGTGAATGACCTCGATTCACGCCTGTCGGTGACACGAATTTCGCCAGGCAAACTCTGGCTTCCAGAAACTTTTGCTTGGATTCGCGGATCGTGGCTTCCGGACCCCTGTTATGTGACCACGATACGGATTCATCCCGACGGGTATAGACCGTGCGAGGCAAGCGTTGCGTTATGTTGCGGGGATTCGCATCCCGGCACTCCCATTTCACCGGCACATATCGAATTTCGACTTGCTCCGGACGCGGGTCGCGGCTCTTCGACGGTTGCGATCGATGAGTGACGGCAGGGACAGATAGGGGTAGGGAAGGCTCATTGGTTTGAGCCTCCCCTCCCTCCGAACCGTGCGTGCGGATCTCCCGCACACGGCTCTCCGGTTGGTGGTGTTACCTCAATGAGGATTGACAGGCTAAGGCATGGGCGGCCTTCAGATTGAACAGCCCATGTGCGGCAAAGAAGGAATTCTTCCAGCGGTGATGGTCCCAGCCACGACCTTTTCGACCAGCGCGTTTACGCAGGATCGAACGCAGTCGCATTCGTAGCAAGCGTAGGTCAGGCTGTGCCTGACATTGATTACTGTTTGACGTTGTCGTCAGGCACAGCCTGACCTACGGATACTGGGTTCATTGGTGGGGATGGATTGTGCTACTGTACCGACGCGCGCGGGTCGCTGGGGGGACGTACTTCTTCACTGTGGTGAGGCATCGGCGACGTCGGCTCTTTCATGACGAGGCCAATCGCACTTTGTTGGGGGAGGTGATTCGGGACTGTCAACGGGATTGGCCGTTTGAAATGAATGCGGTGGTCCTTCTGCCCGAGCACTTGCACGCAAACTGGACGTTGCCTGCGGGCGACGACAATGATTTCGGACGCTGGAGCACGATCAAAAAGGACTTCACGCAACGGTTTCTGGCAGCGGGAGGAACAGACTGGAAGGTCTCGGACGGAACGCGTCGCGAGGACCGCCGCGCCATCTGGCAGCCACGCTTTGGGGAGCACGTTATCCAAGACGAAGACGACTTCGATGTCCACTTTGATTACATTCACGACACCCCCGTGAAACACAAACTCACCCGTTGCCCATCAGACTGGGGGCCGACCAGCTTTCACCGCTGGGTGCAACAAGGTGCGTACGCCCCCGACTGGGCCTGCGGAAAGTTTCCCGCTCCCCAGATTCCAGTGACGACTGCGAACTACGGAGAAGACTACGGGGACCAAAAGAGCGGAACAGGAAGTCCGGCAGGAGCCTGTCCTACCTTGACTTTAACTGTCAAGGAGAGGGAGACGTTTGAATTCTTCATCGAGCTACTCAATTTGAAGAGGATGGGGCAGTGGTTCACAGGGGTAGTGGAATGAACAAAACACTTAACGGCGAGTTGCTAGAGGCCGTTCGCCACGGCGATGAAGCAAAGGTTCGGGCGCTTGTTCGACAAGGGGCGGACCCCTTCTCGAACGACGGTGTGCCATTTATTGTGTCACTCAAATACCCATCGATCTTTTCTCTGTTTGTTTCACTTCGGGAACGATTCGGAGATGGTGACATTCCCAGAGCCGGCCAAGTATTCTTCGACGATGACACTTGGCGCTTCGCATTGCCGATATTGATCCCTAAGCTTGTACACCCCAATGTTACCGACAACATAGGGGTATCACTATTGTATGAGGCTATTCGCGAACGAATGAATGAAGCCGTCGAGCTTCTAACTAATCGTGGTGCCGCATTGACTGAGTGCGAGAAGCTTCACATTGCGATTTACCACGGAGAATCTGACCGTGTTTGCAAACTGCTGGCGTCAGGAGTTGATCCGAATTATGTCTATGATGAGAAGACGCCTCTTTACTTAGCCGTCCTTCGTGACAACTGTAGCAGCTGGAAGGCGTTGTTGGGACATGGTGCAGATACGGAGAGGGAGAGCCCGTGGTTCTATAGTGGTCTGGCAGAGGACCGTATCGATAATCGGGACTCAAAAGGGGATGTTCCACTTTGGCTCGCTGCGGGAAAGGGCATGATGAACGCAGTTGAAGACCTCTTAGAGGCTGGAGCTAATCCCTTGCACCGTAACTATTGGAACCACACCCCGTTTATTGAGGCTGTTCTTAGCGGACAGTCTGAGGCGGCGAAGCGGCTCTATCGCTTGACACCTGACTGCGGGTCACCGAACTGGAAAATGCTTTTTGGTTGCCTCGTGGGAGACGTACAGGTCGTGCGGGAGTCTATTGCGGAGGGTGCAGATACACGTTTTAAAGGGACACCGATAAGTTCTAAATATGGGCCTCTTGGTTACTCGGTTCGCAGTAAAAACATCGAGTTGGTGACGTTCCTCTGTCAGGAATGCGCATTGAGAATTCGTGATGTTGCAATTGCGAACGATTTGGTAGAGACGCTGCCTCCGGAGATTCGGCGGCCGTATCGCGCCATCATCCGGCCACTCGACGAGAAGCTGGCGCCAGGATGGCCCGAGCAAGATTAGGCTGGGTGGCATTGTCGATTTGTGGAAGATGATGGGTGCCATGTCCTCGCTTGCGTGGACATGCTACGGGGCGGGGGGCTGTTTGGATCGGCTGAGGTTCGTAGGGCAATGGACGGAGGTGGCTGGCAACGCCGTTAACTCCTTTTGGGGTTGAGGGCAAAGAAGTCTTGATGCGAAAGGGAGTTATGGCGGTGGGGGGCGGGGCGCTCCGCGTGGCGGAAGCCCTGCCGGACGGGGGCTCAAGAATTGGAGGTCATACGGGGTGGTCCATTCGGGAGCATCTGGAAGTCCGTTTCGATGGGATCGCCAGTTACATACCCAGGAGTGGGTTTCGGGTTGTCGGCTCCGACGATGGTGCTGACGCTGTGGGCGAACGTCGAGACGACGCTCGAACACCCATTCTACGTCGAAAGGAGGTGCCATCCCGAGTGAGATTCGTCTTATGGGATGGGGACCCGTCAGAATCCCGGTCCTTTCTGGAGTCTCCTTCCTTGGCTGATTTCCCTTTTGGCAAGCCTTTTGGCATCGTATCGTGCCGTTTCGGCAGCCTGATCGGGTTGTGTTCGGGGTCGGGTGCGCACTGATGTCTCGTGAAGCGCCCGATGTTCAAGTCATCTCTAACCCATTTCCGGTGACAGCACTCAACGAAGAGGCAATGTGGAGCGGACGGTCGATGTCCTGCACGATTTTCATTTTACCACGGCACGGGAAACCGTCTCTTGCCTTTGATGGAGACGGAATACTTCGCGTTTCGGGCTACTCGAGTCAAGGCATTCGGACTCGGTCGGCTTTCAGAATCGTCTCGAATCGACTGCCCAGTCGATTCGTCGCAAGGTGATCATCTCTTGCAAATGGACGCTGCGGCGGGTTTCAGTGTCGTTCAAGCTCTTAAGGAACGGGAAGACTTGCCCGGTGATCGCGGGAACTCGCTGGTGCAGCGACATTCCCGAGAACTCGCCGCTCAGTCGCCGAAGCCAGATGTCGTTGGCCAGTCGGCTCAGTCCCTTTGATCCCCATCGGTCGCGATCCCGCATTAGAACAAAGGATCCTCCAGTCTCGCGGCGGCATACTTCCGGTAGACATCAGTTTTTCCTGTGCGATAATGAGGCGAGTTTTTCTACTTCGCAACGAGGGTGTGCTGTGTCTGGCTTTGATGAATTTCGCCTTTGATCGAACGGCTGCGGCAACAGCATGGCGTAGGTTGATTTGTGAACGCGATTCGTCGAGTTCCCACTCTTCGGCGAATGCGTCGAGGACCATCGTCGGGATTGGTGACGATGCGGCTGTATTGACGAACGGGATGTCGAATGGTGCTGGGGAGTTGCTGGTCACGGTCGACATGTTGATGGAAGGGGTCCACTTCAACGACCCTCCTGCCTCCCCGACAGAGATCGGGCGGAAGTCACTGGCGGTCAACCTCAGTGACATTGCTGCGATGGGGGGAGTGCCGACTGAGGCATTCGTCTCCATCGCGTTGCCTCGCTCGCGTGGAAGCGAGTGGTCAATCGAGTTTCTGGATGGCATTGCCGGGTTGGCTCGGGAGTTCGATGTTCGGATTGCCGGGGGGGACACGAACATCTGGAACGGTCCTCTGGTTGTGTCGATCACAATGCATGGTCGAACTCAGTCGCCCGCCGCCATCTTGAGAAGTGGGGCGAAGCCGGGCGACTGGCTCATGGTAACGGGACAACTCGGCGGGAGTCTGTCTGGGCGACATCTCAACTTCACTCCGCGAGTGAAGGAAGCCCAACACCTGATGCAAAGGGTCGTTCTACATTCGATGCTCGATCTCAGTGATGGCCTGTCGACGGACTTACCCCGATTGGCGGTTGCCAGCCAGGTCGGTTTTGTCGTTGAGGCCCGGTCCATCCCGATTCATGCCGATGTCGACCCTCGACTCCCCCCAGAAATCCGGCTGGCCCACGCCATGAGCGATGGCGAAGACTTCGAGTTACTCTTCTGTGTCACTCCCGCAGACGGAGCCAGATTGCTGTCTGATCCCACCTGTGCCCCTTGGCTCTCGCACATTGGCGAAGCGACTGCTGAATCAGGAGTCATGCACTTGAGGCATCCCGATGGTCGACTTTCCCCCTGGCAAAGAACCGGCTACGAGCATCGCTTCGTCGATGATGTCGCTGAGGGGGCGTGAAGTTGCTGATTGAGGAATCTTCTATCGGACACGAGGAAGGAGTTCTGTCAGCATAGCGGGTGATGGCCGATGAACAACTGGGACAACGCCCCAGGGAAGAAGGAGTCCAAGTGTCTGTGGTATCGCGAGCATCGGAGGATCGGTATCATCAACGGCACGAATGGTTTCACTGTCTGGAGGCGGTTCTCACCATGTTACCTAACCCTGCTCAGTCACCCCTTGCGGACCTGCGAAACGTTGTTCTTCAACGGCTCGCTGGAATTCGTCGACGGATGCGGACGCAGTTTGCTGCCGAGGGACTGGCACGGTTGCTGGGACTCCTCGTTTTACTGTGTGCGACAACTTTACTCGTCGATTGGTGGCTGGAGATTTCCTTTGCCGCCCGCCTTTGCTGCTGGGGGGTGATCGTCGGCCTGACGGTTTGGGTTTTCTGGTATCACCTCTTGCGCCCCCTCACGCTTTCCTTAGAGCCGGTCGATATCGCAGACGCTCTTGACCGCCGCACGACATCGCGGCAGCCGATCGCTCCACGAGTGGCGACCGTTCTGCAACTCGTGCCACAACCATCGCCTCACGAAGAGGCATCTCCCGAACTCGCCGCCCGAGCGGTCGAGAATTCGTTCCGAGAGTTCGACCAGATCGACCTGCATCGGCAACTCAATCGACGGCATCTCTGGATTTCGCTGGCCGCCGCAGTCGCTGCGTTACTCATCCCGGTTGGTTTCGCTGTCGCGTTTCCTCAACCGGCCCGGCTCTGGGCCGAACGCTGGCTGATGGGGTCCGATCGCCCTTGGCCCCGATCGACCTCCTTCGAGTTGGTCGGCATCAAACAGGGGCGACTCATCGTCCCACGCGGCGAACCAGCCCCCTTGCAGGTGCTGGTTCGCGACGAACAACATCCAACCGAAACTGTCTGGATGCGACTGACAGAGTCCGATGGAACAACGTCGACAGTGTCACTCGAAAAGTTCGCAGCGGGTGACTTTCGTTACGAGTTGATGCCGCGACAAGCAGCGGCGACGGCAACGATCTGGGGGGGCGATGGGCGAGTCGAGCCGTTCGAGATTGTCCCCATGGATCGTCCCCGCATCGTCTCTGCCGCGTTGGAATCGAAGCACCCGCAAGAGAGCGAATGGCAGAATCACAGCTTCACGACGGGGGATGGAAACATCCGCCTGCAACCGGGAACCGCCGTCCGACTTCGTATGACGACGAACATCCCAGTCCAAACAGTGCAACTCGACCGAGAAGGCCCGGGGCTCGTGAGTCTCCCCACATCGATTACCTTGATTTCCTCGCAAGAGGCGGGACTCGACTGGACACACACTGACGAAGTTCGACTCCGTGTCACGCTGACCGCGACAGAGTCCGGCCTGATCTCCCGGCCACATCCCTTTGTCATTGGCCGACTGGACGATCTCCCTCCCCGCGTCGCCGCCCGCTGGTCGGGAGTGCGGCAACGGGTCACGCCGCAAGCGACAATCCCGCTCACCC
>JAWKTT010000005.1:0-255296 GCA_041398965.1 Planctomycetaceae bacterium | reverse complement strand
AGTATGCGGAATTGGCGGACATCTGACCGGTTCATGATCGACGCGAATTCATTGAGGAGACTCAGCGACTCGGGACGGAGCGCGTCGCTGCCGGAGTCGAAGAAGAGGGTCTCGTCAAACTGTGCCACTCCGCGAGAGGGGTCGAAATGGAACTGGGGATACCGCTGAGCGAGGTCGGCAAACAGGCTTCCATCAACGGCAGGGAGACCGATTTGCGGACCTTGAAGTCCGGTCAACAGACTCTGGTATTTGTTGTTCAATTGCATCTGATTCGCGTTCAGCCCGGCCAATCGACTGTTGGCTTCCTGGAGACCGGCAGTGAGTTGAGCATTGGCAGCCGCGAGTTGCTGTTTCTCCGCTTCCAGTTGAGCAGCCATCTGCTGCGTTTGCGACAACTGCGCGGCGATCGCTGTTTTCTGACGATGCTGATACAGCGTCTGCATCCGAGCCTGACTCAGTTGATAGGGCGACGCAGTTTTGCAGCCAACTTGGAAGCTGGTCACGAGAACCGACAACGACAGGGCGAAGCCGACTGCAACATTTCGGGAAGGCGTCCGCATTGGACGGGTTCCTATTTTGGAGGATCGATCATGTGATTACGAACCGAGGGGTGGTTCGAGATCACGAGAAATCGGCCCGACAGTTCTTTGGGCAGTTCGGACTCTCCGATTCTGCCGATCTCGGTCGGACGACGTTTCTGTTATAGGTCGCCTCCCGCGAAAGCTGCCAGAGCGAAGCCCGAAAACCCCCTCAATTCGGCAAGAGACGCCGGAATCCTCGACGAGCTGGCAATATCCGCATCCAGACTCGGAGTTTGCCTCAAGTCATCTCCAAGTGCAGTCGCGACGTGGAAACTGGTCGATTTGGGGGCCCACTTCGAGACACTTTCGCCATCCCTGACACCGACCTGAAACCGGGAAGGCGAATCTCGAATGGCGTTCTGATTGAAATCACCGAAGGGTTTGCGCCCAGCCGCAACTTTGGGGCCCCCGTTGGCTGGGACTCGACAGTGCGAGGCAAGGGGTGTAATGTCAGTTGACTCGGATCAATCGTGTCGACTTCACTTACTTGGAAGAGGCTGATCCGCAGTTTCATTGTGAGTCGGCTTGAGTTCCCTGGCCACTCGCTCACTCAATCTCTCGCCTCCTTTCAGGAGTCTCTTTATGAATCGCCAAACTCATTTCGTCGTGTTCCATCCAACATTACGAGCACTGTCTTCAGCCGTGGTCGCACTGGCCGTTCTAGCAAATCTTGCGACGACACTCTTCGCAGCCGAGACGAAGAAGCCAACGAACTTTGTCGTCTTTCTGGTTGATGACTTAGGATATATGGATGTTGGGGCAAACAACCCGAATTGCTTCTACGACACACCAAACATTGATCGGTTGGCGAAGCAGGGGATGCGTTTTACCAATGGGTATGCCGCCTGTCAGGTTTGCAGCCCGACCCGTTTCAGCATCATGACGGGAAAGTATCCGACTCGTGCCGGTTGCACAGACTATTTCAGCGGTCGCAGGGCCGAAACCTTCAAGCCGGCTGACCTCAATGATGCGATGCCACTTGAGGAGATCACGGTTGCTGAGGCATTGAAGGAGAGAGGTTACGCAACCTTCTTTGCCGGGAAGTGGCACCTCGGCCCGGGCGAAGCGTATTGGCCCGAGCATCAGGGGTTCGACGTTAACATGGGGGGGATCGATCGGGGTGGGCCGTATGGTGGGAAGAAATACTTCTCCCCGTATGGGAACCCGCGACTCAGTGATGGTCCGGAGGGGGAACATCTCCCGGATCGACTGGCGGCCGAGGCGGTGAAATTTATGACTGCTCATCGCGATCAACCGTTCCTCACCTACGTCTCGTTCTATTCGGTACACACTCCGCTGATCGGACGTCCCGACCTGGTCGAGAAGTACAAGAAGAAGGCTGAGGCGATTCAAGGGAAGGAGTTCGACGACGAAGAGCAAACCCACGTGAAGGGGGGCCAACGACAAGTTCGAATTCTTCAGAAGCACGCCGTTTATGCGGCAATGGTTGAGGCAATGGATCAGGCCGTCGGACGGGTGCTCAAAGGGCTCGATGATTTGGGGCTCGCAGAGAACACGGTCGTCCTGTTTACGTCTGACAACGGCGGACTGTCGACATCGGAAGGTTCTCCGACATCCAATCTCCCCTTGCGTGGTGGCAAAGGTTGGATGTACGAAGGGGGGATTCGAGAACCGTTCATTGTCCGTTGGCCGGGTGTCGTACCGTCAGGGTCTGAGTGTGCTGTTCCCGTGATGTCGATGGACCTGTTGCCAACCTGCCTGGAAATTGTCGGTGCCCCCGCAGCGAAGCATACGATTGATGGACAAAGTTTCCTGCCGTTACTCAAGCAAGAGACCGCGGGAACGAAGGCGTTGCAAGATCGACCGTTGTTCTGGCATTACCCGCACTATGGCAATCAAGGGGGATTCCCCAGCGGGGCGATTCGTCGCGGGGATTGGAAACTGATCCAGCGATACGAAGATGGTCGCGTGCATTTGTACAATCTGAAGGACGACATCGGCGAGCGCAACGACCTTGCGGCCCAACATCCCGACCGTGTTCAGGAGATGCAGCAGGAACTCTTCGGCTGGTATCGTTCGGTTGGGGCGAAGTTCCTTCAACCCAAGACCCCCGATGGCCCCGCCCCATGGCAGCCACCGGTCGATTAGTTTTTCCGTCGCTATCGTCTAACAGACCTTTGAAAAACAAACGTGAGTCAGCTGTTCCAAGTTGATACGAGTTACTGGCACGCTGTTTTTTTCCTGGACACCCAATGGCACGAGATCAGGCTGGAAAGCCTGACCTTCACTTTTTCAGCAGACCGCTCAAAGTGTCGTCATCTGGTCACCTCTACTTTCATATCAAAAATATGTCCGACTATCTTGTCCGCTATGGAGTTATTCCCGAAGTCGCCAGGTGTCGGGGGCTGGTCGATGTTGAAATGTCTCGTGGGGATCGCGTCGTCGTTGAGACGCATCGAGGTTCTCAGGTTGGGGTCATTGTCGACACGCTTCGAGTCACCGCGGAACCGAAGCAGGTCTCCGCCGACGCTGTTGACGAGGAGCCGTCCTTCTTCAACATTCTCCGGGCCGCAAATGATGACGATGAAGCGAAGTTTGCGTCACTTGAGATGCAAGCCGACGCGGCTTGGGACGACTGGCAACGTCGTATCGAAGAGTGGAACATCGACTTGCAGATGATCGACCTTGAATGGACGCTGGATGGCGAGAAACTCGTGATCTATGTGCTGAATGATCGTGGGAATGAATGTGCCAAACTCGCCCTTCATGCGGCGACAGAAGGGCTTGGCATTATCGAGGTTCAGCCAGTCAGTGAAGAAGGAGTCGTCCCACAACCGGCCAGCAACACTGGTGGCGGCTGTGGCTCCGGCGGTTGCGGGTGTCACTGACATGACTGGTCAACCGACTTTTTGCGTTGCTGGTTGTGCTTGGCCGAAAGTGACGGTCGGCATGTCGACTCGCGTGTAAATGAAGCCCTGACGACACTGCTGGCAGACGAATTCGGTTCCGACTCGCGACGACTGCAACATGATCGCCTGTCGCAGTCGTTGTCCGAGTTGACCAAGTTGCGCCGTCATTGATGTGCCGCAATGGGGGCAGTAAATCGTAGGGTTCTCGGGAGTCATGGTGGAGCCTGAAGTGGGAATCGGGTGTTTGCGGGGAGACAGATCGTTCGCCAACTCCCGCAGGGCCTGACCTCCGGGGAGGGAGCGTGATATACTTCGGGGGTGTGACCAACACGTGTCACACCTGTTGAATGCACATTCCCTTCGGATTGTCGAGGGTTCTCCTTCGGCAACTTCTGCTGTTCCCCCTGTCAACATCGCCATGCCGAAACGTCGCCGAAGTGGACTCGCCAATTGGCTCAGCGAGACGGACACGCCGATCTTTGTGCTGGATGATCGCCGTGTGGTCTTGTTCTTCAATCAGGGGTGTGAGCGACTGACCGGATGGAGTGCGGGGGACGTTGTCGGCCAGCGCTGCGACTACGTCACCGATGTCGAAATTGGTTCGGTCCGATCATTGACCGGAGCACTCGCCCCACCCCCCAATGCCATCACCCGCATGGGCGAGGTTGTCGCAGTGCAGTTACCCCATGTCGAAGGGCGGTCGATGCCGCGAGCCATTCACTACTTCCCACTCCCTGGGGCCGAAGGGTCGCCGCCGCACCTTATGGGGGTGATTGTCCCTCTCTCCCAACTGGTCTCCAGCGATGGGGTTTCGTTGGGAGGCGATGTCCCTTCACCGCAAAATCTCCATGCACAACTCGGGTCGCTCCGATCCGAGATTCGAGAACGGTACAAATTGGAAACGCTCATCGCCCAGAGTCCCGCAATGCAGCGTGTTCTGGATCAGGTCGACATCGCCCATCGCGTGAGTACACCGATTATGCTGTTGGGCGAAGAAGGGGTTGGTCGGGAGCATATCGCCCGAGCCATTCACTACGCGGGACCGCAGAAGCTACAGCCCTTCGTCCCGGTCGACTGCTCGGCCCTCCCCCGAACTGAACTGGCCGCTGTCCTTCATCGACTGTTTGAAAGACACACTCCCGAAGAACGCCCGCTACCGGCTCAGCGACCAGGGGGACTCTTCCTCCGCCGCATCTCCCACATGCCGCTTGACCTGCAAGTCTGGCTTCTCAGTCAAATTCGAGAATCTTCACGCGATGGGCGTTCATTGGATACGACGTTAGATGCAGAGGGACGACACTCCACATCGCAAAAGCGAGGAGAGGCGTTAAGAATCTTCGTGTCTGATGAGACTGATCTGTTGAACCGACCCACAGCAGGCGAGAAGTCGCTTCATCCCGAGCTTCGCGAAGCCTTGTCAGCTTTGGTCATTCAGATTCCACCACTCGCTGACCGACCCGACGAGTTGCCCCTGCTGGCACAGTGGTTTCTAGAAGAGTGCAACCGCGAACAGTCTCGCCAATTGGGGGGATTCACGCCGGCTGTATGGCACGAGTTCCGCAAATATCAATGGCCGGGAAACGTGCGACAGTTGAAACAGGTGGTTCGCGAAGCGTGTCAACATGCGGCGGGCACACTCGTTGACGTCGCAGATTTGCCGTTTCGTTTCCGGTCGGCCATTGATGCCTCATCCCTCTTCCCTCGCCCGGAAGCTCAAAAGGTGGACCTGCAAAAAGTCCTCGACGACTACGAGCGATTAGTGATCATGCAGGTTCTAGAAGAGACGCAGGGGAATCGAAGTCGGGCCGCCGAACTCCTCAGCATGACCCGCCCCAGACTCTACCGCCGCCTCGAACAGCTCGGCCTCGACTCCAACGACAAACCGACAACGCCGTAACGCTCCATCGTACGGTCAAACGAAGTCGCGTTCGATCTCATCATTCAGCACCAGACGCTGAGGGGTGCAGTCGCTGTTTGGGGTTGGTTCATTTTTCCAGTCAGGGTCACTGTCGGGCCAACGGCCCAGCGGGTTGTCTAGCCTAGGACTGAAGGCAGGAGTTCACGCGAGAGGGCTGAAGGCCCGGGCAGTTGCCCCCGAATCTTGTCAACGGGCCGGGCCTTCAGCCCTCGACAGACAATCTTGGGCCGATTCCCCAGTCCGCTGGACTGGGCTAGACAATGTTCCGGGGCGTTGCCCCTGCTGTTTCCTGAACATCGCCACGTCACCTGCCAAACTTGTTCGCAGTGAACAGATGAGCAACCCCCAATTGGCGACTGCACCAGACGCTGAGTGCATGACACAGCTTTCACCTCTGCCTTCGCTCTGTCACTTTGAGGCGCTGGCTTCCAGGGCGAGAAGTCGCGATTTCATCTCCACTCCTTGTGGTGCCGAATAGCCCCCGAGTCGATTCCCGGCCCCCAACACGCGATGGCATGGGATCAGCAATGGGACTGGATTCGTCGACATGACGGTCCCGACTGCTCGGGCCGCTCCAGGTCTTCCGGCTCGTTCGGCCAATGCGGCATAGCTCAACGTCTCACCATAAGGGACCGCTCTTAATTCGTCCCGCACTCGTTGACGAAACTCCGTCGTCGAAGGCAATGCCAAAGGGACGCTCCCGAGGTCTACCGGCTCTCCCGCAAAGTAACGCTCAAGAATCGTCATCGCATGGTCAATCGCCGTACGCTGCGAGGAGATGCTCATTCCCGAACGAACACCAACGCCTTGCTGATTGCCCAAGTGCTCCTTCATGGCGATTTCCGGGGCCCCCTCCAAAACAAGTCGCAACGCCGTGAATGCCGCGAATTGTGTCGGGTGAGCAAAGGTCACCGCACACACTCCACAGGGAACTCCGGCAACAGCGAACCAACCAAACGGCGAGTCCCGAAGTTGTGCCGTTTCCAAAAGCGAATTGACGGCACGCTCTGTTGATACGACGGTGCGACGAGCGGAAGGCTTGGTGAGACTCATTCGAGACCTCGCAATAATGTGGAGAGATCGGCTGGCCAGACTCCCGCTCAACTCAATGTATTCGCCGAAATCGGATGACGATCATGTCCAGCGGATTTTAGCAAACATCTCCAGCAACTTCTTGCCACGTTGCTCATTGAGCATCGAAACGTGAGCGATACGGCCTCTCAGTTGGGCGGCGAATTCAGGGTGTTGCTGGTGGTTTTGTGATGCAGGACCGTGCTTCAGGCAGTTGTGCAAAGTCGCTTTCAGACGATCGTAATCGCTCCGCGAGATATTCGTTCCCTCGTTAACAACGACGCCCGTCACCACTTGCCGCTGCGAACTGCGAATCAACTTCCGCTTCTGGCGATGCACCATGAAGCGTTCATCTCGAATGATCTGCTGCGTCAACAGAATGATCTCGCGTAGAGCCGGGACAGCTCGACCTTCGCCGGAGAAGGTCAAGTCGTCGGCATAGCGGGTGTAACGGAGATGATAGGCATGTGCGAGGCCACTGAGACGGACGTCCAAGGCAAACGCAGAGAGGTTTGCCAATGCGGGTGAGGTCGGTGCCCCTTGTGGAAGATGCCGGGGCATGTACTTCCAAATCGACGTCGATTCTCCGAGGGGAAGTTTCAGGCTGCTGGGGGCAGACGACGTCGTCAGCCGGGCGAGCCAAATGGCGACTTCCCGCGAATAACCGATACTCCTGAAGATCGAAACGACCCGAGAGTAGCGGACCGACGGATAGAAGTTTTCGAGGTCGAACTTGAGGATGAAGCGACGATCGCAATGAGGCTCGGCATTTGTGATGATTGATCGCCCGGGAACAAAGCCATGAGCCGCGGGGTGCGAAGGAATGCGATCGAGGATTTCTCTCAAGATGCGGTGCTGTACCTGCTTGAGCGTCTTTTTGGGGGATTCAATCAGCCGATGCCCGCCGGTTCGCTTGCGAATCCAACGGAAGTGGTAGTGAGCCTCCTGGGCCGACTGAGGTCGATAGTTGTCGCAGAAACGATACGTCAGCCAGGCGAGTTTCCCGAGTGGCAATTCGAGCCAGTTGGCGAGTTGTTCAGGGGTCTGAAGATGCGGCACGCCGTAGTATTCGAGCCAACGGACATCAATGTCGGTCGAGAAGTCGAGAAACCGACCAGTCCAAGGTTGTCGATGGGCAAATCGATATGGGGGCTGATCTCCCTCGACGATTTCTTGAGTCGTCGGCGTCGGGACCAGACTGCTGACGTAATTGAGACGCGCGAGATGGACTAACGGACTATCATAGTCGGGGGTCGCGTGGCTCCGTCGATCTGATTGGGAGCGCGAGTGAGGCAACTCGGCGGACTGTTGTCGGGATGAAGGCTCGCTAACGGTAGGAGATGCAGGGACAGAGTGACCGGAGCGAGGAGAGCGTTCCTCATTGTTTGCTGACGACGGCGATCGCCCCTCTCCTGCTGATTGAGCGGAGGTCTCCGAGTTCGCACGATTAGACGGGCGTTCGGTCGATGGAGAGCCGAACACCATACGTCGCAGCAAGTCGAACAGTCCCATCAATGAAACTTTCGGCGACAACAACTTTCACCGGACTCCCGCCCCAATCGACTGCTTCGTCAAGGCTTCGATCACTCTCTTCGATGTTCCTGTTCCGCCGCTGGCGATGTCAGCGCCCAGGGATTCGGGATCGCATTGCACAGTGAGCAGTCATATCGAACAGAACACGATGGGTCGCAATCAAGAGTGATTCGAAAAGTGGGTCAAGGTTTCCGGTTGTTGTGAGTTTGTGCGGGTTAAGGGAAATTAAAGTAACAACTCATCAGGGTCATCAATGAAAAAAAGATGGTGCGAGGGCTGCCCAACGAATCCTGTGGCGAGTTTGCGGTCACCGGATTACTCCGGTGACTGCAAACTCACGCGACGAGATGGCAACAACGCTTCTTCCGTGGGGTAACCCCACAGTGTCCCGAGGGACAAAGCTTGGGCGACCCCCACACCACCGGAAGTCATGCTACAGCAACAGCGTTGTGACGTCGAGTCGAGTGCCATCGAAAGTCGGCGGCAATCCGACATGGCTCGCGCCCGTTCGGCGGTCATCGTTGTCCCTTGCTCGTCGGCGATCGAAAGGAACAAGGAACGTCCGGCCAACAAAAACGTTGAGCGGCGATGCAGCGACCAGCCATGTTGCCGATAGTGGTCATCAAACGAAAACAGGCGATGAGAGATGAACTCTGACCGCCTGTTGGGATGATCGCTGATGTTATCTGTTGCGGGACTGGGTGGGATTTGAGGTCATGGGCACCCATCATGCAAGTTGGAGAATCGAGGCCGTCAAGGTCGCTCTCACTATCGCACGCCGGGAGAGTTCAGATACTGCCTCAATTGCTGACCTTGTTGTTGTGCTCCAGCAGGATAGACCGCTTCCGAGACATTGGGCCCCTGCTGAAACTGCACAGGAGAGATCGACGGCGGGAACGACTCGTAGGCAAACGATCCCTGCGGGACGTATTGCTGTTGAGTCGGCTGCATCGTCGGATATTGTTGGTGAGGCTGAACTTGGCCGAGGTAGCCGTTCGGTTCGGTCATTGAACGCCCCGGGTCGGCCATCGCTTCGTACCGATGCCACCACTGTTGTGAATACGGCATCCCATGCGGCAGACCCCAGCCGACGGAAGTCTGCGTCTGGGAGAAGACATGGTGATAGTTGTACGGACGGCCTGAATGGAAGCCTCCGTAAAACGGCATGACCTGCATGTAGCCATGCTTCCACGACTCTTGGTCGTCGTAGTTGTACAAAGGTTCGCTGCTGCCAAACGATCCTCCCCCGATGTAGTCCTGGGCAGAAACAGTTCCGGTAAAGGCTGCAAGAGCCAGAAGGCTCCAAAGGAAGCGGACCATTGAGGTGACTCCTCACTCAGTAGGACATACGACCAAACAGAAGGCTGCGGAGAGCAGACAGCCGATCGATCAGGGATGATTCCATTCGTCTATCTCTTATCAGCATCCTGGCCCCGCGAGATTCAGGGCAACTTTCTCGGCCCGAGGAACCCGCACAATCGCTACAAGCAGATTGTGCCGCTCAGAGTCGACTCAATCCGATCAACTCCCCCTCGCCAATGGTCTTGGAGCCACGTTAGCATCGATCAGAAGTCTGTTTTTCTCGCAGGCAGCCAATTCCAAACGTTGAACCGCAACGCCATCTATGGCGAAAGGCCAGACAGTCTGGCAACTCCATGAGAGTCGGCATTGTTGACGGTTGGCCGCTTGAGAATCGATATCGCCCTTAGGTTCAACAGCATTGCTGTGAGCCGTCACTCAGGAGAGCTGTTGTCATGAGTCGCCTGTTCGCACTTGGTGGACTGATTGTTGCGGGAGTTCTCCTTGCGACCCAGTTGCCTGCCGATGATCCGTCCCTTCCTTCTTTGCCGTCCCATGCGATTCAGCCAACCCCCGACAACGGCCCCGGATTGGGTGCTTCCGGGAGCGATTCGCAACCTCGATTCGTCGAACCGCGACCAACGATGCGGGGAGATGACAACCTCTACCACAACGATCTCCCTGGCAACGCTCCCGGCTACGGAAGCAGCCCTTCGTATGACAATGGTCCATCCTACAACGACGCGTCCCCAAGCTACGACGCACCATACTCGCACAGTGGACCAGTCGACAACGAAATGATCCACAACACACCAGCCTACAGCGAGCCCATGATGTCCCGAGATTCGTACGACTCGTACGACCACGGAATTCACTACGAATCGGCTCAACCGGGTTACGGCCCGCAGCCTTCAAGTTGCGGCTGCCAGAACGGCGGAAACATGAACTCGAGCATCAGTCAATTCGCCGCTGGAAGTGTCTACTATGGGGACTCTGGCAGTTACGGCATGGACAGTTCGCCCTATGCGGTTGGTGGGGGAACACCTTACACCGGTGCCTTTGGAGGGGGATCGCATGTGCGTCATCCGTTCTATAGCTACCGTGCCCCTTGGTACTATCGTGGTCCAGCCAGCCAGAACGTCAACATCGTCTGGTAACCCGCGCTCCCGGATTTTGTCGTGATGCAGCCAACACCCTGGTTCCGCTTCCCCTTGCGGTTCTGGGGTGTTCGCCTGTTGACAAAGGCATTTTCCCGCCGAAGCAACTCCGGATTGAGCACTGCTTGTCGAGATCAACACAAGCGGTGAGGACCTCACACGGGAGACTCGGAAGCTCTCAACCGTCGTTTTGCAGTGAACATTGCGGCGGCTAGGGGGTCTCCTATAATGCCCTCTCGCTCGCCGAAGACTCAGTGCGGGCAGACCACCTTCACTCAGGAACTATTCTCGTGTTGCGCACCAAAACCTGTGGCGAACTCCGCCGGGAACATGCCGGGCAGACAGCCACTCTCTGTGGCTGGGTCGATAAATATCGGGATCACGCCGGGATCGTCTTCATAGACCTCCGTGACCGCTATGGAAAAACGCAAGTCAAGTTCAACCTTGAAGATGGGAGCGATACGCAAAGTATCGCAAGACACCTGCGATATGAAGACGTTATTCAAGTGACCGGCGAAGTTGTCGCCCGACCAGCCGACATGGTCAACCCCAAGCTCCAGACCGGCGAGGTTGAACTTCGTGTCACGGCACTGACCGTTCTCAATAAAAGCAAGACGCCTCCCTTCGAGCCAAACGGAGAGAGCCTCCCGAATGAAGAGTTGCGGTTGCAATATCGGTATATCGATCTGCGACGCCAGTCGCTGCAGGAGAACATGCTCCTCCGCCATCGGCTGACCAAGCTTGTCCGCGACTATTTCGACTCGCACGGCTTTCTCGACATCGAAACGCCAATCCTCGGACGCAGCACACCGGAAGGAGCGCGTGACTATCTTGTGCCGAGCCGCGTGCATGACGGTGCCTTCTATGCACTTCCGCAATCTCCACAACTGTTTAAGCAAATCCTGATGGTCGCCGGATACGATCGCTACATGCAGATCGCCCGCTGTTTCCGTGACGAAGACCTCCGAGCCGACCGTCAGCCAGAGTTCACGCAGATCGACGTCGAGATGGCGTTTATCGAGCGTGAAGACATTCTCTCGACCATCGATGGACTGCTGCAAACCGTGGTTCGGGGACTGAAGGGGGTCGAACTGGGGGACGTACCGCGCTACGCCTATCATGACCTGATGCGTCGTTTCGGTAGCGATAAGCCCGACCTTCGTTATGGCCTGGAAATCACCGAGATTAGTGACCTTGTCGCTGACTCCGCTTTTGGTGTGTTCAAGAACACCGTTGCCGATGGGAAGCATGTGCGGGGCCTGTGCATCAAGGGAGGGGCCGAGCGTTACAGCCGTCGAATTCTCGACAACGACATGAAAAACCTTGTCGGCGAGTACGGGGCAAAGGGGCTGGCTTACTTCAAAGTGACGGGCGGAAGGCTCGATTCGTCGATCGCCAAGTTCTTCGACGACGGTCAACAAGCCGCCCTTGTCGAGCGGATGCAGGGGGAAGAAGGGGACTTGTTGGTCTTCGTTGCCGACAGTTGGAAGGTCTCTTGTGCGGCGTTGGCTGCCTTGCGGACCTTTGTCGCCAAGGACATGCAGCTGTACGACCCCAGCACGATCAATTGTGCTTGGGTGCTCGACTTCCCGCTCTTCACTTGGAACCCCGATGAAAACCGTTGGGATGCCGAGCATCATCCCTTTTGTGCGATTCACCCCGAAGACGAAGGGTATATCGACACCGATCCGGGGAAGATTCGGGCGCAGTCCTATGACCTTATCTGCAATGGCTACGAGGCCGCGAGTGGCAGCGTTCGTATCCACGACCCCAAGATTCAGCAGAAGGTGTTCGACCTGATGAACATCCCCGCCGATGAGGCAGAGCGGCGCTTCGGGTTCTTGCTGGAAGCGTTGCGTTACGGCGCACCGCCGCATGGCGGCATCGCGTTGGGCCTCGACCGCTGGGTGATGTTGATGGCTGGTTCGGAGAACATCCGCGACGTCATCGCCTTCCCGAAAACTCAGCGTGCCAGCGACTTGATGAACGGCGCCCCTTCACAGGTCGATGACCGTCAACTCCGCGACCTGCACATCAAGCTTGACCTCCCCCCTGCGGGAAAGAAATAGCGGCTGCAACGTGTCGCTCGGAAGTCGGTAACCGACACGACATCCGGGTCGGACGCATCGGTAAAAACAGGAAACGCCACTCAGCTCGTTGGAGCCGAGTGGCGTTTCTGATTGATAACGCTCGGATGCCGATCCTCGCCCCACTCGACGGACAAAGCTGTCCGCCTTATGTGTTGCCGATGGATTCGTGCGATCGACTACTTGCGTTCGCCCTCAGGTCGAGGGCGGTCACCCTCACGGGCACCCTCTGGACGGGGACGGTCACCCTCACGAGCACCTTCTGGACGAGGGCGGTCACCCTCACGAGCACCTTCTGGACGGGGACGGTCTCCTTCGGGTCGAGGGCGCGGGCCTCCCATCAATTCTTGAGGATCAAGGAATCCGTCGTTGTTGGTGTCGAGTTGCTTGAAGGACTGTGCAGCCTTTTCGACTTCTTCCCGGCTCAGACGCCCATCGTTGTTCGAGTCCCAAGCTCGGAAGAAAGCGGGGCGCGGCGGTGGCGATCCGGGACGTTCTCCATCACGTGGTCCCCCCTCGGGACGTGGACGATCACCCTCGCGTGGCTGTCCTTCCGGGCGAGGCCGATCCCCTTCCCGAGCACCCTCGGGACGGGGCCGATCACCTTCTCGGGCACCCTCTGGGCGAGGGCGGTCTCCGTCGGGTCGAGCACCTTCGGGTCGTGGACGGTCACCTTCGCGTTCGATAAGGGCCACGACTGACTCGATGTCGACTGAGTCTCCACCGGTACGCTCTAAGACAGCGTTGATCCGTTCCTTGAATCGCTCGGGAGCTTCTTGAGGGGTCAGCTTTCCGTCGCCATTGGAATCCATTTCCTTCAACCGAGCGATCATCGCGGCCTTGTCAGGACGTGCCTGAGCACCGTCCCCTTGAGGTCGCAACCGTTCGAGGTCGGCCTGGGTGAAGGAGTCTTTCCCGAGTCGCTCGAACAATGGCTTCATCCGTTCGCGAGCCGCTTCCGGAAGCTCATCGAGCGTCACCTTGCCATCTTGATTCGAGTCCCATCGCTTGAACATCTCGCCCGGCTGAAACTGGGGACGTCCATCTGGACGGGCACCTGCTGGACCCTCGCCACGCAGCGTCCCTTCGCGGGGGACATCACGCGGAGGTTCTTGGCTGGTGAGTCCCTTTGCGAATTCGTCGGCAGTCAACTTGCCATCTTCGTTCTTGTCGCCAACCCGCACCAGTCGCTCGAAAAAGCGAACCTGTTCTTCCGGAATCTCATCTCGGGTCAACTGTGAGTCGCCGTCTTTGTCGAGCTTCTTGAACAACTCGGCTGGTCTGCCGGCATCGTCGGCAAATAAGGGACTGGCGGCCAGCAATACGGCCGAAAGGAGCACACGTTTCATCGCCATGATCGAATTCCTGTGTTAGTGGGAAAAGAGGAGTGGACTCGTGTCATAATGAAGACATGATCCTACGAAACAGCCGCCGAAGGTGAAACACCGTCGGCGGCTGCGAGTTTCGAAGAATCTCTCAAGAATGTTCCAACCAAATGAAACAGATGGTCGTCGCTTGGGAGAATCGGCGTCTGCGGGGGGAGATGGGGTCTCCTGTCGGCAGACGCGTCCACACACTGAGTCCCAAACCGCGTTCACATGCTGGTTTCTAAATTGCGGGTTTCAGTCCGAACGAGACCATGTAGACGCCATGCTCGTCAGGGACCGAATAACCTCCACTCAGACCAAAATACTTACGAATCGAATCGAAGGGGGGGAGCTTGCTGAAATCGAAGTCGGCATTTCCCCCTTGTTCCATGGCCGCTTTACGAATCATCTCATAGGCCCCTTCCGCCATGATGTCGGTCCGCTGGAAGGCGTATGTCGACACCTCTTTGGGGAATGACTTGGCAACCTGTTGGAATTGCTCCGACTTCATCAACGAATCAGCTCCTGGGTCATTGCGAAGCAGCGTTTCCAGCATTTCAACGTCAAAGCTGATAATGAGGTGCCCCTTGGCGACAGCCATGGCTGGTTGCACTTCTGATCCCGTCTCTTCCGACTCGTAAATCTTGATTCCTCGGAAGTCACGTGTGATGATCGGGAGTCCATCCATGTCGGCGATCTTCGCCATCACTTCTGTCATCCGTTGCTCATTCTTCAACCCTAGCAGGATGGTGAGTTGAGGTTGTTCTGGATTATCGAGTTTGGGGGGATTCTGGATCATGTAGACCCCACCACCGAGCAGATCAATGAAGTCCTTCTTAGGATGCAGGCCCGGACCATTGGGGCTCTCTTCGGCCTGATCCATCAAACGGGCAAACATACCCGGCCCTTGGAATTTGTCGACGGTCTCCTCAACGGCCTTGTAGGCCTTGGCTGCGTCCCAGTTCATCGAACTGAGAGAAGCCAAGTCTGCCGAGAGCATTGCCGGTGGTGCCGGAGCGGCGGGTGGACAGTTGAAGAAATTGTAGACCCCTGTCACAGGTTGATCGAGATAGACCATCGTGCGAGATTCGATATCGAATTCATCGGTCGACATGTCGATCGTTCCCCCAGCCCCGCGAAGTTTGTCGATCCCCAGGATCGGCAGAAAGGCGGTCACCATGCCGATTTGCATCCCGGCACCGTTGTTCTGCTGAGCAGCGAGTTGCATCCCCGACTGAAACAGATTGATCGGGTTGATGAACCAATAGGCAGCAGAGTCTCCGTCTTTTCGAGTGGCACAGCGCTTCATGACGTGTGAGTAGACTTCGTCTTCGGCGAAGACACGATTGTGCTTCCCATCCCAACGATCCAACGCTCCTTCGAGCAAGGCCACTTGATTCGAAGCGACGAACGTCGTGTCCTTGAGGAAGTAGGAGAGGCTACCCAGTCCTTCTCCAGCATTCTTCCAGGTGACAATTTCCGTTCCATCAAACGACTCTGCATTGCGAGTCCAACCATTCTCTTTGAGGGCCTCGTCCAATTTGTCGACGAGAACCTCAAACTGCTTCTGGTGCTCCCCAAAGTTAAAGAAGGCAACGCCACCAAACTCTTTTCCCTTCAACGGGGTCATCGCAAATGCGACTTCGCCCGAGGGGATGTTGTAGAGGTCTTCCAGGGTGATTCCAATCTCGTTTTCGATCTCTTTCGACGCCTTGTCGATCGCCTTCATCACTTCAGCCTTGACCTCAGCCATTGCCGGATCGTGGATGAGTTCGCCGTAGCCGGTCCGGGAATAGCGTTCTTGAAACTGCTGCACGCTGGGGACGCTGACGTACATCAGCACACCGGGAGGAAGCAGACGGTCCGACGGGACTGGTTCGGCCGCTTGGCTCTTGGAAAACGTCAACCCGAGAGTCAAGGCCATCAGGCACGGCAACATGGCGCGCCGCAATTGAAATAACATGGATCGTTCCTTCAGTTGACAGAAAGTCGGATTAGTAAAGTCGCCAAGAACGGTCTGTCCTGTTCCATTCCTGCGCTCTGCTTCGTGCGACACGAAGCCCGGTTGCGAGACACGACGGAAGCTGATTCGGAAATCGATCGTAGCCTGGTTTCAGTGAGCCACTTCGTGAAGGTGTCTGTCGCGTTTCGCTCTCAACCCATGACAGCATGACCGCCCCCCTCCACAAATCGCATCGCCTGCCCGCTGGCTACCTCGGCTGTGCATTCTAGGTTGCAACCTTTTCCGAAGAAAGGTGTAGCGACATCACATTCCGACGCATTTTCACGATCTCGCCACCCCCTCAGAACATAAAAATCGGGACCAACAAGCCCCCCGGAGAACTGTGGGGGACACACGTCAGGCCCCATCCGAAGTCACCAACCGCCGCACTCGACTGGTCCAATCACGCGGTTTTTCCGAATGACATGGGGGGCCGACCCACGAGGAACCACATTCCCCCGCAAGAGATTCAATACAAGAGTAGAATTCGGTGGTGGCGTCCGTTCTAATAACATTACGTGACAATTTGTTGATGTGTCAGCGTCTGCGCTCCCAGCCAGATTCCCGCCGGCGTTCCTTCCTGCCAAACTGACTGACAAACATGACGAACGTATGGCGATTTCTCTTAGGACTCGCGGCCATTGCAGCGGCCTGGTTCGCATGGCGGACGGTCTATCTCGACTCCGTCGCCCTGATGTCTGCCCCTCCACCCGCACGGCCCGTCGACCTCCTGGCCGTCGAGGTCCTTCCGGTGAAGAACCATCCAATCGCTGATCGCATCGATCTCATTGGGAGCCTCGAACCTCTGAAAGAGGTCGAACTTCGGTCTCGTGTCAGCGGTTACATCGTTGCCCTGCCCTACGATTTGGGGGACGAAGTCCCGGCAGGGGTCGCCGCAATTTCGCTCGACGAGTCGGATCAATTCGAACTCATTCAGCAGGCTGAGGCAGCCTTGAAGGTTGCGGAAGCGGAACTGGCGGCGCAACAGTCACAACGTCAACAGGCTCAGCGGCAGTTGGTACGATATCAGGAACTGGCTCGCGAAGGGGCAACGACCAGTCAGCAGCTAGAAGAGGCTCAGGCGCTGGTTGAAGTGGCCGACGCCAACGCGGCTCTACAACGAGCACTCGTCGAACAGAAACAGTCGGAGGTCTCCCGGGTAAAACTGGGGCTTCAAGACCTACACATCAAATCCCCCATCGCAGGTACAGTGGCGATGCGCTACGCCAGTCTGGGGGACCTCGCGAAGCCCGACACGCCGTTGCTCCGGCTCGTCAACCTCGACCGCGTACAGACGGTGGTCCACGTCATCGAGCGAGATTACGAACGAGTCCGACAAGGGCAAAAAGCGACCATGACCGTCGATGCCTGGCCCGGTGTTGAATTTTCCGGTGAGGTTTCCCGTGTCGCTCCTGTCGTCGACCCGACAACCCGAACCGCTGCGGTCCATGTGGAATTCAACAATCTCGAACGTCACCTGAAGCCCGGCATGCATGCCCGCGTGGCAGTCCATTTTCGGGAAGCTCGATCGGTGCAAGTCGTCCCAATTGCCGCTCTGTTAGAAGTGGACGACGTGAAGTCGGTCTTCGTCATCAGTGATCAGTCAAAGAAGTCACTGGCCGAAAGACGTGAAGTGCGAACCGGCATCAACAACGGGGAACTGGTCGAGATACTCTCTGGACTCTCCCCCGGCGAAAAGGTCATCACCCTGGGGAGTCGCCTGGTGAAACATGGCCAGGAAGTCAACGTGATCGAAGCGACTTGGCCCGTCACCCTGGCACATACCGACGGCCCCACCGAAACCCCCTGACGTCACCACTCAAGTGACGACATTGCCCGTCATGCTTCCTGACCATGCTCACAGCAAGACGCTACGACCGAAGAGACCGCGACTATGTCACCCACTCGCCTCGCCATCGCTCGACCGATCACGACATTGATGGCGTGCTTGATCGTCGTACTTTTAGGGGTCATGGCTCTCAAGGGGTTGAGTGTCGACCTGATGCCGGACCTTGAATTTCCGACGGTAACAGTCACCACCCTCTATCCGGGAGCCGGCCCAGAAGAGATCGAAACACTAGTGACGCGCCCGCTCGAAGAATCGCTCAGCGGTGTCACAGGGTTCGAACGACTCTCGAGCACCAGTCTTGAGGGGAGCAGTTCCATTCGAGTGCAATTTCGTTGGGGTATTGATCTCGATGCCGCAGTGGCCGACCTTCGACAAGCAATCGACAAGGTTCGCAACAGGCTCCCTGATCAAGTCGATGCCCCCGTGATCCGTCAATATGACGCGAACAGTTCGCCCATTATGTACCTCGGCCTCAGCGGCGACCTGACCCCTGCCCGCATGACACAGATGGCCGAACGAACGATCCTTCCGCGACTCGAACAGCTCCCCGGCGTCGCGAGGGTCGGCATCCGAGGTTCCGTCCAACGAGAGATTCAGGTCTCTCTCAATCGAGCCAAACTCGAATCGCTCGGGATGGGGGTCAACGAGGTCGTCAACGCTTTGCAACAGGAGAACATTAGCCGTCCGGGCGGGCGGTTCCAGCAAGGGGAGATCAATGTCCTGCTCCGCAGCCGGGGAGATTTCCGCAACCTTGACGAGATCCGAAACGTCGTCGTCCGGCACAACGCAGACACGGTCATCCGAGTGGGTGACGTGGCCGACGTCTCCGATGGCATCGCGGAGCTCACCGAACTGACTCGGGTCAATGCCGAGCCCGGATTGATGATCTATGTTTTTCAGCAGTCGGGTGCCAACACCATCGATGTCAGCGATGCGGTCCAAGAGGCGGTCGCCAAACTGAAGGACGAACTGACGGAAGGGACGCTCAACATTCGTCTCGACAAGTCCGACTTCATTCGGCAATCCATCTCGAACATCCGCGAGTCGGCAATCTACGGGATGGGACTGGCGATGATCGTGTTGCTGCTGTTTCTCGGGAGCGTTCGAAGCACGCTCCTGATCGCCATCTCGATGCCCCTCTCGGTGCTTGCAACGTTTGTGTTGATTTACTTTCAAGGCTTCTCGCTGAACATGGTCTCGTTCGGCGGACTTGCGCTCGGGATGGGGATGCTTGTTGATAACTCGATCGTGGTTCTCGAGAGTGTGTTCCGCAAACGCGAAGAGGGTCTGAGCGAAACGCAAGCCGCACTTGAAGGGACCGAAGAAGTGGCCGGTGCCATTACGGCCAGCACACTGACAACCCTCATCGTCTTTTTGCCCCTCATCTTCATTCAGGGGATGACCGGCGTGCTGTTGCATCAGTTGGCCTACGTCGTCTCGTTCTCGCTGCTCACCTCGTTGATTTCCAGCCTGACGCTCACCCCTGTCCTCGCAGCATACTGGCTCGGTCGACAATCGGCACAGAAAGACCCCAAGAGCCTCGAAAGCACGGCTGACTCTGTGATTGCGTCCCCCGGTCGACGTCTCATCGAGGGAGGGCTCGCCAAACTGGTTGCCATCATCAGTCGCGGCACGGGGATCATCACAGGACTCGGCCGATGGATTCTCACCCCCTTCGAAATCGGATATAGCAAAGTGCTCTCGGCCTGTTTGAGCTATCCCGAAATCGCTGTAATCCCCCTGCTGATCGCAGCCGCAGCCTGTATCGGGCTGATCCCGCGAGTCGGCTCCGACTTCCTCCCTGCGACAGAAGACGGACGTCTCGGAGTGACCGGGACCATGTCCGCCGGCATCCAACTCGAAGCACTGCAACAACAGACACTCAAGGTCGAAAAGATTCTCGCCGACGCCATCCCTGAGACCGTCGGAACCTCCGTTTTCATTGGTGATGAAGCGAGTGATGGAGCGGACTGGAATCAATCTCGCTTCATCATTCAGCTTTCTCCAAGAAGCGAACGGACGCGGTCGGCGGACGAAATTCGACGTAAAATCGTGAAGCAGATTGGCCCCGTTGCCGGCATGACCATCAACGCGAGAGTCTACAATCCCCTCCCGATGTCTCGCATGTTCAGCTCGCAAGAAGGGGACTCGCTCACCGTCTTCATTCGGGGCCACGACCGAGCAACCGCAGACGATCTGGCTGCCGAGGTCATGCGACAGATGAAAGAAGTCGACGGCATCTCGAACGCCGAACTACGCAGCAACAAGCATCGTCCGGAACTGATGATCCGGGTCGATCACGACAAAGCGGCCCTTCTGGGGATTCGGGTTCGCGACATCACCGAAGCAGTCGAGACGACCATTCGCGGCACCGTCGCCACGGTGTTTCGCGAAGGGGGAGATGAGTTCGATATTCTCGTGCGACTGCGAGAAGAGGACCGTTCGACGCTTGCCAACATCGGAGACATCACCGTTGCGACCCCGACCGGCAAACTGGTTCCTCTTTCGAACCTCGTCAGTCTTGCTCCCGGAGATGCCCCGCTCTCAATCGATCGACTCGACCGGCAACGTGTTCTCGTGGTATCGGCGACGGTCGACGGTCGCGACCTCGGGGCCGTCGTCGCCGACCTGAAAGAACGACTTACCTACATTCCTGTCCCCGAAGGATTCACCATCAACGTCGGCGGAGACTATGAGCAACAGCAAGAGAGCTTCGTGATGCTCCGCAACGGCTTCTTGCTTGCTGTCCTGCTGATGTACATGATTATGGCGTCACAGTTCGAATCTCTGCGAGACCCGTTACTCATCCTGTTTTCGCTGCCGATGGCGGGGGTGGGGGTCATCCTCGTGCTGGTCTATTGGAATACGACTCTGAATGTGCAGTCATTCATCGGACTGATCGTGCTCGCAGGAATTGCCGTCAATAATGCCATCGTGCTGGTCGACTACGCGAACCAGTTGAAGCTGGAACATCCCGAGACCCCAATTCGCGAGATCATCCACCGTGCCGCCCTGCGGCGCTTCCGACCGATCGTGATGACGACACTGACCACCGTCCTGGCGATGATCCCCGTCGCCATCGGCCTGGGCGAAGGGGGTGAGTTGCAGTCGCCGATGGCCCGCGTCGTCATCGGGGGCCTCTTCTCCGCCACCCTGATGACCCTAGTCCTGATCCCCATCCTGATCCAGTTCGTCACCCGCCAACCGACATCACCACCTCGCCCCGCTTAACCCCACATTCCCAATCTGATGCAAAAAGTACGCGCAATGTGAATCAGCGCCACTCGGCAAACCTTTGTTTGGAAACTACTCCGGGAGTTGGTACCTTCTCAGCATCGGATCGCGCATCATCTGTCGGCACTTATCGACAGCGATGCCCCGAGTCCCACGAGAAACTCTTTTGACCACCAACTCACCACAACCGATTCAGAGAACGTGACGCAATGATCTACGAGCTTTGGGAGTACCCCGAAGGGCAGTCCTTCTTCCCCCACGATGAAGACCCCGGTACTTACCAGGAGAACGTCGACCTTCTCATCAGCCAGGAACCCGAAGCCAAACTCGTCTGGACCGTCGAGGCGGACGACTGGGACACCGCCATGCAAGCCATGTACACCTACCGCAACTGGGGCACCTTCCACCCCCTCAAAGATTAAGTTGCACTCGGCGATCACCTCAGGGTGCACGTTAGCATCCCGCTAAGAAACGACCGTGGGGCGGATTTTCCAATCTGACGAGTGCCTCTCGTACTCATTCTGCCGAGATATCAAACGGCACCATGTCAGACTGGATCGCTTGACTCACGTTTTTCAACAGGCTGTTCGGCACATCGCGACACCACGTGTCGCACTCTTAAAGTCACAATGAACAGGAACTGAGATCATGATGTGTCCTTTCACCCGAATCACCGGAATCCTGCTGATTCTCTTCACTCATTTGCTGGCACACCACCTGGTGGCCCAAGACGATATCGCCGATGTCGTGTCACAGGATCGGCGAATTGGTGACGATGAACACAAGCGGTATTTCAGCATCGAGCCCACGCCAGATGAGGTCGCCCCTCGTGAGGGATACGGCTTGGTCGTGATCCTCCCGGGGGGTGATGGGAGTGCGGAGTTTCTGCCGTTCGTCAAACGAATTCGCAAACACGCAACTCCGGACGGTTTTCTCGTGGCTCAACCGGTCGCCATCAAGTGGACCCCGGAGCAGGAAATCGTCTGGCCCACAGTCAAGAGCCGAGTTGACAAAATGAAGTTTACTACGGAAGAGTTCGTCGCAGATGTCATCAAAGACGTCGGCACTCGTCACAAACTCGACCCCACTCGCATCTTCACGCTCTCTTGGTCGTCGAGTGGCCCCGCCGCTTATTCGATCTCGCTCACCAACCCCCAGGTCACCGGCTCATTTATCGCCATGTCCGTGTTCAAGAAAGACTTGCTCCCACCATTAGAACAAAGCAAGGGACACCGCTATTACCTGTACCACTCCCCCGACGACCGCGTCTGCCCCATGTGGATGGCGGAGTCTGCCCAAAAAGTCCTGAAAGAAGCCGGGGCACAAGTCGAACTCGCCACCTACAAAGGAGGTCACGGCTGGAAACCGGGTCTCTACGACCACATCCGCACGGGAATCGAATGGTTGGAACCTCCTGTGGAATAATTGACGCTAATCTGACCGTACAAGTCAAGTATTCGTGATCCTGATGATGGAAGCGAGATCGTCGTGCTACCACCTCACGAGATGCGACGGAAGACCGGAGACGAGCCTTTTCATTTGTCGGGCTGTCCGGTTGATTCGCGACTGTTGGACTTTTGGAGTTGGGCGTCGTCCGATCTTCTGTCGAATTCGCTGCGTGGACTATTGGCGGAGTACATTGTCGCGACTGCATTGCAACTCACTCAGGGAGTGCGTGTCGAGTGGGATGCCGTGGACCTCAAGACGAACGACCACATCCGCATCGAGGTCAAGTCCGCTGCCTACTTGCAATCGTGGTCTCAGAAATCTTTGTCAAAAATCGTGTTTAGTATTCGCCCAGCCAACGGTTGGAACGCTGCTGAGAACGCCTACTCAACGACTGCCACGCGGGCGTCGGACATTTACGTCTTTTGCCTGCTCGCCCATGAAGACAAAACCACCGTCGACCCGCTCGACCTGGCCCAGTGGCGATTCTTCGTCGTAAGGACGGAAATCATCAACACTTGTTGCGGGAAACAGAAATCCATCGCCTTATCCAGCCTGACTCAACTCCCTCACATCGAGTGCCGCTACCAAGACCTCGGTAAAACGCTAAATTCTTTGGGTGCCCCGCGATGTTCCCAGTAGGATTCTTGAGGAGTCTCTGCCGGTTGACCGGAGGTCGCCAATAGCCCCTTCGAGACTAACTCGACCACATGTCATTCAGTCACACGCTGCCAGCGTGCTAACCCACTCGTTAAGCAACATGAACATCCCAGCGATACGTGGAATCATCGACCGGCGGATTCTTGCGAACTATCGCATTGATCCGGATGTGATGGCGGCGCACTTGCCAAAGCCGTTTCGACCACAATTAGTCAATGGCTACTCGATCGCCGGTATTTGCTTGATTCGCCTCAAACAGGTTCGACCTCGGTTCTTCCCGATCCCTTGGGGATTTGGGTCGGAGAATGCGGCGCATCGAATCGCTGTGGAATGGGAGACGGAGGGCAAGATTCGAAGTGGCGTCTATGTTCCTCGACGCGATACGAGTTCTCGGCTGAACGCTCTTGCTGGCGGGAGACTCTTCCCCGGTCTCAGCCATCATGCAACATTTCGTGTTACTGAGGAGGATGTTCACTTCTCCGTCGAAATGAAAAGCGACGATGGCCATGCGTCCGTTCACCTCTCGGGATCGGTAGACGACACCTTTCCAGAAGACTCTGTATTCGGATCTCTCGAAAAGGCCTCGGCCTTCTTCGAGTCTGGTTCTTTGGGCTATTCGGACTCGCGTGTCCCGAAACAGTATCATGGCCTCGAACTCCGATGTACCCGCTGGCAGACAGAGAACCTGGCGATCCACGCAATGAACTCCAGCTTCTTTGAAGACGCTCACGCATTCCCAGCAGGTTCTGTAGAATTCGACTGTGCCCTCCTGATGCGAAACATCCCCCACGAATGGCACGCCCAGCCGTCAATCTGTTGCGATTCGGTTGTCTAGTACAACTCTATCAGGCAACCAAATCGCATGAATTCACTAATGTGCTAGTTTACCTCTGCCAGACGATGTCGTTGTTAATGCCGTAGGAATCGCGTGAATAGTTGCGCTGTCAATCTCTATGTTCCTGGCAGTCGGCGACGGAAGTCCATATGAAAGCGTGATGTCCTATGTCTGAAGTGTCAGCCTATCATGAAGCAGGGCACGTGTTTGTTGCGGTGAGGGCGGGGGGGAGGGTGGTGTCGGCGACGATTGATCCGGATTGGGATGATGGGCCGGCACGGTATGCCGATGTGCAAATCGAATGGCCATTGGATCAGTTCACGGAGCGGGAACTGAACGAGAGTATTGTCATGGTGGCACTTGCGGGCCCAGTGGCGGAGATGATCTATACCGGCGATCCCTTCCACCCCGGACTCGTCGCGGAATGGGCCGACGACTGGCGGACGGCTTGGGAGGCGTTGCATCACCTGAAGGACCAGCGAAAGCGTCTGGCGTACCTCGAACGGCAAACGCAAAGTCTCTATCAGTTACTTCGTCGCGACGAAATCTGGGAAGCCATCGCCACAATTGCCGACCACCTGCTCGCCCACGAAACGCTCGAACAAGCCGAGATCGACGAGATTCTGGAGCCGTGGTTTTCGTAAGGGGGATTTTGGGCTCTTGTGTCGCGGAGGCTTATTGGCGACACTCCGAAGCCGGGGCCAATGTGGACGTCATTTTGAAAGTGAAGTGGAGCGAGAATCGTGAGTGAACCCGAACGGCGAGAGTTGGTGTTAAACAGTTTTGACGAGGTCATTGCCGAAGTCGAACGGCTCGCCGGTGGCGAGGTGACGACGACCGGGAAGCATAGCTTCCCCGACATCGTGCGGCATCTTGCACTGACCAACAACATGATGACGGGACGTATCGCGGCACCAAAACCGCCTCTCATGTTACGCCTGCTTCTGCCGTTTTTTCGTTCATCGCTTCTTAAGGGCCCCGTGAAGCCGGGCGTCAAACTTCCGGCAAAGGCAGAGGCGGTATTCTGGTCTGATGAAGAGATTTCAATCGACGACGCCATCGCGATGCTGAAGGACTCGATCGCCTACTACCAGACGAACGGCCCTCTTCCCGTGCATCCCATCTTCGGCAAGGCGTCCAGGGAACAGTTAGACCGTCTCACCTATGGTCACGCTGCTATGCACCTAAGTTTCGTCCACCCCAAGTGACGACATTCAGAAAACGAGAGACGAGCGTGCGTCACAGAACCGGCGCACGAAGCCTTAGCAATCTCCATAATGATACGTTGTCCACTCCAACGTATCCTCGCAACTAGACAAGTCCAATAGAGTGTCATTGCAGCGTTCACCCTGCGGGACCGTTACGGATGTGCGACAGCGGGGACCATCGGTGTTTCGAGACGACGCACGAACTGACCGTTCTGTCCGTTCCAGATTGTCACCGTCCCCATCGCATCGCCTGCCACGACGACGTTGCGATCTGGAGTACACGCAACGCAGTGCGGCCAGACGCGAATCTCGCCAAAGTTCCGTTCGAGCCCCCCGTTCGATGAATTATGCATGCGAACGATCTTGTCGCCGCAACTCGTCACAATGCTGTCGGTCTCGCCGATATATTGGACCCCTGTCACATGTTTGGTGAACTGGTTTTCAATCGTTCGCTGCTGGTCAGCCGTTTCTGCGTCCCAGACTTTGACAACATTGTCAGCCCCCGCGGTCACGATGACCTGTCCATCTCCTTTCCAGTCGACCCCAAGAACGTAATTGGTGTGTCCCTCGAAACGACGCAACTGTTGACTCGTCGAAACGTCAAAAGTTCTCAGGTACTTATCTGCTCCGCCTGAAGCAATTCGCTTACCATCGGGGGAGAACCGGGCCGAGTAAATGACATCGTCGTGTGCTTGTGGGAGATAGAGAATCCGTTTGCCATCAGACACCTGAATCACCTGCAACTCGCCGCTGCGAGAAGGGACACCTCCTGCAACAAGCAGTTGCGTCGAATCGGCATTGAAGTCGACCGCCGTAACCCGATGCACGATGATGTTCGGGTCGTCAATCGTGCCGATCGTTCGATCAAGGATCCATTCGGGATTCGTTTCCCATAGGCGAGCAGAGAGGTCTTCGGAAATGGAGACAATCTCCCCTTCACCGATAAACAGGGCGGAAACCACGGGGCCCGTGTGTCCTGCAAACGCTGACAACGCCCCGCCCGTCTCGGCATCCCAGGTGTGAACACTGGTGTAGTCTCCGACAGTGAGCAGTGTTCGTCCGTCAGGCGAAAACTGAATCGCTCGAATGGCAAGGTCGGCTTCACTGGCAAGTTTGTTCGCAACTTCTGCGGCTACCTGCGCCTCGGTTCGGGAGACCTCCGATTTCGTCACGGCCTCTTTGCGAATGGGAACAAGTTCCTGAGCAGCCTTCAATTCTTTCGCGGCCAACGCCTGTTGCTGGGACAGGAGGTTCTGGTTCGCTTCGGAAATGCGCAGGGCGTCGAGAGCATCGTTGTATGGTTTCTGAACAGTCGCTACTTTCTGCGCCGCCGTGTTCGCCAACGTTGCCATTTGTTGCGACTTCTGTGTTGGCGCCTGAACCGCCGTTGCGGTCTGCTGCATTGTCTGTTGGCACATCGTGAGTTCGACCATCGTTGAAGCGACAAGTTTCTTCAGTTCTTCGTTCTGTGGATCTCCACTCGCCGCCTGTTGCAGTCGCTGCATTTTCGCTTGGACGACCTGCATGGCGGTCGCTGCCTCCTTCGCGGCGAGTTCGGCGGTTTCTTTCTCGGCCATTGCAGCCTTCGCAGTGGCGGAGGCTTCAATTGCCAATTTTTCCGCTGCGATCTTCTCAGCCAAAGCTTTGTCGACCACTCCCTTTTTGTCAGTGACATCCTGATTCGCTTTCGCCAAGTTGTCGGACAGAGTCTTTTCGGCGTTCGTCTTCGTGGGCAAGTCCTGCTCGGCCTGTTGTAGCAGTTGCTTCGCCACATTAAGTCGAGCATTCGCGGCGTTGACCTGCTGTTGTGCTCGCGTCTGTTCGACACGGCGTCGCACGTCTCCTCGCATTTCAGCAACCTGCTGTCCGTTGATGTTGAACAGTTTGGCCGTGCGATTTTCGCTGGCTGAAGCGATCCGTTGTCCATCACTCCTCACGGCAATGGCGTTTACCGGCCCCCCATGATTGAACTGCTGCTGAGTTTGGCTGTTGTCGAGATTCCAACGACGAATCGTTCCGTCGACACTGCCAGAAAACACCTGCCGAGGACTTCCTGGCACCGCCGCGAGCGACGTTACGGGGCCGCTATGGCCCGGAACCGCCCGAACGAATCGGGAGTCCCGCTGCACAATCCCGTCCGCTGTGGCGATGTAGACCCGCGCGGGCTGCTGAGCAGCATCGATCCCAGGCAGAGCAGGCACTGGCTCGCAACCGATCGCGATGGTGGACGCTTCGCTGAATCGCTCGATCAGCTGTCCTGATGCGAGATCAAACAACAAGACCGCCGGCTTCTCTCCACCAGTTGCGGCAAACAGTCGCGTACCGTTGCTGGAAAAACAGGTGTGGAACACAGGACCTGCGAATCCTGTTAACTGCTGAGGCCCAACAGCGCCACCACTGATATTCCATAATCGGACCTGAGCATTCTCGCCCGCTGTCGACAACGTGTTTCCATCAGCCGAGATTGCCAGATCGTGTACAGCGGCACCGTGATTGGTCGCGAATGTTGCCTGGGCGTCCTGTGCGTTGTAACCGCGAAATGATCCGTCGGCACCGGTCATCAACAGGACCGATCCGTTCGGGTGATACAGCAGATCCGTCACGGGCTGTGTGTTCCCATCGAAGAAACTCTGAAATCGAAATTTCTTCTTCAGGATTCGCCCCTCCTTGTCTCCCACCATCAGTGATGCGACGTCGGCGGTTTGAAACAGGGTCGTTTGGTTTGCGTCGACAGACGCCTCCAGGAGCCGCTGACTGGAAAGTTGCCATCGAGATAGTTCACCACCACTGGACAACACCGAGAGGTGCTGATTGTCTGCCGAGAATGCGAGTGATGTTGTGGTCTGCTGAAAACCGGGAAGCGTCTGAACGACCGTGCCATTGTCTGTCTGAACAATCCGCACCTGTTTGTCGTCACCACCAAACGCCATCCGTTGACCATCGCCTGAAATCGTGAAGGACGTAATCGCAGCTGGCATGTTGAATGTTCGAGTCTGCGAACCATCTGCTGCATTCCAAAACCTGACCGACTTATCCGCAGAGACCGAGTAGGGCTGACCGTTGAAGTAACCAGCGGCCAGAATCGCCCCGCTATTCCCGGAAAATTCTCGGACCACGATCTCTTCGGGCGTCGCTCCTGCCGGGTTGTAGAGCCGAAGGGAGTTGTCAGCAAAACCTGCAAGCCACTGCGTGCCATCACCACTGGCTGCAACCGCAGTGACTGCGGACGGCAAGGCGTCCAACTTTGCCTTCTCTGGCTCTGTCGGATTCTGGAGATTCCAGAGACGAATCGACTTGTCGTCTCCACCACTCAGCAGTCCAGTCTCATCACTGGTAAATGCCAGAGAGCGAACGGCCCCCACATGCCCCTTGAATGCCGCTATCAACTGTTGAGTCTCCAGGTTCCTGACATAGATCGCGGGCTGTCCGTCTTTGACGCCAACAACCGCCAACAGCTTCTTCGACGGAGACAACGCAGTCAGGGTGACTGGTGACTGCGAATCGTGTATGACCTCGTTCTCGACAGGTGGAGGCGACAGTGTGGCCGCAAGATCCCACTGAGTCATCGCACCATTCTCAAGACCCGTTGCCAAGAGCTTCCCGTCGGCCGATGACGAGATTGCCTTCACTGCAACAGCATCCCCACGCCACTCTTGAATCAACTGATGTTCCGGCAGGCTCCAAACGCGGATCGAACCATCGGTCGAACCGGTTGCGAGCACGTATCCCTGGGCCGGCAGTTCCGCAGTTGGTGTCGGAACTCCATTCAGTCGAACGAAAGTCAATGCGGTGATGCCCCGTTCGATTTTCCAGGTTGCCAGTTCGCGGCCGACGGGAGTTCCTTCTACCTCAAATAACGACAGCACCCGGACACTTCCCGCGTTATCAACCATTGCCAGCAGAGAGCCATCGGGAGATGTCGTCGTCCGTTCGAGGTTCGCCAGAACATTGGGAATTGCGGTACCGTTCGAGAGATTCGACTGCCAGACTCGCACTAAGTTGTCGGCGTGCCCAGTGATAAGAATTGGTGACGTTGGAGGTTGATCCGTGGCAACAACTCCCGACGAGACAAGCTCGACCGCGTTGACCGGGGCCGAAGTCTCAATGATGCCAAGGGGCTTTCCTTCAGGCACGTTCCAGAGACGTACTGTCTGGTCGATTGATGACGAATACAGTTGCTGACTGTCCTCACTGAATCGCAGAGAGGTGATACGGTCTGTGTGACCCGTCAGAACTGGTCCCGGTTGCCCGTCCGCGACTTTGAACAACTTTACCTCCGGCTTGTCGGTGGCGATCGCAATCCATTGATTGTCGGAACTCACAGCAACCGCAGTCCCCTTTCCTCCAAGAGCGATGTTTCGTCGAGTCACATCTCGCGGCCGACGCCAAAGTTTGACCTCTCGGTAGCTTCCGGACGCAAGCAGGTCTCCATCGACATTGATCGCGAGTGACTGCACCAAATCACGATGTGCGATGCCGGTGATCTCGACCACCTGCGGGCCATTGCCCGGCCCATCTGACGATGCCTCGACATTTCCTCCCGACGCCACTTGCACGCCACCATTGACCGTACCGCTCTTGACTTGCGGATCGACGGGAGTCGATTGGGGCATGAACTGGGCCAGAGCCGGGTCCGACAATCGGGTCACCAGCGTTCCGGTCGGAATGTGATACAGGAAAATCTGGTTGGCACGACTGACAGCGGCATACTGACCGTCTTCGGTGAGGGCAAGCGCATGAACCGGATGAAGCCCCGCTGGGAGTGGCTGCCAGCGAGTCGGGGACAACGAATCGATCCCCCCGCTCCCCTTCGCCCCTTGGTCGATCCAGAGCTTAAGCAATCCCAGTTCGGCCGGGGTTAGATTCTTCGCTGCGACATCGTTTCCGGCTGGTGGCATCACCGGGTCTGACTGGTGAGACGCCACCCTCAGGATCAGTGAATCGCTCCCCTTTCCAGGAATGGCCGCTGGTCCGGTGTCTCCCCCCTTCAATATCCCTTGGGGCGATTCGAGCACCAAGTCTCCCTCTCTTTCACTTGCCGAATGACAGGAAAGGCAGTTCCTTTGAAGAATCGGGAATATTTCCTTTTCGAACGAAACAGGTTCCGCACGTTTCACGTCGTCGATCGGAATAGGTGCCGCTTGCAACACAGGTGGGACCAGAAGAATCGCGATGGCCATTGCGTTGCAAAGGTTAAGCAACATCGTCCGAGATCGAGACTTCAACATACCATTCTCCGCGATACAAATGGTGTCAGACGTTGTCATCGACACGTCTAACGAAACAGTGGGGAATCAATATCAACGGTTCGTCGTGCGAGTGACTTACATCGTCGTAATGCAATGCGTCGTTATGGCGACGGCTTCACTTCAACGACCGTCACTTTCAACGGACGTTCCATGATCAGGTTTTGCCCATTGAAGTTCATCTGAAGCCGGAGAGTGCAGGTATGCTCACCGACCGTCGCGTTTGGGGCAGTTGAGATTTCAAACTTTGCCTCCTGCTGGTTGTCCGGGATATTGACGTTCTGGATACCAACACCACCCACGCCACCGGGAAGTTGCGTCTGCACAGATACCGCAGCGGTGAAGCCGTACAAGCGTGTCACCTTCACGGCAACCTCGGCCTTCTCGCCCTGCTTCACCGAAACCGCTTCGGCCATTGCATCCACGTTGACCGGAAATTCTGCGAGCTTGATCGTCACGGAGTTCGACGGAACATTGACGTTGATACCACGCGGATTCGCCTCGCTCTGCTTCTGGTTTGCAACTTGATCGGCTCGTTGCTTTTCCTGTTGAGCCTGTTGCTGGAACTGCTGCGTCTGTTGGAGTTCCATGTCGGCTTTCGATTTCGCCTCGGTTGCGACGACCTGCGAAGTCATCGCCTCTTCCAGTTTTTTGAGCGACTCCGCGGCGGCGGTCTGCACCTCTTTTAGCTTCTTGGCGGCATCGTCGACGGCTGTCTGTGCTGTCGCCACCTGAGACTTTAACCCCTCATCTGCCGGATTTGCGGCCGACTGTTCCTGTTTCTGCTTCAGGTTCGCCTCGGCCTGTTTGAGGGTTGAGTCGCTCGAAATCACCAGTTGATCTGCCTGGGTTTTTGCAGCATTGGCTTGCGTGAGTGCCGTATTCGCCTGATTGAGTTCATTGGCCTTTGTCTGGGCGGTCTGTTGAGCAGCCTGAGCCTTCTGCTGTGCCTCGGTTAGAATCTTCGCGATCCGCTCCTGTCGCTCCTTGGCGCGAGCCGCCGCCTCCGGATTCCTTTTGTATTGCATCCCCTGATTAAAACCGGCGAGATAGAAGGTGTACGTTCCCGGAGGTGTGTTCGCCTGAAATCGTAATTCGAATTCTCCCTTCTCGTTCGCGCCAATGTTGACCTGCTGAGCATTGGTTTGCGGAGGGAAATCGATCGGAAATCCGATGAGGTTCCCGCCGACCCCTTCCTGCTTCTTGAACTGATACGGCACCTTAACGACGCCCCCCCGCGAGGTCTCAATGGCTTTTCCATCGCCAATTGTGAGCAGTTGAGGCGAGGTCTCTGCTTCAGAAACTGAGACCTGAATTCGGTCAACAAGTCGAGACGGAACGCTGGGAATGTTGGAGTTGGGTTGATTGAACTGAAAGGGAGACAATGCCCCCCCATAGCGTGCTTTACGGGTGACCTCCTTGCCCCCGACGAGACCCTTGGCTGTTATCTGAAGTGTTCCGACATCGGTCGTCGCATCCTCAGCGGCTGTCAGAACGAGTGTTCCCATCTGATTCGCCGGTCCGATGGTGATCTCTTCCGTGGTGACTCCCGCTGGCAACCCGGTTGCGGCCACTTGGACCTCTCCGTCGTAACCATCCTGTCGGTCGACAAAGACACGTACGACGTCACGCCCCCCCTTTCGCAACATCAGCGCCCCGGTCGAGTCACCCGGAACAGCCACAATCCGAAAGTCCGGAGTCGGCTTCCGTATCGCCAGGCGATAAACAAGACGCGGATCACTGGCAACCGAACTGAATCCGTCTTTGACAAGGATGCGATATGTCCCGTCTGCCGGAACATTCAGGAGATACGACGGGTCTGTGGTCCGCATGTCGAACTCATGCAATCCGGAACGATTGTTGAAGTTTTGCAACGTCACATCATCCAGAAAAGTGACATCGCTGACTTGCTGTTCCCCCTGTTCATTGACACTCACTCGCTGAATGAGGATCGCTGGATCTGTCGGCAGGTTGAGTCGATGCGAATAGAGTTCGATCGACCAAACATCCCCCTGTTTTGCCTCGAAGCTGAACCAGTCGACATCGCGAAGGGGAAAGAACTGCCCCGCGACCTCGCAGGGTGGTGTCAGTTTCTGCGGAGTGTCTGCGCTGTCATTGTTGGGTTGTTCAAGCACGACAGCGGCACTCGCCGAGGTAATGAGCAGCGGATTCGACTGAAGATTCCCGCTGGTCACTCGATGTTCAATGCCGTCCATTCCCCCCATGTGCGGGTCGAGTCGACCAGAAAACGTAAGCTGATCAACGACGCTGCCCGGAATGGGAATCCGCGTTTTCACCATCTGCACCGCACTGCCATCGATGGTCAGTCCACTCTCATGACCGCCGGGAAGATTCCGACCATAGACTGTGTACTCGTCGTTCGATCCGGGAAGTCCGGCGGGAGGAAATACAAAATCAAGGTGAGGCAGGACGCCGATGTCGATGCGGTAAAAGTTTCCGGTGCCCTGCCCATATAGGGCATCGTGAACCTTGACGAAATACTCTCCATCGCCAGGAAGCGTGACATCAACCAGTGGGTCACCCGACGGTCCCGACTTGGATTGTCCGATGGCACGGCCCGAACTATTGAAGACCGTCACCGCCAAATCCATGCGGGAGTCGATCCTGTGGGAATAACCATCGAGCAGAATTCGCTGCCCCCCGCTCCCTGTGAATCGAAACCAGTCGACATCGGCACCGTTCCTCGACTGTCCGTTAATCGTTGCCGGCAAACTCAACTCGGACGCTTCATTGATCCGCTTCTTCCCCCCCATGCCGTCATCAACTTCGGTCCACTGGGGAAGTGCATTTCCGCCGTTCGGCTCACTCTCAACAACCTCAGTGAGTCGTCCAATCACAAAGGTTCTCGGATTAGACAGTCCGTATTTCCCCAGGCAACGCACCTCATAGCGGCCGGGTGGGACATTGCCGGCAATACTGAGCACAAACACATTGTCGACGGGCTGCGGTCCCTCATCGAATGGTGTTGGCTCGGCCATTTTACGAGCCGCTTTGATGCCCACATGCGAGAACTGCAACCGATCAACGTCGTCGAGATCGGTTCCGGCAATCGTCACTTCGATGGTGGCCCCCGGAGCAGCACCTGCTGGGAACACTTCATCCAGTCGTGCAGCGGGGAGTTGGGCTTCGGCCGGAGTCACGACTCCCAAACCGGCCAGCAACCCGCAAACCAGGCAGATCAACCAGGAATGAATTCGGAGAGAGACAAGGGGGACTCGCTTCATGGTCAACACTCAGGGGAATGAAACAACAGGGAACTCAGCCGGCCGCGGATCGAAGCTTGACGCCAATCTGGGCTTCGACCGTCATAAGATCACGCTCCCTGGCCGTCCGAAAGATCTGTCTTGAATCGTTTCGATCGGCACTATCAGGAAACCTGTGCCTCGCCCGGAAGGATTCGACCAGCGAACCGAAAGAACATATCTCCGCGAATAGACTCCTCGAGCGGAGTCACTGAACAAACTGGAATTCCTTGGCGTTGAACACCGCCCACAACACATCTTCCCATGCCTGCTGGCGGTTCTGATACGTCGAGACGCGGTTCACGATAAAGTCGATCTCCTCCTGAGTTGGCTCACGACTGAACGCAGACAGATACAGTTCTCGAACCTTGTCGGAATCGGCACGTTCGATCTCTCGGGCGAGTTTAGCCGCCCGGCCATTTCCGTTCTGCAGACGCCCCTGAATGTCGGACGAATTGAGCATGTGCAATGACTGAGACAAATTGGCCTCAGCCGATCGCTCACATTCACAGGCCGACTCTGCCTCTGGTTTGCCAAACACTTGCAAGAAGTAGTTGTTGAATCCGTTGTCAGGCAATTGCACAGCGGTCGTCCCCTGAGGGATGCCACCGAAATTGGAAGGGGTCTGTGCGACCGCGTTCACGGCGTCATACAAGACTTCGGCCGGAAGTCGCCGCGGATAGAACCGTGAATAGTTCTGTTTGTCATTGATGTTTCCCTCGTTCGGCTGAGAGCTCAGCTGATAGGTACTCGACTTGCAGATCGTCCGAACCAGGTCCTTCAGGTCAAACTTTCGGTCGATGAAGTGCTTTGCGAGGGCATCCAACAATTCGGGATTTGACGGGGGGTTGGTCACTCGAAGGTCGTCCTCAGGGTCAACAATCCCTCGCCCAAAGAAGTGCTTCCAATAGCGGTTAACCAGTGCCTTCGAGAAAAACGGATTGTCGGGCGCAGACATCCAGTCAAGCAATTGATGTCGGGCATCCTCGTAGGGCTTGATGTCGAGCGGCTCACTCCCCAAACCGGTCGGAACGACATCATCTCCTGTCCGCGGATTACGGGACTTGGGAGCAATGGCCCGCACGGTGACCATGTCCGGCGTATTCGTCTGCTGGTTGTACTTGCTGTTCTTCAGGGTGACCTGAGAGAAGAACGCCTCAAAACCGTAGTAGTCCTGTTGACTCCATCGCTCGAACGGATGGTGATGACATTTGGCGCAGGCGAGACGCATCCCAAGAAAGAGTTGTGCCGTGTCTTCCATCTGAGCCGTCGACGTGCCAACTTCACGATACCATGCAACAGGAGGGTGAGTTTCGGGATCACCGGTGGCCGTCAACACACCGCGGACGAACTTGTCGTAGGGAACGTTTTCATTCAGTGACTGCCGAATCCAGGTATGGAAGCGATAGGTATACGGAATGTCGTTCCCATTACGCCGCTTGTTCCTCAAGACAGAAGCCCACTTGTTGGCGAAGTAGTCGGCATATCCCGGCGAATCGACAAGTCGATCAACCAGAGCGTCCCGCTTTGCGGGATTCTTGTCGGCCACAAACTGCTCGACCTCTTCCCCTGTTGGTAGCCGCCCCGCGATGTCAATGGTTGCTCGGCGAACAAACGTCGCATCGTCACACAGGTCTGCGGGGGGAATTCCAAGTTGTTTCAACTTTCCAAAGACGAGTTGATCGATGAAGTTCTTTTGTGGAGGGGTCGAGGGGACGGGCAAGCCTTGAGGAATAATGGCTCGAAAGACCGCAACCTCGCCGCCGAATCGGACCATGATCGCCACTTCACCGGGAACATCTTCGACGGTGATACGTCCGGAAACATTCGAGATCGCCATCTCGGCATGGTTCGCTTCGTAGGACGCAAGGCGAGTCACATCCCGGGTTGAACCATCAGTGTAGTGGGCAATCACAGACAACTGCTGTGTCGACTGGAAGTTCATTTCTCGCACGGACGGAACAGCCTCGATCTTGGAGATCTTCGGATCATCGGGAGCCCCCATCGGTGTTCCCTGACGAATCCAGCGAGCAATCAGATCAGCTTCATACGACCCCGGAGACATGCGACGTCCCCCTCCGTGTGGAAGAGTGTTCGTCCCCTTTTGCAGTAGCAGACTGAACTCGGCGTCGGCCGGGAAAATCCGTCTCCCACGATCTTCATGAACGAGATACTCGTAGTCCTCTTGAGGATAGAATCCGAGCAACGAGAGTCGGAAGCCGTTCTGCCCGTCCGACTTTCCGTGGCATCCCCCGGCATTGCAGCCCAGCTTCGTAAAGATCGGGACGATCTCATTTTCAAAGTTCACCGAAAGCTCTTCATTACACCTCGCTGCGGTCAACTTGATGGCGACCGTCTTCCCCCCTGGCTCGCGAGCGGTAATCGTCGCCTCACCATCCGCCCGAGGGATCACGAGCCCTTCCGCGTCGACGGTCATGACTTGAGGTGCGTCGACGCTGTACGCAACCCCGTAAGTCAGGTCGTGCTTTTGCCCGCTCGAGTAAACACCCGTAACCACCATTTGTTTCCGAGCGTTTCGCCCCATCAGCACAGGGTCCCCCGCCTGCTCGATCTCCAGCCGAACGAGGTCCCCCTTCGGCCCCAACCCGGGATACTCGACGCCAAACACAGGCCCCCCGCTCCCCGCGAGTATCGCCAAGGCAATCAGCCCGCGAAGTCTCCACGCCAGTCTTTTCAACATGTCAGCATCCCATTCTGGAAAGTGTCATTGACCACTCTATTGTGATGAGGACATCGAACACATTCAAGATGATGGATAGGAATCGTCAAATTTTCCCCACGACGCCTCAATTTCAGCGGGCGAGATGTCATCAACTTTCTGGCAATCAGTCCTCCCCAACGGAAGTGTGTTCTGGCGAATCACGACGATTCCCCAAGGGGGCCAATGTGCGTTCGACGAGGTGCCTCCAAAGAGTCAACCAACGACTGTTTCGCAAACGTCACATTTTCGATGACGATCGAAGGCCTCGGTCGTAAACAGTGCAACTCCAGAACGAATCCAACGAAAACGGTGAACTACGGAACTGTCACGATGCGGGCCGTTCCATCGCCGTTCGAAATGAAAACTGCGTCTCCTTTGGGAGAGAACTGCGCGTAGTTGCCAACTTTTCCAACACGTGACTCATGGAGCAGCTTACCATCGGCAGTGCTCCAGATCTTCAAATGCCCCGCATATCCATACGACAGTAATCGGTCCCCTTTGGAATCGAACGAAACACAGTTGATGAAGTCGGTATGTCCCTCAAGGGTCTTCTGCTCTGCCCCCGTAATCATGTCCAAGAGATGGACCTTGCGGTCTGCCCCAGCGGCCGCAATAAGTTTTCCAGAAGGGTGAACCGCAACGGAATACATGGTCGCGTCAAATTTGACGAGCTGCTTCAGTTGGCGACCTCCCACAACATCCCATAGACGCAGTGTCCCGTCAGCCCCGGAAGAGACGGCAAACGTTTCATCGTGGCTCATCGCAACGGCATGCACCGCTCCAACGTGTCCGGTCATCTGAAACCGCTGTTGTCCTGATGTCCCATCCCAGACACGTACCGTCTGATCGCTGCTGCACGAGACAATCGTTCGTCCATCCTGACTCACCGCAACTCCGTAGACCGGTCCCCCATGATTGAACTGGAGAAGTTGACCGGGCGACGCGTATCGCCACTCTTCCAAGACTCCCGTCGACACCGAAACCCACAAGGAGCGACTCCCCGATGCGAAGTTCAGTCCGGTCACACTCTCGGCCACGGCAAACTGTTGGTGCAGTGTCAACTCGGACACTGGAACAACTCCAGGCAGCGATGGCCCATAGATTCTCACCTGTTTGTCTGCTGTCGCCACAGCGAGCTTCTGATTGTCTGGACTGAAGGCGATGGCGACAATCGGACTTTCAAGACTCCACTGAGAGAGCGGCTCGTCACCGTTGTTGATGTTCCAACACAACAGATCTCCCCCCTCCGTTCCAGCAGCCAGTCGCTGATTGTCACCCCGATTGGCGATCACCGTTGGCCCCAATTTCATGTACGTTGGCGGAGGAGGTTCAACGGGAGCATCTCCAGTTGTAGCAGCCTCAGTCCCCGCAGCCGCCGCACTGACCGGAACAGCGCCCTCTCCCCGAGATTCCTGCATCGGCTGACGGACGCGGAACAGTCGTGTGACCGCTCCAGAGTTGACATCGGCCATCACAATCTGCCCATCAGCACCGGTCGACAATGAGTGGGTTCCTCCGGCATACAGGATGAAATCTTTCACGATCGATTCATGGACAGGGTACGCCCGTAAAATGGATGTCTTCGACAACTGCAATGTCTTGTCGACTCCACCCGTAATGATCGTCGCATTGTCCGAGAGAAACGACACACCCCGCACCCCACCCGTATGGCCAGCGAACCTCTGGAGTAGTTCCCCACCAGGAAACTGGTACACCCTTGTCGCACCATCATCACCGGCTGCGGCCACACGTGTGTTGTCGGGCGACATACTCAGGCGACGCGTCTCTGCCGGGAGCCGAATCGCTGCAACCGGCAACCCGTCCGCCAGTTGAAACGCACGGATCATCTGATCGGCCCCAACCGACACGACAAGCTGACCGTTCGGAGAAATGATCATGTCAGATAAACTGGCCGGACGCTCAGGCTGTTGTCCATCAGCTTCGTGACGATGGGCAATCAGTCTGCGGACCAATTCGCCATTCGTCAGGTTCCATTGCCAGATGACCCCATCGTCCGCCCCACAGAGCAAGTGCTGCTGGTCAGGATGAAATACAAGAGTGGTCGCCGCTGGCAATTTGGCAAGCTCACCATTAGCGGTCGGCGATGCGGGTTCGCTCAACGGAGTAACGGTCTCCCACATCCTGACCAGCGATCGCCCGACAACAACCCCGTCGTTCCCAGTGCCAACAGCCGCCAACTGGCGTAATTCCGGCCCCACCGCAACGGCGTCTGAAACAGGGATGGAGGTCGCAATCTCTTCCAGTATTCGACCAGTTGAAATGGAGGCTGTCCGAACACGCTGTTTACCATCCGTCACGATCAACTCGCTTTGCCCCTGATGAAACCGAGCGGAGGTCGTTCCCGCACCAAGCATCACGGTCGCCTTTACTTTCCCCTCAAGATCAACGACGTGAGCGCGACCCTGATCGTCAACACTCGCGAGCAGCACACCATCTGTTGTGACGGCCAACGTCTTCAGCGGACGACCTGGGCTAGGAATCGCTGGCCGCACAATGCCATCCCACTGATATCGATGAATTGACGTTCCGACAGACCCCAGGACGGCGAAACCCTGTTCGGCCGACAGTCTTTCCATACGCAAGGGAACTTCGTTTCCAGGGAGCTTGAACTCCCAGACTGGTTTTGGCGGCTCTTCTCCTTCCGCTGGCTTCTGTTTCGGGAGCGGTAGCGTCCACGCCCGGACCGTCCCATCTGCACCAGCCGTCACGAGAACATTTCGATCTGACGAAAACATCAGCGAGTGGATCGCACCGGTATGGGCCGCAGCATACCCCTCGGCTGCTCCGTTTGCTGTATTCCAGACCCACACAATTCCCGCAGCGTCACCTGTCGCCAACAGAGCATCGTCGTCCCGAACCGCAATCGCTCGAAGCGGTTGCTCATGGTTCGCCATCGTCCTCTGAATTGCGCCATCTGCCCCCCAGAGACGAGTCGAAAGATCGTCGGAAATCGTGGCAAACCATCCCCCGTTCGCAGCCGCAGCGATACCGCGAATCGGTGCGGTGTGTCCTTTGACTTCGACCGCAGGTATTGGCTGAGTCCAAAGGCGAACCGTTCCATCAGCGCCGGCCGTTGCCAGTCGCAATGAATCGGGATGAATCGCCACGTCGGCGACGTCCCCCACATGCCCTTGCAACACACCTCGCAGCGAACCGTCATTAGCCGACCGGAGTTCCGTCAAACCACCGACACCCGTCGTCGCAAACCACTGACCATTCGCTGAGATCGCAACGGCCGTAGGGCGGAACGGAACCTTGGGATATTCGAGAATGACCGCTCCGCTGGTCAGGTTCGTTGTACGCATCGTCCCGTCGACGTTTGCCCACAATGCCGCAGATTGCCCAGGTACGATTGCGAGGTTGGCGACTTCCGTGGCGGCCGTTGCCAGTGTCTGTGGAGTCGGCACCGGCATCTGCCAGACTCGAATTCGCCCATCGTCACTCAGGGCATACAACTGTTGATTGTTGGAATGGAATTGCAAGCCGGCAACACGACCTGGAGTGGAAAGTAGCTCTCCCTGCGGACCATCGACGTATGGACTCCACAACAGGATTCGGCCCTGCTCATCAGCCGATGCAAACTGGCCACCATCGTTGCGCCACGCCACCGCAGAGACTGGATGCGAATGCCCCTGACGGACAACACCCATCGGGGGAGTGGCTGCGATCGCAGCGTGCAATCGCAGTTTCTGATCTACACCTGCCGCAAGAATCGTCGTCCCATCTCCAGACATGGCCATACGACGAATCCCGCTCCCCGGATCGGCGATCGTTCGCACCGGTTCGCGGAGAGGAACATTCCAGACCCGGACTGTATTATCCTGTCCGCCTGTCACCAGAGTTTGGCCGTCACCACTAATCGCCACCGAGAAGACCGGAGCCGTGTGCTGGGCATAGGTCCTGACAGCCTGCCGAGTCCCAATATCCCACAGCTTTGCGGTATGGTCGGTACTGACCGTCACCACCCCCGTCCCGTCCGGCGTATAGACTCCCATCATGACCGCATCGAGATGCCCTTCAAAAACGGGTGACTCAGGGGGTTGTGCAGCAACAAACGCCGACAACACCAAGCTCGATAACAGGAACGTCAGGACCAAAATTTGGGGACGAACAAGACCTCGCCGGGACCGACGATTTCGGCGTCGACAACTCGCCACACGGCGCCGTGAGTCAAGATGCCCACCGCTGTCGTTTCGCTTCCCGCTATCGTCTATCGTTCTCACCGCTGCTCTCCCGAATGGGTGATTCCTGTTTCGATGCCCTTGCTTCATCGCAAGGAAATCAGACTCTCAAATGATCGAACTCCCGACGGCCGCCCGGCAATTGGCTTGCGTCATCGCCTATTGTCCCACATCACCAGTGGCTTTGGTGGCTGGAGCAACTCCTCTTGTGAGATACTTCTGAAACCACTCGACCGTCGACGGCGTCACGATGGTCCGGTACTGCTCCGGGTTGTATCCGTGCCCGGCCCCTTCCACTGTAATGAGGCGATGAGGAACCTTCGCCTTTTCCAGCAGCGGAACGATGTTGGTGCTGTGAGCAATCGGCACCAGTTCATCCTTGTCGCCATGAATCATCAAGACCGGTGCATCATCCGCAGTGACATGAAGCACAGGTGACACGTCATCTTCCAGGTCTGCCGAGAACGTCAACGGCGGCTTGAGACCGGCGTTCGCCGCGATGATCGCTGGAGGGTCTGTCGTCCACCCGCGCAAATCTGTCGGGGGATAAAGTGCGACACCGGCCGCAATCCGGCTCGACACTCTGTCGACAGGGTCCTTCGCTTCGGGCTGCCCATCGTCTCCGGTTGTCGCCAGCATCAAAGTGAGATGCCCCCCTGCACTTCCTCCCTGCGCCCCCAAGCGATCAGCGTCAAGATTGTAGTCCGATGCCGTCATACGGATGAATCGCACACAACGCCGAACATCTCCCACAGCATCCGGAACAGCATATCTAGGAGCGCTCCCGTGTCGAACGATGAACACCGTAAACCCAGCATCCAGCAGCGGCTGAGCTGAACCGATCAGTCCCTCGGGGAGATTCCAACGGGAATACCAGCCTCCACTCTGCAACCACAAAACTCCCGCCTGATTGGGAGCCGCAGGGGTTAGCACATCAAAGGTCAGCGCCATTCCGTCCTTATGCCCATACACGACATCACGACGAATCGTCACCTCGCCAGCCTTCGCGCCACCGCCACTCATCAAGCCGACCAGCAGCGCCGCACAGGCCAGCGAGTTCAGCAAGCTCCCTCGGAAAACGAATTGCCTCATCTTTCCCTCCTATCAACAACCTTGGATACCATGGCCATTCGACACTGTGAGCACGCAAAATTCAATGGTCCTGCAAACCACCTCTGTTTCACTAACGGGAAACATCTGACCACGTCACAAGAAACTCAAACCCCTCAAAGAACAAGGGGCACGTATAAAACGTGCCCCTTGTTGAATTCACGGTGATCTCATTGACCACATCCAGCCAAAACGTGTTAGACGAGTTCCTCGATCGGCTTTCCGTTTTCGATCATGTATGTCGGACGACCCGACTGATTCGTGTACTGGATTCGGCGATCGATGTTCAACACATAAAACACTGTTGCCATCAGGTCCTGTGGAGTAATCGGGGTCGTTTTGGGGACATCAACCTTCTCGGCCGACTCTCCGACGACCTGCCCCATCTTCAAGCCCCCACCGGCTAAGGCCAGCGTGCTGAGAGGTGCCCAGTGATCTCGCCCGGCCCCGCCGTTGATCTTCGGAGTACGCCCAAACTCACCGCTGATGACCAGCAGCGTATTCTCCAGTTGACCACGCTGATCGAGGTCTTCAACGAGCGCTGCCACAGCCCGGTCAACCTCTGGACCTCGTCGGTCCATTTCTTGTTTAATGTTTCCATGCATATCCCATCCGCCGTAGTTAAGCGTCACAAACCCGACACCATTCTCGACGAGGCGACGAGCCTGCAACAGTTGTTGACCGAGACCACTTCCGTATCGATCAACAACGCGGGGGTCTTCGTACTTGAGGTCGAACGCCTGCTGCGACCGGCTGAGAATAAGATTGAAAGCCTGCTGGTCAAATGAGTCCAAGCCCTCCATCAACCCGGTTCGATCGACTTCCCGTTTGACGTTGTCGATCCCTTCGAGCATCGATCGGCGATTGTCAAGACGGGTCCGGTCAACCGTCAATGACATGTTGCGACGGGCTTCCCCACCGGGATCGAATGGACCATAACCTGTCCCCAGAAACGCGGGACCATCGGCATAGATTCCCCCCAGCCGAACATACGTCGGCAGGCCGGTCGTGGGATGGTTTGTCCCACGAACACGCGAAACAATGGAACCAAGGAACGGTCGATTGGCGACAGCACCGTTGTCCGCCAGACGGTTGTCGTACCCAGTCATCACGTAGTGAGTTCCACCCGAGTGACCACTGTTGGTATGGGCGAACGAGCGAACAAACGCCATGCGATCGGCAACCTGTGCCATCCGTTCAAAGTTACCGCCGAGCGTCACGCCCGGCAGTACCGTTTTCACTTCACCCGTCACGCTGCGATACTCTGACGGTGCCGTCATCTTCGGATCGAAAGTCTCGACCTGTGTCGGTCCGCCACTCAGCCAGAGCCAGATCACAGACTTGTCTGATGTCGTCCCGGCCGATGCGGCGGCAGCGCGGTTACGCATCAGATGTCCGAGCGACATCGCACCAAGACCTAAGCCTCCAACTCGGAGAAAGTTTCGCCGAGATGTCCCCTCACAATTCTGACGCGTTGGACCACAAAGGAAATCGATCATGAAGGTACCTGCCGCCTGGTGAAATGGTGACAACTAAACTAAACGCCTGAATCCCATGCATCTCCGAATCCACTCGATATCCAGCCGTCACGCTCCCACCTTGTCGCTTGGCCGCAAAGGGAGAGAACCAGCCTCACATATCGGAGACCATTGAATTATAGCTCTCGCCAGCACAACTCCGCAAGTCTGTCTATCAAATTTTGCCGATCTATCGTATCGACCGGCAACGTCGGTCAAATGAAGACTCTCTTGAATCCGCTTCCGTTCCGCATGCCCCGTCGACCCGTTGCGCAAGGCACTTGCCGACGCCATGACATCTCTTGCGGACCGACATCTGTTGACCGAGCCGTGCGTCCGGTGATCAATACCGATTTTTCCCTCTTGTCAATGCCGCCTTGCTGTCTTCAATGTCACCACGTCTCGTGGATTTGGATGATGCGCTGACGTCTTTCCCGACTGCGTTTCGACGTTGTGCGGTTTACTCCATCGCCAACCGGCAATCCCGAGTTTTACCACTTCTCTCCGACTCTATGGGACAACTCATGTGATGCATCTCCGGAGATGTTGTCGGTTGAAGGGGCGGGCCGTTCGGTTCCTGACTTCATGGCGCATTGTCGGATCATCCGTGATTGAGTGGACCGAGTGAACATCGCCATCGTGGGATCAGGAATCTCGGGGCTCGTCGCCGCTCATCTCTTGGGAGGCGTCCATGACATCACGCTCTTTGAGTCTGACGATCGGCTCGGAGGTCACACAAACACCGTCACTGTCGAAGACGACATCGGACCATTGGCGATTGACACCGGGTTTATCGTCTTCAATGACTGGACCTATCCGAACTTCATCGGCTTGCTCAACGAACTTGGGGTCGAGTCAGTGGCAACCTCGATGGGCTTTAGTGTGCAGTGTCAACGTTGCGGACTGGAGTACGCCGGCGCATCAATCGCAACGCTATTCGCCCAGAAGCGAAACCTTGTCCGACCATCGTTCTACCGACTGCTGTCCGACATCGTTCGTTTCAATCGGCTCGGATCGCAAAGGAGCGGGCAACTCAGCGAAACGACCACCGTCGGCGAGTTTCTGGACGAGCATCGCTTTTCGCCGACGTTTTCGGAACACTATCTCTTGCCGATGGGGGCGGCGATCTGGTCCTGCCCGATGTCGACATTCCGGGAATTTCCCATCCGATTCATCATTGAGTTCTATCGCAATCACGGGCTGTTGAGCATTCAGAATCGCCCGACATGGCAAACCATCACCGGTGGTTCACGAACCTATATTCGTCGCATCATCGAACGGTTTCCTGGTACGGTTCGACTGTCGACCGCAGTGCATCGCGTCGATCGCAATTCGCTCGGCGTGACGCTGCATCATCAGCATGGAAGTGAAACGTTCGACGAAGTGATTCTCGCGTGTCACAGCGATCAGGCCCTTCGCCTTTTGGGAGAGCCAACGCCGACTGAGAACGAACTGCTCTCTGCGTTCCCTTACAGTCAGAACGTCGCGGTCCTGCATACCGATGCCTCCATACTTCCGACGCGTCGATCGGTTTGGTCGAGTTGGAACTACCGCATCCCCAATGGTCCCGAGTCGCGACCCATGGTGACCTACAACATGAACATTCTTCAGCGACTCGACCCCCTCTTGACCCGGAGCGATCGCACCTACTGCGTAACGCTAAACGCAGCCGAGTCGATCAACCCGGATCATCATCTGCGAACCTTTCAATACAGTCATCCGATTTTTACGACGCAACGAGCCTCTGCCCAAGAAAGGCATCACGAGCTGATCCGAAGAAAGCGAACCTCGTATTGCGGAGCCTACTGGGGGAACGGATTTCACGAAGATGGAGTGAACAGTGCATTGGCTGTTTGCGAACAGTTCGGCATCCGCCCTCACTGGTCCCATCGCCCACATGCCCCCCTGAACTCACATCCGCCGACGGTCTTGTCCCGAGGTGACGATGACTGATCGCCCCCTCGTCAACACTCCGTCGCAACTCGCCAGCGGCCTCTATCGCGGAACCGTCCGGCATCGTCGGTTCGGAGCACATGCCCGTCAGTTTCAATATCGCCTGAACATGCTCTACATCGATCTCGATGAGGTTGAGACACTGTTCGATCGGTACTGGCTGTGGTCGAACGAACGTCGCAACGTCGCGTCCTTCTTTCGACGAGATCACTTCGGAGACCCGGCCACGTCACTCAATGACACAGTCCGCCAGACCGTTCAACAACATCTCGGACGTACGCCACAAGGTCCGATTCGACTGCTGACGCAACCCCGCTACTTCGGATACGTCATCAACCCAATCGCCTTATACTACTGCTTTCAGCCTGACGGAACGACTCTCGATTCGATCGTGGCTGAGGTGACCAACACCCCCTGGGGCGAACGACACTGCTACGTCATTGACCCCCTCGCGACGGATGTCTCTTCAGAAGATTCGCCACCATCTGCGCCGACACTCAGGCCCTCTCGGCTCATCACAGCCGAACACACCAAGGCGATGCATGTCTCTCCGTTTTTACCTATGGAGATGACGTACAAGTGGAGCGTTTCGCAACCCGGCGAACGTTTGTCGGTTCAGATTGAAGACTACGAAGCAGAAGACCTTCGACTCGACGCCACGCTGCTGTTGGAAAGAACCGAGATTTCCTCCCGAACACTCGCCTGGTCGCTAATTTCGCACCCCTGTATGACTCTCCGCATCGCCATCGCCATCTACTGGCAAGCGTTCAGGCTCTGGTGGAAAGGGGTCCCATTCGTACCACATCCTCGCACCACACTCCCCTCTTCAACCAATTGATATGACCAAACAGTTGATTCGTGGCCTTCAACGCCACCCACTCCTCGACAACTGACATCCCTGATTTCCCCCACGACAACGTTTACACACTCTCACTGTTCGGAACCGAGACATGACCACCGAAAGTCATTCCTCCGCGACTCAACCCCCTCCCAGTCAACGCCCCCCGATGTCCAATGAGGCCAGGCACTCAGCAGTTGCCAATGCGAACCTCTCACGCTTGGCTCGAGGTGTTCTCTCGCAGCTTGCGAAATTGCGTGGTGGACAAATTCTGCTCGTTCTTCCGAACGGCTCGCATGTCACTCTGGGGACCCCGAGCGACGATGGATTGGAAGCCACCGTCACGGTGCATCAGGAACGGTTCTTCCGTGAAGTCGCACTCGGCGGGTCCCTTGGTGCCGCAGAAGCCTATCTTCAACAACTCTGGGACGTCGACGATCTCGTCGCTTTAATCCGCATCTTCTGCCGTAACCTTGATCAGCCGACCGCCACAGAAGGACTGATCGCCCGACTTGCAATGACTGGAATGAGATTGCTGCACTGGATGTCTCGCAACACCCGACGGGGGTCACGACGCAACATCGCCGCTCATTACGACCTCAGCAACGAGTTCTTCCAACTCTTTCTCGACCCCACCATGATGTACTCCTCCGGCCTCTTCACCAACATCCGGAACGATCGGCATCAGTCTCATCACAGTAGATCGTTTGATCTTGGACTCCCCGAAGACCCTGCCCGTCTCGTGGCCGAACTGGAGGCCGCATCCCTCCAAAAAATCGACCAAGCCCTGCACCATCTGGGAGTGCAGGCAGGAGACCGGTTGATCGAGATCGGAACCGGCTGGGGCGCGTTGGCCGAGCGAGCCGCCCGGGAGTATGGCTGCCATGTCACCACGACCACGATCTCCCGCCAGCAATACGACTTCGCCCGCAACCGCATTGAGCAGGCTGGACTCAGCAATCGTGTGACCCTCTTGTTCGAGGACTATCGTGATCTTCCTGCCAAGGGCGACCAGTACGATCACCTCATCTCAATCGAAATGATCGAGGCCGTCGGACACCATTTTTTGCCAACATACTTTAGCACTTGCTCGAAACTACTTAAACCTCAAGGACGCATGCTCATTCAAGCGATTACGATGCCCGACAGTCGCTACGAGTCGTATTGCCGCTCGGTCGATTATATCCAGAAGTACATCTTCCCCGGAGGACATCTCCCGTCTGTCTCTGCGATGAAAGACGCGGCCTCGCAGACAGATTGTCTTAGTTATCGCATTTCTCAAGAGTTTCCTCTTAGCTATGCGCGAACACTCAGGTCATGGCGACGACGTTTTCTCGACAAACTCCCCGAGGTTCGTTCGCTCGGATTTGACGAACGGTTTCTGCGCATGTGGGATTACTATCTTTGTTACTGCGAAGGGGCTTTCCTCGAAGGGGCGGTCGGGGTCGGGCAGTTCGTCTGGCAGAAAGGGGAGCGATAATGTTCCCCATACTGCTCAACTGGGCCGAAAAGGGACACCTCCCAGACTCACTGATTCGACTCGGCATTCGCCGTCTACTTAGAGAACGACGCAATTCCTTTCCGAATCTCGCCGAGTCCGCAGACGTGCTGCGTCAGTTCCTGGCCGACTGTCATGCTGGCCCCATCGCCGCGGTCCCGGAATTAGCGAACGCTCAGCACTATGAAGTCCCGGCTGAGTTCTTCAAACTCACCCTCGGGACGCGACTGAAGTATAGCTGCTGCTATTGGGAGCCCGGTTGCGAACGACTTGATGACGCGGAGACAGCCGCACTGAAAATGACTTGTGAACGTGCCGACTTACAGGACGGTCAACAGATTTTGGAACTCGGCTGCGGTTGGGGCTCTCTCACGTTGTGGATGGCTGAACGTTATCCGCAGGCCAGTATAACAGCCGTCTCGAATTCCACTGGGCAGAAGGATTTTATCGAACAAGCTGTCCGGAATCGCTCACTAACGAACATCCGTGTCATCACGGCGGACATGAACACGTTTGACCACTCGTCCGAGACTCTGCTGCTCGGGCGGTTTGATCGGGTTGTTTCCGTCGAGATGTTCGAACACATACGAAATCATGCCGAGTTGATGCGTCGCATCTCCACTTGGCTCACCCCCACAGGACGTCTGTTCGTTCATGTCTTCTGTCATCGTTTGCATCCCTATTTCTTTGTCGAACAGAATGCGACCGATTGGATGACTCGGCACTTCTTCTCCGGCGGGATGATGCCGAGCGACGCTCTGTTGCTATATCACCAACAGCACCTAGTCATTCGTAATCATTGGCACTGGAATGGATCACACTACGAAAAGACCTCGAATGCCTGGCTGAGGGAGATGGACCGCAACTGGGAGGCCATCGCTGAGATATTCCGCGAAACCTATGGAGCAGACGCTTCACGCTGGACACAACGCTGGCGAATGTTCTTCATGGCCTGTGCCGAACTGTTCGGGGCGGGGCAGGGAGAGGAATGGTTCGTCTCGCATTACCTTTTCGAGAATCGCCTGAAATGAACGAACTCTTAGACTCGATCCTCGGGGCCGAGCCGATGATCTCCGCTGTGTTCGTTGCGAACGCGATCGTTGTCCTGGTGTGGGTGTTGATCTTCTGGGTCAATAGCATTTGGCTCAAGAACGTGGCTATCGTCGATATTGCCTGGGGTCTCGGCTTCGTTCTAGTGGCGTGGACGACGCTCGGCCTTAACCTGTTCTGGTCGGTCCCTGTCATCCCGCAGCATTGGTTTCTGGCAATTCTTACAACCGTGTGGGGGTGTCGCTTAAGTGGCTATCTCGCGTTCCGCAATCATGGAATGCCCGAAGACAAACGCTACGCAGCCATGCGTGCCAAGCGGGGCGTCTCGTTCTGGTGGAAAAGCCTGGGGATCGTCTTCTTACTGCAAGGGGTCATTCTCTGGGTCGTGTCGCTTCCCCTCCAGATGGGGATATTTCTCGCAGAAACACGTTGGACGCCTGGACATTATTTCGGTGGCGCTCTGTGGTGCGTCGGTGTGTTGTTCGAGACCCTCGGCGATTGGCAGCTGCATCGCTTTAAACTAGATCCTGCGAACAAGGGTCAAGTGATGCGGCAAGGACTCTGGAGATATACGCGGCACCCGAACTACTTCGGTGATTTCTGTGTCTGGTGGGGTTTCTACATCATTGCGAATGCTTACCTTTCCGCGCACTGGACGCTGATCAGCCCGCTGATCATGTCGTTCTTCCTGATGCGAGTGTCGGGAGTCACCCTGCTGGAACAGACGCTTCGAGCAGAGAAGCCGGGGTATGCAGACTACTGCGCTTCCACAAATGCGTTCTTTCCCTGGAGGCCGCGTGTTTCCACTCGGGGGGAATCGACAAACCCGGAGTCACTGGAGAAATCGTGCTGAATTGTTGTCGTCGTCAGGACGATGACTAATAGCAATCGGGGTCCGCCGCACAACCGGAAGAACACCTACCGGCATTGTTTTTAGTGCATCGGAGTCACGTGTTGGCACTTCAGTGCGTGACCGAGCGCTTCGCTAACTCAATCAGTGCTTTGCCCAGGGAGGGGCAGTCATGGCAGAGTTAAGTTTTGAAACCTTAGAGCCACGCGAGTTACTTTCGGCTACGGTCTCCTTTCAGGGGGGGACGTTGCTTGTTCGTGGAGATGCTGCCAGTGATGCAATACGAATCGACGGTGATGGTTACGATACGGGGACGGTTGAAGTCTTCCATGACACCGACCGTGATGGGACCGTCGATACCTCACTCGGGGTCTTTCATGGGGTGAAGAATATTAAGGTCGATGGCCGTGGAGGAAGCGACGCGATCGGGATTTATCGCGTCGATATCGACGGAAATGTCAATGTTCGCTTAGGGACTGATCGCGATGGCCTGTTTGTGCTGCAATCCGACATTGGTGGCGATGTCAGCATTGTCAATGGTGGTGGTGGCGACGGATTGCAATTTCGATCAAACACCATCGGCGGCGACGTCATTATTAAAAGTCGTCTTGGTAATGATGATGCTCAAGTCTTTGTGAACACTGTGGGGGGACGTTTGGACTTTCGGCTCGGCATCGGGAACGACACAATCGCCTTGTACAATAACACCATCGGAGAACCCTCAATCCTGCGAGGCGGTCCCGGACGTGGCGATCTCTTCATTACGAACAACCAACCCGATCCGGAGAACATGACCCTGAAGAAGGTCGAGAAGGTGCTTCCCAGCTATCCGGGGACGTTAGGATTAGAACTCAGTGGCTTCTACGATGACTTACTCTTCCGAGTATTAGGGATTAATGCCTAACTCTCTGGCATATTCGAGTTGATACGAGGATAACGACGTCGCCGGAGGGCTTGGGCCGTTTCGCTTATAGCCGGCTCATAGCGGTGGTGGGGCAAGGTTGATGTTGAGGGTGCGTTCTTCCTGGGGATTGAGTGTTAGCCTTTGCTCGTGAATGACGATTTCTTCTCCGTCGACGTTCTTCCGTTTGATCTGGAAGACAATCTCTTCGCCGGCGATGGCCGTGGCCCGGTAGGAGTTGTTGTGCTCGGAGAATTGACTGGAGAGCCAGAAGGGGGCTTCAATGGGCTGTCGGAACGGCGTTCCTCGACGGACGTGATAGGCACTCATGCCGAGGTGCTGAGGCTGTTTCGGAGTCGCTTGGAACAGTTCCTTGACCCCCTGCAACTTCACTTTGAGCTTCGCGGTCGGTCGGTACATCACGGAGATTCCGTCGATGTCGGCGTCGACTTTCGGGATGTGAATATACTCTCCGCCGAGCGTCTCTCCGTCGGGCGATTGTTGATAGAGCGCGAGTCCGATCCCGATGGCGACATTCTCGACCCCCTTGGGAACCTGTAACGTGGCGAAGCCATCTTCGCCACGGCTTGCAGACGCTCCGCTCCAACGCTGTTTGCGGAATAGACCTTCAACAGTAAGATCAAACGTCCGATTCGTTTCCAGCCTTTTGCCTTCGGGGTAATCGACCTTCACGCGGATGTTCACCATCTCCATCGCCTGAAAGTTAAGGGTCGGGGACTCCTCCAGCGTTCCCAGCGTATGGGTCACGAACATGAAGAGACTGGCCGGCGAAGTGGTGGCGAATGGGAACTTGTTTTCGCCATTTTCGTCACCCCAACGGAGGAGATATCGCCCCCAACCCATCTCCGTTCTGTCCCGTCCATCATCACGTAATCGATTGAATGCCTCGATCTGATGGGGGTCGTCCAATTGGCCGGACACGTGGAAACTGTAGTCGCCAGGGGCGAGTGGAGGCATCTTGTAATATCCATCTCTATCGGTCGCACATGTTCGCGACGACATTGCAAAGCCACCCAAAAGCTCTTGTCTGGCAGCACGATTCGCAACAATGACGGCGCCGACAATCGGCGTCCCCGCGGCATCCAACACGCGACCTTTCACCTGAATCCCTTTGGGCAACTCGAAGCGAACCTCATCACCATTCTGTTGATGAGAAAGGTACTCGGGCAGGCTGTCGATGAGCAGCGGAGCGTCGCCCTTATAGCTAATCGAGGCGGTGCTTTGCGGATCGTAAATCATCGTGAACTGCCCCTGTTCGTCAGCGATGGATGTCGCACTGTAGCCATAACCATAGTGGTTGCCAAACTTCCAGGCATAGGGGTCCACCATCGTCGCGACAGTGATCTTGGCACCAACGGCCGGCTTGCTATCGGAGGTAATGATGATACCTCGAAGCGTTGCAGCCCGCTTCAACTGCGTCTGCCGGATTGTTGTGCGCGACTCCTGCCTGGACTTCCAGGACGCCTCCTCGGTTGTGATCTCTCCCCCGTCGAGATCGCCGATCGGAAAAGGTGTCAAAGTGCGCGGCAAATACCCATCCGCCTCATAACGGACTTCTACGTGCGTCGGGTAATTGACCATCAACCCCGGCACTTCGATTCGCTCGGGAATTTCGACCTTCCATTTCCCTTCGGCATCGGTCGTCGTCTCTAGCACCTTGAGCACCACGGAGTCCCAGTGGAAGGGGTCCTTAAACTTCCGTTCTTCTTCGGGACGATTAAAGTGCAGGGACAGACTCACCTTCCCCCCCTCAACTGGCCCCGCATTCCCCGAGACCTGCCCCTGCACGACGCGTGGCCGTCGCTCGACTTTGTCCAGACCTCCCCCCGCCTCCGCCTCCATCCCGCCCTTCATCCCAGTCGCGTCAACCTCCTTCACAGGACCGTCCTTCATCGGCAAAGGGACAGCCTCGGGCGAATCAGGGACTGCGGGAGCGTCTGCCTTGGGCGTGTCGTTTCTCGGTTCGTGATTGATCTCCGTTGCCTCACCTGGTTTGTCGTTGATGGAGACTTTCTCGCTGGGTGGGAGAAGATCATCGAGGGTGACGGGGGAGGTATCGGTGAGGGCGGGTTGGCCTTGCCAGCCGAAGGTGCGGCGGGGGTTGTCTCCTTTCTCGAGTTGGATGTCACCCAGCTGTTTCGGTTTGTCGTCCCCCTTGAAGGTGACGGGGCCGGTGCCGGTGCCGTAACCGTAGGCGAACACCACGTCGACCCGGTGGACTGCTTGCTCGATGACTCCATCGAGTTGATACCGTCCGTCGGCATCGGTCTGCACGAGGTGACTCACGGGGACCTTCGGTGCGAGCCCCGAGGGGAGCGACCCTTCATAGGCGCCGAGGAGGAGCAGACGGAGGATCACCCCTTTGATCGGCTCACCCGAATCGACATCGATGACTCGCCCGGTGACCGATTGCATTGGCTTCAACGGGACATGAAAATGCTGCTGCGGGTTGATGTCGACCGTCGGGTCTTTCGAGAACGGGGGGGTGATCGTCAGGAGTGAGCCGACGTTTCGAGTGTTGTCAAAGATGGCGACCCGACACGGTTCGTGGTGGAGTGTGCCGTCTTGGTTCAGGAGGTTCGGAATGCTGGACGTGAGTTCTTTCATCGACAGGTTGGCTTTGCCTCCGCCGTCCGAGTACAGCCCCGGCAACTCGAACTGTCCCTTGTCGTCGACGGTGATCAGGGCCTGACGTCGGAAGTCTCCATTCGTCCGAAACGCGGTGACGACGGTCGCCCCTGCGGCCGGGCTGCCGTCGGGCAGTGTTGCGGTCACGGAATAGTGATATCCGAATTGCATGACGAGCACGACTTCTTGCGGCTTGTCGACCGTCGCGACGACGTTCATGCCAAATGACGTCTCCTGACTAGGTGCGTTGCTCGGAGTCAGGGGGGACTTCCAATCTTGAAAGACCCAACCATTGACCGGTCCCCCCGCCATGACTTGCCATTCCCCCGGCGAGACCGTCAACTCGAAGGTTCCATCTTTCTGGCTGATCCCCCGCTCGACAGGGATCGCCCAACGATGTCCGCCGTTGGGGTCGACACGTCGCACCACAACCGGCACTCCGGCCACTCCCTCGCGGGTCTCTTCATCGACGACCATCCCCTGGATGACCGCACCTCGCTTGAGCCGAACCTCGAGAACCCCGTCCTTCCAGCCGAGTGACCCATCTGCCGTCGAGGCGGTGGTCTGAACGTAGCCCGTCGCGTCTTTCGGGGGAATGAGGACGACCTGCGAGTAGTTGGGCCGGGGGATGGTCATTCGTCCATCAGCATCGGTGACGGGAGTCTCTGCGGCGGGAACGAGACGCTCCCATTGCGGCAGACTGGCCCCCGCGGCCGGTTTGCCGGTGTCGTCATAGACCACCCGCAGGGAGATGTTCGAGTCGTTGTGAAGTTTGTAAGTCTCGATCTTCACCGGATTCGGCTGAATCGTCAGTTCGGCATGGGAAGCATCCTTGTGCAGAATCTGCGTCGGAGCTGTAACGTCAGGGTTTGCGGCGATCGTCTGCCGCCGGTAACCACTGGCGGTCGTGTAGACACGATGCCGCTCTCCGTCTTTGAATGTCGACTCCTGCATCCCCAGTTCTGCTGCTGTGTACAGCAGACATGTCAGACCCTTGGGCGCGACTTTGAGTTTGAAATGTCCATCCTCGTCCGTGGTGGCGGAGGTCGCTTCGAGGAAGCGATGCATCACGCCGAGTTCCCACGGCAAGCCCTGTGCGGGTGAGTCATTGTTCCAAAGTGTTTCGTACAATTCGCCGCTGAACGTGATGTGATGCAGCCCGAGGAAATCCCGATCGATCAGCGGGTGTGGGTCGCTGATGTTGCGGGTCGTGAGATGCTCCGGCCGAAATGCGTATGCAAGCGACACCCGTTCATTAACGACTGGCTTTCCATCCGTGTCGACGACCGTCCCTTCAATCGTCGTCGCCTCTCGCAACACAATCGTTCGCGGAGTGAACGGCCTTGCACTGCTGACGTGTCGCCAACTGACCGCATAACCCTCGACCACCGTCACCACATCGCACGGCACCAACTCTCGCAAAAACCCCGAAGTCGCCTGCGGTCCAAACTCCTTTAGCAACGCGGGATTGGTCACTTCAAACTTAAACGCCCCCGACTCGTCGGTCTTCGTCTCTCCGTACAAATAGCTGAAGGTCCAGTCTAAGTCAGTGGGCAACTCGCGATAGCCGAGCGAGGGTCGAGTCAGCCAGACCGGAGCATTTGCGACAGGTTTCCCCTCAGGGGTGACGACTGTTCCGACGATTGTGACGGACTTCGTTGTCGGACTTGGCTGATCGTTGATGCCGCCTGTCGTTGTATCTCTGGGGATAATTGGGTTGGTGACGGGCAGGGTTTCCTTTGGCTCTTCAGCGGCACTCGTCGTGGAGGGAGTCGGGGTGTTCGATGAGTCGTCAGTACCGCTCCCCATCATTGCGAAGGCAACAGTCGACGCGACCAACAGGATCAGGAGCGGGGCGAGCCAGAGAGAGCCGCCACGTGTCGGTTCGGTCACCCCGAGAAGACGTCGAATTCGCGAGACGACATCTCCTTGTCCCCCCGCAGCAGTGACGAGCCGGGGGACGTAAGCGTGTTCGACCAAAGCCGCCAATGCTCGAGTGTAGACGAGTCGATCCCCGATCGCTTCGACCGCGAGGTCGTCACAAATACACTCCCGATGCTTTCGCACTTGGCCCGACACCCACCAGACCGCAGGGTGGTAGAACAACAGCGTTTCGACAATGCACTGCAACAGGTTCACCAACCAGTCTGCTCGACGAATGTGAGCAAGTTCGTGAGCAAGTAGAGCCTCGACTTCTAACGGAGCGAGCGATGTCAGGATCGATGCCGGGACCAGGACGACGGGCCTCCACCAGCCAAACGTTGCGGGGACTTGCACGATTTGTGAGACAAGAAACGTCACCGGTCGCGAGACTCGAAGGTTCATTGCCAGCCGATCGACCCGCGACATCCACTCTGTTGGTAAAGGCGATGTCCCCCTCTGCATCAAACCCCGCAGGCAACACCAGCCCCCGAAGAGTCGAGCCGCAAAGAGCAAGACGCCAAGACTCCATACGAGCACAACCCCGGGTAACACCGGCTCCCAAAATGATCCCGATTCATGCATTAGGGAATCGCTCAAGGATGTGGCCTCGGCATTCGCGACTGTCGCTGTTGCGCCGACGTCAGAACCTGCGGGTAATGGCCGAGGTGTTGCCATCGAAGGCGATGCGTCGGCAAGTGCGGGTCCACTCGGAGCATCGACACTTGCGAAAGATTCATTCTCAGAAGATGCATCCTCCGTTAAGCGGTCCTGTCGATCACGTTCCCCCCCGGTCGACAACCCCGGCTCGATCGATCCCTCTCCACTCGCTGATTTCCATGCCTCAGGAAGCCCCGCTCGTTCTCCTTCCCAATCGTTCGGCAACGAGCCGGTCTCATCTTTTCGCAACTGCGTCAGTCGTTGGTCACTCGAACGGGTGGGAAGGTTCAGGGTCAGAAACGTCCCCATTGGTACCGCGAGCATCAACGCCAATGCCATCAACCCGCCCCGATATCGAACCTGCGGCGACGTCACCACTCGCAAGAACATCGCCGCAAACAAGCCGATGATCCCCCCTTGCCAGACGAAATGCAGCAAAGTCCAACCGAGTCGAGAAGTAATGTCGTGAGCGATGATTGTCTCGAACATGTTTTGCACCACGATAATAGAAAACGTGCGGGGCTGTCGCGGGCCTCAGGCTGCTGTCTGCCTGCCTGTCCGCCTGTCCGTCTGTTGTGCTTGCTGTTTGGTGTCCGGGCTGATGGATTCCACAGTGACAACAGCGAGCGAAACGGTGTCGTTCCCCTAACGGGGATCCTGTTCATCGATGAGCTTGCGAATCTCTTTCAACTCCTCTGCGGAAAGTTTCTTAGCAGAAAGTGCCTGCAAAATGAGTTGCTCAGCCGATCCGCCAAACGCCCGCTGCATCAGGTCGCCCACCAGTTGACGTTGCGTCTTCTCGGGCTTCTCCCGAGCCCGATAGACATGGGACCTCTCCGATTCATCTCGGTCGACCAGTCCCTTCTCGGCCATGATCTGCATCAGCTTGAGGACGGTCGTATATCCGGTCTCCCGATCGAGGGACTCATGCACCACCCGCACAGTCGACGGCCCCCGCTCCCACAACACCCTTAAAATTTCCAACTCCGACTCAGTCGGCCTCGGCAACTGCGACTTTGCGGCCATTTCATCCCCCTCAGTCAAAAAGTACACCACTCACCCTTCCCCATCACCCCCTTCACAACCTCGACCATCCTACGAAGACTGTCGTATGTTGTCAACGAATGTTTTCGTAGTTTGAAACATTTTGAGAGTCAGGCACACCATTCAAATACGACCGTGGGTCAGATTTCCAATCTGACAAGAGCATCTCGTACGTTTTCTTGCCGAGACATCAAACAGCACCATGTCATACTGGAAAACCTGTCCCACGTTTTTCAACAGGCTGCCAGCCAAGACGCTGACAGGAGCAGGAGCATCGAATGCTGGCGAGCAGACGCCGCGCGTCGACCAACGCCGCTGATGGGGGCTCCTGCATAGTTGGGATGTCTTCTCATCCACTAACCAAGCGATCCGTACGGACAGGGCAGAATGAAGACACGATCAACCGGAAACCTCCGTTGACAGCCCACGCCGAAAGCATCGGGGACCTAACGGCGGCTCGAACCATTCGCAGACGCAAAGCAAGAACTAGCGAACCGTCGCAGAGACATCGTCCGTGGGAGCGACGACAGGAGGCGTCGTCTTCTTGGGAGGCTTAGTGCTGGGGAACTGGGGGACCGAAAGCATCCCTCCGGGAATAAGTTCGGTATTCGTCGGCTGATTGTGACTGTTGCTCCAAGTCACGAGGGCGACCAGACAGGCGGCCGCGATTGACCCGACGGGGACCAGGGTTTGCCAGTTCATCAGACGTCGACGCAATGTGACCTGCGGCGACTGTCGCAACTTCTTCGAGAGACTATTCCAGACCGAAGTTGTCGAATCGAAAGTCTCGGCTCGGGGGGGAGTCGCGAGAGCGGTCAACGATTGACGGAGTCGCTTGAGGTCTTGCTGGCACCCCGAACAGGACGACAAATGCTGACGCACCGCAGCGACCTGCGTGCGATCGCTCAGGTCTCCCCCGGCATAGAGGGCAAGATCATGCTTCCAGTCCGAACAGTTCATAGCCGCACTCTGTTTCATCGAAAGTCTATTTCATCAAAAAGTGTGTTCGCCGATCGATTCTCGATCGGAACGCAGTCGTCCTGCGATTTACGAGTCGTGTTGACGTTGAGTCCAGAGGTGTTGAAAGTGGAGGCGTCCTTCGGCCAATCGCCAACGGATGGTTGCTTCTTTCCGCTTGAGGATGGTGGCAATTTCTGAAGTCGAAAAGTTTTCGAGGTCACGCAGGATGACAACGGTCCGAAACTTCTCGGGAACCTGTTGCAAAACGGCACGAACTTCTTGTTGCAGGTCCTGTTGAACGTTGGGGTCGGCTTGAGGTGGGTCGTAGTCCGTTTCGGATGTTCCCTGAGAGAACAATCGGCCCCAGATTCGCCGCTTCTTGCGACGCAGAAAGTCGAGAGTGATGTTCACCCCAACCTGAAACAACCACGGTGCAAACCGTCTCGACGTGTCGAACTGATGGAGACTCTGGTAGACCCGCAGGAAGGTTTCCTGCATCAAGTCGTCCACCTGATCGGCGTCATGGACGAAACGCTGCACCACGCTCCGAAGTCGTCGTTCGTATTTCTGCACGAGTGATCGGAAGGCATCCTCCGCCCCTCGCCGCGCAGCATCAATCAACTTGGCGTCACAGCGGGACGATTCCGCTGTAACGTCGAGAGATTCCTGCTGTAGAGTCTGTTGGGGTCGCACTCAATGCCTCGGGGTGCCTCAGTGATTCGATCACACCCAGTGTACGACGATCCACGAGAAACTGTTGGCGCAAAATTCCAACACGTCCAAGAATTTGCAACTCCACTGACGCCAAGCACTTCCGGTCGAAAGAAACGACGAACGTGCAAGGCCGAATGGCACAACTCGCGAGAATGTTGCTGTCTCATCACCACGATGGGGGTGACGCGCCAAAGTCGGTCCAGGCCACTCCGCTCGACCGACGTCGATGTCCGTCCCCCTCACCGGTTTCGACGAACGACGGACTCGACGGACGACGGACTCGACGGACGATGGATGCCCGGCACATGGAGAGTCCTCTCTTGCACAGAGTTTGGATCGTCGTCCGTTACGAAGCGGCTCGGCGGGCAAGATGGGGGAGTAGGTCGATCAGTTGTTGTAGGGGGGTGACGCCGGGGTGAGTGGCGGGGGTCTGTCCCCCGAGATGGTAGACGTGCATCCCTGCCGCCCGGGCGGCGGCCACTCCCAGATCGCTATCCTCAATGACGATGCACGAATCCGGACTGCACTGCATAGCCGAGGCTGCGGTGAGGAAGAGTCGAGGATCGGGCTTCCAAGCTCCGACATCATACGCGCTGAACACCCGCTCGCCGAAATGTTCGATCAGACCGGTCACTGTCAAACTCAGCCGAACTTGACCGAGTGGGCCATTCGAGGCGACCGCCATCGGGAGTTCGATGCTGTTGAGCAGTTCTGCCGCTCCCGGCATGGGCTGCAACTGGCGATGAATTGCCTCTGCCATCCGTTGACGGAGGATTTCAACAAACTCGGGAGGGAGTGGCTCGCCTCGACGATGGCCAAGATCAGCCACACAATCGGCCATTCGCGAGCCGCGATATGTGTGATGAATCCACTCGGGGGACAGAGGCATCCCAAGCTCGGAAAGGTATTCGGACATCACCATGCTCCCGAGCGTCTCACTGTCAACGAGGGTGCCATCACAGTCAAAAATAATCGCCCGAACGGTCACAATGTCCTCTAGGAACGGAGTTGGAAAAGCCCTCCTGTGACGGGACGATATCCCGTTCGCTCAGTCAGGGAAAGGAGACTTTGGCGAAAGTTTGTTACGATCAAGACAAATGAGGAAGAAACTGGGAACTTGTTGCCTCCATCGGTTCTCTGATGTTGATCGACTGGTCACCGGTTCCCGTTCGTCGGGACAAAACGCTTACCCATTGATGCATCAATCATCAGATTCGCCTTTTCCTTTTTGACATTCAGGGAGTCCTTCATGTTCCGTCTGCCCACGATCTCGTCACTGCTTGCACTCTCATTACTTTGTCTCGCGGCAACCGGAGCGTTCGTCGAAGGGGCGGATGAACAGCCCGGAGATGGCAATTCTGTCGCCCGGAAGATTTCCGTCGACGGGCTGACGCAATTCGGCGAACCGACCTTTCCGAAGACTCCGATCGTTCTGAAGAACAGCGAGGAACTCGCGAAACTCATCACCGACAAGAAGGTGCTGGACGAAATCGTCGAACGAGTCGACTTCGACAAAGAATGGCTCGCGTTCTTCCGCTGGAATGGTTCCGGCCAGGACCGAGTGACAGTGCAGGTGACCCGAGACGAACAAGGGGTCGAGCGGGTGACTTTCCCTTATCAACCGGGACGCACCAAGGACCTACGTGAACATGCTGCTCTGTTCGCCGTTCCCCATGATGTGAAGTTTGGAGGCGACAAGCCTGGACAAAGTCCACGCGAATCTGCCACGAATCCCCAGACAACACCACCAGGAACCAGCGACGCCGCGGTCTCGAAAGAGGTACAGCAGGTCCGCGAGGCGCTCGCAACCTGGAAGACGCTCAAGGAGAAACATTCTGGAAACTACAGCTACAAGGTTCGCTTCGCGAGTGCCTTCGGGTTTGGAAGTGTGACCACAATCGTCGTTCGCGACAACCAAGTGACTGAGCGTCGTTTTGTGGAGTTCTCCGCTAACCCACGCCCTCTTCCCCCCGGTGAAGCTCCTGCAGACAATGGCTGGATTGAACTGGGCAAAGAGATCGGCACACACAAACAAGGGGCCCCCGGCGTGACACTGGATGACCTCTACGCCGATGCCGAAAAGATCGCCTCAGCCGACCTCCCGGAACACGAACGTCGCTACATCCGAACCGACAAGCAGGGCCTCCTGACCACCTGCCTCACCGTCGACACCCGCATCGCGGACGACGCCCCAACCAAAGGAATCTCGATCCAGGAAATCGTCCTGGTACAGCCGTAGGAAGAGAGGGGTTTGAGATTCCCTGTCGTGGGTGCATTCCCCACATGGCAACTCCCCGAACCGGAGGCGTCAGCCGACGCGAAACTCCTTCTCCCCCGCTGACGAGGCTCCGACTTCAGACCGCGTTCCCACGGGGGGAGAAGGTCGGGATGAGGGGGCGAACAGTGACCTTCCGTTTGGCCAAATTGGCTTGATCGATGCCACGTCTTATTCCCCCTCACCCCGGCCCTCTTCCCCGCTGGAAAGTCCTATGAAATAAGAAAGTCGATAGCGGGTAAGAGGGAGAGGCTGACAACAAAGATCACCCGTTGGCGAGGATCACAATCCGGGGAATGCCCCCCTGTCGTTCCCAACCGAGACGCATCTCCCGAATCTTTGGGCGGAACAGTATGGCTCCATCTCCTGAGGGAATTCCGTGCGGTGCGTCAGGGGGCTTGATCCGACGATTCTGACTCAGCTTGCGACCAACGAGACGAGCCGGGTCGTCAGCCAAGCGGGCCGATATCTGAGGGGGAGATTTCTGTGGATTGTTTCCACGGATGCGAATGCATGTTCCTGCAATCTTTCCCCTGACACGCTGTCGTTGGACAACATTCTCAGCGAAAGCCACAACGGACTTCGACAAACGGCGATCCCTGCGGCACAAGTTTGTCGCAAGTTGTTGACGTCTGGAAGTTGACTACTTGAACTCGTCGTCATCGTCAAAGTTCAATTCGTCGTCATCGTCGAACTCGAAGGCGTCATCGTCCGCGGCTTCGGCGGAGAGGTCGTCACCGCCAAAGTCATCGTCGGCACCGAAATCATCATCTTCGAACGCGGCCGCTTCGACATCGTCGTCACCATCAGCCGAGGCGAAGGGGTCGTTGTCGTCGTCCATTTCGAACGGTTCATCGGCGTTTCCCCAATCGGCAGCGGCGGCGGCTCCAACGCCTCCGGCTGCAATGGCGGCGGCACCCGTCCCGGCTCCGACCGCTTCAGCAGTCTCCTCATTCGAGGGCTTCACTCGAATGAACAGCAGGATCGCGATGGGACCGAGTGCGAGAAGTACGCTGACGAGCAGTGCGACCCCGTTGACGACGTTGAGCATCGTTGGCATTTTCTCGGGATTTGAGAGAAATGCCATGATCAACAGATACGCCATGAAACCCCCGGGGATCGCCGCAACCAGCGATGTCAGGGCCAACGAGTTTCGAGTCACGGCAACTACTCCCGAGAATTCAGTCTGGCAGGGACCGCCCGCCAATCGTGGGCCCCTCTGAAGGCATCGTAAAGAGGGGGAATGGCGTGACGCAACGACTCATCTTCAAAAACCAACGCGAACCTTCCAACTCGACTGGCTGATTGTCGGCAATTTCCGTGTGGAGGCCAGCTTGCGCAGGCCGGTTCATATCGACGAGTTGGGAACTGATGACACGCGGGGCGTGGTGACTCTCCTCGTCGTCGCATCGTTGAAGGCCAGTCAAGGATGACCCGCGCAGGGCTTCACCATGCGCGCACGAATCTGCCCTTGTGAAGAATCGGGCATGTCAGCCCTGCCGATCCTTGGAATTTCAGACAACTCATGAAGAATTCCCCACCCCGCTTCACCTATTCGTCACAATCGTTCTCTTCGTTGTGTCACCCCAATGGTTGAGCGACGCTGGACGCCGTTCCTTTTCAACAGAAGAACGCTGACAGTGGTCGTGATCGAAAGTCGCATCGAACGGACCGCGAGTGCCGAGACCAGGATCGACTCCTGGCGACCAGAGGGGATTCTGCATGATTGCTCAGAAGACCGTCGACTCCAATAAAACCGGAATTCTTGGCGATCCACACGGCATCGTCACCCCCATCGGCTCTTGGTCGACGTGGTTTTTCCAGAAAACCACGCAATTGGGTGATGCCAAACTCTACTTCGCAAACATCCGCTGAATTCGGCATCATGCGATGTTTATGTCGAATGACCCGGTGAATTCACCAACTTTGGAACCGCAGACTGCCCGATTAGAAGCCATGACAAGGTTGACAGCGAAGAACAGGACATCCTACCATAGAAATTAGTGATACTCTGGCCTATATCTTGCGCCAGCTCGTGCGAACCTTTCTCGCAGTTTCTCCTATTCTCGAAATGTTGTAGTCCGCGATAACCATCGAACTTCTCTGTTTGTTGAAGTTCTTCATTTTCTATTGGTTTTGTTGCTGCAACTGTTCGTTCGATGCCACCTGTTGTGTTGGAGCCTTTTCCCTTTTTTCAAGGAGTGTTTCATGTCCGGTCAACTGTTGCGAAAACGTCGAGGTTTTACGCTGATTGAGTTGCTGGTGGTCATCGCCATTATCGCCATCCTCGTCGCGTTGCTACTCCCTGCTGTGCAGTCCGTACGAGAGGCGGCTCGTCGAAGTCAATGTCAGGACCATTTGCACAATATTGTCATCGCGTTCCATAACTACGAAGGGGTCAACAAGGGACTCCCAATGAGTGCGACAAGCACCGGTCCAGAATGGGGCTGGGGAGCGCGGATGCTGTCTTTCGTTGAGCAGAAGCCGATGTTCGATCAGTTAAACGTTAATCGATCGCCATTCAACAACGCGTTACAGAACCAGTTTCAGCTGCTCCAGACGGGGATGGATATCTATCGCTGTCCTTCCGACACCTCAGATGAAACGAATGCCAACATGAAGGCTCAGAACGGATCAATTCATGATCCCGACTTCCCAACGGGCGGATTCTTGGTGTGTTGGGATTATGCGGCGAGGCTGATGGTGTTGTAAGTTGTTTGCAGGAAGAGTTCTTCGGCTCTTCCTGCTTTGAGCCAGGCAAGGAGGCGAATCATGGTTTCGGCGTTTTCTCGCAGCCAGTACATCGAGTTGCTCTTCACTCGCGCAGGTTGATCACACGGCGAATCGCGCTCTCCACGCGCCGCTGCCGATTGGCAGGTGATGGCTGCGTGAGGTCGAGTAATCCATCCGGCGATGCGTCAAACCGTGTGTCATGAAGTAGTTCAGCCAGGTTGTTTGTGACTTGGTGCGGCGACCTGATAGAAAGGCCTTCAACTCAATCACGACCGACCCGATCTCACCTCGCAGCAGTCGCTTCTTCTGAATCATCACCCAGTGCTTGCGTTTTGAACCGGTCAGGTTTTTGCTGTCTGCGATCTTGCCGAGGTATTCGACCGCGTGCCAGAAGTCGATCAGTTGCTGAACCTGTTCATCCTGCAATTGGAGGGTCTTGATCAGTTTCGGAATTCTCCGCCAGATCCACGTTGCTCCATCGGCCACGAACAGCACCCGCGATGCTTGTGCGATGTTGATGCTGCTCAGATACGCCTGCAGTATTTCAAACAGACGATCGCAAGAGGCCAGCGTGCCGTCGATGATGGGTGCGAAGTCAGCGGCCATGCGGCCTTCGTCATCGACCGGATAAATGATGAACAGCCGGGGCTCGCTGATTGGCCGCAAACTTCCTGCGACCTTTCTTCGTCCGCCCTTTGCGAGGTTCTCGCAGGCGGACACGGCCCCCATCCAGACTGACCACGATGCGGCGGCCCTTCACATTTCCAGCCACGTGCATGCTCCCAGACGATGTCAGCTGCACGAGCTTTTGGCCGATGTGACCACAGACCTTCGCAGCGTGTTCACGCTGACCGCGATGCCTGCCTCAGAGAGCATCTCTTGGGCTTCTTCGAATGATCCCAGCAGTGCCGAGGCTTTGGCCACGTCGGCGGCGAACAGTGGGCGTCAGGCTGTTGGCAATCCCCAGCAGCATCAAAGCCGGGAACAGTCCTCGCTTCGGCTTACGAGACGCCTTGGCAGGATCTTTCTGCCGATGGTAATACGTCACGTGAACAGTCACGTCGACATTACCGGGCAAATGCACAACCTTGCGACGCACTCCGTGGGAATGGTACTTCTGAGGCAACTGGCGGATGAATTCTTTCTGCTGCTGCTGAAACTCCGGGTCGCTCGCGGCTGTTCAGCAGGATCATCCCCTTGGCCAGCGAACTTCTCTTCACCGCCAACTCATCCAACCGCCGTTCCATCTCGGCCAACTCCGCCGCGGAGTGCACACGGTGATTTTTCTCCAGTTCGGCAATCTCCCCGATCAACATCTCTGGCCGCATCCTGCAACCGTTGGTACTCTTCGCTCATCCCTGAGTCCTCCGTGAAAAGCAGTCTTTGCAAACCACTCTTTACCGAGCCTCAGGGACTTTCGCCTACACCAATTCCCCGGCTGATTTTTTCCAACAAATCCTGAATCCGCCCGACTTCCCAACCGCGTCACCGGCCATCGCTGACCGATACATCGGAACAGCGAATTATGTTGCCTGTGCGGGTCGCAAGCGGTTTAGTGTGACAAACAACGACGGGGTCATCTTCTACCGCAGCTTTACTCGTTTCGCCAAGATTACGGATGGACAGAGTAACGTCTTCTTTCTCGGCGAACGTGATGCCGAGTGTGGAGCGGGAACTTGGGCGGGAACCAACAACGGCAGCGGCGACGGTCCTCGCGGTGGAAACTACTCGTTGGGGAATGTCTACCAGAAGCCAAACCAACGCTACACCGGTGGGAATCTCTACGGTGGACTGGTAGGGAGTTCGGTGACTTGCGTGTACGGTTTCAGCAGTCGTCATCCAGGAGGCACACACTTTGCCATGGGTGACGGAAAGGTCATCTTCATCAGCGAGAACATCGACTTCAACAATGATTACACCGGAGCTGGTGGCCAGAACGATGGTGGACTCGGGCCCAATGCCGGTGTCTATCAGCGCCTCGGCGTTCGTGACGATGGTCTTTCTGTTGGGGTCCCTTAATCGTTGTGAGTTGATCGCCTGACACCCCCGACTTGCGGGGAGGATCCGGCCCAAATTGCTGAGGAACTCTCGCGTTCCGCACACCCTGTTGTGTGCGGAACGTTCTGCTTACAGACACACGCAAAATCGCACTTCCGTCTAAGACAACAACAAACAGGACCGATGACATGTTGAATCGATTGGCAAGCTCGCTACTGGTTGCCTCGCTGACCCTGATGATCTGCGGATGTGGTGGGGGTGCGGATGATGCGCCGGCTGTCGCCCCTGTCAAAGGAAAAGTCCTGCGAAAAGGAGAGCCGTTGCCGTTTGCTTCCATCACCTTCGAACCGGTCGAAGCCGAAGATGGCAAGAGAAGTCCATCATCCGCAATGACGAACGAGCAGGGGGAGTACGAACTGACCTTTAATCGCGACCTGATGGGAGCCACGCTTGGCAAACACACGGTCCGCATCGTGAAGGACGGAGCAACGGACGAAAACGGCGCCCCGAACCCCGACGCGGTCGTCGTTCCAGTAAAGTACAACACCAAGTCTGAACTCGAAGCCGATGTCCCCGCCGCCGGTCTGACCGACAAGAACTTCGACCTCGATTTCTAGCGTCCATCTCGGTCGCCAAGTCTGCGTCGAAATCGTCGGTTGGCTTAGCAGCCTGTGGAAAACGTGGGACAGGATTTCCAACCTGACATGGTGCCTTTCGGTGTCTCGGAGAAGAGTGTTCGAGATGCTCGTGTCAGGTTAGACTCATTTGCGCACGGACAATTCGGTGTTCGCCGCACATCATCGCTGCAAAAGAGGTTACGCCCAAAGACCGAAAAATAGACTGTCTTCGCTAACGACAAATCGTCCTGAAACGAGGTCAGATCTGGGATTCCGTGTGCAATGCAGGTTAAAAACCTGCCCCACGGTCGTTTTTCAACGGGCTGCGGAAGTGTCTGGTGTGTCCTCCCCACCGTTGTGATTGCTATTCAATCGACGGCATTGGGCGCCCCGACGCTTTTTCGCCGTAACCCAACGATTCACATCCATCCCTTATCTGCTTTGGGTATGGGGACAATATCCGTCAGGGAACTCGGACTGTTGCGCCAAAGTCCCGTGTTCACTCGGCGACTGCGTCCGAATCGGATGGCGTGGAGGGGAGGGCGCCCAGGTAGGAACCGAGGGGACCGAGGCGGCCGCTGTGGAGCAGAACAAGGTAGGCTGGGACGAGGATCGGGCGGACGAGAAAGGTGTCGAGGAGAACACCAAACGCAAGTGCGAAACCGAGTTGAATCATTCCCATCAGCGATCCCATCATCAGGGACCCGAAGGTCCCCGCCATGATGATCCCGCAACTCGAAATAATGCTGCCGGTCTTCGTGAGGGCGACGATGACTCCCCCCACGTTGCCATGAGTCTTTTGTTCTTCGACCACCCGGGCCATCAGCAGGATGTTGTAGTCTTCCCCCATCGCAATCAGGATGGTGAACAAGTAAATCGGCACCTTCCAGTCGAGACCGGAAAAGCCCTCTTGATACAGACCCCAGAAGACCAGATAGGTGAATCCCATCGTCACCAGATAACTGAAGACAACGCTGACAATTAAGTAGGCACAGACCGCAGGCTGCCGCAGCAGCAAGACGAGCAGTAGATAAACCGAAATGACCACGAGAATATCAATCAGCACACGGTCGCGGTCGGTCGAACTCTTCAGGTCACGGAGACTGGCGGTCGGGCCGAGCGTGGCGATTTGCCATTGGGGCTCCTTCTTCGGGAGATCTTTCGTTCCAGACTGCTCTGGTGATGCAGCGATGGGTTGATCGATTGGGGGATCACTCGTGGACGTTGCCTCCGCCGGTTCGATGATGTTCCCTTCGGCATCGAATTGCATCCCACCAGAGTTTTGATTGACCATTTCCTCTGGAGAGGCTGGAAGCATCGCCCCAATTTCCTTTTCAATTCGATCAAGCTGATCCATGCTTGTGCGGGTGAAGGGGTCTTGATCGGTGACCACATCGATCCGCAAAACCAGTCCATCGGCTGTGCTCTCGTATACTCCCTTCCCAATCTTGGCGTTAATGATGCGCACTTCCCGGGCCGACAGCGACCGGAAACGATCGCGTCCCTGCTTCGATGTCCCCATGGGATATCGTTCGCAACGGACGTAATCGACGCCGAGTCTCTCGGCGTTTTCGAGAAGATGGTTGGCGACCTTCTCCGTGATCTCGCGACCAACGTGAGCGGCTGGATCATCTGGTTTGATGTCGGGATAGCGGATTAGCACTGTAATGACGCCGGTCACTCCGGCAGGAAAATTCGTCTGAACCGCCTTCGCCCCGACCACGCTGGGGTCTTGCTGGGGAAGGTCGCTCAAAAGACCGTAACTCAGTTTATCCTGAGCATGATACCCCATGATCGCAAAGGGGAGACAGCAGGCGAAAACGACTAAAAAGATGCGTCCGGGCTGACGTAACAGCTGCCGCCCGATCCATTCCCAGCCACGACGCAGTAGTTGGCTTTCGTCAAGGAGAGCGGTCAGGCTGAGTGTCGGCATCCATCCCGAATCGACGGCGATTTGTTCGGATCGCATGTCCGGCCAGAACGCGACACGTCGAAACAGCACCAGAAACGCGGGGGTCAATGTGATGGACGCCAGCAGGACGATCGCCAATCCCAGCGAGATCGCCAGTCCTGCCTGTCGAAACTTGCCAAACTCGGCAAACATCATCATGCCAATGCCAACAATACTAGTCCCGGCACTGGTTGCCAGGGCGGAACCGACGCGTCCCACCGCAGCGGCTATTGCCTCATGGAAGCTGTGACCATGATCGAGTTCTTCCTTATATCTCGCGATGAGAAACAGGCAGTAATCCACTCCCGCTCCGTACACGACGACAGTCACATACGTCTCGAGTCCATTGAACACCGAGACCCAGCCCCAACTGGAGAGGATCGCCAAGACCCCTTTGGTCACCGATACAGCCATCCCCACGGTGATGAGTGGGATAAGTGCGAGGATCGGAGCACGATATAAGAACAGCAAGAGCACGACGACGAGCACGATTGTCGAACTCTCTGTCCGACTCGCGGAAGTTCGCTCCGCTTGAAGCATGTCTCGACCGACGATCGCAGACCCGCTCGGTTTGATGTCGAGCCCCTGCATCATCTCCCGCCGAAAACCGGGGTCTGCCAGCATCTCTTCGATGCGTTGGGCGACAACTCGGTTGCTCATGTCGAGGAATTCAGTCTGCAGCGTGATCAAGACAAGACCGGCATGTCCATCTTCGCTGACCAATAACGGACCGACGCTTTCGTCGGTAAAACTCATCGTTGCTCGAATGATTTGCTCATTCGCCGGGACCTGTTCCGACCAGTCCTTCCGCATCACTTCCGACGACTTTGGCGTGGTCCGCTGGATTTCCGCAAGTTGTTTGAGCAGATGATTCCGGACGAAATCGTAGTCAGCTGGCTGCAATCCATCGGCGCGGTCCTCACGACGTACCACCAAGACGATATTGCTGCCGAGTGGGTCCTGCACCAGCGACCAGAAGGCCCCCGAGCCTGCCCCCTGCGACCGCGACTCCGAGGACAACTCGTTCAAAAAAGCGCGGCGATACGTTTCTTGAGCGAGGACGCTGGGGGCATCGTCCGGAAGAAAAGCAAACTCGCCATTCGCCGCCACGGACGACCAATCAGGCGCAAGGGCGCGCGTCAGCCCGAACAGTGCGATCCAAAGAACGACCGTCAGTATTGCATACCGGCTGATGCCTTGTCCCAAGGCGTGATACATACTCGACCTAAACCTCTACTCGCTCTATCGAGTGATGAATGAACCGTTCGCCCGACGAACCACCCTGCTTCAACTTCGCCATGGCGATGCCATGTCATCACGCTCCCGCAGATGCCACGTCACTGGTGAAGCACATTCCTGATCGCAGCCCCTGTCCGTCGAAGCCTTAGATTTCCCCTTTAAGTGCCATCTCGTGGAAGCAGTGCTGCACCTGATCCTGATTCTCTAACAGCCAGTCGATGCTTGGCTCGTGCCGCATGGCTTTGCCGAGCGCCTTTGCGGTCGCAGCTCGATGGGTGTCGAACAGAATCTGATGATCGATCTCCACATCAACCACACTGGGATCAAGCCAAACCGAGACAATGATCCCGAGATCGTTCGCCTTTTCCTTGGGAATGTCTCCCGCTCGAACAGCATCCAGCACCCCATTGGCGATGGCGGCCTGCACGGTCCCCATCAGGATGTTGGTGTATCGCTCGTTTTTCACCGTCACCTTGCTGACCATCAGCGTCGTCGGACGAACTTGAACATCGCAGTTGAGAATCGCAAAGACTCGTGAGTGCCCCTTGATCTGATCTCCCAGCAGATTCGCGATGGCATGACCGACGGGACCATCGAGTTCGCCGATGACCACCTCCGGTTCGGCCGCTGACCACGCCGGTGCCGCTTCGACCAAAGCCTCCCCCGTCCGCATGACAATCCGTTCTTGCCCCTGTCCCATCAGTCTACTCCCGAAGAAATCGCGTATTGATAAGTGATTGGCTGGCTTTGGTGATGTGGCGTGATGATTGCAGAAAAGAACAGCTCCCACATCGTCATCGCGTTGTCGCAGATTTGCTCCCAGACTGCAAAGCAAACGGAGCGTTTTCTCGCCCGAACACCGAGCCCCCTCCGAACACCAAAGGGCGATCCCAGCAATTGGGATCGCTGGAACGTCAGCGTATCGCTGGCTCAACCGGCGATTCCGCTGGAACAGTGATGTCTCTGGAATCGCTTTTGAGTCGAACGTGTGTCCCTTCGACACGAAACAGTCCAGTTGCGATGAGTTGCAACGCAGCCGGAAGAGCCTCGCACTCGGCGGCGAAGACCCGTTGCTGCAAGCTGTCGGCAGTGTCATCGTCGAGCACGGGAACGGTCCGCTGCAAGATGATCGGTCCGTGATCGTATTCACCATCACAAAAGTGGACCGTACAACCACTCACCTTCACCCCGCGAGCCAGGGCGGCTTCATGAACATGATGGCCAAACATCCCCTCACCGCAAAAGGCAGGGATGAGCGATGGGTGAATGTTGATGACCCGATTGATGAAATCTGCAGGAATTGCCAGCCGTGTCAGAAAGCCTCCTAAGACGACATAGTCGACCCCGGCCTCACGGCAACAACGAAACACAGCTTCGCTGTAACTTGCGGTGTCGCGATATTCCTTTTGAGGCAGAACTCGTGTTGGCAAACCGGCTCTCTGTGACTTTTCGACTCCCGTACATTCGCGACTCGCTAACACTAAGCAAACGTTGGCCCGCAATTCTTTTGCATCAATTCGCTGCAACAAGTTCGTGAGCGTCGTCCCTCCTCCAGAAATCAACACTGCAATCGAAAGCACCGGAGACATTTCAGACACGTCAGCAATCCGTCGTAAGTGTTAGGAAAAGACCCGCGTTGAGCCCCACACTTGATATGCGGGAAACACCAAGCGTATATCTGGGAAAAACCACGCGTCAGTCAATCGGAGGCAAACTGGCTTGAACGGCCTGTTGACGTTGTCGGCGGCGTTGCCGCTCGGCCCGCCCAGACCACCAGAGGAACACCAACAACAGGCCAATTAAGGCGATGATCGCCACCGCAATCAGTATTTGCGTCTGACTGGAAAATGTGATGTCGTTGGCAGGAAGGTATCGAATTTCCTTCGCGAGAATGAGTGGAGAATAATTTGTTTTCCCGGAAACAGCTCGATAGCTATACATCTTCAAAAAGTAGCCCGTGACTTCCACACTCTCCGAACGTTGTGCTCCCGCAGGCAACTGATCGGGATTCTCCGTAAAGATAATCGTTGCAGGATAGCTTTGCGAATCGTCGGTGTAGAGGTAGGCCTCATAGACGGGGGACAACCCGTATGGATTCACATCGTGATCGCGTACGCGGAGTAAATTCAAGTGCCCCGCCAGAGTGACTGGTTGTCCGCGATAGGGATGCCTTGGGTTCTGTTGTAACCACATATCGACAAAGGGTTCAAATTTATCCCGCGGATAGTCCTTAAACTCGGAGACTTTCCAACGCTGATCCAGGAATTCGCTCGCCGCTTTCTTAAGCGCGTCTGCGTCGACGCGGCGCACATGATTCAGCACACCGTAATAGGAAATCGTGTCGGCCAGATCGTCCAGCGGTCGTCGATCACGAACCTGGTCTAACGAGAAGAGTTCATGATCGAGTGCGACGGAGGGATGTTCGGCGTCCGGTTCCTGATAGACCGGCAACGTCGACTCCCGCTCGTCCTCGGTGACCTCAATCACCCCTTGTCCTGAATGAAGCAACAGGCACAAGAGTGAAAGCGTCCCCAGCACGGCGCGTCGCAACCGGGTGTGTCGCTGGTCCAGAGATTGTGTGAGGTGGTGAGTCATCATCGTTCTATTGTGAAGAAGATGCTCCGAATTGTACAACCTACCGCATGTGCATCGCAGAACTCAGCGACACAATCCGATCCAGTCCAGAGAATGTCGACGCGGTCCCCCCGGATTACTCGGCTCCCCCTTGTCCCCTTTCCTCGAAGAGGTTGACCATGCTCGCACCGTTGTATCGAATGAGACTCACATCGTTTCAAACGTCGAAATGGGGAGTCTTCGCTCTGTTGATGATTTTCGCAGGACTTGGTTCAGAATCGTCCCATGCGGCAGATGTCGGGCCAGAACCGATTCTTCTTTGGCCAACAGGGGCTCCCGGAGCAAAGGGTGAGGAAGAGGTTGATAAGCCGTCGATTCGCATTTATCCCGCAACAGGAGAGCACCCCACGCAGACGGCAGTTGTCATCTGTCCTGGTGGGGGATATGGCGCCTTGGCGTACGATCATGAGGGGCATCAGGTCGCCAAATTTTTCAATCGGATGGGGGTAACTGGTGTCGTTGTCAAGTATCGACTTGGGTCGCGGTATCATCACCCCGCCCCCATGCACGATGCCCAACGGGCAATCCGATACGTTCGAGCCCACGCAAAAGAACTGAAGCTTTCTGAGCACCAGATCGGCGTGATGGGGTTCAGTGCCGGCGGGCATCTTGCCTCGACTGTGTCGACCCATTTCGATGCCGGTGACCCCGCAGCGACCGATCCGATCGACCGTGTCAGTTGCCGTCCCGACTTCAGTATCCTGTGCTACCCAGTCATCAGCTTCAAGTCGGACTTCGGACATAAAGGCTCGGTCCGTAACCTGTTGGGTGACAATCCCGATCCGGCTCTGATCGAGTCGCTGTCCAACGAAACCCAGGTGACGAAAGAGACACCACCAACTTTTCTGTTCCATACCGGTGCAGACAAAGGGGTCCCAGTGCAGAACAGCCTGGTCTATTACCGAGCCTTGGTCGAACAGGGGGTGCCAGCCGAACTGCATGTCTATCAGAACGGCCCTCACGGAGTGGGACTCGCCCCCGGCGACCCGATCCTGTCAACCTGGGGGGACCGTCTTCGCGACTGGATGCAGACAAATCAACTGCTCCAACAGGGGGAACGAGCCAGTGTTTCCGGGGAGATCAAACTCGATGGCCAACCGCTCCGTTGGGGGATGATTACCTTTGCCCCAAGTGACGATGTCGCCAATCGACTCCCAGTCCCCTGCGCGATGGTGGCCCACGGAAAGTTTTCGATTCCCGCCTCGGTTGGCCCGACGGTCGGCACCTACAAGATCGTCGTCAAGTCGCTCGGAACTGTCGTCCCGGAGCCGACCATTGAAGACGTCTCCCGCATCTCTGCGGAAGATGTTGACCAGAGCCCACTGACATTCCGCATCGCGTCCGGCAACAACACCGTCACCCTTGAACTCAGCTCCCAATAAGGCCTGTTTGTGCCTCGCCCGGCACCGAGAACGTAAAACGCTTCCGCCGACAATGTGACGCACACATGAAGAGGAATAACCGTTACATCTGTTACCGTGGGATTGCCTAGGGGAACTGTCAGCATCCTTGCAGAGTGACTTCCCAAAGAATTGTCACACCCCGAGAAACGGAACGGTCGAAATAAAGAGTGCGGCAGACTGCGAGTGCATCTGCCTGCTTCAGGTCTGGTCGGGTTGAGTAACTGAGAGTTTCTGACACAGGTTCCCCTCCCAGTGTCAAACCGCAGATTCGCGTGTTCCTCGCGAGAAGATGCACACCTTCAGGCTCCCCGACCTCACTTGCAATTCGCCGTCCGCGTTTCTTCCCCCTCGAAACGCGGACGGCTCTTTTTTGCGCTCACCTCTCGACGCATACAGTTCTCAATCGGGAATCACGGATCGATTGCGATCGAGTTCCTGACTTTGCAATGTTGGGACCGCGTCATTCAACGACCTATGCCGCTCGCTGCTGCGAGACGTCGGTTGCACTTTCGACCATGTTATCGGTGGCATCCCCTTCAGCGGGGGCAAAGAGGTCGACCGTCTCTCCTTGGGCCAGACGTTCGAGACGGTCGTGCAACTGGTCCATCTGCCGTTGCAGTTTCAGGCGATACGGTTCGAGTTCGGACTTCGAAAGTCCGGGAGGGACATACATCGGAGCGGAACCGGCGAGATGGGTTCGAGAGAATGGCTTCGGAACAACGAGATCGGTCCACTTCCCCTTGGGCTTCCAAGTGTTTTCCCCGACAAAAGCCGTCGGGACAATCCCCCGACCGGTCTGTGACGCAAGATAGATCAGTCCGGTTTTCACTTCATGACGAGGTCCACGTGGACCATCGGTCGCAATGCAGATGTGCCAACCTTCAGCGTCCCGAATCATTTCACGAAGTGCGGCGGCTCCCCCTCGGCTACTTGAGCCACGAATTGCCCGCAAGCCGACGGCGTTCATCATGTCGGCCACCCACGAGCCATCTGCGTGATGACTCACCAATCCTGAGACGTTTAAGCAAGGTCCCGAGAAAATGACTCCGAGAATCTCGTCATGCCAGAGACAGTAGAGATGACGTTCATCCCCAGTCTCCGTGTAGGGGCAGATGTGATCTCGCTCGGTGTAGATGGTGTTCCGCATTGTTCGGAACCAAAGACGAGCCGCAAACGCCCCCACCTTCGCGAGGGTGCGGATAATGAATTTGTTGCGAAGTTTCCACATTTCAGAGTCCTGACATCCTTGCCAATAATCTCCTCCCCCCCGCCGCCAAGTCCCGCTTAGCAGTCTCTTCTGCGTCATTCGCACTGGGAGAAAGTGTGCGAATGCAGCCCCGAACTAATTTCACCGAAGTAGTGTAGACGATTCCACAGTCTCCCCCCAAGACCGGTTGCTTTGTGGGAAAATCCCCCTGTTTCGGGCATCACGATGCCAAAATGGGACCTCGGTTGGGGCCTCAAGGCCGTTACAACTGGAAAAGTCGTTCGTGTCCCCCGTAAACCCGAACACATCGGTCGAGCCAAGATCGAGTTTATGGCCTAAGGTAGTAACATCCCTGAGTCAGATAGCGTCATTGTCTGTTCCTGGTCTCCCACTGGTTCACCCCGGGAGACCGTTTGGTCGGCCCGGTTGTCTTGCTGCCATGAGCGTCGATGTGAATGATCGTGTGGTGACGCAGTTCGACCTGAACGAACGTCTACAGGGCGTGTCGATGCCGATGGTCCAGCTTTTTCCCGACGACTTGATATCTGCGGAACGATTCACGCCAACAGAGAAAGCTGCAAAAGAACGTGCGTCGACGTTGGGGAGCGAGAGTCCCGTCGCAGAGTCGATCCAGTTCTACTCGGCATCGCTACGCGATCTCCCTGCTGTCACTCGGGATCAATGGCGAGCCTTAGAACAGTGTGCGAGCACACCGAACGTCTTTCTTTCCCCTTCGTTTGCATCAACCGCAGCAACTTGGTTGTCGATAGAGCGACCTCCATTGGCCGTCTGGGGCGAAATGCCCGACGGTCGACTGGTGGCTTGGGGGCTCTTTGAAGAGGTTCCCCCATCGGCGATGAATCCGTTTGCCATTCTGCGATGCTGGCAGAACACCTACACCTTTCGGAATGGGCTGCTGCTGGCACCGGGAACGGAACAAATCGCCCTTGCGGCCTTCTGGAAATTTGTCCGAACAGAAGGGTGGCACGCAGTCGAGTTCCCACGACTTGTGCTCGACTCGACCGAAGCAGAGCATCTCCAGAGGTCATCAGCCGACAACCAATTGGGAGAGGTCGCTGGACGAATCTGGAATCGGGCGAGACTGCTGCGAGCGAACCCCAACGAAGTGCCAAGACGGGAAGCCTGTTCCTCGAAACGGGCAAAGTCGTTACGTCGAGGCCGTCGCTGGCTCGAACGATTCGGATTGGTCTCGGTGACGGTTCAAAGAGAAACCGACAAAATACCCGCATCGGCTGAAACGCTGTTGACGCTGGAATCGATGGGTTGGAAAGCGACCGTTGGCACCGCACTTCTCAGTACGGCAGAACATGCCGCCTTCTTCCGCGAACTGTGTCGAAAACTTGCTGCTCAGCAACAGATTGCGTTCGTCGAGTTGCGGGTCGGAAACGATGTCATCGCTTCTCTGTCCGTCCTGATCTCCGGCAACAAAGGATTCGCCTTCAAGATCGGTTGGAACCCCCAATGGGAGCGGGGGTGTCCCGGATTCCTGCTCATGGATCATCTGGCTCAACATTTGACTGAGTTGTTCCCCGAGTTGACCGAGGTCGACAGTTGTTCGTCTCCGTCGTCGTTCATTGGTCATGTTTGGCCCGAGTCGGTGCGGGTGACCTGTTGTCTGTTCCCGCTCAGTCGTCGGATGAGGATGTTTTTGCAAGCAAAAAGTGGACTGCGTGCGGTCCGCGACTTGATGTCCTCCTTCCTGTCTGGCCCCGCCGATGTATCATCACAGACGAAACCTCCAACGCCGATAGACGCACCGCCACAAAGTGACGTGACTGCTGAGTTGGAGGAGATATGACAACCGCAACCGACAACATTGTCCTTGAGGGGACGACTGCCTCTCCTTCAAACGCCATCGGACCTTATCGTGCTTTTGACCCCGAACCTTCCGGTCACTGTCGGGCTTTGGACGGAGTACGCGGTCTGGCGATCTTGTTGGTCTTCTGCTACGACTGCCTGAAAATCCCGAACGATGGTCGACTGTTTTCGTTGGGAATCCGCACGATTTCCGGCGCAGGTTGGACCGGGGTCGACCTCTTCTTCGTGCTGTCAGGTTTTCTGATTACCGGAATTTTGCTCGACACACGGGGTCGGGAGCGTTATTTCTCCAGCTTCTTTGGCCGTCGTGCCGTCCGAATATTCCCGCTCTACTACCTCTCGCTGATTCTCGCCTTCTGGGTCATTCCAGCGGTTGTGGGGAGCGTCTCGCCGCAGAGTCCACTCGTGGGGGAACTGGCAACACTGCGGCAGGATCAGGGTTGGTTCTGGAGTTATCTGCAAAACTGGATGATGGTCGGACGGGGGAGTTGGTCGGAGATCTCCTATCTGAACCACTTCTGGTCGCTGGCGATTGAGGAGCAATTTTACTTCGCATGGCCGATTGTCGTTGCGCTGTTGTCCCGTCGGAGACTGACACAGTTGTCGATTGGACAGTGCCTGCTTGCTCTGGGATTACGTTGCGGGTTGCTGTGGCAGGGGTTCGACAAGGTGGTCCTGCACGCCTGCACCTTCACTCGCATGGATAGCCTTTGCCTCGGGGCCTTGGCAGCCATCGCCATTCGCGACGCACAGTGGTCTGCCCGACTACGACGACTTGCCCTCCCCTGTTTCTGCGGGTTGGCGATCTTGTTGTTCGGCCTCGATCGCTGGCGGCAAATCCTGCAAAGTGGCACTCCATGGGCACAAACCGCAGGGCACTCGCTGCTGGGACTGATGTACGCTTCGTTAATTTTCTGGGCTGCCAGCCTGCGGGATGAGACCTGGAGTGCTCGCGCTCTCAGCTTGGCCCCCCTCGCGTTGCTCGGCCAGTTCAGTTACGCCTTGTATGTCCTGCATCGTCCGGTCCATGCCCTCGTGAAGCAGATTCCATTGAGATCGATGTCTGAAACCGAGATGGGATTGATCCAGTTTGCGCTGACACTCGGGGGATCGCTCGTGGTCGCCGCAATCAGTTGGCATCTGATCGAGAAACGCTGCCTCGCCTGGAAACGCCACTTCCCCCGACCCGTCCCGACCAGCAACGCCGTTTCGTTTCCCGCCGCCAAGTATTCTGAGGAAGAAGCGGAAGCCGCCAGGAAACGGTCCACCTCAACGGCGACTGTCTAACAGCCCGTTGAAGAACGTGGGTTAGGCTTTGCCGCCTGACATGGTGCCGTTTGATGTCTCGGCAAGAAAGCGTACGAGATGCTCTTGTAAGATTGGAAATCTGACCCACGGTCGTGTTTCAACGGGCTGATAACACGGCCAACATTTCGCTCGAAGACCGTTCCGCAAAACTCGCTGCGGAAGAGATTTCCGTATGGGAGACGATTTGGCCTCTACGGGGTCATCATGCCGGAAATTCGGGGCGTGTTGGCATTTGGTGGGCGGGCTGATTAGAATGGGGTCGCTGCTCTGAAGGTCTGCGTAGACGCGGGCGACTGGAGTGGGTGACTGTTGACTGGCTGTGATTTGCGCTACACGCGGTTTCTTGACTGCGGAGCGTTCGCACTGGCCCAGCCCACTCGATAGGCTTTGTCGTTCGCGGTCGGGACATTCTCCTCATTCTCAGACGACAACCACTCGTTGACGACTGGGGATGCTCCGTGCGACGATCACGACCACCCAGCCTCCGGCTCGACGACCTTACCACAGACAATGTCACACTCGACTGCCTTGTCCAACTGACGTCATCGAACCAAATCAGAGACCAAACACCCCAGCGATACGATACACACGACGAGGCCCTTGATGACCATTCCTGCACAAGACCTGTTTGACGATTCCTCGATGTCCTTCGGAGACCATCTCGAGGTGCTCCGGTCGCACCTCTGGAGGGCGATCATCGGTATTGTCATCTGCGTTATCTTTACGCTGTTTAAGGGCTCGGCGATCATTTCGATCATGCGTCAGCCAATTGACGACGCCTTGCACAAGTACGCCATCAAATCAGGGACACCGATCAAACTGACCGAGGATGTCGCCGAGAATGTCGATCTCTGGGACAGGATCACGAAATGGTTTCGTACCGAATGGGGTTTCGACGATCAACCCGCCCCGGAAGGGACCGAGACAGGAGCGATCACGGCACCTGCCATGGAAGACGAAGACATCACTCAGAAGTCGGCTGTCATTCAGGTCCAAATTCCGATTTCAGAACTCGCTCGGGCTCTGCACGAGGTTGACCCTGTTCAATTCCCGGCTCCTCCGGCTGTCGTCGAAAACGACGCTCCAACAGCAGCCGGGGAGAACGAACCACAGACGGACGACTCAGCCACTCCAACTCGTCCGCCCCGTCCAAAGATGATCACGCTGCCACTTCGTTCGCCAGTTTTTTCGCAACTCAAGAGTGCAGCCGACCGTATCGACAAGCCGGTCGCCCTCAATGTGCAGGAGGCCTTTATGACATACCTCAAGGTCTCAATGATTTCGGGGCTCGTTCTGTCGAGCCCATGGGTGTTCTACCAAATCTGGCAGTTCGTCGCGGCAGGGTTGTACAAGCATGAGCGGAAGTTCGTCTACATCTACGGGCTCATGAGTCTGATTCTCTTTGGGGTCGGCGTTGTGTTCTGTTTCAAGTTGGTCTTTCCGTATGTGCTGGAGTTCCTGTTGGGTTACAACGCCGACATGCAGATTCAACCTCAGATTCGCCTCTCCGAGTGGGTCAGCTTTGCCGTCACACTTCCGCTGATGTTTGGGATCAGCTTTCAGTTGCCTTTGGTGATGCGGTTCTTGCAGGCGGTGTCGATCTTTACCGCAGACAGCTATCGCGAGAAACGCCGCATGGCAATTCTGGTGATTGCGTTCTTGTCGATGGTCCTTACCCCGGCTGACCCCATGAGCATGGTGCTGATGATGTTCCCGCTGCTCGTGCTGTACGAGTTCGGCATCCTGCTCTGTCACTACTCTCCGTCGTCAAACCCTTTTGATTCCGCTCCTGTTTAGTTGCCACCAAGTTTCTGGCCACTGACGGATTGACGGACCCTCACTTCTCTCTGAGTACCTTCGCCGGATGTCGCGAGAGTCTGAGCCTCGACTGTTCTCTGTCGAACCGCTGTTGCCGTTTGAGGCAGCTGCACTCGATGATCGTCTGACCGCACAAGTCGTCGTCAACCGGCCCCTGACATCCGTCTTCGATTACACCGTTCCCGAAGCTCTCGCCGACTGGATCGCACCCGGATGCCGAGTTCGGGTCCCCTTTGGTCGAGGGAACCAGCAACTGGTCGGGTACTGCGTCGGTCTCACGCGGGGAGTTCCGCAACGTCGCAAGTTGAAGGAAGTGGTCGAGTTGATCGACCGCGAGCCACTCGTCTCGTCGATGATGCTCGAACTGACACACTGGATGTCGGAACGTTACCTTTGTGGCTGGGGGCAAGTGATCGAGTCGGTTGTCCCAGCGGGTGTCAAGCGGCAGGCGGGGACACGCGAGATCACCTGTTATGCTCTGGCCGACAACGTCAACGAGACGCTCGCCACTCGGAAACTCTCGAAAAAGCAGCGACTGCTCATCGACTTCCTTTCCGAAGCGAAGGAGCCGCAGACGGTCGAGTCGTTGACAACAGCCGGAGACTGCGGGACGTCACCGATTCATGCTCTCGTAAAGTCGGGGCTACTTGTCCCAATTCGCCGTCGTGTTCAGCGGGACGAGATCGACGCCAAAAGCATCCTGCCACAGGCCGATTTGCAACTCAGCGGTGATCAGAGGGAAGCACTCGACAAGATCAACGGCTCTCTTCGCGAGCAACAGCATCAGACGATCCTGCTCCACGGAGTGACCGGCAGTGGCAAGACGGAGGTCTACATTCAGGCGATCCGCGAGGTCGTTTCCTATGGACGACAGGCGATCGTCCTTGTGCCGGAAATCAGTCTGACGCCGCAGACAATTCGGCGATTCAGTGCGAGGTTCTCCAATGTCGCGGTGTTGCACAGCCATCTCAAAGATGCGGAACGTCATTGGCACTGGCAGCGTATCGCGTCGGGCGAAGTGCAGGTGGTCGTCGGAGCGCGGAGTGCCGTCTTTGCTCCGCTGCCGCAGTTGGGTCTGATCATCATCGACGAAGAGCACGAGTCGACATTTAAGCAACAAACGACGCCGCGGTATCACGCGAGAGAAGTCGCAAGAGAACGTTGCCGAATCGAGAAGGTGCCTCTTGTCCTCGGTTCAGCCACACCGACGCTGGAGTCTTTGGAGCGTGCTCAGCGGGGAGTCGACCTGCTGGTGTCGTTGCCTAAACGAATCGAGAACCGCCCGTTGCCTCCGGTGTTTCTCGTCGACATTCGGAACGATCCTCTCATCGCCCGAGGACATTCGATCGGACGCAGTCTCGAACGGGCGATGCGAATGGCTCTGGATGAAAAGGGGCAGATCATCCTGTTCCTCAACCTGCGTGGGTACTCGACAGTTGTCTGGTGCCCATCGTGTCGGGGCGGGGTGAAGTGTCCCGACTGTGACATCACCCTCACGTGGCATCGAGATCGACAACTCCTCATGTGCCATTCCTGCGAGTATGCGTCCGGGCCGGTGCAGCAGTGCCCTGTCTGCGATAAGCCAGGGGTCAAGTACATCGGCAGCGGGACACAACGGCTCGAACAAGAAGTGAAAACCAAGTTCCCCGGTGTCTCGTTGATGCGCATGGACAGCGACTCGATGCGTCAACCTGGGAGCCATGATGTCGCCCTGGAAGCATTTCGTCGGGGCGAAATCCGCATTCTGCTCGGGACACAGATGATTGCCAAGGGCCTCGACTTTCCAGCGGTGACACTCGTCGGCGTCATTGATGCCGACACACAGTTACATCAACCGGACCTCCGGGCATCGGAGCGAACGTTTCAATTGATCGCTCAGGTAGCGGGCCGCACCGGACGGGGGGATCGACCGGGGCGAGTTCTCGTGCAGACGATGAATCCTGATGAGCCAGTCATCCAACACGCATCGCGTCACGACTACCTCGCCTTTGCCCGTGAGGAACTGAAGCATCGACTCGAAATGCACAGCCCGCCGTTTGCCAAACTCGCCCGCATCATTTTGCGAGGCCTTGATGAATCGACCGTGCAGTTGCAGGCAAGAGAACTCGCTCAGCTGATTCGCGAGCAGAGCACGGCCCTTGCGAGTGGCGTCCGCGTCCTCGGCCCCGCGCCGGCTCAGATTCTCAAACTCCGCAAGCACTTTCGTTATCACATGTTGCTGTCTGCCGCCGAACTCTCTCAACTGGAATCACTCTGGCACTCCGTTGTTCCCCTCATCAACCTCCGCCCCGACATCGAGATGCAAATCGATGTCGACCCCATGGACATGCGATAACGGAACCACAACCGAAAAACGCCCACTCGGTTGTTCCGATGGTTGTTGAGCCGTCTCTTTGACAGCGGAGACGTTCAGCGGCACAATAGAGCGTTCCGGCGAACTTCGTCGAACATTGTGAGCCCTGTGAACACTCCTGCACTCTCCTTCCCGTGCCGCTGCGAAAGAACTGGTCCCCGATGAATCTGCTTACCGAATTCGATGCCGCCCTTCCCTACACCCCGTTTCTCGAACGGTATGGGACCGAGGAGCATCGACGGCGATGGAGTGACTTCCATGCACAAGTGGTCATCACACCATCTCAGGTCGAACTGTTGCAGTCGTTTGTCCGAGAGATGAAGGTGATTGTCCTTGCCGGAACCTGGTGTGGGGACTGCGTCAATCAATGCCCGATCTTCGAGCACTTCGCCGCCATCAACGGCCAGATTCAAGTGAGATACATCGACCGCGATGACGCCGGCGAATTGATGCAGACCTTTTCAACCTGCGGTGGCTCTCGGGTTCCTTGCGTCATCTTTCTGAGCGAAGATGGCGAAGTCTGCGGACGACATGGAGACCGAACGCTTTCAAAGTATCGCAGCGTCATGGCGTCGATGGCAGGGGCCAGTTGCCCAACGGGGTTGGTATTTGAAGACTCGCTGACCGCGTCAGTCATACAGGATTGGTTGAATGAGTTTGAACGGATTCAATGGATGTTGAGGACCTCCGCCCGATTACGACAACTGCATGGCGACTGAGTTTTGCACAATGAGTCCAACGAGCTGCCGCGTATCAGTTCGACAATTTTCACAGCGACAAGTTTGATGAATCTTCAGGTCGTATACTGCAACCACCAGACAGCCGATCTTTCGGTCCGGGAGCGTCTTGCGTTCTCTTCGGAAGGGGAGTTGGCGCGTGCCTACGATGTTCTGCGGTCCCGCTTTCCGAATTCCGAATCGGTGGTGATGTCCACCTGCAACCGAGTCGAGATTTACACCGCCCAGGAAAGTGATGAAGACTCTCCCACCCATCAGGACCTCGCTCAGTTCTTCGCCGATTTTCATCACGTCCCCCTCGCCGACTTCTTCGACGACCTGTTGGCCCAAACCGGCCCACAGGCGGTGCAACACCTGTTTGAAGTGGCGTGCAGCGTCGACAGCATGGTGTTGGGCGAAAATCAAATCGTCAGTCAGGTGAAATGGGCCTACGATCTGGCGACCCGCAGTCAGGCCAACGGCCCTCTGACGAATGCTCTCTTCCAACGAGCCCTGCAAGTTTCGGGCCGTGTCCGCACCGAGACCCGACTGTCTGAAGGGCGTGTTTCAATTGCCAGCGTTGCGGTCGGAGAGTTTGGCAAAAGCATCTTCGATCGCTTCTCTGACAAGATGGTCCTTGTCATCGGTGCCGGCGAAATGGCCGAGGAGACTCTGGTCTACCTGCAGAACGAAGGGGTCGGAAAGATCGTCGTCTGCAACCGCAACCTCGAACGGGGCGAGGGACTTGCCACCCGGTTCGGAGGGACCGCCCGTCCATTCGATCAACTTGATGCCGTCATGGCTGAAGCCGACATTATCGTCTCTGCCACCGGGGCTGACGATCCGATCGTGACGGTCGATCGCTTCCGAAAAATTCGCAAGGGGTCAGACAATCGACCGGTGTTCATCCTCGATCTTGGGGCCCCTCGCGACTTTGAGCCGGGTGTCGGACAAATTGATGAAGGGGTCTTCCTCTACGATATCGACGATCTCGAATCAACCTGCGAACAGAACCGCCAGTCTCGGGCTTCTGAGGTCGCCAAGGCCCGGAAGATCATTCAACAAGAGACGGAAGAGTTCATGGCCTCGGTCTATCACAAAGCGAGTGGCCCCGTCGTCAAACGCCTTCGTGAAGAATGGCACGCTATCAGCCGCGAAGAGATGTCGCTGCTGTTTCACAAACTGGAAAACGTCACCGAGAAAGATCGCCAGTTGATCGAGAAATGCATCGAAAGAATCGTCAACAAACTTCTGCATCCCCCTTTACAGACGATCCGCGACGAAGCCAAAACCGGTCCCCCCCACGGGCTCCTCGATACCATCCGCCGACTGTTTCATCTACAAGATTAGTTGTGGAATCAGCATCGTTCCGTTCCGAAACGGAAGCCCCCCCAAACCCCAAGGAATCCAACTATGAAGGCGTTCATCTTGCTGGTCCCGGCGATGTTATGGATGTCTGCACTTACGGCGAATGCGGCCGATCATCCGGAGTTGAAGGCGTTTCCCCAAGCGAAAGAGGGGATGCAACGATTTGTCATCGTGCTCCCTCATAAGGAACGAGGTGAAGAAGATGCGTTCCTCGTCGAACTGATTATCGGCAAGACGGTACTGACCGATGGCGTCAACCGGAGCTTACTGGGCAGCACCATTTCGCCGAAACCGTTAGAGGGCTGGGGCTATACCTATTACGAAGTGACCGGCTCCGGCCAAGTCGGCAGCACACTGATCGGTGTCCCGGAGGGGACCGTCCCTGTCAAGAAGTTCGTCTCGGGGACTCCGCTCAAAATCGGCTACAACAGCCGGCTACCGATCGTCGTCTACGCCCCGAAAGGGTACGAACTCCGCTACCGTATCTGGACCGCACCGACCGAAACCACCCCCGCCAAAGAAGGTTAACCCCGCGTTCCTTTCTCAGCGCACACGTCGTCACATACGAGCAAATCACGCTGATTCTTAAGACATTTCTGGTCCGACTGGGCCTTGTCTAAGTCACCAAGTCGACGTTTCTTCCGAGCCGCATCCAGGATGACCTCGCCAAAGAATAAGTCGCCACAAATGGGGAATGCCCACAATCGCATTCGGAATTGTGAAAAGGCTTTGACTCGCCCCTCTTGTTCGCGTAGTGTTGATATCGACGGGCACCAAGCAATCAGGGTCCCGTGGGGCTTGCTTTAGAATTTGCTGATTGGCGATCTCACGACAGAACGCCCCCGACTCGGTCGCCGGAGGTCACCGAGTTCTGCCCTGCGCGGTTCATTCACCCCAAGGTGCTCGCGATGTTTGCTGATGTCGAACAACTAGAGTCCCGAATCCTGTTGAGTGCCACGGCCAAGCTCAGAAACGGTACGTTGACCATTCGGGGCGATAGCAGCGATGATGCCATTTTGGTCAACGGTCAGGGGTTTGGTGTCGGCGAGGTCGAGGTCTTTCACGACTCCGACGGCGACGGGACTGTGGATGTCTCGCTCGGAGAGTTCTCTGGAGTCACGAACATCAAGATTGTCAGCCGTGGGGGAAATGACGCCATCGGGGTGGCCGACCTCAACATTACAGGGAATCTTACGATCAACACGGGCGGTGGAGATGACTGTGTCTTCCTGCAGGGTGGCTTGCAGGGTTCGCCAGCAGAGGTCGGGGGAACAGTCAACATCAAGACGGGTGGTGGCAACGACTATTTGCGAATCGAGTCGTACAACATCGCGGGAAACCTGACCGTCGCGACCGGCGCGGGCGATGAAATTGTCCACCTGCAAGACGTCGTGACTACCGAAAAAATGGGAGTCAATCTCGGCGGAGGGAATGACTACCTCATCTCCAACTTTACGGTCGATTTCGGAGTCGGTTCGACGGTTCTAGGTGGCGGCGGCACAGACCAGATTCTCACCAACGGAGGTGTCGAGGCGATCAGCAGTCAATTCGAGTTGTTTCCTGATGAATACCCTCCTGAACTCTTGACCTTGGCGATAGCAATCGAAGAAGAGTGCTATTACCGCCTCGGCGGAACGTAACGAACTCGCTCGTGTGTGACACATGAGGCACCCAAGTCAATCACTCTTACAAGAGTCCCAATCCATGACAAACTACGAAATAGAACAACTCGAGTCCCGGTTACTCCTTAGCGCCACAGCCGTCCTCAAGAACGGGACGCTCCTCATCAATGGGGACGCCAGCAATGACACCATCGCGGTGAAGGAGTGGGATGGTGAGTTTACGATCGTGGTCTACCACGACACCGATGGCGATGGATTTGTCGACGCATCGCTTGGACTCTTTAACATTGCTGACATCAAGAATATTAAGATCAATAGCAAGGGGGGGGACGACCTAGTTCACATCGAAAAGCTCACAACCGAAGGGTGGTTACCGAACATCTCGATTATGACCGGCGGGGGTGACGACATTGTTCAGGTGGACAGCTCCATTATTGGCGCACTGACAATTTCGACCGGCTCGGGAAACGACTATGTCAACCTGTTCGAAAATAATTTCGGACCCGTCTCCATTAATACGGGTGGTGGCAACGACGTCGCCCATGTTTACGCTGCGGCCATCGACGGTGCCTTGTCTGCGAACTTGGGAAGTGGGAACGACCTGCTGTCCCTGCATCTCCTATCGACAATCGACTCTGTCACAACCGCAGTCAAAGTGAACGGAGGTTGGGGCCGCCGAGATGTCCTCATCGACGGCAAAGACTTCGGCGAAATCCCGATCCCCTCCGTCCGCCAGTTCGAATCGGTACTCAGCGACTTTCCGCCTGGGGTCTACGAAGACCTCATTGATCATTTTGATATGGCTGGTAACCGCACAGACGGTAATTTCTAATTTCAATAGTTTAGGCAGGGCCATCTCTCGGTTGGGGATGCCCTCTTAATACGCGAGGCCCACAATCCGCATCCGCTGCCCACGTCACAGTTCAACGCGTCAGGCACACCGTGCCTGAAGAACCCGCCGGAATGGAACCTTAAGCAGTGATCTAACTGGTCTACTTATCCTCCCAACACTTGAACGACGCATCCGTGTAGCGTGCAGACCAATCCCCTCCTGCCAGGAACCACTCGCAATGTTTATGAAGTTTGAACAACTCGAATCGCGTCTCCTTCTGACCGCGACGGCAACACTCAGTAGCAATGGGACGCTCTTAATCACGGGTGATGCTGGCGATGATTTGGTTCTTGTCGTGGGGACCGGGGCCGGGACTGTTGACCTGTTTCTGAATGGCGACGATGTTGCCACGCCGTACTCTGGCGTCGCGAACATCACGATCAATACCCGAGGCGGAATGGACGACGTGAACGTCATCCTGATCGACATCACCGGCAACCTCAAAATCAACACTGGCGCTGGGGACGACATGCTTTCGTTCGGAGCGGACTCGCAGATCGGAGGGAATCTTGTCATCAACATGGGATCTGGGAATGATGAGGCAGTCGTGGGAGCAGTTGCCGGTGCATTCGATGTTGCGGGCAACTTGAACATCAAGCTGGGGAGCGGGACCGACAATCTCTATCTCGGACTAGGAGAGATTACTGGGAAGACCACCTTGAACGGTGGCGGCGGATTCGACACCTATAACGACTTGGGCAACGTCTTTACAACTTTGCCCAAGGAGCGACAGTTCGAGCAGGTGATAATGTTGTGATCACCCGCCCGGCAATCCGTCCCGACATCTCCTAACCGAAACAGAAACTCATGTTGACCACATTTGAACAACTGGAGTCCCGACTATTGCTGACGGCGACAGCCGGGCTGAGGAACGGGACACTCACCATCCTGGGTGATGGAGGCGATGATGTCGTCCAGGTCATTGGCACCGGATCCGGCAGCGTCGACGTCATGCTAGACGACATCAACGATGGTCCAATCTCTTCGTGGAGTGGGGTGACAAACATCGTCATCCGCACGCGGGGTGGTCTCGATCGCATTGATGTTTTTGGAGTCGCACTTGAGGGGAACCTCAACATCAACTCAGGTGGTGGGGCTGACGAGATTTTCGTTCAAAGCCTCGTCATTCAGGGAAGTGTTCGAATCAACTCGGGGGCGGGCAATGACACACTCGCCTATTCGGGAGGTGAACCTTGCGGTCCGTCGGCCGTAACGGGGAACGTCAGTATTAAGACTGGAGCGGGTGACGACCAGGCGTTCTTCTCTGGAGATAACATCGGAATTGGTGGGAACCTGACCGTGCAACTCGGCTCGGGAAATGACCTGATGCAGTTCAGTGACACCACGGTGTTCGGCGCAACAACACTCCGAGGGGGAGCGGGGTTCGACACTCTTGATGATGGAGCCTCGACTAACACGCTCCTGATCCCTGGTAGCTTTCGCGGATTTGAGGCGGGAAGCGTCTTTTGAGTCCGATGGGACTGATCCTCTTCCGCGCAGCAGTGCTTCAATGACACCCGAGCTCATTGCAATCGGTTCACTTTCGCCACACTTTTTCCCACACAGGAGTTACTTGCGATGTTAATGAACTTTGAAAAACTAGAAACCCGGCGGCTACTCACCGCGACGGCAACCTTCAACAACGGGACGCTGACGATTTTGGGGGATGCCGGTGATGACTCGGTCGAGATCGACCAATTCGATGAGAATGACGTCGATCTCGGGGCCGGAAATGTGGAAGTGATTCTGAATAACGGAACGCCTGAAGTGTTTGACGGCGTCGTGGACATCGTCGTCGATCTCGGAGCCGGACGCGGCGACGTCTCTTTTTATACGGCGGCGAACATAGGTGGAGATGTCTCGATGACTTTCGGTGCAGGTCAAGCGACAGTCCATAATTACGGGGACCTGAAGATCGGCGGAAATTTGTCGATCGATATGAGCCAAGCGAACGTCAGCGGCGGCGGAGTCGAATTATTCTCTGCCACGTTTGAAAGAGAGGTCTCAATCAAGCTGGGAGACGGAAACGATACTGTCGGGCTCGGAGACGTCGTGATACGCGAGGGCCTGAAGATCGACATGGGGGGCGGAAATGACTTGTTTGAATCCGTTTCGGTCGACATCACCGGCAATCTCTCCTACAAGGGCGGCAGCGGGAACGACTGCTTCGCCCTTACAAGTTCGCACGTCTGCGGGAATGCCAAGCTGACGATGGGGGCTGGGAATGACGAAATCGCTCTGTTCGATGTTGCCGTCACCGGTCGGTCGGTCTTCAATGGCGGAAGCGGGGCAGATGTTCTAACAATCTCTGACCCGCTCAACTTCTTCAACAAAGCCCCACGAACACCTGGCTTCGAACAGTTCCTGTAAATCACTTCCATCATGCCAATATCACCTCCAATCCGTGGATGGTCGTAGTTACGAACATTCGTGACAAGGTGCATTGCGGTCACCCAGAGGTGATGTTCTCCAAGGGGGTGTTGGCGACGTCAAGTCCGCCGACAGCCCGGCTGGTCCCCGCTGACTGGGAAATCGGGATGAATGGTCGACAAGTCACCTTACATTCGGTACACATGAGGGCGACGAACTGACTCGACGGCCCACCTTGCTCTGAATCGAGGCACCCGATGTTTTCCAGGTTTGCTCTCGCCTTGAAGCGGACCGCTTTGGTTCTTGGCGTCTGTGCCGCCTGTTGGCCGGGACGGGGGTGGTCGGATTCTGCGGGCGCTGTTTCGGTGTCGAGTGACGTCGCTCCTTCTTTTCGCAATGACATCATGGCGGTGCTGTCGAAGAGTGGGTGCAATCGGGGGTCGTGTCATGGGAATCAGCATGGCAAGGGGGGGCTGAAGTTGTCGTTGCGTGGGCAAGACCCGGCAGCCGACTACGTCATGCTGACGCGTCAACTCGCCTCTCGGCGGGTCAATCAGGCGGACCCAGCCGCGAGTCTGCTGTTGCTCAAGCCTCTCGCGGCGGTCCCGCATGAAGGGGGGCAACGCTTCGCAGCCGACTCGGTCGAGTATCAGCAACTCCTCAGTTGGATCGAGCAAGGACTTCCCAACGATCCGAAGGATGGTCCCCGACTTAAGGAACTCTCGGTGACGCCACGACTCAAGACGGTCGTCGCAGGGCAGGAGCCAGTCACGATCCAGGCGATTGCAACTTTCGACGACGGGTCAACTCGCGATGTCACACGGCTCGCGGTGTTCGACTCCTCGAACATCGGCGTGACGGTCAGTCCCGACGGCGTTGCGTCATCTGCCGACCCTGCACTCACGACCGTGACAGTCCGCTATCTCAACCGACAGGCTCCAGTACGCATTGAGTGGATTGCCAATCGACCTGAGTTCACCTTTGAGTCCCCGCAACCTGCCAATGTCATTGACGAACTCGTCTTCGCCCAACTGAAACGTCTGCGAATTCAACCGGCTCCGGTCTGTGACGATGTGACCTTTCTGCGTCGCATACATCTTGACGTGACAGGGCGTCTGCCAACGGCGGCTCAAGGGGAAGCGTTCATTTCTTCGACCGATCCAGAAAAACGCAGACGTCTCATTGACGAACTGCTCGCCTCTGAAGATTACGTCGACATGCAGACCATGCGCTGGGCAGAGTTGCTGCGTGCCGAGGAGAAAACTCTCGACGCGAAAGGTCTGAAGGGGTATCACCAATGGATACGAGCTTCCGTCGCGGAAGGGAAGCCTTTAAATGAATTTGCCGCCGAGTTGATCGCCGCCCGTGGAAGCACTTACGAAGTCCCTGCAACGAACCTTTTTCGAGCCTTACGAACAACCGAGGAGCGGGCCGAGTCGACGGCTCAACTCTTCTTGGGGGTCCGACTGACCTGTGCCAAGTGTCACAATCATCCATTCGATCGATGGACGCAAGACGACTACTATGGCTGGTCGAACTTCTTTTCCCGAATCGATTACAAGATCATCAAGAATGAACGACGCGACAAAAATGACAAGCACGAGTTTGTCGGCGAACAAATTGTCCAGATCAAGAAAGAGGGCGAGGTCAACAACCCTCGCACTGGGAAACCGGCGACCCTGCGACTCCTCGGCTCCTCCACGTCGGCATCCACATCAACACCACCAACAATTGAAGAGTCCAAAGATCAAGACCGACTGCAACTGCTGGCGGCGTGGATCGCCAGTCCCGACAATCGTCGCTTCGCCGAGACACAGTCCAACCGAATTTGGGCCCAACTGATAGGACGGGGGATCGTTGATCCAATCGATGACTTTCGAGAGACGAATCCCCCATCGAACCCGGAACTGCTCGATGCGATTACAAACGAATTCATTGCCTCAGGGTACGACACGCGGCAGTTGTTTCGGCTCATCCTCAACTCGCAAACCTATCAGCTTGCCAGCGAGCCGAACGATTCCAACGCCCATGATGCCACCTGCTTCTCGCATGTCATCCCGCAACGACTGTCGGCTGAACAGTTGCTCGACTCGTTGAGTCAGGTGATCGAGACTCCAGCCGAATTCGGAGGCCATCCGTCGGGGACCCGTGCCGTCCAACTTATCGGGGTCCGTAATGGTGAGTTTCGGTATGCCGTGCCGAAGGGGGGAGACCGGTTCCTCATGCTGTTCGGGCGTCCCAGTCGACTGCAAAGCTGCGAGTGTGAACGGGGGGGCGAAACGACTCTCGCTCAGACGTTCGAGATGGTTAGCGGCGAGATGATTTTACAATTGTTGAAGAAGTCCAAGAATCGAATCGATCGTGCAGTCGATTCGAATGAAAGTGCCGAAGCGTTTGTGAACTCACTCTACTGGTCCGCCCTCACTCGTCCGCCAAATGACATCGAGCGGAAGGAGTTGACAGCCTACATTGAGAAATCCCAAGATCGCCGGGGTGCGTTAGAAGACGTGACGTGGGCGGTGTTGAACTCGAACGAGTTTTTATTGCGACGATAGGCGGAGGGGGGAAGGAGGATTTAAGGGAGAGGGAATTGCTCCTTGGTCCCCCCGACGCCGTCGGGGGGCATTGATCCTCTGTCCTGAATCCTAAATCCTGAATCCACTCCCAGAGGCCGCACCATGCCAACGCCAATCACCCCAGCCTCAGCGATGCAATTACATCGTCGAGACGCTTTGCGTGTCGGAGGGGCTGGACTGTTTGGATTGACAATTCCGCGATTGCTTGCCGCGGCCGATCAACAGGCGTCGACCCCAGACACAGACCGTCCGAAGGTGCGGGCGAAATCGGTCATTCTGCTGTTTCAGTGGGGCGGGCCGAGTCATGTCGACACCTTTGACATGAAGCCCTTCGCCCCCGATGGGTATCGCTCGCTGTATCGCCCTATCGCGACATCGGTTCCCGGAATGATGGTCTGCGAGCATCTCCCCGAGACCGCGAAGATCATGCACAAGTTCGCTCAAATTCGAACGGTGCATCATACAATGAACAACCATAACAGTGCCGGCTACGCCGCGTTGACTGGAGTCGAACCTCCGATTGATGACCAGCGGCTGCGAGACTCGGTCGAGTTGTTTCCTGCCTTCGGTTCCATTGTTGATCGCTTCGCCCCGGCAACAAATGGGATGCCGACATTTACGTCATTTCCCTATCAGATTTCCGATGGCTCGATCACTCCTGGACAGCGGGCAAGTTTCTTAGGGAAAATTCATGACCCCTTGTTCGTCTCGGAAGACCCGAACTCCCCCAACTTTCGATTACCAGAACTCAGTCTTCCGAGCGGCATTTCGATCGGTCGGCTCAGCGACCGTCGCGAACTTCAACAGACGATAAACTCTCAACTTCGCACGCTCGATTCATCCGCCGCTGCTCGGGGGCTAGATGCCTACTATGAACGGGCCATCGAGATGCTCAACTCGACACAGGTTCGCGACGCCTTCGATCTCTCGCGAGAACCCCAGGAAGTTCGGGATGCCTACGGTCGAACGACGTACGGACAAAGCTGCCTGCTAGCGAGGCGACTCGTCGAAGCGGGAACCAGATTCACGACCGTCTACTTTGCGAAAAGCATCGGCGGACGGAGTACGACTGACGGCGGCTGGGACACGCATGGCTTCGACAATACCCGCATGTACGAGATTCTTCCGAAATGGCACTATCCCCAGACCGAACAGACTCTGCCGGTCTTGATTAACGACCTTGAAGCCCGCGGGCTGTTAGACGAGACCCTCGTCGTGTGGGTCGGTGAGTTCGGGCGAACGCCGAAGATCAATGAGAACATCAGCCGGGATCATTGGCCCAAATGTTACACGGCTCTTTTGGCGGGAGGTGGAGTCAAGGGGGGAGCTGTCTACGGAACATCCGACAAGACAGGAACGGTTCCGGATGTCGACCCCTGCTCCCTCGGTGACTTCGCTGCGACTCTTTTCGATCTCCTCGGAATCGATCTCTCGCTCGAAATCCACGACACCCTGAACCGCCCACACCCCCTCGCTAAGGGACGCCCCGTGCGAGAGATTTATGCGTAAGGGGGACTGAATCGAAGCAATTTCTCTACGGCATGCCTTCCGTGCGATTGACGCATCGCTCGTTCACGCCATCGTGGAGCGACTAGGTGGTCTATGTGCACGTCAGGTCGAAATATCCTCAGTCGGACCGAATTGAGTACCGGGATGTCCACACCTGCTCAGCCATCGCCAACTAAACACGACACGCGAAGTGTACATCGCCCGCCAGAGGGCCATCCCTCTTAGTCATTTCTTCACATCAGACGGGGCAACGGATGCTCCCTCTCGATCCACGCTGGGTGGTTTGAGAGTCGACAGGGGTGCCACATTTCGACTTGGAAACGAGAATTCTGCGGTAGAGTGGTGTTCGCGTTTCTGTGGGATGCTGCTATACTCAGTTGCGGTTGACGGGGAGATTCCCCGCGCTGTCGACGCCCGTGAGGATGATCGGCGGACAACCTGCTGCGGCGTCCTCGCTGACGACGTCACGACTCACCCCCCCTCTGGTGGCCCCCGGGCCATCCTGCCTCAAGTGGCGGCTAAACACCGCAAACCAATGCGACGAAACGACATCCGAAATATCGCCATCATTGCCCACGTCGACCACGGGAAGACCACCCTCGTTGATGCCCTCATCCGTCAGAGCGGTCATTTTCGAGAGTCCGAGGTTGCACAAGACTGCATTCTCGACTCCAACGACCTCGAACGCGAACGTGGCATCACCATTCTTGCCAAGAACATCTCCCTGGAGTACCACGGGGTGAAGATCAACATCATCGACACCCCCGGCCACGCCGATTTCGGCGGCGAGGTGGAACGTGTCCTCAAGATGGCAGACGGAGCCATCATCCTTGTCGACGCCTTTGAAGGTCCGAAGCCACAAACGCGGTTCGTGCTCACCAAGGCGATGGAAGTCGGCCTGAAGCCCTTGATCGTCATTAACAAAATCGATCGTCCCGACTGCCGTCCGGAAGATGTGCTGCTAGAAACTTTGCATCTCCTGGAAGACCTGGGGGCAGACGACCCAATCTCGATTCCTCACATCTACGCCAGCGGACGGGCCGGTTATGCCTCGCACGATCCGGAAGCTCGGGAAGGGAATATTTACCCACTGCTCGACCTTGTCGTTGAAACCATTCCCGGTCCGGATGTCGAAGTCGATCGCCCTTTTGCGATGACTGCCACGACCTTGCTCTGGTCGGAATATGTCGGACGCATCGCCGTCGGACGGGTCGAATCGGGGGTCATCTCGACAGGCAACCGCGTCGTTGTGATGCGAGAGGATGGGCGTCGCGACCTCTCCAACGTCGAAGCGATCGAACTCTTCGACCGACTCGGACGTGTGAAGTCGCCGAACGGAACTGCCGGGGACATCGTCGCTCTCATCGGCCTGCCAGATGTTCAGATCGGGGACACGATCGCCCTGCCCGAAGTGACCAATCCGCTTCCCAGGATTAAGGTCGACGAACCAACGTTGTCGATGGTCTTCACGATCAACTCCTCGCCGCTGGCTGGAAAGAGTGGCAAGTTCCTGACGAGCCGTCACTTGCGAGACCGGCTCATGCGTGAGTTGCAGTCCAACGTTGCCTTGCGCGTGGAAGAGACCGATCAGAAGGAGTGCTTCCGGGTCTCCGGTCGCGGGCTGCTGCATCTCTCGATTCTCATCGAAACGATGCGTCGCGAAGGGTACGAACTGTCGGTTGGAAAACCCGAAGTCGTCCGCAAGGAGATCAACGGGAAATGGCACGAACCGTTCGAGCATCTCGATATCGAAGTCCCCAGCGAAAGCGTCGGCTCGGTGATGGAAGTCGTCACCGCCCGGCGCGGGATGTTACAGGAGATGGCCGGGGGGATCGGGACACACACTCACCTCGAATTTACGATACCGGCTCGCGGTCTCATTGGACTGCGAACTCGTCTGCTCAATGCCACACGGGGCGAAGCGGTCATCCACAACCGCTTTGAAGAGTACCGACTGGTCGAAGGGACGATTCCGCGTCGAAAGAACGGCGTCATGATTTCCCAAGTCGATGGTCGAGCCACAGCTTATGCTCTGTGGAAACTTCAGGAACGATCTGAGTTCTTCATCGGTGCCAACTCGGAAGTTTATGCCGGAATGATCGTCGGGGAGAACTCGCGGGAAAACGATCTTGTCGTCAACCCGATTCGCGAAAAGAAACTGTCGAACGTCCGCTCCTCGGGGGCAGATGACGCAATCATTCTCGAACCGCCACGCATCATGAGTCTCGAAGTGGCCCTCGAATACATCGAGTCGGACGAGTACGTCGAAGTCACCCCCGCCGCCATCCGCCTCCGAAAGATTTATCTATCGGAGACCGAGCGGAAACGTCATGGTAAAGTCGGGGTCTAGCGGTCACCAACGGTCACCATGCACAATGGACCTCATGGTCCGTGAAAAGTATTCGAGGGGGACGATCCTGGTGTTCGTCCCCCTCTGAAATTCCTACCTGGAACAACTCCCGCCATCGCGACGAATTTGTAATAATCCAGCGGTCAGGTCAACTTATTAACGCCTGGCATCTTGGTTCACCCAGACCGCAAGCGACAGCGTTCAACACACAATCTCCCACAAGGACCGGAGCCTGAAGATGAACCCGATTGGCCTGTTGTTTATTGCTGTCGGAGCGTTCGCGGCATGTGGCGGAATCTTCAATTGGGAATGGTACATGAATAGCCGACGGGCTCGGTTCTTCTCCGCTATTCTCTCCCGTACTGGTGCGAGAATCTTTTATGTAATTGTAGGGACTGGAATCGCGGTGCTCGGAGCAATGGTGACTGGCGGACTCGTCGAACTTGGCAAGAAATAGGGTCCCAACGTCCGTCACGATCAGCCAATCGCAACTGGGAACACGGAGACGACCGAATGCCCGCTGAACCGTACCTTTTGCGACTCGAATCCCGACTCCAACGCGGCCTCGCTGGTCCACACGGACTATCGCCTGACCGCATCGAACGACACCGCTCGTTCATCCTGAAACATCAACAACCCGATGGCGGCTTTCGAGGTCGCGAAGGGGAATCGGATCTCTACTATTCAGCCTTCGCCATTCGCGCCCTCGGCCTGCTCGGCGGACTGCGTCCCGAAGAACGGCCGTTACTCGAAGAGTATTTACGTCGTCACGACTGGAGAAAACTCGGTGTTATCGACCTGATGAACTGGCTCACCATGGTCGTTGCGGTTCAGGCTGCTGGGGGTGAAGACCTCCTCGCCGATGCAGAAGAAGTCTGGCTAGGTCAGATGCTCCAATCCTTAGAAGCCCTCCGTCGACCCGATGGGGGCTATGCTAAGACGCACGAAGGAGCAACAGGGAGTACCTATCACTCTTTCTTAGTTTTATTAACTTATGAACTCCTTGCGGCGACTCCCCCCTTACCTAACCGTCTCGCCCAGTTCTTCTTTAATCAACAACGTGATGATGGCGGATTTGTGGAAATTGCTCCGATGCGTCGCAGTGGCACGAATCCGACCGCGGCAGCCGTCGCGTCGTTGACGTTGCTTGGCCATCTCAGTGACGAACTCAGCGATGATGTCTCTGCCTTTCTAAAAGATGTCCGAAGTGATGAAGGGGGCTTTCAGGCGAACACCCGCATCCCGTTTGCCGACAGCCTGTCGACCTTTACAGGATTACTCACCGCCCAAGACATCGGCCGTCCGGGAGTAATTGACCTGGACCGCATTCAAGAATGGGTGACGACTCAACTTGAGTTCCCGACCGGAGGCTTCCGAGCCGCCACCTGGGATGAACAAGCCGACATCGAATACAGCTTCTACGCCCTCGGCCTCTTAGGTCTGCTCGGACACTCAATGCCCCCCGAGTGAGTCAGGTGTTTGTGTCTGATCCGAAGCCACGTCCTCACTGCCGATTCTCAAGTGATATCAAAAGATTGGAGGCATCGCGGAAATCCGAGTCACAGCGTCACTGTGGCAGATTCGGGTACTGCGGAGGGGTATGATTGGGTGACGTTGAGGTCGACGGCGTCTCCTGAGACTCCGCGATGATCCGTTTGCGGACTGATTCGAGCGTGAGCCTATTTCGGCGGAGGCGATGTCTATTCTCCGCTTCCCTGAATGCCAAAGCATTCAAGTACATCACCCCCGAAACGACCAGCCCGATGCCCATGAATAGGATGCCGATGGGGCCAGCTTGTGTTGTCGCGATCAATCCTCCCACGATGCTCATGATTGCGATGAGTAAAGCCGATGAGCCGGAGGGCTCCGATTTCCTTCCATTCTTACTGTGGACCATCAGACTATCGCGTTCCTTCTCCCATTCCTGATCGAGACGGTTGAGTTCGTTCTCGTAGGTGAGCCGGACGACATGATCGGTGAGTTGTTCGGTTCGGTCGGCGACCTGCTGGATTAACTCGGTGTAAGTGACACTCGCTGCTCGCCTAACGACCAGTTGACTCTGGCAATGGTTGCAGCGGATGTGGTCGACTCCCGACGGGACTTCCAAGGGCCCGCCACAGTTATTGCAAGTTAACGATTCCAGCTCCATCACTTTCCCCGGCATCGCATTGGACAGACGAATTCATCCCATGGGCAATGATAACCTGTCTCAAAGAAATGCGACACACGAGCCGATTGAGTTCGACCTACCAACGTGGAAAATAGGTGTACGGACCATAGGGGCCAGACGAGCTGTAATTGATGTTGGGGCGAGGGACGAGCCCGGGTTGGTAGTTCCGTTGTAGCTCGTACGATCCGTAACGGTAAGGGGCGTAGGGTGTGTACTGAGGGAGCGGGATGACCTCGGGTTGACGCTGATTCACGATGGTCGTCGGTCGTTGTTGGCCGAAGAGGACTTCCATCGTTGCCTCATGCCGGTAGCCGGGGTTCGCTCGATACTCGGCTTTCTTGAAGGGGATCGATTGATAAACTGACTCGTAGTCCTGCCCATTGATGTGACGTGCTCTTGAGGGGCCGGGAATGATGTGGACGACCCACTCCTCGTCGGTCTCGACAGGCTTGCTGGCGGGAGGTGGAGTTGGAAGAGCCGGAAGGTCGGTGGTCCCATTTGGGCGAATCACCGGGAGTTCCTCTACCACCTTCGCGGGGGTGGGTGGCTCGGGAGGATTGGGTGGAAGATCAGCCTTCTCGTCAGATTTCGCGTCTGTCGTCAGGAAGAGTGATGGCAGTGGCGGAACGTCGAGGTCCTCAAAGATTCGGGTGTCGTCGGCTTGTGTTCGCACACAGGCGAGAGCAGCACCGAGGGCGAGCAGTCCGAAGAACAGCTTACGGAACAGCGAACTGGGGCGAGATTGATGCATGTTGGTCCCCTTCAATTGGGTCGAATGTGAGCCGTCGTGTCGGCTGATGCCCCTCACCAGTGAGGTGTTCGGGCAACGAGGTGTATGAAGTGGGGGTTGTTCATGCAGACTAGCGCGGCAGAAATACCGGTGTCAAAGACTTTTCACACGAGCCGTCCCACTCTATCGTGCGACGAACGATTGGTGGAATGTGTTCGCTTTTGGCAACGTCGTTCCGTCGTACAATGTCGCGGCTCCTATTCTCATACTCGTTGCACTCCCTCCCTCTGAAGGACTCTCTCGTGTCATCCAAGCCTTGGGGCGGTCGGTTCGATCAGCCCACCAACAAACTCGTCGAAGCCTTCACCGAGTCCATCAGCTTTGATGCCCGATTGGCTGAGGTCGACATTCGTGGCTCCAAAGCACACGCCACGATGTTGGCCGAAGTTGGACTTCTGTCCGGCGATGAACGCACCACCATCTGCGACAACCTTGATCGTATCGCTGGGGAAATTCAGCGGGGAGAACTCGTCTGGCGGACGGAACTCGAAGACATTCACATGCACATCGAGTCCCGACTTATCGAGTTGACTGGCGATGTCGGACGCAAACTGCATACCGCCCGCAGTCGCAACGATCAAGTTGCGACCGACCTCAAACTCTACGTGCGGGATGCGATTGATCGCCTCGACGAACTGCTCGTGATTGCCCAGCAAGCATTCGTGCTGCGGGCCGAGGCGGACATCAATGTTATTCTTCCGGGCTATACGCACATGCAGCGAGCACAGCCGGTGATGGCGAGTCACTATTGGCTCTGTTGGTGCGAGAAGTTTCAACGCGACCGCGATCGATTGGCCGACTGCCGCAAACGGGTGAATATCTCGCCGCTCGGAGCTGCGGCCCTCGCCGGAACGTCGCTTCCGATCGACAGAAATCGGACAGCCGAACTGCTCGGATTCGACAGCGTTGCAGCGAACAGCCTGGATGTGTCGAGTGATCGCGACTTCCTCATCGAGTTTACCTTTGCGATGTCGTTGATCGCGGTCCACCTCAGCAGTTGGGCCGAAGAGTGGATTCTCTGGTGTTCGACGGAGTTCGGCTTCTTGACGCTGTCCGATGCCTACACGACCGGCTCGTCAATCATGCCGCAAAAGAAGAACCCTGATGTCTTAGAACTGACACGGGGCAAATCGGCGCGTGTCATCGGGGCCTTGCAACAGTTGCTGGTTTTGGTGAAGGGACTCCCACTGGCCTACAATCGCGATCTGCAAGAAGACAAGCTCGCCGTCTTTCAAGCGTACGACACAACAGCCGCTTGCCTGGAACTGGCACCGCATATCGTCGCCAACGCGAAGCTCAACGTCGATCGGATTAACTCCCGCCTGGAAGATGGCTTTCTCGATGCCACAACTCTCATGGAGTACCTCATTCGGAAGGGAGTCCCCATGCGTTCCGGACACGAGATCGTCGGCAAACTTGTGGCATTGTGCGAGTCAAGGTCCTGCCGCCTGGCTGACATCTCCGTCGAGGAACTGAAGACCCACTGCGACAAAATCGACTCGTCGGTCACCCAATACCTTGGCACGAAAAACGTCGTAAACGCCCTTCAATCCCTAGGCTCCGGCGGCTCGAATCCGGTGAAGAATCAGGTCGAACTCTGGAAGAAGCGGCTGTCGTAAGCTGACTGCGATCAGCGCGAGCCTCGTTTCGCATTCGCAGTGAGCGACGAAATATGGTTGGGAAGTCGTCGCCGAGTATCGGACGGCTGGCCAGACAGGCTGTTGCTCGCGTACGTCGTGCAACTGTGAGTCTTCCCGGCGAATGTCGTGTGGCGTCGACATTATTGTCGGAAGACCCGTTCTACCCGGTAATCGCCCAAACGCCAACCCTTGAACGCCCGGGCACAGTATGGTCGGAGCGACTGTTGGGAAAGGGGGGGAGCGGGTACAACATGGACTCCCTGACGGTCAATGGTTTCGGGCTGTTGATCGACGGGGGAGTGAAAGTTGGTCGAACTCGTGTGATGGAGCGGATGATGACTTCTCGTGATGACTTATGTGCGGCGTATCTCGATGCGCTCCCCTATCCTCCGTACCCAGTACAAGAGGATGCACTCCTCGCGTGGTTTACGACGGATGATGGAGTTCTGGTCTGTGCTCCGACCGGGACCGGGAAGACGTTAATCGCCGAAGCGACGCTCTTCGAGGCGTTGCACACAGGAAAAGTCGCGTACTATACGACGCCGCTCATCGCGCTGACAGAACAGAAGTTTCGAGAGATTCAAGAGGCGGCAGAGCGCTGGGGATTCTCTCGCGATCAGATCGGGTTGGTCACCGGCAATCGACGAGTCAATCCCGACGCCCCGATCCTGGTGGTCGTCGCAGAGATTTTGCTGAATCGACTTTTGCATCCCGAAGCGTTTGACTTTGCCAACGTTTTCGCCGTCGTGATGGATGAGTTCCATAGCTTCAACGATCCCGAACGGGGTGCCGTCTGGGAACTGACGCTCGGGATGTTGCCGAAGTCGACACGACTGATGTTGCTGTCGGCGACCGTCGGCAACACGGCTGAGTTCTTGATCTGGTTGCGTCGAAGTCATGGTCGACTGTTGCAACTGGTCCAGTCGACTGAGCGAAAAGTTCCGTTGCAGTTTGAGTGGGTTGAAGATGAACTCCTCAACGAGCAACTCGAGCGGATGAGCGATGGCGACGACGAGACCCGTCGGACGCCGGCATTGTTGTTTTGCTTCAATAGGTCCGAGTGCTGGACGGTCGCCGAGCAACTCAAGGGAAAGTCGCTGATCGGGGGAGAACAGAAGAAGCAACTGGCCGATGTCGTTAACGCAATGGACTGGTCCGGAGGGGTGGGGCCGAAATTGAAGACGATCCTTACTGTGGCGTTGGGGTCCATCATGCGGGTTTGTTGCCGAAGTACCGTCGCCGTGGGTGGAAGACCTTGTTTCAACAGAAATTGCTGTCCGTCTGCGTCTGCACCGAAACTCGCTGCTGGAATCAATCTCCCGGCCCGTTCGATCGTCTTGAACACGCTGGTCAAGGGCCCCCCCGGCAAGATGAAGCTCATCGATGCGAGCAGTGCCCATCAGATGTTTGGCCGAGCCGGTCGACCGCAGTTTGATGATCGGGGATTTGTCTACGCCCTCGCCCATGAAGATGATGTCCGACTTCTCCGTTGGAAGGCTCAGTACGATCAAATCCCCGAAGACACGAAAGACCCCAATCTCATCAAAGCGAAGAAACGGCTCAAGAAGAAGATGCCCAAGAGGCGAGACGGAGTCACCTACTGGACACAGCAGCAATTCGAGAAACTGATCGAGGCCCCTCCCGGAAAGTTGGCGAGCCGTGGCGAACTCCCTTGGCGACTGCTTGCTTATCTGCTGGCACTCTCCCCCGATGTCGAACGATTGAGAGCATTTGTGCGCAAGCGACTCTTGGATGATCGGGAAAAGGAAGTGGCCGAAGGGGCGTTGCATCGCATGTTGTTGACGTTATGGGGAGCCGAGTACATCGAACTGGAGCCGCTCCCCGACATCGAACGCAAAGGGCAACTGCTGGTCGACCTCGACGCGATTCCTGAAGTGAAGGAAGCCCCGCTCTATCGACGAGCGTTCACTGCCGACTCCAGCACCGACGATCCGACGGCAACGGAGGAATCGTCCGAGGATACCGCCGCAACAACAACATCCGAGGACGACTTTGGTGCCGGAGTCGGCGTCGATGTTCCCGATGTCGATGCCCCGAGTGTCGACGAAGTTGAGAAGAGTACCAACAGTTCTAACGACGAGACCTTCTCCTCTGAAACCGAGGGTGACGCAGACGTGGAGAATGGCCTCGACGATGCAGCGACCGATGACGACACTGCGGAAGCCCCTCCTGATGACAATGCGTCTGGCAAGGGAGTAACTACGATAGAATCGGTCAGCGAATCAGGGGACAGCGAGGGGACGGAGATCGTTACCGAACCGGCTTCACAGGGGTCGTTCGGGGCGTTGCTTCAACAGGCCCTCGAACAGCGTCCGCAGTCTGGAGTGAAGACAGGGTCAAGGCAGAAAGAGGCAGCGGGAGACGCAGCCCGGGAAGTGGCGGCGACGGACGCAGTAGAACGGGTCATCTATATCCCGCTCGTCGCCACGCCGACCGAGCAACTGGCGACGTTACTCCCCTTTCGCAGCGTCAACCCGCTGTATGGCCGGTTCCTCCTCGATGTGTTGGGTAAGGCGAGTCCGTCCGAGCGAATTCAGGCCCTCGAAAGTGTGCTCGACATTCCCGGCTCGGTGGTTCCACAAGTGCGGGTCCCGCATCCTGACCGACTCCCACCCGGTCCGCTGGCTCGGGGTTGGCTCGATGGCGAAGTGGTTCGTCGTGGACTTGCCAACTATGACGAGCTGTATCCGAAATCGTTCGCCGAAGAGGATGATCCACAGAAGAAATTCGGCGGACCGCAACGACGCTTCGCCATCCCCTTCGCCGACAAGTTACGATTACTGTTCAACTCTGAGTTCCCCGGCATCTCCCATCTGCGAACCACTGCTGTCTGGTGCGTTGGAGACTTACTGATGTTTGGTGGAGACTTTCAGAAGTACGTTACGAGCCGCGATCTGACGAAACAAGAAGGGATTATCTTTCGCCATCTACTACGAATGATCCTCTTGTGCGGCGAGTTTTCGACACACACCCCACGCGGAGCAGACGCCCATCAATGGCAATCTGAGCTGACAGAGATTGCCAACATTCTGACGGAATCCTGCCGCACCATCGATCCGGAGAGTACCGAGAAGTCCCTCGAAGCAATGAAAGAAGAGTCTGCGACATTGACGACCGACGCCGGATGATGCGTGCTCGTTGATTGCGGTCCCATCGACGCAGTCGAAGAGCTTTGACTGACTGATTTGTCCCAGTCCGTCGCTTCAATCACATCATACTCCTATTCCTTCACCGGTCGGCACCTCGCAAGGGTCCGGAGGGCGAAGGCGGTCGCGTAAGGGTGACCGTAGTCGTAGAAGGGAAAGTCCAGCCAACTACCGTCACGTTCCTGCTTTGGGGCGATGGTGTGGAACATGTGGGCCTGATATTCCGCACGCATCGAGACGGGCAACTCCTCGATGCAGCGGGCTGCGTAGTAGTGCCCATAGAAGTAGAAGTACCCCGCCACCTGTTCCCACGACTCGTGAGGAATCGGTCTCTTGCGTCCGATATCGAGCCAGCCGTTACGGGCGAACAGTCGGTCGAGCCAATCTTCCAGCACCTCTTGAGTCACCTCATCATCACCCCAATAACGCATCGCAAGGTTGCAGGCTTGTGATCGTCCGAGGCTCCCACTGGGCCGGTTGATGCCCCGTCGGGGTTGCCATTTGAGGTACTCGCCATAAAGGTAACTGAAGTCAGGGAGTCGTTGTCTCCGGGTCGCAGCGATGGCTCGATCTGTCAACTTCTTCGGAGGCTCGACGCCGAGTGCTTGGGCATCATGCATGGCGACAAGAATTGTTGCCGTCGTAAAGCTGATCGAGGAGCTTGCGGGTTTCTTGGTTTGCAGATTGAAGTCGTAGTAACCCCAGCCGCCGTCAACCGATTCGTATCGTTCCAGCATGCCGATCTGATGTTGAATGAGGTTGGCAAGTTGTTCTTGCTTCGCTGTTTCGCCCACGTGTCGCTGATGGAGACGGGTGAGCGTTTCGATCGCAAACCCATGCGTCCAGACGTTATAAATGGCATCGCCCGTCGCTCGGCGGACCTGTTCGAGATGCTCAATAAGGAAGGTTTCGCCCCGCTGGATTGCCAACTGAACTTCGGGGCGGGAATCGTTGACTTCAATTAAGGCGCTGACCACAAGTGCCGTGACTGCCGCTCGAAACGCCTGATGCGAGCCAGGAACAGGAGCATAGATATTCAGGTCTTTCGTCTTCGTGGCCGACCCCCAGGACCCGTTCTTATTCTGGTCCTGTAACAGAAAGTCGACCCCGCGACGGATCGACAACTCGAGTTGTTCGGAAGTGGGGGACGGGACCGGCGCCCGTTTGGGAACTCCCCGTGCGTTCTTCCCTTCAACCGGAGCAGCATTGCTCTCGGATATCGACTTGGCAGGAGTCTCAACTGTTGCAGCCTCCGCCCCCGCATCCTCACCGCGGGCCACTCCGGTCCGGAAGAGAGACCCGAGTAACAGCATCGACCAGAGTCCACAAACTGTCATCAGCCGCTTGCATTTCGACATCATCAGGGCCTCGGTAGAACTTTCATGGGGACTCTTCGGACGGCGGACATCCCTGCCCGTCGAAACAGCGGCGAACGAGGTCATCGGAGCGACTGTCAACGAACCGTTGAACGATGGTCAGGAACTTCCGCCGTACGGCGACAAACTCTCTGTTATGGCTTCTTGAGGTGAACGACATCGCCTGCCGCAAGACCTGCGGTGATCTCGGTTCGGGTGTCGTTCATCTGGCCCACGGTGACGTTTCGTCGAACTCCTGTTCCTCCTTCGTCGATCAGAACGTATCGCTGGGTGTCGTCATCGTCATCCGCAAAAACTGCATCGTTGGGGAGCGACAGGACGGCATCCTGCTGATACACGGTCAATCGAACCTCACAGTTCATCCCAGGTTGCACCTTCTTTGCACCAGCAACCACATCAAGTGAGATTCGAGCGTCATAGTTGACCTCCCCCAAAGCCACCGGCTCGACACTCTCGACCTTGCTGGCAATTCGGTCGTTAGGGTAAGCGGTTGGTGTCGTCCGCCCCGACAGGCCGGGGGTCACACGGTAGAGTTCCTTTTCCGGAACCTCGGCTCGCACAAACAGATTGCTGTCGTTAACGATGGTGATCAGCACTTTCTCGGTTGGCACACTTTGTCCCGGCTTCAACGCTTCGAGCATCTTTGTCGCTTCCGACCAGCGACCTCGCTCGGCTGCTCCGTAATAGACGACTCCATCCACCGGACTGACAATGGTCATCAACTTTCGATCGAGTTTGAGACGTTCCAACTTCTCCGTTTCCTTGGCCAACGACAGTTTCGCTTTTTCGAGTTCAATCTCTTTCTTACGCAGAGAGGCGGGGACGGTCACCTGTGTTCGCTGCAAGGCCGACTGAGCCCGCACGACCGCTTCTTCGACACGCTCCTTCTGTTTGGGAAGCTCAAACTGAATCTCCTGTTGATAGTTCACTTTAGAGAATTCGTGCCACAACTGAGCCGATTCAATCGACTGCTTTGCGCGCTTCAGGACGATCTCTTCTGTCTCTTCGGTGAGGTCATCCGCTTTGTACATCTTTTCTAACTGGTCGAACTCCTCCTGTGCCGACTCGAGGTTTTGCAACGACGACTTTAGCGACATGTCGGTTCGCATCCGGTTGAGCTTCTCAAAAAACCGGTTGTAGTAGTCCAACTCCATAACAGCCATTTCGTGCGACTGGCGGGCATCCTTCAGGTCGAGCGGCGCGACCTGTTTCATTGTCTCCAGTTCAACCATCGCCTCCTCGAGACTGAGCCTCCCAGTTTCCACGGCAAACGTCGTTTCTCGTATCGCCTCTTCGATCTCTTTGACCTCGAACTGAATCAGGACATCCCCTTGCCTGACAGGGGTTCCCGGTTTGACGACCCGTTCCACCTTGAAGCTACTCCACTCGTCCGGTCTTAGCTGCACTTCTGTCATCTCGGGCGACTCGAATACGCCGCTCAACTTCAGCTGAACGAGAAATTTCCCAGGGGCAACCTTCTCAGTCCCGGCCTTCTCAGCCGCACTGAGGAGGCCGGACGTGGTGAAGCTCCACAGCAATAGATATGCCATCCATCGGGTCTGTGTCCGCGCTCGCATCGTTCGTATCCTTATCGCCACAGGAGGAAACCGTGAGCCTAACTTCGCTCACCGGGAAATATCATCTGCCCTAACATCTCTACTGAGCAGCCACATGTTATCTATCTATTCGAAACCCGTCACTCCCAACGGGGCTCGCATTCCAACATTGACGCAATCCTCTCTCCCCTTTTATCGCACTGGCAATTTCCGACAGTCATCAGAGTTGGCCGTTGGGGAGAATGAAAGGCTATTGTCACTAGTGAGACTATAGAAATAGCGCATCGTCAACTTGAGGATAATCGATGTGATGTCTGGAACGATGCCCTACTTCATAACCATTACTTCTGTACTTGCTTCAACCCCGCCTGACGAGCTTTAAGCACGGGGTCTTCGTACGGGAGCGACTTAAGAAAACTCACTAAGTCTTTCACTTGTTCCGGGGAGAGATGCTGCGTGCGGCCGTGTTGGTCTTGGGGGTTCAAAGTTGTCAGCACCTCTTCAAGCGTGGTCGCCTTGCCATGATGCAGATAGGGGGCCGTTCGATAGATGCCAAGGAGTGAGGGGGTGTCGAAGGTAGGGCCGATCTTCTCAGAAGGGTCGTCCTTTCCGGTGCCGACGTCGTGCATCCGAAACGTCTCCGGAAGTCCAGGTTGAGAGTCGGTGAAGAAAGGTCCCGAGTGGCACTTCGAACAGCCGACTTCCTTTGACAGAAAGAGTTCCTGCCCCCGCAATGCGGACTCGCTGAGTCCCTCTTTCGCATGAGGACTGAGTGGCACGGTGTGAGAGTTCGAGTAGAGCGCCATCGCATCCAACGCCGCCGACCGTCCGCCATTGGGGGGGCCGAGCGAGGGAGAGACAGGGCCCCGAATCAGTCCCCGACCTGCCATCAACGGACTGCGAATCGTATGCTCGAAGTCTTGCACTTCATCACGATCGGCTGACCAATGAATGGGGTGCGTCCAAGCCATTCCGGCGAGCGACTGAGTATTACGGAGTCCTTCCGGTTGCTGCCAGGTGCGACCATCAGGTTGACCATCCGGATGACAGCTTGAACAGGATATCCAACGCAGCCCGACCATCGGCTGCTTTGCCAGATAGAAGAGTTTCTTTCCTTCGAGCATTTCGTCGCTTAGCGGTGACTCACAGACTTTGACGGCCCCAACTGGTTGGTTCGTCTGAGCATCATAGGCGACGACTTCAAAGTCGAGTGCGTTGTAAACATAGTATCGCGACCCATCGCCCGAGACCTTAATGGCACGGGGGTTTGATCCTAGCGAAACTAATGCCTCGTAAGAAAGCTCGCGATAGTTATCATCAAGCACTCGACAGACATACATTTCATTCGTCCCCGAGAAGAGGACGTACAACCTAGTCCCATCGGGGGAGAGAGCTAACTCCCAAGGATTCGCGACTACATACGTTCCACGTAATGCATCCATCTGTTTCCGCTTGCGTCGACCGGGAGTTTCGGGGGAAGGTTTGTCAAGATCGACGATCGAGATGTAAGGGAAGATCGCTCCCGTACCATGCGGATTGGTCACTTCCGAACGCTGATGGGGGATGTACGCCTTCGGCCGTTCGGGGTGCAGCGAGACTTGTCGAGCCAGATTGTCCGGCGATCCGCCCACCCATTCCGCTACGACTTTCCCGTCACTGATCGAGACCTGCTTCAGGATGCCGGTGTAATACTCGGTGACGAACAGCGACTCTGTTTTCGCATCGATGGCGAGTCCGCGGACGAATTTCCCGACGTCCCATGTCTCCTGAATCTCTAACGATGTCGCATCAAGTGCGAGCAGTTGCCCAGGATAGTCGAGAGTCACAAAGAGCCGCTTCCCATCCGGCGATGCAACGACTCCATACGGCTCATCGAACACTTCGCGGCGAGCAACTTCTTTTCCAGCGTCGGCATCGAGCAAACGGACGATGTCGTCGTCATACACCGCGACTGCAACGCGATGCGAGTCTCCCACAAAGGTAACTCCTTCGGGATGATGTCCTACAGGTATTTCGTGCGTCACCTTGAGTGTTGCGAGATCGACGATCGTCACGCTGCCGCTGTCTCGATTAGAACAAGCGAGAAGTTTCCCATCAGTCGAGAGGTCCATCAGGCTGTTTGACGTTCCGGCTGAGAGGGGAGCAACAGCGATGCAAAGGCCGAAGACCGCGGCGGTCATCCCTTTGAAAAGCCGCCGAAACGAACGGGTGCAAAAGTGAGGGAAAGTTGAAGTTGTCGATTCTGTGCGAGACATATCGTGGTTCACCTGCAATCAAGAGTCGGTGGAACGAGCCGCTATTTGGAGAGAGGCTGCAACTCGCAGCATACGAACTTGGCGAGTTTTCGCCCAGTGGGCTGACGTTGACGCATCGGCATGGTACGATCTTGGGGCCGATTCTGCCCGCGTGGACGAGGGAGGGAGTTCGATTTCCTCTGAGTTCTCCCGTCGTGGAGATCGTGCGATGTCGTTGTGACCCTGGATGATCCCACTTTTCGGAGATGCTGATGAGCCACTCGAATGCTTCACGTCGCGACTTCCTGCAGGTCAGCACTGCTGCCGCTGCGGGAGCTGTTATGCCTTACTGGTTCCAGAGTTTGCCCACGATGGCCGACGATGCAGCCAAGAGCCCGAACGCTCGTTTGCGTCTCGGTTGTATCGGAACCGGTGACCGCTGGCACGCGGTCGGCCCGGCAGCAATGAACTTTGCCGACACGATCGCCGTTGCCGACGTCGATGCTTCTCACGTCGAGAACGGACGTAAGAAGGGTGTCGAAATGAACAAGAAACATGGCCATGCCGAAGGGGCCGTCGCTGTTTACGAAGACTACCGCAAACTCCTCGAGCGTGACGACATTGATGTTGTGACGATTGTCACCCCCGACCACTGGCACTCGAAGATTGCCATCGATGCCATGCGTGCCGGGAAAGACATCTACTGCGAAAAGCCACTGACGCTGACCATCAACGAAGGAAAACAGATCGTCAAGGTCCTGGATGAAACAAAGCGAGTGTTCCAGGTTGGCACCCAGCAGCGGACCGAAATGGGCCGTCGTTTCATCGGCGCCGTCGCGATGATCCGGGAAGGTCGTATCGGCAAGATTCAGAAGGTCACCTGCAATATCGGCGGTGCTCCGACGTGCGATGCGATCCCTCTTGCCGACGTACCAGCTGGTCTCAACTGGGAAATGTGGCAGGGACAAGCTCCACTCAAGGACTACCGCAAGAGGGACGGCGGGAAGTATGGCAACAGCCGTTGCCACTACGAGTTCCGCTGGTGGTACGAATACTCCGGGGGCAAGATGACCGACTGGGGAGCACACCACGTCGACATTGCCTCATGGGCGATCGGTGCCACCGACAGCGGACCAAGCTCGGTCGAAGGAACAGCCGAGCACCCGGTCGACTTCAAAGATGGGTACCCCGTTCAAGATGACCGGTACAACACCGCTCACAAGTTTGACATCACCGTGATGTACCCCAGCGGCATCGAGATGCATATCGTCTCGAACTCGCCGGAAGGGAACGGGATACTGTTTGAAGGGACCGAAGGATCGTTCCATGTCAGCCGAGGAGACCTCAAGGACGTCAAGGGGACAGCTGTGGCCGACCTCAAGACGAACCCCATCACCACCGAGATGATGGAAGCGGTCTACGGCAAGAAACTGCCGGGCAGCCACATGGAGAACTTCTTCAACTGCATCGCCGACCGTTCCAACCCCATCTCGGACGTCTGGTCGCATCATCGTGCCATGACGACCTGTCACCTCTCGAACATCGCGATTCGGCTCGGGCGTCGTCTGGAGTGGGACGCCAAGAAGGAGCAGATTGTTGGCGACGAAGCAGCCAACCACTGGCTCGGCCGCGAACAGCGCAAGGGCTATGAAATCGACGTCCCCCTCTAAGGAGACGACCGGTTAAGAACAGCACCATTGTTCGACCCAGCTTCAACGCCCCGGCACCTGCCGGGGCGTTGTCGTTGAGCAAGCCAACTTCAACATGCTTTCACCCGCTGGGCCCCCCTCGTCTGTCAATGACGGTTTGGCCTTAACTTCATAAGGGTTACCTCTGATCGGCCTTGAACCCGTTATTTCTGGCGAGCGATCATGTTGCCCGAGAAACTCAATCGAGTTCCCGGACAGGTTGTCAAGGCGGCGATGGCGGTGCATCGGGCGTGGGGTCCGGGGTTAATGGAACGGGCGTGTCAGGGATGCCTTGATGGCTTTACGTCTGCGATCGCTGCGACTCTGGGTCCATCCGGAGGGACATCCACCGGTCGTGGATCGGGATGAGCAGTTTGAGGTTGGCGACAAGTTTGATTCGCTCGCTCAACGAGCAATCGTCGGGGTGAAAGCTTTCGGTTCTTTGGGACCGATCGAATATTTCCAGCTGATGTCCTGTCTCAAACATTCAAGCGTCAGGCTGGGGCGACTGGTGACCTTCCATGTCCTTCGGCGAAAGGTTGGAATCAAGTAACAAGTCATTCGCCAACGAGTTTTCGTCCAACGCAGTGAACGTGGAAAGGCGCTCGGAAAAAGGAAGGGACCGGAACGCCAATTTGACATTTTCAGTTGACGACGCAACCGGACGATCAATCACATTGCTATCAGTGAACGTGAAGTGCCTCGATCGCGACATGTCGTGTGGAATCCATCCTCTGCGACAACAGCTTATGTTGTCGACCTGTTTCGTTAGATGAGCTTCCAAAAAAGAAAACCCCGTTGTCCGGTGAGGGGCAACGGGGTTTTCGGGTATCACGCTTTGCCGTTTGACCGTGAGGTCAGCGGGCTATTCAAACTAGTTGCAACCGCAACCACCACAAGATGGGGCTGCTGCACATCCGCATCCACCGCAGGCTGGAACCTGAACGGTGACGGTCTGTGGGACCATCTTGCAGACCTGAACCTGAACTTCCTTCTGAACCTGAACTGGAACACAGACGGTGTATGTCTGGGTTTTTTCTTCCTGAACGGTGTCACAGACGGTCACGTTGTAGGACTCTTCACGAGTCTTAGGAACGCAAACCTGGAAGTTGACGGTACGGGTCTTCTGGACAGGAACCTGCTTGCAGACGGTGTAGGTCCGAGTGCGGGTTTCTGGCTTGCAAACCTGAACTTCGTAGGTGTATTCGACCTGCTTAGGAACTTGCTTGCAGACGGTGTACTCGCGGGTGCGGGTTTCGGTCTTGCAGAGGGTCACGTTGTAGGTGTACTCGACCTGCTTAGCGACTTGCTTGCAGACATTGACCATCCGGGTGCGGGTTTCGCACTGTGGAACGCAAACGGTGTAGGTGTAAGGAACCTGCTTGCAAACTCGCTTGCAAACGGTGTAAGGAACCTGCTCACAGACGACCTGTGGGCACCACTGACGGCAGCAACGGGTGCAGCATGGGTTGCAAGGATCAGCAACCTGCTTGGTGACCCAGTGGCCAACGTTCCGTCGAACGGTGCGGTAGTGAGTTTCTTGAACCGTGTCGTACTCGGTCCGCATGCCAGTCCGCTGTTCTTGACGAGTGGTCGTGACGGTGTAGTTCTGAGGAACTTGCTCCGTGACGGTCTCGTAAACGGTGCGGGTGCCAGTGCGAGCTTCCGTGTAAGGAACCTGAACCTGGTACTCAGCAGTCTTCGTTTCGTTCACAGTTTCGTAGACGGTGCGAGTGCCGGTCTTGGTTTCCGTGCTGGGAACCATGACGGTATACTCTTGTGTCTTCTCTTCTTGTGCAGTTTCGTACACGGTGTAGGCTTCTTCGCGGCTGCGAGTTTCCATTTCCGTGTAGTTGACTGTACGGGTCTTCGTTTCCGTACGAGGAACCTGACGAGAAACGGTATACTTCCGCTCACGTTGTTCCTGCTTGTACTCGGTGACAGTGATCGTCCGTGTTTCTGTCGACATTTGTGGGACCATGATGGTCCGTTCCACAGTCTGGGTGCAAGCACCGCAGGCTGCTCCACCACTCACCATACCGCCGCCACCGCAGGAATTGCAGCTCGACGCACAAGGCGCCGGGCAGCAGCCGGCGCGGCGCGAGCCACGACGTCCTGCTTCAGCATCGGTAGCTACCATCATCAGCATGGCAGGCAGCACCAACCAAAGAGACCGCATCATCAGTTTTTCTCCTCAAAGAATGTCGTTGCGATATCTGCGGCCACACGCCGCAAATTCAACCCAAACCCACCGACTCCGCAGACGGGAGGGGAAAATGGGCGCTGCAGGCAGACGGGGTGGTCTGCCGCAACTGTTACATATGAATAAGATAAGGGGGCCGCAACGCATTGCAAGTATTTCTCTTCCGAATCTCATCACTTTCCTGTTTCTCCCAAGGACCCCCTCTATGTTGATCCGCACAATCCTGATCTTTGCGATGACCTGCACCCTCACATTCGGAACACTTTACGCCCAGGATCCCCAGAAGTCACCAGAATTATCCCCCATTCCTGCAAGCGATGTCGCCGCACCGGCAGCTTGGATTCCCATGATCGTGGTCACCGACAATGCTGAGGTGTTTCATGGAGATGTCTCCGTTCGGAAATTGCTACCAGGTTCCATCGTCCACATTTCCAAAACCAACGACCCCTGGCTGCTCGTCCCACAATACGATGCCTGGCTCGACAAGAAGCATGTTCTTTCGCTGCCAGCTGCCGAGGAAACTTGCACAAACCTTCTTGAAAAACAGCAAAACTTCACCCTTTATCATCATCGAGCCATCGTTCGATCGGAAATGGGACGCTTTGATGACGCACTCGCTGACTTTGCCGAAGCACTCAAACTCGACGAAAAGTCCTCGGCTGCTCACATCAATCGAGGGATCACATGGATGCGGAAGGGGAATCTCGATAAAGCGAAAGAAGATTTGACACAGGCAATCAAACTCAACCCGAAGGATGCCCGGGGCTACTTCAATCGCGGGATGTTGCACGCCTTGGCCGGGGATGACAACAAAGCACTCGATGATGCGACCGCATGTATCAAACTCGATCCCAAGTTTGCCGAAGCCTACAATGATCGGGGGCAGATTTTCAGTCGGCAAGGGAAACTGGACGAAGCCCTCAAGGATTTCAACGAAGCCATTGCAATTCGAAAGAAGTTTCCTGCCGCTCTCGAAAACCGGGCACTCGTCAAGGAGACGAAAGGGGATTTCCCCGGTGCCATCGCTGACTTTGCAGAGTCGATCGTGCTCTTCCCTGACTCTGTCGGTGCGCTCAACGACCTTGCGCTACTCTTGGCGACTTGTCCCGACGCCAATATCCGCAACCCGAAGAATGCCGTTGCTTATGCCCAGCGAGCGTGCGAGTTGACCGAACAAAAGGATGCCAACTGCCTCGACACTTTAGCGATCGCCCAAGCTGCCAACGATGACTTCCCAACCGCCATCAAAACGGCCGAGTCAGCGCTGAAAATTGCCGAGGGGAGTGTCAAAGCGGAGATCGAAGCCCACCTGAAACTGTTTCGGGACAATACGAAGGTTCCCCACTTCAACGAAACGGCTCCACCGACAAATTGACGCCGTGCTCGATGGCGTCTGCATCGCTCCGAACGAGCGGAGTCATGGAGGTGAGCGTAATTTCTTTGGAGTCCCCACCTTGCATCGGTGGGGACTCGGGGACAATTACTTTCTGCCCCCCAGAGTGCCAAATTACTGAGCGTTTGATTGATTCATCAGTGGGTGGAGTTGATTTTGGCTGGGGACGAAGAGGATCGCATCGCGGGTCGGGAACAGCGATGCGATCAACTGCAACGATTGCGGGTCGGTCTCACCCGACGGAACGCGGACCCACAGGACCGGAGCATCGAGAAGCGGCGAGTTGACGACGTAATCGACGTGCCGATCAGTCGGTTCTCCAACGACGAGCACCACACAAGGGCGACCGCCACGCAAGGCATCGACCTCATGACGGATGCTGGCATACTTCGTCCGGGAGAAGCGAACCTGCATCACCCCTTCTGCCAGCGGGCTTCGCCAGAGCCACCATGTCCCTCGGTTGCTGGTCGCCAAAGGGAGCGAAACGGTATTCACCAGCACGGCCACTCCCAGAAACATCACCCACCAGAGCCGCATCGCGAGCGACCCGGTCTCGCGAAACCACTGCACGGCAATCTGCGTCGCCCCTCCGACGATCAGCAGCCAGCACAGGGAAGACTCGAGCACGTAGTGCCATCCCATGATCCCCTCAAACCAATAGGGGACGTGCACCAGATGCAGCGAGACGATCGATGCGATTACGAGCCACCAATCCCCCAAACCCAAACTTCTCGCCGCGACGGACGTTTCTTCAGCCCCCTGCTTGCCCGTCGGCGACGTCGCTCCGAGATGGCCTCTGCTGAAGACCAAGAGCAGCAGGCAGAGTGTCAGTGGGACGATCCCAAACGTCCAGCGCATGCTGAAAACGAGCCGTCGCCAAACGTTTCGAGTTGCGAGTGTTCCGTCCAAATTCTCGGCCCACTGGTCATAGTTCTCCAACACCTTCGGCCCCAACTTCTGACTCCCCCGCACGACGTTATTGAACCCGTAAACATGTCGCGGAGTATAGATGTCGGTGTACTGCTGATACGGCGAATCGAACGGATTGCCGGTAATCGAAGCGTTGTAGATCAGCATCACCACAAACCCGAAGAAGAGTGGCATCGACAACCCCAATGCCAGTCGCAGGCGTTGTCGTCGGTGATGTTGTGCGACCTGTCCTTGCTCGGTCATCGTCGACTTGTTGGCAGTTGAGTCTTTCCCTGTCGATGCGACGACAGAGGTGCCAGGCGTACAGTTTCCTCTTACGAGATACCATGCGAACCACAGGCCGAATGGGAGGCCGAAACCTGCTGCGGTCATCGGGCGACAGAGCATCGCAAACGATAACCCGACCCCCGCACCGATGGCCCAGCCGACACTTCCTCGATGCTTCATCCTCAGAAAGCACCAGAGAAACAGCGCAAGCCCGACAAGTGTCGGGTGATGGGCTAGCAGCAGGTTGCTGAACAGTGTCAACCCGGGGGAAACTCCCACCAACAATCCAGCCACGAGACCAGCCGTCCGCCCGGCGAGGTCCCGCCCGATCCAATACATCAACATCGCCGTCAAGGCCGCCGCCACCTGATGCCCCAACCAGGGCTTCCCCATCGCGACAAACGGTAACATCCAAACGCCAACCCCCGGAAAATACCGGCTCGCAAATCGTCCCTCGTTCAAGACATGCACTTGGTCAAACAGTTCCGGTCGAGGCGAGAAACTGGGAACCGATGTCTTCCCCGCAAGGAATGTCTCTGCCTGAAAGAGGTAGCTGTACTCGTCATGATAAGCAGGTGGCATGTCGGCTCCCTGATCGTCCACAAACGACTGTCCGACGGACCAACTCATCCCAAACGCACACAGACCGACCAGTAAACAACCCCACCAGTCCAACGACGCTCCCGGTTCGTGCATGAGTCCGCACGTCCCCGTTGACTCTTTATGAAGTAGGCCTCGCGAGTCTCTCCGTGTGTTTACGGCGACTTGCCTGGGGAATGATCGACGTCGTCCACTGGCGAGCCAGAAGATCGGCAGCAACAGCAACAACGGGACGAAAGGGAGAGCATCAGGATGTTCGCCCGCGAAAGCGAAACCCCAACCAATCCTCCGCGCTTCGGGGTCCGACCAACGGAGCACTTCGATCACCAACACCAGCAGGGTGACGCCCCCGATCGCCCCCCACCATGCCCGGTTGGACCGCCGCTCCGCGGCAGCATCGACAGTCGCATCATGTGACGATACCCCAGCCAAGACCATTCCCCTTTTCATCAGTCACAGGACATACTCGCCCCAACGCCGTTACCCTGCTCTCCGCTGAGACGCCTCAACCTCATCAACACCGAGATCAACCCCGAGAGTGTACGCCTCCCCTCACCAATTGGCGACCTCATCACTCCCCAAGTTCAAACCCCAAAGGACAGTTGAGCTGAATCTCCTTACAAACGCACTTGACACGGACTACATAGACGCGCATAGTATATGCACAGTCACGCTAGGTATTGAGGCACACAGGATGGATTCCAAACTACTCGCTGGCATGCTCGACATGCTCATTCTCGAAGTCGTGTCGGGGGGGGACTCCTATGGATACGCGATCTCGCAGACGGTCCTGGCCCGCTCGGCGGGGGTGTTCGAGTTGAAGGAAGGGAGTTTGTATCCCGCACTCCATCGGCTCGAACGCCAGAAGCTGCTGACTGCCACTTGGAGCGAGCATGAGGGGCGTCGTCGGAAATACTACAAGCTGACATCAGCCGGGAAAAAATCGTTGGCCGCCAGCAAAGACGAATGGCGGGAGTTCTCGACAGCGGTCAACGGAGTGATCGGGATGGCCGGATCCTGACGGAACGGCTCTCCGCCTAAGACACTGCTTTCAAAGGATGTGACTTCATGTTTCCACCCGAAGAGATGTCAGCCGACTTGCCTGCTCCGCATGAGGAGGAGCCGAAGTCTTTGCGGGCAGACATCCTGGATGAACTCGCCGACCACTTGCAAATGGCGACGCAGCGTGAGCTTCTCCGTAGTGGAGACACCTCCTTCGTCGCGCTCGATGAGAAGTCTGGCGATCTCGGTGACTCGCGGGTCAAGGAGATTCGACGACGCGTACTGTACCAATTCGGCAATCCCGGCCGCATCGCCCGGCAACTCTGGTTTGACGCCATGCAGGAGAAACTCATGAAGCAGAAACTGAACCTCTCACTCCTCCTCCTGACGCTTGTCTGTGGCGGGCTGTTCTATCTCAACTGGCAATCCATTCGGGACAATCGTGACATCGCCGAACGACAACGAGCCGAGAATGCGGCGTTGTTGAAGGAACTCGTTGGCTTGAAGAGTTCGCTTGCCGCAATCCCCAGCCAGACTGCACCACAATCCCCCGCACAACCCGCCGAATGGAACCGCCTCATCGTGCAGTGCTTCTACGATGATGCCAAAACCGAACCGGCTCCCGGTGTCAGCGTCAAGGTTCATGGATTGTCCGACAACACAAAGGCAATTCCTGCAATGTCGGAAGAGACAGAAGCAGACGGAGCGATTGACTTCGGCCTCGTGCTCTATGGTCTGTACTACGTTCAATTAGAAACGAGCGAGCACCTCGTACTGGGGAACCGAGTTTCCGTGTATCCGGGGAAGGACCGAGTCCTGTCTCTTACCGTGCCCCGCCCCGATCAAGTGGGTCGTGTCACGTTGAAACGGGAAGATTCCCCCGATTCTGAAATGCCTGCGTCACTTAGGGAGCGGATGTGGTACTTCATCGACGTCAACCAAGTCTATGACGACAACTCCTCGAGTCGATGGGAGTCCAATGGACTAACAGACTACCGGGTCGTCATTCGCCCTGATGGGAAATACTACCGGGAAGCGAAAGTGGCACCGACGCAAATGGAACAGGCTCGCAACTCTTCTCAGGAGGTGGAAGGATCGCGGTCGATTGACTGGGGCGGCCTGGACCCGAAAACTTCGAGCATTCAATTCACTCCCTTTTCCGACGCCGCTGCCGCAGGCAGCATCCAGCGGGACAAGAACGCCCCGATCGGTCGATACGCTGACATTCGCGTCACGATCTCCGAAGAGGCCGAGTGGACCGATGAACTCTGGCTCCCGATTGGCAACTATCGCTTCACTCTGAGTGGCACCGCCGTGACAAACCCTAGCGACGAGTCGGGCCTCTCTTGCCTCTTCGGCGTGACGATCCCGACCGACACGTTAAACACTGAAAATATTCGCGAGTTGACTGGCAAGAAGGACAAGAAATTCGCTGTCCAGTACATTGATGGCCTTGCCCCCGCAAGCATTACGTTGTCGATCGACAGATTATCCTGGCTGGACTATCACTACGCCGAACAGATTCCGTTGGGAATGACACTCACGTTCATCCCGATTCAACTGGACGCTCCACTCCCAGCCGATTGGAAACAATCCCTGTTCCCCAATAATGCAGCCGACCTTTACTGCAAGCGTGACTCGGAGAATATCCTTATCGATCAAGGGGCAAAGATTCTGGGGAAACATGCGACGATTCAGAGACCTGATGGTGGTTTCTCGGGAGCCGGGGACACTTATCCCTTTCCTCGGAGATTAGTCTCAGACGAAGTCATCATTGGCGTGATCCTCCCTGACGACAGACGGAATCTGCTGCAAAGGGTACTGCGAGAAGGCAGACTACGTGTTGCCCAAAGCGATTTTACCTCGCAATCACAACCCAACGAGACCGAAATGCAAAAGCTCACAGAGGAAATCGACGACTCCCCCTACATCGCGGTTCCGAGCGTCACGTCGAGCCTCTACAACGGTCACGCTCGCATGCTTCACCCCATCAAAGGTGAATGAAACAGCAATGTGGGGTGGATTAAGTCGGCACGACGCCGACCCACCACGGGGAGGACACTCGATCGTGTTAATGGGACGGTATTGAAATCGCGATTTGCCTATTCCTACGACGCTTTTCCCTCCAATCAACAAGGTCCGCTCTGGAGAGCGTCGAGGAATTTGCCGATCTCATCCCGTTAATACCGTGGCCCCTGCGGACTTGTCGAAAACGCGAGAAGGCTGGACGTGCCGATGGGCGGTCCAGCCTTCTGGGTGAAATGTTGCGTTGAAGGTTCGTCACTTCACTTCCGGAGAGGCAGCACGATTCTTAGTTGGCTGACGGGGCGGAAGTTTGAGGATTGGGGAACCATCAATGGTGGCCGTGAAGGGTTGCTGGGTGTCGTGGGGACGAAACGGGGGTCTTGGCTACGGACGGGTGGTGCGATCTCTTCATGTTGATGACCGGGGTGCTGATTGATCGGGGCGGGGGCGATGTTCAATGGTTGTCCGATCAACGGTTGTCTAACGTGGCCGACATGGCCAACCGAGCAGACGGACCGTTCGAGCAGTTCGAGGCCGCGAACCATGTTCTGCAAGCGGGCCTTGATCGTCAGGACGTGCCCGTAGCACTCGTGATGTCGTGGGGACGCATTGAATCGCTCATGTGTCAGGCCGCGTTGGGGTCCCTCCCCTCGGCCGAAGCTATCGTCCAATGGGCGTGCGAAGTCGCAGGTATTGATGCTGCTGTCGAGTTGGGCGATGTCACTCTGAATGTGATTGATGTACCGCACGAGTGCCGCTTCGCTGCTGTTGTCGAAGAACATCTCTTCCAAGTGAACGAGTGACTCGTAAACGTGAGTCGAATCGCGAAGCAGATCGCGCTGATCGACCGAGTTGGCGAACTCCATCCGAATGTCCCAGCGAAGATCGCGGGCCTCAGCGACTAAGGCGAACGCCTGATCCGCGGCGGGTCGATTGTGATCTGCCAATCCGACGTTGACTAAGACTAAGAGCGTGATGGTGGCAAGTGATGCAGTCTTCATGATTCTGCTCCCAGTGAAAGTGTCTCTTGAACTCGACTCCCGGACCGTCCCGGTTGAGTGGAACACCTCAAGAGTAGGCACACCTCATGCCAAAACCGACTCGACACGGTCCTGATTCGTCGTATCTTCTTTGTTTTAAGTAGGATACAGCCACAACTCTCCGTGAGCGAAATGCAACAAGCCGCCCCAGAGGTGACATCACTGTGACGTCCATGTAATCATCGCGATGTCATCACAGTGGGTAATCTGGACTTCATCAACACTCCATTGGGGCCGACTCGTAGCAAAGGACGCAGGAGCATCGCCTGCATCGCAGTCAGTCCGTCACCATATTCTTTCTCTAAGGTATCATGGCTCGCAGAGAGAACGCCATGGACCATCGATAGAAGCATTTTTTCAGGAGCATTGACAAGTGGCCCCGGACTCCGGAATCTCCGGTCGTTTGGACATTAGTGAGGTTGTGAGAATGGGAGAGACGATGTCGCTGGCAGACCGGGTCATTGATGCGTTGCTGTTGGAGATGCCCCCGGTGCTGCGGTGGGCGGGAGCGGTCGCTAAGCGGCTGCGGTACTTCGACATTGCCCTCGAAGGGAAGTCTTCTGGCAGCAGTAACACCGATGCCCTGACACTCGCCGATCTGACTTTGCAAGAGTTGATCGTTGCCGCCTTACGGGATGGGAACCCGGTGTTTCGGGAATGTCGAATCGAAGCGGAAGAAGAGACCGGCGACCTTGCCGCGTTTCCGTCGGAGAGTCCTATCACCCTCGCTCTCGACCCGATCGATGGAACCAAGACGTTTCGCGATCGTACCGGCGATGGGTACTGCGTCATGCTGCATGCCCGTACGAAGGAGGAGATGTTGGCATCGCTCGTGTTTCTTCCCGAGATGGGGCCGCACGGAACATGGGTGCAGGTGGCTCGGGATGAAGTTCGATGCGGGGCAGACGATCCACGTCGCACGGCTCACGACGTGTTGTCGTCATTACCTCCCATCGATCCGGCGACACGGGGGGACTCTTCGAAAATCTATCTCATCGGTTTTCAATCAGCCGACCCGCAGCGGGCGAAAGAAGTGACCGGTCTGGGACTGGAAGGGGTTGCTCCCGATGACATGCCGGGGAGCATCTATCCTCTGCTGGCAACCGGAGCATTTGGCGGGTCGCTGATTCATTCGCCGAACATCTATGACTTCCCGGTCTCAGCACAGATCGCCCGAGCCTTTGGCGGAGAAGCAGTCTGGGTCCACAATGGAGAGCGGGTCAACTTCCATGAAATGTGGATGGATGATCGAGCGGATATGCTTCGTTTACCGGGCATCGTGGCATGTGCCGTCAATCCCGAAACGCGAGCCAAGTTGGCCCACCTTGCGAAAGACTGGAACCCCGAACGTTATCCGTCGAACTGAACCGATTCCCCCACGATTCGTGACACAGGACAAGCCGTCCGCTGGGGTCGCCGATGCGGGTAGACGTGAGCCGAGAGCGACCGCGCATCACCGGAGGGATTGCGTTCTGCCGCTGACTGGGGTCAGTCGATGAAGATTGTCTGTTCTCGGTCGGGGCCGATGGAGACGTAGCGGATCGGGGACTCGACCAGTTCGGTGATGGAGTCGAGGTAGGCACGGGCCTCTTTCGGGAGATCGCTGAGTGTGCGGGCTCCGGTGATGTCCTTCTTCCAGCCGGGGAGCGTCCGGTAAATCGGACGTGCCGCGGCGAGGTCGAGTTCGTGCGTTGGGAAGTCGGTCGTCCGTTCGCCATGTATCTCATACGCTTCGCAAATCGAGACTTCATCCAGCTTACTGAGCACGTCCAGTAGCATCACCGCCAAACAGTCGACGCCGCTGATTCTCGCACCGTATCGGGTGGCGACGGCATCGAGCCAGCCGCATCGTCGGGGTCGACCAGTAACGGTCCCGTATTCGTGCCCTTCTTCTCGGATGTGTTGGCCGATTTCGTTTTCGAGTTCTGTCGGGCAGGGGCCTCCGCCGACGCGGCTGGTGTATGCTTTGACGATGCCGATCATCTGATCGATGAATCGTTCGGGAACACCACTTCCCGGATGAATTCCGCAACCCGAACTGTTTGATGACGTGACATAAGGGAACGTTCCGTGATCGATGTCCAGCAGGCTCCCTTGGGCCCCTTCAAACAGCATGTTCTTGCCCTCCCTGATCGCCCGGTGCAGCAGGCTGGTCGTGTCGACAACGTGAGGGCGTAGTCGTTCGATGTAAGGGGCATATGCTTCGGCGATTTCCTCAGCGACGAACGGTTTGAAGTCTGGGTCGAGGGCGGCAAGGATCTGATTCTTCTGTGCGGTGACGTCCTGCAGCCGGTCGCGGAAGTATTCGGGACGGTAGAGGTCGCCGATGCGGATGGCGTAGGTTCGAGAATACTTGTCACGATAGCAGGTCCCGATGCCCCGCATGGTGGTGCCGATCGCTTTGGCTCCCCGTTGCTTTTCGAGAATCGCTTCTTCAGCCATGTGATATGGGAAGATAACGTGAGCTTTATCGCTGATGACGAGGTTGCTGCCGATCTCGACCCCTTGGGCGATGATCGAGTCCATCTCGGCAATCAGGGCCTGCGGATTGATGACGACTCCGTTGGCGATGACGGAGAGGACACCGGGCCGCAACACTCCGGCTGGGAGGAGCGAGAGTTTGTACTTCGTCCCCCCAAACACGACTGTATGCCCGGCATTGTTTCCGCCAAGATAACGGACGGTGATCTCGTGCTGGTCTGTGAGGATGTCGACGATCTTGCCCTTGGCTTCGTCGCCCCATTGCAACCCAATAACTGCGGTAACCGACATGTCTTCCCTTAGTCGCAAAAGCGGAGGTCGTAAAACGTCCAAAGCTACCAGTGTAACGGGGAGAGTGTCGAATGAGAAAGCCGATGGGGGGAGGATACACGCCGAAATTCGGATTCTCTTGACGCCCATCGTCTAGAGTCATCATTGGGCGGAATATCTGGCAGAAGCGAACTATCGTGTTGGTTGGGAAATGAATCCGCAGCCTGCTACATTGGCGACATGTCGGCGGAGGCTCGAATGGATCAGACGGTCACCTTCGTCACGCCGCATCGAAGTTGGGTGGCAGCGGACTTGCTGCAACTGTTGGTTTTGTGGCCTCTAGTCCTCGGGGGCGTCATCTCAGATTCACATCGTTGGAGCAAAAAAAACATGAGCAAGACTCTCAATATCGGCATCATCGGCTACGGCTTTATGGGTCGCACGCACACCAACGGCTACAAGCGAGTTGGGGACTTCTTCCCGGAACTCCAATATCGCCCCGTGCTGAAGGCGGCTTGTGCTCGAAATGCCGAGAAGATTCAGGAGTTTGCCGATCAGTGGGGTTACGAATCGGTCGAGACCGACTGGCGAAAACTGATCGCCCGGGATGACATTGATGCCGTCGATATTTGTGTGCCGAACAATTTGCACAAAGAAATCGCCATCGCGGCAGCCAAGGCTGGGAAGATGGTCCTCTGTGAAAAACCTCTGGCGTTGACCGCCGAGGAAGGGGAAGAGATGTGTGCCGCGATTGAAGCAGCGGGGGTCGCGAATACCGTATGGTACAACTATCGTCGCGTCCCTGCTGTCACTCTGGCAAAGCAGATCATCGACTCGGGTCGACTGGGAAAAATCTTCCATTACCGGGCGAACTTCCTGCAAGACTGGACGATCAGCGATGACCTGCCTCAGGGGGGGAACGCCCTGTGGCGACTCGACGTGAAGGCGGCAGGTTCCGGGGTGACCGGCGACCTTCTCGCTCACTGCATTGACACCGCCATCTGGCTCAACGGGTCGATCACCGACGTTACCGCGATGACCGAAACCTTCATCAAAGAGCGGATGCACACCGAAACCGGGAAGAAGGAACCGGTCGGCATCGACGACGCCTGTGCCTTCCTGTGCCACTTTCAGAATGGATCACTCGGCCTCTTTGAGTCGACCCGATACGCCCGGGGACACAAGGCTCTGTATACCTTCGAGATCAACGGCGAGAATGGCTCGCTTCGATGGGATCTGCACGACCTGCATCGCTTGCAGATGTTCGACTACGGCGACGAGTCTGCTTTGCGGGGTTGGAAGTCGATTCACGTCACTGATCACAATGGCGATCACCCGTACATGAACAAGTGGTGGGTGCCGGGACTACAGATCGGCTACGAGCACACCTTCGTGCATCAGGTGGCCGACTTCCTCAAGAGCCTGGAAGACAACTCCCCCTGCCACCCGACGTTCCGCGATTCCTTAGAAACACAGCGTGTCTGCGATGCCGTCCTCGACAGTGCCAAAGACCACTCCTGGAAGACCGTCTAACGGCAGTTCTCCCTTAGACGGACAACTTTGTCCGTTGAGCAGACTGGATAGAGACGGACAGGGAGGTCCGCACACAGAGCATCGCATGCCCTCCGCGACCACTCCGTTGCGGAGGGCATTGTCGTTTGAAAGTCACACATGTCGTCAATGAATCGAGTCGCTGAGAAGATGAGGAGACGAGCATGACACCGTACGGAAAAGTCGCTCAAGCAGCGATTGCGGCGACGAGTCTGCTGGCTGAACGCTATGTCGCGGAGGGTGGAGCACGGCTCAACTCACGTGACATCGCCAGGAATCGCAACCTGTCGCAAGCGATTGTGGCAAAGGTCTTAACGACGCTGTCGCAAGTCGGACTGGTGCGAGGATCGCCCGGCCCCGGCGGAGGCTACATGTTGGCGAAGCCCCCAAGCGAGACGACCCTGCACGAAATCGTCGCCCCGTTTGACCGCCTGGAAGAAACGCTTGTCTGTCCTTTCGGCGAAGGCTGGTGCGGCAACGGTCCTCAGTGCCCACTCCACGAACAACTCGTAAGCTTGCGAGAACATGTCAGTGACTTCCTCAAGCAGACGACCCTCGATAAATTCCAGACGCATCAAAAGCCGGATTGAAGGATGGCAATCGTGAGGAGGCCACTGCCCGTTTTTCCCTGCAACCTGTCACGAACACCTCGAGTCATCTTGACAGAGAGGCTGTTGTTGATATGTTGAACCAGTTGCGGGTCACTCCTCCACTGTTGGCAGCAGAGATTGTTGAGAAGCATTTCTCTCGCTGCTCCGCGAATGCCTGAAGTGGTCGCCCCTGAAAAGCATTCCGCACGGTCGTCAGGCCGTCGGGGTTGCGAGAGGTGCGATGACTTATCCACGGTTTAGTTTCGAACGCGTTCTACCCACCTTCGTCGTTCCCGCCTTTTAGTTGAGGGAGAGAGCATGCTCCGTTCCCCGAAGTCGTCGCTCTGTCGACTTTCTCTAAGTGTCGTCGTGGCCGGTGCCACCCTCTTCAGCAGCCTTGTTGTCGAGAGTCGGTCGGCGTCAGCGGCGTCCCCCAGTCCGGTTGGTCCTTTGCAGGCCCTTGAGATTGGTCCCCGGATTGGCGAAGGGAAACTGTCGTTGCGTGGGCGCGATGCCCGCTTGCAATTGATTGTCACTGGCGATCACGGACAAGGAACGCTCAAGGACTACACGCGAACCTCAGGGTTCAGCGTGCAACCGGAAGGGATCATCACCATTGATGAAACCGGCCTCGTAAAACCGTTGAACGATGGCGAAGTGACCATCACCGCGACGGTCGATGGCAAGCAGGCTCAATCAATCGTGACGGTCACGGACTTTCACAATCAGGTCCCAATCAACTTCAAGAATCAAATCGTCCCAATCTTCACTAAACTTGGCTGCAATAGTGGTGGCTGCCATGGCAAGGCGAGTGGGCAGAACGGGTTCAAGCTTTCGCTACTCGGCTTTTATGCCGATGAGGACTACGAGTTTCTGGTGAAGGAGTCGCGAGGTCGGCGTATCTTTCCGACCGCTCCCGAACGCAGCTTGCTGCTGACAAAGCCAGTCGGCGAGTCACCTCACGGTGGCGGGAAGCGAATGGAGCGAGACAGCTACGAGTACCGTATGATCGCCCGCTGGATCGAACAGGGGATGCCCTATGGGAATGCCGACGATCCTGAAGTGGCCTCTATCGAATGTCTTCCTCGCGTCCGTGTCATGGGGCAGAATGCCGAACAGCAGGTCGCTGTCTACGCGACGTATACGGACGGGTCCAGGGAAGATGTTACCCGCATGGCATTGTTTGAACCGAACGACACCGAACTCGCCGAGTCGGACGTGACTGGTCTCGTCAAGACGCTTGATCTTGCGGGCGAAGTCGCGGTAATGGCACGGTATCAGGGCCAGGTGTCGACCTTCCGGGCGACGATTCCACTGGGGGCAGAGATCACGCATCTCCCTGCGAAGCGAAACTACATCGACGAAGCAGTCTTCGGCAAATTGGAAATCCTGGGCATTCCCCCGTCCGAGTTGTGCGACGATGCAACGTTTGTCCGCCGCGTCTACATCGACATCACTGGCAAACTGCCGACCGCAGAACAGTCACAGGCGTTCCTGGACGATACGAATCCCTCGAAGCGAGACGCTCTCATTGACCATCTGGTCGACACTCGAGAGTATGCCGACTACTTCACGAACAAGTGGAATTTCGTACTGCGAAACAAGAAACAGGCGAACGATGACCTGGGGGGCACCTACGCCTTCCATCAGTGGATTTGGAATTCGCTGTACGAGAACAAGCCATACGATCAGTTTGTGCGCGAGATCATCACCGCATCGGGAGACTCGTCGTTTAACCCGCCCGTCGTGTGGTATCGACAGGTGACTCAGACTAACGAGCAAGTTGAGGATGTTGCTCAACTCTTCCTGGGGGTCCGCATTCAATGTGCTCGCTGCCATCACCATCCCTTCGAGAAGTGGAGCCAGAACGACTATTACAGCTTCTCGGCTTTCTTCAGTCAGGTCGGTCGCAAGAACCTCGCAGCTGGGGAAGCGACACAGCGACGCGAGAAGAGAATCTTCCATAACGGTGAAGGCAACGCCAAGAACTCGTAACAATCGGTCGCTGATCCCCGCCGGGCCTGGTAGCGTGGAGCCGATCGAAATTGCCCCAGAAGACGACCCGCGTCAACAACTGCTGACCGGATGGCTCGACCTGGATAACCGGCTCCTTCGCCCGCTCGTTAACAACCGATATTGGAAGCACTTTTTCGATCGTGGCATCGTCGAACCCGAAGATGACATGCGAAACGAACCTCCGACCAATCCAGAACTCCCTGACGCCTCCTCGTGAGAACCTCATCAAAAGTGGGTTCGGATCTCAAGCAACTTGTTCGCACCATCTGCAAGTCGTCGACCTATCAACTTCCGCACTTCCCAACGACTTCAACCTGAAGGACAAGCAGAACTTCTCCTGTTATTATCCCAAAAGGTTAACGGCGGAAGTGCTTTATGATGCGTTCCATCAGGTGACCAAGTCGACGCAGAGCTACAATGGCCTTCCGCAAGGGACCAGTGCCGTCCAGTTGCCAGACTCATCCGTTGGACCTTACTTCCTGAAGGTATTCGGCCAGCCACAAGGGGACACCGCTTGCGAATGCGAGCGGTCACAAGAGGCGAATCTTGCACAGAGTCTGCACTTGTTAAATAGCCGCGAAGTGCAAGACAAAGTGGCACGGGGTCGTGCGGTCGAGTTGGCTCGCGAAAAGGAGCGACCACACGAAGAACGAATTCGTGAACTCTATCAGTGGGTCTATTCCCGCTCGCCCGACAGCGAAGAAGTGGCGATTGCTTTGGCTCATATCGAAAAGCACAAAGAGAAGCCCGAAATCGCTTACGAAGACATTGTCTGGGCACTGGTGAATACGAAAGAGTTCCTGTTCAACCACTAGTCAGCCTGAAGACGCGAGTAGGCCGGGGAGCATGTGATGACTTAAGGCCCCACTTTTGAAAAGTGGGGACCAAGTTCGTCATCTCATGTTGAGCATCGAGTGATGCTCCCGACCAGTCCCATGTGTCGCCCTCCGGGCTATTGTTTTTCTCGACATCTCCGATGGCTGACGCCACCGGCAAGTATGTGACGACCTCCGGGCTGGCGGCAATCAACGAACTCCATCAGCGACTGGCGACGACAAATCATAATTGATGGCCGACGCTTCTTGGCTCGGCCGGGGGGAGATCTAACGACGATGTGCAACCGTAAGCCTCTATCGCTCTCGCTGTGTCTCGTGCTCAACGGACTCTGTCTGTTCGGGCTGCTTGTTCCGCAATCCGCGTCGGCCCAACTCCCCATGACTCGGTTGAAGTCGGTCTTTCCGGCCGGGGGCGAGGCTGGGCAGTCTGTCGAGTTAAAGCTCACTTCGGGGGAAGATCTCGAAGAGGTGACGGCACTGCATTTCAATCATCCCGGCATCAAGAGCGTGCTTCAAACCCGCGATGTCAATGGGAAAGCAGAACCAGTTGACAACACGTTCAACGTGACGATCGCCGCGGATGTCCCCGTCGGCATCTATGAAGTTCGAGCGATCGGGCTGTTCGGGGTAAGCAATCCCCGTCGCTTTGTCGTCGGATCCCGTCCCGAGTTCGTCGAAGACAACAAAAACAACACTCCCGAAGAGGCCGCTGCGATCGACGTCAACTCGACGATCAACGGCAAGATGGATGGAGCCACCGACATCGACTATTTCAAGTTCTCGGCGAAACAGGGAGAAACCATCGTTGCCGACTGTTGGGCCACACGGATCGACTCGTTGTTGACGCCCCTCCTGACGGTCCACGATGCGACGGGACGGCAGCTCGCGACATCAGCCAATCGTCCTGGCCTTGATGCAACACTTCCCTTTGTTGTCCCCGCCGATGGGGAATACATCATCCGCCTCAATGACAACACGTACGGTGGAGGGGGCGAATATGTCTATCGTCTCGATCTCCATCGTGGACCGCAGATCGTCTTTACGTCCCCGTCAGTCGGCACGGCTGGCAAGAAGCAACGCTTCGTGCTCTTTGGCTTCAACCTTCCTGGTGGGCAACCATCTGGGATTGAATCCTATGGAGTGCCGCTCCAAAAGCAGGAGGTCGACATCGACGTCCCGGCCGATTCCGCGTTGCTTGATGTCGAGAATCTCGTCCGTTCTTTCGAAGCCGGAACAGATGCCTTCAGCTACCGACTCAGTTCCCCACAAGGTGTCTCGAATCCCGTCCGTATTGGCATCACCGAACTCCCAATTCAACAGGAGCAAGAACCTAACAACGATCCCGCGCAAGCGAATGCCGTCACGCTCCCGGTCGAATACGCTGGCCAGTTCCTGCAACGGGGGGACATCGACTGGGTCACCTTCGAGGCCAAAGCAGGCGAAGTGTATTGGCTCGAAGTGGTCGGCCAGCGACACGGCTCAACACTCGATCCCGTCATTACGGTCGAACAGGTTACCGTCGATGCCGAAGGGAAAGAGACGGTCAAACGGATCACGACACAAGACGACAACGCGACAAACCTTGCCGCAAACATCTTCGATACGCAGACCGACGATCCCTCTTACCGGTTGCAAGTCCCCGCCGACGGCAAGTACCGTGTCAGCCTGTTCGATCGTTATCGCTTCGCGCGAGGGGACGTCACTCTCAACTATCGGCTCGCCATTCGCCCCGAGCAACCCGATTTCCGCGTCATCGCTGTCCCCACCGCTCCCAGTGGCAACTCAGGGACAATGGCCCCCGTGTCGATTCGTAAAGGGGACTCAGTTGGAGTTGAACTCTTTGCTTTCCGACGCGACGGATTTGAAGGGCCGATACATGTCAACGTCGAAGGGCTCCCCGCCGGAGTCACCTGTTCGGGAACGACGATTGGTACGAAGGAGTCGACCAGTACACTCGTGCTGGTTGCCGCCGACAACGCTCCAGAATCGGTGTCTCTTCCGCAAATTCGAGCCACGGCCAACATCGATTCGCCGGTTGCCATCAAGGCGATCGAAGAAGCTCGCAAGGGGCTCGAAGCGGCCCAAAAGTCGCTCCCCGATCTCCGTAAAAAGGCCGACGACCTGCGTCAGAAAAGAGACGCTGCCGCCCAACAGCGGGACGATGCCAAAAAAGCCTCCGATGAGAAACCGGACGATGCCGGTCTGAAGGCTCAGTTCGAGCAAAAGCAGAAGGTGCTCGATCAGGCAGAAGCTGCCTATCAACCAGCGGCCGACGCTCTCGCCGCCGGAGAAGCCGCGGTCGCGACGAGTAAAACCGCCGTCGACACTGCCGAAACGCAACGTCAACAGGCTGCCCGCAAGGTGACTCGTTCGGTCCGCGAAGGGACGATTATGGTCAACGGGGCGAACAACGTCCCAGCCCGGGCGCGTGTCTCCGCAACTTTCGCAGTTGCCGTATTGAAAGAGGCAGCTCCCTTCCAATTGGTTTCCGAAGGACTTCACGTCGAAGCCTGTCAGTCGCGGCAGGTGCTCGTCCCAATCAAACTCGTCAAACGCAACGGATTCGACGACAAGGTCCAGTTGACCACAGCCGGTCTTCCAAAGACTTCCAACATTCAGGTCGACAACATCGCCATCGAGAAAGGTTCGGATTCGGCGATGGCACTCATACAGATTAAGGACAACAGCCCCCCCGGCACTTACACCTTCTGGTTCAACTCGCTGGGGTCGGTCGAGTACGTTCGCAATCCAGATAAAGCCGAGCGGCTCAAACAGGCTCGCGACGCCGCTGCGGCGCTTCTCAAGTCGGCTCAAGAGGCTCAGACTCAGGCGACCGATGCCAAGAACAAGGCAACTCAAGCAGCCAAAGACGCGCTGACCAAACTCCAACAGGCTCAACAGGCCAAGACGCAGGCCGATCAAGTCTTGCAACAGAAAGAGAAGGAAAAGACCGCTGCCGCCGCTCTCGTGACGGCAGCCACTCAGAAGTTGGCAACGGCAACGTCCGATTTGCAGGTGAAGGAAAAAGAGCTTGCCGAAGCGAAAGCGAAAGCTGAGGCCGCTGCCGACGATGCTGATTTGAAGACCAAATTGCAGCAAGCCGAGCAAGCGCTCGAAGCCGCTAAGAGGGTCGTCGAGGCCGAAACGAAGACTGTCAACGACCTGACAAAAAAGGCCGCCGATTCGGAAATCGAACTCACCAAAGCGACCGAAGCCCAGAAGCTGGCAGCTGACGCTGTCAAAACCGCTGACGACGAAAAGCAAGTTTCGGAAAAAGCCAGGACCGACAGCGAAGCCGCTGAGAAATTGGCCATTGATGCTGCCAAGGGGGCTGATGCGGCCGCGAAGGCGGCAGACAAACTGGCGACAGATGCCGCCACTGCTGCCAAGCCGAAAAAGTTGAACTTCACGCCAGTCACTTCCCCGGTCGTCATCGATGTTGTCCCCTCCCCGATGAAACTAGCCGCCAACGTGCCGGGCGGAGGAGCGATCAAGCAAGGAGGGAACATTGAAGTGAAGGTGACCGTTACCCGACAGAACGGCTATGAAGGGCCTGTTTCGGTGTCGCTTCCCCTGCCTCCCGGAGTCGCAGGTCTGTCGGGATCCGCGGAAATTCCAGCCGACCAGAACGAAACGATGCTGACGATTTCCGCCACGGGAGACGCCCCTGAGGGAGAGGTCAAATTTCTCGTAGTTCGTGGCACGTCGCTGGCCGGCCCGAAATTAGCGGTCGACGTCCCAGTCACCCTTAAAGTATCGAAGTAGCGAGAGAGCAGCCGTTCAAGGATGGTGGGTGTGAGACACTCGGGGGAATCGTCAGCATCTTCTGGCGATCTCGTTGAGTCAACAGAATTCCATCAGAGGACGCTCCACAAGCCTCATCAACTGGCCTAGAATCGGCGCATGTTTGGACTCCTCAATTTTGCGATGCTCGCGGGACTCGCCGGTTTGGCGTTGCCTTTGCTCGCCCATCTCCTGAGCAAACGGAAGTTCGATGTCGTCAATTGGGGAGCGATGCAGTTCCTCGAACTTGGCCATCGCACGCGCCGACGCATACGTATGGAGGAGTTGTTGCTCCTTTTGTTACGCATGTTGCTCATGGCATTGTTGGTGCTCGCTGTCAGCCGCTTCTGGGTGGGAGGGGCCCTGGGATCCCTCTTCTCCGCGATCAGCCAAGGGCCCAGTCGCGATGTCGTCATCGTCATCGATGGCTCGTACAGTATGGGCTGGGAAGGCCGCAACGTCACTCCCCATGCCCGAGCGATTCAGTGGATTCACGAATACCTCGAAGAACTCCGACCGGGCGATACCGTTTCACTTTTGGACGCTCGCGATCAGGTGCGGTCTGTCATCGAGCCCTCCACATCTGATCTGGACGAAGTCCGTAAGGCAATCGATCAACTCCCGAAACCCTCTGGTTCTTCCCGACTCCCCTCGGCAATTGGCCGAGCCGTTCAAATCCTCAACAAGACAACCAACCTTCGCCGCGACATCGTCCTATTGACAGACGGCCAGCAACTTCCATGGGACCCCGAAAACGTCGCCGCGTGGCTTAGTGTCGATGCTCTGCGGGAAGAAGCGAGCGTGAAGCCGAAGATTTGGTTCGTGAACGTCGCCGGACGCCATGAGGTCGACCCGATCAACTTCTCGGTCGACACGCTTCAACTCTCCCGCGAACTGACAGTTCCCGAGTTCTCGATTCGTGTCCGCACCACCGTCCGTCAATCCGGTGGAGCAGCGACCCGACGAAAGGTCTATTTCGAGGTCGACGGACAGCGTATCGTCGAGAAAACACTTGATGTCACCATGCCCCCCAACGGCGAAGCGACGGTCGAGTTTGTCCATCGATTCTCCGCTGTCGGCTCTTATGTCCTGTCTGTCGTACTCGATTCTGACAATCTTCCGGGCGACAACCGAGCCGACGCTGCGGTTGTCATCACCGAAGGAATTCCAGCTTTACTCGTCGATGGGACTCCCAACGCCGACCCGGTCCTGCGAGAAACTTTCTACGCACAAGCAGCCCTGTCGCCAAAAGATGTCGATGGTGCCTGGGTCAAGGCCCGCGTCGTCGATGCGCCCCAACTCAAGAAGAGCGACCTCGAAGGTCAACAAGCAGTCTTCCTCTGCAACATCCCAAGACTGACGCCAGAACAGGCGGATGCCCTGAGAGAGTATGTCGATGGCGGAGGGGGAGTCATCATCGCCCCAGGCGACCAGACCTCTGCTCAAGCCTGGAACGAGTTATACGCCGACGGAAATGGCCTCCTCCCTGCTCCGTTTGACGTCATCGCCTCTGAGGAAGATGTCGAAACCGCACCAGTTCGTATCCTGAACGACAGCTTGCTTGTTCCTTGGTTACTGATGTTTCGACACGACTCGCATGAAGGTGGTTTCGACTTCACCGAGGTCCGTTTCAGCAAGTGGTGGAAGTTGACACCTCCCGAGGCGAAAGCAGAACCGGCCGCGGCAGACCAACCGGTCGCAGTCGTCCCCGATGTCAACAACGTCCCGGCTCAAGGGCCGGCTTCTCAACCTCTCGCAGCCGCCCCCGTCGTAAAGGAGGTCGAAACTCGATTGCCTCCACTGGTCGTCGCCCGCCTGTCGACTGGGGCACCTTATGCCATCTCGCAAAGCTATGGCCGTGGTCGGGTCATTCAGCTCGCCGCTCCACTCGATGACCAATGGAGTACGCTCCCTGGTCGCCGCGCTTTGGCGCCCCTGTTACACGAACTGGTCTTCTCGCTGGCTGGCAGCCGCAGCGGACGCAACGTTGACTCTGGCTCCCCGTTGCTTATCGAGCTAACCAGCGACGACAATGCTGCCGACTTTCAGTTCGTCGGTCCGGAAGACCGTGAGTACGATGTCGAGCCCTCTGGCGATGAACTGCATCCGATGTTTCGCTTGTCGGACACTTCGCTGGCTGGAAACTACCGTCTCCAAAAGAAGACCGACCCCACCTGGACGCCGCAACGCTTCGTCGTCAACTTCGACCGAACGGAATCAAACCTCACCGTTCTCAGCGACGTCGAGTTGACCAAGCTGCAGGAAGACGACCGCCTCTCGATCATTTCGACCGTCGCCGAGATACGCGAAAAATACGTCGAAGAAGCGCCAAAGCAGGAAATCTGGTACATCTTCCTCGTCGGAGTGCTCTGCTTCATGATTTTGGAAACCTACCTGACCCGCCGCCTTGTGCAAGGGGGACACGAAGCGGTCGCCCCGGCGATGGCGTAAGGCTTCTGTTCAACCTGCGACATCAAGGAGTGGGCCGCGAGCTGGAGTTGGGCAATTTCTGGGGTTCCCTGCATCAGCACTTTTCCGTTGTTATCGGGAGGGCCATTGTTCGACTGGGGGACGGGTGAGGGGGCCGGGTTGATCGAGGGGGGCGTACTGGTCGGCGAAGAGGGTGAGGGCATCGTCGGGGTTCATGTTGAACAAAACTCGACCACCGGTTCCCCATTGGCCTTGCTGATAATGAAACAGGGCGCAACCATCACGCAACAGGCCGACGTGCTCGACCTCTTCCATGTCGCTCCCCTCAATCGCTTCAAAGCTCACGTTGACCGACGCAAATGCGGTGATCAGTCCGGTGGCTCGTTCGCGGGCGAAGGTGACCGACGGTTGCCAGTCGCACTGAATCCAGCGCACCCCGCGAGGTTTCCCCGACGCTGCGGCCATGTCAAAGAACCGTGCCTCCATCATCTCGCGTTGAAGACGAAAGGCCCCCTTGGCTCGCTCCGACTCTCGTCGCCTTAACCGATCAGCCAGTCTCGGAGCACAGAGGATCGCCGCGACAATCACAACGCCGATCACCAACAGGACATATCCCCACATTGCATCACTCGTGATCGAACGAAAACCGTAAAGAACGCAGAACTCTTGTCGACTAGAAATCGATCCCGACGGGGACATCCATCGGGGCTTTGTCGCCAAAGCGAAGCATCTGACGCAACCAGACAAGATGCACAGTTCCGATCGGTCCCGATCGGTTCTTCGCCACAATGAGGTCCGCTTCGCCGGGTCGGTCCTCGGGGTCGTATGCTTCGGGACGATGCAGGAACATAACGATGTCGGCATCCTGTTCGATGGCACCCGATTCGCGAAGGTCGGCCAATCGGGGTCGCTTGTCTTCTCGCTGTTCGACTCCACGATTGAGCTGTGCGAGTGCGATCACCGGAATCGAGAGGTCCTTCGCCAAGAACTTCAGTCGCCGTGTGATCGACGAAATCTGCTGTTCGCGCGGGGTGTTTTTGTCTTCCGACTCGATGAGCTGCAAGTAGTCGATGATGACAATCCCTAAGCCATGACGACGTGAAATGCGGCGGGCGATCGCGGCGATCTGAGACATCGTTCGACCAGCCACGTCGTCGATGAAAATCGGGAGTTGCCGCATCTCGTCAGCCCCCTGCATCAACGTGTGCTGGGCGACTTCGTCGAGGTCTCCCTGACGCAACTTATGGCCATCGATCTTCGCGAAAATGCAAAGCAAACGTTCCGCCAACTCCAGCTTCGACTGTTCAAGACTGAACAAGAGAACGGGACTTCCCGACTGCGCCACAGCGAGGGCAAAGTTACAGACAAGTGCGGTCTTTCCCATACTCGGACGAGCCGCCAACACCAACAGTTCCGATCCATGAAACCCGCTGATCATGTCGTCGAGACCATGAAAACCGGTCGGCACTCCGCTGATGGTCCCCTCCTGGTCCATGCGATGAAAGATGCGTTCAAACGTCCGATCGAGAATATCGCTGATGCCGATCTGATCGATCCCGGTTTGCTCCTCAGCAACACCATAAATCCGCTTTTCCGCCCGAGCGACAATGTCCTCGATGTCGTCCGTGCCGTGGTAGGCTTCACGCAGCGACTCCGTGCAGGCTTCGATCAACGCACGTTGTGTCCACTTTTCGCGAACTATCTTCGAGTAGTATTCGGCATGGGCCGCATGGGGGACCGACTCCATCACCTTGAGCAGATAGGCTGGCCCCCCGATCAATTCCAGTTCATTCCGTTTCTGCAACTCATGACTAAGCGTGACGGCATCAATGCCGCGAACGCCAGACTCATGCATGTCGTGAATCGCCTGAAACATCCGGCGATGGGCATCGCTGTAGAAGTGAGTTGCCTGGACATGCTGCAAGACGTCGTCCAGGGCTTCGTTGGTGGCCAGCACGCTGCCCAGGACCGACATCTCGGCATTTAAGTCCTGCGGAGGGACCTTGTCGAACAGATCAGCCGCGTTTGTCGGACGACCGGCCGACTGATCCTTCTTCCCCCGGGGCTTGCGTTCTCCGTCTGACATCGAAACCTCCCATGGTCGAAAACCGACCGCAGCATTCCCGCACATGATGTTGCCGCAGTCACATGCTCCGTCATTCTCGGCCCCAGTCGATGCAAGGGTCGGCAAACGAGACTCACACGATCGGCATCAACGAAGCCGGACCTGTCTGGCCCGGACAGATCTTCATTCTGGCGATCCGGTTTCGCGTTGAGCATCCCGAGACGCAAGCATCCCGCCGAAAATCGACGGGATGCGGTGACTCAACTGAATTCCATTGACTCGCCCCCGTAACAACCAAACGGCGATTGGGGCAATTCGATCTTCCACAACAACTTAGCAAAAGAATGTTAACTCTTGCCGCTGCTTGACACAGGGACAACCCACACCTTCACATCGGCGGTGACGTCGGTCGCCAATTCGATACGAACGGTGTACATCCCAAGTTCCTTGAGGGGACCTTCGAGCTTGATGTGTCCTGGTTCGATTGGGAAGCTGCTGGCCTTTAGCGACTTGCTGATGTCGCGAGCGACGATCGACCCAAACAAATGCCCTTCCGGGCTGGCGTTGGCTTCGAGAGTGACGCTGTACTTGGAAACGTCGTCGGCGAGTTTGCGAAGTGTTGCCAGCTTCGCTTCCATCACTTTACGCTGACGCTGACGATGAGATTCCACCATCCGCTTGTTAGCTTCTGTGGCAACCGTCGCCAAGCCTTGCGGGACGAGGAAATTACGGGCGTAACCGGGACGGACCCGGACGATATCCCCTTGCTTGCCGAGCGACTCAACATCTTCAGTCAACAGTAACTCAATGCCGGCAGCACGTTCATAGGAGCGGATACGGTGAGTCTGAGGAGCAGCCATGATCTTCTTTATTCGCTGAGGATGAAACTGATCGGATTCCGTGGACGTTTGAATGTCCATCCCACAAACGGTTGGGGACTACTGCACGGAAGTATTCGTTTATTTGTTTTTGACTCTTGCCTTGCCGATAACGGAAGGCCCAACTTCTTCAATGTTTGCGATCTGATATCGCAATCTGATGCCGTATCGTATCGAGATTAGAACGGGACGTCATCCCCGCCGAAGTCGGAAGATGGCTGCGAATCGTAGAAGGAATCTGCAGGCGATGGTGCACTCTGCTGCTGCGGCGCCTGTCGGCCTTGCTGTGGTCGCCCACCGCCACCTGCATTGCCACGATTCTCAGAGTAGTTGCCTCCGCCACCACTTCCCCCGCCACCATCACGACTACCCAGCATCTGCATCGATTCGCCGACGACCGTCAGCTTTGATCGCTTCTTCCCTGTTTCCTTATCGTCCCATGTGTCGAGCTTCAGTCGACCTTCAATCAGAACGGGGCGACCTTTCGCCAAATACTCACCCGCCACTTCGGCCGTACGCCCCCACAAGGTGACGTCGACAAACGTGGTCTCTTCCTTCTTGGAGTTTGTGTTTTTGTCAAACCATTGATGGCTGATCGCCATGCCCAGTTCGCAGACAGCGGTTCCCGACGCGATATACCGGACTTCCGGATCCCGCGTCAGGTTACCACACAGGATGACGCGATTGAAACTGGCCATGTTCTGACTCCCTCAAGTTGCTGTTGCATCGCGCCTCCACCCACCGGGAGGTTGATCGCCAGCTGACATCCCCGCCCTACCAGGGCCAGGCTTTGTATTCGACAATTCGCCGGGATTGAAACGCTATACAGCAGCTTCTTCTTCGGCTGTTTCCCCTTGACCTTCGTGCTCCAGCAGGGCGTTGGTCAACAACTCAAACAGAATCTGCGAGTGCTGAATCACCATATGACGCAGAATCACTGGGCTCAACTTGCACAGGCGAGCCAGCTCTTTCCCCTGGCTTCCATCCATTGTGAAGTAGCTCAACAGGTGCAAACCCTTGCGCTGTTTTTCGATTTCGTAGGCGAGCTTGCCTTCCTGAAACGGCGTGAGCGCGACCAGATTGGCCTCACAACGAGTCAAAATGTCGCGAACCGCGTTCTCCGTCCCCTGAGGGTCCAGAGCCCACTTCCCGCTGTCGATCAGGAACATGCATTCGTAATACTTAAGAGCCAACTTCGTCTCTCCCGAGGGACCGTGAAATGTGCGAACTGGAAACTTTATCCGATTTACGACGCGAAGCAATGGTACAGACATCTTTTTGAGAACGATACAAATGTACCGCACGACTTGAACGAAATCCCGCTCTCCGCCTGGTCGTTTCGACCGGCTTCCAGGAACACTCGCTGCTGAGTCAGTCGACGAAAACAAACTCGTTGGCGTTCCAGAGGAGGCGACAGAGATTCTCCAGGTTGTGAGCCGCAAGGTACTGGTCGAGTATCTCCTGTTCTTGCCGAGTCGGAGTGCGGGAAAGGGCAAGGCGAAAAGCTGCCGCCACCTGACCCGAGGTGTCCGGGGCAATTCGTCGGACGCGTTCCGCCAACTGACCTGCAAGAGCGAGTGAGAGTCGGTTGTTCAGGAGGGAGAGGGCCTGGAGAGGGGAAATTGTTTCATTCCGGCGAGGCACCTGCATCGAGGGGTCGGCACAGTCGAGCACCGTAAGGAACGGTTGTGTCTGCGAACGAACGATCATCCGATACACGCTCCGCCGATGACTCTTCGGATCGAGGGGGTCGTGCCGGGCGTACTCGTAATGTGGAGAGTGTTCCGGTTTTTCGACGACGAAGTCCTGAAAACTCGGCCCCCCCATGTCCAGGTTGAGCAGACCACTTGTCATCAGCATCGCATCCCGGACCTCCTCAGCATCGAGACGTCGTCGCTGTTGACGCCAAAGGAGTCGATTGTCCGGGTCGAATTCCGTGGCAAGTGGATTGTTATGGGCGCTTTGTTGTCGATAAGCTCGACTCACGACAATCTGCCGATGAAGACGTTTCAAAGACTCTCCTGAATCACGGAAGTCGACCGCAAGCCAGTCGAGGAGTTCGGGATGTGACGGCTCGCCCCCCATACGTCCGAAGTCATTTGGAGTATCGACAATCCCCGTGCCAAAGTGAGACTGCCAGATGCGGTTCACGATCGACCGCCAAACCAGTGGGTTCTCCCGATGCGACAGCCAATTTGCCAGCGCAGCTCGGCGGTCCCCTTCGGTGTGCGATTCGGGAAGCGACAAGTCGCCAGAGATCGGGAGACAATTCAGGGCAGCCGGGGTCACCTCGACTGTCGGCCGCGTGACATCACCACGATCTAGTAACATCACTTTGCGAGGTTTCCCGCCGTTGGCCCCGGTCCCGCGAAACGTTCCTGCCCCTGTATGAACCGTCCCCGCATAGACTCGCTGTACGGGAGGGAGCTTTTCGAGATCGCGTTGAATGTCTGCGAGCTCCTGTTGCGTTCGGTGAAGGGCCGTGAGTGTTTCCGCAGGGACGACCTTGGACAAGAGAGTCTCGCGAGACTGGGTCAACTCGTCGAGTTGTTCCCGAGTGACAGCGGACTGAGGATAAATGTTGTCAACAAGGTTTGCCTTTCGCCAACGTCCCGGGGCTTCAATCGAATCCAAGGCGGTCACTGGTCGTCCAACCGCAACATTGGTGCCGTCATCGTTGAAGATCTGCATCTCGGAGAGTGCTAGAATATAGTCATCTTTTCTCGTCGCGAGCTTCGTCGCAGTGATGCGGACGTAGCGAATTCCGTCTGCCTTAACTAATATCGTCACCGGATCGATTCCCGGGTTCGGTTGATCGGCTAATGTTCGATCGACTAGTAGCGTCACGCCTTCTGTGAACTCTTGATTCGTGGCCCCCTCCAAATGATAGCGAACCGGGAAGCCAAAGCCCTCGCCAATGCCATTGAAGTCGTCGAAGCAGGGGTTAAGGACGATCCTCTGCAATGAAGTTGGAGCAGGGAGTTCGACTTGCGCCCACTTGACGACATCGTTCGAGTTCGCAATCGCACTGTGATAACCATGCTCGGGCGGACGAGTTCCCTGCGACTTCTCCGCGGCAGCGATTTGCGATTCGATCTGCTTCAGTGCGTCGCCACCGAGTCGGTTAATCTCGGTCACATTTTGAGCGAGTTCGGCATTCGCGGCTGCCTGCCGAGCAAGGAGGTGTTGCCGTTGTTCGCGCGTTTGCGGGTTGCGATCGTAGGGACGATCGGCCCGATCCAGTGCGGCAAACAGAGACTGCACACGATAGTAGTCCACCTGCTGGATAGGGTCGAACTTATGGTCATGGCACTGTGCACACCCGACTGTCAAACTACAAAACGTCTCGAAGGTATTGCGAACCATATCATCCCGATCAAGATGTCGGGCGACTTTGCCATCGATCTTTTCCTCCGATACCTCGGCGTGTCCGATGTAGTCCCACGGACCAGCCGCTATGAAACCGAGAGCCTCGATGCCATCAACGGAGTTGGGGGCGAGGACGTCGCCGGCAATCTGCTCTCGGACGAATTGACCATAGGGCTTATCTTCATTGAAGGCTCGGATGACGTAGTCACGATAAGGCCAAGCGTTGGGACGCATCTTATCTTTGTCGTAGCCGTGCGTTTCTCCGTAGTGTACCACGTCGAGCCAGTGCTGGGCCTGACGCTCGCCATAATGCGGCGAGGCTAAGAGTTTGTCGACTAAATGCTCGTAAGCTTGTGGATGCTCGTCGGCAATAAATGCTTCGGTTTCTGCAAAGGTCGGGGGGAGCCCTGTTAGATCAAATGAGAGGCGTCGGATCAATGTCCGGCGATCCGCCTCGGGTGAAAAATCGAGTCCCTTCTGTTTGAGGCGAGCAAGAAGAAACTGATCGATTGGCCCGAGTGTTGACTGTTCTGCCAACTGCGTACTCGGCAGTGCAACCTGATTTAGCGGCTTAAAGGACCACCATGTTTCGAGCGTGAGGTTGTGATCGGCTGGCCAGTTCGCACCGGCAGAAATCCAGTTCCGAAACTGCTCGATGGCGTCGGCCGGAAGGGGCAATCCGCCGTCAGGCATCGCGGCCTTCCCTTTCGAGTCAGGAGAAATCGCATGCAGCAGCAAGCTCTTGTTTGGCTCGCCGGGGACGACAACCGGTCCACTATCGCCCCCCTTCAGAAACTCCGCACTGTTCGAGAAGGACAGCCCACCATGACGTTCGTTTGAGTGATGGCAGCGGAGGCAATGTTGCTGCAACAGCGGGGCGATATCACGATGAAACGTTACGAGATCAGGAGCATCGCCCGACGGAGGAGCTGCAACGGCAGGCAATGACACCCACACGACGACAGCCAGAAGGACGAAGGGCAGCACAAGGAAGCTTGCGCTCAATCGTGTGAATCGGCGGAGTTTGAAATGCATGTTCATGCTCCAGTGCGTGCGACTTTTCGTGGCAACTAATACGCTAAATCGCTCTCTGTCGGCAAGCTCGACCACCATGACCCATCAGCATCTGGCATGATCCCGACGATGACGGCATGTTGCAACTGCGGCAGGGAGAAAGTTCGAGACTCTGAAGTGTCGACTCGCACCGTGTCGGCATTCATACGATCTTCACGAGAGACATCCATGTCCGTCGAATCGTCGGGTGAGCGTTCGACAGGGATGCCTGTTGCATGAAGTGGTGGTGACACGATGAACGTGATCTCGAGTCGATTCGTGGCCGCCAGATGGGGGGTCACATTCGCGACCCGGTAGATGATGGCGTGGTCACCGTTCGAGTTTGTGGCGGGGACTTGAAGCAGGCGGCTCAGTTCGATGGTGCAGCCGTTGAGCTTCGCCTCCTTCACTTCTCCGCCGTCAGGAACCATGATGAGAAATTGATCAATGGACTCCATTCGTGTCGGCCGCTGAAAACGTCGGCTCAACAGCACTTGGCCATCGAGAGGGAGACCAAGCGTCTCCCAAGTTGCGGGAAGCTTTACTCGAACCAAAGTTGTCGCCGATATGTTGGTGGGGACGGTCGTAGCACCCGGGTGAAAGTCCCATGGTCCTTGCAATCGAATGGGGTACAAGTCGGGAGGAAGGTATGGGATGATCATGGTCACATTTGTGTAGGATTGAGTGAAGTGGCTGTCTGTTTGCTCGAGAGTGTCGGCTCGACAGAGCATTCGATGAATTGAGGGTGACGTTGTGCCGTCTTGAGATTTGGAATCGTGGTCGACCATCATCGCATCGACTTGGTCAACCGACTAGAGTATGCGTTTAGAAGGTGCGGCGCTCAATGCACCGGTAGTGTAGTCGGTCTTCACATTGGCTCCGGCGGGTCTTGCCGTGCTTGAAGGCCCAACTCGCGAATTTGCTTCGCGAGACACTGTTCCTCTTCAATTGGATTGCATAGACCAAAGGGTGCCGGCTGGAAAGGCCGGCCGACTAATATGGCCAAGACACCGATCAACCCACGACTCGCCCTCGGCTTCGATCCCGAGACAGACCCTGCTGTTCGTGAACGAAATCGTCAAGAACTGCGAAGATATATCAATCTCAAACTGGCGGCCCATGGGCAGCCGATCGCTCCGGCCGCAGGAGGCGCCGAACTGATCGAACTCGCCAGCGGTCTCCTGGCGAACTTCGACGAGAAAACCCGCCTGCTCGACGACTACCGCTGTCCGGCAGACCGTCGCATCGAGCAGTTTCTCAACGCGTACTGTGCTGACGTCCTGAAGCCGGGCGAAAGTATGCAGTTGCCTGGCCGGACGTTGATCCTTGATCGACACGGCATCGCAAGAGAGATGTCGTTGCCAGCCGGGGGAGACCTTTTCGAGGGGGGACACGTCACTTCCTACCGTGTCCAAAACGGGGTCCTACATAACCCCTTAAGCGACCGTCGTACGACACAAGGGACGTTTCATATCGTTGATGGCGGGTTGCCGATCGCAGGGGATAAGGTCGTTGTCCCGAAGAGAGCGTTTGTCGAACTCTTTCGGCGGGCGATGTCGCCACCTCAATCGCTCCTCCGTTTGCCGTTTACATCGGAACAAGCAGAAGAGTCGCAACAGGCTCACTGCTGGGCCTCATTAATGCTGCGACCTTTGGTGTCGCCGGAAGTTCCCGGAGCGAGTCCGGCACTTTCAATGGAGACTCGCTTCTTCGCACCTGGAACTTTCGTCAGCAACCTTGATTTCGTCGAGTCGATCTTCGGTAACGCTGGTGATCCGTTCCTTCCCGAAAATGATGCCGCTCTCGACGTAGCCCACTGGTCGGGTCACACAGGTTGCGTCATTCTCGCGACGCATCTTCTGGAAGTTCGCAAGAGAGACCTCGGATTACCGCACTATGACGATGCAGACGAATCGCTTCGAAAGCACGGAATGTGCTGGAAAACCGAAGACGAACTCTACAACAATGGACAGCCTTATAAGCTAACGTGCCGGGATGCTTCCGGAGTGGCGGTGACAATTATTACCGATAACTATTTCGGGTACTGTAAGAAAGAAGTCAAGACACAAATCAGCTTCGCAACAAACCTCATGGGGAACGCGGAAGAAGAACATTCCGGTGGAGCATTAGTCTTCCCCAGTTTCAGCTTAGGTGATACGTTTCAAGTCAACAGCAAGAGACACAATAATCGCACCTTCAACGATGTGGCGAGAGACTACAGTGCATGGATCGATGTGAAGCCGGAAGGGTACGGCATCGACAAGAATTTCAACCGTCTTTATTACATCCCCGAAAACGCTGAGGCCAATCTCCGATTACAAACGGTCTCTTGGTCCCAAGCGGGAAAGACAAGGTCGATCCCGCTTTTGCCTGGGCGGGTCTACATGGCCCCATCTGGCTACAAGCTGCGGATAGAGAAGCACCCCGCCGCTCCGAGTTGGCGTCTCATTGGTACGGGTGGCGAAGGGGTCGTCTGTCATAAGCCTTGCACGGTATCGGGAGGGGGAAAGAGCGAGATTAGCAAGTCACTCATCGACTACATGGAGTATGGGTCGATCTTTGTGTCAGATGTCGCCAGCGACTTTGATCAGATCCAAGAGATATTCGAACGAACTTATGAGGACCGATGGACACCGGAAGCTTACGAAAAGCAGGATTATAAGAAATTTGAGAGTCGAAAAATCCTCAACCCACGGCGATCATTAGGGAGCGTCATCAAGCTGCTTACGCCAAACGAGGAATACAACGACGTTTACAATCAGTGGTTGAAGAAGATTCCAGAGCATCTCTATGCCTTAATCTTTGCGATCAAACGATTTCATAACCCTGAGTGGGGCGACGATTGGCGGCGTCATTTCTCGGTCGATGTCGTCAACGGCTCATCTGGACATGAACTAAAACTGGGTGAGCGGAAACTCGTTGGGACATATCTCCGTGTTGGTCTGACCGAAGCAAATGGTTGGCGTACCTTCAAATGCCGACAGGACTTTGCGGCAGCTGCAAAAGTGCAAACAGAAGATGACATCTCCGTGTCGACTGTGGTTCCCAGCGAGCGATTGGGGAAGATTCCTGGCTACCTGCAAGCAATTCCTGATGGGTTTTTGAAGTTTGTTGCAAACTGCGAATATCGGCTGTTTCAACGCCCTGACGACGCGATTCATCGTGGTTTCGACAAGCAGGCGGAAGCAGACCTGGCACGGCGAGAGGTTAACTTTATCTCAAACTTCGAGCCCATTACGAGAGACCAGGTCCTCGACATGCAGACGAAAGCAATCGAGTTTGACGCCTACACAGAGCCGATGAAGGCGTTATTGCGATCGGTTGGCGAGCAAGAAAGTGGTTATGTTGTCTGTTCGGATAACCCACGAAAAATTGGCGACCGTGTCACTAAGAATCCTCGCTATTTGCAAGATCGGGCTGACATGGTCGACCCGTTTGATCGCTACCTTGCCGAAATGGGAACCCGCCTCTGGCGAAAGGCCCAGCCGAGTCAACCGGTCCATCTGCCGGTGACTTCGGTGCTCGCCGGTCGTCGAAATAATCCGCCCGACGCCGCAGCAGGGATTCGCTCACTTGCCGTGTTTGGGCCAATCCATTACCAGGAACTCCCCGAGTTGTTTATGGACACCATCTGTTCGCTGACGGGGAAAAGCCCGTCGACGACCGGAGCAGGGTCGGAAGGGGCATTGACGAAGGGGCCGTTTAACTCATTGAGACCCGCCGCCGATTTGAACGCGGCTCTTGTCTCTGCCATATTGACCGGTTTAGGCGGGTTCTCCTCTGCGGCAGGACATATTGGCCCGAACTGCCGGTTCGACCATGACATTAGTTTGCTGGTCCCCGAAGTCTGGTGCCGGATGGATGAGCAAGAACGTAGTCCGGAGTACCTCATTAATAACCGTTTCCTGGAGAAAGTGGAAGATGTTATGCTAGGCGACGAGGTGGTCCCGGCTCGACGATTAGGATATCGGATCACAAAGCGTTTCGTTCGTCGGTTCTTCGCCCGTATCTTTGATAACCCCGATAAAGTGTTCGACGAGGAAATCCTCAAGCCGGAGAAGCAAGACCCGGTTTCCTATGCGGACGGTGTTCAATATATCATGGAGGCGTACAAGCGAGTGGCTCAGCAGTACTTCGAAGATGGCACGATTGACGAGTGTGTCCCCCCGTTGCAGGCGTTGCTGCACGTGATGGCTGATGGCGAATTCAACGGAAAGGATGAAACCGCTCCGGAATTCCGGGCAATGTTTACTCGTGAAGCGATGTTGTCGAGCGACTGGTACAAAGACAGACTTGTCGCTCGTCAACAGCGAGATGTTGAACATTGGCAACAAGCGGTCCGGTACATCGATGCCGCTTTGGGTGACCCCGGCCTTCTGGAAGGTCCTTTTCGCGACGAGGTCGCCGCCAACCGAACCTTCGCCGTCGAGCAGTTGGCACTGGTCGAGTCGCCTGACTATCTCGATTCACTTCAGGGAACCATCGGGCGTCAACCAGATCTGGCGTCGCGATGAAGTTTGGTTGTTTCGACGATCATTCCAACAGAGCGTCCTTCCCCGAGTGTCGCTTACGGGGATAATAGTGGGCAAATTTGATCTTTCGAGGTGATGGAGACTCTGATTCTCCGGTTCGTTTTGTCGAGAAATGCGATGGCGGACCGTTGAAGTCTTTGGGAGGGGGCGTCACACTTCGCAACACATTTCCGTATCACTACAAAATTTTGCGAAACGCAGGAGACGAGTCACTATGAGTCTGGCGATTATTGGTATTCACGGGCGTCAAATTCTCGATTCGCGTGGGAATCCCACTGTCGAAGTCGACATCGAACTGGAAGATGGCAGCGAAGGGCGGGCGGCCGTTCCCAGTGGCGCCAGCACCGGGGCTCATGAAGCATGCGAACTTCGCGACGGCGATAAGAGCAAGTATCTCGGCAAAGGGGTGACAAAGGCGGTCGAGAACATCAACGGTGAGTTGGCGGACCTCCTCTTTGGACTCGATGCACTCGATCAGGGAACCCTCGACCGGACGATGCTCGAAGCGGACGGCACGCCAAATAAGTCGCGTCTCGGGGCAAATGCCATTCTGGCGATTTCGCTTGCCAATGCACATGCCGCCGCCAATGCGTGCGGTCTGCCTCTGTACCGTTATCTCGGGGGTGTCGGTGCAAATCGGCTCCCCGCCCCCATGATGAACATTATCAACGGGGGTGCCCACGCCAACAACGGCATCGACATGCAGGAATTTATGGTGATGCCACTCGGTTTCACCTGCTTCAGCGACGCCCTTCGTGCCGGGACCGAAGTCTTTCATAGCCTGAAGAAAGTGCTGCACGACAAGGGAATGAGCACGGCGGTCGGCGATGAAGGGGGCTTTGCTCCTGATCTCCCCAGTGGAGAAGCGGCTCTCGACGTCATCATGTCTGCGATCGAAAAAGCAGGTTACAAGCCGGGCGAACAAATTAAGATCGCCCTCGATTGTGCCGCAACCGAATACTACGATTCAAAGACGAAAATCTACACCATCGAAGGGAATCAATACGATGGGGCCGGAGTGGTGGAACTGTTGACCAAGTGGGTCGACAAGTACCCGATCTGCTCGATCGAAGATGCTTGCGATGAAGACGACTGGGCGACCTGGAAGCTGTTGACCGACGCCATTGGCGGCCGTTGCCAGTTGGTGGGGGACGATCTTTTCGTCACGAACTCGACTCGCCTGACACAAGGGATCGAAGCGGGAGTCGCCAACAGTATTCTCGTGAAGGTGAATCAAATCGGCTCACTCACCGAGACGATCGATGCCGTCACGTTGGCCTACAAGAACGGCTATACTGCCGTCATGAGCCATCGCTCTGGCGAGACCGAAGACACGACGATTGCCGACTTGGCAGTCGCTTTGGGGACCGGTCAAATCAAGACCGGCTCCGCCAGCCGAACCGACCGCATCTGTAAATACAACCAGCTCCTGCGGATCGAGGAGTCTCTCGCCGGTAACGCCCGTTACGGCGGCACAATTAAGTAGTCCGGCCACCGAGGCCGTTTGGGCGAGAGTTCGCCACGTCGCTAACTCTCCCAGAGAATCTCATCTTAAGCAGATCACAGCCCGACCCCTATTTGGGGGCCGGGCTGTTTGCTTTTCGCAAGAGATTGACGCTCCACTCTCAGGTCCCTCACCAACACCTTTAATCAAATACTTTGAGACACAATTCTTGCGATGAGGTTTGTACAACACCTCTCCCTTTCTCCCACTGTCGATGGCCCTATTTCATAGGAATTTCCCTTGGGGGAGTGGGCCGGGGTGAGGGGATTCCGACGAGGCATCCACTTCGCAAGACTGCCGAATGAGAGTCCACTTTCGCTCGCTCAGCCCAGCGTTGCGTCGGCTACGCCTCCGCAATCATTGTTTCGCACCGTGATTAAACTTTCAACCACAGGACTACGGCGATTACAGCCAACCTGCTGGTCGCTTTTCACTGTTCCTCGCCTCTGATAGATTGAATACTCTTAATTGGTCATTGCGCATAGGTCGTCGGAGACCTTTGAACTAATTGAGATGGGTGTGTTTAGATTGGGGTGTCGCGATGGTTATTGTGTGGGGGAGCGGGCTGTATGGGAAAGTCGATGAGATTCCCGGGCTGTGTCATGTCGCCACGAAGTTCGGCCACTTGTATTACATCCCGCTGATTCCGGTCGACTCCGTCGTCGTCTTTGAAAAGACCGCAGACGGCTGGCGAGGGATCGAGATTGGGGTGAGCCTGAAGTCGGTTCTCGTCGCTTGGTTTCGAGCGGTGATGTCAATTGGCAGAAGCCGGCGCCACCACATGACGCTGATCATGTTCTAACACTCTGGCAAGACCGGGAATGCCATGTTTTATGGTGCTCCTGACTTTGGGGTCTCAGCCTCATCATCGCCTGTATTACGCGCGGGATCGGCACAGCCAGCTACGACCGCAGCAGACAGCGTCGCCGAAGCGTCATTTCACGACCCCCACGCTCTGATCGAACACTACTACGCCGCCAAAGACCGGAACGACGACGAACTCGGAAGCCTGGGACGAATGGACTTCATCAGATACGAATGACTCGCAATCATTACGTTGCAGGCAACAAGAAACACGTAATATGGCGATGCGATCTAAGTCAGGCCCACCCTTCACCCTGACTGCCGTAAGACGTGTCCTCGCCTTGCTTGAGATTCCTAAAGCAATCGAAACGCGAGACGAAACACTCTCTGCTGTTCACTCAGCAGATTATGAACAACTACGCAGGCGTCAGAGAATCAGGTAACCCGAGTTCGTTCGCCATGTGAATGTCGTCGCGGTTCACTCGGGGGTGATAAGCCTTGCAGCGTTTTGGTCCAGCAGGGCTTGGGCGGTTTGATTTCCGAGCGAGATGGCGTCAGCCTCTGTTTGAACAGGGGCCGATACTGAGGCTCGCAACACTTCCGTTCCGTCGTGACTCAGGACGACGGTGTCGAGACGTTGCTGGCCGTCGTCGTCGAACGAACTGAAAGTTCCGACCGGGGCATGACAGCCCGCTTGCAATGTTCTGAGGCAGGCCCGCTCAGCCAGCACTTCCCACCATGTCTGGCGATCGGTGAGTTGCGACAGCAGATGTCGTAGTTGTGTGTTGTCCTCGCGGCACTCAATTCCCAAGGCGGCTTGTCCGACGGCGGGGAGCATGACCGGGGGCATCAACAGAGTGTTGATGCGGTCACCAAAACCGAGCCTGAGAAGTCCCGCTTCTGCAAGAATCATGGCGTCGAACTCGCCATCGTCGAGTTTGCGCAGCCGGGTCTCGACATTACCTCGAACTTCACACAATTTCAGATCGGGTCGCACGGCAAGGAGTTGAGATTGTCGACGTGGACTGCCGGTGGCCACCTTTGCCCCTGAGGAAAGACTTTCGAGCGAGTCGGCAGGGTGGCTCTTGGGGAAGACTAGTGCATCAAAACGATCGCCACGACGCGGGACGCATCCCAGGACAAGTCCGGGTGTAGGGACGGTCGGTAAGTCCTTCAAACTGTGTACCGCGATGTCTGCCCGACCATCAAGCAAAGCCCGCTGCACCTCGCGAGTGAAGACACCCTGCCCCCCCATGGATGACAGGCGGCTCTCCTGATCGCGATCGCCGACGGTTGAAATGGGAACGATTTCGACCAGACAAATCTGTGTGAGTCGGCGCAATAAATTAGCGGTGAATTCGGCCTGCCAGAGTGCGAGCCGACTGGTTCGCGTGGCAATGCGAACGATGATCGGCCGCGACAGGTTCGTCGAGCCAACGCCGGTCGACTCAGCAGGAGTTGATCCGCCGGACCGGGAAGTGGTGTCGGTCATTGGCTCGCTCCGCCGTCGTTTGATGCGGTCCCCGATGGTCCGTCATTTGATCCGGGGGGCTTGACTGAGGGGGGCACGGGTGGTGCCCCCACGCTCCCTCCAGGTCCGCCGGGAGCCGGGCCTTTCCAGTTCGAGGTCGTCGCCATGAAGTTCTCGGTGAACCGTTTGGAGAGTTGCCGCTGCAACGACTCGGCAGTGACCTTCTGTTCCGGCGGAACCAACACCCCGCACGAGATACAGAACTGCATTGCCTGTTCGACCGAAATGTGCAGGTCGAGCACCTCGCTACGCGGGATGCTCATGGTGTAGCCAGTCATGGGCATGGGCGAACTGGGGATGAGCACGCTGAGACACGGTTCACCGACCGCAGTGGCGATCTCAAGCATACTGTCGCCGGTGACCAAACCGAGCGACCAAATCCCTCGTCGGGGGTACTCGATCGCGACGACGCGTCGGTATTCGACTTCTTGTTCGCTGAAAAGGAAATCGGTCACCTGCTTCACCGATCCATAGACGCTGCGGACAACGGGAACCCGACCGAGAACGCCCGATTCGAATCGTGAGACGATCCAGTTCCCCAGCCTTGCGGTGACGAATCGACCGAGAAAATAGAGCGCCACAATCACCAACACGACCGCAACGGCGGACAGATGAAACACGCTTCCGAACGACTTTTCAGCGGCGTACTCCATGTAGAGTTCAGTCGATGACGTGGGCATGTCGATGGGGAGTCGCTCGCGAGAGACCACCATGTAGTGGTCGTAAGGAACAGCACGAGTTCCAAGTGGGACGTAGACTCCACGAGAGGCGATCACTTGTTCCGACGTCGGCTTGCCGAATCGACTGAGGTTTTGAAGCTCTTCCTTCGTGATAAGGTATCGACGCCCACACCCTTCCAGGTCGGGGCCTCCCTCGAGCCGCACCAGTCCTTCGCGCGAAATCGACTCGTCAAGAAAAACGGCGATGACGCGTTTCACCGTCCAAGTCGCGGGTGAGATGATGTTATTGTTGATCCATGAGGCGAGCCAAAGCACGATGGCTAACGTCAAAATGGTGGGCAGACTGATCGCCAGTCCGCGCAGAAAGAAGTACATCGGCGTGAGCCGGGGGGGCTTCTTCGGAACAACCAACTCCGGCGTCTGCGGGGGGACCGCAGCAGCACTCTCTTCCGACATTGCAAGTCCTTCAGCAGTTGGTCGACAGAATTTCTGCGACGGGTTTGTCTCTCACTACAATTCCGCAGTGTCTCTACTTTGTGCGTTTCGGTGACTCACTCCTGATCCAACCGCCTCATGTTGGCCCCGAAGCTGCACCAATTCCTCGAGCAACAACAGCGACCAGCACCTCTGCCGCCCCGGCTGACTTCAATGTGCGAGTCACTTCATTGGCGGTTGTGCCGGTCGTCAGCACATCATCAACGAGTAACACGCGACATCCATCCAGTCGCACACCTCTTGCCATGCGGAACGCATCTCGCAAGTTTCTTCTTCGTTCGGCAGGCTTCAATGTCGACTGGGGAGAGGTACGCCGTCTCTTCCGCAGTATATGTCGCTCTAGCGGGCACAGCAAGAAGTCAGCCAACACCTCACCCAGAACATCGGGGGGAGCTTCGATACTCCTGAGGCGAGTCGTCCAATGACGCGGTACCGCCACGACAACATCGGGCCGCCACGCTGCAAGCTCAGCCCCCCATCGTTCACACAATAACTTCCCGAGCGGTCCGGAGATGTGGACCTGTTCTCGCTGTTTCGCCAGCAGACAGACCCGCTTCAACTCCCCTTCGTAAGCCCCAAGTGCGAGGGCTCGAGTGAATTGAAACCTGTCGCGGGCACAATGAACACACCCCGAATTCGTTTTCAGATACGGTCCAACCGGGGCACTGCAACGCCAACAGACATTGGTCTCCTTCGGCAGCAAGTTCTCGCGACATCGACCACACACCAATTCCCGCCCGACACGCCCCGGCGAAAACGGGGTCTGATCAACGTCATCTTCCGGAACTTCAAAGGAGGTCTGAGTCCCGCCACCTTTGGGGGCATTGTCTTGCGTTACCGTTTCTGTCTCGACACCAACAAGATGCGTCGACAAAGGTTCTCTGTCAGGTTCATCGCCGTCGCAGAGATCGCCGCCACACAGACCGCAACAAGGGGGATAGACGAAGTCGCCGAGATGCTGCCACCCCGATCGTAGATGCCCCATCACCACTCGAGGCCATTGTCGCCAGTCCATTCCAACCATGACGCCCCCACGTTCGACAGACACTCCCTCAAGAGACTACCACACCACGCAAGAAACAGCACGCGTTGTGGAAGCCCTCAAACAAACTGCAGGGCGAAACGAATCATGAATCGCCACCCCCCTCTTTCCTCCGTCACAATCGCTGCAACCAACATCATCCGGTCACTTCCCACAGTAACCCTCTGTTGCCTTTTGGAAACAGTCAGGTATTTCCGGCAAAGTCGATTCTAGAGGGTAGAGTTCCGTGGACCTTGGTGGTTCATGAACCGGAGTGTTTTCCTTCGCCGGATGGTGGTGTTGTGCAGCAGACCGTCACGATCGTCGTTCCGTGCTACAACGAGTCGGAAGTCATCCGGAGCTTTCATACTGCACTCGACGGTACGCTCAAGACGATCCACGACGTCGACTTTTCCATCCTCTTTGTCGACGATGGCTCACGCGATGACACACTCGATCATCTGCTCGCTCTGGCGAAACTCGACTCGCGAGTTCGCGTGGCTTCGCTGTCACGCAACTTCGGTCATCAGGCAGCTCTCTCGGCCGGTATCGATCTCGTCGACACCGATGCCCTGATTACAATGGACTGCGATCTGCAACACCCCCCCTCGCTCATCCCCGAAATCATCGCCCACTGGCGAAACGGCCACGAAATCGTCTCGACAATTCGCGAAGAAACAGCAAACTGCGGGTTGCTCAAGCGAGTGACCTCGCACAGCTTCTACTGGCTCATCAATAAACTGAGCGATACTCGCATCATTGATGGAGCAGCCGACTTTGGCCTCCTGAGTCGACGGGCCTATACCGCTTTGCGAGAGATGCCCGAACGACACCGCTTCATCCGCGGAATGGTGAGTTGGCTCGGATTCTCGCGAACATTCGTTCGCTTTCATGCACCCGAACGGTTTGCCGGGACGTCGAAATACACGCTGCGGAAGATGCTGCGGCTCGCCAGCGATGCCGTGCTGTCCTTCTCGTCAACACCGCTTCGAGTCTCTTCCTATTGTGGCTTCATCGTGACAATTGCCGGGGCCGCTTACCTGACATACATCCTTATGCGGCAAGCCCTGGTGGGCGACCTCGTCCCTGGATGGGGTTCGTTGATCGCGACCATTCTCTTTATCGGCGGCGTCCAACTTCTCTGCCTCGGGGTTGCGAGTGAATACATCGCACGCATCTACGAACAGGTAAAGGGACGGCCCACCTATGTGTTGCAACGTTCGCCACGCGATGCCAGAACTCCCGCCACCGCAGCCCATCAGCCCACCAACTATGGTCGGGCGGCGCTGACGGAAGCAGAACTTCGTGAAATCCTTCAGGTCGAAGCCCTGTTGCAAGAAGTACCGGCTCGACACTCACCTCAAGCGGTTGTCGTCTCGCGTTAATTCGATACTCGACGGCAACTCACTCGCTCACGCGGCGTCTCAGTCCAAATGAACCTATCGTCCGAAAGTCCTGCGATGTCTGCCACCACCTCCACGACAACTTCGTTTGCCGCAGGAACCGCTCCTGCTCAGTCTCGAACATTGGACGGCCGCGATCTTGCCTACGAACGACTCGGTGACCAGTTCGTCGAAGCGTTGTCCGAATACGATACGCAACGACGAGTCGAGACACTGGTTGACCTCTTCCTGGGCGACATCGACCTTTCGGGAAAGCGAGTGCTGGAAGTCGGGACGGGTCTCGGCTACTTCGCTCGCCGGATGCACGAGCGCGGGGCCAAAGTCATTGCCACCGACATCGCCCCGAGTCTCGTCGAGAAAGTGCGGAAGAACGTCGGCTGTGAAGCGGAAGTGGCCGATGCCATGCGGCTAACCGATCAGTTTGAGACCGGTTCGTTCGATGTCATTCTCTCGTCTGAATGTGTCGAACATACCCCCGATCCCAATGTCGCGGTCCGACAGATGGCCTCGCTGCTCAAACCCGGAGGCTACTTGTCGCTGAGCACGCCGAACATTGTCTGGCAGCCGATCGTGCGACTGGCATCCACCCTGAAACTCCGTCCGTTTGATGGACTGGAAAACTTTTCGTCTTTCGGTGGACTGCGGAAGTTACTTGCCCAGGAGGGTTGCGAAGTGATCCGCGAACAGGGACTGCATCTGTTCCCGTTTCAATTCGGAATGCAAGGTCTCTCCCGCTGGTGCGACCGCAACCTGCAACCACTGCGATGCGGGATGATCAACATCTGCCTGCTGGCGAGGAAGCAGGGTTGACGAAGTGCCCCACGTTGCAGACGTGAGGTTTTGAGTCTCCCTGGGTGATCGATCGTGCAGAATCGATTATCCGCCGAAGTCGTCGAAGGCGACGTTTTCGGGTTCGACACCGAGTGCATCAAGGGTCTTCTGGACCGCTTGCAACATCATCGGCGGGCCGCAGATGTAGTACTCGATATCCTCGGGGGCCGGATGCTTCGAGAGGTACTCATCGTGCAACACCTGATGAATAAACCCCTTGTAGCCAGTCCAGTTATCTTCCGGCAGAGGTTCCGAAAGGGCGATGTTGAGCTTGAAGTTTGGATGCTTCTTTTCGAGTTCGCGGAACTCATCGATGTAGAAAAGCTCGCGAGACGAACGTCCACCGTACCAGTAACTGATTTTTCGGTCGGAGTTGGTCCCCTTGAGTAGTTGGAAGATGTGCGACCTGAGCGGCGCCATCCCGGCTCCCCCACCGATGTAGACCATTTCGTTCTGAGTTTCTTTGATAAAGAACTCGCCGTATGGTCCGGAGATCGTCACCTTATCTCCCGGCTTCAGATTGAAAATATAGGACGACACCTTCCCGGGAGGAGTCCCCTCTGGGCCACGTGGCGGAGGTGAGGCGATGCGGACGTTGAGCATGATGATCCCTTGCTCGCCGGGCCAGTTGGCCATCGAGTAAGCGCGGATCGTGGTTTCTTCAACCTTCGAGTGATATCGCCAGACGTTGAACTTGTCCCAGTCTTCATGGAACCGTTTGTCGATGTCGAATGTCTTGTAATCGAGTTCGTGCGGAGGAACTTCAATTTGAATGAAGCCCCCGGCTTTAAAGGCAACTTCTTCGCCCGCGGGGAGTTCGAGAACGAGTTCCTTGATGAAGGTCGCGACGTTGTTGTTCGAGCGGACCGTGCAGAGCCACTTCTTTGTTTCGAGCGCTTCGTGAGGGACTTCGATCTTCATGTCTTGCTTGACAGAGACCTGACACGACAGTCGCATCCCTTCTCTCGCCTGCTTTTTGTTGATGTGCGACTTTTCGGTGGCGAGGATGTCTCCCCCCCCTTCATGCACGATCACCTTGCACTGCGCACAGGTACCGCCGCCGCCACAAGCTGAGGAGACGAAAATCTTCTCGTCCGCCAACACGCTCAGCAGTTTGCCTCCGGCTGGGACGCAAATCTCTTTTTGATCGTTCACAAGAATCGTGACGCTACCAGCGGCCACGAGGTATTTCTTGGCGACCAGAATGACGCCGACCAGCGCCAGCACGATGCCGGTGAAGAACAGGACGCCAAGGATAATCGGAGCAGCAGGCATGGGTCTGATCTGGAAGAGTGAACAAACTTCAACAGGAAGTCACACCCCCGCAAGAGGGAGCATGACTCAACATTACAGCTCGATACCACCAAAGGCCATAAAGGCCATGGCCATCAAGCCGACAGTAATAAACGTGATCCCCAGTCCCCGCAGCCCTTGGGGGATATCGGCATAACGCAGCTTCTCGCGAATCCCTGCGAGAGCAGCAATCGCCAGTGCCCATCCAAACCCGGAGGAGATGCCATACACGCAAGATTCCGGGAAGGTCATGTCCGCTTCGATCATCAGGAGTGTTCCCCCCAGGATCGCGCAATTGACCGTAATCAGCGGGAGGAAGATTCCCAGCGCGTGATAGAGGGCCGGGACATAACGATCGAGGAACATCTCAAGAATCTGCACCATCGCCGCGATCGTACCAATGTAACTGATCAATCCGACGAATCTTAAATCGGTGTCACTAAGACTACTGACTCCCGTCCACGCGAGCCGCCCCTTCTTTCAACAACTTATGATAAATCAGGTTACGTTGACGGGAACGGTCACAGAGCCTGCACGACGATGCATCGCAATCCTGAGCATGATGGCAGTTTTCACATCCTTCGAGAGTGCTAAAAACGTACACATCCCGAGGAACAACGCCAACGCGAGGTTCTTAGTAAAGATCGACTCGAAAAAGATGCTGCCGTAATGGTCCATGTCAGCCGTCTTGAGTTAGTAGTTTGTCGCAACACCTCGGCAAGACCCGCATGTGGAACCTGCCTGTCTTCCGACTTGATCGTCACAATTCCCCAGCCCCTTCAGGCAGAAGCTGTGACCTCGTCCGCCCCCTCGTTCTTCAAACCCCGACTATCAACCTTCAACATAATTATTCAGAACTCAGGAGTGCTCGACCTGTTCGGGCTTCCAGGTTCTTAGGGCCCAGATCAACAAGCCGACTAAAATGAGTGCACTCGGAGGATTGAGGAGCAACCCATTCGGCTCATACCAACCCCCTTCGCGTGCCAGAGGAAGAATCTGTGTTCCAAAGAGCTTCCCAGTCCCAAACAGTTCACGGAAGAAGCCGAGCAATATCAGAACAAGGCTGTAACCGGCTCCATTTCCGATCCCATCCAGGAAGCTCATTACAGGACCGTTTTTCATGGCGAAACCTTCGGCACGCCCCATGACGATGCAGTTGGTAATAATCAAACCGACAAACACCGAAAGCTTCCGGGCGACAGCCGGGACGTAGGCCTGCAATGCCTGGTCGACCAAGATCACCAGTGTCGAAATCACCGTCATTTGCACGATGATACGAATGCTGGAGGGGATGTAGTTACGAATCAGGGAGACGAGAGCACTCGAACAGGCAGTCACCAGTGTCACCGCCAGTGCCATGACAAGTGCGGGCTTCATCTGCGTGGTCACCGCCAGAGCCGAACAGATTCCGAGAATCTGCAACGCAATCGGGTTACCGTCGAAGATCGGCTTCGTCAGAACTTTCTTCGCGGAGTCTGCCATTTTCCTGCTACTCACTAAACAAATTTCGCGACCACACAACTCGTCCAGAACCGCAATCCGTCACATCACGAAATCATCGATTTGACAACCCACCAGTATCGACGGCCAAGGCCATCAACCGTGCGACCCGACATACCCTACTTCGCCAATTCGGGAATCTCACTCCCCTGCAACTTGTCCAAGAATGGCCCATAACCGTCGGTTCCCAACCAATAGTTGACGAGATTCTTCACCCCGACCGACGTAATCGTCGCACCGGAAAGACCATCCACTTTATGTTCTGACCCCGAATCGGACGGCTTGACCGATCCCTTAATCACATCAATTTGAGCGACCCCCTTGCCATCATAGGGAACCTTCCCCCGCCAGCCGCTTTGCCACTTCAGGTTTTCGACTTCCCCCCCGAGTCCCGGTGTCTCGGCGTGTTCATAGAAGGTGATTCCCTGAATCACCCACTGCGACTCACCCCCAGTTGCGGCCGGCTCAAGCGAGAGCGACATAAACCCATACAACGTCGACCACAAGCCCTTTCCATTGATCGGCACAACAACCTGACGCGGCGTCTCACCACTCGCAGGTACGATGTAAACTCGACCATATTTTTCGCGACGATGAATTTTCGCAATGTCGTTTTCGGGAGCAATCTCGACCCCCAACTCAGCGTCTTTCGCCGCTTTACGAGGCTCGTAATTTGCCGGGAGACCAGCCTTGATCGACCCGGCTTCTTCGTCTTTCAATCCAGGAAGGACCACAAAGTATGCTTCGATCCCTTCAAACTTCCGCGAGATTTCATCGGCGTCCGGCGAGGGAGCATCGCCAGCAACGCGCCCACAGGCCCGCAGGACGTTTTCCTTCAGGTAGAGTTCTTTATTGAGATCGATCTTCTCACGCAGGCCAACGGCCAGACCGGAGACGGCAAGTGAACAAACGAGACAGAGCACCGCGGCGATGACCACAGTCCCCTGCACAGAGTCCTTGTTAAAGCTAGATTCAGACGACACTTCGCTTGAGCCTCCGCTTAATGTTCGCTTGCACGAAGAAGTAATCGATCAGCGGTGCCATCACGTTGCCGAACAGAATCGCCAGCATGATCCCCTCAGGGAAGGCCGGGTTAATGTTCCGTACCAGAATCGTCAGCCCACCGATCAACAATCCGTAAACCCACTTCCCCGGTTCGGTCATAGCAGCCGAGACAGGGTCAGTTGCCATAAACACCAACCCAAACGCCAACCCACCCACAACCAGATGCCAATGCGGCGGCATCTGATACATCGGATTACTGCTCATGTCACGACAGAGGTAAAACGCCCCCGCGGTCGCCATAGAACCAATCAGCACCCCCGCCATAATCCGCCACGAACCAATGCGGGTAATAATCAACAAAAATGCCCCGAGCAAACAGGCGAGCGTCGATGTCTCCCCCATCGATCCGGGAATCGTACCAATAAAGGCATCCGCCCAACTGATCTGGAGACCATCAGTAATCGCAGCCATTCCTTGACCCTTCGCCGAGGCAAGATGACCGAGCGATGTTGCGGCACTGTAACCATCGACAGCAGCACCACTGGAAGCAGTCCACACCTTATCACCCGACATAAAGCCAGCATGAGCAAAGTAGAGGAAAGCACGGGCAGTCAACGCGGGATTCAGGAAGTTCTTTCCTGTTCCTCCAAAAACTTCCTTACCAATCACCACCCCAAAGCTGATCCCAATGGCAACCTGCCAAAGCGGAATTGTTGGGGGAAGAGTCAGGGGAAACAACATCCCCGTCACCAGGAAGCCCTCGTTAATTTCATGCTTGCGAACACAAGAGAAGAGAACTTCCCACAATCCACCGGCAATTTGCGTCACCAGAAAGATCGGCACAAAGTACAGGGCACCAATCAGGAAACAGGAGATCAAACTGCCGGAGTTGTAACCAACCCCCAAACCTTCGACGATCGCACCACGCCAGCCGACAATTGTCGCAGCCGCCAGTTCGGTCCCCTCGGCTGTCAGCACTCGATCATGAACCTGATGCTCGATTGCCAGATTCGCCTGCAAACCGGTGTTGTACAACGCCATCAAGATACAGGGCCCGAGGGCCACCACCACCGTGATCATCATCCGCTTCATGTCGAGAGCATCCCGAACATGAGCTGGACCGCTGGTCACATCCGGCGGGGTATAGAGGAACGTATCCCCCGCCTCGTACAGTGGATAGAGTCGTTCATACTTCCCCCCTTTAACAAAGAGAGGATGCAAGCGGTCCAGAATTCGTCGCAACGCCTTCATGAGCAGCAACTGATCAAACTGGCAAAAGGGACACACCAGAGCGCACGGCAACGCCGACTGGATTCAATAAGCGTCCGCATCTTAGCCAGAAACTCCCGAGATGGAAGGACGCCCCCTCAGTTCTTGTGAACCATGCCATTTCCCGTCTCTGTCGTCTCAGAACCGAGAATGACGACTTGTCGACACCGGGAATATTAATGGACTTCCCAATAGCCTTGGCCTCCGGATTGCTCGATTTCTGATCGGGAGCGACACGTCACCCAATGGTGACTCCCAACCTCGCAGCCAACTCGGTCAACTGACGCCAAGTCTCATCCGGAATCGACACTCCCAACGCTTCCCGTTCAATACGACGGCGACGTTCGATGTCACCAGGAAGGAGAATTTCGTCGACACCCGGCAGACGCGGGCAGTCTTTGATGTGCGACGAATAGGTCGCCATCCAACGCTGATACTCCTCTTGAGGCATCAACGGTTCGATATCGATCAGCGACAGCCAGACGCCGTTTGCCCCGCGAGGAAGATCGTCGCGGCAGACACCACTCCCCGACAAAATGCCACAAAACAGGTCGATCATTACGCTCAACCCGAACCCTTTATGCCCCATCAACGGCATCCCCAGCGGCAAGATCGAACCGTAGGGCTTGTTGTAATATGCCCCCGGATCGGTCGAAGGCTGGCCATGACCATCAATGATCAGACCTGCTGGTATCGACTCCCCTTTCTGATGGGAGACGCGGAGCTTTCCTTCGGCTGTCGCACTTGTGGTCATGTCGAGCACGACCGGGGCCTCGACTCCAGGGGCCGACATGCTGATCGGATTCGTCCCGAGTCGACGCTCCATTCCCCCGAATGGAGCGACTCCTCCCGGTCCGGGTGCGTTGACTGCCATTGTTGCGGCCAGTCCCTCGTTCGCCGCCCGTTCCGTGTAGGCCCCTAGTCGACCGATGTGATTGCAGTTTCTCACGAACACGTTGGCAGAACCCACCTGCTTCGCACGCTCGATTCCGACAGCCAGTGCCTTGGCCATCGTCACCTGACCAAAGTTGAAGTGGCCATCAATCACCACAACCGAGGGAGTATCGTGAACCACTTCGGAAGTGGCTCCAACTTTGACGAACCCTTCCTCGACAAACTGCACATATTGCATCAGCCGCATGACGCCATGACTGTCGTGCCCCACCAGATTAGCATCCGCTAACTCCGCTGCAACGACCGCTGCATCCGCTGTCGGGACCCCAGCCCCTTCGAGAATGGTCCGACCAAGTTCGAGTAACTGCGGTCCCTGAAGTGTCGGCATCTTGTGTCTCTGCTCTCTAAATCGGTGGTCAAAGGATGGATGAACAAGCCGGTATAGTGGTGCATTGCCCCCGAGTTGTCATCTCAGTCGATCTCAATTCTGAAGCAGCCTGACCTTGTGTCGCTCTTAGCAGCCTGTTGAAAACGTGGGGCAAGCGTTCCAACGTGACAGGGAGCCGTTTGATGTCTCGGAAAAAAGCGTACGAGATGCTCTTGTCAGATTGAAAATCTGAGTCACGGTCGTGTTGCAACGGGCTATTTGATGAGTCACTGTTAATAGTCATCGCCCCACGACCGAACACGTCGGCGTACCGCGAGTGGAGTTTGAGCAGCAGGAACCAAATGCAATAACGGAGCGACGAAGGCGACGATGATGCCGACCGCGAAGCCCCCAATGTGGGCCCACCACGCGACTCCACCTCCACCCCCCTGATTTCCATTGAGGGACTGTAACCCCGGCAGCAATTGCATTACCGCCCAGAGCCCCAGGAAGAAGACCGCAGGGAGCCGCATGATTCGCAGGAATCCAAAAAACGGAACCAGCGCATCGACCTCAGCTTTCGGATACCAAATGAAGTAAGCCCCCATCACGCCGGCAATCGCTCCACTTGCTCCGATGGTCGGAATGGTTGACGAGGGCCCGGCCAGCAGGTGGGTGATGCTCGCTGCCACCCCGGCGGCCAGATAGAACAACAAATAGCCCACATGCCCGAGACGGTCTTCGACGTTATCACCAAAGATGTACAGGAACCACATGTTCCCGGCAAAGTGCATCAATCCCCCATGCAGGAAGATGCATGTGAATGCAGTCAGCACCGCAGGGAGACCGGAACTCTCCGCCTCCCGCCTCACGATGACCCGTTTTTGACGTCCCCGATCATCGGTTGCAATCGCCTCGGTCTCGAAGATGACCGGTTCGTCGGGATGCGTGATCCGAGCCGGGATCATCCCGTACTTCTCAACCAGCGTCACATCCTCCAGCCCGGCATTCTGGTCTTTCAACTGAAAGAGAAAGACAATCGAACACAACCCGATCATCAGATAGTTGACGACTGGCACACGGGACGAAGGGATATTGTCACAAATAGGGAACATGGTCACTCATTCAAAGGGGAACCAGTCACGCGAGAACAGACAAACTGTGTTGCGCGATCACGATTGACTCAACCGACTCCGCAGGCATTGGGGAACAGAGAAGATTCTAGTCACCACCCTGGAAAAGCCGAACACCGTATCGTCATCGCTCACCACCGGTGGGCCGAAACGCAGTATACACGACGGCAATTTCCCGGAAGCGCGGCGAAACCGTATACTATTCAACACGATACTCGCCGAGAGGGATTGAATTGGGGACCCCAAACGTCGTAACAACTTGAATCAATCGGTGAATGAGCATCCACTTTCGCCATCACATCCCAACACTCTGATATGGAAGGACCGGTCAAGTGTGGGGGGGGGCTTTTTCTGTTTGACTGAAAGGGGGGCGTCAGGTCATGATTTTCTCCTGGGGATGGCAGCGGGCCGGTGGGGGTGGGAGACTGGCACTCTGAGATACGCGGGTTGGTTACCGCAAGGCAAGGTTTCGTCTGGGAGGAACCTCAGTCTCCAGGACGAGCGTGTTCCTGTGAAGGAATGCTCAAGAGGGCATCGAGGGTGCTTCCCGTTCGTCGGTCTCCACACCGCCACGGCGTCGCTGTCGTCTCCTTGGGGGGCAGTCGGTTGTTGTCATCGTTGTCTCTTCGCAGACATCTCACAACATCATCCTACAAAGAATAATCTCTGGCAAATGATGCTGTCGTATCGATGTAACATTATCCTAGTTAGAACATCATCGTCACAATTCTGTTGGGAGTGGTGTCTGTTCGCGTTTCGTGTGTTGCTGTTTGTCACGATCATGCTTCGCCCGTTTTGAGGTCGCTGGTGGGGAAGTCTGTTCGCGATGCAGACGCTGCGTGGTGATCGCGGCGGACCACAGGAACCCCGCCAACTCGCGGGCCAGCGCGGTGACGATCTTCGTGGCAGACTTCTTGATTCGCTGCAACTTCAGCGAGCGTTTTCGCAGTCGTCGCAGCGCGTTGTCGGCGATGTCGATGACCTCCTGAGGCAGACCTTCGCGCCGCTGTAACAGTGCGAGGCTCGCGTTTGGTCGGGCATGATAATAGTGCCAGGCTGCTTCGATCAGCAGACGTCGCACATGGCGGTTGCCGCTCTTGGTGATCCCACCCTGACGACGTGTTGGACCGCTCGACGCTTCGCTGGGAACCAAGCCGACAAACGACATGAACTTCGCCGCTGTCGGGAATCGTTCAAAGTCGCCAATCTCTGCGACAATTCCGACGGCCGTCAACTCCTGAATTCCGCAGAACGCCTGCAAGTTCTGCACCAGCGGGCCGAGTCGCCAGTCGGCCAGTGCGTCATGGATGTCGGCGTTGAGTCGGGTGATGCGGGACTGGGCTTGGTCTGCCGTGGCGATGGCGTCGGCCAACAGTTGATTCTGTGCTTCGAAGTCAAACGTCTGCCGACGAATCCACGACCAGTGCGTCTTGGTCCAATGCGAAACACCTTCGGTGAAGCGTCGTCCCTGACGCAACAGAAACTTGAGTAACTGCTGCCGGATGCGCCGTTCGCAAAGACGAGCATCATCCCGCGCACGCACCAAGTCGCGGATCGCTTCGGTCGCGGCATCGGGAATCCAGATGGTCACCAAGTCGCCCGATCGCAAGAAGTGGGCCAGCCTCTTGGCATCGCGTCGATCCGTCTTCACGCGACTCAGCTGCTGCGGCACCATCGACGGCGAAATGACCACACAGTCCACCCCCTTCTCCTCTAAGAACCTTTGCAACCCATACCCCGTCGGCCCCGCCTCGTAACAGACCTTTAACGAACCAAGCGGCCCCAAAGTTCGCAACAACTTCAACACCCGCGCTTCATCGAACGGCAACCGCTCAAGAACCTGCGCCGCCGCATCCCCCACATCGGCAACCGCCACCGAAATCGAATCTTTATGGACATCAAGCCCCACGTATCGTAACGTCATCATCGGACCAGCCTCACTGTTATGGCTCTGGAAATCGGGAACAGCAATCACCCAAATTCTAACCCACGCACCCAGTGATCGCCGGTCCTTCCATTCTGTCTCCCCTTGTGGGACGCTGGTCGAATGCGGGACAATGAACACCGGGGAAATGAGCCTCGGGTCGGCTGGGGACGAACACAAAGTTGGGAGTGCCCTGGCCATGACTTGCATGTGTCAATGTGACCTATCAGCCTGTTGAAAAGCTCAAGTCAGGAATTCCAGCCTGAACTGGTGCCGTTTGATGACTCGGCGAGAAAGCGTACGAGTGACTCGTGTCAGCTTGGAAAAACTGACACACGGTCGTTTTTCCACGGGCTGTGATTTTCCCTGAGGGGGTTGAAATGTCCAGTTCCTATCTTGCGGCAATGCAACGACTGCATCTTGTGTTGCCCGACGTTGTGGCTGATCGCTTTTCGGTGACATCGCCCATTGATGGATCGACGCTGGCAACGCTGCCGGTTAGTTCCCTGTGTGACGTCGCTCAGCGTGTCGACACGGCAACGGCAGCGTTTCTCCAGTGGCGGATGGTCCCGGCTCCTCGACGGGGGGAGTTTGTTCGTCGCGTCGGCATGCGATTGCGAGCAGCGAAAGAGGATCTCGCGACCTTGGTCACTCATGAAGTTGGTAAAATCACACAAGAATCGCTCGGCGAAGTTCAGGAAATGATTGACGTTTGCGACTTTGCCGTTGGCCTGTCGCGGCAGTTGTATGGGTTGACGATTGCCAGCGAACGACCGCTGCACCGACTGACCGAGTTGTGGCATCCCCTGGGGCCAATTGGGGTGATCTCCGCTTTCAACTTTCCCGTTGCCGTCTGGATGTGGAACGCTGCGCTGGCATGGGTCTGCGGCGATTCCGTGATTTGGAAGCCGGCCGAACAAGGGTCGCTCTGTGCGATCGCCTGTCAGCATCTGGTTGAAGAAGTGGCCCGCGAGATGCCTGATGTTCCCCAGGGAATCTCGTCGGTCGTCTTGGGGGGGCGAGAAGTCGGGGAGGCTCTCGTCGATTCACCGCAGTTGCCATTGATCTCGGCAACAGGTTCGGTCGCAATGGGTCGAGCGGTCGGACAACGAGTCGCCGCCCGTCTCGGTCGTTCGTTGCTCGAACTTGGCGGGAACAATGGAGTCATCGTCACTCCATCCGCCGATGTCGAACTGGCGTTGCGCGGGATCGTGTTTGCGGCTGTCGGAACATGCGGCCAGCGATGCACCTCCCTACGTCGACTGTTTGTGCATGACAGCCTGTACGACTCTGTTCGAGACAGGTTGCTCTCGGTCTATCAGACACTTCCGATTGGCGATCCTGAAGACCCTCGCACACTCGTCGGCCCGCTGATCTCGGAACGTGCGTTCCTCGCGATGCAGTCGGCTCTCGATGACGCCCGCTCTCAGGGGGGACAAGTCCATGGAGGCGAACGGCTCTCGCAGGGGGTCCCAGTCGGCGGCTACTACGTTCGGCCCGCGTTGGTCGAAATCTCTCACGATGCGCCGATTGTGCAGCGAGAAACCTTTGCCCCCGTCTTGTCAATGTTTCGTTACTCTGATCTTGCCGAGGTCATCTCTCAGCACAATCAAGTGCCGCAGGGACTGTCGTCAGCCATCTTTACGAATGACCTTCGCGAGGCGGAACTGTTCTGTTCTCCTGCTGGTTCCGACTGTGGAATTGTGAACGTCAACATCGGGACGAGCGGGGCCGAAATTGGGGGAGCCTTCGGTGGCGAAAAGGAGACCGGCGGAGGGCGCGAGTCCGGGACCGACTCCTGGAAGCAGTATATGCGTCGCGTCACGAACACCGTGAATTACTCGCGAGATCTTCCGCTGGCTCAAGGAATTCGCTTCGACATCCCGACGAAGTAGGCTCGGCTTTCAGAAACTGGGGGCCGCAAAGTTGGTGGCGGCGAGAGTGCGATCGCTGGTCTCGGTCTGCGAATGCTGTTGGGCAATCACGGTGTCGAGCCATTGCTGGGCTGGGGCGAGACTCGGCTTGCGGGCGACTGCAATACGGAACTGTTGTTCGGCGCCGGCAAGGTCACCTTGTTGATACAGGATCAGGCCGACATTGTAGTTTGCTTCGGCGGCTCCCACAGTGCGGATGAAGTGAGGGAGTGCGGCATCAATGTGGCCGGTTTGCACAAGGGCAACGGCGAGGTCGTAGCGGATCGTTGTGTCGTTCGGAGCGGCGAGAACGGCTCGATTGAGTGAGTCGACAGCGGAATCCCACTGTTCGAGCTTTGCCTGTTGTCGACCTAAGCCGTGCAAGGCATCGGCGTTGCTGGGGTCGAGGGTGAGGGCCTTGCGATAGCCACGCTCGGCAGCTTCAAGGTTCCCCTCACGATGATCGACACGGGCGATCCCCACAATCGCAGCGACATCATTCGGACGAAGTTCCAGAACTTTGAGATAGTGGACGCGAGCGTCGGTGTAGTTCCCCGACTCTTCCATGGCGCGAGCATAGGCGAGCGACAACTCAGCCGGACGTTGTAGCTGCGACGGAATCTCTTGGATGTGTTCTTCGTAGTTGCTGCTGTTTCGTGGTTTGCCGAAGTCTCGGATGGCGGCCCAGGTCCCCTGAGAATCGTTCGAGAAGCCCCCCGTCTGCTTCGTCGACGCACAACCCGAAAACCCGCACACGACTCCTGCGAAGAGCAGGGTTAGCACGGCAACGCGGCTGCGTTCGGGTATTGGCGACATCATGTCATCCTGTGCAGAAAGTGGACTCCATTCCCCGCGTGAGTTCACACGACGAAGTGGTCGCGACTAGTGAGGTTGGAAGAATCTGCGGGATGCTTCAGCAACCAGAGTGTCTTCCAACGACATCGCTACTTCACGAAATCGGCAGATTCCCTCTATGATCTCCAGTAAATCGCGCGGATCGCTCCACCTGGGAGGTCTGGCAAGGCTGTAATGATTTGTGAAAAGATACCGCACAATGCTTTCGTCATACGGTATCTGACGTTGCTCACAGCAAACCTGAAAGATCTGGCGGAAGAGGTCTCGAGAGGGAGGGCCAACGGCGATGCAGTGCCGAATTCTGCGGAGAAACGCATCATCCACCAGTTCCGCAGGATTGAGGTTGGTCGAGAAGATCACCAGTTGCTCGAACGGGACGGAAAACTTTTTGCCCGTCGCGAGGGTGAGGTAATCGATCCGTTCTTCGAGCGGCAGAATCCACCGGTTCAGCAAGTCTCGTGGCGACATCTGCTGTCGACCAAAGTCGTCCAACAGAAAGACTCCGCCGTTCGCTTTGATGTGCGACGGAGCCGTGTAATAGTTGCTGGCCGTGTGATACCGCAGATCAAGCATATCGAGCGTGAGTTCGCCGGCGGTTGTGACGACCGGTCGCCGAATGCGACGCCAACGTAAGTCGACGTTTCCGCTCGAACCGTATCCCGAGGGGTCAGTTGATCCGTACTGTCGTTCGTTCTCCGCAGCCTGAAGTTCTGCATCATCCGTCGTCTGATGCAGGACTGGGTCGAACACGGTAATGATACTGCTGTCCACCAATAGTGCGTAAGGAACGTAGATTTCCCCCGCTTGTTCATGCAGAAACTTCCCAAGGCGACGTGCGATTACCGTTTTACCATTGCCGGGAGGGCCGTGCAGAAAGATCGCCTGACCCGTACAAATCGCTGGGCCAATCTCGTCCAGCAAACCTGGGCGAACGATCTGACCTGCGAAGGCACGACGGAGCGACTCCGAGTTACAGTGAACTTTGGAAATTGTTTGTCGGCGACACTGTTCGACATAACTTCGCAAGGTGACAGGCGCCGGACCGACATAGCGGCACTGTTCAAACGCGTCGCGAGCCTGTGATCGTCCCGCTTCGGTCAGTTGGAACCGAAAGGAGAGTCGTCCGAACATCTCGCCGGAGGTGACCTCTGCTAATCGCGTGTCTCGCAGGTGTTGTAGAGCCGAGTCGACGATGCCAAACGGTAGCCTCATGCGACTGGCCGCATCGTATCCGGTCAGAACTCCATCGAGATACAACTGTTTGAGCAGTAAGTCGCCGAGTTGAGCGAGTGTGAGTCCGGTGTCTCGCAAGGTGACCGGAGGAGTCGGGGAGAGAATGGGTGACGCTTCGGAATCTCGGTCCAGCTCGAATCGTCGGAGTCCCTGCGGTTCCGCAGTGCGGCGAGTCGACGACGCAGTGGGGAAGAATGGGGCGGTCGCGGATGGGGAAGCGGTCGACGGGCTGCACTCGGCGAGGGCATCGTTGATCTCGTGTTCGATCGAATCGAGTGCTGCTGAGATCGAGCCGACGATTTCCTCGTCGCCTTGGAGGCTCTCTGAGATCACCGACCGATCATCGGCAGCTTCACCCTTCGGTGAACTTCCATCGTGTTCAGGTGATCCTTCAACTTGAACAGATTCAACGAGGGGAGCATGGCAGGGTGAACCAGGAGATTTCGTTGGGTGGTTGGATTCGACCAGTGGCGGAACTGGAGTGGCCCCCGACTCGACTGCTCGACGCCGGGAGAAGAGGTTCGAGTAGAGGTCACCGGAGAAGTTTTTCCCTGGCTCGCTCGTTTTGTTCAGGGAAGAACTCTGGCGGATTACCTCTTCCCCGCTGTTCGAGGTTGCCTCGATGTCTCGTTCGTGGGCGTTGCGAGCGTCGTCTTGTGGCTGACTCATTCCATCCCCAATAGCCCGATCTCTGTCTGTAGGTCGAGTCGTACTTGCCGATCGCGATGTCGATGCGATCAGGAACGGATTCTTGCCCCGTACCTGCGACATTGTTGAATCATCAACGCGGTCGAGCCCGCTTCTGTTTTCACCGGGACTTCGTCTGCTTATTGTCCGCCGACGGTGTAGGTGATGGTCGGTGGAGGAGTCATGTTCTCCACACGATACTTGAAGATCGAGTTGACGTAACTCGCTGGCGATCCGTGGGGAGTCGCCACCCGCAGACCGACGGGGATCATCGCTTGTGCCCCACCAATTCGGCTCAGTTCTTCATGCACGGCATTGACACGGAGATTGTTCGCGTTGGGATCGACCCGTGATGTCGCCACGAGCACCTGCCGTGTTTCGACCGGGACGTCCGACATGATCCAATAAAGATGATCGCGTCCTGGTGCATTTAGCTCGTTCGTTTCGCGATCGAAGTGATAGTCGTAGAGTGTCATCGACTCTTCCCATCCGTTCTGAATCTGAGTGTCGACGATCGTTTGCACCGACTGCCGGTCATCTTCGATGTAGGGAAGCGGCCAGTACGTATTGTGATGGTATCGATGCACTAGCGGAGCTTTGGGGCCGGTGGGTCGGGCGAATGGAGGCCAGAGTTTGCCGAAGCGGTACTTCTGCCGCTGTCCAACCGGGGCGTCGGCGTGCATTTCGTAGTACTCGGCCGAGCCCCTGCGGGGGCCTTCGGCTTCGAAGGGCCATCCAGCTTCGCAGTGGGAAGCACAAACTGCTGTCATCACGACAGCAAACATGAGTCCAGAACGTAGCATCACCAATTCCCCCCGAATCCTTCCGATGGCCGCTGGCAGGCACCATCACCTGCAAACGACTGCATCCGCCCCTGTTGAGAGCGGACACTCCTACTCTCAGTATCGACACATGGCGGTCCCGGTCATAACGAAAGTTCAACCCTTGACGATTTCGCAGGTGAACTCGTCTGATCGTAATGGGGGGACTCGTGGTTACCTCCAAAGAGGCGAAAGTCAGCAGAAAAGAGGCAAGAGTGGCACGCGAAGTCGCATAGCAGCCCTTTGAAGAGCGACTTTGGGTCAGCCTTTCCAAGCTGACAAGAACAAGACGTACACTTTCTTGCCGAGACAGCAAACGGCACCAAGTCAGGCTGCAAAGCCTGATGTACATCTTTCAACAGTTTACTGGTCCCTTTGCGTGAGACTATCTGCTTTCGACTTACTGCTTTCTACTTTCTGCAACGAACTTGACTGACTTGCTCCAGGTTTCCACCAACAATTGATGCGTCAGCGAACCCCAAGACCGCTCAACCCAGACCATCTGATCAGGTGACTTGAACTCTGTCACCCCCTCCGTCCATGATACACCTGCTGTTGCAGTCCTGCGTGTGGTTCATCGTCGACATACCGACCCTTACAAAGTCTCGCAACAGACTTACAACACACCCGATTCCCCACTCCCAGCTATTTCGCCAGACCTGGGTCGACTCCCACCCAGAGTCGGGAGTCCTTCAAGGCAGGGACATCGACCGTGGAACAGGGGGAGTTTTTTCGTGCCCCCTGTCGCAAACAGGGTGCCGAAGAGTGCCGAAGGGTGTCTTGGGGAGCGATGGCGGAGCGAGGTGATGAGGCGGTCGACGTGATGTCAAATGGGGGAGGGGAATGTTACGGCTGAATGTCGAACAGTGTCGTGGACTTCTCTGGCCCGAGAAGGTTGAGGGGGCGTTGTTGCTGTTGGCTCCAGTCGCGTTTGACAATCCGGAGTGGGCCCTCGAACGATTGCGTGGACTGTGTCGAACCGACGCCGACCGCGAACACCTCACCGCCTGTTTGCCGGCACTTCTCGTTGCGCTGAACGATGCTGCGGCGCCAGATGCCTCTTTGAAGAACTTCGAGCGGTATGTGCTCTCTGTCGCAGATCGTACGGTTCTGTTCGCCAACTTGTCAGAACATCCCCGGGCGGTCGAAATCCTGTTTCGTCTGTTCGTGGGGAGCCAGTATCTGACAGAGATTCTCCTGAATCATCCGGAGTCGTTGGACGACCTCACGCAACAACGACGATTGGCGGAGTTCAAGAGTCGACTTCAGTTTACCGAAGAGGCCCGCCGGTCGGCCGGGATCAACTCCGAGGCAGTTGCTGGAGCAAGTCACAGCAAGGGGACCGCAGGGGACGGGGGGCGATTTCTGGAGTCGATGAACGCTCTGCGGCGGTATCAGCAGTTGGAAGTCTTGAGGTTGGCCGCATGCGATACATTCCATCTCGTCGACCTAAAACGGGTGACGTTGCAACTGTCGCTCCTGGCCGATGCGTTGACACAGTGCTGCCTGGAACTGTCCGCAGCGGAGCTGGGGTTGGACCTCTCGAACTTTGTGGTGTTGGCGTTTGGAAAACTGGGTGGCGAAGAACTCAACTACAGTTCTGACATCGACCTGTTGTTTCTTTCGAAGGATCAACCGGAGCGATACTGGGGATTGGGACAGAAACTAATTCGGGCTTTGGGCGAAGCGACGAAGGAGGGGTTTCTTTATCGGGTCGACATGCGACTTCGCCCGTGGGGGCGATCGGGGCCGCTTGTGACGACCCCGGCTGCCTACGTGCAGTATCTGAGGAGTCAAGGGCGCCCCTGGGAGTTGCAGGCTCTGTTAAAGGCCCGTCCCATTGCTGGGGCGAGGGAGTTGGGAGAATCGCTCTTGCATGAGGTGCAGCCGATTCTGTTTTCGTTAGATGCGGAGGCTGCACGGCGGAGCGTACGCGAGATGAAGGGGCAGATCGATGCAACGATGCGGAGCACTGATCATGCAGCGAGAGATGTCAAACTGGGGTCGGGAGGGATTCGGGACATCGAGTTTCTGACGCAGTATCTGCAATTGGCCAATGGACGGGATAACCCTCAACTACGTGTCACCGGAACACTTGAAGCTCTCGTGCGTCTGACCGATGCCGGTTGTTTGCTCGCGGGCGAACATCGTCGACTGAGTAGTTCGTATGTCTTCCAACGGTCGGTCGAACATGCGTTACAACTCATGCAGAATCGGCAGCAGCACGAGTTGCCACAGAGCGAACGGGAATTGCAGTATCTCGCCCATCGGCTCGACTTCCCGACGGCTCAGCAATTCCTGGAACACTACCATCAGCATCGCCAGGAGGCTCGCCAACTCTTTGAACGCCATGTCCATTTGAGTGAAGCATCGTGGACTGATCCTTCGACGGAGCGGTTGCCTCTCTCGCGACATCTCGGCGCAGCGGCGAGTGGATATGAAGAGCTGTTTCGAGCCGAGCAGACAGCAAAGCAGATTGATCTTCTCGACACACTCAGCGACTCTCGACCGATTGCCATACGTTTCGAACCGCTGGATGATTGCCGTTGGGAACTAACAATTGTCGGCTACGATCGTCCTGGGGACTTGTCGCTGATGTGCGGGCTTCTGTTCGCGTATGGCTGCAACATCGATTCGGGGTTTGTATTCACTGGCGGAGATGTGCCGTCGAGTGATTCCTTGGAAGAGATTGTCGATGTACATGATCGTACCGAGAGCGGAAGACTTGACGAAGAACGTGCGATCGTTGGGAGTTTCGACGCTGGAAGGAGTGACGGCGATGCCAATGAGATGAATCGTAACGCGGGACAACGGGAGGCTCACCCGACGAAAGTGTCGAATCGTGCAGGGATCGGACGCGAGCGGCGGCGAAAGTTTGTCGACGTGTTCACCGTACGGCTCCCCGAGGGGAGCGACCATGTCACGTTGTGGGGATGTTATGAGTCCGACCTGTTGGAGCTGACCCGCCTGCTGGTGGCGGGGGACTATGCCGAGGCTCAGGGGCGACTGGTGAAGCGGGTCGCTCAGGTGTTGCAGTCGTCAGTCCGGACAGAGTCTCCTCTCCTGCCGATCGAAATTGCGATCGACAACGAGTCATCAGCCGAATTCACGGTGATGCACATTCGGGGTGAAGACGTTCCCGGGTTTCTGTATGAGATGACGAATGCACTCACGTTGAGCGGCGTCTCGGTACAACGAATGCTCATACATTCCGCAGGGCCGACCGTCACCGACACTTTGTTTGTGACCAACACGGAAGGGGGACGCATCACCGACGCTGACGAGATACATGAGATGCGGGCGGCAATCGTACTCACTCGGCATTTCACACACTTGTTGCCGAGTTCGCCGAATCCCGAGTCGGCTCTCATGCACTTTCGGGGACTGTTAAAGAACCTGTTTCGAGACCCGCACTGGCTCGAACAACTCGCGACGCTGCAACAGCCTGACGTGCTGGGAGCGTTGGTGCGAGTGCTCGGCGGCAGCGACTTCCTCTGGGAAGACTTCTTGAGATTGCAACACTCGATGTTGTTTCCCGTGCTGACCGACATCGCCGCTCTTCAGGAAACGCCGAGCATTGTCGAACTTCAAGAGAGGCTCAACACCGAGCTCGCAGTCGCCAGCAGTTTTCCGGAGCAACAGCGAGCGTTGAACCGATTCAAGGATCGGGAGATGTTCCGTGTCGACATGCGACACATTTTGGACCTGCAAACGGAGTTCGGCCAGTTCTCTGCCGAACTGACAGACATCGCCGAACTGGTCGTTCAGGGGGGACTCGATATCGTGCTGGACGCGATCCGGCAGAAGCATGGCGAGCCGGAGTCGCGAGATGGGCGACCGTGTCGTCTGGCGGTCTGTGCGATGGGAAAGTGTGGGGGACGCGAATTGGGGTTTGCTTCGGATATCGAGTTGCTGTTCATCTATGAAGGTGACGGAACTTCGTCCGGTCCACATCCGCTGTCGCATGACAACTATTTCTCGCTGGTCGTCGAACAGTTTCGCAAGTCGATCATCACTCGTCGGCGAGGAATCTTCGAGATTGACTTGCGAATGCGCCCCTACGGTAAGGCGGGGAGTCTCGCATCGTCACGAGCGATGTTTGAACGTTACTTTGCCACCGATGGACCAGCATGGCCCTTTGAACGACAAGCACTTGTAAAGCTCCGTCCGATCGCGGGGGACGCCGAGTTTGGTAACGAACTGATCGACCTTCGAGATCGTCTCGTCTACACGAATCGCCCCTTCGATGTCGCGGCAATGAGGGGAATGCGCCAACGGCAAGTGCGAGAACTTGTCCGTCCGGGTGAGTTTAACGCGAAGCTCAGTCCGGGAGGATTGGTCGACTGTGAGTATTTCGTCCAGGGACTGCAAATGACCTGTGGCTGGCGATACCCCGAGGTCCGACATCAGAACACTCGCGAGGCTCTCAAGTCGCTGGAACGGATCGGCCTCATTGAAGACCGCCGACCACTGCGGGACGCCTATCGATTTCTGCGACGATTGATTGACGCGCTGCGGATGGTTCGAGGCGATGCCCGGGACCTTGCTGTCCCTCTGGTGGGGACCGAAGAGTTTGAGTTCCTCGCTCGACGGCTAAACTATGGACCGCACTCTGAGTCGCTGCAGCGAGACATCGAGGAGCATTCGGCCACAGTTCGCAAAGATGTCGATCAACTGGAGTCGATTGTCGAACGCTGCACAAAGTTGATGAATTGAGTTGAGTTGTTCAGTTCGACAGGTTCCGGGAGTTCGAGATGGCCGCATCCTCTTTAGTCGCCACTCAGCGAGACGATCTTGTCATTGCTGCCGTGCAGTTTGAACATCGCGATGGAGATCGGGACTTTAATCTCGCTCGGATCGAAGCTTTGACAGCGGCGGCTTCCGCAGCAGGGGCGACGGTCGTGAGCTTTCATGAATGCAGTATCTCGGCTTACACCTTCGCCCAGACGTTGACACCGGCGGAACTGCTTAAGCTTGCGGAAGAGGTGCCGGACGGTCACAGCGTGCAACGGCTGATTGAGATCGCGAAGAAATACAACGTGCATCTCCTCGCAGGGTTGTTCGAGCGCCAAGGGGAGAAGGTCTATAACGCTTATGTTTGCGTTAATGGGGATGGCCTGGTTGCCAAGCATCGGAAGTTGCACCCCTTCGTGAACCCGTATCTGTCACCGGGAGACGAGTTCGTATCGTTCGACATCGAAGGCTGGAAGTGCAGTATTCTGATTTGTTACGACAACAACTTGCCCGAGAACGTACGAATCGTCGCCTTGCAGGGGGCAGAGGTGTTGTTCATGCCGCATGTGACTGGTTGCCTCCCTTCGGTGATGCCGGGACGGGGAATTGTGGCCCCGGAACTCTGGGCGAATCGGCAACACGACCCCGTCCCTCTGCGGTTGGAGTTCGAGGGGCCGAAGGGGCGCGGGTGGCTAATGCGTTGGTTGCCGGCCCGAGCTTGGGAAAACGGCTTGTACGTCGTCTTCACCAATCCAATCGGCCTCGATGGAGGACAGGTGCGGAATGGAAATGCAATGGTCCTTGACCCGTTTGGCGAAGTGTTGTCGGAATGTCATCGTCTAGATGACGACTTCTGCCTGGGCCGTTTGACCTATGAGAAACTCCTTCAGTCATCGGGGCGACGCTATTTGCGAGCCCGTCGTCCCGAGTTGTATGGCGAACTGACCCGTCCCTCAACCGAACCCCCACTGACAGCCCCGGGATGGACGTTGCAACGTCCGCCCGATGCCGTGACTTAGTCACTGTTTGTCGTAAGATAGAATCCCATACTCGCACTTCCCGTGGCAGTGATGTGAGGTAAGCATCCGTATCAAAACCTGGATAGGAAAGCCCTGTTCGTAAGGTCCTGCTTGTCGACGTTGTACGGGTGTCTCGGGCGATGACAAACTCGTCGTCTTGCGGCGATTCACTGCGAGCGGCGTGAAGACGAACGAAGGAGCAGGGGTGCCTTAGCAGCCAGTTGAAGCGCAACAGTGGATCAGATTTCCAATCTGACACGAGCAACTCGTATGATTTTTTTCCCAGACATGATGCGGCCCCAGTCAGGCTGGAAAGCCAACCCACGTTTTCTAACAGGCTGTCAGGTCAGGGTTGGAGCTTCTCTGACGACCGAGTATCGTAGCAGACGTGGGAAGGAACTTGACCTGGACTGATCTTGACCCGGGGTGGACACGACACACGGTAAGTGGAGCGGCGTACGGATGTTTCGACTAGCGTCCCAACGTGGTGATCGAGATGTTGACCGGTTGGGAATCAGTCGGCGGGAATGGTTGCGTGTCGGGACCTTATCGAGTCTGGCGGCTTGGTGTGGTTGGCAGGGACCTCTGATGTCCGCTCCCCTTTGGGGAAACGAGCCATCGCGAGTTGTGGCAGGTTCTGGGTTGTCAGTCCCGATCGATCAGCCAGGCTTTGGAAAGGCGAAGTCGGTCGTCGTTTTGTTTGCTGGGGGAGGACAGAGCCAACTGGAAACGTGGGACCCGAAACCGCTGGCTCCGCTCGAAGTGCGTGGCGAGTTCGGTTCAATACCGACTCGGCTGCCGGGGGTAAGGTTTTGCGAACATCTCCCGCTCTCGGCCGGTGTCGCTGATCGGCTCTCCATCGTTCGCAGTATGTCACACGAATCACTCGACCATGGCTCAGCGATCTACCTCAGTTTAACGGGGCGATATCATCAGCAAATCACAGGGAATCCTCCCGCACTCCCGACGGACTTTCCCTGTCAGGGGGCGATCTTGTCGCGGGTTCGACCGAGTCGCGACTTCGTTCAGACGGCTGTGCATCTGAACGGACCGCTACTGGCACCTCGTGAACCGAGTGCGGGTCAATACCCCGGCTTCCTTGGCGAACCTTTCGCCCCGTTTGTCATCGGAGATGTGACCACAGCGGCTGCGGCTGTCCCCGGATTGCAGCTACAGGAGGAGTTGCCCACGCTACGAATTGACGCGAGACGCCGTTTGCTCGACCAGATCGAAGCGGGACGTGCAACGTTCCTGAATCAATCTCGCCCCGAGGCGGCATCGGCATACTACGATCAAGCATTTGCACTTCTGGATCGCCCAACCACGCGAGACGCCTTCGACCTTTCACAGGAACCTGAGCAATTGCGGCGGAAGTATGGAGAGAACCGTACAGGACAGAGTTGCTTGCTCGCCCGACGACTCGTCAAAGCGGGGTGCCCGTTCGTGACGGTGTTTCTGAACCATAACATCCGTGGTCAAGATGTTGCTGGCGACCAGATTGACGAGTGGGGCTGGGACACTCACAACGACCTTTATGATGGGTTGAAGAACTACCTGCTTCCCCGATTTGATCGGGCCTTTTCAACGTTTATTCTCGATATGGAGTCTTGCGGACTCCTCGATGAGACGTTGGTGATCTGCATGGGCGAATTCGGTCGCGCCCCGTTGGTGGCGAAGGAGCCACGATTTGCAGGTGCGTCACCCGGACGGAAACACTGGGGAGCCTGCTACTCGATTCTGTTTGCCGGGGCGGGAGTCGTTCGGGGTCAGACGGTGGGAGAGTCCGACCGGGATGCCGCCTATCCCGCCAGTCAATCCTACGGCCCATGGGACACCATGGCGACAATCTTTCATGCGTTGGGAATCGACCCTGCCAGCCACTACCTCTCTCCAGCCGGTCAGCCCTTCCGCATCACCGAAGGAACCCCGATCCGCCCACTCTACCGGTAACGCCGACCACCAACAGGAAGGCGGGGATATTTTCACCCTGCCCCTGTGACAACTCTTGGTCGACCGTCAACCAAATTGTGTCGTCATCTCGCATCGTCCCGTCACAACCGATAATGTCGGCACAAATGGTCGACAAAATCTGGCCGGGCAGAACCAAAAGATCACTTCATCCATTTCTGGAAATAGGGTTTGACAGACAATGTGTTGACGCCGTTTCATCGATCCGTTCTCAGAGCGAGGTCGCTACTGCAACGAAGATCACGCCCGTGCGAAAAAACCACGCAGCCTCTCGGTGTTCTCCACTTGGACGAAGTGCCCCTCGAATCGGGGCGGCATTGGTCGAAGCGGCTGTCTGTCTTCCCGTAATCGTCATGATATGTATGGGCGCAATTGAGGTCGCCAACAACATTTTTTTAAAGCAAGTCCTCACCCAGTCGGCCTACGAAGGCGCACGGGTCGTGACGACTCCAGGGAAAACCTCCCAAGATGCGGAAGTCATTGCCATGCAAGTTCTGGCCGGAAGAAACATTGAGGAGGCCACATTTTCGGTCAGTCCAACGGTTAATTCATCAACTCCATCGGGAACGGAGATCAAGGTGACGGTCACAGCTCCCTCGGACGTCAACGCTATTGGGCCGCAGTTGTATTTCAACAGCCATTTAGTCCAAGTTACAGTGACGATGGTACGAAACTAAAATAAGACCAACCGATGAAAACCACACTGAGGCTCATTTGCCGCTCTAAGACATTCAGAAAGTCGCTCCCCTTGCATCGCAAAGGGAGCGTGCTTGTGATTGCGACGGTCATCATTGTCATGCTGCTGGCGATGGCCATGTTCTCGATCGACGTCGCCTATATGCAATTGACTCGCTCAGAACTCCGAGCCGCTTCTGACGCTGCTGCGAAAGCGGGTGCCGAGTCACTGCGGCGGACGCAGAGCGTTGCCGTCGCAAGACAGGCCGCGATTGATATTGCCGCGAAAAACGAGGTGGGTGGAAAGCCCATGACACTTATAGATAGCAACGTCGAGATCGGCACGAGTGTCCTGCAACCGGACGGTCATTGGGGTTTTGTCGCCAATCAGACACCCTTCAATACCGTTAAAGTGGTGCCAGAATTCGGCAATGGCAAACCTAACCCGGCAATTAATCTCTTCTTCGCCGATCTCTTCGGTACAAGTACATTTGCTCCGACGCAAACATCCATTGCGGCGAGTACTCAAACAGAAATCTGCTTAGCTGTCGACCGCTCCCACTCGATGTGCTTTGATTTGAGTGGAGTTGACTGGTCGTATCCCCCGGGAACACCGATGTCGCCCCATCCGATAGCGTATCCCCCTCATCCCACCAAGAGTCGCTGGGGCGTTTTACGCAAGGCCATCATGGACTTCGAACTGGAACTCAAGAAGCAGAATCCCCGTCCACGAGTGGCGCTCGTCACTTGGGGCTCCGAAATTACGCTTGCAAACTACGAAGGATGGCTGACTCGTCAAACCTCTCCTGAAGTCACAACTGATGTCGAGCTGACGTTGAATCATGGTCAAATCGTCTCTTCAATTAACGCACGGGGAAACAACGTTATTCTTGGGGGCACCAAGATGTCCGCAGGAATTGATCGTGCACGTAGCGTGCTCAACGGGTCAAATGTCCGCCCGGGAGCCAAGCGAATTATGGTGTTGATGACCGACGGCCAATGGAATCAGGGTCGTGACCCTGTCCTTGCTGCCCAGGATGCCCATTCAGAAGGTATTATTATTCACACCATTACGTTTCTTCCAGGTGCTGAACAGTCGACCATGGAACAGGTGGCAACAATCACCGGCGGTCGGCATTTCCATGCTGACAATGAAAGTGAACTCCGTTTCATCTTTGAAGACCTAGCACGTTCTCTACCAGTTGTCTTAACGGAGTAGTCATTGGTGACGATCCAGGAACCATGCAGCACCCGGGTCAATCACTTTTTTCGATGTCGCCACCTATGATCTGGATACGGACACAATCATGTTAAGGAACAACGACGACAATCGAGCAAAGCCAAACATCCGTCGCGGGGCAATTACGGTGGAGTTTGCGTTAGTGTTGCCATTGTTATTGTTGTTCACATTTGCGGCCGTCGAGTTCTCTCGGATTAATATGATTGTAAACACTATGGAGAATGCCTGTTATGAGGCGGCACGTCGTGGCATCATTCCCGGTGGGACAACTCAAACGGTCCGAGAGAAAGCAAACAGCATCATGAGGGCCATCGGTGCAGCCGAAACTGTGGTGACCGTAACCCCAACAAACATCGTCTCGGGCACAACGGAAGTTACGGTAACGATCGATCTTCCGCTGGATCAGAACGCCTGGGTCATCGGGGCCTTTTCATCGGGGAAGGTCTTGACTCGCACCTGCACGCTTGCCCGCGAAAACTCTGGCTTGTAACAGGCGTCATCGTCGAACAACTCAAGTTGCAGCCTGAATGCCGCGAAAGTCGATCGCGGGCTCGTGTCTCCGTTGCGGCGCTCGTGTCAGTCACCGACTTGTCGATTTTCGTTTCTAAAACAATAGCCTGTTGAAAAACGTGCGGCAGTCTTCCCGGACTGACATGGTGCCGTTTGATGACTCGGAAAGAATCGTACGAGATGCTCTTGTCAGATTGGAAAATCTGACCCACATTCGCTTCTCAACGGGCTATCAAGGCCAGTCACCAGAGTCTATTCGCGGACTGTTTGGGCATTGTGATTGTGGTACCCCCTGGGCATCCATTAGAATCTTCCGATCGATGAACCGGAATGTCACAATGTTTTCTGGACTTTGTATGCCCAAGCGATTGCTAACGCGATGGATCATGATGGCTGTGATGATCGGACTCGCCGTTCATTACGGATCAGGGAGATCGACGGCCGAGTCGTCTGACACGTCGGGGCCGGAGATTTCCCCCGCTGTGTCCGATGCGGTCGTCCCGTCGTTCGTGAATGACGTGGTCCCCATCCTGACCCGATACGACTGTAACTCAGGCGGTTGTCACGGGAAGTTGGCAGGGCGAAACGGGTTCAAACTCTCTTTGCGGGGATTTGCCCCTGAGAGTGATTTCGAGTCGTTGACGCGGGAGGGGCGAGGGCGAAGGCTCAATCCTGCGGCTCCCCTCGAAAGTCTGTTGATCGCCAAGGCGAACGGTTCCGTTCCGCATGGAGGGGGCCAGCGGTTCGCCCCAAACAGCCTGCCCGAACAGGTGTTGAAGAATTGGATCGCCGCAGGAACCCCTGGCCCTTTGACCGATGAACCAAGGGTGAATCGTGTCGACGTGGAGCCCGCCTCAGCACAACTTCGTCCCGGTGAACATAGGCAGTTAAGGGTGATCGCATGGTACCGCGATGGATCGAGTCGCGATGTTACATGGCTGACGCAGTTCGCTTCGGGGGACGCGGGACTTCTCGCTGTCGATGAGGCGGGGAAGGTGACCGCGCTACGTCATGGTGAGAACGTCGTGCGAGTCAGTTTTCAGGGGGAAGTGGGAGTCGCGACCTTCACCATGCCGCACGAGACTGAGGTCGATCCACAGTGGTATGCGGTTCACAACAACGAGATCGATGCCCCAGTCTTCGCTCGTTTGCAGGCGTTGCAAATCGAGCCATCTCCATTATGTGATGATGCCACGTTCTTACGGCGGGCGATGCTGGATGCCGTGGGGACACTGCCGACGCCGGAGGAAGTCCGTCTGTTCCTGGCAGACGCTCACCCCGACAAGCGGGAGCGGATGATCGACAAGTTGCTTGCTCGTCCCGAGTTTGTCGACTACTGGTCGCTGCAACTGGGTGATCTGCTACAAAATCGGGTCGAGCGTGACCATGATGTCCGGGGCAAGAAAGGGGTCCGCAGCTTTCATCAATGGATTCGTCAGCAACTGATCGAGGGTCGAAACTGGCGACAGATCGCGTCGGATGTGCTCTTGGCGAAAGGAGCCTGTACGGAGCATCCCGCCGTCGGATACTTCATCGTCACAGTCGGCGAGAAGTCGTCGGAGGAGTCGGAAGTGGCCGACTCGGTTGCCCAAGCGTTTCTCGGCACTCGGATTGGCTGTGCTCGTTGCCACAATCATCCTTTAGAAAAGTTTACCCAAGACGACTACTACCACTTCGTTTCATTTTTTTCGCGATTGGCCCTCGATCGAAAGCCGTCAGACCAGGGAGTAACACAACTCCTCGTCTCGACGCGGCATCTCCAGAATCTCGAAAAGCAACTGCAACAACAGCAAGAGAAGCGGACAGAACTGCAACAGCAACTCCAAGCGCTCGTCACTCAGACAACTGACACACAAAACGGTGCCGCGGAGCAAGTTCAGGCAAAGCAGAAAGAGGTCGACGAAGTTGAAAAGCGGATCGCCGATCTCGGCCGACAGATCGAACAAACGCGGCTCAGTCCGGTCACTGTCCGCCAGCCTCGAACTGGCCAGCAACTTCTCGCTCAGCCTCCTGATCGTTCTCCCATCGAGATCGTCCCCGGTCGCGATCCTCGCGAACCGTTCGTCCGCTGGATGACCGACCCTGCCAACCGCTACTTCTCCGGAGCAATGGTCAATCGACTATGGAAACACTTTCTCGGGACCGGTCTGGTCGAGCCTGTCGACGACTTACGGGCGACCAATCCCCCTTCGAATCAAGAGTTGTGGGAACTCCTGAACCGAGAGTTCGTGAGGTCCGACTACGACTTGAAGCATCTCATGCGTCTCATAATGAACTCGCGGACCTATCAGCTCTCCGCAGAGACTCGCCCCACCAACTTTCGCGACGCCCGTTTCTATTCGCATGCTCAGGCCCGCAGGCTCCCTGCGGAAGTGCTGCTCGATGCCATCTGCTTCGCCACGGACGACCCCGAACAGTTTCAGGGATATCCCCTCGGCATCAGGGCGATACAAGTCCCCGATCCCGGAACCGACTCCTACTTCCTGAACCTCTTCGGACGATCGCAACGAGTGACCGCCTGTGCCTGCGAACGTTCGGGAGATGTCACGCTCCCCCAACTGCTGCACCTGCAAAACAACGATGGACTCTCGGCAAAGATTCAGTCGCCGAACGGTCGACTGGAACGACTCTTGAGAGCCGAAATGCCGGTTCAGGAGATCGTCACCGAACTGTTCCTCGCGACGGTCAGTCGACAGCCGACCGATGCCGAGCGAGCTGCGATTACCAAACAACTTATTGACGTTCCAGCGACAGAGCCTGCCCCATTCTTACAGGACCTGTTCTGGGCATTGTTGAACTCGAAAGAATTTGCCTTCCAACATTGAGACGAACTGATGTTTGACTTTCACCTCTCTCGATCTGCCAATCGACGTCAGTTCCTGCGAGTTGGCGGGCTGACCGCCTGCGGACTGAGCATGGGGTCACTCTTCCAGGCGCGGGCCGCTCTCGGAGAGGCAGATGCCGGGCAACCACGCCGTGCGAAGTCGGTCATTCTCGTGTATCTTGGCGGCGGAATGTCCCATCACGATAGCTTCGACCCGAAACCAGACGCCATTGCGGAAGTGCGTGGGAAGTATCAACCGATTGACTCGAATGTCACTGGCTTGCAAGTGGGCGAACTGCTGCCGATGATGGCCCGGACGATGGATAAAGTCTGTCTCCATCGTGGGGGAGCACATAATAATGATCATCACGAAACCGCGACGAACTGGGTGATGTCCGGGCGTTTCGGCTCTGCATTCGGCGACTGGCCGGCCATGGGAGCCGTTGCAGCACATGAAAGCGGTTTCCCTGGAACCTTGCCCCCCTATGTCTCGATTCCCAGGAATCCCTCCTTTACCTGGGAGCTTGGCAAGAGTGCCTTCTTGGGGGGACGATACGAGTCGTTCAAAGCGGGCGACCCCAACGAGGCGAATTATCGCGTCCGAGATGTCGCCCGTGCCGAACCACTCCCACAACTCCGTCTCGATCGGCGACAATCAATGCTCGAAGCGGTCGATGGCCTCGCAAAGCGGATCGAGGGAAACGATCAACTGGCTGCCTACGATCAATTCCAGCGACGTGCAACAGAGATGGTCCTCTCGGGAGAAGCTCGCGATGCCTTCGCCATCGATGCCGAAGAAACGACCCTGCGAGACCGTTACGGACGGACAACCTTCGGACAAAGCTGCTTGCTCGCCCGGCGACTCGTCGAGCGGGGCGTTAACTTTGTAACGATCAACTTCGGCGGCTGGGACCATCATGCCAAGATTTGGGAAGGTCTCGACAAGAAGCTCCCCGACTTCGATCGAGGTTTCTCGGCCCTCATCGCTGACATGCACGACCGCGGGCTGCTCGATGATGTGCTGGTCGTCGCGATGGGTGAGTTCGGACGTTCTCCAAAGATCAACAAAGACGCCGGTCGCGATCACTGGGCTCCTGCGGCATCTCTCTTGTTTGCCGGAGCAGGTGTGGTCCCTGGTCGAGTGCTGGGCCAAACTGACCACGAAGGGGGCCAGGTGATCGACTCCCCTATCCGACCTGCCGATGTCGCCTGCACAATTTTCCGAGGACTTGGCATCGATCCGCAAAAACATCTTGAAACACCCGACGGCCGACCGGTTGCCATCCTCGACGAGGGACATGTCATCGAGGCCCTCTATGCCTAACGGACAAGTGAACCATCGATCGATCCTCAGCCCTGCCCCGCTGATTGTTCTCCTCCTGCTCGGATTCGCGATGAATCACACATCGCAAGCGGAGGAGCAACCCCCATCGGATGCAAAGCTCCCTCGGGTTGCGTTGTGCCATCCACTCGGACTCTCTCAGCTTGGTGCCACGAAGTTTACCCTGCGTGGCTGGTCCCTGAAGGGGGCCACTGAGGTGACCACAGACGACGACGGCGTGACAATCAAGATTCTCAACCAAGGTTCCGCCCCGGTCCCCGGACGCCAGAAAACCGAAGAGATCGGGGACGAACAGTTGGAACTCGAGGTGACACTCCCCGACTCGTTCGACCAAAGCGATTTACAACTCACCGTCGTCACCTCCGCCGGTAAGTCCAAGCCACATCGATTATTAGTCAAAGGGGAGGCCCCGATCATCGACGAAGTCGAACCGAACGACGGATTTCGACAGGCTCAACTCATCGCGTTTCCGCAAATTGTCGCAGGCAATCTTCATGCCGATGGCAACGTCGACGTGTTCGCCCTGGAACTGACTCAAGCACAGTCACTCCGCATCGAAGTGATCGCCGCGACCCTCGGATCGAATTTTGACAGCGTGCTGACCCTCTACACGGACTCGGGCAAAATTCTGTCGAGCAACGACGATGCGGGAACGACTCATGACTCCCTCATCGAAACCATGCTCACCCCCGGTCGATACCTCGTCACTCTGCAAGACGCCCACGACCACAGCGGCCCCGCTCACCCCTACCGCCTGAAAGTCACCCCACAACAAGAATCCGCCCCCTGACTCCGCCTGCGTTGCGGAAAACCTCAACGTCGACGAGAAATGGTACCCCGACGTCACGCCCCCAGACACAAGCCACACAGAGTTCGTTATGCGAACCGAAGGAGAGGCATCCACCTGCCCCCCCCGTCCTGCCCCAATTCTTAGAACATCACAGTCCCGTCACAAACCATCTCGATTAGATCAATTTCTGTCATGTCGGGTGGATTAATGTGAAATTCCGAGAGATCGCGATTCATCGTCGTGTGATAAGCGACATGGCAAGCCTGTTCGGTGCGGATCGGGTATTTTATGAGCTGTTCGCTAACAGCCAGTTGAAAGCGTAGGTCAAACGTCCCAGCATAACTCGGTGCCGTTTGATGTCTCGGCAAGAAAGCGTACGAGTTGCTCGTGCCAGCTTGGAGAAGCTGCCTGATGGTCGTTTTTCAACGGGCTGTTGCAGTTGTCTGCCGCAGCGAGCGTACGCCAGGCTTGTGCGTGACGTCTCATTTTCGTGACATCATGTCGCTGTTTCTAACAGGGGACATGAGCACAGACTTTCGGGCTCTCCATCGCTTGTAACGGTGCTGTCCGGGAAGACCTCTGAAACATGGAAGTGGCTACTTCTGACGTGGTCTGCGATGAGTTAGTCAGGAACGTTGCCGTCGAGGTGTGGGTGGGTCGAGTGGGCGGCGGTGAGGCGATCGAGGAGTAGGATCAAGAGCATGGCGGTCACCATGATCCCGATGATCCACCAGAATTCTCCCGCGAACAGCGGGTCATCGTAGCCGAGGTGTTCTGTCAGCGGGGTCTTATGTCCTTCGGTGCCAGGGATCACACGTTGAAACGGCCAGAGCTTCCACAACGAACCAACCATGAAGCCACACAAGGCGGCCAGCGTCTGCGACTCGTGGCGACCAAGCAACCATTTCAGAAAGCGACTGAAACTGAGGATGCCCACGGCACAACCCGAGAGAAACGCGATCAACGTCATCACGCCATGTCCATTGATCTTGAGATGGACGGCCTCCCCTAAGAGGTCGACCATTTCCCGGTACTTCCCCAGCAACAACAGGATAAACGCGCCGCTGATTCCGGGGAGAATCATCGCACAGATCCCTAAGACGCCGCATAAAAAGACGTACCACAAGGCATCGGGTGGGTTCTGCAGCAGTGGCATCCGTACGATCCAGACGGCCAGCAACGCGGCCACGACAGACAGCACGACCTCCATCGTCGCCCAGCGGGGAACCATTCTGGCGACCAATACGACCGACCCCGCGATCAGTCCGAAGAAGGCGGCCAGCGTGGAAGGGAGGTGGTGATGCAACAGGTAGCGAATGAGTCCACCAAAGGTGGCCATTCCGAGAACGATGCCAATTCCGAGCGACACGAGGAACAGCAGGTCAACATGCCGAGCGGCCTCGCCCCAGCGTCTTGCTTTCACCAGTCCGAGAAAGGTACTGTTGAACTGACCAATGGCAGCCACCAGTCGTTCGTAGATTCCGAGGATAAGAGCGACGGTTCCCCCGGAGACGCCGGGGACGATGTCGGCGGCTCCCATCAGCAGTCCTCGGGGAACCTGCGACACTTCGGCGAACCACGAGTGACGTTGTTCCGTCATAACTTACCACCTAATGGGATTCAGCAGACCGATCGCCAACGCGAGTCCAAACAGCAGACCGGTCAGACAAACGATGAGCGTAAACATTGCGGCTCGTGACTCTCCCCACCGCCTAACCAATCGTTGCCCTTTGGTGGTCTCGGTAAGAATCCAAGTCCGTTTCACGATCCCTGCCGCACAGAGGGCAGCTGTCACCCCGCCAATGAAAATCTGTTCTGGATTCATCGGGGTCGTCGAGCCGGGCCCCCTTGCAAGTCGAAACCTCGGCGAGGGCCAATAGTGGAGAGATGGTGTGTGACCTGTGCGGCGAACACAGATGTCCGTCGCACAATTGGCGTCACATCAAGCGGCATCATATTCGGAGATCCGGTTTTTGACAGCGAACGGCGAGAGAGTGTCTTCCTGAGCGCTCAGGCTGAATCGCATGAGGTAGGCATCTTCGCAGGTGTCCTCGTAATGCGACCGGAGTACAGTGATCGCTCGGAACCCTTGTTCCTTGAAGAAGACTTGAGCGTCAAGGTTCCGCTCGCGGACTTCCAGGAGAATCTCGTCGCGTCGTTGTTGCGACAGCTTGTCGATCAATCGCAACACCATCTGCGAGCCAACGCTGCGGCGTTGGTAGTCTTGATCGACCGCGAAGTTGAGGATGTGGAGCCTCGACTTGTGCAGTTCATACACCATGAAGCCGACGATCTCGTGGTGATGTTCGGCCACCATGCCGATGCAGTTGCGCTGCCGCAGACAGCACAGGAAGTCTTCTTCGTTCCAAGGGTGCTCGAAGGACTGCTGTTCGATTCTCAGGACGTCGGCCATGTCACGGCGAATGAGCCAGCGGATTTGGACATCGATGGGACGATTGAGCGACTCTGGAGCAGACACGGCGGCCTCCTTGCCAAGACAACGACTATCTGAATGCACCCCCCCAAGGGACGCGAGGGAGGATCATCACCCCGATCGATCAGGAAGGGACCTTCCTGAGATGCCCTCGGACTCCTGGCGGAATCGTCGAGACATCCACGCGGTGATGTTGCGGTGGGAATCAATTCACGGAGAGGAAGGATAGCAGAGCAGGTTTTCTTCAGGAAAGAGAAGAATTCACAAGTTCCACACAAAGCCGCAAAGCCTGCCTGTTATCGCAGGTCTCTCTGCCCCAGAAGTACCGAGTTGCGCACAGCGCTGTCCGTTCCCGTGGATCGCTGGAACAACACAGCGACCGAAATGTGTACCGTCAGGGGGACATCCTTGAGCGAATTAGCTGAGGCTGAGGGGACCTGCCTGGCTATGGTCGGGATTGCCGAACCGTTCGATGTGGTGACCAAAACCGTGGGCTAGGGACATGAGCAGCCGGTTGTGCGGAACGTTTTTGAACTTCTTCGCCTGCCCCATTTGGAAGTCGAGTCCGCCGCCGACGAGCACAAAGGGGATGTTGTTCAGCGTGTGCGAATTCCCTTGCCCGAGTTCGTTCCCCCAGAGGATGAGGGTGTTGTCGAGTAGTGAGCCGTTGCCATTCGGTTCGGGGGTCTCGGCGAGCCGCTTCGTCAGATAGGCGAGCTGCTCACAGTACCATGTGTTGATTTTGGTGAGTTTTTCCTGTGCCGCTTCGTTACTGTCGGGTTCGTGAGAGAGTTCGTGATGCGACTCGTCGATGCCGAGCCACTTCATCCGGGGGGTTCCGACAGAATTCGTAATTTGCAGCGACGCTACTCTCGCGAAGTCCGCCTGAAAACTGTTGACGAGCAACTCGATCTGCATCTGACAGAGTTTGGGGATGTTGTCGTTTTCTTCTCGCAGCCCTGGTTCCAAGGTGGGGACCGGATGGTCGAGAGCACGTCCTTCGTCCGTCTTGAGTTCACGTTCCATGTCGCGAACAAATGACTGATGCTGTTCGAGGAGCTGCCGATCTTCAACAGAGACCATATGTTCGACTCTCTTCAGGTCCTCCTGCAAGTCGTCGAGAAGGCTGCCAAGCGTCTCGCGTTCCTGAGCTTGACCATACAGCTTCTGGAACATTTGGTAAGGATCGTCAATCGGGGCGATCGGTTGGTTCGACCCGGCGTAACACATGCGGGTCCAAGTGTCGGCTCGGTCGGGGACGACGACGCCAAACTCGAGCGAACCGAATCGCGTGGCCGTCTCTTCTTTGGACTGGAGGTAATTCTTAATCTCCTGATCAACAGAGATGCCCCGAGCCCAGCCAGCCGGAGTGTGGGATCCCCCTTGAATGTTGCCGGGAAACAGTTCGGTCCCGGTCAACAGACAACCCATTCCGCGCATGTGGCTGTCGCCATCTCCCTGAATTTTGTCGCAGACCCCATGCAACGTCAGCACGCGGTCTTTGAAGGGAGTCAGCGGCAGGAGAATTCGTTTGAACTCTTCGTGTGGACCCTCTTTGTCTGGCCAGAAGTTTTTGGGAACGGTCCCATTCGGGCTGAACATGACGATGAGCCGCTGCTTCCGCGCAGACTCTGTTCCATCGAACCCGAAGCTTGCCAGGTTCCCCAAGAACGGCAGTGCGGCAACCCCTAAGCCCAACTGCTTCAGAAATTCTCGACGAGATGCTAGTGTCATGGCGATCGGTTTTCGGTAAGTGGTGATCGGTGAACGATCCATCAGTTTTCAGATTCACGCCCCATCCCGCGCTAGCAAAACAGTAATCAAACGTTTAGCCGCCGGTCTCACCGGCGCGTGGGGGTGATGAGTTTCCAAAGTCAGGTCGTTGTCACGCGACGAAATGTCAGTTCACAAAGTGGTGGCGGACCAGTGATGATCTCCACCGCACGTTTAAGGTCATCTGGTGCCAGGTCTTCAATCAAACTGGCCGCTGTCTCTGCTGCGAGATGGGACTTGTCATCGAAACGGCTCTCGACGAGCCAATCGATGATTGCTTCCCATTGTGGTCGCGAAATCTCCTCCGACTGCCGCAAGTCCCACAGTTGCCGAACCGCCATCGCCCAGTCGGCAGACAGTGCGACAACGTCGGCATCGACCAAATTCCTCGACCACCGGTCCGTGGGGGTTGCATGTGTCATGACTGTTCCAATTCACTCAGAATTCGTTCAATCTCAGTTGTCAGGTTCTTGGGCAGGCTCACTCCACCCATCGTGCGAATCGTTCGAGACCCGTCATCATCGCATTCAATGTATCCATCGAACACATCTTTATCTTCAAATTCCCATCGCTGTTTCGTTTTCGCTTCGATGTGCGCTCGAATCCAAGTCAACAAGTCTCCGTGCAACAATCCTTCTCTTGGGCCGATCGCAACACAATCTGCGGAGATGATCCCCACGAAAATGATATAGACCGGCCATTCACGCCCTTGCGACACTATCTCCAATGCACGCTCGGCCGCTGCCCGGGAGACCAGTTCCATCTCTCAATGATTCCGATACAGGACTGGCGTTCGGGACGGCAACGATGCTTGCTCGAGTTACTTCACTCGCTCGGCTGAGGTGGCCGCCATTTCGATGAGTAACTTCTGGATGTTGAAATTGTTCTTCCGAAACGATTCGGTGAGGTCTTGCAGGTAGGTCGCACCAAACGCTCGGACCGGTTGTTTCATTGTATACTGGAACAGTTGCTCAACGAAGGCTTCGTGAACTTCGGGACTATCAACAAGGAACTTTGCCAGTTCGGTCGACCCGACAAATGGATGCGTCTCGCCGACGGTGCTGAGGTACTGACCGCTCGCGTCGATCGGGCGGCCCAGCTCCTCTTTACGGTATCGACCGACTGCATCGAACTGTTCGAGCGAAAAGCCAAGAGCGTTAATCATTATGTGGCAGCTTTGGCAATTCTGCGGACTGGTCTGCAACGCGACCCGCTCTCGGGTGTTTAGACTCGGATTGAGGTCAACCGCTGCGGGGGTCACGGCAATCGGCGGCGGCTTGAGTCGGCGACCGAGCACGTTTCTCGCCAAAAAGACCCCCCGATGGATCGGCGAGCTTGTTCGATCGTAGCCGAAAGCCGACATCAGGAAGGGGTGCGTCACCACACCGGCCCGCTGTTGATCGGCCAGCGACACTTTCTGAAACGGCGCATCCGCAGGGAGTTCGACCCCATAGAACTTCGCGAGTCGACCGTTGAGATAGACCTCATCGGACGACAACAATCGCCGAAAGTCAGACGACTCACTCCACAATACGTCGTCGACAAACAGGTCGAGCGAGGTCCGCAAGTCGGCGACGAACTCGTCATTGAACTCGGGGAACATCTCACGGTCTTTGCTCAACTCCGGAAAATGGTCGACCCTCAGCCATTGTTGCATGAACGACCGCAGCTTTGCCTTCGCACGGGGGTCCGCAAGCATCCGCTCGGCCTGTTGCCGAAGTTGAGATTCCGTCTTCAGTTGTCCGGTGGTGGCAGCTTTCATCAGCGCGGAATCGGGTAGCGAATCCCACAACGCGAACGAGACCCACGAAGCACGGTCGACGTCATCAAACGTCCCGAGTCCGGTTTCCCGATACAAAAACTTTGGCGACTTGAGGGCGAGGATCAGCACCTTCTGAACGGTCGTTTCGAGCGGCTGGTCCCCCGCAAAGTGACGGTCCACATAGAACTCGCGGTCCTCGTTCGATAGCGGTCGGCGAAAAGCCCGTTCGATGAACTGTCGGCAGAACTCCTGTACCTTCTGACGGCGGTCCCCGGCATCATGCTTTGTTCGGGCGAACCGATCGAGATGCTTCACGAGATGGTTCGCCACTTCCAGAGCGGCGTACGTCGTCGCCTGATACCACTCGGCCGAGATCGCGTTCCCACGTTCGTAGCCGATGCTGCGATCGTCCGGAGGAAACGGAGTCTTGAGGACAAAAGACTCGGGGAGACGATTAAACGTCAGTGCACGTTCCGGGATCAACTCGGCTGCCCGATGCGGTGGCTTCCACCATAATGCGATCGAAGCGGTCTTCTGTTTGAAGACGAAGTACTCGAGCTTGAGCATGTAAGCCCGCCCACCCAGTAGTCGAATCGACTGCTGATACTCAGTTTCATCGCCCGACTTCACCGAGGCATCGATCAGCGGGGTCGAAGTGTTGTTGATGTACAGACGCCCCGCGTTTTCAGTCTTCAGGATGAAGTCGTAGTAGCCGGTCTCGGGAGGGGTGATCGATCCATGCCAAGTGATCGAGAACTCCTCTTTGTTGATCTTTTCTCCAGGCCCTTCACTCCCAAACTGGAAGTTGATCGTCGGGTCGACACGTTGAATGACTCGCTTTTCTCGCTTGGGACGACGATCGTTGAAATACTCCGCGTCGAGACCTCGTTGACTTGAGGCCCTCGCTTCGCCGGTAAAACTCGCCAGCAAGTCGGCAATCGACTCTTCATACTGACGGACTGTCAGTCGTGAGAACTCGATGGTTGCCGGTCGGTTACGGGCCTGAGCGATCTCGGAGTAGAAGCTGTCGTAGACATACAACGCAACCGCTGCGGCCTCTTCGCCAACACACTTCTTCGGCTCCCCTTCAGGCATTGTCCGCGAGATGAGGTCAGTCAATTCTTTCAGCGAACGGTCACCGACGAGTGCGTCTCCAAAGGCATCTTGCACCCCTTCTCCATTCGCCCCATGACATTTTGCACATTGTTGACGATAGAGGACAGCCCCCCGTTCCATCGACGAATCTGCCGCCCCCTGTTCGCCCTCGCCTCGCACCTCCAAAGATCGCCCACCAGCAAACAACGCCAGCAGCATCAACAGGACGCCCCCCCGTTGCAACAACGTCTGCAACAGCGCATCAGCAAACCGACGATCTCGATGAAATCGAAACATGAGGCAGGCCCCTCAATCGGGGAGAAAAGTGGCAGGCAGGAACCGAAGTTGTCCAAGGAACGAACAGACCACGGCCAATGGAGGTAGGCAGAGGGGACCGAAGCCACCCCTTCGCCACCAATTCTACCTCCCAATTTGCCCCCTCACCAGACCGGAACCTCCAAAATCCAGTTCCAGAAGACTTTCGGATTCGTTAGCAGGAGAAAAAACCAGGACCTTCCGACTGGACAACTGGACGTGGGCGATCGATTCAATGAGGTGTCTTGATGATGAACCGCCTGTTCAGAACTGCTGGAGATACTCCAGCAGATTCCTGATCCTCGCAGACAACAGGGTTGGCATCAAGCGACTGTTGCCATGGGGATGTGAGGTGCGCAGGGGACGCAACTGGATCGCCGTCACAAAACGGGGGTGTTCACAGATTCAAGCGGTGAGTGACCGATCGTTAAGTGGGCAACCCGCAACCGCTTTCAGGGGCAGCGCCCCGATAGTTTGTCTCCCACAGTCCGTGGGACTGGGGAATCGGCACGTGCATTTCCCGCATCGCGAATGGCTCCCTTCCAAGGGGGTAGCGTGTGGCGGGTCAACTGGGAGACCCGCCGTTGAAGCAATTTCGTAGAGTTGATTTTCAACGATTCGAGTGGGAACCTTCATTGACGAGCGAATGCTCCGAGACTCGATCGCCTGTCGCCGTGGAAGACTGAGCAGGCGCCTTGGCCTTTGTTGAGCATCGCTCGATTTCAATGATCCCATCGATAGAAAGAGTGGACAACAAGATCCACGGGCGAGTAACGCTCGGAAGGAATGGGATTACCTGACACCCACTGGACGTTGCTGACATCGGTCGGGGCAAGATGGGGGCAACAGTCTTCTTGAGCGTGCTGGACTGTCGTATCGACATCCCACCACCACACCCACATCCACGGCTGTCCTCGGGCAGCATCAGTATCCCTAAGAACATGGTCAATCCGATCGTCAGACGTGTTGTTGTCAACATGAGCAGTTCTCCGAGTTTGAGGGAAAGTGAGTCATTGGTACTCGCCATTGACATCATGGTCAGTGTGCGTCGCCTTCTCGCCGTTCACTGAGTGATTCACACAATAGGACGATCCGCCGCTTCCCTGACGACACCCGTGGCATCGTCGTTGGTAGCGGGCCGCCCTCTTGATATCACCTTGGCCCAGACAGCCGATTTGGGACGAAGAGTGACAGTTGGCCAGGGGACGATGGTGTCGGGATTCTCAAGGACGATGTCAAACTCTCTGGCCAATGTGGTGAGCACGGTCGCCGCTTCGATCATGGCAACCTCTTTTCCCAGGCAGACGCGCGGACCGCCACCGAAAGGACAGTAGGCAAACTTCGGCAGCTGACTCTCGAACTCAGGTGTCCAGCGACCAGGATTGAAAGTGAGCGGTTCGGGATACCACCGAGGATCGCGATGTAGCACCCATTGCGACATGACGACGCTATCTCCTTTCTGGATGATGTAATCCCCCAGTTGCACGGGCGACATTGCAGCTCGCCCAAAGAGATACACAGGGGGCAGCAGCCGCATTGATTCTTTGATGACATTGTGCGTGTAGGGGAACTCACCTGGGCATCGAGTTCCATCATCGAGGGCATGTGCCTCTGCTCGCAACGCCTTGAACACCTGCGGATGTTGTGCCAGCAGCACCCAGGTCCACGTGAGCGAGTTGGATGTCGTGTCGTGCCCGGCGAGGAGCAGGGTCATCACCTCATCTCGAAGCAGTTGAATCGGCATGCCTCGTCCCTGCTCATCCTTCACACGCAGGAGAAGTGACAGCGCGTCGTGGTATTCGTTCGAGTCGGCCTTTCGTCGTTCGATCATGCGGTCAATCAGAGCCGTCAACCCCTGAACAGCGAAACGCAGTCGGCGATTCCCAAAGGTCGGCACCCACATTGGAGGGTTGGCTGCTCGTTGAAACCGGTGTTCAAAGTCGGCATGAATTACTTCGAGATGTTCGCCAATCTCCTCCATGTCCACGATATCAGAGACACCCAAGAATGCTTCTGCAGCGATTTGTACAGTGAGCTTCGTCATGTCGTGATACAGATCACGTCGCGGCGACTCCCGCCAATCTGCCGCAAGTCGCTCGGCATGTCGTCGAACGGTTTTCGTTAAGTCATCGTTGAATCGTCGCGAGAACGCCGGTTGAATCAGTCGTCGTTGTGAGAGCCATTGTTTCCCCTCGCTGAGCAGCAGACCGTTCCCGAGGACGGGCCTCAGCAGTCGCACGGCATAGTGCTTCGTAAACAATTTGTTCTGATGGACAAGAACTTCCTCCATCAGCGAAGGTTCGCTCAGCAGGACGAGCCTGTGCGGCCCAAGGCGAAAAGTGGCAACCGAGCCAAACTCTGTGAAACACCTCTCCAGAAAGGGCAATAACCCCGCTCGAAACTCCTTGAGGTTTCCGAGAAAGAACGACCCACGCGGGCCTGGAATGGGAGTGGTCATCATGGTCACTTCACTGAAAGAGGTATGTGTCGGCGTTGGCATCTCTACGGCCATCAACAACAGGGATGTCAGTCTCCGCTCGCTCCACATTTTCGATGGGGAACGACGCGGCCCGCTGCGGAAACTGACCCCCTGTTGTCGCCTCGATTGGAATGAGTGACACTCTCCAAATGCACTCCGCATGCCACATCTTGATTTTTCCACAACCCTCTTCCTGGACAGTAGTTGAGTAACACACAGCAATCAGGAGTGTTGTCATAAAATGCAATGTGCTAACATATCATGACACGGTGAATGTTACTTTCTGTGAGGTCTTGCCATGCTGTTTCGATCTGATGAACGGGCCTTTGCGGAAGCCATTCGACGGTTGGCGTACGCCAACCCCTGCGATACGCAAGCTCTGGCCATTGCCCGACGGGAGGCGACGAGCGTGGACTTTGGATCGGACGAAGCGGAACGACAGTTGCCACCAGTCAAGGAGCCGGATCTACCGCTTACGGATCTATTGGCTCGCCGCAGCGAAGCCTTGTTGTTGCGACTGATCCCTCGGCTCAAGGCATCGTCATCGCCCCCCTTGGCCCGAGACCAAGAGCTTTACGAAGACTTGATCGTTTCCGCCCTCTATCAGCGGTACTTCGCCCCAATGGTCGACCCGTTGACAGCACAACGTGGTGAATCGCTTGCCGCAATCTTTCGAAGTTTCCACAAGGACTTTCAACGCTGGACTGCGGTCCCGATGATGTTCCCAGACTTCTTCATTCGTGCCGAACATGCGTTTGCAGTCTTCTTCCAACATCGACTGGCGTTGGTGCTCATCCATCAACTGCTTCAAGGCAACTCGCAACCGATGATGCGACTCCGCGCATCGATATGGCACTCGATCTTTCCTCGAGAACTGCGATGGTATGGCTCGCTACTTTATGAACGAATGCACGATGTTGCCACGTTGATACTCGGGCCGTCGGGAACGGGGAAAGAATTAGTGGCCACGGCGATCGGCCTTGCCCGTTTCGTCCCATTTGATCGACGAAAAGGTCAATTCACAGAACCGTTTGCAGGGGCCTTCCATCCGATCAATCTATCGGCCATGCCCCGCGATCTCATCGAGTCGGAAATGTTTGGGCATGTTGCCGGTGCGTTCACTGGTGCCACGAAGAATCGCGAAGGTTGGTTCGAGAAGTGTCGTCGGGGGCACACCGTGTTTTTGGATGAACTCGGCGAGATGCAGGAATCTGTTCAAGTAAGACTCTTGCGTGTGTTGCAGAGCCGAGAGTTCTACCGTGTCGGTGATGCGGAACCACAAAGATTCGAGGGACGTGTTATCGCGGCGACAAATCGCGACTTGTCCGAGCTCATCGCTGCAGGAACCTTTCGCGAAGACCTCTATTTTCGACTTTGCAGCGACATCATTCGTACCCCCACCCTCCGCGAACTTCTCGCCGACTCGCTCGAAGAACTACCAGCCCTGGTGGCCCATGCGGTCCGTCGCTGTCTTGGTGAAAAGGCAACTCCGGACTTCATCGAACAACTGGGACAGGAGGTCCTGAATTGGATCGAACACTCCCCCGAGATTGGCCTTACTTATTCGTGGCCCGGCAACTTTCGCGAACTCGAACAGTGCGTCCGCAGCGTCATGGTGCGAGGCGAATATCACCCCCCGGTACGTCGCTCCGCGAACGTCAAGTCACCATCCGATCTGGCTTTGAACAGATCATCACGGACAGTCGAAACGGCCCTCGACACATTCACCACCGAAGTCCGAGCCGGCATGTTGACGTTCGATGAACTCCTCGAACGTTACTGCTCGCTTATCTTTTCCCGTACCGACAACATCGCGGAAACTGCCCGCCGACTGAAGAAACACCGTGCCACCATTCAAGCGAGAATTCAAGACGACTGGGTGGCCCAATTCCGTAAGTCGGAAGAAACGTGACACGTTCGTCTCAGCGATGCCCCCCTGAACTCACAAGACTCTAATTCAGAAAGTCGGCATGATACGGAAGTCCAAACGTGTCGGCAACCGCCTTGTTAGTAACCTGCCCATGATGCATGTTGACCGCTTCCTTCAAGCCGGCGTCGGCGATGCAGGCCGCTTCAAGGCCGAGATTTGCCAGTCGTGACACATAGGGGAAGGTGACGTTGCACAGGGCGTACGAACTGGTCCGACCGACTGCACCCGGCATGTTTGTCACACAATAATGCACGATCCCGTCGACAACATAGGTCGGTTCCGCATGAGTGGTCGGACGACTCGTCTCGCAACAGCCTCCCTGGTCGATGCAGACATCGATGATCACAGCCCCCGGCTTCATTAGTTTAAGGTCGCTCGCGTGTACTAAATTCGGCGCCTTTGCACCAGGAATTAATACGGCCCCGATGACAAGGTCGGCTCGTTGTAACTGCTCGCGAATGTTATGTCGATCGCTGAATAACGTGTTCACGTTCGGCGGCATAATGTCTTCAAGATATCGAAGTCGTTCGACACTAATGTCGAGCAAGGCGACATCGGCATGAAACCCTGCGGCGATGCGAGCCGCGTTCTTGCCGACGACTCCACCTCCTAAAATCGCGATGTGAGCCGGAGGGACGCCGGGGACGCCACCTAACAAAATTCCCCGGCCTTCTTGCGGGCGTTCGAGATACTTGGCCCCTTGTTGAATACTCATCCTGCCAGCGACCTCACTCATCGGTGTGAGGCAGGGTAAGTCTCCTTTGGGGCCGCGCAGTGTTTCGTAGGCAAGGGCTGTGACCCCCGTCTCAAGAACTGCGAGCGTTAACTCCTTGCTTGCTGCAAAATGAAGATATGTAAACAGTACCTGCCCTTTTCGTAATAACGACCACTCGGACCTTTGCGGTTCTTTCACCTTAACAATCAGTTCTGCTTCGCCAAAGACCTCGGCGGCGGTGTCAATGATGATGGCACCATGCTTCGCATAGTCTTCATCGGTGATGCCGCTGCCGATTCCGGCCCCACGCTCGACGAGCACACGATGCCCCAGCCGAGTGAGGTCCTCGACACCAACGGGCATCATCGAAACGCGATATTCATCATCCTTCACTTCTCGCGGAACACCAACAATCATGACAGCTCCAGTGGGGTTGCGGAGGGGATCGTGCAAGAGGCCCAACGATGCAAACGAAGGGCTTGAGTGGCGTTTGGTAACACCAGTCAAGTGACATCGACTGAGACAAGATTATTCATACAAAGGCTCATGACGAAAAGGGGTTTCGAGGATCAGGGTGCAGAGAACCGTCAGGTAGAGTCGACCGGACTTGTCGGACCACTCGTGAGGACTCCCAACGGGAGTGTTCGGGTCCCAACTCCCGGAGTCTCGCCCCCGTGTCTTTTGGGCGGAAACGACCATTTGCTGAAGATCGGCGAACCACTCTTTCCAGCGGTCCCCCCCATAGTTATGCAAAACCTCGGCTGCATAATACCAGCCATAAGCATTGCGATGATAAGCCTCCCATCGTGGCTGTTGATTCTCTTCCAATAGAAAATCGACTCCAACAATGAGCGGAGGATAATTTTTCGGCCAGCCCATCCATTGCCTCGCCAAGAGTCCCGAAGCTGTCATTGCGGCCCGTTGTTCGATGTCTGTCGCGGGGGAGAAGTTCGGTCGATACTTATATCGAGACTCATTGGCCGGAGCCTCCTGGCAGCGGTCCAGAAATCGCGACGCCAGCAGAAACGCCCCGCCGGGAACCTCGATATCGGCCATCCTCGCGGTATGCAGTGCCATGAGAGCCCACCCCGAGACCGACAGATCCCCTTCGCCCGTCTCGTCAAGTGGACGATATCCCCAGCCCCCTTCAACCGGATTCTGAGAGCGGACAAGATATTCGATCCCTTTTTCAGCGGCGGCACGGTACTGCTCGTCCCCCGTGAGTGTCAGGGCCTCGCACATGACCATCGTGGCAATGGAATGTGCGTAGAACGTTGGTTCCCGCCCCTCTTCAACTCCCTGATAAAACACCCCCGAAGACTGCTGCGTCCCTTGCAGCCACTTCAAACCCTTGGCGACGGCGGCAGAATGGTTCCCCAGTTGCGGCGTGTGACCGTCACCCAACAGGGCGAGCAGCGCCAGTCCGGTCCCCCCGACATCGGTCGACCACCGCGTACTTGCTCCGTCAGGATACGGCCCCTGCAAACTCCAATGACCATCCGGGAATTGCTGCCGGACAATCCAAGCGAGCGACCGATCAATGGCTTTCCGAGAGTCCTCGTTGAACGCATCGCGAGTCGTCAGTTTGTCAGCATCTTTCTTCTGTCGACCAGACAAGCTCTTCTTCATGTCGACCGGCTTCACTTCGACCGGTTGCGTCTGAGTGACCGCCTCTTTGGGCTTTTCGACCATTGGCGGGGGAGTGAGAGGAACAAGGTTGGGCTGTTCAATACGAATCGGTGTTACCATCTGTACCGCTGGAGGAGCGGAAGCAATTTGTTCTTTCGCCCACTCCAGTTGAATTGCCCCAATGTCAGGCCCTCCCTTCACAGCGACAGCAATCAGCGCCAAGACCAGCAACACGACAACGTGCAATCCTAGACTGACGAGTGCTCCCGGCAGATCACGACGCACTTCCTTCTTGATCTTGTCGATCAACTCGGTTTCTTGTCGCTCGGGAGCGGTCACCAACCGAATGCCACGCCGCACCCGGCGTCGAGGCTCCCCGCCAGGAGAACCGGACGATCCCGGTGTGCCAGAGCCGCGTCTTTGGGGGGCATCAGTCATGCAGATTCAAGTCAGAAGTTCAGGAGATCAGCCGAAGGGAGACGCAGACGTGACGACACAAAGTTCAGGAACACAGTGTCGATAATTCAGGGTTCAAGACCCCAGCAGAGAAACTGTAGCACACTTGTCGAGAAAGTTCCCATCGTCAGCATCCGATCATCGTGGAGACGCGAACTTGTGCCGGTCTTAGTCGCGCATCCCGGTTCGCTCTCATGCATTTCGAAATCGAGTATACTCACTGTCGATCACGCTGCTTCGTCAACCTTGTTACCGAGTTACCGTCATGTGTGCCGCCTCGTCGCTTGCCCGTCGACCACTCCAAGACAGCCTGCGCGGCCTGTTGGGGGCTTGGTTGATGAGTCTCGTTTTTCTGAATGGTGGAGGACTTCAGGCTGAAGAGAAGCTGTCAGCGAGTTTTGCCCCCGAAGGAACTTTCGAAAGAGATCAGGATGGCGACGGTTGGCCCGATGGATGGGCGAAGGTGCAACCGGGAGGAGTCTGGGGCGAGGAGGAGGGAAATCGCTATCTCAGCCTGCGTAGCACCGAGCCGGGGAAGATGGTGATGCTGTACCAGGAGATTGGTATCCCCGTAGGAGTTGAAGCGGTCGAAATGACATGGAAACAACGAGTCACCGGACTCAAGGTGGGCCAGCAGTCGTGGTTCGACGCCCGCATTCTGATGGAGTTTCTCGATCCCCAGCGAGAGAAGCTCTCTCCGTCCCCCTCCGCTCCAGCGACACGCAAAGATACCGACGGCTGGGTCGAGAAGTCGACAACGTTTCTCGTCCCCAAGGGGGCAAAGTTTCTGAAGTTTATGCCGTGCTTGTTCCAAGTTCAGTCGGGAACATTCGACCTCGACGACGTCGTCCTGCGCAGCGTCGACCCACAGCCAATTCGACAGGCAGCCGAGGTTGCGGCGGCCGAACGCCTGGCAAAGCTGACGGACCAAGCTGATGCTCGCAGGAACAAAGCAGCGAAGTTCCTGGCGGAACATGGTTCACTGATCGCCAATGGGACCTTCGAGGCGGATGTTAAGGGGGCCGGTTGGCCAGACACCTGGCCGCGGCTGAAGCAGGGGGGGAGTTGGGAAGCGGAAGGCGACAATCACTTTCTCCGACTACATGCAGTCGAGCCGAATCAACTGACGATGGTCTACCGTACCTTCGACATCCCGGCAAACGTGCAGGCATTGGAACTAACCTGGAAACAGCGAATCACTGATTTCAAAAAAGGGACGTCCCCGTGGTTTGATGCAAGAATCCTTCTCGAATTTCATGGTATTGACGGCAAGAAACTCTCTGAGAAACCCTCCCCTCCTTATACACAAAAGGAGACCGATGGCTGGGTCGAGAGAAGCACGCAGTTCTTAGTCCCGAAAGACGCTCTAACGCTCGTGATGATGCCCTGCTTATTTCAGGTGCAGACTGGCACATTAGACCTCGACGACTTCGTTCTAAAACCTATCGAGGCCGCACCTCTCCGACTCGCTGCCGAGAAAAGGGCTGCGGAAGTTGCGGCCCGTTATGTCCCACCTGATGAGCCGAACCGAGCGAAGTGGCCCTTGGAATTAAAGGTTGTCGGCAATCGCGTGCAAAACTCATCCGGCAAAGATGTCTGGTTGCAAGGGGTCAACGCCGGGGGACTCGAAACCTTGCCACAAGATAAACAGCCCATTAAGTCCCTCGTCGTCGCCATTGATGAGTGGAAGGCAAATTGTGTTCGCGTCCCAATTAAGGAAGAGTTCTGGTATGGTCGTAGTCCCTACCAAAGTGACAGTGGAAAAGAGTACCGAGAAACCATCGACCAGATGGTCACGCTTGCGGCCAATCGTGGCGCCTATGTCGTGATCGACCTACACCGCTTCCGGGCTCCAAAGCAAGAACATGCTGACTTTTGGAAGGACTTCGCCGCCGTCTACAAGAACCATCCTGCGGTTCTGTTCGACATCTTCAACGAGCCGCATGGCATCTCGTGGGACGTCTGGAAGAACGGCGGATTCGTCGGCAATACCGAGGTACAGGACGAGTCAGCCTTTCTTGGTGACGAAGAGAAACGTAAAAACGCGGGCTTCGAATCGGTCGGAATGCAGGGGCTCGTGAATGCCGTCCGATCGACTGGAGCAAAGAATATCATCATCGCCGGAGGAATCTTCTGGTGCAACGACCTTTCAGGAATCACCAAGGGCTACGCCTTAGACGACCCTGAAGGGAATGGCATTATGTACTCTTGGCACACTTACAACTGGCACACCGACTGGGAGGGCAAGATGCTCGCAGCGTCGGAGAAGTATCCGATTTTCTTAGGTGAAGTCGGAGCAGATATTCATAAGATGGACTTCATCCCGGCAGATCAACAGGAAGACCCCTACACTTGGGTGCCTGACATGCTCGGATTTATTCAACTTCATCACCTGCACTGGACCGGTTGGTGTTTGCACCCTCGTGCGACTCCACTACTAATTTCCGACTGGAGTTACACTCCGACACCCTACTGGGGAATCTTTGCTAAGTCGGCCCTCAGTGGTAAAAAGTTCGACCTTAAACGCCCCCGTTGAGTTGTTGCATCCGACTCCCGAATTGTGGAGTCGCCCAGTCGCATCGGATTAAGTACCAAATGATCCTATGAGAACAGTTGACCTTGGTCGGATGATTAGCGATGTTCCGCCGCGACTTCGATGGCAACTGCCTCGATCTCCAGTCGCCAGTCGTCAGGAGCAGGAATCTCTGTGCGCAGAATGGGGGCAACAAAGATTCGAACTCGTTTCGTGTAGTCGTCAAACTGAGTCCTTGCGAGAGCATCCACGACGGGGGAGACTTCACGAAGTTTGCGATAGCGACCTTCTTTGGGGAACGACATCTCGACATTAAACTCGATCTCCCGGTGCGGTGGAGGGGCGTCGATGAGGATGTCGGTGGGGCCGACAGGGTGGCCGACCTTTGTTGCAACTCGCTCGGCCAGACGGTTACCGCACTCGACCAAAAACTGATAGGGGCGCTGGGCCAGTAGACGGTAAACATCGGGGGACTGCATTTCGCTGAACTCGGCCGCCCGCTTATACAGTCCGCGACTCGAACCGAAGACCCCTTCCATCAGACGCTCGGCAACGGTCCCACGTCCGAGTTGTCGCATCTCGGCAATCATCACCGCATCGCCCGACACAAACAGTTGCGAGAGATCGAGACGGTCATGGAGTTCATAGAACGCTCGACCAAACATACTGGTCGCCGACCTCACGGCATGGTGCCAGTAGACTTCGCTGAACATAACGTACCTCGCGAAGACCATTAACTCGGCAGCCGTTTTTCCTTTCGAGGAAATTGCCAGTCCATCTCCCGTCGCATTAACAACCAGCGACTGAATGAGCCGTTGCTTATCAAAGTTCTGTCCGTAAGGGACGCCACAATGAAGACTGTCCCGTTCGAGGTAGTCCATCTTGTCGACATCGATCGGGCCCGAGATGATCGACCGGAGTAATCGGAGTCGTCGCGAGTCAGTCCGGGGGACTAAAACATCCAGCACATCAGCCGGATCGATCTTCCAGACTTCCCGCAGCACCTTTCCGAGTGGCGTATGAGATTCGAGGAAGCGGGCCGCGTGAGCCTCATGGGGGGGCAATCCTTCGATATCCAAGTCTTCAATGGGATGACAAAACGGCCAATGACCGAGATCGTGAAGCAGTGCCGACACGATCAACAGTTCGGCTGCCGGACGGTCAACGACGTCAACAAACCGGGGATCGCGAGCGAGTTGCCTGAGATATCGCAAGGCATTGTGATACACCCCGAGGGCATGTTCGAGCCGGGTGTGGCGGGCACCGGGATAAACACGAGAAACGAGTCCGAGTTGGCTGATCTCACCAAGCCTCTGGAATTCGGGAGTATCGACAATCGCCCGGACCCGGCTCGTGAACGGGACATTCTGTTGACTCGGCACACGGATCAAGGCCCCGCCGGAGTCGAGTTCAGCCAATTCCGGAATTTCAAGAAGTGTAATCGTCATGCGTCTGGGAGGCCTGTGGTCATCGAGCTTTCGGAATCAGCACCGCCTCACTTGTTGATGTCTTGGTGCCTGCGACTGAATCAGATGATATCTCATCCCCCTGCGATACGACACGCCCCGCGACTCAATTTCTATTGCCGATTGCGACATCGGTTGCGGGGCGGTAATCTGACTTCTCATTTTTCTGACCATCTTGACCGGAGCACGAATTATGCCGTACACATACAATGGCGTGGGAACTTGGTACTACGGTCAAGACCGGATGCTCAAAGTTCACTCGAAGTGCGATCTTTGTGGTTACGAGGGAGAATTAAAGAGTTACGACACATCGCATTTCTTCGTCGTGCTTTTCATTCCCATCATCCCACTTGGAAAGTATCGCATCATTGAAGAGTGCCCTTCCTGTCAGCAGCATCGTGCGGTGAAACTGTCGCAGTGGGAAGAGCAAAAGGCTGCGGCAGTAGCAGACTTGAGAGAACAGATCAAAACGGATGGTGACAAGAGGCAAGCCGCAATCAACGCCGTGCATCTCGCCGTCGCGTTTCAGGATGCTGAGATGCTGAAGTCGGTCAATGGATCACTCGCCTCCCGGATGACCGACGATGCTGAAGTCCAGTCGGTGCTCGGATGTGCCTGTGCCTATTTCGGCGACACCGACGGTTCGATCGAGGCATTCGAACATTCGCTGAAGGCCAAAGAGGATGTCGACGTCTCAGAGTTTCTTGCTGTCGCCCTCCTGAAAAAGCAGCAACCTGAAGAGGCCGAGCAACATTTGCAACACCTGCTCGATCCCGGTGACCCCGAGAAATCTGGCTACATCATGCTGCTGGCCGAAGGCTATCAGGTGATCGGTAATCATGGCCGAGCCGCAGACCTGTTGGAACAATGCGAGTCGTTAGTCCCCGAGTTATCCAAAGACAAAGAGTTTCAGAAGCTAAGAAAGAAAGCCGAGAAACTCCGCGGGACGTCAAGACCTGTGAAAGCTAAGTTACTCGATAGTTCGCCCGCCTATACCGAGTCGACTCGCGGAGGAAGCATCGCCCGCTGGCTATTTCCGATCCTGGCAGTCATCGCGTTCTTGTCTTATTTAGCAGTCGCCTTCTACAAGGGGACCAATCGCGAAGTGGTCGTAACAAATGGGACGCAAAAAAACTATGTTGCACTCATTAATGGTGAAGAAGTCTCAGTACCCGGATTGGGGTATGTGAAGCATCGACTTGCTGAGGGGGAAGTGACACTTTCCATTAAAGACCGACCCGAGTTTGAGGCCGGGACGGTGGTTGTGGAGACCGGCTTTTGGGGTCGTCCGTTTAAGAGCCCCGTCATTATCCTCAACCCCGACCGCATCGCCCTCGTCAACTGGGAAAAGAGTTGGTACGGCGACAATATCAACCAGCTTCCCGAAGCGGAATGGGAACTCGCTGGCGGCGAATTCTTGCATCGTTGGGACTCTGTCGACTACCCCTTTGAAGCGTTTCCACAACAACTTCAGGCCAAGAAGAACTCGAAGAACATCTCGAAGACACGGGTCGGGCTTTTAGATCGGTCGGAGTTCAACGACACGATGCTGATCACCGTGATTATGGGCTCGTTGTCGCCTCAACAGATTCACGACTACACCAAAGGCTGGGCGACCAGTGAGCCCGAAAAAGACATCGCCGTCGGTCTCTGGATCATGCAGGCCCAACCCGAAGAGTTTCGAGAATGGGCGAAACCTCGACTCGATCAACAGCCGGTGTTGGTGGAACTACATCGAGGTTATCAAACTTTTGTGGAGCGATCGAGCCCAAAGCATGATCTCGTTCAAGAGTATCGAGATCGTCTTGCCGCTCACCCTAATGACCCTGTTTTGAAGTATCTTCTGGCACGAGTGGTGCCCGATCATGTCGAAGAGCGAAAACTGTTATTAGAGGCAGCCCAAGGAGACGCTCCGTCGGCTCACGCTCGGCACGGTCTCGCCTTTAATTATCTGGCGATGGGGGAATTTCAGGAAGCGGTTCCGTATGCATTATCAGCAATTCAACAGATGCCAAACGCATTTAGTTTTGAAAGAACTTATTTCGACGTCATGACCGCTGCCGGTCAAGTCGATCAAGGCCTAAGCTATCTGGACGACCGGATCAACGAAAATAAACGCGACTACATGCGGATGACTCAGAAGGTTGACCTGATGCTCTCTGGGAATAATCGCTCTCGGCGCAACGCCGCGTCGACCATCGAACAGATGGCGACGGAATTCGGACAAGAGTCGCCGCAGTTTGCAGATCAACTGCGTAAGAGTTGGAATGCGAAACGTCTTTATGCCAATGGAGAGATGCAACAGTATGCCGACGCCATTCGTCGCGAGGCGGGGGACGTATTGGTGTTCGAGGCCGAGTTCGCGGCGAGAGACTTTACTCAGGCGGCCCAAGCTCTGGATGCACAATCCGATCACGAATCAGACGATGCGGCATCGCAACGATTGATGTTGTACATCGCTTTCATGAGCCAAGGCGACGAGGCGAACGCAAAGGTGCAGTTGCAGAAGGGGATCGCCCTGTTGGAGAAAGGGTCGGCTGACGAGCGAAAGTTAGCAACCGCCCTCTCTGACGCCGGAGTGCCGACCCCGCAAGACCTCTTAACGATCAGCGAGTTCCCCGCCCAGAAACGGGTCTACCTTGCCGCATTAGGATATCGATACCCACAAGACCGCAGACCCTTCTGGAGCCTTGCAAAGCGACTGAATTACCATCGGACTGTCCCGTATCATTTCCTGCAAGGGCTGAAGGAGTAAGTGGGATACTGTTTCGCCCCACATAGGAAGTGTGGGGAAACGCGAAGTGTGGGGCGATTTTAGTATCCGGCTGTGATGCCGGGGATGGGGATCGCTTTTTGGAGAAGGCTGCCCTGGTGGTTGAGCAGGTTCGGAGGTGTTTCTGTTGTGAAGTCGGCATGTTGAATGCCAGACGAAATTCCAGCGGAGGAAAGGTCACCTGACTGTGTGGCTCCGGCTTGCTGAATTGAGCGCTGGAGTCGATCGACCGGCGCAGCAATTCGGTTGGTGGGGGCGTGTCTGCCACGCAATAAGCTGGACCGCACCGTGGACGCCAGTTCAACCTGACCTCCCGGCACCTCTGGCCCGGTGGCCGAAAAGTCTTCGATCACCAGGAACCCCTTCTCACGGACCAGTTTCACTTCGGCTCCAGAGTTTCCGTCACCCAGTGTCACACGAATTATGTCGTCTTCCTGCTTCATCGTGCGGTAGGGGAGTAGCAGGTGTTGGGCGACGGAGACTCCGATTTCGGGGAGCGACTCCGAATTCAAAAACACAAGCCGTTGAAGTCCCTCCGACGCGAACTGTTCGACCCCCCGTTTGTCGCCGCGCTGCCAGGCCCCTGCAAAGTTCAGGACGGGGACGGCGGATTCGAGCGATTCTCGCAGAGAGACTGTTTGATTGTTCGATGGCACGAGGATGTCGTCCACTTGGGGGCGTCCTCCGTTTGACTGCAAGACGTATGTTAGTGCTCGGGTTCCTTGAGTCACCATCACTTCCGTCCGGGGACCGAGGAACACAGTCGTGACGACATGAGGTGCTCCGTTGGGAATCGAATTCAACGGCAGCAACTTGCTAAGCGCGGGGTTCGTGATTCGGTCCCAGACATGTTCGTTAAATCGCGAGGTCGATAACGTCTTCAACATGGCCGCATCACGACTGGCGAGCATCTCGGCATAGAGTTCCACGGTCGCTTGTGCAGTAAACAGCGATGTGAGTGGCTTAATCTGCTTTCCTCCCCCTTCGTAAATCGTCAACTCTTCCACTCGATAGCGAGACTCAGGCATGGCGATGCCACCGGGACCAATTGCGGTTGGGGAATCGTTGACCTGCAAGCTGACAAGGTACGAAGCCTCCTTCAGGTCGAACACCATTTCGACTCGTTTCCCCTGAAACTCAATCGTTGGCGTTGCAGTGGTCAGTTGTTCGACCGGCAACGGCACCGACGTCAGGTCGGCGAGTTCAAGCACATCCTTGTAGAAATCTTCGGTACAGACGCGGGCGAGTTCGTCACGCCTTAGATCGCGATACCCTTCGAGGAAACCAGAGACCGTCCCATAGAGGTCGGCCCGATCGATGACGTCGACATCGTTCGAGTTTCGACTGCGGCCACTCCCCGCGACGATCGATGTAATTCGCCACTCGGAGTTGCCGGTCGAGTTTTCTGATTTCTCGAGTTTGAGCATCAGCTTTCCACCGGCCCGCGCGATGCTGACGTCAGCCTGATTATCGCGCACGTTGACTTCCGGGTTGAAGGTCGTTCGGCGGACTCCATCAAGCGTTTCGCGGGTGAGACGAGAGAGAAAAACGGGGGGAAGTGGCGAAAGTTTTGCCTGCATTTCGGGCGAGAGCGTTGAGATGACCTGCTCCCGACTCCCTTCGCTCCAATGGGCGAGAAAGTCTTGAATCGTTAACAGGAGATTCATCTGTTCGGTGACGGATCGTTCTGATGCCCCGGCCCCTCCGCCTCGCGTCATGATCACATCGTCAACCACCCAGCGAGGGGCCAGTGACAGACGTGAAGTGTCTTCTCGCTTCAAGCGATACTTGACGAGTGTCTCATCTTTTCCAACGGCAACAGTCACTAGCCGAGAGGTCGGGGAGAGGTCTTCGACGTCTCGGACCGTAAAATCTCTTGTCGGCAGCTTGAGGATGTCGAGCGCGGCCAGTGAGTCTTCGCGTCGAAGTGCGGAACCTTCAAAGTCTTTGGAAGAGTTCGCCTTTATATCGGCCATGTTCTTCGCTTCGAGGCTCGACGAAAAAGCATCGATGGCCCGGGCACTTAGAAAACTGGAACATCCGCAGAGCGCGGAAGTGATCCAGACGCAAATACTGCCGATCGTTGCAATGCGAAACATGAAATTCGTCCCTGAATGAACCCTCTTGCTCTCCCGGCCCCGACATCGTGAGAAGTCGTTGCCAGAGCAGAAACATCGTTGTTTCCGCAGAAATAGAGGGAAAACCGCGCGCCATCCGAACAGACAGCCTGACTGGAACCGCTCTTCTCGCAGAAGAAGTCCCCAACGTCAACCCCCCTTCTCGGCACGAATTTCAGGCCATTTTGCTCCAACGATCGATTGCCAGAACTCCTGGATGGATTCGTGTTCGGCACACGGCACTATCAGTCCATTGAACAACGACCGTGGGTCAGATTTTCTCATCCGACTAGAGTATCTCGAACGCTTTTTTCCGAGACACCCAACGGCACCATGGCAGGCTGGAAAGCCTGCCCCACGTTTTTCAACAGGCCGCTAGTGCCGGTATAACTGATCTCTCGCAGCTCTCTGACGTACATTCCACCAATCGATGACGGTACGTCTAAGGTGCTGACCGACCGATCCATCTTCGGTGAGGCAGGCGAGCGTGCCTGTCTGGCCGGGCGCAAATATCGTCGCATGATCGCCACTTTCGCCAGACTGCGAGAGACGAACGCGTGCCAAGAAGTGTGGATCGACCAGTTCATACCGTGCGGTGGCATGGGATGGGTCGTCGTCGTCATTGTTAATTCGTACGGCGAGTGATCCCCCCGTGTGTGCCGCTAATGCAACGTGAGGAATCTCTCGAGTGGCACGTGGAGCAACATCAAGCAACTCACTATCATGCCACGCCGTGCCGGTCCCGTCGACGTGAAAGACCACCCGCTGTTGGATATGGGCCCGGAAGAACTCTTCCTGAAATTGTGGCACCAAAGCCAGCGCTTCAATTTCCGCAGCGCCCCCGAGTCGAACAAGCAAGCGACCAGTCGAAACATAGGCTCCCTGCAAATCGTTCAGGTCGTGGTCGAGAACCACGCCACTGACGGGAGCTGTCACTGTCAGCGCATGGGCTTGTTCGCGAAGGTCGTTATATCGCTCCTCCAATGTTTCGATATTTTCTGCTTCGACCTCGGCTGAGGAATCTCTTTTGCGATCAAGGTAGATTGTTTCGTCGAGAATTCGCCAGTCGAATGTCGATTTCTAATTCCTTCAATCGGGCGGTCAACTCCTTCGTTGCGAAGCAGAAAGATAAGGATCTTCCCGATGAACCCGTTGTCCAGGAGCGACATCGACAACCTCAACGAATCCCGAGACAGGTGTACGGATTTCGGTTTGTGGATAGTAGTCGACAACGAGGGGTGCGGTCGCGCTGCTGTACCAAGGGACCGCCCATTCGAGCAAGAGTACGACCAACATCAACGTCGCGACAAGGAACACGAAACGGACGCGTGAGGGTTGTTCCAACTTGCTGCCAATTGCGACAAATTTCAGCAGTCGCACCAGCGGCAGCAGCAACCACGCGCCGACAGCTGCGACGGCAAGCAACGTACCGAGTCCGTAAAACAGCATGTCAGCCGCCAAGACGATTCCAACGCTAATCATGATTTTCCAGCAGAAAGTCGCAATTCCATAAACGAGAATGGCCCTCTTTCGGCCTTCAGGATAATCCTGCTGCTTTGCCTTAAGCCCCAATCCCCAGCGACGCCCCAATTGTAAGAGTGCAGAATGTCCATGCGTGTACAGATTCGGCAGCTCAAGCAAGTCTGTCAGTATGAAGTAACCGTCGAATCGCATCAGCGGATTGGCGTTGAACAGCAGCGTTGTGATGCCAGCACTCATGACAATGTTCAGAGCATTCTGACTCATGAGTCCCGGTCCCGACCGACTCCAGACAATGGCCGCGATGGCGGCAATCGCCAATTCCGCCATCATGCCTGCCGACGACGTGACGATTCGATGCCACTTCGATGCAAATCGCCACGCACTACTTACGTCGACATAGGGCAACGGCACGAACACAATGAACATGGCCCCCACTTCGCGGACTGCGCCGCCGAATTTTCGACAGGCGATCCCGTGCGCCAATTCGTGAACAACCTTCAGCCCTAACCAGACACCGATCAGCCACATCCAATTATCGCGGGCGATAATCGTATCGGTGCTTTGCCGAAATCGATCCCAGTGGAGTGCGATGGTGGAGATTCCGATCGCGACGAGTAACACCCAGAGCAGTATCATGGGGGGACCAAAACACCAACCGAACATCCGAGTCAGAAGGTCGACAGACTCGCGTGGGTGCAGCAGGGGGAACCGCTGCGACATTAATCCCCAGCGCCCACGATTACGTGTTTTCTGTCCTTGTTCTGAGTGTTCTTCAAGCCGTTCAACAGTCCTTGATTGCTCGGTGGAAGCCAGCCCATTCTGCACGAGCCATGTACAGAATGTCGCGGCGCGATCTTCGGTCAGAGCATCACGATGCATCAGGGCCGCCGTTCGCCCTAATGCGGTCGCAAAGGTATTACGGCCATCCAGCATCGAGAGAAATGTGTATTCCGCTGCTCCAATTCGATAATAGTTTGACGTTAATTCGTCTTCGATAAGATACGTCGGCTGACCGCCGTACTCGCGCACGAGAATGTCGATATCGTCTCGGACTTGCAGAACGATTCCGGCGAGTTGATGCGTACTATGAGTTTCTTCGTGATTCATCATACGATATTTACCACCACACTCTGGTGACGATGCGTTCCCATGCATGATGCCCAATCGTCCAGCCGAGTGACTTCTCGCTGCTGGTGATCTTTGCGGTCCCCTCCATGCCAGGGCGCAGGTCTCCGTTCGGGTTCGGCACAATCACTTCCGCAACAAAGACATTCTGCTGCTCACGAATTTCGCTGCGTGGCAAGATGCGAGAAATCGTCCCTGCGATCGCTTCATCTCCTCGCCCATCAATGCGAATCGAGACAACCATGCCGGGAGAAACATAGGATCGTTCGGCCGCTGGCACGGCGACTTCCACCCGAAGTTCATCCACCGGGGCGATTTCATAAATCGTCTGTCCGACTGTCACCGGATAATTCTCACGACGATCGAAACTGCCACTTAGGACGATGCCGTCAATCGGACTGCGGAGTTCCAGATTCGTAAGTCGATGACGCAACAGGTCTTCACGAGCCTCCAACTTCTCCCCTTCGAGTTCCGCAATTAACGACTCTGCGATCTCGAGCCTCGATCGGTGGACGTTTTCTTCTTTGTTGACCCGTTGTTCGTCCGCAACAACTCCCGCCAATTCCCAGCCTAACTCTCGCCCTTCCATCCTCGCCAGTAGATCTCCACTTGAAACGTGGTCTCCCGGCTCGACCAACGTGTTCTCCAGCAAGCCATCGTAAGGGGCGATGCAATAGCGTCGCGTTGTCGGCTCGACGACACAGTGACAACTGATGCGATAAGAGACCGGAAGAAACATCGCGGCTGTGACGGCCGCGCATGCTGCCAACATCAACTGCCCTTTCGCCCCCCGTATGAGTCGCGAAATGCGTCGCCCCAACTTTCGGATCACCCCCCCTTCCACAGACTCAGCCACGGCTAATGCACTGCCGAGCGGACGCGATGCCGAAAGCAGGACGTTGCGTGTCTCATCCCGAAACAGTTGACTCGCCATGCCACCAAGCAAGAGAGCACCGGTCGTTTCTTTGGCATCGTTGGTCAATGGGACGGAAATGACGGCATCGACTCCGAACGTTTCCGCTGATCGCTTGTGAGCGAGGTGTTGATGTTGTTCGCTCGCGTTGATTGCTGGGAAACGGGTCAGTTCGTTGCGAATGACTGTTTCGCTCAGCGCAGCTTCCAGACGTCCCGCCTGTTGAGAATTGGGGTCGATGTCGCCAATGTTCGATACAGCAACGAGTTTCGCTCCTTGCCCGTTCACGACGCGACACTGACCAAGTGCAACAAATCGAGCATCGAAGTGATTCGCGAGTTCGTTGACGAGCAGTTGCTGAGCGGCACGTTTCGACGCGGCGCTCACGACACGACTGGAGAGCTCGAGGATGACGCTGGTCGCTGCGAGATGCACGTTGAGTTCTCGTATGCCGGATTGGGCAAACCAATCTCGCCACGCACGTACGGTACACTGCCCAGCCGCCAATTGAAGATCGGTCGCAGTTGTCGTTTCATTGACGGTCGAAACGAGCGTCAGTACCAAATCCGGGTAGACCAGAACTGGCGTCGATTCGCCGGGGCCCAACTGGGTCCGTCGGTCGGCGCGAACGGGAACGCAGACAGCCTGCAAGTTCCGAATGTGAGGACATGTCGACACAATGTCGGCTCGTTCGTTCGTCGCACGAATCGCCAGGTTCGCCAGCCAGCGTTTCGTTTCCGGACGATCAAAGACCGGACCATGCAAACGCGAAATGTCGGTTGTGACATGCTCACCACGAACCGAAGACCATGCACCTCCGACATACGACTGCGATCGCAACAGACAATCAAGTAAAGACTCTCGGCAAACGTTGTCCGTCGTCGGTCGCGATGCGATTCCGTCGAGTTCCATGTGCAAACGAGTGAAAGCCGACAGGCCCTTCCCGGCCGATGCCGTCCCATTTCCCGCAGCCCCCGTGGGATGCTTCGGAGCAATTGTGGAGGATGTTGGATTCATAGGTTGACACTTGGATAAAACCCCCCGACTTGCCACAGAACATGGAAGCCGGAGTGGCCATTCTGTGATTTCTAGTCGATGGTTCGTGTTACCGACTTGTCGGTTGGTCTGTTGTTGAGAGGAATGACACTGACAGAGCGGGAGCTCCCAGTTTGTCGCTTAGAGACGTCGTCGAGAAAACATGGCAGACCGCTGCGGTACCTTCCATCGGCGTTTTCTAAGACCACATCCACACGCACGCGTCCACTATCGGCAAGGGTCAAGGGGCCAATATATTCAACCACACACTCGACGGTCTCGCCGTTGTGCGGAAACTCCAGCATCGTCGTGTTGCCCACGGTGAGTTTCACAGCATCGCTGGTGGGCAAGAAGAACGAGGCCCGCAGACGCATGAGATCGACGAGCGTGGCAACCTTGGGATCCGAAGTCGAGACGTATTCCCCGGCATCGCGATGTACCTCTGTGACGATTCCGTCGATCGTAGCGCGAACGCGACGCATCTCCATTTGCGCGTCAATTTCGGCCACCTCCAGCTTAGCTCGTTCGAGTTCTTCGTTGGCGGAGCAGACATTAAGTTCGGCGATCTTGGCCTCGGCTGCGGCATCGGCCAGTTCCTCGGGAGTGCCCCCCCCCTCACGACTGATCGCCACGAGCGACTCGTATCGCCGAAGCAATCGCTGATGTTCGACCTCGAGCGCTTCGCGGCGTGAAGTGGACTTAGATCGCTGTTCAGCAATTCGACGCTTCGCCTGGAGAGTGGCGTTGTCGAGTTCACAAAGTAGATCCCCCCGCTTGACGCGCGAGCCCCGCTTGATATTCACCTCGGCAATGCGACCGACCTCGGATGCCGCCAACTCCAGCACCTGATACGGTTCCGTAAATGCTGTTAGCCCCAGTCCCTGAGTGACTCGAGACGATTGTGCCTCCGCGATCGGTGCGGAGAAAACTGTCCCTAATAAAACGAGAAGTCCGAGTCGCAAGATACGTTCACGACGAACACGCCCGATGTGTCTCTTTGTGGCAATGTTATCTTTCAAAGTATTCACGTCGACGCGATCTAATTTCCACGTTGATTCTTCGGCTCGCTGATGTCCGAAAAATGTTGTTATGTGTCGCATTGTGACCGCTTCCTTCCCGCTAGTGTCTTGAGGACGTCATCCATCCAATGGTCGCGGGCTACCATAGCCTTCCTTGTGTCATATCCAAGGACATCCCGTTGCTGTTGAATCCTGAGCACTCGGTCCGTCAAATTCCGACGGCACTCACCCGATGCATCGCATCCCTCAAGCATCGATGAACGTAGTTCGTCGTCATAACCGACCACCTCATCAGTGGCGGCAACAAAAAACTGACACGAACCAGGGTTCCCTTGTCGAGCAGCTCGACCCGCTAACTGACGGTCGACCCGTCGCGACAAGTTCGGCTCCGCTCCAATCACATGCAATCCACCGCGGTCGAGTCCTTCGCCATCAAGGTGAATATCTGTCCCTCTCCCGGCCATATTTGTTGCAATCGTGACCGCGCGACATTTTCCCGCATTCGCGATGACCCTGGCTTCTTCTTCATCCTGCAAACCATTAAGCACGCGATGCGACACCCCTTTGGCTGTCAAACGAGCGGACAGCTCACGGCTATGGCGAATCGTTCTCGTTCCAACCAGGATCGGACGACCAAGACGCACAAGCTCGATCACCGCGTCTGTGATCGCGGCGTCGCGAGTTTCAGAATCGCCAAAACTACGGAGTGGAAAATGTTGTCTTTGAGACGGCTTGTGAGTCGGGATGATCGAAGTCTCCAACTCGTAAAAGTCTCGCAACTCCCCTTCGACACCTTCTGCCGTTCCTGTCATCCCAGCCATGCCGTCGTATAACTGAAAGTACCTCTGTCGTGTGATTTTGGCATTCGACGAGGCTTCGGCTGTTACGGGCAAATTCTCTTGAATTTCGACCGCTTGGTGAAGTCCGTCGCGCCAAGTTCGTTCCGGATGGATGCGGCCTGTGTGCTGATCGACGATCTGTACGCAGTTCTCCACGACGACATAGTCGACATCCCGCTGATACACGGTCTTCGCACGCAACGCGTTCTGAACATAAACAGACCAGTGACGCTGAAGCGGAAGTTCCGATTGATTCAACAGTGCCGCATAAGCCTTTTGCCAACCCTGTTCTGTTACTTCAACAGTCCGTTTGGTTGGATCAACCTCGAAGTCTTCCCCCTGTTGCAATCTTCCAGCAACATCCTTCGCCAGTTGAAAAACTTCCGGAGAAGCGGCTGACGATGCCGACGCACTCAGGATCAACGGCATCGTCGCCTCGTCGATCAGAACGCTGTCGGCTTCATCAACAATGGCAAAGGCATGAGACCTCTGTAACGGCACGTATTTTTGACGAATGCGTCCCGCCAGAGTTTCCAGGTGTTCACGTCCCAACGGAATCGAACGGCGACTTCGCAAGGCAATCTGATCACGCAGAAAATCGAAGCCGAAGCCGTATCCCGTACCGAACGTGACATCGCACTGATACGCCTCACGAGCCTCAGCATCGTTATGTTCTTCCGGGAGTAACCCCACACGCAAACCGAGCAATTCCAATGCGGGTCGAAGTTCCTGGCAGTCTCGCTGTGCCAGGTAGGCATTCGTCGTTGCCACATGCACACTTCCCCGAAGTGCCGCATGGAGGAATGTCGGCAGTGCCGTTGTGAGGGTCTTTCCTTCACCCGTCTGCATCTGTGCGATCCGCCCCAAGGACAACTCGATCCCGCCCAGAAGCTGGACGTCGTAGAACAATTTCCCGGTCGTTCGTCGGACCGCCTCCGTGATCAAAGATAGTCCTTCGATCCAGTTCTCAGGAAACTCAGGTTTCCCCCATGGCCTCCACGGAAACCATGACGCTCGCATCCACGAGCGTTTCGTTTCGACCGACTTCCGTTTCAGAAACGTCGACGCTTGTGTACGGAGCTGAACATCGGAGAGTGCCGCCATGTCATCCGCGCACTCTCGAATGCGTGCAACAACGCCAAGGCGCGATGCGGTTGATGTCCGACTCCGATGAGCTAGCTTCGCGTTGACCATCACCATCCACGAATAGTGGCTTTCAAGACTCGAAATGCAGGCACAGGAAGCACAAAACCGATCCGACGATCTTGACAAAAGGTTCAATAAGGGAGCCAAACACCCTGAAAACAGCGACGAAGGTAAATTCTGGAGAGGTCCACGACGTAAACCAAAATCGGTAGTCCAGCACGTCATACATCGGCCGCCAGACATTCAGACCAAGCACATCAAGCAGGAAATGCGCTTTGGATCAATTGGTTGGATTGGACTGGCATGGAGTGAGTAGTCTGCCCTGGAAATGTTGATCCATTTGTTACGATAGTCCCAGTTGCACTGGTGAAATCCAGCTGGTTGGCGGGGCGATCCAGGTTAACAGAAGCCCTCGGCGAGCGCGCGTTCATTCCGGCGCGAACTGTTCAACCAGCGTCCGCTCCCGCCAGGACAGAGGCACCCGACTCTGGTAGACTATGGCAGCGATGACATGAGTAAAATCGCGAAGGAAGCAAGAGACTCGTTCGAAAGGGTGGGCGATGCCGGTCGTATCAATCTCGTTGTCGTAGAGTACGTCGACGATGCTGGAATCGTTCAGCGGAAGCTCTTTAAGAGCGTACCCGGGAAGCTTCACTCCGAACAGGCGATGCACAAATGGTTCGAGAAGTTGAAGAAGGTCAGGCCGTGCCTGACGCGAGTTCGAGCGAGCGTTCACGATATTGGTCGAAGCTCGCATTGACAGATCGATCGTATATTTATTGAGTCAACAACCGACGAAGCCAAGTAGGGTCCGCTGTGCGAACCGTGCTCAAGTAGACGTCCTCACTTCGGTCGGCACAGATGACCCTACTGTCCCTGCCAGATTAACCCCAGCCCGGCATGCCCACGCATGGCACCCAAAATCAACGAACGTGCCACCCCGCCTTGTCAAATAGACCCATTCCAGCAGTCTTTCGCGAGAGAACATGATTCGTATCGTCAGTGAAATGCAGACGATACTAACCCCGGCGACACGCGGCAACTCGGCACCCCCCAATTGCATCAACTCGAATCCCCGACAAACAGCGTCCAGACCCCCACAAGTCGCACGAATGCGAGAGAACGCTCGGAAATCCCACCGACTTGTAAGGCCCTCAGCATTCGTCGCAGTTTGTTGTTGACTTTCTGATGTGGCTGCGTCCAACATATTGTGATCTGCGAGTCGTACGGTGCGGGGGGGGGGTGATTTGCAGTTCTAAGGTGCTGGATGAGCCGACTGTTCTGCGGGAGTTCTCCCGTCGGCAATGTCCGGGGTTCGCGTCTGATTCTGGCGAGATACTGACTCAAACGGCTTTCCTGTCTTAATCGAGGTGGTCTCATGCTGCGCTGTTGTCAATGTCGCTGTTTACTCGCGCTGGTATTGACTCTTTGTGGGGGGACTGCTGGTGCCTTCGCCGACGGGGACGACGGGGTCGCAACACCGCCGGTAACGCCGGGTAGCGCGGTTCGTGAGGAACAAGCTACAGTTGCGAATGTCCCGTGGCTCGACCTGCGACCCGGGAAGAGCGAGGGGTTGACTGCTGAGGAGGAGCAGGTCGTTCGCGATGAAGTGGCACGGCTTGAGTCGCAGATTCAACAGGTCCCGGGCTTCGAGAAATGGGAGGCTCCAAAGCTCTGGGATGCGGAAGGGGTCTTCATTGGAAAAATGCGAATCGTCAGCGATGGAGATGTTTCAAGGGAGGCAAATTCATCCCCAAAAGGTGAGGAAATCATTCGGAAGCAAGTTCCCGCAGGACTAACCGACTCACTCGTCGTAACAACCGGAAACGTCCATATCACCGACGCACAGAATTGCATCGTATTTGCCAAGTCTTCCTTCTGTTCAGTTCGAATGTCCGGTTCCCTTGTCCGGGTATCTGGTTCGGCAGTTGTTAGTACCGCAACGGATTCGGTGATCTGCGCCGATGCGCCGCTCAATATAGCGAGGGCCAACAGTGTTGTGGCAAGTTCGTCAGTGGCCGTTCGAGTTGGATTTGGACAAGGGAACGTCATCGTGAACTCCCCCGCAATTCCATCACATCTCGACTCGTCCCGCAATTACAAGAGCACGTCTCGAAACGAAGCATGTTCATTGTATGCCAATAAAAACATCAAGCTGACGTTGCCGCTCAATGTCGAGTACCTCCCGGATGGGTACACTATTGGACTAGATCCCGGACGAGATTCGCTGAACGTCAAGTGTGATGGAGATGAAACGACAACAAAAGCCATCACTCCTGGCGAGAAAATAACTCTATCCGATGGAACTTTAGTCCCACACTTGGAAGCGTGGACGGTTCGTCGTGTCTTTATATTCTCACGGACTCACCACGTCGAAATAATAAATGGAAATGTTGCCGCGATTCTAGTTTACTAATGATGGCGATGGGCGGGAGCGTACGCCACAGTGTTGCAATGAATGTTTAAACTCCACCACATTCGAGGGCAGTTCAGTGTTTTCATACCTGACCGGTTTATTGAAACGACTAAACGACTACGACAGTGACGGGGATGTATTCATGTTTACGTTGTTGTCGTCCTCACAGTACGGCACACTCGTCCTCAACAACGATGGGACCTACACCTACACACCCGACACCCAGTACAGCGGCACCGACGCGTTTACCTACCAAATCTCCGACGGCATCAGCACCTCGCCGGCCACGGTGTATCTGCAAGTCAGCCCATATTGAATCGAGTCCGGAGAAGGAGGCCGGGTTGGGGTGGGTGGCACGCAACGCCGTTCGCGATTTTTCTAATGTTCTGAGTTGAAGGCTGGGTGCCATGTCCTCGCTTGCGTGGACATGCTACGGGGCGGGGGGGCTGTTTGGATCGGTTGTGGTTCGTAGCCAAGTAGGGTCCGCGGTGTGGACCGTGTTCAAGTAGACGTCCTCACTTCGGTCCGCACAGCGGACCTTACTGTTCCCGGAATGCCTGACCCAGGTTTTTCGACAGGCTGTCGGGAAAAGCGAAGAGGCCATTCGTGTCGGCGAAATCGATGCCGTGGGGGCACGGCCCACCGAGCGATGCCGTGATGTCCGAGTTGGCGAAGGTCGCACCTGTGCGTGGCGAACCGACGGAACCAAAGTGGTCTGTCGAGTGATCGTCCGGTTCCTTCGCATTCTTGTGCGATGCTCCTCCATCTGGTCGTGGTGCAAACATGTGCAACGTGTGGTCCACATGCTCACCGAGTTCGCCATGGTGGGCATCCGTCGTATGATGAGGTCGAGTTCGTTGAACCATGTCGCTCTGCTTGCTAGCATCCGCCCATCTTCGTAAGGGCGAATTGCGAAATGGAATCGATAGACCAAACGACAGCCGCGTGTCGCTGGACGCGGAAGCATCTCCTGGGGTTGGAAGGACTTTCCGCCGCTGAGATTACACTCATTCTTGATCGAGCGGCCGAGTTCAAACGGCGAGCCGAACAAGGGGCACCCAAATCGACCGATCTGGCAGGAACGGTGGTTGCCAACCTCTTCTTCGAGGCGTCGACCCGGACCCGTACGTCGTTTTCGCTCGCGGCGAAACGACTGAGTGCCGATACCGTCGACTTCACGGCTTCGACCAGCAGCCTGACCAAAGGGGAGACCTTCATCGACACCGCCCTCACCATCGAGGCGATGGGGGTTGATCAGATGGTCATCCGACACAGTTCGTCGGGGGCACCACATCACCTCATTCGGCACCTCGATTGCAGTGTACTCAACGCAGGAGACGGGACGCACGAACACCCGACTCAAGGGCTACTCGACATCTTCACCATCCGGGATCATCGGGGGAGTCTTGACGGGCTGACGGTTACGCTCGTCGGAGACATCCTGCATAGCCGGGTTGCTCGATCGAACATCTGGGGACTGAAGGCTTTGGGGGCGAGAGTCATTGTCTGCGGTCCCGCTACCCTCATCCCCCCCCGCATCGAAGAATTGGGGGTCGAAGTCTCGTACAGCCTTGATCGCGTTCTCGGAGAGACGGACTGCATCAACATGTTGCGAGTTCAGTTCGAGCGTCAACGCGGAACCTTCTTCCCGTCGATTGCCGAGTACGCCTACCTCTTCGGGATGAATCAGAAGCGAATGAAGAAAGCTCGTGAAGACGTGCTGATTTTGGCACCCGGACCAATCAATCGGGGGGTCGAGATTACCCCCGATGTTGCCGACGGCGAGCACTCGGTCATCCTCGATCAGGTGACGAACGGCCTCTACGTCCGCATGGCGTGCCTCTCGCTGCTCAACGAGTACGCCCAACAACAACGGGGCCAACAATGACCATAGGAAATACCACACAGACCGGCTCGCTTCTGATCCGTGGGGGACGTGTGATTGATCCCAGCACACGGTTCGATGCGATTGCGGATGTCTATATCGAGAATCAACGCATTCACTCCATCGGCACAAACCTCGACCTCCCAGCCGATCGGGTGATTGATGCCACAGGGATGATTGTCTCCCCCGGCTTCATCGACCCGCACGTCAAACTGGGCGAGCCAGGTTGCGAAGAGGACGAGACGATCGACTCCGGCACAGCCGCCGCAGTCGCCGGGGGATTCACGACGATAGCCGCACTCCCCGACACGACGCCGGTGGTCGACAGCCGGGCCGCTGCCGAGTTTGTTTCCCGTCAGGCCGAAAGGGCCGATCGCTGCCATGTCGTCCCACTCGGTGCGGTCACCCGACAGGTGCTCGGAGAAGAGTTGTCGGAAATTGGGCAGTTGGTCGATGGCGGAGCGGTCGGCTTCACCGATGGCAAACGGGTCATCGCTAATCCAGAGATTATGCGTCGGGCTCTCCAATATGCCGGGATGTTTGACCGGGCAATCCTGCATCACCCGCAGTCTCCTGAGTTGACCGCTGGCGGAGTGATGCACGATGGGTACTGGTCGACACGTCTGGGTCTGCGTGGCATCCCCGCTGCTGCCGAGGAGATCGTTGTTCGGCGTGACATTGCCCTCGCCGAACACACAGGCGGCCGCATCCATCTGATGTCGATTTCGTCGCTCAACAGTGTCGATGAAGTGTGTCGAGCGCGTCGACGAGGGGTCCGAGTCTCGGCTGACGTCTCTCCGCAACATCTCTTATTGTCGGACGAGTCGCTGAAGAACTACGAGTCGTGTTACAAGGTCAGCCCTCCGCTTAGAACTCAGCCACACATCGAAGCACTCATCGCCGGATTAAAAGAAGGAACGATCGATATTCTATGTGCCGACCATCTTCCCTGGGCGATTGAGAAGACCGACCGCGAACTCGACCTGACCCCTTTCGGCATCCCAGGCCTAGAAACTCTGTTGCCGATGGGGATTCGTGCCCTTATCGAGCCGGGACATCTCAGTTGGATTGAGTTCCTCTCCAAGCTGACAACCGGACCTGCCGCCCTGCTCGGCTTGGACACGGGACGATTGCAGACCGGTGCCCCTGCCGACATCACCATCCTCGATCCTCAAATTCGTTGGCAGATCGACGCGACCAAGTTCCACACCCTGAGTCGCAATACGCCGTTCGACAAGTGGGATGTGCAAGGCAAGGTCCAGTACACGATCGTCTCTGGTTCAATCCGCTACCCATTCAACTCCGAGTAATCCGCGACGGTCGTGGTCCATCTCGCTCGAAAAGAAGTCTGGGTGGTGAGGTGCCGCATGTCGCGGAATTCCGCGTCGACGACTACTTAGCCTCCTTACTGCGAATCCCTTGGCGAGTGTTTTGCAGGAGGTCGTTGTAGAAACCGTTGTTGAGTTGTTGGGCATCGAAGTTCAAGTTTTTGATGTTGCCACGGAGGAGGTCTTTGCCTGACTCGGGCTGCGATTCCTCGCCGCGACCACCGTACTGCTGACCGCTTTGCTGCTGTGGAGTCGGACTATTGGGGGCAACGTTCTGGAGGACTTCTTCGCCCCGATAGAATGCGTACCGACTATTGTCGGCCAATGCGATCACAGTGCTGGTCCCCTTGACATCGTCGGCGATAAACAGTCCCCGCAAGTCGGTTTCGCCGCTGTTGAAGTCGCTGTTGGCTGAGCCGATCACTTTGACATGGACCTTGCCGGCGTAGGTGTCGGTCTTCGTGTCCTTGACCGTGACTCGGACTCGACCACTGACGGCATCTTCCTGGACTTCCAGATTCAGCGGCGAGACAACTGCCAGTCCCGAGGCATATAAGTTTTCGCCCCGGCAAACGACGAGGTAGGCCCCTTCGTCTTTGAGTGGAAGCGTGAGTGTCTGTTCCCGGTCCCGATAGTCGTTCCCATCGCCGAGCTTGATGGACTCTTCATGGTAAGGCTTGATTCCTGCCAGGTTAATTGCCGTGATGCGGTCGAGGTTGCGTTGCATCAGGCCGAATTTCATCAGGTCGATGCGGTAGACTTTAACGGCCACTTCCGGAATGTTGCGGAACTTCAGCTTCAGATGCTTCTCTTCTTCGGGCCTGAGGGTTGTTACTTCGTCGATGGAAATCTCTTTGTGATTGAAGAAGTCAATCGCCTGAGCCGCGTCGGCAAAGCGATCTTTCACCTTGGTATATTCAGCAATGGCGTCAGCTGCTTTTCCGAGTGAATGATACACTTGCCCCATGATATAGAGGGCTTCCCATTTATTGTCGGCATCGCGTGTGCCGCCAGTTGCCGGGACGTTGAACTTTGCCTCGGCCACCTTACGACACATGTCGAGTGCCTGTTGATGCTGCCCGAGTTCGAAGTGGGCATACCCGATGATGTACCAGAATGAATCGAGCAACTTGCTCTCGGGATACCGTTCGGCAAAGGCGTTGCAACGGACAATCGCCTGCTCATATTGATCGAGATCAATCAGAGCGGTCGCGGTCGCGAAGCTGGCGGCATCAGCGGCGGGGTCGTTCGGGAAGGTTGTGACAAAGTGGTCAAGCATCTTGATCGATCCGGTCGTCAGATGGACGCGGTTGACCTGTGCCTCTTTCAGCTTTTCGTCATCCTTGGCGAGCGGTGCCCTCCGGAAGGTCTCCTGGGCAAGGGCATAGGTTGCTGAGGCGATATATGGCTCGGCCGGGTAGTCGGCAAACAGTTTCTCCAGGACCTGCAAGCTACGGAGAAACTCCCCTCGTTGATCAAGGAAGCCTGCGGTTTGGGACTCTCGTTCGAAACTCCCTTGAACGGTCGCCCGATAAACGAGCCAACTCCGTTCGTATTCCCCGAGTTCGCGATACGACAATGCGACCTGTAAAATCTCCTCGAACGAGACCTCAACCTCGGGGAGTTTCTCCTTAATAATTTCGAAGAACTTCACCGTATCAGAATGGGACTTCTGAGCGAGTGAAGTCTTCAGCAGCCATTGAACCACTTCGTTGTGCGTATTGCCGTTGAGAGTGTATCCACCGTACAGCTGAGTTAAATGTCCATGTGCTGCGGCGAAGTTTCCTTTTACTAACTCGCGTTGCCCCAGGTGATACAACTCCTCCGGGCTGAGCTTGTACTCGTCCTGGGCCTGTTCCCCTTCCTTCAGTACGGCCAAGTTCTTCGGTTCGCCAACAGCCATTTGGGTCGGGTTGTAGAAGTTTCTTAGAATCGTTGGCGTCGCCTTAAATTGTCCGGGAACATAACCGACGAGGGTGTAGGTAATGTCTCCCGGATACTTCGTGTCGCCGAGATAGAAGGTGATCTGCCCCGCTTCGATGTCGTACCATTGATACGAGCCACTGACCGAGCCATCAAGCACAACACAACCGGCAGGAATCGGCTCCGTCAGGATGAGGTAGTCGTGCTGATCGTCGGGTCGGTTTGAGGTGTCGCGTCGACGAGGACGAAGCAACACTTCGGTTCGATCGCCGACGGGCAACTGAGTGATGGCATTGTAGAACGTCGTGTAATTCCCGGTGACAACACCGAAACCACGTGGAACTTCTCGTCCATCAAACATCAGTCGAGCCGGTTCGTAGCGACGACCGACATAAAAGTCCTGCGTCGTCTCTTTGAGTTTCGCCGTTGGGACGAATGCGGTGAGGATGGCGGAGTAACTGAACTCGCCACGTCCCTCCATGTCGAAGTTGATTCGCTGAGGTGTCCCTGCCACAAGGAGTTCGGTGGGAACCTCAATGCGCCGGCTCCCATCGACGGAGGGGTCGAACGTCAGCTTCTCGACTTGTTTGTCGTTGACGAAGATAGTCAACGTGTACTTCTCGGAAACATGTTGTGTCCGGGCCGACCACTTCGCCAATGCGGCAATCGCCGGACCGTTGGCCTTTTCGACCGGCCAGCGCGAGCCGACACGTTGCTTCTGCAACTGCTCGACGAGTTTGGCCACCTGCGGGTCGGCTGGCTTGAGGAGTTCATACGCCAAAAGCTCGAGGGCGGTCAGTTCGATGTTGCTCGACATCCAAGGGGCCGGTTTGATGTCGCGGTTCAGACCTGCGAGTGACAGAAGCTCTGTCGCCATCTCAGGTCGACCGGTGTCGTGCAGGGCAAGGGCGAGATGCAGCAGCCCCCCCTTACTGAGCGAGTTGCGGTCGCGATGCAGACGGTTAATAAACGCGAAGTCGGCACAGTCACAGGCCGCCATCGCCTGCAACAGCACGCACTGAGTTTCGATTTCGTTCTGCTTTGCATTCGAGAAGGCAGATTGCAAAAACCTTTTTCCGCTGTCGAACTGTTCCTGAGGGACCGCAAAGCCCCCCTTTCTGGCGACGGCCAGTCCCCACATGACGCGAGAGGTCATGAACCGGTCGCTCTGATTGTTTTGGTTGCGGACGCTCCAGACCCAGCCCCCGTCTTCCTGCTGAGCAGAGACCAACTGCGACAGTGCGCTCTTGATCTTCCCGGCAATCGCCTGACCTTCAGGCGTGTCGTTCTGTCGGGCGACGCCAATCATCTCAAGCAACGCAAGCCCACCCAGCACGTCCGACACGGCCCGTTCAGTTCCTGTCGATGGAATGAAGCAACGCAAGTTGTCGACCGAGCCGTTCCCGAGAACTGCATCAAACAGAGTCCGATTCACGCTCGGCCCGATGACCACTGCAAGTTGCGGATCGATCGACCCAAGGTCCTCTTCAAGTTTGACCATCGCGATCATCGACTGGGCTGTGGTGCCACTGGTTGCGGCATAGACCGACGCTCCATCAGGTCGAACCGGCACCGTCCGTTCCGCCAAGTCTCTCTGCGGACCAGAGGCAACAGTCAACGCGAAGTGGAGAGCCGACTGCTTCGTTCCTTGTGTCGTCGCGACGATTTCCGCTGGGATCGAGAAGTTCACCTTTGAAACCCCCGGCCCCTCGACTTCGATCTGCTGAGTAAGGATCAAAGGTTTCTGCCTGGCAGCTTCTGCTTCCTCGTTCACGGAATCCCCTGTGCCGATGGCAAGTTGCAGATCGATTGTTCGTTTCCCGTTGAGCGAGTTGTGGACCTCGACCGGCACTGTCAGGGCATCCCCTTGCGTCAGGGCCAGCGGGAGCTTCATGTCGCCGAAGAGGTCTTTCTTGGTGACAATGCTCACTTCGGCCTCTCCCGCCAGCGAGTTGTCATTGATCCCTTTCGCCCGGAGTTTCCAAGCGGTCGAACGAGTCGGCATGGTGATGACGACGCTTGCCTTCCCTTGAGCATCGGTGACGATCGTCGGGTCCCAGAAACCGGTTTCCGAGAAGCTCATTGACGGGAGAATGAGTGCCCCCGCATCAGCAAGCTTCGTCAGGTCCGCGTCGGCTCGCCCATTGAGCGCGAGAAACTGCCCCGTCGCCGTCACCGCATTGACCGTAACATCCCGCTGAGAAAGATAACTACGAGACCAATCACTATTCGAATCATGCAACGCCTTCAGCCGAAACACTCGCCCATCCGTCACGCCTCCCCACTGTGCCTGCGACGAGAATTTCTGATCCAGACTCTGTGTCAGGATGTCACTGGTGTCGAAGACGTAATCTGAAAAGCCTCGCGCGGCTGGTCGCCCCGGTTCGTTCTGAATGTTAAGTACCGGAAGACCATAACCCTGTCCGGCTGGAGTCCCGTCGGCAGGGGAAAGGTTCCTTAGGTTCGACAGGGTTTGCTCTGGACTGGCGGCAGGCTGTCCATAGGGAATTTGAGGTGGCCCTGCCAAACCGATCGGGTTCCCAAAATCACGCAGCGTAATGCCGTCAACCTGTTGCTGCAGGATTGCTTCGTTCAACTCTTCAAGTTGTTGCCCTTGGACAGCACCAAACAGAGCATTCAGCTCAGATCCTTCGGCAATCCCCCCATTGGTGCTGTAGCTCAGCACCGAGTCGTCGACAATGGCGTGCATTTCGGTTTGAGCCGAGTCCCCCTGCGTCATCCAGCGAGTCTGTTCGTCACTTCTCGGCGTACCCGACTGAGCATCGACACGACTCAGTTCCTCACGTACCTGCTGTCGTGTTAATGCGTCGAGTTCCCGTTCCAACGTCGCCCGACGTTCGGCATCGGCCAGAAGGAACTGACTGATCCCCCGCGTCTGCGGGCGATAGTCGAAGGTGTTGCTCGAAATCTGTCGCAGTTGCGGGACCCGTTGCCCCGCACTAAAGAAGGCATCGATCGCACCTTGAACATCTCCAAACATATTCAGGAGATTTGACTGCACCAAAGCCAGCGAGACCTCCCCTGGCCATGGCTGCCCTTGCGGATCGGTGACTGCGATCTCGACGGTGAGGTTGTCCCCCGGTTTCAGGTCGACCCGATCAGGTTTCAACGCGATGTTCAGTCGCTGCGACACGACAAATCCCGAACTTGCGGAGTGGAAGCGGTTTCGCTCCATCACCGCGATCGACAAGTTAAAGTTGGGGGCCAGTTTCGACGTCATCGGCACCGCAAGGGTGTTCTCCCCCGACTTCAGACTGACCAACTGATACCCCAACACCTGAGCCCCTTCGTACGTCACCAATGCGAGTGCGGGAGCTTCGCGCCAGTGAACTTTGACCTTGGCCGCATCTCCCACCTTGTAAGCATGAGTGTCTGCCAGAATCCGCAGTCGTGTCGCATCTTTGTCACCCGAGATTCGTACTCGCGTCTCTCCGCTCACTTTGTTCTCGAACCTGTCGACACCGGTCGCCCGGACAACATAAAGGCCCGGCTCATCCAGCTTGAGTGTCTGCCGAGCTTCGCCAGTCTCTTTGACAGTCGTCACCTCATAGGTTGCGACCGCTTTCTGGCTGGCAGGAATCGAGTGTTGACGTCCCGGAATTGTCAGACCATTGATCTCGAACACCTCGACCGTCAGTTTGGTCTCGACCGGTTTTCCTGCGGGGTCGGTTACCTTAAATGTCGTGTCGAACGTCTCACCATTGATGTAGACATCGCGCAACGTCGAGGTCGCAATGCCAAATCCTTTCGTCGCCAAATACACCGTTTGCGTGGCGTTGAGGCTGCGGTTTGGATAATGAACCGTCAACTGTAAAGGTTGCGATTCGCTAAACCGCTGAGTCTCGAACTCGACGGCAATCTCCCCTTTCGCATCGGTTTTTGTCGTGACCATTTCGCCATCGGGGCCGAAGGTGTACTGCACAGCTTCGTTGGCCAATGGAGTCCCATAGTAATACTTCAGCGAGATGGTCCCTTTGACGACTTCGCCCCGATAATAGACATCGCGTTCCATCTCGACAGCGAGATCAATCGGCTCGAGTTTGTACTCGGTGACCGAGAAACTCGTTTCACAAGACTGCGTCCCATTCGGTTGATGGAGATGCACGCGGTAGCTTCCTTGTGGGGCAGTTTTGGGAAGAATGAGATGACTTTGTATCGTCCCATAACCATTGAGGGCCACCTCTTGCTGTTGAATCAGTCGTCCCCGGGCATCGGTGATGTCGAGCCGATACTTCTCCCCGGCCTGAAACGTGAATGTATCGTTGGCGACGGTCCGAACGATCCCCTTAATGTTCACCAGTTGGCCGGCACGATAGGCGGGGCGGTCGGTGAAGAGATAACCTCGATTCGTCAACCCGGTGGCAACCTGCAACCCGGACAACGGCGTCACCGTCGACGCGATGTGTCCCTCCATTGCCACAAACACGCGGAGGTCTTCGACCGACTTCAGTTGATCGAAACTCTTTTGCAGGATGCCATCTTTGCCGGTCAACTCCGTCGCAAAAACCTCGCTCCCATCGCTGATGAGGACGCTGGCCCCATCCACAGGCTGACCAGTCAGCATGTTCTCGGCGAAGAGGAACAGTTCGTTCCGGCTCCCTTTCACGATGATGTCGATGTCGCTGACAACGACCATTGTTGTTGCTTCGACCTTATCGCTACTGACTGTCACCGCCCAAACGCCGACCCCTTCAACTGGCAACTCGATATCCCCTGCGAGCTGTTGATACTGCTCATAGTCAGCGACCTTCTGGGTCAACTGTTGATCGGGATCAATGAGGGCAATATCCAGCGTTTCAATCCCACAAGTGAGGTGCATCTTGCGGAAATAGTCCTGCATATCGACCCGATAGACCTTGACGTCGACGCTCTCTAAATTGCGGGTCGTCAACTTCAAGCGGGGCTTTTCGTTGCTGCGAAACTTCCTCTCGGTGACAATCTCTAACTGCGGCTCGGTAAGCCGGGCGATCCGCTGATTCGCCTCTCCTTGTTTGTCTCCCGTCACCTGTTGATACGCGGTCAACGCTTCTTTGAGTCGCCCGAGTCGATCTTCTAATGTGGTCCCGATGCCGAAGGCCGCATGTGACGCTTCATGGCTGTCGGGATATTTGGCGACAACCCGTCGCCAGTCGGCAATCGCCTCTTCGTACAGTTTCTTCGTGTCGTCATCGACCTTGATCGACTGCGGCGACTGACCAGCATCGATTGCGGCCTTGACCCTCGCCAGATGTTTGTCAAAGCCCTCTGCATGCTTCATAACCCCAAACTGATACATGATCTGCGGAGCCCGCGCATCGAGCGGGTACTTATTGAGAAACGTCTGCCAGAGGGTGCGGGCCTCGTCGTATTTTTTCTGCGAGAGCGTGTACGCCCCCTTGAAATACTCTGCTTGGATGATCTCCCCTTGCACCTGCGACCAACTCGGATCAGTCGGATGGGCGTCGAGAAACTTCTTCCAGGCATCGACTGCCTCATCAAACTTCCCCTGAGCCAGGAATGCTTCTCCGAGTGCTCTTCGTGCCACTGGCACCTGCTCCGAACCGGCATACTTTGGGTTGGCGATGAAAGCCACCAGTCTCGTTGCGGCTTCGACAAAACGACCGTGATAACTCTGAGCCTGCGCGATCTCAAGTTCTGCCCGTGGTGCATACTCGCTGTCCGGATTCGCCTTGATAAACGCCTCTGCGGCAGCAACTCCGAGTTCGAGGTCACCCACAGTGCTCGGGCTCGGAATCCCAAAGGTATGAGGGATACGATACTTCGCCTTGGAGATCCACTTTTCGGCCGTTTCCTTCTCTTGCAAAGGAAGGGGTTTGTTGGGTTGATTTACGGCTTCCTGAACGCCGACCAGGTCTTTCGCGGTCGACATCTCTTGCCAGACCTTGCGAGCCGCTTCTCTTTGTCCCCCCTTGAGAAGAACATCCCCCAGTCGATAACTCGCTTCCACTTCGGTCGCTACCGCGACTCGTTCCCCCGACTTCGGCTCTTTCCCTCCATGTTGTTGGAGGAAGACACGATAGGCATCAATCGCAGACCCTGTGTTGCCTGTCTCTTCGTAACATCGAGCGACGCGAAACTCGATCTTCTGTCTCAACCCGACTGTCGGCCCCAGCTTCAATGCTTCCTGATAGTAGGCCAATGCCTGCCCGAAGTCCGGTTGCTTCACCTTCGCCGGATCGTCGGATGGAATCCCGTCGAAGTAACGATCAGCAAACTCCAGATACACCTCGGCAAGTTCATCCTTACGCTCTCGCGACAACAGACGCTCGGCTTCCTTCTGATAAATCTTCCCTGCAGCCTGATAGTCCCGCCCCTTCACGAGGATGTCCGCCTGTCCGAACCGTGCCCGGCTGACCCATCTCCCTTCTTTGTACTCCGTCTCGATCCTCCGAAACGTTGCCATCGCGCCATTGAGGTCGCCCCCCTCAGCTAAGGCACGCCCCTTGAGATAGAGCAGATAGTCGACCGTGTTTGGGTCGACTTTGGGGTCACTCAGCGACTTGTCGATCGCTTTCGCCGCTTCCTCAAATTTTCGCGACTGCATCAACTGATGAATCTCAGCATCGATCTGCGGTAAGGAGGTGATGACCGGCTGCACCCCAACAGGTTGCGGCTCGACCGGTCCCGTCCCCTCCTGTTGGCCCACGGCGATGGCTCCCATCGAGAGCGTCCCCGAACAAACAAACAGACCCACCCAAATCATCCGCTTCAGGGAAGCTACCATCGGAGTTCTCCGGTCAAATTCAATTTCAGTCGCTCAGACATCTCTGACTGAGCACAAGTCAATCAACGTCCCAACCCTACCATCATTAGAATGTTTCCGAGCCACCCGGCCGACTAAACACCCGAAAAGCACCAAGTTGACGCGACTCCCAGCCCCAAAGTTCCGCATCTTTCTTCACTTGGACTTGCCCCACGGTTTTCGGTTCATCCACTTCACGGGGTCTATGATATGTCACGTCGTGTCAAAAGTGTGTCACAATCTTGTAACAGCTGGAACCAAGTCGGCAAAGAACCCTTCAACATCGCGGCATCAATCGCTGTAAGGGGTGATTCTGTGGGAACATGGTGATACAGTGGTGAGCGAATCGGGTCTACTTTTCAATCGTCATCGTGAGTCAGCAACATGTCGAGCGTGCGAGTGTGGGGACTATGGTTGGGAATTTCGCTAGGGCTGTTCGGTTGCGGAGGGGGGACAGACTCGGAGACGCAGACGACAGCAGCCAAGGCAGCCACGGGGTTGACTCCGGGGAACGCAGCCCAGTTGGCCCAAGATCGATCTGTGATACTCCCGGCCCAACTCAAGGCCGAATTGGGCGGAAACGGAAACATTGACATCCAACAACGGGGCCCACGCATCGTCGAAGTGAGCCTCGTCCAAGCAGAAGTCAAGGACCTCTCCCCGCTCAAAGGACTGCGGCTCGAGCGACTGCTCATCATCGATTGCCCGGTGACCGACCTCAGCCCACTCGAAGGGATGCCACTCCAGATGCTCGGTCTGCGCGGGACGGAAGTTGCCAGCCTCTATCCGCTGAAAGGGATGCCTTTAGTCAACCTCGATCTCAGCGGCAGCAAACAAGTTTCCGATCTCTCGCCACTCGAAGGGATGCCGTTGAAGGCTCTCTACCTGGAAGACACCAACGTCACCGACCTGTCGCCACTGAAAGGACTGTCTCTGGATTCGCTGTACCTGAATCGATGCCCCATCAAAGACCTTTCGCCACTGGGGGGAAAAACCTTTGTCGAGTTGAATCTGACCGAAAGCCCGGTGACCGACTTCACACCATTGCGATCAATCAAAGCCCGCACCCTTTGGATCGGCCAGACAGCGATCAGCGACCTCTCGCCACTGCGTGAGTCGGAGTTAGTCAGCCTTGATGTCCAGTTCTCGAAGGTGACGGACCTGGCACCGTTGGCAACGCTCACCACCTTGCAACGCCTGAACCTGGAAGGGGCCCCGGTGACCGACCTCTCGCCCATCCTGGGATTGCCTCTCACTCGACTCACATTCACTCCATCCAAGGTCACCAAGGGAATGCCCGAGTTGCGAGAGATGTCCAGTCTCGTCGAGTTGTGCACACGCTTCGACCCCCCGAGCCATCCTGCTCTTCCCAAGGAGGAGTTCTGGAAACAGTTCGACGCCGGGACGCTCAAGGAACCAGGGGCCCCATAATCGAAAGAACAGTCAACGGATAAATCATTCGCAACAGCAAGAGCTAACACTTGAAAACATCCACATTCGCAAGACACGGAGTGATCTGGCATGGAACGACACCACACAATCTTGTTGCGAGGCTCTTTCGTGCTCCTGCTGATGGGAGCAGGGCTCTATGCACTGTTCGGGTTTCCACAGGCGCCAGGAGTCCTGGGGGCAGAACCGGTTCAAGAAGACTGGCCGCAGTTCCTGGGGCCATATCACAACGGCAAATCGAAGGAGACCGGTCTACTCAAAGAGTGGCCCGCAGGTGGACCACCTTTAGTGTGGCAAATGAACATCGGCACTGGCTACAGCGCCCCCTCCGTGTTGGGAGATCGACTCGTTTTGCACCATCGACAAGGGGACGATGAGGTTGTCGACTGCCTGCATCCCGCCACCGGCGCCGCTCTCTGGACCTACAAGTATGGCAGCCAGTTCACCGACCCATACGGTTACAACAACGGCCCCCGTTGTTCGCCACTCCTGCACAAGAACCACTGCTATACCCTCGGAGCCGAGGGGAAGTTGCTCTGCCTGAACCTTGAAACGGGGGCGGTCGTCTGGCAGCGCGATCTGCAAACCGACTTCAACATCCCCGCCGGATTCTTCGGCGTCGGAGCGAGTCCGATTCTCGAAGGAGATAAGCTCATCGTGCTTGTTGGCGGTCAACCGAATTCGGGAGTCGTCGCCTTTGATCCCCAGACTGGAAAGACACTGTGGCAGGCGGTCGGCAAGCAAACCTGGGAAGGTGTCAAGGATGACACCGGCGAAGCCTATGAGTGGACCGGCACAGAGATGGTCGTCAGTTATGCCAGCCCCATTGTTGCGACCATTCATGGCCAACGACATCTGCTCTGCCTCATGCGACAAGGTCTCGTCTCGCTCGACCCCGAGACTGGAAAGGAACGCTTCAAATACTGGTTCAAAGCCCGCGTTCATGAATCGGTGAATGCCGCCTGTCCGGTCGTCGTTGATGACACCATCATGATCTCAGCCGCGTATCGGGTCGGGTCGGCCCTGCTCAAGGTGAGTCCAGAAGGAAACAGTGTCACGGAAGTGTGGCGAGACGCGAGGAACCTGCTAACCCACTGGTCGACCGCCATCGAAGTCGACGGCCACTTCTACGGCTTTAGCGGACGACACGAGCAAGAGGGAGAGCTACGCTGCATCAAACGAGCAACCGGAGAAGTCGTTTGGTCGACCGATGGCTGGGGCAAACCGACGGACGGACTCACCGTTCGCCAGTCGACCGGGGAGATCGTCGACCGCGCGACGGACAAGGTCATCCCCTTCCCCTACTACGGTCGTGGCTCGGCGATCCTCGTCGAGGGCCGCTTCATCGTGCTCAGCGAACGAGGGACATTGGCACTGGTCGAAGCGACGCACACCGGCTGGAAAGAAATCTCCCGCTGCACTGCCCCTCGCATGAAGAACCCCTGCTGGGCCGCCCCCGTCCTCTCCCATGGCCGCCTCTACCTCCGCTGCGAGGAAGCCCTCGTCTGCCTCAATCTCCGCCCAACACAACAAGTGCAGCCTCAACCCAAGTCGTAGCGATGCATCGAGACGATGTCGGTTGCGCCAAACGGCGAGGAGGGTTCCGTGGATAAAGTGATTCCTACCTAATGACACTCGTGACGACTTCAACTACCTTGTTGAAAGGAGTAACGACGAGAATGCTTCTGAAGGAGATCATCGCGTCATGATACTGACAACAAACCAGTTTCGCGTTCAGGGATTATTTCGTACCAGCCTGATCCTCAGCATTGGCCTCAGTCTTGCCAGTGCCGTCTGCGGGGCGGAACCGTTTGAAGCCTTTCTGGAAAAGCACTGCGTTCGATGTCATGGCCCTCAGAAGGAAGAGGGCGACATTCGGATCGACCGGCTTTCGCGCGACTTCAAGTCGGGTCTGGATTCGCATCATTGGGCGGAGGCGCTTGATAAACTCAACAGTGGCGAGATGCCTCCGAAGGACGAGCCGCAACCGACTCAGGATGAGATCTCGGCGTTCGTCACGACACTCGATTCGCTGCTCAAAGAAGGTCGAGCTGCCCGTATGGCGGCGCGGCCGACGGTGTCGCATTATCGACTCAGTCGGAAGGAATATCAGAACACAGTCTATGATCTGCTTGGCGTGCGCTACGATCCAGCCAAACCGGGGGAGCTGAACGAGGACACGTTGTGGCATGGGTATGAACGTATCGGATCAGAGCTTTCGCTTTCGCCGTCGCACGTGGACCGCTATTACCGCGCAGCAGACACCGTGCTTGACCGCGCGTTCCCCTCGACGTCGAGCGAAGCTCGCTTAGTCCGCAAGACGGCCGCAGAGTTGCGTTACGGCGGCGGTAAAGAACAGCAGGCAGCGCTCGATCGATTCGGTATCAAGCGGCCACTGCGTTATCTGCTCTTTCCCGGTCGAGTTAACCAGGCACTCTCTTCTAACTGGTTTGGACGGACGGGGCCGGAGCACAGTGGGCTTTACAAACTCCGAGTGCAGGCCAGCGGTATCCGTCCACCTGGTGGCCAACCAGCCCACCTGAGTATCGGCAAGGAAACTGGCGAGGAGACGGTGGATGGCCTCATCGAGTTTGACATCACCGCACCGGAGGACAGCCCCCAGATTTATGAATTCGAGGTCTTTCTCGAAATGCCAGCATCACTGCATTTCTGCGTGGTGGCGACCGATGTTGTGGACCGAAGGGCTGGCGCTGCCTTCCGCAATGCGCTCTCCAGTCGGGGCGGATACATCTTCACCCACAGCAGCGAAACCCTGCTCCTGAACCCCAACGCCCCGCAGATGTTCGATGGTAAAGGGAACGGCATCTTCTCGACGGTGATCCTCGATTGGATTGAATGGGAAGGACCACTTCTCACGGAGGAGGAGAAGTCGCGACGCAATGGAGTATTTCCCCCCGACGACGCGACTCCCGAGGTCGTTGCGGAGCATCTGCAACGCTTCGCTGAACGGGCCTGGAGGCGACCGGTGCAGAAAGACGAACTGAAAAACTATCTGCAATCCTACAGCGACGAACGCGAAGCGGGTGAAAAGATGACCGACGCCTATCGCATCGCACTGCAAGGAGTCCTGACCTCCAGAAACTTCATCTACCTCGTCGAGGGCGACCCTCAAAATCGCGAACGACTCACCGACTGGGAACTCGCCTCCCGGCTCTCCTATTTCCTCTGGAGCTCAATGCCAGACGACGAACTCGTGGGGCAGGTTTGCAACCTGCCTGTGAATGAAGAAAAGCAAGTTACAGACTTGCCAAACACCAAAGACAATTCCGACTCGCTCCGTGCTGAAGGAAAGCAAGTTTCAGACCTGACGGTGAATGAGGAAAAGCAGGTTCCAAACCTGCTCCACCAACGCAACCTGGCCGCTCAAGTGGATCGGATGCTGGACGATAAAAAGATCAACCGGTTCATCGACGACTTCTCGCGACAATGGCTGCAACTGCACCGCGTCGGGATGTTTCCACCAGACAAGAAACTCTACCCCCAATATGACGACTGGCTGGAAACAAGCATGCAAGCCGAACCAGTCGAATACTTTCGCGAAATGTTCGCTCAAAACCTGCCCATCGATGGCTTCCTCGACTCCGACTGGACGATGGCCAACGCCCGGCTCTGCGATTTCTACGGACTTCCCGAACCGAAAATGGGCGGCTTCCAGCGAGTTTCACTCAAGCCCGAAGATCACCGCGGCGGACTGCTGACGATGGGTGCTGTGCTCGGGTTGACCTCGGACGGAACACGCCATCGCCCGGTACATCGCGGTGTCTGGGTCAGCGATACGATCTTCAACAAGACCCCGCCGTCACCGCCGGCCAATGTCGATCCGATCGAGCCCATTCCGCCTCAGGGAAACAAGATCACCATCCGCCAGCGAATTGAAGTACACGCGAAGAACACAAGTTGTGCCGCTTGTCATCGGAACATCGATCCGCTGGGACTGGCCTTCGACCAGTACGACGCCATCGGCCAGTGGCGAACGCGCGAGCATGTTCCTACGGGAGTGGGCGAGGATCCACTTGTGGATGCCTCCGGTGTCTTGCCGGACGGTCGTTCGTTCACCGATTCCGTCCATTTCAAACAGCTTCTACTTGAGGACCGCGACAAGGTCGCACGGGCCTTCATTGAACACCTTTGCACCTACGCCCTCCGCCGCGTGCTGACGGTGGATGACCGCGAAGATATTCAGGCGATTGTCGACGAAGCGAAAAAGAATGACTACCGCGTCCAGGATGTCGTCCGCGCGGTAGCCTTGTCAGATTTGATGAGGAAACGCTAGTCGTGGGGCAGGTTTGTAACCTGCCCTGCCTTAAGAGACATTTCATAACAACTCTGTGGTTGCACAGCAGGTTGAAAACCTGCTCCACAGTTCCAGAGATTTCACGAACATGAAAGAACACTTCCGTCGCCGACGGTTACCGCACCTTGACAGGCCGGGAGCGATCTATTTCGTAACTTCCTGTTTAGATGGCAGTATTCCGGCAATCGGATTGAGAAAGATTGCCAACTGTCGGCAAAGTCTGGCGGATCAAGCCATTCCGCAAGGGATAACCTCACAAGAATGGGGGCGACGCAAGTGGAAGTTGGTGTTTGCAGAATCTGATGAATGGCTGGACCGCGGTCTCGCTGCCCGGCATTTGGAGAACGATGTGTTGGCTGAAGAAGTCGAGAGAGCACTGCTTTATTTCGCCGGCGAGCGATACGCGATTTGGGCATGGGTGGTGATGCCCAGCCATTTCCATTGGGTCTTTGAACCGTTACCTGCATGGGTCGAGAGTCTCGGCGAAACAGCTGACGAGCGAACGCCGCGAGAACGTATTATGCAAAGTGTCAAACGGCAGTCGGCACGGCAGTGTAATCGACTTCGTGGGGAATCGGGCGAGTTCTGGCAAGGCGAGTCGTACGACCATTGTGTGGACGATGTTGATGAATTGAGACGGATTATTGAGTACGTCGAGCAGAATCCTGTAAAGGCAGGACTCGTCAGCGATGCCAGCGATTACCGGTTTTCGTCGGCGAGTTACCGAAATACAAATCGCATCCCTGTCGGTCGACCCCTGATCGGCGAGACACAATTGGCCTCCTTGGGGTAAACGTGGGGCAGGTTTGTAACCTGCCCTGAATCACAACAACAGACCTTGTGCCCGACATGGCACCTTAGGAATGGCAGGTTAAAAACCTGCCCCACACTGGAAACATGCCCCGCAAACGAAAGGTAAAGTCACCATGAGCAACTTTCTTTCCCAATCCTGGTTAATTGACCGCCGTCATGCTCTGCGTGCGATGGGTACCTGCATTTCGCTTCCATTTCTGGAGTGCATGGTCCCGCTGAATGCGGCAGAGCAGCAAACTGCCACTCCTCGGCGCAGTGCCTTTATCTATCTGGCGAACGGCGTCCATTCTCTGAACTATCAGATCACGACGCCGGGCAAAGACTATGAGTTCTCACGATCGCTGAAGCCGCTGGAGAAGTACCGCGACGTCATCACTCCTGTCAGCGGCCTGCATCATCCGGGAAGCCTCGGGCATCACCACAACTGCATCAACATCTGGCTGACCGGCGGAAAGATCGGCCCTTCGGAACGCAACACCATCTCCGTGGACCAGAAGATGGCCGAAGTCACCGCGCAGCACACGCGATATCCTTCGATGGAGATTGCCCTCACAGGAAGTTCGCTCGCCTGGACCGCAGACGGTGTCCAGCTCCCTGCGATGCGTCGTTGCAGCGAGATATTCGCATCGCTCTTCGAGGAACCGAAGGGCGGAATCGCAGCTCAGCGCAGGTCTCTGCGCCGCAAAGCCAGCGTTCTCGATGACAACCTCGCGGAAGTGCGTCGACTTGAAGAACAGATGGGAGCAGCCGACAAGGGTCGCCTCGACCAATACCTCACTTCGGTTCGAGAGGCGGAGATCCGCACGCGGCGAGCCGATGCGTGGCTCGACACGCCGCTGCCTGAGATCTCCGACGTTGAACGAAAGCGTACCAACCGCGACATTCCTCACACGCAGGCGGGCGACTATTTCCGCACCGTCTACGACCTGATGGTGCTCGCCTTCCAGACGGATGTAACGCGTGTGGCCACGTTCAGCCTCGGCGGCGAAGGGGATGCGTTCGCCATTCCGGAGATCGGCATCACCGAGTCGCGGCATCAGCTCAGCCACCACGGCGGCGATGAAGGCTACATGGAGAAACTCACCAACTACGATACCTTCGCCATCGAGCAGTTCCGTTACTTCCTCTCGCGACTCGAAGAGACGAAGGACTTGGGCGGCAAGCCGTTACTTGGTTCGACGATGTCGCTCTTTGGCAGCGGCATGTCGTACGGCCACAGCCACGGCAACGCCAACCTGCCGCTGGTGCTCGCCGGTGGTTCGGACCTTGGCCTGAAGCACGGCAGCCATGTTGACTTCAACCAAGGGCACTTCGGCGGCTACCAACTTGATAAGCCTGGCGAGCACTACGGACTTTGCAGTCGCCCCGCAAACCCGGACGCCCACATGAGCAACCTGCTGCTCCTGATGGCTCAGCGCATGGGCGTGGAGACCGACAAGTTTGGCGATAGCAAAGGTAATCGAACTATGAGATGTCAAGCGAATCAATGGCGAACGACGGTGATCGGGTGGTTGGGCAGGTTTGTGGCCTGCCAGATTACGAAAAGGGATCAGGATGGCAGGTTGTAAACCTGCCCTACTTTTCTTGCATTGTGGAATGGTTACGATTTGTCTCGGCATGTCACAATGGATGACGAACCTTTCAGCCGATGAACCTTTCCGACCCGAAGCAGGAAAATTTCCTCCGCAGGAAAAGGCACTCTCTTATCGAGGCGAATTGGTGTTCGTGGATCATGCCAACCGTCGCGGCAGCCTTCGCGTTCAGGGAGAGGGGACCTATTTCCGAAATGCTCCGCACCCTTTTGCCATGCTGCCCTACGGCATAGTCCGTTATCACAGCGCACCGGCGGACCTGCGAGACATCCCGCTTGGCACCGTTCTGCACGTCCAGGCATTTCTCCCACCCGACCCGCAGACTTCCGCCGTGCCGGTGTTGCCGGTTGATAGCCGGGAGAGAAACTCTGGCTACAGCGGCGCCGGCATCTACCCGGCCGAGAACCACGTGCTTCTTCTCGAAGATGAGCCGAGCTACTGCCTTCGCGAGGGCAAAGTCTGGAAGCTGAAGGAAGTCGATATCAAGGACAACGCGGGCATGATTGTGGCCAGTCGCGAGCCGAAGGTCGGCAAAGACGGTAAAGCCAGCGAGGAATCGATGACGTTCGATGCTGCTACCCGCATCTGGCGCGGCCGCGAGTGCCTTGTCGTGGAGGATTTGGTCGACGAGGGCATCTGGCCCGCCAGCGGAAAGACTGCCCTTGATGGCCAGGCCGTCCTGCTCGGGATCACCTGGAAGCCCACACCAAGCGGCGTGTTCACTCGTTTCCACATCTCGGACATTTGGCTGGACGACACTGCGATCAAACGAGCTGCCCACCTTCAAACCGAGACCCATAAGGCCTTCATTCGCAGTCGCTGGATGCCCGCCTGGATTGATGATGTTGAATATGGCAAGTTCGGACGTGCGACCGTGACCGCAACATTGTTCGGCGGCATGGATGCATCCCTTTATGCCGATTTTCAGAAAGGAGGCACAGCGCTGATGAACGCCTCTGAGAACACCTTAAAACACTTGGGCGGAAGTTATGGCCCCGCACATATGGCCTCCAAAGGCCCCATTCTCGACGTCATCAAGGGGACTGAAGAAGTCCCTTTGGGGAGCAGTGGTATCCAGGTTCGATTTGAGACGGACCTCATTATCGAGGGCATCCGCCCCGGCAGAGTCGTTCGTGTCCGACCTTCCAGTTGGCCTGCCGTGGATGTACCTCGAGAAGAGTTCCTGGGGGACGGCAACCACGAAGACCGCTTCCCGACTCCAGCCATCTTCCCAAAATACTAATGGATTTACGTTCGTAGTTCCTGATCCTGGGGTTCTTCATCGCCCAGCGAAACGACGAGCATCCGTAACCCAGAATCAAGTGCCCTCAACATGAAACTCATCATTGCGTTCTTCTGCGCCCTCACTCACCTTTTTGTCTCGACATCGGCATTCGCACTCGACCCGCATGTCGAGGCGGTCATTGGCATCGTCGAAGGAGCAAAGGGGAAAGTCGAAAGAACCGAAGATGGGCTCAGTCTGAAGCTCGTCGACCTGGCTGTCCCTGGCGCAGGTCCGCACGACCATCGGAAGGACGACCCGTATGACGCGGCCTTCTTCGAGCATTTGGGGAACATCACGACGTTGGAATCGCTAAACGTGATCTCCACAAAAGCCAACGACGATTGGATCAAGCCGCTCGGCAAACTCGCGAACCTCAAGACGCTCCGTTTGACTAACAACGGCAAACTCACCGACGCAGGCATGGAGACCTTTGCGGGGCTGACGAACCTCGAAACCTTCTCCTTCGTCGGCACCAACATTACTGGCCGGGCCTATGCCAAATGCACCAACTGGGGAAAAGTGACGAAGGTCAGCCATCGTGGCAGTCGAATCGACGATGAGGGTCTGAAGGAACTCTGCGACCATCTTCCGAACCTCGAAAGCATCAGCCTCGCCCACGCGCACTTTACCGACGCCGGCGCTCCTCACCTGGCGAAGCTGACGAAGCTCAAAGGACTGGAGCTTGGGGCCTCCAATGCAACTCCTCAGTCGCTCGTTCACATCAGGGGACTTCCTCTCGAATACCTCCAACTCGGCGAGGGCTTTGATTCCCCGGAGAGTATTTCTTTCATTAAGAATCTCACCACATTGCGACGCCTCACGTTCACCAATGTGCAGAAGTTTTCCGACAGCGATCTGAAGGTCATTGCGAGTATGAAGCAGTTGGAACAATTGGAACTCGGCCGAATCGAACTTTCGGACGCACGCCTCGAAATTTTCAAGGAGTTCGCTTACCTCAAGTCACTGCGTCTGGTGCCGGGCAAAGTCCCCTTCACACCTGAGATTGAGGCCAAGCTCCAGCAACAGTTCCCTGAGACGATGTTGCAATTGAAATAGGCCATCCACATCAGCGACTGCCCTGAATCGGATAGGCAGAAGCAGGACGGATCAGTTCCTGAGATACTCCCTCATACTCCTGGCTGCGTTCTGCCGGGCATCGATGACCCCGTCGTAAGCCGGCGATCTGTTCCCCGCATTCGACCCCTTGTTGCTCGCCCCGGCGACTTTTGCGAAGCGTATCGCAAATGCGCCGGAATCTGCGGTTCGGAGCGACGCCGAAACTGTCACACTCGAGCCCAAAGCGGTCGTGTGGTGCCAGCACACGAAGCCACCGCCATCAGTGCCGACGTTCCGAGCGAAGCCAACCTCACACCCAAACTGCGAGGACAATGGAAGCTGCGATGGTCACCCATTAAACGTGGCACGCATCGCCTTGCGAAACTCTTGCGACACTTGACATCGATTCGCTCTTTTCGCCTTAACGCACGAAGCAACTTCAAATGGACATCTCTCCGCTATCCCTTGGACAACAGACGGCATTGCCCCCGCGTCCTGTGTGTGCTGCTTCGTGCTCACTTGGAATCCTGGTGAGAGTTGTGACAATCCCACTGTGAAACCGAATGACTCTCCACTCTCCGAAATGTCCGCACAGATCGAGCGGTCGTTGCTGCGCGATCGGAGGGGGCTGAGGAAGTTGCTTGAGGAGATGCGACGGCGGGAGCGGCGAGGGGAACCGTTTGATCGGAAGTTGACGGAAGCTCGAGCCATCCTGGATCGATCGCTCGCTATGCGGGATGCCAAGGAGCGGGAACGACCGGTGGTCACGTATGACCCCGAGTTGCCGATCACCGCGGTCAAAGACGAGATCGCGGCAACGATTCGTGACCGACAGGTCGTCGTCCTCTGCGGAGAGACCGGTTCGGGGAAGTCGACGCAACTGCCGAAGATTTGCCTCGAACTGGGACGGGGGATTGAAGGGATCATTGGCCATACGCAACCCCGGCGATTGGCAGCTCGGTCGGTGTCGAGTCGGGTCGCAGAAGAACTGAAGTCGAAGGTCGGGGATGCCGTCGGATTTAAGATTCGGTTCACTGATGCGACGTCACCGAAGACATACATCAAACTCATGACCGACGGAATCCTCCTGGCAGAAACGCAAACCGATCGCGACCTCTTGCAATACGATACACTCATCATCGATGAAGCGCACGAGCGGTCGCTCAATATCGACTTCCTGCTGGGCTATCTCAAACGCATCTTACCGCGACGCCCTGAACTGCGAGTCATCATCACGTCAGCCACGATCGATGTCGAACGCTACGCAGAGTTCTTTGCCGATGCCCTTGGCCCTGCACCAGTCATTGAAGTTTCCGGGCGAACATTTCCGGTCGAAACCCGTTACCGCCCGCCGCAAGTCAGCGACGACGATGTCGGTGAAGTCGACTGGCAGCGGACGACGGCAGATGCCTGTCAGGAACTGGCGGCTGAGGGGCCGGGCGATATTCTCGTCTTCATGCCGACCGAGCGAGACATCCGCGAGACCTGTCGCGTGCTGCGAGGACGGACGTTCGATGGGGATCTTGACAACAGTCGGACGGAGATCGTCCCACTTTTTGGGCGATTGTCCGAATCTGAGCAGAACACGATTTTTCAGCCGCATTCGGGACGCCGCATCGTCGTGGCGACGAACGTCGCTGAATCGTCGCTGACGGTGCCTGGAATTCGGTATGTCGTCGATCCAGGGCTCGCAAGGATTAGTCGATTCGCGGCATCGTCGAAGGTCCAGCGACTTCCGATCGAGCCAATCTCGCAAGCATCAGCCGATCAACGGAAGGGACGCTGCGGGCGTCTTGGGCCGGGCATTTGCGTGCGACTGTATGAAGAACGAGATTTCCTTGGGCGGGAGCGGTTCACTCCGCCGGAAATTCTGCGGACGAATCTTGCGGACGTCTTGCTGAGAATGAAATCCTTGCAACTCGGCAGGATTGAAGACTTCCCGTTGCTTGAATCGCCAAAGCCGGGAGCGATTCGTGGCGGGCTGAAGACATTGTTTGAACTCGGGGCCATCGACGAAAAGGATGAGTTAACTCCCATCGGTCGGCAACTGGCAAAGCTCCCCTGCGACCCATCGATTGGGCGGATGATCCTCGCCGGGGCCGAGGAGCGATGTGTCGACGAGGTGCTCATCATCGCCGCAGCTCTCGAACTCCGTGACCCCCGCGAGAGACCTGTCGACAAGCAACAACAGGCCGATCAAGCACACGCGAAGTTCAAAGATGATCGCTCTGACTTCATCGGCTACTTACGACTCTGGCAATTCTACGATGACTTGAAGGAAAAGTTATCTGCCAGCAAACTTCGTAAGGCGTGCCATCAGAATTATCTGTCGTTCAATCGGATGCGCGAATGGCGGGACCTGTACCGACAACTGCGGCAGGTCGCCGTGTCGGCTGGAGTGTTGGAGCGGGCCGAGGAGAAAGTCCGCGACGCCGCGAAGTCCGAGCAACGACAGGTGCCCCCCCCCGCCGTGTCGGCAAAGAAGAAGCGACGTCGACGCAAGAAGGGAAACAGTGTCGCCACAGCCCCGCGAGTCACAACATCGGAAAGCGACAACACAACGGCAGCATCACCAGCAACACAATCAACTCCCCCCGGTCAACAATCGTCCCGGCGGCAACAATCGCGAAATCTACAGTCAGGACGCATCGAGCAGCCGGTCGACAGTGGTGCTCAGGCATCGACCGAGTCGCAACCGCTTTTTCCGAATGCGGACTCGGTCCATCGGGCGATTCTGACCGGCCTGCTCTCGAACGTCGGCCTGGCTGGGGAAACGCATGAGTACACGGGGGCTGGGGGACAGACGTTTTTTCTCTGGCCGGGGTCGGTCGTCTTTAAGAAAAAACCGAAGTGGATCGTGGCGGCTGAGCTTGTCGAAACGACACGGCGATTCGCCCGCTGTATCGCCCCGGTGCAGCCGGAGTGGATCGAACGTATCGCTCCGCATCTCATTAAGAAGACGTACAGCGAACCGCACTGGAGCAAGAAATCGGCTGCGGTCATGGCGTACGAAAAGGTACTTCTCTTCGGTCTCCCCATTGTTGCTGGTCGACTTGTCCGATACGGCAAGATCGACCCGAAACTGTCGCGAGAGCTGTTCATCCGTAACGGATTAGTCGAAGGAGACTACCGCTCTCGTGGCGATTTCGTCACCCATAATGAAATGCTCAAGGAGGAGTTGGCCGAGTGGCAAGCGAAGCTGAGACAAGGGAGTTTCTTCCACACAGAAGATGCCGAGTTCGCCTTCTTTGATGACCGTTTGCCAGCCGATGTCGTCGATGGTCCGAGCTTCGAGAAGTGGCGAAGAGAGGTCGAGCAGACCGACCCGGAGCGACTCTGGTTCACGCGGGAAGCGTTACTGCTCGACCCGTATGCGATGCCAGAACGACACGATTTTCCCGATTCGATCTCCATCGGATCGATGACCCTCAAGCTTGAATACAAACTGGAGCCGGGGACCTCGCAAGACGGCATCACCGTCATTGTTCCGCAGGAAGCGGTCAACCAACTCCCACCCTCACGACTCGGCTGGCTCGTCCCAGGTCTGCTCGAAGAGAAGATTGCGGCCCTCATCAAGACGTTACCAAAAGAGTTACGACGGATGTTCGTCCCGGCCAACGACACCGCCCGCGAAATCGTCCCGATGCTCAACTTTGGCGAAGGGGAGATCGTCGAGCAACTCGCCCTCACGCTCCGCAAGATGTCGGGAGAACATGTCCCGCCCGAGTCGTTCGACCTCGCACGGCTGCCGAGCCATCTGTCCATGAACATCCGCGTCGTCGACAAACAAGGGTCCGAAGTTTCGGCGGGTCGCAGCATCGAAGAGCTGAAACAAGAACTCGGACAACAGGCTTCGCAGGCGGTGAAAGCGGTTCGCGACGTTCGCTGGACTCGCGACGGGATCACCCATTGGGACTTTGATGAGTTGCCCAAAACAGTAACCATCGAACGGAGTGGCGTCACAGTGACCGCCTATCCTTTGCTCGTGGAGTCGAGTCCGCCACCGAGTCCGTCGAATCGTGAGAGTGCTCCGAAGGGATCATCTGCGGCCAAAACATCGTCGCACAGCGGTATCGCGCCTCTCACGTTTTCATTACGGCTTACCGATAATCCGCAAGAAGCCGAACAACGGACACGACGGAGTCTCGTTCGACTCTATCTCCACACCGACAGGAGTCGGATCGAAGTCCAAGTGAAGCATCTCCCGAAATTCGACCGGATCAACGTGCTCGGAATGTCGCTCCCCGGCGGAACATCACTCCACGAAGCCCTGTGCGAACGAATGGCCGATCGTGCGTTGTTCGGCATCGAGAAAGAGCTTCCACGAACTGCAGACGCTTGGACCGAACGACTTAAACGAGCACGAAATCATCTCAGCGTCGCAGCACAAGAATTAGCCGCCCTCACCGAGCCGTTGCTCAGCGGCTATCACGAAACTCGACGTTTTCTGGAAGGGACGATCCCCCCGGCCCTGCGACCGGTGGCGGACGACATGCGTCGACAACTCGAACAACTGGTTCCCTCTGGCTTCTTCACCGAGACTCCTTGGGGCTGGCTCCTTCAGTATCCGCGCTATTTCAAAGCAATGTCTCATCGTTGGGGGAAGATTGCTGCCGGCGGATTTCAGAAGGATCAAAGAGCCATGCAGAACCTGCAACCCTGGCTCGGAAAACTCGAAGAGACCCACCGTCTCAAAAAGAAACACCCCTACCGCCCTCACCTCGACGGCTTTCGTTGGCTCTTAGAAGAATACCGCGTCTCCCTCTTTGCCCAGCAAATGAAGACCGCAGTCCCCGTCTCTGAAAAACGACTCCAAGAAGTCTGGGAGTTGATATCGAAGTAGAAACCGTTGCATGGATGCATTGCGCACATTCTCAGGGAGCGAGAAAGAAAACTGCCCCCGATGTCGGTGATAGTGAATCTCCTGATCGGCCCCAGTTCCCCGACATGTCGCTGGAAGAGGACCCACAACTCACACCCATTCTCACCCACGACTCAGTGACTGCTGGTCGGTCCATTCTGTCTCGCGCTCAGAACCCTCTGAAACAGGAAGACAAGAGTGGGGGAAACGGGAGAGGATGCGGTCGTGAACCACAAACAGCGTCTCTCGGACTCGTCACCATCCGAACTGGTCATTCACCGAATTCCATCCGCCGTGACCTCAGGAGTTTGTCACCGGATGGGCAGTCAAAACAGTTCGTGAATTTCCCGTTTGCCGAAGTCGACCAGCGGAAAAGGACGACCAGCGGGGCCTGGGAGATGGCTTTCCAAGTTGAATCCCAGACTCTTGAAGATTGTTGCCACGATGGTTCCGGGGTCGACCGGTCGGTCGGCGGGGACGCCGCCGATGGGGTCGCTCGCCCCGATCACTCGGCCCCCTTGCACGCCACCTCCTGCGAAATAGGTAGTGAAGCACTGCGGCCAATGGTCACGACCACCAGCCGGATTGACTCGTGGAGTCCGGCCAAACTCTGAGACGTTACAAACGAGAGTGTCCCCCAACAGCCCTCGTTGCTCCAAGTCCTCAATCAATGCCGAGTAGGCTTGATCGTACATCGGACAGACAATGTTCTTCATCCCTTCAATTGAAGTAAACGGCTTCGATCCATGAATGTCCCATGTAATTTCGTTGAACACCGTGAGGAAGGTGTTGATCGTAATAAAGCGGACACCGGCCTCGATGAGTCGTCGGGCAAGCAAACAGCACTGACCAAACCGGTTCATACCATATCGATCGCGAACAGCCTGTGGTTCGAGAGAGAGATCAAACGCCGTTCTTGCCTGCGGACTCGTCATCATCCGAAACGCCGCATCAAAGTTTTCGTTCATCAAGGTCGCGTTCTCGGTCGCTTCGAACACTTGAAGTGTCTCATCCACCACGTCACGCAGCTTGCGACGTCGTTCGAGTCGGACATCGCCAATCTCTTGAGGTGGTAGTAAGTCAGGGACCTGAAAGTTCGGCTTCGATGGGTCGGCATTCAGGGCGAAGGGATCGTGAGCCTTTCCCAGAAAGCCCCCCGCCTGACCGTTCGGCAAGTTCCCTCCGCCGCGCCCCATTAACTCGGGGAGCACAACAAACGGCGGCAAGTCGGTCTTCCGCCCGCGCAGGTAACTGCAAACCGCGCCCGCATGCGGAGTGTTGACTCCCCCCGTAAATTGACGTCCCGTTTGTAGCATCTGCCAACCGGCATCATGGACCGCAGCTCCGGTGTGGTGGCACGAACGGACGAGCGAGAACTTGTCGGCGATGCGGGCATGATGCGGCAGAATCTCAGAGAGTTCCATCCCCGGCACTGCTGTCGCAATTGGCTGAAACGGTCCGCGAACTTCCGCAGCCGCCTGAGGCTTCATGTCCCAGAGGTCGATATGACTCGGGGCCCCCAGGTTGAAGATCATGATACAGGCCCGATTGTCGTGCTTTTTGTCGACGATGCCCGCTTCTTTGGCCGCCAGATACTGTGGCATCGACAACCCAATCGCCCCCAGCGCCCCGACAGTCATAAAGTCGCGACGGGTCACCCCACTGCATGTGGTCGTCTCACCATTCCCTTTAAGTGTCAGCATGATGAACCATGTTTCCTGTTCAAGAGTGAAGCGATCTCTTCTGCCCGTTCTATCTTGCTTTTGATGAATTCTAACCGTAAGAAGCAGCGGGAGTCTACGATAGTCCAGGCTTCAACCAACCTGTTCTTGTCTGTTTCGATTGCGAACCTTCGCCGACCTCCCTTCAATTGGAATTCCCTGCGCGGTGCGGCGGACATCCATGTCCGACGGAAATCGGTGAGGTTTCCACGCGAAAGGATGTCCGTCATTGGGGTGAAGTCTATGACATCCTAAGGTAATCTCTCGCTTCATACTGCATCTGTCTCTTGCGACGGGAATCTGTTTCTTGTTCTTCCTTTTTTGTGGCCGAGGGTTTCGTGGATCTGGCAGAGTTATATCGCGCAGTTCGAGATGAGATCGGTAAGGTCATTTTTGGACAGGATGAGGTCGTCGAGTTCTCTTTGGCGGCCATTCTGAGCAGTGGGCATGTCCTGCTGGAAGGACCTCCGGGAGTGGCGAAGACGTTGTTGGTTCGCACGATCGCGACGGCCCTCAGTCTCGACTATTCCCGCATTCAGATGACCCCCGACCTCTTGCCCAACGACATCACCGGTTCAACGGTCTATCGTGATGACACACGGGAGTTCGAATTTCGTAAGGGGCCGGTGTTTACAAACTTCCTGCTGGCGGACGAAGTCAACCGGGCGTCGGCACGGACGCAATCGGCCATGCTCGAAGCGATGCAGGAACTGTCAGTCACCTTTGCCGGGGTGACGCGACCTCTCCCGCAACCGTTCATCACCTTTGCCACACAGAACCCCATCGAGCAGGAAGGGACCTATCCACTCCCTTTGGCACAGCTCGACCGGTTTCTCTTTAAGCTCATCGTCGAACATCCGAGTCCCGAAGACGAACGGAGAATCTTGAGAGACCATCATGCGACCGGGGCACTCTCTGACCCCCGACGAATGGGAGTCACTCCGATCCTCTCGGGCGAACAGATCTTGCAAGCCCGACAAATCATTCGTGAGACGAATGTCCGTGACGAGGTGATCGATTATGTCCAGCGCCTGCTGCACGCCACTCGAAATCTCGACGCTCTCTCGGTGGGAGCGTCACCCCGTTCTGGGCTGATGATGTTAATGGCCGCGAAGAGTCTCGCCCGATTCGCGGGTCGCGACTTCATTACCCCTGACGACGTGAAGTCGGTCTTGCTCCCCTGCCTGCGACATCGCGTTGTATTGAGTCCTTCATCGGAACTGGATGGGGCGACGACTGACGATGTCTTGCGTTATCTCATGGACCGCACTGAGGTTCCCCGTTGAGAATTCGCCCCGGTCGATTCGCGATCGTCTGCGCCGCCATGATCGGGTTGATCTCGCTCCTGGGGATCTTCACTTGGCATATCGTCTGGCTGATGCTGATTCTTGTCATCGTTGGACTGTACCTGGCTCTGCGAGACTATCAGCATCTGAAACACTCATTCGACTCGTTACGAATCGAACGGCAACTCCCTGCGGCGGGAGGGCGTGGGGGGATGTTTCGTGTTGTCTGGAGTCTATCGAGTTTTTCGCCGTCAAGACTTACCGGAACCTTTCGCGACGAGTCTCCAACCGAGGCGAGCAGCCGATTGCTGGAACACACCTTTGCACTCGATCCGCAACAGAAAGAGTTCGAGGTCTCGCACTCTTTGACACTTCCGAAGCGGGGACGACACACCTTCGGGCCTTTGTGGGTTCGGCTTTCAGGCCCTTATGGATTCCTCGATGTGCAGCGGTCCATACCGACAACAGACACCATTCGCGTACTCCCCGAGACCTTCGCTGCTGTCGAATACTTTCGGAAGGAAGTGGGGGCGGACATCCGAATGCTCGACTTGCCCACGCGTACCCATCAACATGGTGAGGGGACCGAGTTTGAGTCGCTGAAAGAGTTTCGCGATGGGGATGATCCGCGACGAATTGACTGGCGAGCGACCGCAAGAGCTCGCGTCCCGATCGTCGCAAAGTTCCAGGTCGAACGACACCGCGACGTGATGATTCTGGTCGATTGTGGTCGTCTCATGGGGGGAGCCGCGAGCCCCGAATTTGGCTCGCCGACGAAACTCGATTCGGCCATCGATGCCGCTCTCATGCTCGGACGCAGTGCCCTCGACGGGGGTGACCGTTGCGGAATCGGGCTGTTCGATCACACGGTGCGGAAATATCTCCCCCCGGTCTCAGGTCGCCCGGCCCTTGGGGGTTTGGTCGACTCGGTTTTTGATGCCCCAGTGCAGTGGACCGAGTCCGACTTCGGCCCGATGTTCGCGACATTGCAATCACGGCAAAGCAAGAGATCACTGATCGTCGTCCTGTCGGACGTCACCGATCAGGCAACGACCGACACCCTGCGCGGGTCACTCTCTCGGCTGACCAAACGTCATGTTGTGCTGTTCGTCGCGATCCGTACTCCGTATCTCGATCGCATGATTCATTCACCGCTCACCACATTACAGGAAGCGTCTCGCAAGGGGACGATCTTCCGGTTACAACAAGAACGAGAAGAGACCCTGCAAGGCATGCGACACCTCGGTATTCAAATCCTAGACGTCCCTCCACACGAAGTCACCGTTCCCCTCATCAACCAGTACGTCGCCATCCGGTCGTCGAATAGACTGTGACCCACGGCACCAACAAGGCGAGCGAGGGACGCGAGTCCCAGGACACAGGGAGCTAACGCTCGCCGCGTCATTCGCACGCCATCGAATTCCAACAGACAGACCCCCAATACTCCGAGGGAGAACTCACGGCGATGATTCGACTCCCATGGACGCCGCAGCAGACGGCGATGGAACGGCAGACGTCGGATGATGTGTCGCAGGCGGCGCAACGAATGCTCGGGCTGACACCTCATGCCGTGCAAATTCAAGGGGGGCTTGAAGTCTCTCGCGGGCGAATCGCCGAAATGGAGACCGGCGAAGGGAAAACCCTCGCCGCTGTGCTCCCGGCGACGTTGCACGCGAGAGCCGGTCGCCCCGTGCTGATCGCGACCGCCAACGACTACCTTGCCACCCGTGATGCCGAAGCAATGAGTCCCTTGTATGCGGCCCTCGGACTGCGGGTCGCTGCCATCACTGCCGGGCTTTCTAGGTCCGAACGCTGGCAGAGGTATCAGCACGATATTGTCTATGGAACAGCCCGCGAGTTTGGCTTTGACTATTTGCGCGATCATCTCGAACAGCGTCGCCGTGAACAGGGAGAGGCAGCACTCCTCGGTGGTGCTCCGCAGCGTGTGCATCGTGCCCCCGGCTTCCTTCTTCTGGACGAAGCCGACAGCCTGATGATCGATGAAGCCCGCACGCCCCTCCTCATCAGCGGCCCCACGGGACCGGTCGATTTTGTTCACGAAGCCTCTTATCGCTGGGCAACATTGGCAGCAGACAAGTTCATCGAGGGGACCGATTTTCTTCGACTGGGAGCGAGTGGATGGCCCGCGATCACATCTGAGGGACGACGCAAATTTCGACAAATCGAATTGCCACCGGCGTTAGATTCGCTCGGACTGACAGAGCTACATCACGCTCTCGAACGGGCTCTCTTTGTGCAGTTACGGTATCGTCGGGATCAGCATTACGTTGTTCGAGATCAACAAGTGCAGATCGTCGACGAGTTCACTGGGCGCATCCAGTCGGGGCGTCAGTGGAACGATGGCATCCATCAAGCCATCGAAGCGAGAGAGGGGGTGCCACTGACAGCCGAGTCGGGATGCTTAGCACAGGTGACATTGCAGACGTTCATACGTCGTTACCCCAGCATCGGGGGCATGACAGGAACCGCACGCGAAGCGGCTCAAGAGTTTCGGGCGGTCTATGGGATGGAACTCTCCCGTATTCCGACGCATCGCCCATTGCGTCGTGTCGACCTCGGCGCCATCGTCTGTCGAAGCATGGACGAGAAGTGGGACTCCATCACTCGCGAATCCCTCGCGATGCAGCAAGCAGGTCGGGCGGTGCTGATCGGAACCCCATCGATTGAGCTGTCGATGGGACTTGCCGAACGGCTGCGCGAAGCGGGATTGTCTCCAGTGGTACTGAACGCCCTCAACCCGGAGAAAGAAGCCGATGTGATTGCTCAAGCGGGACAGCCCGGTGCCATCACCGTGGCGACGAACATGGCCGGTCGCGGTACCGACATCAAACTGGCCGACTCCGTTCGCGACCGGGGGGGGCTACACGTGATCTGCAGCGAGTCTCACGCGAGCGGGCGCATCGATCGACAACTCACCGGACGCTGTGGCCGACAGGGAGACCCCGGCAGCTATCGGCATTACCACTCTCTTGATGACCAGTTGCTATTACTGACCAACGGCCCCGACTGGGTCGAACGTCGTCGACGCCGATGGTCAGGAACTTCTCCCACTGTGGGAGTATCGCACTTCGAACGAGCCCAACGTCAGATCGAAAGGGATGACCTGCAAGCCCGTCTCGACTTGGACGAGCGGGACCATCAACGCCATATCGCCTCCCTCGCCCTTGGCCTCGACCCCGTCCTCGACGCGATCACCTAGCGGCTTGTTGCGGTCAAGGTTCCCCGTACGACGGACATCCATGTCCGTCGAAACCGTCAACAGCAACAGACAAACAATTCCACAAGAAGAGCAGTTCGACAAAACAAATGGCCCACTCTCTTCAACTCGGCAACCGGTCACTCACCTTTCGGCTTCACTTCTTCGGGTGACTTCACCTCAACCGGAGGCATCAGGTCGCGAATCCAGATGTTGCGGACACGAACCGGGTTTCCGTGATGCTGGATCGACAGCGACTCCCGTTCACCATGTCGCTCATATGCGGGAGCCGAGTCCCAAGCGGTCTTCCCCAGCAGTTCAAAGTGATCCTGTACGAGCACTCCGTTCTGAAAAACCGTGAGCAAAGCGGGAGACGTTACCTTCCCGTCATCATCAAATCGAGGCGCATGAAAGACGATGTCATAGGTTTGCCATTCCCCCGGTTTACGGCAGACATTTACCAGGGGGGGATGCTGTTTGTAAATCGCCGCACACTGACCATCGAAGTAGGTTTGGTTCTCGAATGAATCGAGAATCTGCACTTCGTACTTCCCCATAAAGTACACTCCACTGTTCCCTCGCCCCTGTCCTTTCCCCTTCACCTCGGCGGGGGTCGCAAACTCCAGATGCAACTGGCAGTCGCCGAATTTCTGTTTTGAGGTGATCCCACTCCCAATCGTCCCTGCCCCGTCTTCAATCTTCCAGTTCTTTGCCCCCTCCCAGGCGTCGAGGTTTGTGCCATCAAACAGCACGATCGCATCCGACGGTGGGGCAGTCCCTTCACCGGGGGTGACGACCGCAGGCTCCGGCCAGACAATCCCGCTCGTCCACTCGGGGAAAAACCCAAAGGCGACCGAGACAGACAGGAACAAGCAGCCAACGAACAACAGAGTCAACGGGGTACGTCGAAAAGACCGAGTGAGCACAGACATGTTTCGCATCTCCGGGAAAGGTTGGGAATCGGTTCGTAGAGTGTGGAGTCATCAGGCAAGAAATTCAACAATCTCAGAAAGACTTCCGAATCTTCTCTTCCTCCCCTTTCGGCCCCTGCTATGCAACTCAGCGCAGTTATTGATGTTCTGACGGCATTCGCACCGCTTCCACTGGCAGAAGAGTGGGACAACGTCGGCCTGCTGATCGGTGATCGGTCGCAGACTGTCGAGAAGATTCTTACCTGCCTGACCCTCACGGAGGATGTGGCCCATGAGGCGGTCGATCAAGGGGTCGACTTGATCGTCACACATCACCCAGTGCTGTTTCGGGCAGTCAAACGACTCACGACCGACACACCGGAAGGGACGATGCTACTGCGTCTGATGCGGGCCGGTATTGCGGTTTACAGTCCGCACACCGCGTTCGATAGTGCGTCGGGTGGGATCAACTTCCAGATCTCCAAGGCCATTGGCCTCGAAGAGATTGCTCCCCTTCGACCGGTTCCGGAGACGGAATTGTTGGAGTCCATGCCGAGCAAGACCGTTTCGACACCATCGGCAGGTGGTGGGCGATTCGGTCGTCTTCCGGCCCCGATGTCGCTCTCGCAACTGGCCGAAGTCGTGCAACAACAACTCCGGGCGACAATGACGCAGTTCGTCGGCAATCGCGAACGACAGGTGCAGCGAGTCGCAGTCGCTTGCGGGGCGGCAGCGGAGTATCTCAAGGATGCTCGCGCTGCCAACTGCGACGTCCTTGTCACAGGAGAGGCGAGGTTTCATTACTGCCTGGAAGCACGGACAATCGGAGTGTCACTCATTCTGCCGGGACACTACGCGACAGAACGTCCAGCCGTTGAAGCACTCGCGATGTTCTTGCAGACGGAGTTTCCCGACTGCAAAGTCTGGGCGAGTCGACACGAGACTGATCCCTTGCAATGGCAAACCTACTGACTCTGCCCCCCCTCTTCGTGAATGCCGTTCCTCATGAACATGCCGACATCACCCGAAAATACTCCATCTGTTGTCACCTCGACCGACACGCCGCCACGTCCTGCTCGTCCCGACAATGGGCTGATACTTTCCCGTGCAACGCGACTGCTCTGCCCTCGTTGTGGGGGGGAGAAACTCTTCAAAGGTTGGTTCCAGATGCACGATCAATGCGGCCAATGCCGGATGAAGTACGAACGTGCCCCGGGTTACTTCCTCGGGTCGTCCTACATCAACTACGGCATGACCGCTTTGTCATTGACCTTTGGGTTCATCCTGTTGAAGTTCTTCTTCCACCTCTCCAACGAGTCTCTTGCGATCCCGCTTTCACTGTACTGCATCATCTTCCCGATGTTGCTCTTCCGCCACGCCCGATCCTACTGGCTGGCACTCGACTGCATCTTCGACGAGTCAATCCTTGCCGAATCGATTCCTGTCGAGTCCGAAGCCCCGCTAGATGAGCCGAAGAGCAGCCAGACGATGTAAGGTGCTTTCAGAGAGTTCGCAAGACGAGGGTTACTCGGTCCAGTAGTCGATGACGCAGACGTCATCGAGAATCGGCTTCAATTGGGCGACGAACTCTTGATGGGCCGCGTGAGGGAGGTAAGCATCACGTCCCTTTTCGTCTTTGAAGGTGACCAGGAAGCAGTGCGTCAGCCCTTTATTCAGATTCTCGGGGCTGTTGTTTTTTCCCCACTCGTAGCTATGGATCGCGTCGATCTTCGAGGGGAGAGCGGCAAATGCCTTTTCGATTCCCTGCACCTGCGCCTCGGTCGCATCGTCCTTAAACTTGAACATGACGACATGCCGCAATAATCGGGCAGGAGCCTCGGGCTGCTTCGCCTCATTGGGGTTCCACACTGCGAGTACTCCCAAAACGAGGCCAGCCATCAATGGTAGCGTCAAACTCTTCTTCCAAGTGTTCATCTGCAAGACCTTTCGCTTCAGAGTGTTGTCAGGAATTCGTTCGCCAAATGGAGATAGTCACGCGAACGTAGGCATGTTACCAACCCCACTCCGTCACCCCCACTCACGAAGCCCAACTTCCTGCTGGCGATTCTCCGAATCGGTCTCGCTCTCTCAACACAACGTTTTTCGGTTTCCTTCCTCATCACTCCTTCGCCGTACTGGGAGCGGAGACGCAGTACAGATGTGTTGTCGATCGAATGAACAGTTCACCATTGCTGATGGCAGGGGTCGCGCTGTACTCCCCTTCATCCGCAGAGAAGCGGTTTGATGCCAGTTGTTTGAACTCCGGACCCAATTGAAGAACGAACGTCTCACCACCACGGTCCACGTAGTAGAGTTTTCCGTCAGCAGCGACCGGTGACGAATACGCTTGCCCTCCCCCGCCACCACGGCGACCCGTGTCGGCATTGGCTGCGTTGTTTGTTTCCAGCCGACTCTGGTAGACCTTGGCTCCTGTCGCCGCATCAATGCAATTCGCGATGCCGCTGCTGATCCAGTAGAGACGTCCCTCATGAAACACCGGCGTCCCAATGCGACCCCGGTCGTTTCCTTTCCAGGTGACATGTGTCTTCGTGACGTCCCCTTTGCCCCCTGCTCGAACCGCCAGCGATCCCCCTTCGCGACCACCGACGACATAAACGGTGTCGCCGTGACAAATTGGACTCGCACACATGGAACTCGATGGGACGCCGTCACAGTACCAGCGCAGCTTACCGGTTTCGGGATTCAACCCCCAAACTTCGTAGGGGACCGCAACCACGAGGTCGGTTCGTGTGTCATCAACCGGAACCAGAATGGGAGTGCTCCAGGTCCCTTGCAGCCCGTCTGCTTGTTGTCGCCAGACCTCTTTTCCGGTTCGCTTATCGAGGCCAACAATCGATAGACTTTCGATGCACGCCGGGACGATCAGCAGTTCCTTGTAAAGAATCGGACTGGAAGCCGTTCCCCACGACCGGGGATCGTCCTGTGTCCCGACGCTGGCTCGCCAGAGTTCTTTTCCTTCGAGGTCGTAAGCCACGACGCCAGTCTTCCCATAAAACGCGTAAACCCTCTCTCCGTCGGAGACGGGAGTGTGTGAGGCGTAGCCATTCTCGGCGAACATCCCTCGAAATGGTTCCTCAGGAAGCACGGGATCAACGGGGCGATCCCAAAGGACTTCGCCCGATTGGCGATTGACACAAACAAGGTGTCGTTTGAGCTGTTCGATATTCCCTAACGCATTGCGATCGATGCCATAGCCACTCCAGGCAGTGACAAACACCCGGTCTCCCACGATGATCGGACTCGACAACCCCGGACCGGGGAGTTTGACCTTCCATTTCAGATTCTTCGAATCGTTCCATTCAACAGCAGTCGGGGCCGCATCTGTCGCGACGCCATCGCCATTTTCTCCCCGAAACCGTGTCCAGTCCCCAGCCTGCAACGACGTACTGCTCATCCAGAGCAAACCGGCCATCAGCCCCGCCATCAAGAGTGAGACACCCGATACCGACCTCCCCTCACTTGTTAAGGCGTGTGCGGCATCGCCACTCTGTTCATTCGTTGGGATCATGTTGCTAGTTTCCATAGGAAGGGTTGCCAAGTGAGTCAATCAACAAGATGATGAGTTCCGAGACCATGTGGTCACGCATGGATCGAGTCATTCTGGACGAGGGGGCGAGGGGCGATTCCCCGGGCCGAAGCCGCGTCCTTGCGTCGGACGACGCGCTACTCCCCACTCAGGACGCCCGATTCCCCCTTCGATTTTTTCAATCGGTGTCTCATCGGGAGTCACCCCCAGCACAATGTCAAAGTTGGCGGCCAGTTCGCCGATGCGTGAGTTCTTGATCGGGGTAAAGTCAACGAGCACAGACTCCCGCTCTTTCGGGTCCTGTAACTGGCGAAAGACGCCGTCTCGCTCATTCTGCGGTTCACCTTTAATGAGCAACTGCGTCGTCAGCAGTCGCTTTCCATTCTGGCTGACTGCGACGTGGATATGCGGCGTTCGACCAGGATAGGGGACCGGTTTAATCGTGCGGAAGTAGTATTGCCCTTTAACGTCCGTCAGAAATCGTCCGTAACCTTGAAAGTTACTATCACGTTTGCCATCGGGTGAACCGTTCGTGTGGAGGTAGGCCCCGGCATGATCGACCTGCCAGATCTCGATGAATGCGTTCCGCATCGGCTCCCCAGTAGGACTGAGAACCCGGCCCGATAGATGCGTAATCTCCCCCAGAGATGGCGTCATGGAGTCGTTAAGGATCAGCAGGTCGTTGTCGGTATCCAGCGGG
>JAWKTT010000004.1:320000-328452 GCA_041398965.1 Planctomycetaceae bacterium | reverse complement strand
GGATTCCCAAAGTCAAACGGCATCAGGAACGTACAGCACCGCTCGTTGATGTTTTGGTGAGGACGAATGCTCTCTGCGACGGACTTGGAAGTGCGTCGTGAAAGTCGACTTCTGTCAGCCAATTCACCTTCTGCTCTGCAAGTCGACCGCCAGACGACGACGTCGAATTCCGTGTGGCGATCAGAATGCCGACGAACCGGCGTCGCTCTGCTACACTCTGCTCTCGAAAGCGATGCCCCTTCCCCCGCCCATGCCCCAAATTGAGCGAGACAGATTGACCATGCGGATGCCTCGACCGACTTTTGTCCAAACCAGTGTGGCTGTTGTCACGATGATGTTGTTCGCGAACTGGGCAGGGGCGAGTGACAGTTGGCCAGTCATTTTTGAGGAAAACTTTGAAGGGTCGGTGTCCCGTTGGCGGTCGCCCGATCCTTCGGCTTGGAAAGTGGAAGAGGTCGACGGAAACCGGGTGTTTCGGCAGTTTCAACAAAGCCGGGTCTTCACTCCGGTCAGGTCACCATTTAATCGGGCTGTGGTGTCGGATTTGGAAGTCGGCTCGTTCCAGCTGGACGTCCGATTCCGTTCGACGGCCCGCGACTACCCGCATCGCAGCCTCTGTCTGTTCTTTGGTGTGCAGGATCGGGGGCACATGTACTACGTACACTTCGGGCAGAAGACGGACGATCATGCGAATCAAATCTTTGTCGTCAACGATGCTCCTCGGGTCAAGATTTCGACGAAGACAACCGAAGGGACACCGTGGGACAATGCGTGGCATCGAGCGAGGATTGTTCGCAACGTCGAAAGTGGCGAGATTTCGGTCTACTTTGATGACATGAAAACCCCTGTCATGACCGCCATCGACAAGACGTTTACGACCGGCCGCATTGGAATCGGTTCGTTCGACGACACGGGGGACTTCGACGACATCACCCTTCGGGGACCGACCGCAGCAAGAACTGACAGGTAAATTGACGTTGGGAATGGGCATTCCCGTCTGGGAGTTGTCGGGTTTGATAGATTTTGATTGAGGGGAAGTTGATGCTCGGTTCTGTTCAGCCGACGGCGTATGACCTGCGGTTTCGACTGTTTTCGATTCCAGTACGAGTAGGTCCATCCTTCTGGTTGGTTTCGGCGATTTTCGGCTTCGACTACCTGAGAATCGATGCTGGTCTGTTCGGAGTCTGGATGTTGGTGGTATTCGTTTCGATCCTCGTGCATGAGCTTGGCCATGGACTGACAGCGAAGTGGCTGGGCTATCCCCCAACGATCGTGTTGTATCAGTTTGGAGGAATGGCATTTTATCGTCCGGACTACGAGTACACCCCATGGCGGGCGACAATGATTACCGCCGCCGGTCCGTTGGCGGGACTCGGATTGTGTCTGGTGGCCTACACATGGTGGATGTGGGGAATGGAACAATTCGGCATCATTCTGAATTGGTATGTGTCGATGGGAACCCAGATGCTGATCATGATCAACCTGTGGTACAGCCTGTTCAACCTGTTGCCGGTGTTACCACTCGATGGAGGAAGGTTGTGTGAAAGTGTCTGCGCTATGCTGGGAGTCAACAATCCACGTCAGATCGCTGCATGGTCAAGCGTCATCGTCGGTAGCATCGTGGCCGTCTGGTTCTGGGAGAACGGGATGACTTTCAATGCCATCATATTTGGCATGCTGGCATTTCAGAGCACCCCATACTTGCACTCCCGTGACTGAGCCCAATTGCCCAATGGGTGCTTGTCGCATGTCAAATCCTGCCGAGAATCGTTCCTCCAGGCATTGAGGCCTCGGCTTCCATACAGTGGGAGTCGGCAGAAGTTTTTCAATTGGTGATGCGAGACCACTCGCCTGTTTCACTCTCATGGAGCAAACCGTTCTCAGAGTCGGTGGCGAGGTGTGGCGTCGATTGCAGTCCGGTCCGTGCGACCTATAATCCGAAACAGACTGTGGCATGATTCGATCCTCTGTCGCGTTCCTCTGATGTGCATCGCGCGGCGAATGCCGACACTGTTTAGACCTCCGTCGAGGAGTAGACCTTGAACTGGCTGACTGCATCCCTCCGAAGTTCGGTCGGGAAGAAATTCGTCATGGGGCTGACAGGGCTGTTTCTCTGTTCGTTCCTCGTTATGCACCTTGCCGGGAACCTGTTGCTGTTTGCAGGGGCGGAGATGTACAACGAATACGCCCACAAACTGCACGCAATGGGGGGGCTGCTTGTTGTGGCCGAAGTGTTGCTGTTCGGAGGGTTCGCCGTCCACATCTATCTGGCTGTGGTCACGACCCGCGAGAATCTGGCGGCACGGTCTCAGGGGTATGCTCTTCGCAAGTCGAAGAAAGAAGACGCTGTGCTGAAGTCCGCGATCTCGCCCGAGAACACAATGTTCATCTCGGGTGCGATCATTTTCCTCTACCTGATGCTGCACCTGGCCGACTTCAAGTTCGGCCTGACCGGGGCCGGGGACGAGATGGCTCCGTTCGACAAGGCGAAGTACCTGATGTCGTGCGGTTGGCGAGCCCTGGCTTATGCGGCCGCGAGCATCACGGTGGGATACCATGTGTCGCATGGGTTTTCGAGCGCGTTTCAGTCGCTGGGACTGAATCATCCGAAATATAACGGTGCAATTCGCAAGTTGAGTATTACCCTGGCGATTCTGCTGGCTGCCGGATTCCTGATGGTATCGCTTTGGGGTGTTTTTGTCGCGAAATGACTGTGCGTTCTGTGGTCCGCAACCTGTTAATTCCGACCTACTGAGTGGTCGCTGCCGAATCCTCTTTGATTTACCGAGCCTATTTCCATGCCTCTTGATTCCCGCGTTCCCAGTGGCCCGATGGCCATGAAATGGACCGACTGTAAGAACCACCTCAAGCTGGTGGCTCCTAACAACAAGCGGAAATTCAACGTCATTGTTGTCGGCACCGGTCTGGCTGGTGCGGCCGCCGCCGCATCACTCGCCGAGTTGGGCTACAACGTCAAGGCGTTCTGTTATCAGGACTCGCCGCGACGTGCTCACAGCATCGCCGCTCAGGGGGGGATCAATGCCGCCAAAAACTATCCCAATGACGGCGACTCTGTTCATCGCCTGTTTTACGATACCGTCAAAGGAGGAGACTTCCGGGCTCGCGAGGCGAACGTGCATCGGCTCGCCGAGGTGAGCAACGACATCATCGATCAGTGTGTCGCCCAAGGGGTCCCCTTTGCCCGTGAATATGGCGGAACTCTCGCGAACCGTACGTTCGGCGGGGCACAGGTCTCGCGGACGTTTTACTGTCGAGGCCAGACCGGACAACAACTGTTGCTGGGTGCCTACAGCGCTCTGCAACGGATGGTTGCCGCCGGCAAAGTGAAGATGTTTCCGCGCCGGGAAATGCTCGACTTGGTTACGGTCGATGGCATTGCTCGGGGGATCGTCTGTCGCAACCTGATGAATGGCGAGTTTGAAACTCACGCAGCTCATGCCGTGTTGTTGTGTACGGGAGGCTATGGAAACGTCTTTTATCTGTCGACGAACGCCAAAGGCTGCAACGTGACAGCTGCGTGGCGATGCCACAAACGGGGCGCGTTCTTTGCCAACCCCTGCTTCACCCAGATTCACCCAACCTGTATTCCGGTCAAGGGAGACTATCAGTCGAAGTTGACGTTGATGAGCGAGTCGCTTCGTAACGATGGCCGCGTCTGGGTGCCGAAGAATGCTTCCGACACTCGCAGTGCGGCCCAGATTCCAGACGAAGACCGGGACTACTATCTCGAACGCCGATACCCCGCATTCGGGAATATGGTCCCCCGCGACGTCGCTTCACGGGCTGCCAAGGAGCGTTGCGATGCCGGCCATGGTGTTGGCGAAACGCAAATGGCGGTCTATCTCGACTTCAGCAGAGCAATTCGTGAGCAGGGGCGAGAGGTGATTACGGCGAAGTATGGCAACCTGTTTCACATGTATCACAAGATTACCGACGAAGACCCGTATCAAGTGCCGATGCGGATTTATCCCGCCGTCCATTACACGATGGGGGGGCTATGGGTCGACTATCACCTCGAATCGACGGTTCCTGGACTATACGTCTTAGGCGAGGCGAACTTTTCGGACCACGGGGCGAATCGCCTGGGAGCGTCGGCCCTGATGCAAGGCCTCGCCGATGGCTACTTTGTCGCGCCGTATACAGTCGGACATCACTTAGCATCTCGTCCACTGAAGGAAGTCACCGAGGCTCATCCGCGTTTTCAAGAGGTCCGTCAGGAAGCCAAGGGGCGCGTGGATCGCCTGTTGAATGTCAAAGGTTCTGCCAGTGCCGACAGTTTCCATCGTCGACTCGGGGAGATCATGTGGAACAACTGTGGCATGGCTCGCAATGCGACCGGCTTACAGACGGCGATCGACAAGATTCGTAACCTGCGGGAGGAGTTCTGGCAGAACATCATGGTCCCTGGAAGTGGCGAAGCATTCAACCAAAGCCTGGAATTGGCCGGACGCGTTGCCGACTTCCTGGAGTTCGGAGAACTGCTCGCTGTCGATGCCTTGAACCGTGAAGAGTCTTGCGGCGGACATTTCCGCGAAGAACATCAGACCGAAGACAACGAAGCCCGCCGCGACGACGAAAACTTCCGTTACGCCGCCGCCTGGGAACATCAAGGGGACAATAAGCCCGAAGTCCTTCACAAGGAGCAGCTGGAGTTCGTCGAAGTACCACTCACAACTCGCAGCTACAAGTAGGACGTAGTCAACGTACCGACAGTCTTGGTTGATAGCGACGCTCTGCGGATCATGACGAGGAGTTTCTTCGGCCAGCGTCAGAGGGTGGTCCAACCGGGGTTGCCGTCCTGTTGTCTGCGATGTTCTCGTCGCTGACGATCGCGGAACGTGTTCGCCACGGGGGACGAGAGCAGATCGTCTTCGAGATCGATCAACTCTCCGAGTCGGCGCTTTCGATGCATCTCCAACGTCTCTTTGTGTAGCCCCCGGGCATCGAGCCTGCGGTTCAAACGACTCTCGTTCAGATCCTCATCCAGCACACCGAGGATGTCTGCCAACGCCGTCTGACGATCGAGTCGGCAGGAGTCTTCCCGGTGGAGATCGGCTGCTTCAGAAACGTGTCGAGTCCAAGCTTTTGAATCAACTGCCAAGCCAACCAAGGACCGCCCGCCTCCCGGCAATTCTCAACCCGTTCCTTCAAGACATCAACCTCGACATGCAGCGACGACGTTCGCTCTTCAAGCAACGACGGTTGCCGATCAGGCGTCTCGTTCGGAAAGGGGGTTTTTGTAAAAAGATTGATAACGGAAAAATTGTTGGCAGAGTTGTCATCGCGAAGACGGTTTCTTCTCTGACGAGGAGAACATCTCAGGGCTAGCACTTCTGACGAAAGCCATACTGCGACGGCGGGCTATTGCAGTGGGTCGGTCGAAAGTGGAGCGTCTTCTCTGGGCGGGCTGATGGAGTTTGGCGGGCTGCCGATGTTGCGGGCCGAGTGATGGGCTGAGTGCGGAGAGCTGATGAGGACTGTGGGCCGAGTTCGGGTATCGGGCCAAGGGGGGAGCGCGGGCCGCTCCCCCCGCTCTTACCAGCAAATCAGAGGCAGCGAGTGGTCAAGACTCGCCGCGCCGCCTTAGGCACAAATAGAAGTGTCTGCGCGACCGTTCCTTCGCGTGGGCCGGACCGCTATGCACCGAATATCTCTTGCACGGCGACACCTCGTCCGTCTTCAGTCGCATAGAATGGACGTTTCTCGACATCGAATACGGTCTTCGGACTGATCCCCATCGCGGTAAAAATCGTCGCGTGCAGGTCCATGACCGACACCGGACGATCGACCGCAACGAAGGGACGCTCGCCTGCCGAAGCTCCATGGAGATACCCTTTGCGAACGCCGCCTCCCCACATCATGACGCATGATGCTCCCGTGAAATGTCGATGCTGGCCGTAGTGCTTCATCTCCTTCAATGCATCGACCTTCTCAGTCGCCTGATCATTCGCATTCGATCCCGGTTTCCCCTCCATGATCATGTCACGGCTAAACTCACTCGCCAGAATCACTAAGGTCCGGTTCAACAGCCCACGGCTCTCCAAATCGAGTATCAACTGAGCAATCGGGCCGTCGATCTCTTGCTTCATCCGCTGCAAAGTCGTGTGACCGTTGGCGTGAGTGTCCCAGTTGAGGAAAGGAACATACTCGGTTGTCACCTCGACAAACCGGGCCCCATTCTCGACGAGGCGTCTGGCCAGGAGACAACCCCGCCCAAATCGCCCGGTGTCGTACTTTGCGTAACTCTCCTTCGGTTCCAACGATAAATCAAACGCATCACGTTCCTTCGCACTGAGCAATCGATACGCTTTCTCCATCGAACGCAACTGCGACTCGCGCTGAAAATCTCCGATGGAATCCCGATCGGGAGAGCGCTCGACCAATTGCCGAAACAACTCCTGTCGTCGGGTAAATCGCCCTGGGTCCATTCCCTTGGGGGGGCGAACGGCAACCGCAGCCTCTTCAGGGAAGGGGAGATTCATCGGACCGTATTCACTCCCAAAGAAACCGCCGGTTGTGAAGGCCTTGAGTTCTTCCTGTTCGCCAACCCCTTCGAGTCGCTGACCAATGTTGATGAACGCAGGCATGACGGGGTTCAATGGTCCCAGCACGCGAGACATCCAAGCCCCAAGATGCGGACACGCGACCGTCTGTGGCGGGACGTAACCGGTATGCCAGTGATACTGGTGCCGCGAATGGAGGATGCTCCCCAAGTCGGGTAAGACATGCGACCGAATCAGCGTCCCGCGATCCATCACATGGGCAATCTGTTCGAGTCCCTGGGTGATCTTGATGTTGTCGACCACAGTATCGATCGCCGGGAAGGTGCTCTCAATCTCGGCGACCGGGACCCCAACCTTAAACGGCACATATCGCTTCGGGTCGAAGGTATCCGGGGCGGCCATTCCCCCTCCCATCCAAAGGAGAATGCAGGAGTCTGCCGTCGCACGGGGATGGGTGACCTCTTCACCTTCTGCTGCCGAGAGGAGACGAGGCTCGCCCGCCAACAAGGTCGCCGCCCCCGCAGCGGCAAGCCGCTTCAGGAACTCTCGGCGAACTTCGGTCTCATGCGTCTGACTGTCCCACATGTTTCTCTCCTTCCAGGCGGTCCGAGTTGGCCAACATCTCAATCGTAGCCAGCAGCCTCTTCGCGTCAATTTTTCCTGTGATTATCGAACAAGTTGATATTCTGGCAACATCACGACGGCCCACAACAGGTCCTCGATCTTCTCGACCGATAATGAATCGCCAGTCGCTTCGACCAAAACGACGAGTTCCTCAGGGGTCGGCTCACGGCTCAAGGCAAACTGATAAAGCCAAACGATCAACTCCTTGGGAGATTGCCAGTTTTGCTTCTGCAAGTTGGTCGCTCCGTTTCGCAACGTGTTTGCTAAAGTCTCGCCATTCGAGAGATGAATCGCCTCCAGCGGCGTCAATTCCAAGGGGCGCACACTGACAATCTGGTCTCGATTCGGACGTCCCAACGCGGTCATCAAGAAGTCGCTCTTGAGCAACGACGCCCGAACCATCTGCCCCGAAGCGGAGGCTCCTCGAGACAAAAGCGAAGCTAACTCTCCCTGCAACCGGTTCATCCAGACTTGTGCCCCCTGTACCTTGGCAGCTGGCTTCCAGTCTTTGGGGGGATTCTTGAATTTTCCCGATCGATCGGGTTGCTGAGTCGTCCATTGCCAACTGTCGTCCGACAGGAGCGACGACTGCTTCCCATCCCCATCACTCCATCGAGCCTCAAAAAACAGTCCCGCAGGATTCGGCCCAGCCCCACCGTTACGGGCGATGATGACGACCTCGTTTTTTCCGGTCTTCAGATTCGTAACGGAAACAAGGTCCGGAACCTCCCAATTGGTCCCTGCAATTAACTTCTTGCCGTTCACGAACAGCGTGTACTCGTTATCACAGGAGATGACAGCCGTCGTCTGAGCGGGGATCGCGGACAACTCCCATTCCTGACGAAAGACGATCGTTTCTCCGGCAGCGGCACCCGCGGCATCAGCTCGATTCCAAATCCATGACGCGGCCACCGGGCGATCGTCGGCGACTTTGGGATCGCTCTTTCCTCGAATGACGGGGGCATCAAACTTTTTGGGAGCAGCACCTGTAATCTGCCAGATTGAGTCCATGAACTGCTCCGCCGTCATCCGCTTCGTACGGGGGCCGGCATAGTGATAACCCTGCGTCTCGACGTCGTCTGTGACCCGTTCCGATCGAGCCTGATACGCCTCGGACGTCGCAATCAGTCGCAGTGTCTGCTTGAGATCGTAGTGATGTCGAACGAGGTCTTCCGCAAGATAGTCAAGCAGATCAGCGTTCCATGGTGGGCTCTGCATGGCATCAGTGGGATGCACAATCCCGCGTCCCATGAGCCGATGCCACAAGCGGTTGACGATTGTTCGACTGAATCGTCCGTTTTCAC
>JAWKTT010000004.1:0-315000 GCA_041398965.1 Planctomycetaceae bacterium | reverse complement strand
CTCTCGATTTCCTCCCCACTGCAATCGGTCGGACCGATCGGGTGGCGGCGTATCTCGCGAAGAATCCCAAATTTGTGCTCGCAAAACCCTATCCTGTGCCGTAGAGTGGAGAACGATAAAGGCCATGTTTGGGGGGGATGGACCTCGCTGTCCGTCACCTTTCAGTGGCCAACGACGGACCGGGACGTCCATCGTTCGAGAAGCACGATTGATCACGGGGTCAGGGATGCCCCCACTGGAGCATCCCCTATGTCATCCCCCTTGGAATCCGTCCCCACTGTCAGCACTCCTTCCCGTCGCGGTATCGGCCTAGACGAGGAGACCGGCCTGCTGGGAGTGCTGTTGCAACCAGACTTTCAGATTCGTTGGCTGCCTCGCTTTGTGCTCCTCGGCTATTGGGTGTTGATCTTCACGTTGACGCACATTCCCATCGTGCCAACGAAAATGCCGGCTCAGGTGAATGACAAGGTCGTACACTTTTGCATGTACTTCGGGTTGGCATTCTTGCTGCCCCTCTGGAGTGGATGGTTGCGTCCGATGACCGTTCGAGGCTTCGCTTCCGGCCTATTGATCCTGTTCGCCTATGCTGTTACTGACGAACTGTTACAGATTCCTGTCGGGCGAAGTTGTGAGTTCTTCGATGGCGTCGCCGACATGATCGGAGGCACATGCGGACTCCTTGCAGCGTCAGTCGTTCGCCGTCATTGGGTCGAGCAAATTCTGCGTGGAGCGATGGGAAGAATTGCTTCTTCATCGAACCTATCAACAGCACAAGACTGATCAACAGCACAAGACTGAGTTCGCCAACAGATTTGGGGCACCCGCGTTCCTAGCTCTGGGACTTTTTGTCGATGCCTCGGTAGTTCCTCTAACCAGAATCAATTTTTCGCGCGATGCTGCCACCGCACGCGGGTCGCAAAGCGGTCCGCCATGACACCGTCCGTGTGGAGAGCCGAGGGAGACCAAGTCCCCGACAGGCGTCCTATTCATCGGTTTTCTTGCGTCGCTGTTTGGCAGCCTCGTCGATTTTTCGAGTTGAGAGGGGTTGTGTCTTTGCGTTGCTTGCAGGTCCGCCATTTGGCCTCTTCTGAGGGTTTCCCGTCGCAGGTGATTTGCCAGAGCCGGAAGTTGCTGGACGCTTGCGGGGTGGAGCACTGGCAGCTGCCGGCGTGTCTCGGCACGCGGGACAAGCCCCCCGCGAGTTGAGTGGTTCGCCGCAGGTGTTGCACAACGGGATCGGACGATCCGCTTCCTCGATTTCTTTCGACGCGGGTGAAGGAGATTGAGGTGGTCGAGGCTTCGGTTTCGCAGATGGGGGGGCCGACTTGTTGCTTGGAAGGCGTGACTTGTTTGCTGAACCACCCTTCGTCTGAGGAGAGGGTTGCGGGGCATTCGCAGCGGGACGAAACGTCGACGTTCCGATTGGGGCTTCTGGCGATGTCCGGCGACCAGACTCTCCAGATGCCTTTCCTTTACCTTCAGTTGTCCCTTGATTCGGCGCAACAGCTACCGAGGCGGGAGTCGTGGGCCGCGAAGCGGGCGTTGGCGACTTTGGGGCGGACTTTGCTGCCGGCGTTTGCGGCGAAGTCGTGGGCTGTGCCGGCTGTTTGACGGCAGGCGATGACAAGTTTTCCTCGAAAGCTGCCCCGGTCTTCTGGGATTGTTCACGGGTCATGGGGAGGAGGTTTTCTTCCCGCACGATCGACGTTTTTGCAGACTTCCCGCTCCGCATCTCTTTCGCCGAAACATGCACTCGAGCCTGTGCGTCATACGCGATGGTCACCTCGATGGGAGTTGCTGCGGGAAGACCGGGGGGCAAGTCTTCGACAATACAGGCTCCGAGTTTCACGGGGGGCTGATCCTCCGAAGTTCCACTCTCGACGATATGTAGATGTACGCGACGCTGATTCTCAGAGACGGTCCCAAACGACTGCCGAAATGCGCAAGGCAAAGGAGTGTTGGCCGGAAGCAGATAATGAGGGATGCGCTCACCGGTCTCCCTGTCGCGCACCAGAATGCCCAACCCCCGAGCGTTGACACTTTGTTGCGTCATCTGGGCCAGTCGGTCCGAAACCTCTGGCGACAGGAACGAGCCAGTGGCCACGTCGTCGCTGCTGGTCAACATCCCCGCGTAATAGGCTGCTCCATGCGAGATCGATTGATCGGGCGACAATGTCTGATTCAGCGTGGTTCCACTGATCCGCTTCAACATGTTGCGGATCATGGGCATTCGCGACGATCCACCAGTAATCAACACGGCATCGACATGTGCCCATCCCATGCTGTGATCGGTCAGCAACTTCCGGGTAATCTTTTCGGTTCGCTCGACAAGGTCGTGCGTCAACAGTTCGAAGTGTTCTTGATCGATACCATACGTCTTTCGGCGACCGGCATGTTGCAGTGTCAACGAAGCTTTCTGACGCACACTCAGGCTCCGTTTCGTCTGTTCGACTTCGATCGAGAGAGTCTGCATCGTCTCCTTGTCGAGTCGGGGGTCATCCGGGACTTCTCGAATGAACTGTTCACAGGCAAACTTTTCGAGCCTCGCGTTCCAGTCGATCCCCCCGAGATTCAGATCACCACTGCTGGCGACCACTTTGACGTCGGTGTTGTTGTACTTGACGAGCGAGAGGTCAAACGTCCCCCCACCAAGGTCGTAGACCATCACGGTCTGATCGTCGGCCAGTTCGCGGAACCAGAGACCTTCGCCAAGCACATAGCACAAAGCGGCAGCGACCGGTTCGTTGATGATGTCGACCTTCTTCAACCCTGCCTTCAGCCCTGCTTCCGCTGTTTGCTGACGTTGAATATCGCTGAACTGTGCCGGGACGGTAATGACCGCATGCTCGATCGGCCCAACATGTTGTTCGGCCCCATCCAACAGATAGCGCAGAATGATGGCCGCAATGTCTGTCGGACGGTAAGTCTTGCGATCGATGACCCAGAACTTGTTTGGGTCCCCCATGAAACGCTTCGAGTTCTGCACGACTCGTTCGGGCTGTCTTACCGAGTTTCGAATCGCCTCGGTTCCCACGACGATGTCATCCCCTTCAAAGAGAACAGCCGACGGAGTCGACATTTCCCCTTCCGGGTTCGGCAGCGTGTGTGGCGCTCCCTGACGATCAAGATGCGAAACGCATGAATACGTCGTGCCGAGGTCGATACCGATGGGAACTCGTTGCATGTGCGTGAACCGTCCTGAGAAATCGATCATTTCAACACCCCTATCGTACCGTGACCAACGACGCGGCGAAACTGCACGCCAACCGAAAGACCCAGCTTCCATTACCGTCGGACGACGAAACGATACACAGACAAACGGGGGAGTGAGCCACGAAACAACAGATCATCGGAGAAGACGACCGTCCATATCGTTCGGAGTCGCACTCAAAATCCAGGTCCAGGCATCCGCCAGGCAACCGACTCGAGTCGTTATTCAGTTGGTCGGGCGTTCGCGGTGACCGGCTCAGACTCTGTGGTGTCCGTCGTTGAGCAACTTGCTGCGCGGGGTTTGCGGAGGGTGACGACGAGGAACAGACTCAAAAGCATGGCGGCGGATGCAGTCCAGTAAGGGTAACGAGGATTGTGTTCAATGAGCACGATGCCACTGACCGGTCCAAGAATTCGGGCCATGGCAGACATGCTCTGTCCCAACCCGAGCACTTCCCCCTGTTCACCCGACGAGGTTCGCAAGGAGAGCATCGACTGCAACGCGGGGTTCATCATCGCAAACCCGACGATGCTGATCGGAAGGATGCTGAACAGGATCAACAGACCGGCTTGGTCCGGCTCTTCCTTGCCGGTTGTATCACTTGTGGTTGCCTCACTCTTCGGTGAACGATCCTTCACCGCGTCTCCCGCGACGGCAACGACCGAACCTGTGGCGACTGTCGTTGCTGCGGAGTCAACCTTTCGCGGGGCTGTGGGAGGGGCCGTCATGCTGACGAGGAGGAACCCGACGGTCAGCAACAGCGAACCGGCAATCGCACATTTGTACTCGCCGATTCGTGGGAGAATTCGTCGCACAAGGACCCCTTGGGCGAGGGTCAGAACGAAGCCCAGGTACGCAAAGACGTAAAAGTTGTCACGTTCTGACATGTTCAACGACCGCGTTAACAGCGAAAGGGTGCTTTCAAATTGTGCGAATGCAAAGGTCGCCAGAAACATCGTGATTAACAACGCACCAAGGGCTGGTTGCGTAAGAGCATGACTCAACGCCCCGACATCCAACCAGCGGCGATGCGAACTACGTGACTCAGGGCTCAGGGTCTCGGGGAGCCTAAAAAACGCACCGATCAAGGCCAATGCCGACAACCCGGAGGCAACGTAACCGGGAGCAGAGCTTGGTGGCGCGTTCAGGTCGTTCGAGGCAAACACCGCGGCAAGCAGTGGTCCAAAAGTAAAACCCATCCCGAAGGCGGCCCCAATGAGGGCCATCCCCTTCCCTCGATCAGCGGCTCCAGTGCAATCGGCGATGTAAGCCTGTGCGGTTGGAATTGTGGCTCCGGCAATCCCCGCTCCAATCCGACTGATCATCAACCACGCAATCGGCCCCAGACCCAGCCACAATGAATCCGCTGACATCGACGAGACGAATCCAAACAGTCCATAGAACAGGACCGAACCTGCCAGCCCCAGCATCAAGACCGGACGGCGTCCAATGCGGTCGGAGAGTCGTCCCCAGAGCGGCGCGAAGACAAATTGCATCGCAGAAAAGGCAGCCATCAATCCGCCGAGCACCCACCCATCGGCGAGAAAATGCTTTCCGTAACGAGGCAACAGCGGCAACACGATCCCGAACCCAAGCAGGTCGATGAACACCACCAGGAAGACAATCAACAAGCTCGATTTGCGAGGTGCAGACACGGCAAAATCTGGGAGAGGGGGAATGAGAGTCGTCTCACCGGCAATCCGGTGCGACAAGGTAGTACAAATCTCCCCACGAAAACAGCCGCTCACCCCGAACAATTGTTAACCGTTTAGCCCAAGTTCGTCAGTTGTTGACATGAGCTCTTGGAGCAGGTGAGGAGTGCCTGGGACTTTTCCACGACATCTCTTTGAATTGATTGTTTCAGTGACGAGGGGAGTGTCAGGCCGAGGTGGTGGAGGAGGAGGACTTGGTGGTCTGTCGGTTTGGTGACGCAGCGTTTGCGGATGTCGATGCCTGATGTTGTTGGCAGAATCAACTCCAGGCTGCGGACTTGCGAGAGCTCTTCCAGCACGCCGCGGGGTTCATGGCCAAGGCCAGCATTCCGACACCTGACGGCGAGTTTTTTAAACGACATGCACCAGTAAGCCCGTCGCGTGCCGATGTCATTTTGGAAGAACTGACGAATGAACACGCCTGGATGCTATCGCCAGAAAAGCCACGCCAATACCGATTCCTCTCAACACATCGCCAATCCACTTCCCGACTCGCCAACCCAGCAAAACCGTCTCCAAAAACAGACAACTTGCGACAGTTCAAACCCTCAAGAATTCTCCAGAAATTCAAGACTCACCTCGAATTGGTGAGCTTGGTCCCGGGCGAGGATTTGCACCGGTGTTTTCCCGTCAAACATCTCACGAACCTTAGCCACGACCACTTTGGTCTGGGGCAACTCACGCGGCAATTCCGTCACGTTGAACTCCAGCGAGCTGCGCACGGTTTGCTTCCAGCTGATTCACCCCTTTCACGGGATCGGGGGGTTTCGTCGCCGTAAACGCAAGCGCCCCTTCGCCGAAATCCTGGAAGGCTTCACCTACGTTTTCCTCTGGAATGGCCAGTTCGAGTTGGTTCGTCTGACGCCCTTCGCTCATGAGAGTCTGGTCCATTGATCCACACCATTCACCCAGGCCAGACATGCTCGGCACACACGAAAAAGGCCGGAGACGATTTGAGTCGTCCCCGGCCGGGGTTGCTACAGTACAGAGTCATTCATCTGACGATTACGGAATGGCTACGGGATTGCCATCCTGATGATCGAACAGGTTCTTCAGTGTTGCTGCATCAATCGATTTGGGCAGTGTCAGCACGGCTCCGTCCATCATTGCAACGAGGAAGGTTTCGCCAATGTTTCCGAGGGCCGCGATCGGATTCTCGGGGTCAATGGTGAGTCCTCCTGGTTTGGTCCAGATGTCTGCGGTGTCGTCCCCTGCTTGCACAAACATGATCGTGTTGGATGTTCCATCGGTGACATCTCGGAAGTGCATCTTCTTGTCCGAACTTCCGAAGATGGTCCCTGCTCCGACGATGACGTGGAGTGAGGTCTTTCCTTCTGCGTTGTTGCCGAATGTCTTGGGCATTTTGGCGATCAGAGTCTTGTTGTGCTCGCTGTCCCAAGGTTCGTCCAGATGAAACTCGTTATAGAGGGGGTACTGCTCAATGTAGGGCAACAGGTGGACTCGCCAGCTCAGACCTTTGGGGCCGTCAACGTCACCTCCGCGGTCGTTCGCCGGGAATGCGTTGTAAGTGTCGGCAAAGTTGTGCATAGCGATTGCCAAGTCCCTTGGACCTTGCATTTTGGCAGCTTCGAGTTTGGCCAAGGCCGCTTTCGCCAACATGGGGCGAATCAGAACGGGAAGTTCTTCCAGACCTGCGGGACGGGCGATTGTGAGCGACACGACATCGCCAGTGACGGTCATCGTCGTCCCATCGACGAGTTTCTCGGCCAATGGGAGCAGAGGGAGCATTTCTTCTGGAACCTGCCCCGCTTCAACCGCTTCGGCCTTCATCCCCTTGAACTGTTGCAGTTGCCCCAAGATCATCGGGCTGAGGATGCTGTGCAGGTTTTGGGCAGACTGTTCGCTCTCACCAACGATCTGCAGCTCCAGCATGTTCGTCCCTTTCAAGTCTGCGGAAAGGGTCAGACCCTTTGCCTGCAAGACTGGTCCCAACATCATCTGTGCTGGGAAGGGCAACCCCTGTTGAATGGCGTTGAGTGGCTCCTTGAACGGGGTCAAGTCAACGACGGCGGCAAAGTCCCGGTCGGCCAACGGTTTAATGCGTGCAGTCAACGCGGTTTCGACATCCTTTCCTTCACGATCAATCGTTGCCTGAATTCCCGCTTCGCTGCCGAACAGCAGGGTTTGCGAGTTCAAAAAGCAAAGCCGTTCGCGACTTCCGCCGGCCTGAATCAGCGTTTGCCCCTTGTAGTCGTGTCGAGTGACTTTGCTCCACTTCTCCTGTTCGGCCTTCATCTCCTCCATGAACTTTTTCTGCTCTGCGGCAAAGGGATCGTTTGGGTCGAGTGTGCTGGTATCGAAACCGTCGTCTGCGACACCTCCAGCGGCGCCGAATGCCTGTTTCAGTTGCTCTTCTTTCGCTTTGATGATGGCTTCTGGATCAACTGGAGCCTTCAGGCGAACCAGCACGGTCGGAGCGGGGGGAGGCTCCCAGGCTTCCATTTCCCCGTTGTGCTCAAAGGGGACATCAAGATTCGGGTCGACCCCCGGAGACGAGTCCTCGGAAGCTTTGTCGCCCGGAATGGAGGTCGTGGTTTCCGCATCGACGTCAGCAGACGATGCAGGGGCATTAGAAACGGTGCCGTCGGAACCGACGGTTGCAGGATCATCGCACTTAGTGGCTTCGACAGCCCCTTCCTCTGCTTGATCGATCGTAGTTTCGGCAGACTCGGCTTCCGGAATGACCTCCTTCGCCGCATCAATCGAATCCGAAGGGAATTCAGGCTCCCCCATCGGACCTCCGAGCGGGCCCAGGCCCGCCAATGATTTCGGAGAAACCGAGACGACGAGATACTCGATTTCGTCGGGACCAAAACCGGTATCAGCCTTAATATTCGCGAGTTCCCGCTTAAGATTGAAAGAATCGTCCTTGGCCTCGACTTCTTTGACGATGTCCATCACCAAGGGGTTGGTCAGCGCGCGATCAGGTCGAACAACGACCAACGCGGCATCGTCCGGCGCGTGGACGATAAACATCGGGACATTCTCGGCCGCATTCGTTGTTGCAGGGACGGCCGCTGGTGTCTCTGCCGGTGTTGAAGTTCCATTTTCAGTCTTGCTGCCCCCGGAGGTACCACTTTCTGGCATTGTCGCAGCGCCGGGTGGTGTTGTCCCTCCTGGCGATGTTGAAGTCCCCCCCTCAGTCGTGCTGCCCCCGGTGGTACCACTTTCTGGCGTTGTCGCAGCGGCGGGTGGTGTTGTCCCTCCCGCGGCTGGTGGAGCCGCGTCCTCCTTCGCACATCCCAAGTTGGCCAATGCCAGCGCAGCGAGCACAAGCCACGAATTCAACCTACTCATGTTCCGACTCCCTTGATGAAAACCATTCAGCCTGCCGGGGAGACCCCCCGCCATCGGCATGGTAACCCTGAAGGTGCCCGGAAATCAAATATCACTCGAACGTTTGAAAGATCGAGAGCCGATTCGTTGGCAATTCCCCTCTTGAAAACATGGAGCAGGGGGCATTCCTCGGATTGTGATCCTCGCCAAATTGTGATCCTTGCTGTCAACTTCTCCCTCTCCCCTACGGTTGACGTTCCAATTTCAAAGGACTTTCCCGCGGGGGAGAGGACCGGGTGAGGGGGAGTAAGAAAAGGCATCGATAGAGCGAATTCGCCGAACAAACGGTCACTTTTCGCTCCCCCAGCGACGTCGAAGCGGTCCGTTGGGTCCTGCTGACTTCGGAGTGGGTCGAGTCCGTCGAACAAGCACAACACGTTGTAGATTCCTATTCTCAACGCTGGGCGATCGAAGAGTATCACAAGGCTCTGAAAGCCGGTTGTCGTGTTGAAGAGTGTTACTATGAAACCGCACCCCGCTGGGAACGGGTGACGGGATTACTATCGATCGTTGCCGTGCAACTGCTGCGAATGCGTCACCTGGCCGAACAAAGTCCCGAGCGTGCGGCTAACGAAGTGGTTTCCGCCGAATGGGTCACCACGCTGACCAAAGTCCAACAACGCCCCAGCCCCAAGGCACGCTCGATGCCCAAACCATGACCATCGCCGAGTTCGTCAAACACCTCGGCGGCCACCTCGGCCGCAAATGCGACGGCCCCCCCGGCTGGATCACCCCCTGACGCGACCTGGAAAAACTCCTCCTCATCCTCCGCGGCTCAAAACTCAACACCCCAAAATGTGGGTAACACTGAGCGAGGCCCCTGACCTACATGAACTGGTTTGAATACTTCAAGCACGCCCACAAATGGACGTTCAATCGCATCGATTCCTGGCTACGCATGCGTCTGTATTTGATCGTGCGCAAACTCGCTGGGAGAAAGTGACGCGGCCGTGGCTGGGAACATCATCGCTGGAAGAATGCCTTCTTTGCAGCACCCAGATGGTACCCGGGGCTGTTCACCCTGAAGACCGCCCAGGACTTGGCAGGTCAATCCTCTTCGAGGTAACACCACCAACCGGTGAGCCGGATGCGGGAAACCCGTCCGTCCGGTTCAGAGGGAGGAGGGACTGAACTCAATCAGACCTTCCTACCCCTATCTGTCCCTGAATTGTTTCAGATCCCAGATGCGGACCGTCCAGTCGACACCACCTGTGGCGAGTGTTTCGCCATCGGGAGACACGGCTACACCGAGGACTCCAGATTGGTGTCCGACCAGTGGGCGAGGTTCGGTTTTAGAAATGTCCCATAGGTAAGCCCCTCCTTTAGAACCTGAGTGATTGCAAGTGCCGAACAACACGTGTTGGCCATCTCGCGTGAACGCCATTTCCCGTATAGAGTCCGGAACCGCACCAGAGACTATCAGTTCCTTTCCGTCGATTCCGAGGAGGCTGATACGACGATCTTGGCGGGCGATGGCGAGTCGTTTGCCATCCGGTGAGATCGCGATGGAGGTTCCGTAGAACGGAATCTCGAATTCGTCGTCCTGTTCGCCGTTCTTGGTGTTCCAAGTTTTGACATAGTTGTCGAATCCCGTCGAGATGATGGAATTGCCATCCGGAGTGAGCACGGTGCCGCTCAGGCGCTCGCGGAGCAAGCTTTCGCGATGCGATGCCCTAAATTTTCGAATTGGTTCGCCATCTTCGATGTTCCATTTGATAATGTTGCCATCGGATGATGAGGTGGTGAGGAAAGCACCATCCGGCGAGAAGTGCATTGATTTGACAGCTTTAGCGTGTTCGCCGATCTGAGCATGGCGATTCTCGATAGGTTGTATTAAGAGTATTTTCCCGGTCGACGTGGTGCCGATGAACGTGTCAGCGATGGGTGTCGAAATGACTCGATCGGGTGACCCCAGCGCGGACTCCTGGAAGTCGATTTCCTGATGCGCACGATTCTTTCCGCTGTGGACATCGTAGATAGTAAAGCGGCCATCCTGGGACGTGGCGACATAGAGATTTTTCCCGGTCTCGTCGAATGCGACACCTTCGACCTGCGACAAAAAGTCGGAGATGACCAGCCGTTGTTCGCCTTGCAGCAGATCGGGTCGAATGGCGGACCACCCGATACCGTATTCGGGAGTCCCCTTGAGGGCAACATACTTCCGAGAACAGTCGATGTGGAATTCACGATCTCGAGCGAGGAGGGCAAGCGAGCGTCCGGTCGACAACCACTGGCTGTTGTCGGGATTGTTGGGATCATCAGCGATCAGATCTTGAATTCCTTCTTTGACATCATTCCACCGGATCGCCGGGTCCCGGAAGATATTCGCTGAGAATTCATTACCAGCTAGCCAATTGATGAGTTGCGCATAGGTTCGGTGTCCCGACTTCTTTCGTGTCAGCGTGAGGCACAGATCGGCAAACTCAATTTGCTCTGCGAATGAGCCATACCATTTGGGTGCCAAGTAGTACAACCCACTTATCATCGTGCCGACATCGCTGGGATCGATCTCGATCGATCGTCGCGCGGCCTGTTCGACAACTTTGTAAGGATGACCTAGGCCGAGCGCACATGTCACCTTAAGTCTGTGCGCACGGGGATTGTCGTCTCGAATGTTAATGGCGGCCTCGAGATGCTCCTCCGCTAGGTTGAGTCGTTTCTTGAAGAGCAAGTAGTTCGCTTCCGACACGGACGCTGCGACCCCGTCGCCTCGTGCCTGCCAGGCGAAGTTCGTATAGAATTCTGCTAAAGCTATGTGAGCAGACGACGAGTCCGTGGCTTCAACCCAGCCCTTCAGTGCCGCCTCACGCTCGGTCCATGCTGCGCTCGCCTTGTGGTCGAAGAACGAGTCCGCAGCCGAGTTAAGAATATTTTTCGCAATACTTGTGTGGTCGCTGTACCGAGCCTTGGCCTTCACTGCACTCGATGCCAGTTTGTCCAACTCGGCATACTGACCTGATTTGAGGAGTATCACGGCGGTGTTCTCATGAAAGGCCTTCAACTGCGACACACTTAAGGAGGCAAGGTGATCCGCCAAGACATCCTTTGGCCGCGTCACGACGAGCATCGGTTTGTTTGACTTTCGTGTGCGAATGCTAAAAGACTCTCCCTGTTTGCAGTCGCGAAACAGTATCGAATAGTGCTCCAGCCAGGGACACGGCCCTAAGTTTGTCCACCCTTGCAGGTAGAGTTCCGTCTCGTCGAGGCGATCGGCTTCCTCAATACGTCCATTGCTGCGCCAGGTGGCGATCAGGAAGACAGGACCGCTTGATTTCATCGTAAATTGGGCCGTATCTTTCGATGGGTCGTCGGCAAAGTCATCAGGCCAGTATTGTATCCCCCCTTGCAGATAACTCGGGACGGCATCTCCTCGCAGCGGTGTCGATGGCCGCATGGCAACTGCTTCCAATTGTGTCACCTCGTTCGGTGGCAAGGACGATGCGCCATTGACCCACATTCTTAAATCCGGGGACTGTCCGGCAGTAACGAAGCGGTCCCCCAACGGAGACGCGGCAACCACAATGTCATTCTTCCATGGTCGATAGAAATGCGTCACTCTTTGGGTATCATCGGTCGCGAACAGCATCAGCCCGGACTTTCCAAACGCTTCGTTGCTGCCATAGGTGACCAGCACTTCAGATTGTCCGGGACCAAACGTCAGGTCTTGCGACAGACTTGGCAGTTTGTTTGTTGACTCCCAGAGCTTCTTGCCAGTTTGAGAATCCCAGAGTCGGAGTATCAAGTCGTAACCTGCTGTGGCGATCGTCTTCCCATCGGGGGAGAAGCGAACACAACAACAAGCCCCAACGTTTGTGGGCTTCCATGAGATCAAGTTGCCCAGCTTAGGTGTTGACCAAATCGTGGCCGTTCCGTCCCCACCGCAAGTCACCAGTCGCGGAAAGTCTTTGTCGGGCGAGACGGACATTCCCCATACCCCACCATTCGGTTTCGTGAGGCGTCTGACTTCCTTGCCGGTGGCTATTTCCCAAATGACGACGTCACTCTGCTTACCATAACTCACGCAGTGAATCCCGTCGGCAAGAACCTGAATGTCGTCAACGGCGGAGGAGTTGAAACCAAGCCCAGTCAGCGTACCAGTCGAGCGATCCATTCGTAAGACGGCTCCCAATGCAGTCCCCAACAGGAAACCAGTCCCATCGGGGAGAAGGGCACAGCTAGTAATGTTCAGATGACTGATAGGCCATTCACCTTTGGGGGTGAGTGTTTCGGCATCCCACTCTCGCACTTTGTGAGGTCCAGCAGAGTAGAGCGTCATGCTGTCGTCAGAGAATCGCAGATCGACGACCTTCGTCGGGTCGGCACCGAGCCAAACGTGAGTTGGATCAATCGACCAGCCGTTCGGATCAGTCTTTCTCCGAACGAGAGTCTTCGCCGGAATGTTCGTTGTTGTCGTACCAGCCATCGTCGGAACATTGGTAGTGGTCGAACCTAGAGACTGCGTCCCACCCGCTCCCGTCGTCCCTTCAGCCGTGCCGGCCTGCGAATCGATCACACCAGTTGCCCCACTCGGCTGCGCCCCCGTAGTTAATGAGGCTTTAGTGTCCGTCGAAGCGTTTGTACCGGTGGGCCCCGTTGTGTCTGTCTGAGCCACACTCTCCCCATTCGTCGCAGGGGCCGCCACCGGTTTCGACATCATCTTCGTGATGCCCCAGACACCAAGCCCCAATACTAAGATCAAAACCAGAGCCCCCCCTAGAATGAGAGGTAACCTCGATGTCTGAACTGGCTGCTTCCGAGAACTTCTGCTCTTGCGAACACGACGCGGGGGAAGTGAAGACATGCTTGCATCCCAAAGACTAGGCCAAGAAGAACCAACCTCAATCCTAACACCTTTTGACGACAGTTTACAGTGGCAGTGGGGGTGAATGTGTCGAGTGGGTGCATCCGTTAGTTGGTGGTCGTGGGAGAGAGAAGTTGGGTCCCCTGATCGGTGTGTAAATTCTGCCATTGAGGCTTGGAGCTTCTGAGCAGCCTGTTGAAAATCGTGGGGCAGGCTTTCCAGCCTGTCATGGTGCAGATTGATGTCTCGGCTAAATCGCGTTTGAGATGCTCTTGTCAGATTGAAAATCTGACCCACATTTTTCAACAGGCTGCTAATGTCCTGAGTTGTAAATTCTTTTAAATACTCTTGCGCGTTATGAAATCCTTGGCTATTGTTCCTCCTCGCAGGTCTGTGGGATTGGATGGAGGGGGCGAGTATGGGACGGCCGTTGGCGGAGTTGGTCGTTGCGGAGGATGAACGGGATCAGCTTGTGCGGTGGGCTCGGCGGGCGAAGTCGGGTCAAGCGTTGGCGCTGCGGTGTCGGATTGTACTGGCCTGTGCGGCGGGCCGGTCGAACACTGACGTGGCGAAGGAATTGCGGGTGTCGCTACCCACGGTGGGGAAGTGGCGTCAGCGGTTCATCGACCAGCGTCTGGAGGGGCTGCATGATGAACCGCGTCCCGGAGCGCCGCGCACGGTCACCGATGAACAGGTGGAAACAGTTGTGGTCAAGACATTGGAGTCGAAGCCTAAAAACGCCACGCACTGGAGTACGCGGTCGATGGCCGAGGCCACCGGGCTGTCTCAGTCGGCGATTGTCCGCATCTGGCACACGTTCGGGCTTAAGCCCCACCGGACCGAGATGTTCAAACTCTCGAGCGATCCACTGTTTATTGAGAAAGTCCGCGATGTCGTGGGGCTCTACATGAGTCCGCCCAAGAAGGCGATCGTGCTTTCGGTTGATGAAAAGAGTCAGATCCAAGCCCTCGAACGTTCACAGCCCGGCCTGCCACTGGGGCTGGGTTATACCGAGAAGCACACACATGACTACATTCGCCATGGCACGACCAGCTTGTTCAGCGCTTTGAATGTGAAGACCGGCGAAGTGATCGGTCAATGTTTGAACCGTCACAGACATCAAGAGTTTCTTAAGTTCATGAACACGGTCGACGCCGCCATCCCCGCAGAAGAGGGGGTGGCAATCCACGTCATCATGGACAACTACGCCACTCACAAAACGCCAGCAGTCCGCAAATGGTTTACCAATCACCCGCGTTATGTCGTGCACTTCACACCGACCAGCGCTTCATGGCTCAACCTCGTGGAACGCTTCTTTGCCGAGATCACCACAAATCGCATCCGCCGCGGCAGCTTCAAAAGCGTGAAACAATTGACTGAGGCGATCGAGGCCTACCTCAGCCAGCACAACGCCAACCCCAAGCCGTTCCGCTGGACCGCCACCGCCGATGAAATCCTGGGAAAAATTGAGCGACTTTGTAAAAGGATTAACGATTCAGGACACTAACTTGACTTTTGCCATCTGAAACTGGTGGAGTAAGGGGAGCACCCTTTGTGGTAGGTTTTGATGTGAACGACAAACCGCCACAGCAAGGATGCTCCGATGTCCAGAATACCAAAACAGGTTGAGTCTTTGTTAGCGACTTTTTCCATTCAGTTTACGGCGTCTGTCTGGAGTCGGTTTGTGGGACTTTTGATGGCGGCGATTCTGGTCAAGGGACGCAAGACCGTCTGGCGGTTAATTGCCTTTACGGGGAACAGCACACTGGGGCATTTCAGTTCATTCCATCGAGTCTTTTCACATCGTCGCTGGTCCTCTCGGGCATTGGCAAAGTGCTTGGCCACGACGATCGTCGAGCACTTTGCACCCGCAGGCGTTCTGGAACTGGTCGGTGACGACACCGTCTCGCAGCATCGGGGCGAGCATGTTTACGGCAAAGGCTGCCACCGTGATGCCGTCCGCTCTTCACACACGCAGATCGCTTATCGCTGGGGACACAAGTGGGTGGTCTTGTCACTGCGTGTCCGTGTGCCTGGCACATCGCGAACGTGGGCATTGCCTGTGCTGGTCGCGCTGTATTGCGCTCCCGAAGTGAGTGAGAAATTGGGACGACGACACAAGACGCCCGCGGAGTTAATGCAAGGCTTGCTCGCCACATGGCTCACGTGGTTTCCTCAGCGAAAATGCACATTTTCCGGAGACGCGGCCTTCGCGACACATCGCTTGTCCCAGTTTGCAGCGACGCACAAACAACTCACACTGGTCAGTAAGTTTGTTCCGACAGCTGTGTTGCACGAACCGCCGCCACCACGCCAGCCAGGACAAAATGGCCGTCCGCGGATCAAGGGCGAAAGACTTCCCAGTCCACAAGAGGTTGTCGCATCTCATCCGAAACGCCGCAGGCTTAAGGTTGCCTGGTATGGCGGGGGAACGCGACTCGTGGAGATCATCACCGGCACGGGACATTGGTATCGACAAGGTCAAGGGCTGGTCGAAGTCCGCTGGGTCTATGTGCACGACTTGAGTGGTCATCACCGCGATGAGTATTTGTATTCCACCGATCCGAACATGGGGGTGAAACGACTCATCGAAAGCTTCGTCGGACGCTGGGATATTGAAGTGACGTTTGAAGAAATGCGCGAACACCTCGGTTTAGAAACCACGCGTGGACGTTGCGAACAGACCATCCTGCGGGTTGAGCCTTGCCTGTTCCTGCTCTATACAATCATAGCCTATTGGTACGCTCACCTTCCCCAGCGACAACAGAACATCATCTACATCAACTGGTCAGGAAAACAGAACATCACCTTCTCCGATGCCATCACCAGCGTCCGCCGCAACGCCTGGAGCCATTCCCTTTTTCCACACCCCAGAAAAAACAACCCCGTTGGAAAACTCACCAGCCAAATAAAAAACCAAATCCTCAACGCCATCACCCTCGCAGGATGATGGCAAAAGTCGAGGCTAGCCGTCGATGTCACCGGCGTGGGGGGGACATCCCGAAGACATTCGTACGCCTGGAATTCTTGTCGAGAAGCGACCGTGTGAGCACGGTGTACGATTCGTCTCGACAACGTGAGCAATGTCAATCGCGCGGGGCCTATTGGTGGCTATGCTTTGCGTCGGGGTAGGTTCCGGCGGTCACATCTTGGACGTATTGTTCGACGGCGGCGGTGGCGATGCCGTGCAGGTCAGCAAATTTCTTGAGATAGCGAGGGTGGAAGTTGGGGGTCAGGCCGAGCATATCGGGGCTGACGAGCACTTGACCATCACATTCCGGGCCTGCACCGATGCCGATGGTTGGGATGTCGAGTTCTGCGGTAATCATCGCCGCAATTTCACGAGGGACCAGTTCGATGACAATCGCAAATGCCCCGGCATCTTGAGCCTCTTTTGCGTCGGCCAGTAATTGTTTCCCGTCACGCTGAATCGCCGACATCTTGCCGAGTTTGCGGATCGATTGCGGACGCATGCCGACATGAGCCATCACCGGGAGTTCCGCATTGGTCAACGCTTCAATGGTGCGTGATTGTCCCGGTCCGTTTTCCAACTTCACCGCTGCCGCTCCCGTTTCCTTCAAGATGCGTCCAGCATTACGAACCGCCTGCCTCGGGCTGACTTGATACGTCATGAATGGCAAGTCGACCACGACCAATGCCCGCTTGACGGCACGGGTGACGATCTCCGCATGATAGATCATCTGTTCAAGCGTGACGGGCAGCGTGGTCGAGTGCCCTTGGACAACCATCCCCAGCGAATCTCCCACGAGGATGCCATCCACTCCAGCCCCATCAAACAGTTGGGCCCACAGATAGTCGTACGCAGTCAACATCGACAGTTTCCGCCCGGCCTGCTTCGCTTGCAGGAAGCCGGGAACGGTGACAGAAGCGGCAGGTCGAGAACTGGAGGAGTTGGCCATGAGCGAGATTTTTGATAGGGATTCAGGATCGATAATTCAGGTACAAGGATTCAGGGAGAGAAGCATGGGGGCGGATTTGGCATCTCTCGAATTGAATCGTTCAAAAACATTCAAAGTTGCGTTAGGGCATCACCCCTCGGGCGAGTCGGCAACGAACTCTGCCAACAATGAACCGCAACTCCACAAATCATCTCTCACTGTGCTTCGGATCTGTCCCAAGGGGATTTGACATTGAAAGCGAGTTGTTTCCGTAGCGTAGTGTGCACAGACAGAAATGTCTGTGCTACTGGGGCTGGAGTTCAAAACGAACGCTCCCCGCCAAGTTGATACCAGGCGGGGAGCGAAGGAGTTTTCATCTGCCAGGTCGCATGAGGGAATGCTACTGGATGTTCCCTTCAGCCTTGAAGGTGACCGGTTGCGGACGTCCAGCGATATGAACGGTGAACGCTTCCTTGAAGGCACCCGACTCAGCAGGTGGAACGACGGTAATCGGCAGGACGTGAACCGTCTTTTCTTCCTGGCTCAGGAGAACCTTGAAGCACTCACGCTCGGACTCACATTCGATGTTCTCAATGGTGAATGGCTTGCGGCCTCGGACAACCACACGGACCGTCTTCTCGACACCAGCCTGCATGTCACCGAGAGCGACCATTGGAGTCGCGACGACGATATCACTTTCGACGACGCCGACCACCTCGACAGGAACAAAGGGATTGTTCGCATCATCGGTCACTAGAGTGATGATCTCATTGATCGTCCCTTCTGGGGCTTTCTCATCGACTGCGACCGTCAATTCGTAGTTGACTTTTCCTCCAGCGCGGCTGGTTTCGCGGACTGCGGCCTTCACATATTCGCTGTTGGTCCGAACTTCGCGAACCTTCCAGTCGTCGCGGCCGGCATAGGCCACGTTGATTGTCCGCTGCGAACCGACACCAAGATCGACGTTGCCAAAGTTGGCCCCGCCTGGAGTCAGCACAACGTCAGTCCGGATGTAGGCATGGATTGGGATGCGAACAGTCTTGTAGTTCAGGTTGTCGAAAGTAACCGTCACGTCGACGTTGGAATCTTTCTGTCGCATAAACTTCACCGTGTTCATCTGAACTTCGATGTATGCTTCTTCATTGGTCTTCAGGAACTTGGCCGACGGCGAGGCAGCGGTGCAACCACATGTGGTCTTCACTTCGCTGATCGTGATCGGCTCCTTGTAGATGTTTTTCACAAGGATGCGATGACGCACATCGGCTCCACGGGCGACAACACCAAAATCGTGCTCTTGCTGACTAAACAGTTTCTGAGCCCAATTCAGTTCCTGAGCCGACGCAACACCGGTCAGCGTCACCAGGGTAATCATCGCAACGCAACACGCTCTTACGGGGGACTTTCGCATGTTTTCCTCTCAGTCTGGCTGATGGCCAACCAGGACAGCAAGACAATCGATGATGCAAAACAGATGAAAGGACTCGTGGCAATTGACGTGCCAAGAGGAAACTTTCGTGTTGCACCAACGAACGGGCCACCTGATTGTAGGGGGGAACTTGGGGATCCGTCCAGACTTCTCTTTAACAACCCAGCAAGTCCGACCCGCTGGAACAACTCGCCGTACTCTCTCGCCACACATCCGTTGATTCAAACTCACTCAGTTGCTCGCAACCGAGTGCATGATGAATCACTTTCCATGTTTCACTTCGCCAACTCGACTTCCGTCTGATGCGTTTTGCTCTCGCTGTCCGAAACACTCGGTTCATGTTGAAGAACCCCAGTGAGGACTTGCGGCAATCTGTGGTCGTGTCTTTGGTGTGACCCCATCACAATGCCACGTTTGGGCCACGTGGTCAATGTTTTTTTTGCTGACCTGACACAGTTTAAGGATTCCCCGAACTCCAATGCTGGTGGTTCGTGTGACGAAAAGAATGCCCAAAAGTCGTAACGCGGCCCCCCGGCAATCTGTGCGGACTACGGTCACTCTCCCCTTCGACCGACACACAACGATTTCACGGATTACGCCACACCAGGCCAGCGGTGTCCAATTCCTCAGTCGATGCTGGCGGACAGGTGTCGATCTCGTCAGTCGGCCGCAGCGATCGTCTGCCGCTCTGGCAGTGCGAAGGGGAGACCGGGCTGTTTCGAGGAAGTTTCACGTTGACGCAACTTGCCTGTGAATCTTGAGTTACAGTCAAGAAAAGGAAGAAAATGCACTTTCGGCATCTCGATTGCTCATTTAGACTGGATGAAGGTGTCGTGAGATCGACGGAAAGACTGCTTCACCAAGAGGGGGAACATTGTCATGCGATTCCAGTTTGACCGCCGCTATCGATTACTCGTGGCTGACGATGATCTTGCGTTTCGCGAGACAGTTGTCGACATGTTGCAACGCGATTTTGAAACCGTCGACGTCGAAGATGGGGATGAAGCTCTCGAAGTGATTGAACAGACGGAGATTCATCTCGTTCTGTTCGACATGCACATGCCCCGCCTCACCGGCCTCGAAGCAATTCAGGTGATCAAGTCCTGGCACGAAGAGTTGCCATGTATCTTGATGACGGCCGAGTATTCCGCCGATCTTGATCTAGCCGCCCGCCAAGCCCGCGCTTACAGCGTCATCCGCAAACCTCCAACTCGCAACGAACTCATCTCAACAATCTCGTCAGCAATCCAGGCGGCATACGCCGGATAACTCGGCGACTGGTCAATGTTTGATCATTCGGTTTCGAGAGATTTTGACTCGGCTCATTGAAAGCTACTCGGATTCCCAAAGGGGCTGGGCGTAGTGGCGAGTGATGAAGTCGTTTTGAATCCAGAGGAGCTTGTTGAAAGCCTGGATCGTTTGCATGCGGGTTGGTTCGGGAAGAGTCCAGGTGCTGATCGACGTCAGCAGGACGTTTGAGATCACCCCCATCAGGGCGTTCATCTGCACAAGAGGGACACTGATCGCTTTGTTCCCCGCGTGAGGCGTATGAATCCGACCGACCATGTCGAGGTACTGCACCATCTTGGCATCGTAGGCCCGTCCGATAAGTGCGATGAAGTACCGATTCAAGTGGTCTTTCCGAAACTTGATTTGCGGATGATCGACCGAGAGCCCCTTGACGTCGACGGGAGGATCTCCTTCAAATCCTTGGTTTCTCGGAACGAAGTGACGAGCGGTTGCCTCGTAGGCAAGCAGTCGACGATACGTCTCGTTGACCATCTCCGGAATCCGGGGTCCCAGATGCTGAGCTGAGGCTTGAATCAACTTCACATCAGCCACGTCGAAGCCGATGAATCCGGCGAGGAATTCGTAGCGATAGAGCGGGTCTGTTTCGAGTCGTGATTCGTCAATCGTTTGCATGGCAATGCGTCGGATTCCAATGGCAGATGGGAAATAAAAAAAGACCAATGCATCACGAGTGGAGCAGTACCTCGCACTCCTCCACTCCCCCCGATGTATCGGAGGGCACAGCCCCTTCAGTGGGTCAACGACACGATCCGTTTGTCTCTGACCGCACTCGAACCAAAACCGGACGACTCACTCCATTCCACATCAACAGCCCGTTAAAAAAAACGACGGTGGGTCAGATTTTCCAATCTGAAAAAAGCATCTCGTACGCTTTCTCCGTGACATCAAACAACACCATGTCAGGCTGGAACGCCTGACCCACGTTTTACAACTGGCTGTTATCTGGGGAATCGCGGTTCGAGTGCGGCAACCAATGCCTTTGAGTTCGACGTCTAGATCGCTAACTGTACGAGTTCGGCCGGCGGCTCGGACTCGATCAGCTTCAGGTCGAATTTCTCTTGCAGAACCTTGAAGACATTGGGGGAGATGAACGCAGGAGGAACCGGACCAACCCGAATTCCCTTGATGTCCAAGGCGAGCAGCGTCAGCAGCACGGCCACCGCCTTCTGTTCGAACCACGAGAGGACGATCTCAAGAGGCAATTCATTGACGCTGCAATCGAACGCCTGAGCGAGGCCGACCGCCACTTGAACGGCCCCGAAGGCGTCGTTGCATTGTCCCATATCAAGCAACCGTGGAATCCCCGCGACGGTCCCATAGTCATGATTTCGAATACGGTACTTGCCGCATCCCAGTGTCAAGATGACCGACTGCTCCGGGGACTGCTCGGCCACCTGGGTGTAGTAGTTTCGCCCGAGTTCTGCGCCGTCGCATCCACCGATCAGGTAGAAGCGTTGAATCTCTCCCGCCTTGACGGCATCCACCACCTTGTCGGCCAAGCTGAGGATGACGCTGTGATGGAAGCCAATCGTCGACTCGCGAACAATGTTTTCAGTCAACGGCTCGCAGGACTTCGCCTTTTCGATAACAGCCGAGAAGTCGTCGTTGGTGATGCGAGTCCCGCCGGGCACAGCGGTGATGCGGGTCGTGTAGAGGCGGTCAGCATAGACGTCAGAAGGGATGAGAACACAGTTCGTCGTTGCGACGATTGGCCCCGAAAACATCGGGAACTCCCACTGCTGATTCTGCCACGGCCCTCCGAAATGACCCACAAAGTGCGAATACTTCTTTAGGCCAGGGTAGCTATGAGCGGGGAGCATTTCGCCATGAGTATAAACGTTGATGCCGGTCCCCTCGGTCTGCTTGAGAATGAGGTCGAGGTCGACAAGATCATGACCGGTCACGAGGATGCCCGGCCCCGACTGTGTCCCTTCTTTAACCGTCGTCGGTTCAGGCTTGCCGAACCGCTCCGTATGCCCTTCGTCCAACATCTGCATCACTCGCAAGTTCTGGCGACCACATTCCAGGACCATCTCAAGCAGAGACGGGATGTCAAAGTTGACGTTCGTCATGGTGGCGAAGAGTGCCTCTTCAATGAAGGCACTGACTTTGTCGTCCGTTTTCCCAAGCCGCCGTGCATGATTGGCATAGGCCGCCATCCCCTTCAGCCCATACAGCAGCGTCTCTTGCAGCGACTGAACATCCGGGTCTTTGCCACAGACACCGATGTCGGTACACCCAGTCCCATTTTGTGTCTGCTCACACTGATTGCAAAACATCGTGAACTCCTGACGGTTTCCAAGGTCTGTGGCTGATCGTCGATGTGAGACGTGCCGTTCAAGTCGAACTGATTGCAACTTTCCCCCGTCTCGGACGTTCCGAGTCGGCTTGCGGCGAGAATACCACCGCTTCAGAAGCGACACAAGAAACAAAGAGTTTCTTTTCTGCAATTGAGAACAAGACGACAACTCAGGAGGACGGGAAGGTCTAGGGGCACGGGAATCGGGATGCCTGATGGAGCCCCATTCGAAAGGGTTACAGAGGACTGATTGGATTCAGTCCCCCGTTCCTCCAAAACCGGATCCACCGATTTCCCGCATTCGACTATCCCGTTGACTGTCTCTGTCACACAGATCGACTGCCACGACCTTGGGCCATTGCCAGCCAGTACAGTCACAGTTCCATAAACCAGGCTTTCTGGCCGTGTCAAAGGTCAAGATCGCTCGCCGCTCACCGACCGAGGACGGTGCGAAGTTGCAGGAGAATCCAAACTTCGAGTTCGGGGAGCACCTTACGCCAGCATGCTTTGAAGTCTTCCAACCATTCGCGTCAGGCGTGGCTCAAGTCGACAAATATCGATGCCCCCCGGCGGCCGCTCACGTTTCGTCGGGTGCATCTCCCCAAATGGCATCTCCCCAAAACCGGAGGCGTCAGCCGACGCGAGGCTCCTTCTCCCCCGCCGACGACACTCCGACTTCAGACCACGTCCCCCGATGAAATTACGACACGTCACAGCGTGTGCCATCCGGAACAGCAGCACAGCCTCAGGATTGCCCCCCCAACGTGCGGCAGAAGCGCAGGCTGCCAACTCGCTGGAACATGTCGTCGATTCTGTGGGGAAGCTAAAGGAGGCAGAGTTTTGCTTATACAGTACAGATTTTGGTCGATCAGCCGTGACCGATCTCACCGATTTTGGTTATCATCGGGGTCGCTTCATTCGACTTTCCTTGATGTGAGTTGCACGGAACAGGTGTCTGGCATGACAGAGATCGATCGTAGAAACTGGTTGCAATCGGCAGCTTGCGGGTTTGGATCGTTGGCGTTGGCGGGGATGTGTCATTCGGCCAGTGCCAACTCCGCAATGTCGGGTTCGGAATCTGCAAGCAGCACGGCGTCATCGGCTTCGACCAGCACGGCTTTGGTTCCGCATCTGACACCACGTGCGAAGCGCGTGATCTTTGTCTTCATGCAAGGGGGACCAAGTCAGGTTGACACCTTTGATTATAAGCCGGAACTCATCAAGCACGACGGGAAGAAGCACACTTTCCGCGATGCCCGCAAGATGGCGAAGACCGGAGCGAAGGCAAACGATGAACTCCTGATGAAGTCTCCGTGGGAGTTTCGCCAGTATGGAGAGTCTGGGCGGTGGGCGAGCGACTTGTTTCCAAACGTTGCCAGCCATGCTGATGACCTCTGTTTCCTGCATGGATTGCACACCAACGGTGTCGCCCACGGTCCGAGTACATTATTCCTGCATACCGGATCGACGAATCTGATTCGTCCGTCTGTCGGTTCATGGATCACTTATGGTCTTGGCTCCGAATGTGACAATCTGCCGGGATTTGTCACGATCTGCCCTTCCTCTGGGAATGGTGGACCTCGAAATTACTCGAACGCATTTCTGCCAGCAAAGTATCAGGGGACAGCGGTCGGCTCCGCAGGTCAATCGTCGAAGAATGCTCGAATCGAAAACGTCGACAGCCCGTACGGTCCGATCGAACAGCGCCGCCGTCAGTTCGATCTGATGCAGACACTCAACGCCGAACAGTCGCGACGACTCGGCGGGGGCAGCGAGATTGATGCCGTGATCGGTTCGTTTGAGCTCGGCTGGAGGATGCAGCAACATGCTCCAGAAATCACCAATATCACGGGTGAAACAGAATCGACACTCAAGATGTATGGCATCGGCGAAAAGGAGACCGACGAGTTTGGTCGGCAGTGTCTTCTCGCCCGCAGGATGGCGGAAGCGGGAGTGAGATACATACAGGTCACCTATGGCGACAACTCGAATAACCCACGTTGGGATCAACACAGTAAGATTCAGCAACATGCTGTTCATGCCAAGGCTGTCGATCTCCCCATCGCCGGTTTGTTGGCTGACCTGAAGGCCCGTGGCCTGTTGGAAGATACTCTGGTCTGGTGGGGGGGCGAGTTTGGTCGCAACCCGTTTACGCAAGGAAGTGATGGCCGGGATCACAACCCGAAGGGCTTCACTCATTTTCTGGCAGGCGGAGGCGTCCGGGCCGGCTTCTCGTTCGGAGAGACCGACGAATTCGGTCATGAAGCCGTCAACGGCAAGGTTCACATGCACGACTTGCACGCGACGCTGTTGTACATGCTCGGACTCGATCATCAGCGACTGACCTACCGTTACGCCGGTCGCGACTTCCGACTGACCGACCTCGAAGGTCATGTCGTGCATGAGATTCTCGCCTGACGTCGCTCGCCGGAAGAATGCTGGACATCTCGCATCGCGTTGTCCGGCGAATGCCTCAGTTCGTTGCAATCGAACTAATCCGCTCGACTTGTTGATCCGTCGTGACCCGAACGATGTCGCAAGTGGTCTTTTTGCAACATGGCAAGTAAGCCAGACGTGCTCGTGAAACGTGACACAGACTGAACATGTCGCACGGCCATTTTCCGATTGCGAGTACTTGGACGAAGCCCAAGCTTCGGTCACATTTCCGTTCCCAGTCACTGCAGCCGTTTCATGAGCACCCCTTACCAGTCGATCGACGCACTGCTGGCGAAACTGGGATCGCTCCGGAAGCCGAATTCGGAGCAGGAAGGGGATGATTCCGGGGGAACCATAGCCCCGCTGTTAGCCCCGACGACTTCCAACGAGTCTCGAAATACGAACCCAGTCCATACGGTTGAACTCCGTGAGCAAGCCAAGCAAAAACTGAATGATTCCCTCGATGCACTTGCTCGGATAACGGCGATTAGCGAACGGGGGGAAGAGGCCGGGAAAAAACAGGTTGTCCTACCGAGTGTGGAAGTTTGGCCCACCGCCCAACGCCCCGCAGATTATCTCCCAAGAGACTACCAGTCGACCGTGTCTGCCACGCCAACGGTCGACTTCTTGCCGGTGGCACCTCAGTCACTTTCCGAGACGGGACTTCAGTCGCCCGAGATTACAGATCTTGCCCTGAAACTGTTGCTTAACCGAGGCTTCGAATCAGGGTCACGCATCGCCACACACCTGGGACTCAAGTTCCCCGTCGTTGAACCACTTCTTCGAGACCTGAAGACTGAACGTCTCGTCGTATACCGCAACAACACATCAGTCGGCGATTACGTTTACGAACTGACAGAACTGGGACGCGAGCGGGCGAAATCACTCTCCGAACATGCCTCCTATTTCGGTTCAGCACCGGTTCCGTTGGAGCAATATATCGAATCGGTCAAGGCTCAATCGATCGAGGGCCGTCGTCCACCCTTGAGCCGAATTCGCTCCGTCTTTGACGGACTGGAGATTGATGAAGAACTGCTCAGCAGTATCGGACAGGCGATTCATGCTGGGCGGGGAATGTTCTTGTTCGGACCTCCCGGAAACGGCAAGACGAGCATGGCCGAACGAATTACGAGCGCTTATGGCGACAACATCTGGATTCCGAAAGCCATCGTCGCGGCAGGCGAAACGATTCGTCTGTTCGACCCGAACCGGCATCAGCTGATGCCGGTGTCGAGCCGCAGTTTGGAAATTGCCGATGGACGTTGGGTTTGTATTCGTCGACCAACCATCATTGCTGGGGGAGAACTCCGGATGGAGAATCTGGAGATTACCTACATCCGAAACACCGGGCTGGGAGAAGCCCCGCTGCAAATGAAGGCCAACTGCGGAACTCTGTTGATCGACGACTTCGGTCGCCAACGGATGCCAATTGATGAGTTGCTCAACCGCTGGATTGTACCGCTCGAACAACGACATGATTACCTGCAACTGGAGAGCGGTCGGACGATCCAGGTTCCGTTTGATCAGTTAATTGTCTTCTCGAGCAACCTCGAACCGAAGGACTTGGTCGACGACGCCTTTCTCCGTCGCATCCCCTACAAGATTGAAGTGCACAACCCGAATGCGAAACAGTTCGTCGAGTTGTTCCTGCATGTCGCCCGGTCGATGGATTTCGAGTGTAGCGGCGAAGTCGTTCAATACCTCATCAAGAAACACTATGTGCAAGCCGAACGCCCGATGCGATTCTGCCATCCGCGAGACTTGTTGCGTCAGGTGGAAAACCGTTGCACCTTGCATGAACTTCCAAGAGTCATCACCCCGGAGGCTTTGGACAATGCGGTGAAAAACTACTTCTCGATCATGAAACCCAAGTCAGTAGCCCGCAGTTAGCCCACGTCATCCAGCGACACGCAGCAACGTGCGACAACATCACACGAATCACTCGCGAGGAGCGAAGTCGCCGGAGGGAAGGCTCCCCCGGCGGCTTCCGCATTTTCAGGCAGCGTGAAATTCGAATCTGACGACCCAAAGCGACCAGCATACGCTACTTGGCCAGGGAGGCTCGGACGAGTTCTTTGTCGTTACGGGCGAAGACCGATTTGTCGGCGAATGCGGGGTGTGTCCAGACGACAGGTCGATTAAACGCTTCGTTGGTCGGTTCGAGCAGCCGAGCCCGACTGATCTCGACGTAACCCTCTCGTGACAACTTCGCGAGAATGAGTTCGCCAGTTTCGCTGAACAGAAAATAGCGATCCTCATGACGCACCAGAAATGCCGTGCCATGTCCTGCACGGCGTTCCCCTGTGGTCGGTGCGAATGATTCCCAGAGACGCTGGCCGTCTTTCATTTCGACTGCCACCAATGCCCCGCTGCGGCAATCACAGCCATAGATTATCCCTTCGTGAATCACGGGCGTGCTGTTCGCACAATAGACCGCCGACTTCACGTCCCCCGCCCAGACAATCTCCGCTGACGGACGATCGGTGCCAAGTCGAAAGAGCTTCCCAACGTTTCCGATGCCGCTCGCGAAGAGTGCCCCGTTGAAGTACCTCGGGACCATAATGGACATTCCGTAATCCGGCTTCAACGGCTGTGTCCAATACACCTCTCCGTTCTCCGGGTTCAAGCCTTGAATCGTTTCGGGAGCCCAGACAATCAACTGCGAGACGCCGGCCGCTTCGATGATCGTCGGCATCGCATAACCTGCGTCCTGCGAGTCGACCGCTTTCCAGAGTTCCTTGCCGGTCTTCTTGTCGAACGCAACGATCGCCTGACCTTTGCCTCCAACCATACAATACAGTCGGTCGCCTTGAACGAGCGGAGCTGCAGAGTACCCCCAGATGGGAGATTTCACAGCGTATTCCTGCTGCAACTGCTTCTTCCAAACGATGCTCCCATCGGCCACCTTCAGTGCCAACAGGTCCCCTTCGGCCCCCAGGGCATAGACCATCTCGCCGTCAACAGTGGGGGTCGCTCGAGGTCCAGAAGGGTAACTGATCTCGTATGGGCGATCGTACTCCTGCTTCCACAGCAACTTGCCATCAGCCGCAGAAAAACAGAGAACCCGCTCGGTCCCTTGCAGGCTGATTCTTGCCCCGGGGTTGTTGGCGACTGCCCCTTCGCTTCGGATGTAGTCGGTCAGAAAGACGCGGTCGCCGACGACTGCCGGTCCCGAGTATCCCAGACCAACAGGAACGCGCCACTGAACGTTGAGCCCAGCTTCCGGAAACTTGTCGAGCACCCCTTCTTCAACCCATTCGCTTGTCTGTCCGGGGCCGAGCCATTGTGGCCAGTCACTCGCCACGCAACTGGTTGCGGCAATCATCAAGCAGCCGACAGCCCACAGTCCCCACACGAATCGAGCAGATGAAAGGGAGCGAAGAGATGTCATAACACAATCCTGGAAGAGAGGTCGGCGGTCCCAAAGTTACGTTCGCCTGAAGGGAACTCTCCTGATTATGCACGAGATCGCCGTTCCGACAAGACAGTCCCCATGATTTGGCTGCATGTTGATGACCGGGCACTGTGTGCGAAAGGTCACCCGGAACGTGGCAATCAATGGGAGGCAGAGGACAAAGATGCCGGTTATACGATCGGTGGCACTCCCGGTTTTTTCCACGTCCCACCGACCAGTCAAGGGCAGCAGAAAAAGTTCTCCCCGTCGGCATCAGCGGGAGTACGGGGCCGTAATAGAACGATTCCGATGCCTGGAAGACCTGCACGAGTTCAGTTCGGAAAATGATCTTCGTCTGGAAGTTCGCCAGATTCGCTGGATCATGGAGATCGTCTTCGCCGTGAGTGCGCGTGCCCCTTCGGATCTATTCTTCACAATTCCGTTATCGCCTTAACCATCGGCTCTCTCATTGACTTTCCTCTTTAGCGGCGCGGTGTGGCAAGTGACGGGGATCTGACCACTTCGCGGGCCAATCGGCCATTTGTGAGAACGGGTTTTGTGTGCTCGTCAGTTATTCGTGGCGGACTCTATCTGGTGCTGGGGGGAGTTGTTGGGGTTGTGCAACTGTTGCGTCAACGTATCGACCATGCGAATCCATTCTTCACGATGAGATCGTGCCTGAAACGGACTGTCGTCAATCATCTGACGAAGTTCCTTCAGGGTGGTCGCGGCAGCTGCGACATCTTCCATCGTGACAAGTATCGCGCCGAGACTGAGTCGTGATGTGAGACTTTCCGGCCAGCGGGCGACCGCTTGTCGACAGACCTCCAGTGACTCTTCTTTTCGGCCCGCCTGCCAGTAGACGTTACTACGAACCGATTCAAGCCAGTCGGATGGTCCGGCAGCTTTCTCGGCCGCGTCAACGGCGACGAGTGCGGCATCGGGGCGTCCCCGACTGCTTTCTACCTGAGCGATCTGTGCATACAGTATGGCATCGACGGCCCGGTGACTGATCGCCTTCTCCAACACTTGGACCGCTTCATCAAATCGTTCTTCCTGAACCAGAGCCTGTGACCGGAGGATGGCTTGTTTGTTGCGTCGAATCAGCCATGCGCCAGCTCCGATCACCCAAGCACAGATTCCTCCCCCGACGGCCAACAGCAATAGACCAATCGGCCCCGCGTCCCCCCATCGAAACGCGTGAATCTCTTTGGCATAAAATAACATCACCCCCAACATCGCTGCAGCGACAAGGTAGAAGATGATACGGCGTCGACGCTCACGCTGCTTAGGGGTCATGCCGGACTTTCTTGAGGGAACTTCTGAATTGAGAGAGACTCTGATTCACTGACTGAGACCGTTATTTCGTCCGTGATACTTGATGTCGCGATCCACTGCGAAACGAACGTGATCCTGTGCGTCCGATGCTCATGGTGTGTGACGATTGCCGAAAAGGAGTGACGGCGTACCAATGTCTCCCGGAATGGATGTGGCCGCACAGGAGACTTTCCCACTCCGATGGTAGCGTGTCGATTTCCGACGGTGTAGCCTCTATCTTATGGACACGAGATGCCCGTCCGCGGGAGACCGCAATCGGTTCGAGGAAAGAGCGCAGCCATGATTGATCAACCACCTGATGACCCTGTCTTCCTCCACGCTCGACGAGAGGCAATCGTCATCCTCCTGTTGTGGGGGGCCGCCTTTGGATGGACGGTCACATATTGCACGCTCTACGGATACAGCACGTTGGAATCGCCGATGAGCGCCGCGGAGGTCCCGCTCACTCTGGGAATGCCGTCGTGGGTCGTCTGGGGAGTCGCTTTCCCTTGGTTGGTTTGCATGGTCGTCTCGATCTGGCTGGCGTTGTTCTTCATTCAGGACGACGACTTAAACTCCAGCAGCGACCTTGCCTCCGAGGAGTCAAACGACTAACTGCCCACCTGACAGCAACTCCCTTTCGATCGAGATCGGTTCATGGACTTCTCACTTTTACTGGCTGCCGGTGGTTCGAATGCGGCGATCTGGACCTTTCTGTTCTACACCATCGCCGTCTTTGTCATCGCGGGTTTTGCGAATCGACTGCTGAAGGGAAAGGATTTTCTGGGGGAGTACTTTTTGGGGAGTCGGGGGCTGGGGACATGGGCCTTTGCGTTGACGTTTGCGGCAACCAGTGCCTCGGGGGGAACGTTCACCGGTTTTCCGGCAAAGATCTACACGCATGGTTGGATTCTGGCATTGTGGATTGCCAGCTACATGATCGTCCCGATTTGCACCATGGGTCTGTTTGGCAAACGAATCAATCAAGTGGCTCGAAAGTCCAACTCCATCACGATCCCCGACGTCCTGCGAGACCGATTCGAGTCGCCGGTCTTCGGCATCGTGTCGACACTACTGATCGTCTTCTTTCTCGCCGTCAATCTCGTCGCCCAGTTCAAGGCGGGAAGTGTCATCTTACAGTCGCTTGTACAAGATGTCGGCATCTATCAGTCGGGAGTTCAATGGGTCGCCCAAAGGACGGCTGACGTTGGTTTCCTTGCAGGAGTTCAACCGGGATACTTGCTGTGCCTCATACTTTTTGGACTCGCGGTCATTCTCTACACAAGCTACGGTGGATTTCATGCCGTCGTCTGGACCGACGTGATGCAGGGGGTCGTGATGGTGGCTGGGGTGGCGATTATGCTCCCGCTGGCGATCTCGCAAGTCGGTGGAATGTCGGCGGGGACGCGGGCGATGTCTCCCAATATTCTGTTAACGCTCTCTCCGCCTACAGTCCTTCCGGCGTTTCAGGAGAAACTCCCAATTGTGATTGTGGACGAAGTGGGTGCGCCGGGACGCTGCTTCATCTCGAATTCGACCTTTCCGAAAGGGGTTGTCTCTCAGACACCATTCACGGTGCAAGTCGTCGAAATGGACGACTCGCTACACGGAGTAGCGAACGCACGCAACCGAGTGATCGAGACGCCGAACTTCATTCGACTGAGCCCCGAGACCGGTTGGTCAGTGGTGAGTCGCCGTGAGGTGCCTTTCGGATTTGTCACGGGACCCGGCCCTAGTCGGGATGACGTGAATGGTTTTCTGCCATTCAGCCTGGCGATTTCGTTCTTCTTTATGTGGGCCATCTCGGGGACCGGACAACCGCAATACATGGTTCGACTGATGGCATTTAAGGACACCCGGACTTTGCGTCATGCCATTGTGGCCGTGACGATTTACTCCGCCGTAATCTATTTTCCGCTCGTCATCATCTTCTGCATGGCTCGCGTGCTGTTGCCCGGAATGGAGAACGAAGCGGACAAGATCATGCCGACAATGGCCGTCACACTCACAGAGAATGCCGGGGTCCCCTGGCTGGCAGGACTATTGATCGCGGCTCCATTCGCGGCAGTCATGTCCACCGTCGACAGCTTCCTTCTGGTCATCTCCTCGTCGGTCGTGCGAGACATCTATCAACGCAACATCAACCCGGCCGCTTCGGAAAAGGTCATCAAGCGAATGAGCTACTTCACGACGCTCGTCGTGGGGACTGTCGCGATGGTCTTCGCCATGAACCCACCGCAGTATTTGCAGGACCTCATCGTCTATGTCGGCAGCGGACTGGCCTGTTGCTTCCTCTTTCCGGTGGCTGCGATGCTCTATTGGCCGAGAGCGAACTCACCCGGCTGTCTGGGGGGAATGCTCGTCGGCTTCGGCGCACATTTGGCTCCCCATCTTATGGCAAAGTTTGAGGGAGGAAGTTTCGCTAAACCCGTCGACCTGTTCGGCCTCTCACCCTTAATGGCCGGCTTCGCCGCATCGCTTATCGCAACACTCTTCCTGACCCTACTGACGCCCCCCCCTGCAGAGCATCTTGTGAGAAAGTATTTCTACAAAGAGTCGTGAGGTCTTCGATCGTGACAGTCTGACACAAGACACGTTTTCGTTGACGAACATCAATGTTATCAAAGCCCCACGTTTGCAACCTGGGGACTATCAGAGATGCTATGACATCTTAACTTTCAAAGTTGAAAAGCGTGTTAAACAGATTCATGGGACAGAGCCGGGTGGGAATCAAGTGGTCGAGCCTTTGAAGATTATGGAAAATCAATCAGCCAGGAGTACGTTGCCTGTGGACGCGTCGCCCGCCGAGGAGGTCACATGGCTCAGAAACGAAATCGAGCGGCACAATCGGCTATACTATGTCGAAGCTCGCAAGGAGATTTCGGACTTAGAGTTCGACCTGTTATTGAAACGGCTCGAAGCACTCGAACAGGAGAACCCGGAGCTTGACATCCCGGAGAGCCCGACCCACAAGGTGGGGGGAGAGCCGATTGCCGGATTCGTCACGGTGCCGCATCGGATACCGATGTTGTCGATTGATAACGTCTATGATGCGGACGCCCTGAAGGAGTTCGATGAGCGGGTCCGCAAGCTGTTAAACGTCGAGCAGGTCGAGTATTCGGTCGAATACAAGATCGACGGCGTCGCGATGGCGTTGGTCTATGAACGGGGGCATCTGGTGCAGGCCCTCACGCGCGGAGACGGAGCGAATGGAGACGACATCACCCACAATGCCCGGACCGTCGGCGGAGTTCCATTGCGTTTGACTTCCGACCAACCTCCCGAGTTAATCGAAATCCGAGGCGAAGCGTATATCTCGAACACCGACTTCGCACATCTCCGAAAAGAACAGGAGGCACGGGGAGACGAGCCCTACGCTAACCCCCGAAATACGACAGCGGGTGCTCTGAAGTTGCTCGATCCGAAACTCTGTGCGGCACGTCGAGTCCGTTTTCTGGCACACGGGATCGGTGCAGCTGAAGGTGTCGAGTTTGCGACACATCTCGACTTCCTCAAGAGCGTTCGCGACTTCGGCATTCCGGTCACTCCAAATGTTGAAGCCCGTCTGGGAATCGATGCGACGATGGAGTTGACGCAACGAATGATGGATGGATTGCACACCCTCGATGTCGAAGTCGACGGCCTTGTGGTCAAGGTCAATCAGTTCTCTCAACGAGTCGAACTCGGGAACACGTCGAAAGCGCCGCGGTGGATCATCGCTTATAAATGGGAGCGATACGAAGGGGTCACCCAAGTGGAGTCAATTGAGGTGCAAGTTGGCAAGACCGGCACACTCACCCCTGTCGCGAACCTCACGCCGGTGCTTATCGCCGGGACAACGGTCTCGCGGGCGTCGCTGCATAATCGAGACGAACTTCAACGGCTCGGTCTCAAAATTGGCGACACGGTTATTGTCGAGAAAGCTGGGAAGATCATCCCGCATGTGTTGCGAGTCGAAGAGCACCTCCGAACCGGCGCCGAGGTCGATTTTCAATTCCCCGAGACCTGTCCGAACTGTCAGTTGCCGGTCGTGCAAGATGCCGGGGGAGTTTACGTCCGCTGCCTGAACCCTTCCTGCCCCGCTCGTCTGCGCGAAGGTCTACGATTTTTTGCCTCACGTCGTGCGATGGATATCGAGGGATTGGGAACAAAGCTCATCGAACAACTGATTGATGCCAGGCTGTTGACCAGTTTTGCTGATGTTTTTCGCTTGCATCAACGGCGTGAAGAACTCCTGGCACTCGAGCGACTTGGAGCGAAATCGGTCGACAATTTGCTTGCGGGAATCGAGGCGTCGCGTTCACGTCCGGTGTGGCGACTCCTGACGGCACTCAACATTCAACACGTTGGCCAGACAGTCTCCCGACTTCTCGCGGCCCGATTTGGAAGTGTTACCCGCATCGCCGAGCAGTCGGTCGAGTCGTTGTCCGAAATCGACGGTGTCGGGACGGTCATCGCCCATGCCGTCCACGAGTTCTTCCACTCGGTTGCGGGGCAACAGACCATCGCCGAGTTGACCGAACTCGATGTCAACATGGGGACACCGACGGTCGATCCACAGGCGACAACCCCTTCCGCCATGCTGACCGCTCCCGGAGAAAGGACGCTGTTTGACGGTGACGTTGCTGGAGAGTCTTCTGCCTTAGCTGGCGATGCGACACCTGTCGCTCCTGTGGGCTCACTGACTGGAAAAACCATCGTGGTCACCGGGACTTTAAAGAGTTTTTCGCGAGACAGCATCGAAGAATTCATCCGTGAACATGGCGGAAAACCATCGGGAAGTGTCTCGAAGAAAACCGATTTCCTCGTTGTTGGAGAGAATGCCGGCAGCAAGCTCGACAAAGCCAAAGAACTCGGCATCGAAATCCTGACCGAAGCGGAGTTAATTGAGCGAGTAAAATCGTAGAGCGACAATCGTGTGCGCGCCCGCTCCCCGGCAATCGCTCGCCTCAACCTGTCGACCATTGTCTGCATCGGCTCCACCTCAAGTTGACGGAGTTCGCCTTTCCGCTATTCGTCAGTACGGCAACTTGTCATGTCGTTGTGCGGAAGTAGTGGTCACATTGGTAAAGGAGTGCAGTCGAGGCTTCCCGTTCTTCACAGATGATATTGTTCGCCCCGGCCTTCTTGATTTCGGAAACATTTCCAAGGAATCGACAGCGAACGAGAATCGCCATCTCGGGACCCAGCTCGCGCAAAGCCTTGACGACGAGTGCAGCGATGTCGTCGGCCGGAACGCAAACGACAGCCAGTCGACAGTGTCGGGCGTTTGCTCGATGCAAAACATCGGGGTCGCGAGCATCGCCAGCCACTGTCTGGAATCCCTGTTGGGCGAATGGGTGCAAGTTGATCGGACTGTAGTCGATCAGGCAGACATCGATTCCGAAGGTCTCCATTCGGGAGGCAATCTGTCGACCAATCGGACCGATTCCAATCACGAGAGCCTGCTGAATCGAAACCTTGGGACCGGCGAGTGTTGAATCACCATCGTCTTGCGGGTTTGTTAGCGTCAGATCGGCCCAGCGGAGTCCGAGCGTCATCAGATGCGGTGTGACGATGAGCGTTCCGAGTGCAATGAACAGCAGACGATGGTAGTTCGCCGGAGCGATGACCCCTTCCTGCACAGCTGTCGCCACGATGAGGAAAGAGAACTCACCGAGCTGAGCGAGGCCTACCCCCATCCCGAAAGAGGCCTTCCATCGCAGGCCGATTAATCGCAATGCAAGAGCAGCGGCGATGGTCTTGAGGGCGAGTATGACGATGATGCCGACGATCAACAGGACCGGCTCTTGAAGTAGCAGAGCGGGTTGCAACAACGTTCCCAGCGTGACGAAGAAGATGGCCGCGAACGACTCCCGATACGGCAGAATGATCGTGTCGATTTGTGTGCTCAGGCGATTCCCACTGAGGATCAGACCGGCGGCGAGTGCTCCAATCGCCGGAGGCAAGCCGATCACCGCTGATCCCCAACAGGCTCCGGTCAGCACGACCAGGGTGAACAGAATCACCAACTCGACGCTACGAAACTGAGACAGAAGTGTCACCATCCAGCGACTCGTCGCCATACGGAACAGGATGACTGCGACCAGAAATAACAGCGACTTTACGAGCAACCAGCTATAGGTTGCGATCGTTGGAACCGCTCCCCCGCCGGTGAGTAGCGGGATCAACAACATCAGCGGGACCAAAGCGACATCCTGAAACAACAGAATGCTGATCGCCCTTCGTCCGTGCGGGGTTGATGAGTGCCCCCATTCGGCGAGGGCTTTGAACACCAGAATTGTCGAACTGAGAGCACACGCCGCAGCGGCGAGCAATGCGGGCCTCCACGACATCCCGTAAAGGAGATACAGTCCCATCAGCGGTAATGTCACCAATAACATCTGGGCGCTCCCTCCGACCAGAAAGTGACGCAACATTCGCTTGAGTTCATCGAACGAAAACTCGATCCCCACCGAGAACAACAGCAGCAGGGCTCCGGCTTTCGCGAGGTATTCGAGTTCGTGCGATTCTTGCGTGACGAGGCCGAAACCCCCTTCGCCGATCACTCCGCCCACCACCAGATAACCGACCAGCATCGAGATGCCGAGCCGCTTGCAGACTGCCCCCGCGACAAACCCAGCCACAAGGACCGTCAGCAGCGATCCCACAAACTGCGTAACGAATGAATCATCCATGATCTGACACCGCAACGAAAAGCACTATGGGAAATTCTTCTTTGAGGGATACTATCACACTGGTCCCCCACCGGCGCTTCGTCTGTCGACAATTTGACCGGCCAACTAGCAATCAATCTTACCATGGAGAATCACCTGGACGTTTCCGAATATGGCGACCACAGGCCACTCTGTTTACGGAGCGACCGATGTTCGGCATCATTCAGTTTACCAGACCCATCAGATCACCCTGGAGCATTGCGTTGAATGTTCATCGCGAGCCCGGACAGACAAAGAGGAAATGAACTCGACACCATGAACCAATCTGCCACCCCGAACACCATGACAACAGCAGACATCGAACAGTTGATTCCGCATCGGGCACCGTTCCTCTGGCTTGATGACGTTGTCTCAGTCGACGAAACGCACATCCACGCCCGCAAGCATCTCCCCGCTTCGCTGGACGTGTTTCAGGGGCACTACCCGCACTTCCCCGTGATGCCAGGCGTATTGCAGTGCGAAGCGGCCTTACAGGCTGCAGCGGTCCTCATTGCCCGGTCGCTCCCCAACGACGATGGCAAAGTTCCCGTTGCCACTCGAATGAACAACGTGCAGTTTCGCCGACTTGTTCGTCCTGGCGAAACGCTCGACATCGAAGTTGAGATCACCGAGCGTCTTGCCGATGCCTTCTTCCTGAAGGGAAAAGTCTCCGTCGACGGAAAGGTCTCGACTCGACTGGAATTCGCCTGCACGGCAACGACTCAGCCCGACGCGTGATCGCTTGTCAAAGTCTCGATGTCAATTTCGTATTCAGATTGGGGAAAAGAGATGGCGATCGTCTTTCGGTGTGAGCAGTGCGGTCGCCGTTACCGGGTCGAGTTGGATCGCGCAGGAACGAGTGCGAACTGCGTAGAATGCGGGGCCGCTCTGACCGTCCCGAACCCCGAAAGTCGGACGGAGTCAACCTCCTCCGCAGTCGAGAGTGACGAACTGTCACCGGCGGGAACACGCATCATTCGGCACGAACCACGGACCGTTCCAACCGAAATCGTTGGAGGGGACGCGAGTACAATCGATGCCGTCTCCGACCACATCACGCAGTACGCCGGAGAGATCGATTTCGTCTATCACGAACTCGTTTCCGATCTTGTGCATATCGACTTGCATGTCGTCAAAGCGACCGAGGAGCGGCCTTGGCATCTTATTGTCACCAGTGGCATGAGCGAAGCTCCGATGAACGTCCCCGAAGGGGCCGAAGAGTTTCGCTTCGGGGAACTCCTCATCGCCCTCCCACCCGAATGGCCTCTGGACAAACAGTCGTTTTCCAACGAAGCCAATTACTGGCCAATACGACTTCTCAAGCAAATGGCCCGCCTGCCTCACGAGTACGACACATGGTTGGGTTTCGGACACTCGGTCCCCAACGGCGACCCGGCTGTCCCGTATCATGTCTCGGCTCCGTTCACCTGTGCTCTGTTACTGCCACCAATTCTGATGCCGCCGGAGTTCTGGACTCTCAGCACCCCGAGCGGACGAGAGATTCATTTTCTCGCCGTTGTGCCGCTCTATCAGGAAGAAATCGAGTTCAAGCTCGAGCACGGCCTCGACCCGCTGCTGGACAAGTTCGAAGAATATCACATCAACGAAATCATCTACCGCGACCGCCCCAACTGTTGTGAATGATGCCGCTGCGGCGAGTTATCGGGCATCAACCGAATTCAACGTCGGGCGAGTCACGTCGGAACGACTCCGATGGTTGCTGTGATGTGAAACTTCACGGAAACGGTTATTCTGACGAGCATTTCCTGTTCAGACGATCTCCCCGGTTGTCGTTTTGGGGTGTCTCTTAAGAAGAGAATGTCGATCGTCGATTTATTGTGGACCCGGATGCCCTGGGACAGGGTGTTGAATTTTCGAGAGCTGAGAAGAACCGATGAAAGCAATCCGTCTTGATGAGCCGAAGCACTTTGTCGAAATCGAATTGGATGAGCCGGGTGGACCGGGGCCGGGCGAAGCGTTGATTGCCACGCATCGGATGGGAATTTGCGGGACCGACCTTGGGGGCTATCTCGGGAAAATGCCCTTCTTCACATATCCTCGGATTCCTGGCCACGAACTCGGGATCGAAGTGCTCGCGGTCGGCGACGGGGTCACAAATGTCCGGCCCGGCGACCGCTGTTCGGTCGAACCATACATGAACTGCGGCAGTTGCTATCCCTGCCGACGGGGGCAGGGGAATTGCTGCCAGAACCTCAAAGTGTTCGGCGTGATGACTGATGGCGGGCTGCGAGAACGTTGCCTGATTCGAGCCGACAAACTCCACTCGTCCAGCATCCTGACCTATGAGCAACTGGCACTCGTCGAGACCCTGGCGATTGGCTGCCATGCGACAGATCGTGGGGAAGCGGAGCAGGGGGACCATGTCTTGATTATTGGAGCCGGTCCGATCGGACTGTCAACTTTGGAATTCACCCGACTCACCGGAGCCGAGGTGACGGTGATGGACCTTGTCCCGTCACGACTCGAATTCTGCCGCGAGAAGTACGGCGTCGCCCATACGATCGTCCCGGATGGCCAAGGGGGCGAACTGGAACAGATGAAAAAGATCACCGATGGCGCGATGTATCGTGTGGTGACTGATGCGACGGGGCACGCTGGTTCGATGTCGCAGGCTTTGCGATACGTTGCCCATACCGGCACACTCGTCTATGTCGGCATCACGACGGGAGAAGTTTCATTCGCCCATCCGCTGATGCACCGTCCCGAGATGACCCTCAAGGGGAGCCGAAACGCGATGCCGGAGGACTTCGGTCGGATCATCGGTCTCATTGAGGATGGCACGATCGACACGGCCCCCTGGATCACGCATCGAACGTCGATGTCCGACATGATTTCGGAGTTCGAATCATTCACCCGTCCCGAGACCGGCGTGATCAAAGCAGTCGTTGAACTGACATAGTGTCGAAGTAAGACCTGCAATTGGGGCCCAGATTGAGATGTAAGAAGTACATCTTTCGCCCCCGACTTTGGGATCAAGCGAATGCAGGCAACGACATTTCAGTTTTTATAACTCATTACTGAGGAAGCGTTTACAACGAACGAGCACCTCCTCTTGTCAAGAGCAACGAGCCGAATGGCACGGAGGTTGCGAAAGGGTTCTTTCGTGATTGAGAGAGACGATGTTCCGATTCTTCCTGAGGAGAGAAGCTAAGAGATGCGGCTGCTGGCTGCGATGGCCCTTGAGAAAGGCCTTGAAGAATCAGAGAACATCTTGGAGAGATTCGCCGACCCCTTGAGAAAGGGTCAGCAACCCGGAAATTGAGACATTCCCTCCGTGACAGAGAGCCGCCTGAATCCTTGGATTCAGGCGGCTCTCTTGATTATCACACGGACGATTTGCGATGTCCCGACCCGGTCGAAGTGAGTCGTGCCGCATCGACGTCTTCCTATTGACCTTTGCCGAGCACAACGACGCTGACGGTTCTCAATAGGATTTTCAGGTCGTTCCGCAGGCAACAGTTCTGGAGATACTGCAAGTCAAAGGCGACTTTTCTCCGGAAGCCTTCGATGTCGTTGTCGTAACCATTGACGATCTGGGCGACCCCCGTCAGACCTGGCTTGAGTCCGAGACGTCGCAGATAGTCGGGGATCTCTCGCGACAGCATCTCGATGAACTCGGGACGTTCTGGTCGGGGGCCGACGAAGGCCATTTCCCCTTTCAAGACGTTCCACAACTGGGGAAGTTCGTCAATTCGACTCTTGCGGAGGAACCGTCCAATTGGGGTGACCCGGCTGTCTCCGGCGACGGCAAACTGTGCCCCGTTCTTCTCGGCATCGATCCGCATCGTCCGAAACTTGTACAACGTGAACAACCGTCCGTAGTTTTGTTCGACTCGACGATCACTGCCAGGAACACGGCGATCGCCCGACTCCTCCGGGTGTGGGCCATTTTCGAGCCGACGATCAGAAACCTTCCCACGAAGATTCAGCCCAACCCGGGTCTGCTTGAAGATGATGGGCCCGGGAGACGTCAGCTTGACGAGAATTGCCGTCAGCAGCATCAATGGAGAGAGCAGCACGAGCATCGTCACGGCGATCACGATGTCGGCCAAGCGTTTCACTGTCGAACGAAAACTCCCAAGACAATGCACGTTGACGCGAGGTTGATCGAGCGAAAGCTGAGTAAGCCACGGAACCGGTGGGAGCGAGACCCCTTCGGCAAACCGCTCGATATCTCGGAGGGAATTGTTTTCGGGGGCAGGGGCCACAGGATTAACACGAGGAGGTTCTTGAAGCTGAGTCGACATAATGCCGCGATTTCCATCGAGAGTCAGAGAACAAACGCGATGCCCGCAGCGGGAAGGCCCGCTGGTGAACCGACCGATTCCAGAAAACCACAACGCCACCTGGCTCAATCGTTCCGACGATTTCGGTGTCGCTTCCCGTCAACGGCGTCCCGACCGTTCTCGGTAGTCCATCGTGACGTTCCTATCAACCTATCGCGCCGGGCAACGAAAGGAACAGGGGATAGACCCATTCTCACACGCAGTTCATCAAGATGTGGTAACATTTCCGAACATACCGCGAATTCCGATTATGACATTGAACAGGAAGGCACAGCTTCCCCCGAGATGTGGCGTTTTCGGAACAGGGTGTGGAAGCGAAAATATGGGGTGCGACGATCGGCGGATTTACTCTTGCGAGTCTTTACCACTCTGGTTGTATCGCAGTTTCCAAGTCCATTTGTGGAGTTCCAGGGCAACGAAAACGGTCAGAGACAAGCCAAGCAGGGCGGACCAGGTTTTCCAGGAAACAGGTGTGGTTTGGAGTAGTTCCTGCAAAAAGGGGATGTGCATTCCAGCGACGTGAATCAGCAGTGCACCAATTGCTCCTGCGAGCAGAAGGGGGCTACGGAGTGGTGATCGGAGTAGAGCGGATTCTGTTTCTGACCGGCAGTTTCCTATGTGGATGTTCTCGAACAGGACCATGAGGAGCAGGAGGCCATTGCGAGCTTCGACCGTCGTCCAGTTTGAGTAAATCATCCAAGAAAACGTCAATACACCGACGACAGCCATTACGATGGCAGCGACAATGGTCCGTTCGAACATGAGCTGGTCAAAGATTGGCTCGCGAGGGGGGCGAGGCTTACGCTTCAGGACGTTCTCATCGCCAGGCTCGAAGGCGAGTGCGACCCCTTGAATGCCGTTGGTGACGAGATTCAACCAGAGGAGTTGCACAGGAAGAAAAGGCAACGGGAGGAGGGTTCCTGCGGCGAAGGCGACTCCAATCAGCAGCACCTCGGCGGTACCGGCGGAGACGAGCAGGTAGATCACTTTGCGGATGTTGTCATAGGCAATGCGTCCCTCTTCGACACCGTTGACGAGGGTGGAAAAGTTGTCGTCGCTGATGATGAGGTCTGCCGCCTCCCTGGCAACGTCGGTCCCCGATCTCCCCATCGCCATGCCGACATTGGCCGCTTTGAGAGCGGGGGCGTCGTTCACGCCGTCGCCGGTCACTGCGACGAAGTGTCCATCGGCGCGGGCGGCATTGACGAGTTCCAGTTTCTGCCGGGGACCGACACGGGCGAAGACCCGACCGCGACGAATTGCCGCTAGCAACTCCTCCTCATTGAACTTGGCAAGGTCGGCACCATTGACTACTTGACCTGGGTTGTCGGCAAGTCCCAGTTCCCGCGCAATGGCGAGGGCAGTTACCGGGTGATCTCCGGTCACCATGCAGACTCGAATCCCTGCCGAATGGCAGCGATTGACTGCGTCTATAACGCCGGGGCGAAGTGGGTCAATCATCCCGACAAAGCCGCGAAAGGTGAGTCCATTGGGAGGTAGCGGCGCGCCATCGGAGGCATGGTTCACTTCTCCAGTGCCGTCCGCGAGTCCTAGGACCCGGTAACCCTGAGCAGCCATCGATTCGGCCACGGCGAGCAATCTGTCGAAGTGAAAAGTACCGCAAGGCCCATCGCACATACCAAGCACTCGTTCGGGAGCCCCTTTGACGAAGAGGGTCGGTTGGCCATTGATGCGATGACATGTCGCGGCGAACTGCTGTTCCGGTTCAAAGGGGATCGCCTCTATTTCAGGTGAGTGATGAATCAAGGACTCTCGCGAGAGACCCGCCTTGATTCCCAACGACAGGAGCGCAATGTCAGTCGGATCGCCTCGCCATTCCCATTTCCCCTTGTGTTGGTATAGCGCCGCTTCATTGCACAAGATCGCCCCCCTGACCAAGTTAGCCAGTGATGGAGACGTATCGGCGGAGACCGGTTGATCGTTCAGTAGTAAGTTGCCCATGGGGGCAAATCCGACGCCGACGACATCAATTTGCGACTCGCCATCGAGCCAGATACTACGAACTGTCAATTCGTTACAAGTCAGTGTGCCAGTCTTATCACTGGCGATCATCGTGCAACTGCCGAGTCCTTCGACAGCAGCCAACCGGCGGACAATTACCCCCCGCCTGGCCATCCGTGTCGTCGCGACGGCAAGGGCAACAGTCAGTGCAGCAGGGAGTCCCTCCGGGATGGCTGACACTGCAAGAGCGACGCCGAAGAGAAACATTTCCGAAAGGGTCTGTTTGTGAATGAATATCCCCAGCATCGACACGACAACGACCGCCCCGACGACAGCAACGGCGATCGATTTCGAGAACCTCTCCATTCGTTCAATCAGCGGAGGCTTTCCCCCTTCAGAGGAAAGGACATCAATCGCCAGTTGACCGATCAACGTCGACACACCTGTCGCAACAACAATTCCTTTCGCTCGACCACGAATAACGATCGAAGCGGCATACGCAAGGTTCAATCGGTCAGCCAAAGGAGCGGAAGGCTCGCCAGACCACTCGCACTCTTTGCGGACGGCAAGCGACTCGCCCGTCAGAAGGGATTCGTCTACCTCGACCCCCTGTGTGTTAATGAGTCGCAAGTCCGCAGGAACCCGATTTCCCGACTCCAGCCAAATGATATCGCCGGGCACCACTTCCTCTGCATCAATCTCTTGTGTCATTCCGTCTCGAGTGACGAGAGCCCGAACATGTAGCAAGCGCTGTAAGGCCTGCCGACTCTTCTCAGCCCGCCACTCCTGATAGCTACCAATTAACGCGTTGACTGCCAAGACTGCTGCAATAAAGCCCGCATCCTTGTAATCGCCAATCGACATCGACACGATGGAGGCAACGATGAGGACGTAGATGAGCGGACTGGAGAACTGTCGCGACACGATCTGCCAGGGAGAGTGAGTCGATCGCTGAGGGAGCCGATTCGGACCGAATTCTGCTTGCCTTCGGACCGCCTCGTCGGTAGAGAGCCCCTGATCGTCCGCCTGCAGTTGTTGGGACACGTGTGCAATATCGCCCATGTGCCAAGTTGCACTCCGTTGAACGAACTCTGCCGCATCGCTGGGGGTCCGAATTGCCATGATTCGCCCTGACGTTGTATGGATCGTTTGAATTGGCCCTTGGATGATCGCCACACTGGGGATGTTCGCCACACTTGATAACCTCGAGATGGTTAGCCAAGACGATAGATATTGAGACATCCTCTCGCATTCATGCCAATTTCACACTCGGCGAAATTGCACGAATTGAACAAGGGGAAGGCTTTGTACTACGCCCTTGTGGCAACGAAACTCTATCGTCCAAGTTACCAGATCGCCCCGTTACTATCCCGCTTCAATGAGTCTACGACTTGGGGAAGAAGGCGAACCGTATCCTCTCTGTGGCGAGTCGACATCAAGCGCAGCCTCGGATGATTCACCATGCCATTGCCCCCCAACAGCAACTACTGTGCCGTCGTGTCGCACTTTGCACAGTGGCCTTTGATGAGAATCTCGGTGATACGTCCAATCGAGGTTGCACGGCGTTTCGACGTTGTGGTGAATTCCATCTCGTCGAGGCACGAAACGTCTCCGCAGTCGATGCAGACGAAATGTGGATGCTTTTCCCCCAGCGGTCGACTCGGGTCGAGGATTTCAAACCGCCACACATGATCGCCGAGTTCGGTCCGGGAAATCAGGTCGGCATCTGCCAGATCATTCAGGTTGCGGAACACGGTCGCTTTGTCGAAGCCCAGCGGTACGAGCTTCTCGGAAATATCGGCATGTGTGACCGGGGACTGTGCGATGGTCAGTTCCTGCATGACCGCAATCCGAGCTGGTGTGGCCCGAACCTGATGAGTTCGCAACAGTTCGCGAATCCGTTCGACTTCCTCCGGATTCACACGGCGAGATGTTTCGGCCATGACAACTCGATCTTTTCTTGAGTGAGAATTCGCGTGGGGACGGCAAAAACCTTAAGAGCAGAGAGCCAAAACGTTGGTGGAGAATCCTCTGCCGGCAACTGGTTCATCAAAAGGGATTGTAAAGTTCCTGCCCGAGATCGTCCACATCTGCACTCGCCTTGCAGAAAGGTGTCTGCGGCATCTGTGGTCAAGGTCGAGCATGAGTCGATGAGGGGGCACGGCTCTGATCGGTTTCTCAATTGAACCGGGCAGATACCCTTTTCGGGGGGAGGGACGTGGTGATATGATCCCGTCGCGAGAACTTCGATGGTCGACATCTTCAGCTTTGAATGTTCGATGATCGCTGAAGTTGCGTTGCGTCTGATGGTTGTTTGTCTTTTGATGTCTTGGTTTTCATTCTGATTTCGAGGGAGTTTCGCCGTGTCGAGTCATGCCTCTGCTGCTCCAAAGCCTGCTGCGGGTGCGGCTCCTGTTCTGGGAGTTGCTACAGGGGTGGTGGCCGATCCCGAGATCAACAAGCTGTTTCGCATTCAGATCAAGCTGGGAGGGTCGGACTTACACCTACAGGTCAACAAGCCTCCGATGTTGCGTGTTAAAGGTGCGATTCGCGAACTTGACATGCCCCCGATCAGCGAAGAGAAGATGTGGGCAATGTTCCTGGAGGCGATGGACGATCGCAACAAGCAGATCATGGTGGATACCGGTGGCTGCGACTTTGCCCACGTGGTGCCGCACGATGGGACAATGTGGCGTTTCCGTGTGAATCTGTTTAAGCAACTTGGCAAGCCTGGTCTCGTGGCCCGTAAGATCGAACAGTCGATCCCGCCGTTCGAAGGGCTGTACTTGCCCCCCATCATGGAGGAGTTGTGCAAGTACGATCAGGGGATGGTTCTATTGGCGGGGGTGACTGGATCAGGGAAATCGACGACCATTGCGTCGATGCTCAACTGGGTCAACCACAATTACCGCAAACACTTGCTGACGATTGAAGACCCGATCGAATTCGTCTACACAGCCGACAAGTGTCTGATCAATCAACGGGAAATTGGCCAGGATGTCAGCGACTTCCATACGGCGATGAAGCACGCGGTGCGTGAAGACCCCGACATCATGCTCGTGGGGGAAATGCGAGACCAAGAGACCTTTGAAACCGCAATCCATGCCGCAGAGACGGGGCACTTGGTGTTCGGAACGATCCACGCTTCGAGTGCTCCGGGAACCATCGGTCGTATTCTGGACCTGTTCCCCCAGGCGATGCACGGGGCAATTCGAGCGAGCATGGGAATGAACATGAAGGCGATCGTCGGGCAAAAGCTGCTCAAGACCATTGTCGACAAGCCGTCCCGAGTGCCGATCGTCGAGATCATGAAGTTCAACCCAACTGTTCGCAAACTGGTGCTGGCTGGCGCGGACGAGAAGCTTTCGTCCGCCATTCGACTTGGCAAAGATGAAGGGATGCAGGTCTTTAACGACTCGCTGCATCACTTCCTGAAGCTCGAACTTATCGAACGCGAGGCAGCGTATGAAATCTCCCCGAACGTTGAAGAACTCAAGATGATGCTAAAGGGGATCGACGTGAAGGCCCCCGCAATTTTGTGATGTCGTGTGCAGGCGACTTCCGTCATGGAGGTCGCCTTTTTGTCTCCTGGTGAGCTGTTTCGCATCGCAAGATGGACACAACAGTCTCAACGGGTTGTGATCGTTCTCCCCCGTAAGCACCCTGGCTCATGCTCGATTACCGAATCACTCAACGCCTGCTGGTTGGCTTGACCCTGTGGATTGGGGGGGGGCTCTTCGTTCCCCAGGCTGTCGCTCAACCTCCAGGAGAAGTCGCTGGCGGGGCGATCTCAGGTGTGGCGCCGCTGGGACCAATTTCCGGAGTCCAGAAATTCCCACCACCACTCGGGGAACGGTTTTACCGTGGCAACGGAGAATTCGTCGGCGGCATGTTCGACGCCCGCAACCCATTCACCAGCTGGCAATCGGGATACTACCTGTCGCTGCTGAAACTGGTCCCAGTGTTGCTGTGCTTAATGATCTGGATTCACTCGTCGAACTGGGTCCACGAAGACAGTCGGGACCTCAAGGTTCGGCCGGTCCATTGGAACTCACTGCAACTTCTCGGCGGTTTCGGCGGCTTCATGCTCGTTTCGATCATTCCGATGTATGTCGGCGGATTCTTTGCGATGCTGACCAGTTGCTGCGTGCCGTTCTCGATGTATGTGCTGGAACGAAATCAGCGTGTCCCGGAGAACGCTCGTGTCTTCACCCGGGCACACATTCAGAAGTGGACATTGCAACAGTTGGCGAAAGTCGGGATTCGGATCGGCACGGCCGCTGCGATCGAAACCGCCATCGGTGCACCGATCGAGTTTATCGGGAAATCAAAGACCGGTCGCAAGGATGCCAGTCGATCAAAGCAGGTCGAAAACTCGAAGGGGTATCTCGCTTGCAAAGAGTTGGTCTACGACGCCATCATGCGACGAGCGACCGATATTCACCTCGAACCGAAAGAGGACGAACTCGCCGCCCGACTCCGTATCGACGGTGTCATGTTCCCGACCGATCCCTTTGACAAAGCCGTCGGGGATGCCGTCACCAACATCATCAAGGTGTTGTGTGCAATGGACATCACCGAACGGCGTCGGCCGCAGGACGGCAGCTTTGCGGCACTGCTTGATGGACGCGAGATCGACTTCCGCGTCGCCTCACAGGGGACGCGCCATGGCGAGAAGATCTCGATGCGTATTCTCGACCAGTCCAACTCCGTCAGCAGTATCGACGACCTCGGGATGCGAAAGCAATTGGTCGATGGAATACGGGCCGTCATCACGCAGCCACACGGATTGTTTCTTTGCTGTGGACCGACCGGGGCCGGTAAGTCGACCACACTCTATGCCGCCATCAACGACCTCGATTCGGACGAGCGCAACATCATCACAGTCGAAGACCCGGTCGAGTACAAGATGGACGGTGTGACTCAGATTGAAATCAACACGAAGGCGGGGCAGTCGTTTGCCGGTTCGCTCCGCAGCATTCTGCGTCAAGACCCCGACGTCGTCATGATCGGGGAAATCCGAGATGAAGAGACTGCGAAGATCGCCTGCCAAGCAGCCAACACGGGACACATGGTCTTCTCGACGGTCCACGCGAACGACACCTTGACCGCCCTGTATCGACTGCTTGATCTTGGGGTCGAGCCGTTCATGGTCTCGACATCAGTCTCCGCCATTTTGGGCCAACGACTGGCACGGCGACTTTGTCCGAACTGTCGCGAAGCCTACAAACCAAATCCGGAGTTACTCAAACAAGCGGGTCTTCCGGCCAACAAAATCGAAAAGTTCTATCGTCCCCCACAAGGACGCAAAGAACCCTGTACGAACTGCGGCGACACGGGGTACCGCGGACGAATTGGAGTGTACGAATTCCTGAATATCTCCGAACGGATGCGGGACCTGATCCGCGACACGGCAGCAATGTCGGTCATCAAAGCGGAAGCTCGTAAGGAAGGGATGCTGTACATGCGAGAAGAGGGCCTACGACTGGTCATTCGGGGCGTGACATCGATCGACGAGATGCTTCGAGTGGTCAAGTAGTCCTTCCCTCAGGATGTTTACGCGGCGGAAACTATTCGGCGACAGAGTTTTCACACGGCAGGGTTCAGCGTTATGCAACTTATCGACATAATCATGCTCGCGATTGTTGGCGGGGTCACTTGGTGCGTGGCTGCCGAAGGGGCATGGGGAGCCGCGATTAACTTCTTCGCCGTCTTGTTTGCAGGACTGTTGGCGATGAATTTCTTCGAGCCTCTTGCCGCTGCAACGAACGACATGCTCGGGAAGTATGCCGACTTCGTCTCGCTGCTTGTGGTCTTCGGACTTGTCGTCACGGGAATTCGATTCGCGGGGGAATATTATATGCCGACGTATGTTGAGGTGCATCCCCTGTTGTACGACATTGGCCGTTGGGGGTTTGGTCTCATCACCGGATACTGCACGATGGCGATCATCCTGACCTCTTTACACACGGCCCCGCTCCCTCGTGAGTTTCTCGGGTTCTCGGGCGAATCGAGGATGATGTTTGGCTTGGCTCCTGACCGTCAGTGGCTCGGCTTCACGCAGTTCACCTCCGAACGAATCTACACGAGCGACGTTGTGTTCGATGGAGAGCAGTTCCCTCAGATTCCTGAAAAGCCGATCAGTGAAGACAACATGCGAACATGGTCGTCGTTCCCGATGCGATACGCCGCTCGACGAGAAGCGTTGGAATTGGGTGTCGAAGACTCCCCTGTCACAACCGCTCCGCCGACGCCGACACCCCAGCAACAAGGTCCGGCAGGCCCACAACAGCGGGACATGTAACCTCTTTCAACCGCACAGTCATCCGGTCTGTGCCGTTCCCCTTCATCGTCGTCGCGACGTACTTCGCGGATCGCTCCTCATGCGGATTGTTTGATAGACTGTGTTGATGCGATGACCTCACCTGCCGACTGGAGACCAACAGCCTCGTTCGAGACCTTGCGAGCACGTGCCGAGGTTCTCGATGCAATTCGTCGCACCTTTCGGCAAGCGGGCTACCTCGAAGTCGAAACACCGCTGTTGTCTCAGGATGTCTGCGTCGATGCTTGGCTTGAACCGTTCGTCTTAGAGACCGGTCTTTCCCCCATCTCCGACATCTCCACCCACAGCAATTCGTCTGCCGACTCCTTCAAGCCGGAACTTTATCTGCAAACATCGCCCGAGTTTGCAATGAAACGACTGCTGGCTGCCGGTGCCGAGGCAATCTTTCAGATCGCCCGCTGTTTTCGTCGTGATGAATTCAGCCCTCGGCACAATCCCGAGTTCACCATGATTGAGTGGTATCGCACGGGCGACACTTTCCAACGACAGATGGATTTCGTCGAACAACTCGTCCGCAGTATCGGACTGTTACCGCTCGTTCAGGCCCCACCGCGACGTCTCCCGGCTGTCGTTCGTATGACCTATGACGAAGCGTTTGAGCAATTTGTTGGTCAACCAATTCTCGGATCGCCGCAGTCCGACCTTGTGGCCCTCGCCAAACGGCATGGAGTTGTCGTCCCGCAGTCGCTCGAGTCGGACGATCGAGATGGCTGGTTGAATCTGTTGTTGGCCGAAGTCATCGAACCGCAACTTCTGCAAACAGGCCCTCTGTTCATTTATGGCTTTCCGCCATCGCAGGCAGCACTCGCCCGCGTTTCTCAGTGTGCCGTTCCGACCGCAGAACGATTCGAGTTGTATTTGTACGGGATCGAAATCTGTAACGGCTATCAAGAGTTAACTGACCCAGTCGAGTTCCGCCGTCGCATGGCCGACCAGAACGCTCGTCGGCGAGAGGAAGGGCTACGAGAGTTGCGGGAAGAGAGCCGATTGCTGGATGCGATGCAGGCTGGTTTTCCTGATTCATCGGGCGTCGCCCTCGGATTCGATCGCCTGTTAATGTGGCGTCTCGGTCTGACGAATATCGAAGAGGTTATCCCATTTCCATCACCTCGTGCCTGACACTTCCCTGATTGACGAACATTCTTCTCCGGCCCCGAGCAAGTCTCCTTCAACGCCTCGCCTTGACGCCGATGACATCCCCCTCAGATCATGACAAGTTTTCGGCGAAGTCACCAGAGGAACGCGATCTATTGCCGTCAATCTGGTCGACGCGAACCGGTGTCGCGTGGTACAACTGAAACGCGGTCGACTCGGAAGGTCGATTGGCTGATGACTCCATGGAATGCCATTGGGGCAGGATCGGGAGTCAATGGGATCGCGAGTCGATGGCTCATCGTTTATCTTGCACAAAATATCGGTACGACAAGAGTGTTACGGCGCAAGCCGTCGGGTGGCGTCGCGGCGGGTGACGTACACCGACGGGGGGGGCTTTCACTCATTCGCGATTGGAGGGGCCTGATTTCTCTACGGAGATGGTCCACTCCCGAAGCGATGATTGGGGCAAAATCTGGGCAAGGGCAAGGGCAAGGGGAATGTGCCATGGGGGAGCGAAAGCGAATACTCATCGTCGAAGATGAAGAGGCGATTGCGCGCGGACTCATGTTTAACTTTGAAGCGGAGGGGTATGAAGCGATCGTGCTCGGAGATGGCCCGTCGACTCTCAACTTCTTCCGAGAGCAACCGAATACTGTCGACCTCGTTGTGCTGGACTTGATGCTGCCGGGAATGAGCGGGTACGAAATCTGTCGCGGCATCCGAGAGCAGGACTCGACGGTTCCCGTGCTGGTGTTGAGCGCGAGAACGCTGTCTGAAGATCGGGCATACGCCTTTGACTGCGGTACCGACCAGTACCTCACGAAGCCATTTGCTCTGCCAGAGTTGTTGAGTCGCGTTCGCAATCTGCTTGATCGTCACCAGCGTCTGACACGTCACATCGCCGAGAGCAAGTTGACGGACTATCGTTTTGATGACGTAACCGTCGACTTCCGGGCGTTCACGGTCCAGCGGGGAGAAGAGACTTCGACCCTCACGACGATGGAAGCGCAGTTGCTGGGATACTTCTTTTCCCATGTCGGAGTCGTGCTTTCTCGACAAGAGATTCTTCGAGATGTCTGGGACCAGGAAGCTGAGGTTACGACACGGACGATCGACAATTTCGTGATGCGATTGCGGAAGTATATCGAGGTCGATCCGGCGAATCCGAAGCATCTCTTGTCGGTTCGTGGGACCGGATATCGGTTCGTTCGTGAGACAGATTCTCAAGAGTGACAACGTTTCGGCGACTATTGCAGACTGCTCAAGGCGATTACGACTGCGACGTTGCGACGTAACCTATTTTGGAGACACACGTTACAACCGTGACACAAGTTTGACACAACTTCGACCTATTGATGACACACCTTTCGATCAGAGGCTGCTAGAGTTCGCCTGAACTTCAAGGGCCTTTATGTTCTCAGACACACGATCGAAAGGGAGAGAACGATGTCCGCGACGCTGGACCCAATGACCGACAACGAATTTCACGAAGCGACTTCGTCTGTGGCAACTGAAGAGGTTGGCACGACTGAGATTGACGCGGCTGGCCTGCATGCCGAACTGGTGCCTTTCAACCCCGTTCCAGAATACGAAGACCCACATGCTGTGGTTCCTCAAATTCCCGCAACGGCAGCGGCGAAAGAGCGAGAGGAGATTTTGGAAGGATTCTACCCCTCACGTCTCCGATTAGAAAATGTGGACTGGGTCGTCTTCGGCTGGATGGCTCTGATGCACATTGGTGCGTTGGCAGCTCCTTTCTATTTCACATGGCAGGCGGCAGTTGTCGCTTTAGCGTTACACTGGTTTACGTGCAGCATCGGTATCTGCATGTGCTATCACCGAACGCTGTCTCACCGTTCGCTCATCCTGCATGGCCCGGCGAAACTCATCGGGATGATCGCAGGTGGCGTGGCCGGTGAAGGACCTCCGCTGACATGGACCGCAGTGCACCGTGTTCACCATGCTCGGTCTGATCGTGCTGGTGATCCACATTCGCCACTGGAAGGTCCGTGGTGGTCACACTTGCTATGGCTCATGCTCAAGCGAACCGATCGGATGACAATGCTGATCGAGAAGCACTATGTTCCAGACCTCGCCAAGGACAAGATGGTGCAGTTCTTCGAGAAGACTGCCGTTCTCTGGTTGATTGGTCCTTCTGTTGCTGCGTTCGCTGCCGGCTATTTCCTCATGGGTGGCCTGACAGGAGGTTTGTCGATGCTGTTGTGGGCTGGCTGCATGCGAATGGTGGTCGCTTATCACAGCACCTGGTTTGTCAACTCGGCCACTCACCTTTGGGGTTACCGCAACTACGAAACTGCTGACGAGTCCCGCAACTTGTGGTGGGTCGCAGTCCTCAGCTACGGCGAAGGATGGCACAACAACCATCACGCTTATCCTCGCGTTGCCCGTGCGGGACATCGTTGGTGGGAAATCGATCCGACGTGGTATGCGATCAAGTTCCTGCGTCTCATCGGTTTAGCGACTCAGGTCGACGACAAGCTTCCCGAAGTGAAGCAAACTCAGTCGAAAGCCGCCTGATTTCCTGACGGCAAGACATCTCTTCCGAAAGAGATCGCCCTGATTCTCCTCAAGCCCCGCCCCGCCTTACCGCGCGGCGGGGCTTGTTTTTTGGCCGATACGTCCGACGGACATGGATGTCCGTGGAACGGGTGAATGACTCGCCTGATAAGTTAGGGAACGTAGGTCAAGAGTGCCTCTGAGGGGGAGTCTGCGAGAGGTTCCGGTCAGGCTCCCTGCGTCAGGTCGCTCGGCACCAAATTGCGGTGGCGAGTCAGTGAGACCTCTTTCTTCCTTTGGAGTTTGGTCGATGGAACAGAGGCCCCTTCCCTTTGTCATTCGACCACGCTGCGCTTCATGTCTATTCGGTTTGCTGGTTCTCGATGTGTCGACGAACGACGACGACGTCGCCTCGCTCAGGAAGCGGATGTTCCCGCGTCCGAGTCGAAGTCGAGCGGGACGTTAGACGCTGTCGACTCGGAAGACCGCACCGAGTATCAGGAAGGGGACTCCCCAGCAGATTCCCTCATCACCCCGAAGCTTTGGAAGCACACCGTCTTGGCCCTTGTCGTCATGGCATTGTGGGGCGGGATGCTGTTTCTCGGAGTTCGGGCTGATGCAAGCAAAGGTTCGATTTCGGGCCTGGTGGGGCTGAAAGAAGGGAAGCTGACGACCTTCTTCAGCACCGTCATGTTACTGGCGGCAGGTCAGCTTTCGCTCATCAATCTCTGGTACCGTTCAAGAAGTCGAAAAGACTTCAGCGGCAGTTATAAACTGTGGTTCTACGCCTCGATTGGCTGGCTGATCTGTTGTGCTGCCACCGCCAGTGGGGCACACATCACTGCGGCGGAGGCGGTCTTGCGCGCTCATCCAATTGCAGCCTGGAACATTCGCTCCCTGTTGTGGCTGGTTCCGGCGGCGATCATGATGTTGCCCCTCTCGAAGTTGTTGCTCCGAGAAATGCGAGACTGTCGTGGAAGTTGCCGCTGGTTGAAGGGGGCCGCTCTGCTGGCCGGACTCTGGGTCGCGACGCACCTCATGGGTGAACACCTACTCACTTCATCGCAACAGTTACTGTCGGGTGCAGCACTTGCGACAGGTTGGCCGATGTTGCTTGCCCTGTCGATGCTGATTCATGCTCGACACGTTATTCATGTTTCCAATGAAGCCCCAAAGACTCCGCTGACGATGAACGGCGGCTTGCTCCGGGCTTTGATCGGCGGGATTCGTCGACAGATGCAGGCTGACGAGGCAGACAGCTCTGATGTGAGCGATTCGGAAGAGATGTCTGAAGAGAGTGAGAAACCCGCCTCGCGCAGCACAGGACGTAAAACCAAAACCGCCACGACGACTCGTAAGAAAGCGACGACAAAACGCTCGACCGCCAAGTCGACTTCCAAGTCGGGCCGAGGACGTTCTGCCGACGCAGAAGAGGCCGAGGAAAAAGAGACGACTGTTGATTCTCCGGTCAATGCCAGTGCTTCTGAGACAGCCGGCTTGGACGCACGGGAGCAGGACGAATACGCCGATGCCATCGCCGCACAGTACGACACTGACTTGGAAGAAGTGGAGTTGGAGGTCGAAGAGCCAGTGATGTCGCAATCGAATGCGTCATCAGCGAACCGATCGGGACAGACTCGCCGCTTCGACGAGCCGCAAGGGATTAAGGCTCCTCTCGGCAAGAGTCGCGGTGCGAACCAATTGACAAATCGCTCGACGGATACGGTCGACAATGAGAGCGACAGCGATTCCTATTCAGACTCAGAGGAATCTGGGAGTGAGCGTCTTGATCCTGCTGCCTTGCGGGGGTTGAGCAAGAAGGAACGTCGAGCGCTGCAACGCAAACATAAAGAGTCGCAGCGTCAACGTTGAGTCACTTCGCACAGCATCGGAGCGAAGGGGAGCTTCAGTAGGACGAATGTCCCTGTGTCTTGATGCGACCGTCGGGCAATGGACTGGCATGACCACCTTACGGTGACTCGGGTGCCATCGGGGTCATGACATCCGCGATCATCGGCTGCAACCCCGTCACATGCGGTCTGTTGAATGCAGGTCCGCGTCGTTGTTCGCTGTGGTTGTTGCCAGAAACTCGGCTCGGAACTCGGGAAGTCGATTGAGTTGTCCGGCCACGCGGAGATCTTGCATCAGTTTCTGATAGTAGGTCGTGTTGTGAATGCTGAGAAGCATTGGGCCCAGCATCTCTTGCGACAGAAACAGGTGCCGCAATGTCCCTCGGCTGAACTGGGTACAAGCGGGACAAGGGCAATCGGGGTCCAGCGGACCGGTGTCTCGCTGATGTTTAAGGTTCCGCATCTTCACCTGTCCCTGCGAGGTAAAGGCGGTTCCGTTGCGGGCGTTGCGAGTCGGCATAACGCAGTCGAACAGGTCAACTCCCCGGATGACTGCCTCGATGATGTCAATGGGCCGCCCGACCCCCATCAGATAGCGAATTCGATCGGTCGGCAACATCGGTGCGGTAAAGTCGAGAGTGTGGTACATCAGTCGCGGTTCTTCCCCCACGCTCAGTCCGCCAATGGCGTAGCCCGGAAAGTCGAGAGGCAGCAAGCTCGCCGCAGACTCCGCTCTCCAACGTTCGCTTACTCCCCCCTGTACGATGCCGAAGAGTGCCTGGTCGCTGCGAACCTGTGCGTCGCGACAGCGTTTCGCCCAGAGAGTCGTCCGGTCGACAGCGACTTTCATCTTGGCATCATCGACACCATGCGCGGGGCATTCGTCCAGACACATGATGCAGTCTGCCCCTAGGTCCTCCTGAATGGCGACGGCACGTTCGGGGGAAAGTTGCAAAAGGCTCCCATCGATATGAGACCGAAACACAACCTGCTCATCATTGATCTTTGACATCGAGGACAGGCTGAAGACCTGAAATCCGCCACTGTCGGTGAGGATGGGGCCGTCCCAGTTCATGATGCGGTGCAGACCACCAAGGTCGCGAACGACTTCGGAGCCGGGTCTGAGAGCGAGATGGTAGGTGTTGGCCAGCACCATCTGTGCTCCGGCGTCTCGGAGTTGCGAAGGGAGCACCCCTTTGACGGTTCCGCGAGTTCCCACGGGCATGAAGGCGGGGGTCTCGACATCCCCGTGCGGCGTCGACCAACGGCCTGTTCGCCCGGAACAATTGGTGGAAGTGGTTTCGAGTTGAAACACAAACGGAGCTGTCATGTACTAACTTTCACCCGATCCCGTGTCCGCATGGTGCTCTCGATGACATGCTTCTCGGCGAGTTCTGCCATCGACGCAGAGCGATCGGAACACCAAGTTCCGGTCAAGTGAGGCTTGTTCGCCCCGTGAGCCGCAACGTCGCATGTTATCGGCGACCTGCGAACTGGTCAAAACCTCGCTGTTGCAGTTCGTGGTGAACCGGACAACCCGTTGAAACACGAAAGTCAGGCTTTCCAGCCAGACCTGGTGTCGTTCAGTGTCCGGGAAAAAGGGCGTACGATTCGCTTGTGTCAGCTTGGAAAGCGGGTACACGGTCGGTTGACAACGAGCGATTCAGGGGGAGACAACGGGGAGTGCTTGGATCGAGGGGAGGGGCGAGTTTCTGAACTTCTTTGAGCTTTTACATGGTGAACTCCCCGGAGATTCGATGGCGTGCTAGAATCAGGTTTTTCGTGAACCGGGATATTCCGCCAGATTGAGAGCCTCGTTTTCTCACAGGAAAGCTGGGACAACGACAGCGGAGATGTCCTCCCCCGGTCTTTTCGTTTTTCATGACATTTCTGTAGACGCAGGTTCTTGTAATGAGTAACACCCCTTTGCCAATTGACCCCGATGACCGGCGTCCATGGTGGATTTATGTCTCGGGAGGGGCCGGACTTCTGGTGCTGCTGGCGATTATCTTTTCATTTAAGGCGAGTGATCCCCCCATCGACCCGAAGAAAAAGGAGGGGACCGTTGTTCGGAGTGAGCAGGAGGTCTGTCTGCAAGACTTCGAGGAGATTCTCGCCGCGATCGAACCGGACCGGCTGGGCGAAACCTCCTCAAGAGATCGACAACTGGGATCGCTTCGTCGATGGATCAGAACCTGTCTGCCGAACCTCGAACGCCAGATTGGATTCCCGTTGACGACCGACGAGGAGTTGGTCAGAAAGTTGGCGAAGGGGGACTTGTTGGCCAACATCGAACAGAAAGAGTTGATGCTGCGGGATGTCGCCCACATTCGCAATTGCAGCATGGCTCGCCATATCGCATCCAGCCTGACGAAGAACGTGGACGATCCGGTCTTGCAGATGGTGATCCTCTTCACTTTCGTCAATCGAAACGTGCTCCCCCCTCGCGACTCCTCGAACATTGCCACCACTCCCTATCAGACGCTCTTGATCGGGCGGGGAGATGCTCGGCAGCGAGCCTGGTTGTTCTCCGAACTCCTGAGGCAACTTTCCTTAGACGCGTATGTCGTCGAGGTCAACGGCCTTGCGAGGGATGCCGCAGAGGCTGAGTCAGCCGATGGGGCAGCCTCATCGCCCCGCATCCCACAACCTTTCTTGATCGGGGTCGGGGTACGTCGCGGAGACTCGACGGAGGTCTATCTATTTGACATGGAACATCAAATTCCGATCCCGGCTGCGAGCGAGGGCGAGAGCAAGGCGGCGAGTGTCTTGCGACCGGCAACCCTGAGCGAGGTCTTGCAGGATGATGGTTTGTTCCGTCAACTCGACCTGCCCGAAGTGGCTTACCCACTCACAGCCGATTTGATGAAGGACCTGTCGGTGAAACTCATCGGGACAGGGAGTCTTTGGGCAACGCGGATGGCAACGATCGACGCGGTCGATGCTCGGTCCGTCATCTTTTTCGATGGTCTAGGAAACAGCAAACTCCGGACTCCCGGATTGTACGACCGGGCGGTTGCTGCAGGGGCGGGTGGGCGATGGAGTGCCGACGATGTCTCGATTTGGGACTATCCCGAGTTACAAACGACTGAGTACGAAGAGGTGGCTCCGGCGATCGAAGGTGGTGAATATCAGGGTCGATCACGAGCCGAACTTGATCGGGCGGTTTCCTACTTTTCTGACGTTCTTCATCAACCACAAGAGGAACTGCCGGGGTCGACACCGGGTCGTGTGGTGATGTCTCAGCCGCTCATCAGAGCGAGGAATCTCCAACTGATGGGGCGTCCAGGGGACGCGATGACGGCCTATGGCGTGGTGCGGACTGTCTGCGGCGGGAACTACGAGAAGTACTCCGGCTGTATCGAATCGGCCGCCTATTGGATCGAACTCGCCCGAATGGAACGCGAGCCCTATCCCCCGCGTCAGGAGACGATGCGGCGAAGCATCGAGCTACTGGCGAGTGAGCTTGCTGCGATGGAAACGACGCGAGCGGCATATCGCAAGGACCTATGGACCGAGGGGCTGTTGTCGCTGGCGGCTCAACTCGCGGCGGAACTTGGGGTTTACGGCGAAGCGGTGACCATCACAGCGAGACTTCAGCCAAACTTCGGACGTGGCTACCTGGTACGACGCTGGATCAAAGTCGGAAATCTCTCGGCAACCACTCCCACCGGTCCAGCCGCGCCATCGCCGGGGCCTTCCGGTCCAGGTGTTGGCCCGCTCCGTCCCGGCGTCACTCCGATGGTCGAGGAGAGTCCGAGTCCCGGCACGACCGAACAGCCCCCAGCAACGACTGGTGGCGAAGGGACATGAGTCGGTTCTTGCTCAAGCACTGGTTTCTTGTCGCATTGGCCACCGAAATCGTCGTCGGTTTGACATTGGGAGCGAAACTCTCGCCCGATGCCCGCGACGGAGTGCTGAGCCTGTTGTCCGACTCGATCAAGACGGGTATCGTCGTCGTGGTCTTGTTCCTAATGTCGGTCACCCTGAATGGCGAACGATTGAAGACCGCCCTCGTCGCCCCGGCACCGGTCCTATGGGCGGTCTTCATCAACATTATTTTGCTCCCTTTAATTGCCTGGCCCATCGCCAGATTGCAATTGATTGAAGACTTTACCGTCGGACTGCTGATTGCGGTGACGGTCCCCTGCACGATGGCGACGGCGTCTGTCTGGACTCGACGAGCCGGAGGGAACGACGCGATCTCACTCCTTGTAACCGTTATCACGAACGGATTCTGTTTTGTCTATACACCCTTCTGGCTGCGATGGTTGACCTCCAGTAACGTTCAACTCAACGCTGCCGAAATGGCTCGTAACTTGGCAGTCGTGGCGTTACTTCCCATTGCCGCGGGACAACTTCTGCGGTATTCCCGTCGATGTGCCGAAGTGGCAGATCGGTGGAAAAGCTGGCTCAGCAATGCTGCTCAGATCGGCGTGCTGGTGATGATCGGCGGGTCGGCACTCAATGCGGGAGGTCAACTCGTCGGGCAGACTTCTACCCCCAGCACCTCAGCGATTGCCCTCGTTTGGGGAAGTTGCATCGCCTTGCATCTGGGAGCACTGGGCATCGCCTTGTGGTCTTCGCGATTCTTTCAGTTTGCGCCCGACGATTGTTCTGCCATTGCGATTTCTGCCAGCCAAAAGACACTACCAATCGGTATGCTCATTGCGACCTCTCCCGTGATGTACGGGCATCTGGAGTTTGCCGTCTTTCCCATGTTGATGTTCCACGCATCGCAACTCTTTCTCGACACCCCCATTGCCGATGCTTTCCGGCGACAACATGAAGCGCGTCGTCAGTTACAAGAAGATCCCATCAAAGAGCCCCCAACTGACACCACAGGGAGTGTCGATCCAGAGGCTCCCTACTGAAGTAAGCCCCACAACTCGACGTCACCCTTTATTTCCTCAAGACCAAAATCTGCCTGTCACGATTCGACTCATTTCTCGCAGGCACAACTCGTCAGACAGAAAACTCAGGTTACAATCCACTCATGGCAGGCAATTCATTCGGACAAGCGTTTCGTATCACGACGGCGGGCGAGAGCCATGGGCCGGGGAATGTCGTTATTATCGATGGAGTCCCGCCGGGGATTCCGTTGACGGTGGAAGACCTGCGGGTCGACCTCGCACGGCGGCGACCGGGTCAGAGTTCCATCGTCACTCAGCGTGATGAATCGGACGAGCCGGAGATTCTTTCGGGGGTCTTTGAAGGGCGCACCACCGGGACGTCGCTCGCGATTCTTGTTCGCAATCAGGACCAGCGCAGCCGGGACTATCAAGACATTCAGGACAAGTACCGTCCGGGACATGCCGACTTTTCGTTTGATGCGAAGTACGGCTTTCGCGACTACCGTGGCGGGGGGCGTTCGAGTGCTCGAGAAACAACCGCCCGAGTGGCAGCAGGGGTTGTTGCAAAGAAGTTGCTCGAACAAGAGTGCGGGGCGAAGGTGGTCGGGTATGTCGTACAGGTCGGCAACATTCGGGCCGAGATCGCTGACCCCGCGTCAGTCACTCTGGCAGATGTCGAATCACTCCCCTCCGGCGAGGCAAACATCATCCGCTGTCCAGATGTGGCAGCCGGGGAGAAGATGATCGAGTTGATCGAGTCCTGTCGCAAGCAAGGGGACTCCATCGGAGGAGCGGCCGAGATTGTCGCAACCGGTGTCCCTGCCGGGTTGGGCGAACCAGTCTTCGACAAGATCAAGGCGGACCTCGCTAAAGCGTTGTTCACTCTGCCGGCGGTGCTCGGTGTCGAGTACGGCATCGGCTTCGGCTGCGTTACGATGAAGGGGAGCGAACACAACGACATCTTCGTCGCCGACCCGAAAGCAGACGGAGAGACGCAGCCTCACATTCGGACGTCGACCAATCGACACGGCGGCATTCTCGGCGGGATTACGACCGGTATGCCCATCGTCCTGCGAGCCGCCGTCAAACCGACCAGCAGCCTTCCGATCGAACAGCCCACGGTCACCAGTCAGGGGGAATCGACAACGATCCGGACAAAGGGGCGTCACGACCCTTGCCTCCTCCCTCGATTCATTCCGATGGCCGAAGCCATGGTCGCCATTGTTCTTGCGGATCATCTGCTGCGTTGGAAAGCGCAATGCGGTCCGGAACACGCTTGACGACGACAAACTGTTTGTTCGCAGAGACATTTGCCGCGTGCCGACACATCGTTATGAAGAGTCACTCCGAGGCAGCAACCGGGTTGTGCAGGGTGCCGATGCGTTCGATAGTCCCCGACATTTCATCGCCGGGCTTGAGGAATCGGCCCTTTGCCTTGCCGACGCCGTGGGGCGTTCCGGTCGAAATGATGTCGCCCGGTTGCAAGGTGACAAAGCTGCTGATGAAGGCAATCACGGCGGCAACGGGAAAAACCATCTGGCTCGTGGATCCCTCTTGCTCGACCTGTCCGTTGATGGTGAGCGTCAGTCGAAGTTGTTGCGGATCGGAGAGTTCGTCGGCTGGAAGAACACACGGTCCCATTGGGCAAAACGTGTCATGCCATTTGCCATGCAGCCAGTCGAAAAACTGATCCTTGGGCCGCTCGTTTCGCTGTGCGTTTGGGTGAAAGGCCCGATCGGAAATGTCATTGACGATCGTGTATCCCGCAACGTACTCCAGCGCCTCCGCCTCGGAGACGCCGAAACATCTTCGCCCAATAACGACGCCGAGTTCCAATTCCCAATCAATCTCATTCGGCGAGACCGACGGGATTCGCACGGGGTCGCCGGGATGGGTCAGCGTGGTCGCGGGGGGCTTCATGAAGACATAGGGAAACGTCTTCTCCCGCTCCTCCGCCTTGCCTCCCCCTTCCTCGATATGCTTTGAGTAGTTTCCCGCCAAGAGCAGGATTTTTCCCGGCGACTCGATCGGGACTCGCAGTCTCACCCCGCCTGTTGCCTCCCCAGCCGGGAGTAACGAATCCGACCATTCTCCCATCCCGAGTGATTCCAATCGCTGCTGAATCTGCAACACCGCAGTGCGTTCGGTTCCGCCGGGAAGATAGTCGACCAAGGTCCGACTTGCCGAAATGACGCCCCCTGTTCGTTCTGCTGCGACCGAAAGTGGTAAGCACCCCTCCTCGAAGTAAAACGCAACTTCCTCGCGGCCTGCATGTTTGATTCGACAGAGTCTCATGATGCGATCTTCCCGGTCCTACGACAACAATGGGGGGGATGGTCTCGTCGTTGTTGCTCTCGACGGCGGCACAGACCAGACTTCTTTGCCTCTTCGTGCCATGATGTTCGTCACTATAACGAGCCCCCCCAAGACTCACAGCGAACACAACCTGTCCTTTTTCACCTCGTGATCGATTGTCGCTTAGTAGGCAGAAGGGGGCCGGATGCGTAACATGCTCCCCGGACGACTCCCCGACGACTGGTGACCTGGGGATTGATGTCTCTATTAGAGACTTGAATCGTTGCAAACTTCGCACTTCTGATCCCATTTTTGAAAGTCCAATTCCATGACCAAACGAACGACAAAGACCGTGTTGATCACTGGTGGGGGGACCGGCATCGGGCAGGGGATCGCGTGGGCACTTGCCGAAGCGGGGCTGCATGTCGCGATTGCTGGTCGACGTGAAGAGAAGCTCAAGGAGACAGCGTCGCAGTTTACCGGCGAACCACACATTCTTTATCACGCCGCTGACACTTCGGATCGCGATCAGGCGAAAAAGTTAGTCGACTGGGCAACGCATCAGTTGGGACAGATTGACGTCCTGATCAACGCGGCGGGGATCAACGTCCCGAAGCGGCTGATGGCCGATCTTGATCCGGCGGACTGGGACAAACTGATGCAGGTCAACGCGACCGCAGCTTACAACACGATGTACTTTACGCTTCCGCAAATGCGGGAGCGTCGCGATGGATTGATCGTCAACATTTCCTCCATCGCGGGACTGCGGGCGAGTATGTTGGGAGGGGTCGCCTACAGTGCGTCCAAGTTTGCGATGACCGCACTCGGAACCTGCGTTGGGGTCGAAGAGAAGGACCGGGGAATTCGCGTGACGAATATCTATCCCGGCGAGGTCGAAACGCCGATTCTCGATGCCCGTCCGGTGCCGGTCTCGGCGGAACATCGTGCTCGAATCTTGCAGCCCGTCGATGTCGCGTCGGCTGTGTTGATGATCGTCAATCTCCCGCCGCGGGCCCATGTTCCCGATCTTGTGATTAAGCCCACCACCCAGGAGTTTGTGTGACTCTTTTTGATGTCAAGACTGCCGGCCGCGATGATGTCGTGCCCCGTCTCGCTGCCGACGTTCCGCCGTTTTCGGGGAAGGTCAAGGTTGAGCCGGAAGACTTTGTCGTTGAAGAAATACCGGCTTACGAACCGAGTGGAGAAGGAGAACATCTCTTCTTGTGGATCGAGAAACGGGACCTCTCGGGGGAACGGTTGATTGCACATGTCGCGAAGAAGCTCGGCGTCAACCGGGATGATATCGGCACAGCCGGCATTAAGGATCGTCGCGCGGTCACTCGGCAGTATCTCTCGGTCCCGGCGGAGTTTGATGGCGAGCTTGAATCGCTGAATGAAGACGGTGTTACGCTTCTGAGTTCGTCACGTCACCGCAATAAGCTGCGAACCGGACACTTGGCCGGAAACAAGTTTGATCTCCTCATACGAGAGACTCCCGAAGGGGCCATCGAGCGGGCCGAGGCCATCGCGTCGATGATTCGCCAGACTGGGTTCCCGAATCTTTATGGAGATCAGCGGTTCGGCAATCAGGGGGAGACGTTGAAGTTGGGATTGGACTTACTCAACGGCGTCAAACGCTCAAGCGATATTCCGAGAGCACGACGGCGATTCCTGATGCGGCTCTCGATCTCGGCGGTGCAGTCGGTGTTGTTCAACAAGGTCCTTGCCGAGCGGATGCAGGATGGACTTCTCGCAACCGTATTGGCGGGGGACGTTCTACAAAAACGACGGACGGGAGGGTTGTTTGTCGCGGAAAATGTCGAGACGGAACAAGCACGGATGCAGCAGGGAGAAGTGAGTCTGACCGGTCCAATGTTCGGCCCGAAGATGCTCGCTCCGACTGGCATTGCGGCGGGACGAGAATCGCGTGTGCTCGAGTGGATCGGCTTGACTCGTGACGCATTCACGACCTATCGCGACTTGTCTTCGGGGACACGCCGTCCATTGACGGTGATCGTCCCCGACCTTGTCGTGCTTACTGATCCGCTGGGAGTCCGATTGCAGTTTACTCTCCCTTCCGGAGCGTATGCGACCTCCCTGCTGAAAGAGTTTCTGACATCTGGTCCACAGACAAATGCCACCGATGACGAGTCGCCCCCTCCAGCGGAATAGACTTCTGTTTGACCTCCAGTCTCATCAGCGAGTCACAATCCGCAACAAGGCAAGCGACAAACAGAACAGTTCGCGGAAGGACGTACGCTGACGGGTGAGCCGGCGCAACGCACTGGCTCGTCCAGTATCACAACACATCGACACACTCCGCAGACGAGTCTTCTGCAACTCGGCAACCAGCACCTGCCCTGCTTCCGAAACCGTACGTCAAAATGCAATTATTGGATGTTGCCGCGAAGCACGGAGTCTCTCGACTTCGCGAACGACTCACCTCGAAAGTCCATGCGCTCTCGTTGTCGACTCATGACACACTCGCATTCGAACGGGTGCATTCCCCGGATTGTGATCCTCGCCAACGGGTGATCTTTGTCGTCAGCCTTTCCCTCTCCCCCGCTATCGACGTTCCTATTTCAAAGGACTTTCCAGCGGGGGAGACAGAATGGAAGGACCGGCGATCACTGGGTGCGTGGGTTAGAATTTGGGTGATTGCTGTTCCCGATTTCCAGAGCCATAACAGTGAGGCTGGTCCGATGATGACGTTACGATACGTGGGGCTTGATGTCCATAAAGATTCGATTTCGGTGGCGGTTGCCGATGTGGGGGATGCGGCGGCGCAGGTTCTTGAGCGGTTGCCGTTCGATGAAGCGCGGGTGTTGAAGTTGTTGCGAACTTTGGGGCCGCTTGGTTCGTTAAAGGTCTGTTACGAGGCGGGGCCGACGGGGTATGGGTTGCAAGGTTCTTAGAGGAGAAGGGGTGGACTGTGTGGTCATTTCGCCGTCGATGGTGCCGCAGCAGCGGAGTCGCGTGAAGACGGATCGACGCGATGCCAAGAGGCTGGCCCACTTCTTGCGATCGGGCGACTTGGTGACCATCTGGATTCCCGATGCCGCGACCGAAGCGATCCGCGACTTGGTGCGTGCGGGATGATGCTCGTCTTTGCGAACGGCGCATCCGGCAGCAGTTACTCAAGTTTCTGTTGCGTCAGGGACGACAGCTTCACCGAAGGTGTTTCGCATTGGACCAAGACGCACTGGTCGTGGATTCGTCGGCAGACGTTTGACTTCGAAGCACAGAATCAACTGTTGGCCGACGCCATCGCCACGGCAGACCAAGCCCAGTCCCGCATCACCCGACTCAACGCCGACATCCATGACGCACTGGCCGACTGGCGACTCGGCCCGCTGGTGCAGAACTTGCAGGCGTTCTGCGGAATTCAGGAGTTGACGGCCGTCGGAATTGTCGCAGAGATTGGCGACTTTGAACGATTCCCGACAGCGGCGAAGTTCATGTCGTTTATCGGCTTGGTTCCCAGCGAAGCGTCGAGCGGTCCAACACGTCGTCAGGGTGGGATCACCAAGAGCGGCAACCGCCATGTGTCGACGTCTGCTGATCGAAGCAACCTGGCACTATTATCATGCCCGACCAAACGCGAGCCTCGCACTGTTACAGCGGCGCCAGGTCTGCCTCAGGAGGTCATCGACATCGCCGACAACGCAGCTGCGACGACTGCGAAAACGCTCGCTGAAGTTGCAGCGAATCAAGAAGTCTGCCACGAAGATCGTCACCGCGGCCTGGCCCGCGAGTTGGCGGGGTTCCTGTGGTCCGCCGCGATCACCACGCAGCGTCTGCATCGCGAACAGACTTCCCCACCAGCGACCTCAAAACGGGCGAAGCATGATCGTGACAAACAGCAACACACGAAACGCGAACAGACACCACTCCCAACAGAATTTGTGACGATGATGTTCTAACTAGGATAATGTTACATCGATACGACAGCATCATTTGCCAGAGATTATTCTTTGTAGGATGATGTTGTGAGATGTCTGCGAAAGACAACGATGACAACAACCGACTGCCCCCCAAGGAGACGACAGCGACGCCGTGGCGGTGTGGAGACCGACGAACGGGAAGCACCCTCGATGCCCTCTTGAGCATTCCTTCACAGGAACACGCTCGTCCTGGAGACTGAGGTTCCTCCCAGACGAAACCTTGCCTTGCGGTAACCAACCCGCGTATCTCAGAGTGCCAGTCTCCCACCCCCACCGGCCCGCTGCCATCCCCAGGAGAAAATCATGACCTGACGCCCCCCTTTCAGTCAAACAGAAAAAGCCCCCCCCCACACTTGACCGGTCCTTCCATATCAGAGGGCCGGGGTGAGGGGGAATAGGACGCGGCATCGATAAGCGAATTCGCCGAATTGAAGGTCACTGTTCGCTCCCTCATCCCGACCTTCTCCCAATACCGTTCGGCACGACATGTGCTAAGGTGGGGGTTTGGGATTTTTGATTTTTCTGAGGTGGCGTTCGAGTTCGTCGAGGGTGGCCCAGCCATTGAGGTCGTGGCAGATCATTTCATAGGTTCGTTTGTTGGGTTTGCTGCCGGTCCAGAGGGCGATCAGCAAAGCGGCGATGATGGCACAATAGACTTGCAGCGTGACGCCCTGCTGACTTTGGCTGAGAAGATGTCGACAACCCAGAACACATTTGAGCCATCGAAAGAACAGCTCGATCTGCCAGCGAAACCGATAGGCCAGCAGGATCAGTTCCGCCGGCGGTTCCAGTGCGTTCGTGACCAGCAGCCAGACGTGGTCCGGTTCGCCCCCCTGGATTCTGACCATCCGCAGCGGACGCTCCAGCAGAGAATTGTGTTTCTCCGTTCCCAGTCGCCTGAGGATCAAGGTCTTGCACCACTCCGCTTGGCGATCCTCTTTGGTCAGCGTTCGTTCTTCCGCCACTTCGTACGCAGCGTTTTCCTGAACACGAATCAGAAACCGGACTCCCTGCTCATCAAAGTCGCGGAACATCGAGTCATCCGCGTACCCACGATCAGCGACGTAAAATCCGCCCGGCTGTACGAGCTTTCTGAGTTGATCCCGTTCCGATCCGTTGCCATGAGTGACGGTGACAGCGATCGGCGTCTGGGCGAACACAGAGAACGCCACATGCATTTTCGCAGCCCGATGCGTGGAGTCCTGCCACAGTGCCCACGCCATCCGCGGCAGAGCCTTCAGGAGACTGCCGTCAACCGCGATCAGGCCTGCCAGTGCGGCTTCCTTTGCCGCGGGCATTGCACTGGACAGCTGCCCGGCACGTGCCGCGAGTTCCGAAATCATGGGTTCCAGCGTTGTCGGGTCAAAGACCTGGGCCGCCTCGCTGAGCGATCCCATGGACGTGGGCTTTACTCCACACATCCGCTGCACTTTCCAGCGTCGTGAACTGCTGCACGCCACCCAGCGACGTGACGGTCGGATTGAAAAAATAAAGGATCATGAGCGTCGCATACTGGTCGAAGAACAACTGCCGGTTGCCGGCACGATCACGAGCCGTACCGACATCGTGCAAACGTTCCAGCATTTCGCTGATCATTTCGAAGTCCTTGAATCCCTGCAGTTTGCGGGGATCAATCCGTTGCTCTTTCTTCGTCTTCCGGCGTGCCACAGCAAGTCCTCCTGAAAGAACTCGCTTGGTATACCATCCAAATACCATGGCGCAAAAGCGTGCCAAACATCGCGCAAATCTTGTGCCGAACGGTATTGGCCCTCTCCCCCACTGGAAGGTCGTAGAATATAGGAGCGTCGACAGTGGGGGAGAGGGAGAGGCTGACAACAAAGATCACCAGTTGGCGAGGATCACAAACCGGGGAATGCGCCCCCGGTACTGCCCGACAACAGACACCAGTTTCTCAGCCAAATCGGCACGACGATGGCGTCCGCAGTTGGACGGTTGGACTTCCATAGCGGGGCAGGTACGCTGCGGTCGATTTCATGCACGTCCCAACATTCACCGGGAAATGTGTGGCTCCCTGGTGATTTTCCCCCTTGATGACTTTTCCGTGGGATGCGGAGAGGTCGCCGAAGTCGACCGGAAATGTCTATGTTCGAGATTTTGATCCGTTCTGCCATCCTTGCTGACCATGCGACCATTGTTCGGTTCAATCTGCAATTGGCGGATGAGTCGGAGGGGTTAACGCTTGATCAGCCAACGGTCGAGCGCGGGGTGCGAGCGGCTCTTGAGGATCAACAGAAGGGGCGATATCTCGTTGCCTGTTGCGGCAAAGAGGTGATCGGACAACTCATGGTGACCCGGGAATGGAGCGACTGGCGTGATGGAGTGATCTGGTGGGTACAGAGCGTGTACGTCGACCCCCGGCATCGCCATCAGGGGGTATTCCGCAAACTTTTCGCAACACTCCAGGCAGAAGCCGAGTCGAGGCCCGATGTGGTCGGCATTCGCCTCTATGTCGAACGGGACAACTCGGCAGCCCAGCATGTCTACGAACGCCTCGGCCTCGTCGATTCGGGCTACCATGTCCTCGAACAGATGTTCCCCAAGACGAAGTAGAAACCGTCACCCCCCAAAAACCAACCTCGGCGTAGTCGGGACCGGGAGAGTTTAGTCTTCATCCGCAGCGGAGGCGTGAGGCTCGAACGGTTCGAGGGACTCGACACCTGGGGTGACATCGTCGATCTCTTCAGGGCGGTCGTTGTCGCCGCGGTAGGGGTCGGAATCTTCCCGGCTGCGGAAGTACAGTTTGATCGGGACTTCCTGAAACGGCAGTTCTTCCCGCAGGACGCCGAGCAGGTAGCGCTTCCAAGAGGGCTCAAAAAGGTCCGGCTCGTGGCACTTCACCACAATCGTGGGTGGCTCGACGGCGACTTGAGTCGCGTAGAGAATCTTCGGTCGCTTGTTTGCCTTATGACGGGGTTGATTTGCGGCAACGGCGGCCCGAACCACGCGATTCAGCTTTCCGGTCGAGACTCGTTCCAAGGACTGCTTGAAAATCGTCTGGGCGAGATGGACCACTTTGTTGACGTTGCGGCTCGTCTGGGCGGTGATGAAGGCGATCGGGACATGTCGCATGGAGGAGAACGACTTCGTTAGATAGTCGGTCCACTTCTCCATCGTCATCCCTCCCTCAACGCCGAGGTCCCACTTATTGACCACGAAAATGCACGGCTTGTACTGCGAGTGAATCTCGTCGACAAGTTTCTTGTCGACGCGGGAAATTGTCTCTTGCGAGTTGAAGAACATCAGCACGACATTCGCCCGACGGATGCTCTTTTCGGCCCGGACCAGACCATAAAACTCGATGTCGTTGGCAAGACTCTTCTTCTTACGAACTCCCGGCGTATCGATGGCGACGAACGATTTTCCATCGCGGACAAAACGGACATCGACCGCATCGCGAGTGGTGCCAGCCACTTCACTCACGATCATCCGCTCCTCTTCGGCGAGGGCGTTGATGAAGGTGCTCTTGCCGACGTTGCGACGACCGACAATCGCCAGTTTGAGTTCCGGCTCCGCGGCGAGAGCGCTCCCATCGGCTGCATCATGTTCGCCCGGTTCGGGGAGTGCGTCGAGAATCGCTTCCCGCAACAGGTCCCGATTTTTATTCGCCTTCACGCTTGTCTGAATGAGCGGGACATCAGGGGCGAGCGCGTAGAAGACGTGAATTTCGTCGTCAGTCTTGGAGGAATCGCACTTGTTGACGACCAGCAGCCGGGGCTTATCGAGGGTCCGCAATTTGCGGGCGACGATCTGATCTAAAGGAACCACTCCGGTCCGGCCGTCGACCACGAACAGGACAAGGTCGGCTTCCTTAATCGCGACGTCGATTTGTCGCTCGACATCCTCCGTGAGGTTGTCGACATCTTCCACCCCCATCCCGCCGGTGTCGATGAGCTCGAAGTAGCGACCGCTCACCTGCATCAGATACGTCACTCGATCGCGGGTGACGCCGGAAGTGGGGTCTACGACAGAGACGAGCTTTCCTGCTTGCCAGTTGAGCAACGAACTCTTGCCCACATTGGGGCGACCAACAATCACAACTTTAGGAACCGGCATGGCAGCAACAGACCACACAATACTGCGACAAGAAACTGACGACACCGAGTTGCCAGAGGACTGATTGAAAGTCGCTCTCACAGACAACCCGCCCCAACAGGGACGACGCTTCGGCTCGCCACGCGCTATAGGATATCGTGACCAGCCCCGAAACGACAGGATCACCTGGGAAATCGTTGCATTCGCCAGCACCAAGCCCAAAACAAAGAAAAACCGTCTGGACTCTCGCCTCTTGCGTGAGTCCAGACGGAACAGCCATTCCGGCGCCGCGTCGTCCTGTTACGTACCGGAAGTTACGAGTGATGCAGCAGGAGGAGTGGCGACCTTCGCCATTCCGACAACCGGTCCATCCCCCATGGAAGCACCATTCATCGTGCTGCCGGGGTAAGCCTGCATTCCGTGTTCTGCGATGTCCAGGCCCTCAAACTCTTCTTCCTCAGTGACACGCAGGCCAATCGTGTGCTTGATCGCCAGGAAGATCAGCAGACTGACTGGGAAGGCCCAAAGGAAGGCGGTCCCCACGCCCAGAGCCTGAATGCCCAATTGTGCCATTGGCCACCCTTTGGTGACTAACATCCCTTCAACCCCTTTAAGACTCCCAAACAGTCCGACGGCAAGCGTCCCCCAGGCTCCACAGACACCATGCACCGAGACCGCACCGACTGGGTCATCGATCCCGACACGTTCAATCAGTAGACAAGAGCCAACGACCAACAGGCCGCCGATCGCTCCTGTCAACGCAGCCATTGCAGGCGTCATGACGTCACATCCCGCTGTAATCGCGACGAGACCAGCCAAGGCCCCGTTTAGAGCGAAGGAGACGTCTGGCTTCTTAAAAAGCCCCCAGGAAAGGATCATGGCAGTGACTGCACCAGCACAAGCCGATAGGTTTGTCGTCACAGCAATACTGGCGAAGGCTCCATCGCCAACAGATGTCGTGCTACCAGGGTTGAAGCCGAACCAACCAAGCCACAGGATGAACACACCAAGTGCGGCCAGCGGGATGTTATGCCCCGGAATCGGCACAGGCTTCCCTTGCTTCGTGTACTTTCCTTTTCGGGCACCAATAACAATGGCCCCGGCAAGAGCACACCAACCGCCAATGGAGTGAACAACCGTCGAACCGGCGAAGTCGAGGAACCCCTTGTCTGCCAGCCAGCCACCCGATTCCCCCGCTTTGACCAGACTGTTCCAAGCCCAGCATCCGAAGATCGGGTAGACGATGACGGTGATGGCGATCGAATAAACCAGATAGCTCACGAACTTCGTCCGTTCGGCCATCGCTCCCGAGACGATCGTGGCAGCGGTTGCAGCAAACACTGTTTGAAAGAGCAAGAAGGCCCAACCGAAGTTGCCCGCAGAAATCGCCCCTTCGGCGTTAGCATCGAAGAGGAAACCATTCGTGCCAATCAAGCCACTGTCGGTTGCTCCAAACATCAGTCCAAACCCGACAACCCAGAACACCAACGACCCGATGGAAAAATCCATCAGGTTCTTCATGATGATGTTGCAAGCGTTCTTCGCACGGGTGAAACCACATTCCACCAACGCGAAACCGGCCTGCATGAAGAAGACGAGGAAGGCTGCAATGCACGTCCAGAGGATATTGGCCCCTGTGTTTGTGGCATCTTGAGCCTCGGTCACTTGCTTCGCGAGAGACTCTAACGTGAGCGGTTCTGCGGGAGGGGCCGCAGCATCAGTTGTCGCCACTTCGGTAACGACTTCTGTCACCGTGGTGGCATCGTCGGCCGAGACTGTCGAGAGACAGGCGAACAAGGCGACAAGCACGACCCCCGTCGCGACCCATCGAGAACTTCGTACGGTATTCCAGAAAATCATTGCGTCCTCATCTGCTAAATGGTTGGCTGTTGAATGAAGTCTGCGGCAGCACACAATTGGGCCGCACTTCAGGATCGAAATGCCTACAAAGACACACCGGCGCGTTTCCTCCCACGCCCCCCATCGGAGTCGGCACTCCTCCGTATTTCTGCCATTGCAACCAGCGTTCCATTCGTTGTCAGTCCGACAGAACTCGCTCCCCTACAAGGTTGTAATACCGCAGTTTCTACGAGGAATTCGCCCTCTTAATCCACGCTGAGAATTTCCCAAGATTCCCTCAAGTCACCTCCTACTGCAAACTCGCGCGGCACTCTCGCCAGTCAATGCCCAAACAACAGGCATTGCCCTCATCTGATCCTGGTCGAAACCTGGAGTTCCATGTTTGCGAATGTAGAGACTCCCCGTTGTTGTCGCGCGGCTTGGTTTCTGGGGGCGAACACTTTACAACTCACTCATGCACGGTGATGGGGTCTCTGGTCTTGTGGCTCCTGATTCGCTTTCAATTTCTCTGCTTCAAGATGGCTGATGAGTCATGCAGCAGTTTTTGGCAAACCTTGATCGACGATGGATCTTCCTGGCGATGGGCTTGGCGGTCGCGATCCCGGTGCTGTTTCAGCTCCAGTTCCCCGAGACCCCCAGCCAGCAGTCGCAAAACGTCTTCGATGAGATCGAACGGCTGAAGCCGGGAGACCGCGTCTTAATGGCGTGGGACTTTGACCCGGCCACTCAGGGAGAACTTGACCCCATGGCGACGGCCTTCGCCTTGCAGTGTTGTCAAAAGAAAGCCCGGCTGTACTTCATCACTCTGATCCCCGTCGGCCCACAGATGATCGACGGAACGATCGAAAAGGTTATCAAGCAGGACTTTCCCAAAATGGTCTATGGGGAAGACTACGTGAACCTCGGATACAAATCGGGGGGCGAAGCGGTCATCAAGGTGATCGTCACCGACCTCCGCAGTCTCTACAACACCGATGCTCGTGGAACCAACATCGATCAGATTCCAATGTGCAAGGATGTCAAAAACTTGCAGCAGATGGACCTCATCATCAATGTCAGTGGTTCCTATCCCGGCACCAAGGAGTGGGTCCAGTATGCAGTCACACCGTACCCGGACGACATCCGCATGGTTGCCGGTTGTACGGGAGTTCAGGCCCCGCTGTTGTACCCTTACATCCCCGAACAACTACGGGGCCTGCTGGGGGCGATCAAAGGGGCGGCTGAATATGAAGACTTGGTGGTCAAAGCGTATCTGGGGGACAATCCAGATCAAAAGTACCTCGAAGGAAAACGCCGCATGGGGCCGCAACTTGTCGCCCACTTACTCATGATTGTACTGATCCTCGCTGGCAACCTGCTTTTCTTCCTGCAACGTCGTTCGGCCTCATCACACTGAGAATCTTCGGAAAATCGGCAAACCGCCGAAATTCTTTTGACGGGCTCCGCAGTTACCGACGTAGAGACTGAGGAAGAGGCTCTCGACTTTGAGTTGTTGGATCAGATGGTGATTCGTTGTCGGTCGCGGATATCAATCAGCCAAAGACAAGGATTTTCTGAAGACGGAACTCGGATTTTCAAGCGACTTCACGACCATCGACAGGTCAAAGTCTCCCTATGACAAGTTGATGACATTCTGGCTTCACCTTGACAGGTTAATCTCATGAACATCGTTGCCCATTGGAAGTTCAAACGGTCCTCATCGTCACTGGTACTGGTCGTCTGTTTGTCGTTGGGAGTGCCGGGATTTGTCGCTGCCGAGACTCCGGCGACGGCAGCGAATAAAGATCGGATGCCGACCACGTTCGAGAAGTCTCCCATCACCATCTCGAAGGAGACGACTGTCATTGATGGCCCGGTGCGTCCGGACGGCTACATCGACTATGTCGCGGCCCTCAACAGTCAGCTGAGTGCTGGAGTCACCCCAGAAAACAACGCGGCTGTCCTCCTGCTGCAGGTGACTGGGCCCAGGGAAATCCCGGAAACGGGACTCGCTCGCTATTGTGCCCGTCTCGGGATTCCGACGATCCCGGCGAAGGGGAACTATCTGACGCACCTTGCCTACGTTGGTGAAAATGCTGATCCCCAAGAAGTCGATCGACTTCAAAAGATGGAGAGGGAAATGCACGATCGTCCGTGGACTCGCGAAGAGTTTCCGGAAGGGGGACGATGGCTGCAAGAGAATCAGAAGTCCTACGAACTTGCGTTATTGATGACGAAGAAAACACGCTACTACGCGCCGCTCTTCACCACGTGGAACGACGAGACAGGGAACGACACCGGTCCAGTGGCCGGTATGCTGCTCCCGCAGGCTCAGACCTCTCGTAGCGTCGCCCGCCTCCTCGCAGCACACTGTTTCAATGAGATTGCCGAAGGGGACCTCGACACCGCGTGGAGCGATACTCAAGCGATGCGTCGACAGGCAAGGCTGATCGGACAGGGATGCACACTGATTGACGGACTCGTCGGCATCGCAATCGACAGCATGGCCGCGAACTGTGAGCGATCGGTCATCAACTCCCCCCGACTGACCCGAGAGCAGGCAGCCCGATACCTCGAATCGCTCCAAGCTTGGAATCCGGTCTGCGACATCGCAGGCAAGGTCGATGTGGGCGAACGATATATGTACTGCGACTCGATCGGTTACTTGTTTCGTGGAGGGGACGACTTCTTCGAGATGATGGGGGTGGGGGCGGGGAACAACAGACTCGAAAAGGCTCTGTTTCGGGCCGGCATGCTCGGGGTCGATGCCGATGAAGTTTTGAAGGTCGGGAATGGCTGGTATGACCGGATGGTTGCCGCCCTGCGGACAGTCGACCCCGAAGGACGTCGAGTGGCACTTAAGGCTCTCGACGTCGAGTTTAGGGCACTCAAAGAAAAAACGACCGGAACACGAGGGGCCATCACCGCTCTCGTCGGCGACAAGACCGAGCGAGGGGGCCTCATGGGAAATGTCCTCGTGGCTCTTATGCTCCCCGCAGTCTCTGCTGTGAACAATGCGGTCGATCGGAGTGCGGCGACCTTGGACATCTCCCGTCTGGGGATGGCCGTACGGCTGTATCACTTCGATCATGGCCAATGTCCCGAGTCACTCTCGGCCCTCGTCCCGAAGTACATCGCCGAAGTCCCCCGAGACCCTCACGGCGTCGGGGAGATGCACTATGTCACAGAGGCCAATACCGCGACCATCTACAGTTTCGGAAACGATGGCATCGACAACAAAGGAATCGGCCCCAACTCCTCCGATAGCGAACGCCAGCAAAGCACCGGCGACGACATCTCCGGCACCTTCACCTTCCCAGCCCCCCGCTAATTGGCGGAAGGGCGCAAGCCCTCCTGTGAGCGAGCGAAGCGCCCACCCTAGATCAAACCTCGCTGGCCCTGCTATCGGACGACTTCCGCCGTGCCGCTAATTGAACGAGTCGAACTCAATCGACCACGACACTACGTCAGCGAAATCTTGTGGTTACTCAGGCGTTCGTAGCCGGTTTCGGTGATGAGGTAGTTGTGTTCGATCCGCATGCCGCCGATGCCGGCTTGGTAGGCTCCCGGTTCGATGGTGACGACGTCTCCCGCCACGAGGACATCAGTGCTCTCGGGGGTCAGAATGGGGGCTTCCGGGTGAGCCAGTCCGAGACCGTGCCCCGCGTGATGCGTGAACAACTCGGGACGTCCCGCTTCGACAAATGGGGAATGGGCCGCGGCGTGAACGTCTTTGGCCTGTGCCCCTGCCTTCAGAGTCGCTTCGGCTCGTGCCATGGCGGTCTGGCAGAGAGCGAACATCGTTTCGACTTCGGCACTTGGCGGGCCGACGCTGAGGGTGTTCGTGAAGTCGCTGCGATAACCGCTAATAACGACCGAGTAGTCCAGAATGAACAGGTCTCCTTGACTGAGGGCATAGTCGGTTGGCGCACCACCAACCTTTGGCTTTGTAGGATTCGTGGCTCGGAAGTCGCCATACACGAGACCGGGGCAGCCGGCTGCGGTGAGTGCGGCATGTTGCACTTCGAGATAGATTTCCAGTTCAGTGATGCCTGGCTTCAGAATCTCTCGGAGTTTTGCCTGTCCCGCTTCGCCGCCACGCATACATCGCCGCATAATGTCGAGTTCGTCGGCCTCTTTGGATCGGCGAAGGTGACGCAGTGCGGTTCCAATATCTGAAAACGGTGTTCCCTGATCGGCCTCTTCGTCGACGGCACAGTTTGTGTCGCCATCGAAGATTGGAACCGTTCCAATCGGGAGCCACTCCCCCTCGACCAGTCCGGGGCCATCGCCGACTGTCGACATGGCATCATCCAAAGCTTCAAACAGGGCATGGTCACGGTTGATGACCGACTTCTTGTGGTCGTACCAGGCGTACTCGACAACATCATCGACGAACGGTTCACTGACCGACGATCGTCGAGAGAAGTTATCCGCAATCAACGTCGTCGCCCCACCGCGACGCAGCAACAGTATGCCTCGCTCCCCACCGGAGAAACTGAGCGGATTGACCAGGAAATTTGAGAGATACAGCACGTGTCGCGGATCGGCCACAAGGAGCCATTCCGTCTCCGCGGAGACCGCATCCCAAAGTCGTTGTTGCCGTGATTGACAGCCTTGTTGAGTCAGCATTCTAAAACCGAGGGAGGGAGTGAGTATGTCAGGGAAAGGTGTATGTACTTTCGAGGAGTCTACTGCGGTGTACTATCAGCGTTTGCCCTTTTGTCTGACGCGGGCGTCGAGGAAGGCGCCGAGAGCTTTGTGATACGGTTGATCGGTCGTCAGTTTCATATGGTCGATGCCGGTTGCTCCACAGGCCGCTTTGAGGTCTCGGCAGAACTCGGCATATTGTTCGAGGTAGATCGCCCGCAGGCGATGGGGGTCAACAAGGAGTCGATGCTTGGCGAGTTCGAGGCTGCGGAACTGTGTCGGTTTGCTGAAGGGGAAGTCTTCTTCCTCGGGGGCTGCAATCTGGAACAGCATCACTTCATGTCGATCATGCCGAAATTGCTGTAGAACGCTGCGAATCTGATCCATCTTGTCGAAGAAGTCGCTGACGATAATGATCAAACTGCGACGCTTCAGCGTGGGAATGAGGTTCTTCATGACCGTCCCCAGACTGGTCTCTGCCCCCGGTTTCCAGTTCTCCAGGAAATTGGTCATGCGTTGAAAGGTCTGCGGGTTGGTCGAGGGGTCGATCCGCTCCTGAACCTTGGTGTCGAACGTCACCATTCCGACGCCGTCTCGCTGGCTGAGCAACAGATACCCGAACGCAGCGGCCAGATATCGGGCGTAATCGAATTTTGTCAGGGTGCTTTGTCCGTAAGCCATACTCCCCGAACCGTCGACGATCAAATAGGAGCGAAGGTTGGTCTCTTCTTCATACTCTTTGATGTAATACCGACCGGTCTTGCCGAAGGCTCGCCAGTCGATGTGTCTCACTTCGTCGCCGGGGTAATACTGACGATGCTCGACGAACTCGACACTCGACCCCTTAAACGGGCTTTTGTGCTGACCGATCATGTATCCTTCGACGATCAACTTGGCCACGACATCGAGCTTGCCGAACTTGGCGAGGGCCGTCGGGTCGTCGAGTGGAAGTGCGGCAGGCTTACGTGTGGTGGGTGGCATAAATGACTCGGCTGGAGTCCCCACCTTGCGAAGGTGGGGCATTGCGGGACGATCACGAATGGCGACCAGCTTAGTCTAGACGATGCACGGACTGTTGGGGAGAGTCCCATCGGGGAGACTCACAATTCCGTCCCACATCACATCGCGTGTTTCAGTCAGCCGACAGGACTTGAATGATCCCCTGGCAGAAGGCGGGAAGATCGTTGGGATGACGGCTACTGACGAAGTGGCGGTCAATGACAACCGGAGCATCTTCAAAGATCGCCCCGGCATTTTCCAAGTCGTCTTTAATGCCGGGCGATCCCGTCACCCGGACCCCTTTGTAGACTTTGGCCGAGATCGGAATCCAGCCGCCGTGACAAATGGCAGCAATCAACTTTCCCTCGATGTGAAAGCCTTGGACCAGAGTCAACACATGAAGATCGCGGCGTAACTTGTCGGGCATGAATCCGCCAGGGCAGATCACTCCATGAAAGTCATCGATCTCCATGTCAGCGATTGCTGCGTCGGAAACACAGGGGTATCCGTGCTTCCCCTTGTAGGTGATCCCTGCCTCTGGCCCGGCCAATGTGACTTGAACCCCGGCTTCCTCAAGCCGAAGTTTGGGATACCAAAGCTCAAGATCTTCGTAAATGTCTCCGACAAAACAGAGAACACGCATTCCCGAAAGCTCTTGACTCATAATGTTCCCTTTTCCGAACGAAACGCTGGAGTGTGGTCTTTGAGCATCATTCTAGACGATTTACCAAAAACCAGTAGGTTCAATGGCGATTTCGTCCGTACTTGCTGTTGTGATGGAGGCTGGCTTGGTGTTTCGCTTTCTCAATTTGGAGGTCTGTGATCCGTCAAATCAGACAGGGGAGACACCGAACACAAAAAAATCTGATGATGTGTTCTGGACAATGTGAGGATTGTGTTCATACAATTGAGAGGATTGGACGTTTTCGTAGGGAGTTATTGACGTCTTTTCAACAGCGCTGAGCAGGATTCCACGCAAATGTCGAGTTCTGGGCAACTCTCGCTTGGGTTGTGGCATATTTTCAAGCATGCGTTGGTTTGTTCGCGCTGTCGGTGTGTCTGCGTCCAATGTTGTTTTTTCGCGAGTTTGATGTGAGGCGTTCGTGTGCCTTGCGATTTTTCCTGAGATTTTTGGGGAGTGAGCGAAGTGAGAAAGGATCAAATGTTCAAGCGTGGTGTTCGTCGCGCGTTTACGCTGATCGAGTTGTTGGTGGTGATTGCGATCATCGCCATTTTGGTGGCGTTGTTGCTGCCAGCCGTGCAGTCGGTTCGCGAAGCTGCTCGCCGGTCGCAGTGTCAGGATCACCTGCACAACCTTGCCATCGCCGTGATGAACTACGAAGGGGTCAACAAGACCTTCCCCCCTGGTGCCACTGGGGCACAGGATACCGTCGGCTCGACCAGTATGCGGTTGTCTCCCTTCTATGGTCTGATGCCGTACATCGAACAGAAGCCTTTGTACGACCTCTTCAACTCTTCGACCAACAAAGGTGTCCCTTGGGGTTCTGCCGTCTGGTACGATGCCGACATCAATATTCTCGCCTGCCCGTCTGACACAACTCAGGATCGTGATCGTGGGAAGACGAGCTACGTCGTCAACCATGGTGACCGCACCACCCAGCTGGCCGACTGGGAACCCGAACGCCATCGTGGAATGTTCGGATCGCGTACGGCGTTCCGAGTCCGGGACATCACCGATGGGTCGAGCAATACGATGGTCTTCTCCGAAACTCGGCAGTCTCCATCCTACGGGGGGGACCCATTGGAAGTCGCGGGGATGGTTCATGTCAGTGTCGCGAGCGTCAACACCAGTCCTTCATTGTGCATTGCTGCACTGGATCCCAATGACAAGTCGAAGTTTGCAGCAGGATCAGGCTCGCGAGCTCGCGGTGACCGTTGGCTAGACAGTCTCTGTGCTTACACCGGCTACACGGCCATCCTGCCTCCGAACTCTCCGAACTGCTCAAGTACTGGCAACAGCGAAGAGTCGAACGGTGCCGTGTATTCGGCATCCAGTACCCATCCGGGCGGGGTTCATATTGCACTCCTTGACGGTAAAGTGACCTTCATCAGCGAAAACGTTGATGCCGGAAGCAGCGGCGCAACACCACCCGGTGCTGTCACCACTGCCAGCCCTTACGGCGTTTGGGGTGCGTTGTCGACAAAGAACTGCGGTGAGACCAAGCAGGCTCCATAGTCTGACGGAGATGAGACCTTCCTCAAGTTTGCCGTGGGTCTGACGTTGAGTTGATCCGACGGCGAATCGAGCGACACAAGCAGCCGGTTGCCCAATCGGGGTGACCGGCTGTTTTGCTTGATCCCCCCACAAAATAGCGGCAGGGCGCAAGCCGTACCACCAAAAATGCGGCATCGGTTAGGTGTCGCCAGTGAGGCGGGCTTTGTCGGAGATGTCTTTGCGGCACCAGGCACCGGTCCAGCGGATGCATTTGACTGCTTCATACGCCTTTTTCTTGGCATCAGAGACGCCGTCACCCAAGGCGGTGACGCCGAGGACCCGGCCACCATAATTGACGACGGCTCCCTCTTGCAGTTTCGTTCCTGCATGGAAGACCTTGGTCTGTGGGAGTTGGGCTGCCTCTTCGAGACCGCGGATCGGGTGACCTTTCTGGTAGTCGCCGGGGTAGCCATCAGAAGCCATCACAACGCAGACGGCCGTTCGTTCGTCCCACTCCAGTTGAGCATACTCGTTGAGACGGCCCTCGGTGGCAGCCAAGAGGACTTCAAATAGGTCAGTCTTAAGTCGCATCAGGATGGGCTGGGTTTCCGGGTCTCCCAGACGGACGTTGAATTCGAGCACCTTGGGGCCTTGCGGGGTCAACATGATCCCGGCATACAAGACTCCACGAAACTCGATCCCTTTTCGACGCATGGCGTGGACAGTGGGGACGAGGATGGTCTGAATGACTTCATCGAGAAGTTCGGGAGTGGCAAAGGGGGCGGGGCTGTATGCTCCCATGCCGCCCGTGTTGGGGCCTTCGTCCGCATCGTAGGCCGCCTTATGATCTTGAGCCGCTTCGAGGGTGACGATCGTCCGACCATCGACCAGCGCAAGAATCGAGACCTCTTCGCCTTGCAGTCGTTCTTCGATGACGATTTCTCGTCCCGCTTTGCCGAAGCGCCCTTCGATGAGCGACTCCCGGATGGCGGTGATGGCGTCATCGGGGGTGTTGCAGACGGTCACCCCCTTTCCAGCTGCCAGACCATCGGCTTTCACCACGAACGAGAGCGTGCTTCGTTCTTGCACGAAGGCGATGGCGTCTTCGGCGTCGGTAAAGACGTGGTAGTCCGCGGTCGGAATGTTTCCCATCCGCATGATCTCTTTGGCGAAGACTTTGCTCCCTTCGAGTGCTGCGGCTTTTTGCGACGGTCCGAAGATTCGCAGCTTTTTCTTTTCAAAAGCGTCCACAATCCCGGCGACGAGAGAGGCTTCCGGGCCAACGACGGTCAGGTCGATCTTCTCCTTGAGGGCAAAGGCGACCAACTTATCGATGTCGGTATCGGCGATGTCGACGTTGATGGCATCCCCGGCGGTCCCTGCGTTTCCGGGGGCGCAGTAGACCTGAGTTACCCGCGGAGATTGGGCCAACTTCCAGACAAGTGCGTGTTCGCGTCCACCCTGACCAACAACCAAAACCTTCATTGTGCTACTGACCTGACTGTCTGATGAAACTGATATCACTTAGGAAACTGTCTACGGAATACGACTGACCGGATCGGTCGCATCTTACTGACCGAACTGTTCAGGGGCGAGTGACGGGGGATGCCATCGGCGGGGTTTGTCAGAGTTGTCAGCGTTTTGAAGGTCTCCGGCCTCTGGAGTTTGGTCAAGAATTCGTCGCGTTCTCGACGGAGTCTGGCGTGGGGTCGCTTGCGGAACGATCGGAGGAGGCCAATAATCCACGGAGCGAAAGGTCGATGTGCCGCGTTCTCGCGTGGTTACGTGGACCGTTCGCATCGAGTTCAACGGGATGCTGCACTGCGTTCGTTCGTGTGGTGTCTGTCGGTGTCGTCCCTTCATTTCCTCATTTCCTTTTCTGTCGAGACCCCAACGTGTTCGACAATTCTTATAAGTCGTCTGTTCAAACGATCGGCTTGCTGTTCTGGTTCGTGGCGAGTCTGTATTTTTGCGCGATCCCTGAACATGGGCGAACTGCGCTTTGGGCCGATGATCCCCCCCCGACGGATGGGACGACCACAGGAGAACCGACTCCCGAGGAAACGGCGCCGGCGATCAAGACTCTTGCCGAGATGGAGGTTCCGCCGGCCGAACTGTTTTTGACCGGTGACGTATCACTGTATCGAGACTGGGTGATTCTAAAGTCTATGCAGGTGTTGGAAGTCTTTCCGATGTCTCCTCGTCCCCGAACGCTCGAGACTCGGACTCAGGAATATGAAGCCAAGATTGAAGCGGGCCGCAAGTTGACGGGAGAGAAGTTGCAGACATGGCGAGCAGAAATGGCGGTCATCAAGCAGTTCGAGTTTCTCGATACCACTGATCCGTCAAAGAAGTTTTTTATCGACCTCGAAGAAGTCGAAAAATTTGTGCATCATGAAGACTTGTGGTTACAACGCGTCGAGTTGCTGTTGAAGGAAAAGAATCTCGATCTCGCGTTTGAACTTGTCACCAAGTTCGAGCGAACGCAGCCCGACTGGCCGGGTCTGAAGGAGACAAAAGACAAATTGCTGTTTGCCGATGGCAGTGCCCGATTGGAGGCGGGGGAACTTGAACCGGCGCTCATGGTCTTTGAAGAGGTTTTCCGGAGTCGAAAAGACTTTCCGAATCTGGGTGCGACTGCGGGGCGAGCGGCGGATGGCATCATTACCGAGGCACTTGCGGCTGATGACTTCCGCAAGGCAAGGTTCTTTCTTGATCGACTCGGTGTCATCACCACGACCGACCCGGTCTTTCAGAAGCACTCGGCGACGTTGTCGAAACGAGCGATTGCCGTGCTCGACGAGGCGCGGCAGTTGAGTGTTGCGGGGAAGCACGCTGAGGCGGCGGACCTCGCTGACCGGGCGGCACGTATCTGGCCCGAAACGCCGAATTTGAAAGGGCAGTACACTCCACTGGTCGAGCGATATCAGCGAGTGCGAGTTGGTGTCGACCGATTTCCCGGAGAGCCGACGGCGTACCCCTTCGCGACGGACGCCGACGAGCGACATCAACGACTCACTGAAATCTCACTCTTCGAGATTCGGGATTTTCGCGATGGTTATCCCCGAATGAGGAGCCGATTTCTTGATGAGTGGATTCCCGAAGACCTCGGGAGGACGATGCGGTTTACCTTGCGACGGACACGTCAGCCGTGGGAGACGCAACCGGTCATACAGTCTTGGCCCATCGTGAAGCGGATCGCTGAAAGGCTCCGTCCCGAACACCCTGACTATGACGAACGTCTGGCAAGTTACATCGCCGGAATCTCGATTGATTCTCCCTTCGAGTTTACCGTAAGGTTCCGCCGTGTCCCTTCAAGACTCGAGACATTGGCCTTGATGACCGTTGTCAAAGCTCCGGAAAATGAAGTCGTCCCAGTACCATCAGCAGCAGACAGCGCAGAGGCCCCCGCATCATCGACAGTCGCATCAACGACAGTCGCATCTGCAACCGATGAGGGGGCGGCAGTGGCGGCTGGAACGGAAGTCGATGGTTCGTTTGGCGAGAGCTATCCGGCGGGAGGTTTTCGGCGAATCGAATCAAGCGATACTGTTCAGGTTTATCAACGTGTGATCGCCGAGCCAGAGCAGCTGCGGGACTATCATGTCGCCGAGATTCAAGAGCGAAAGTATCTCAACGCGGAAGCGGCATTGCATGGGCTGCGGGCTGGTGAAGTCTGTATGCTGCCGGGGTTGCCCGCGTGGATTATTCGGCGTATTGAATCCGACAAACTGATGAAGGAGCAGTACTTTATTCAAAAACATGCGGTGCCGGCGACGCACATGGTATTGTTCAATCCCACGAAGAAGGTATTGAAGTCACGGGAGTTGCGACGGGCATTGGTTTACGGACTTGATCGACAGGGTATCCTTGACAATATCCTGCTCCGCGAGCCGGCAGGGAGTCAGGGGCGGGTTGCTTCCGGCCCGTTCCCGCATAACAGTTACGCACACGGCACAGGGATTGAACCGAGACCTTTCGACCCTTATGCATCGCTTGCTCTTGGACTGGCGGCTCGCAATTCCTTGGGGGCGAACAAGGTGATCGACGGCGACTTGCCGCGACTACGGATGATCGCTCCCCCTGATCCCGTCTTGCGAGCAGCGGCCCAGGCGATGTGCAAACAGTGGTTCCGAGTCGGCATCGATGTCGAACTGGTTCCAGACGATGAGTTAACAGCCTTTCAGGATGGAAAGTGGGATCTGTTGTACCGCGAGACGCATGTCGTCGACCCTATCACCGAGTTGTGGCCATTGATGACAATGCAGTCGACAGCCCGCATAGATGACCTGATGACGATTCCCGACTGGCTGAAACAAGAACTCGTTGATCTCGACCGGACTGCTGATCCGTCTCGTGCGGTCGAGCGAGTTCGGAAGTTGCACCGCTTCTTATGGGAAGAGGTTGCCATCATTCCTCTGTGGGAACTGGAAGAGTACACGGTGTATCGCAAGAACATCCAAGGGATGTCGGCTCATCCAGTTCACAGTTATGACAACCTCGACAACTGGGTCCGCAGCGCATCCTTGCAGGCCACTGGCCTGTAACTTTCCCCACATCGGTCGACACGGGTCCTCCTAAGTTTCTGAACACAATTTCGGATCGAGTTGATGAACAGATCGCTCCCTAAGCGACCGCAACGAATGACGTTTCTGGTCTCCTTGTGCCTGATGCTCCTGCTGTCGGGGGGGAGCGATTGGCGGGAAGACGCTGTTGCCGATGACGTGACCAAGTCGCCGTCCAGTAATGCGACAGCCCCTTCGAGTTCGGGAGCGACGACACCCGCCGCCGCTCCCGCAGCAACCGCCGCTCCAGCATCAGGCACCTCCACCGATGACAACAAGCCGAAGCCGCCACCGAAGGTGGTTCGCCCGACGATTGATGTGGTTCCCTATCAAATTCTCGTGGACATCGGGATCAGTCGGACCCCCGAATTTGGAGAGCGGTTTCGTGAACGTTTTCTCACCGATTTGACAGCTCGCATTGAGAGCCGCGTCGGGCCGTTATGGCAGATGACGCTGCGAGAATCGGAAGACTTGCAACCCGCATCATCTTTGCTGCTGCAAGATCTTTCGGACGAACAACGCCGCCCCCCGGTGAACTTGCCCGAGATCGACCAATCGTACCAATTGACACTCGAACGAGACGGTGGTGGCTACCGTCTGGCCTGTCAGTCGTGGGACGTCAATTCACAAACATCGACTCCGATGGTTTCGAGAACGTTGTATGAACCGCGACAGCTCGCCGATGTCGCTGTCGAAATGCTGCTGAGCCACTTCCGGCCAATCGCTCAGATCGACACTGTCTCGGAAGATGGAAAGACCGTCGAGTTTCGCATTCGTGGGGGAGAACTGATGCCCCCCGATGTCGCCGTCGCACCTTTTCGGGTGGGGGACTACCTTTCCCCTTACTACCGTTACCTTGATCGAAAGCAACAGTTGCAACAGATCGTCCATGTTGGGTGGACCTATCTGGAAGTGACCGAGGTCAATCGCGGGCGGATGCTGGCCAACGTCATCTCGACGTTTCGGTCCCCCTTGGCGGGGAATCGACGACGTGTCGAGCTGATGGGAATTGCCGTCAAGCCGCAGTTCCAGGAAACGACACTCGTCATCTATCCCCGCAAGGAACGGGACAATCCCCTCGCGGGTGCTCGGGTCGACGTAACCGATCGGCGTCCGACCAAAGAGGATGCGGTCCCCGATCGGCTTACGCTGTTGACCGATCGACGAGGCCAGGTTCAGTTGCCTGTCGATCCGGGGCATCTCCTCAGATACCTCTATATCATCAGTGGAACAACCGTCCTGGCCCAAGTCCCTTTCATTCCGGGGACCGATGCCCGGGTTGAACTTGAAATTCCCAACGATGCGGCCCGACTGACAGCAGAGGGGCAAGTCGAGTTGCTCGAAGCCGAACTGATCGAGACGGTCGCCCGCCGGGCCGTTCTGATGGCAAGGATTCGGGGACTCTCGAACAACGACAAGTGGACTGAGGTCGACACGCTGATGGAGGAACTCGGTGGGTTACCGCTGAAGAAGTCGTTCGACGTCCGACTCCGAGCAATTCAGCAGACCGCTGTTGCAATTGCTCAAGGGAACAAGGATCGTGTCGCCGTTTCGCGAATCAACAAACTCTGCGGGGCGTTGCAGGAACATATCGACAAGCATCTGACCGATGAGAAACTCAACGATTTCAAAGCCGAGATGCGCCAAATCCGCCCGAAACCTTAACTCACTGGCAGAACCCGCTTTCTCTGGTGGACAACCGCGTCCTTGCGACGGACATGGAGGTTACGACTGACATGGATGTCCGTCGTACAGCATGAGAGGCATGACGTCTTCCCACGTAGTCAGTACTCAGTCGCTTGCAGTTAGTCGTCAGCACTCGGCAGATCGACATTTCCATCCAATAACAGTGACCTCGACAGCGAACACGATGACAACAACGATCACGCACATTACGGCACACGACCTGCGATTTCCGACGTCGCGATCGCTCGATGGGTCCGATGCAATGAACCCTGATCCAGACTATTCGGCGGCTTATGTCATCCTGCATACCGACCGAGGGGATGGCCTCAAAGGGCATGGGTTTACGTTCACCATTGGGCGAGGGAACGAGCTTTGCACTCGGGCAATAGAGTCGTTGTCACCACTAGTGCACGGGCGAACGCTGGAGTCGTTCACCTCGGACATGGCCGGTTTCTGGCGGCACATCACCGGAGACAGTCAACTCCGCTGGGTCGGACCAGAGAAAGGGGTCATTCATCTGGCGACGGCGGCCATCGTCAATGCGGTATGGGACCTCTACGCGAAGGTCGAGCAGAAGCCTCTCTGGAGACTTGTTTCGGAGATGACTCCCGCCGAGATCGTGGCTTGCGTAGACTTTCGATACATCACCGATGCCATCACGCCTGACGAAGCGTTGGAGTTACTCGAAAGACAAGTTCCCGGCCGAGAGTTACGGCGTGCCCAGCTAGAAGCCGAGGGATACCCCGCCTACACGACCTCTGCAGGTTGGTTGGGATACGACGACGACAAGTTGCGGGAACTCTGTCGTTCCTCGCTGGCTGCGGGATGGGAGGTCTTCAAGATTAAAGTCGGTCGAGATCTCGCTGACGACATTCGCCGATGCCGCATTATCCGGGAAGAGATTGGCTGGGACCGTCGTTTGATGATCGACGCCAATCAGGTGTGGGAGGTGTCACAGGCCATTGAGTGGTGCCAACAGTTGGCCGAGTTCCAGCCGTGGTTCCTGGAAGAGCCGACGAGTCCCGACGATGTGCTGGGTCATGCGGCCATCGCCCGAGGGGTCGCACCGATTCGAGTGGCGACGGGCGAACATTGCGCTAACCGGGTGATGTTCAAACAGTTCTTGCAGTCCGGGGGGATGGGGGTTTGTCAGATCGATGCCTGCCGACTTGGGGGAGTCAACGAAGTGCTCGCCGTGCTGCTCATGGCGGCGAAAATGGGAATTCCTGTCTGTCCCCATGCCGGGGGGGTCGGCCTGTGTGAGTATGTTCAGCACTTGTCGATGATTGACTTCGTGGCGATCAGCGGGACGCAAACCGACCGCATTACTGAATATGCCGATCATCTGCACGAGCACTTTCTGGCTCCCGTCAACCTAAAGGGGGGGCGGTACCTTCCCCCGACGACTCCTGGTTATAGCGCCGAAATGCACGCAGCGTCGATTGCGGCGTACACGTTTCCGACAGGAACAGCATGGCAGCGAGCCTGACGGTTATACCCAGGGGGTCCGCAGGCGGGTCACCGGCATCATCCGCAAGATCGCTACTTTTGCGAAAATGACGTAGCAATAACGTCTTACGGATCACATAATGGCACAACCAAGTCGGGATTCTGGTCTTACGTTTGCAATTCATTCTACCCCTAGTGAGTCGCCGGAGTTGTGATTGCTTTGTGCCGATATTCATTCGGTAAGTTGTCATTCACCTTAACGCCACTTCTCCGAGAATCCTGACGCAGCCTAGAAGGACCTCGTTCATGTCATCTGCGAATTCCGATGCAGCCACATCGGCTGATTCTGGCAAGAAGCCAGTGCAACTGGGAGACTTTCTGCTGACAAAGAAACTTGGTCAGGGGGGAATGGGGGCGGTCTATCTCGGACATCAGATCAGCCTCGACCGCGAATGTGCCATCAAGATCATGTCTCGTGATCTTGCCAAGAAGCCCGGCTTCCAAGAGAGGTTTCTGCGTGAGGCCCGGGCGATGGCGAAGATTCATCACCCCAATGTGGTTTCGTGTTATGCGGTTGGCGAAGAAAAGGGGAACCACTACGTGGCGATGGAATTGATCGCCGGTCGTTCGATGCAGGACTGGCTCGATCAACTCAAAATCATTCCGATTGCTGATGCGGTGCTCGTCACGCTGGTGTGTGGCGAAGCCCTCGTCCATGCTCACAAACTGAAAATGATTCATCGGGACATCAAGCCCGACAACATTCTGGTGACAAAGACCGGAGTCATCAAGGTGGCGGATCTCGGACTCGCCAAGGCGACCGATGAAGACATGTCGATGACGCAGAGCGGCACCGGACTGGGCACACCGCACTACATGCCGCCCGAACAGGCTCGTAATGCAAAGCATGTCGACCATCGTTGCGACGTCTATGCCTTGGGGAGCACGCTGTATCACATGGTTACCGGGACCCTCCCGTTTTCCGGTGATTCGATCGTCGAACTGATTACGAACAAAGAGCAAGGGAAGTATCAGGCCGCCAATCGGGTGAACAGTGCCGTCCCGGAACGACTGAGCCTGATGATCGACAAGTCGATGATGAAAGACCCCGCTCATCGGTATCAAACGATGCAGGACTTCGTTAACGACTTAGAGAGTTTGGGCCTCGCATCTGAGTCGTTGAGCTTTCTGGATCACCCCGAGAAGGTCGTCGCCCGACGTTCCGGAGGGGCAACTCAGGGGGCAATCGGAGGGGGAATGCAAACGCGAGTTGGTACCCGACCGGCGAATCTCCCTCCCGCCACGTCAGCGGCTGATGTTCAAGCCAAACGAACTTCCGTCGCCGATGCCGACAAGGAATGGTACGTCAAGACGTTGGATTCCAATGGGCGGATCAAGATTGGCAAGATGCCAACGGGGCAGATTCTCGCGGCTCTGAAAACCGACAAACTTGATCCAAAGACCCAGGTAGCCGTCTCCAAGAATGGCCCGTTTCTTCCGGTCGCTCAGGTTCCAATCTTTGAAGACGACGCCAAGAAGATGCTGACGCGAGCCAAAGCGAACAGTCGGGATCAGGGTTTGAAAGCAGCGTATGCCGAGATCGACAAGCAGTATGGACGTCGCAAATGGTGGCGAATCTTGGAACGCTGGCGAGACGGAACACTCGGCTTTATCGGCCTGCTGGTGTACCTCGCTGCCGTCGTTGCGCTTGTCGTGGTCTTGGGCTGGTTCGTCTATAGCAGTTGGGATGCCATTGCTGCGAAGTTCGGCCTCAACGGCTGAATTGCAACCGTCATCCTGTGAGCGGGCTGGACGACTCACGTTTGCGGGGCGTTCCTCTCTTTGTGAGTTTCTTGATCGGAAACATCCGCAGACGGGACGTTTCTTCTTCCGGACGGTTTACCTTCCGGCTTTAGCCAGCCTCTCGAAGGGGGGCGGGAGAAGATCATGTCCTGTTCCGAAGAGTGAGGAACAGAACCGGATGCATTGGTCAGGGGTGTTTGTGATCTAACAGGCGAACAGCCTTGGAGGCAGAGCGGAGGGATGGACCAAGCGAGCACAGCTTGGACTGGCCGATTTTGCTGACTTGTTCGGCTCTCTGCTTGGATCGGTTGAATCGACTTGGAAACCTATAACGGCTGTGACGCTCCGTTCTCGATAACTGAGAGACGTGAGAGTCTGCCATTCTACGGGGTGCGGTGCCGACGTTCCCGAGGTTGTCCCAGACTGTCGCCGAGAAGAGTGCGTCTCGAAGTTTACTTCGCGATCCGTAATAGATCACAAAGCCGATCCAGGCAACATGCGTGGAATTGGTCCGTGGTTCGCGTGATTGTGCAAGGAGAGGATCGACGGCGCAAGCGGCGAATGACTCTTGTCGTCTGTGAGTGGTTCACCGGAAACGGTAACCGTCGGCACTTTCCACTCTCTGAACTTCGACTTCCCTATGAATTTGAGCCAGTTGCTCTCGTCATTCTATCTGCGACACAGCAAACATTTGCTGTTGGCTGCGGCGATGATGCTCCCTTACTTCGCGTTTGAAGTAAGCCGAATGCCGGCCAACAACAACGTCGAAACCTGGCTCCCCGATAACTCCGCGGTGCGAGCGGACTACGACGATTTCCTTTCTCGCTTCGGTGGCGACGAAACGATTCTCATCGGCATTCCGGACGTCGCTGAAGACAGCCCGCTGCTCGAATCGGTGGCTTGTCGACTCGAAGGATTGTCGGAGATTCGTCGCTGTTGGTCTCCGGCGCGACTGAAGCATGAGATGGAAGGTTTCAGTGTCCCTGCCGACGAGGCACGGGCACGCCTCGATGGGTTGGTCCTCTCGCCTCAGGGGCGCATGGTCGGGATGCTGGCTCAGTTGTCTCCCGCAGGTGTCGCTGATCGCGATGCCACTGTCACCGCGATCCGACGCGCTCTGGATTATTGTCAGCTTGACGCCGACAACGTCTACCTGGCTGGCGCAGCGGTGACAATCTCCGAGTTAGACCATCTCGGCGGGTTTCGACAGAACACGTTCTTCTTTTGCGTGACGCTCCTCGTTAGTAGCGTCATCCTGTGGTTGGTCATTCGCGACATCCACATGACGACTGGAGTCATGCTGGTCACAGTCTGGGCGGTCGGGCTGAGTGAATCGGCCGTCAGTTGGATGGGAGGCGAGTTCAACTTCATCATGTCGGCCATGCCGGTCATGGTGATGGTGTTTACTCTGGCGATTTCGATTCACTACTTGCACTACTATCGAGCCAGTGTGAAAGAGCCGAATGCCATCGGGTTGGCGATTCGTCGGGCGTTTCGACCTTGCTTCTGGGCGACATTGACGACCGTGATCGGGCTGTGCTCGCTGACCGTCAGCGAGTTTTCTCCAGTACGTCAGTTTGGACTAGGGGCCGCATTCGGTGCGTTCACTGCGTTGTTTGCTGGCTTAGGTCTGACACCGGCACTCGTCTGCTTGATGCCGAAATCTGCCACTTCGGAGCGTGACGAACGAGAATGGCTGCCGATGGTGGGGTTCTGGATCATGGGGCGAACCACCCGCATCGTACTCGGGTCGCTGGTCCTTGTGGCCGCCTCCGCGTATGGCATCATGCAACTTCAGTCGAGTATTGATCCGCTCGAGTTCCTTCCGAAAGGGAGCCTTGTGGCTCGGGACATTCGTGTCATTGAAGCGGATCTCACGCCGTACGAGTCCATCGAAGTGACTGTCGACTTCGGAACGGAAGATATCCCGCTGTTTGAGAAGATTGACCGGGTCCGCAAGGTTGAGACTCAGATCGCTGCGCATCCCAACATCCGTCACACGTTGTCGCAAGCGAGCTTTTTCCCGACAGAACTTCCCGAAAGCCGGGCAGAAACGATGCGTCTTCTGAGTCGGGCGGGACACTCTCAGGACAACCGGGATTTCGTCTCCGTCGGTCAACGGTTCTGGCGAATCAGTGCGAGAGTCGTAGGTGACGGACCAAGCCAAAAGCACGCAACAGCCGACGAGTTACAGAAAATGGTCACGGGAGAGAATTTGACGATAACGGGAATTGCTCCGCTGCTGGCAGTCGCTCAACAGGACATCTTCCGCGGATTCTGGTCGAGCTTTGCCGCTGCGTTCGCCATCATCACCTTTGTCATGATGCTCTCGCTACGGTCGATTACCTTGTCGATCATCGCGATGATCCCAAACCTTGTGCCGATTGCGATTGTGTTTGGCATCATGGGCTGGTGCAATATCCCGGTCGACATTGGGATGATGATGACAGCCAGTATTGCCCTGGGCATCGCCGTTGACGGGACGTTCCACTTTGTGACGGAATACCGCCATCAGATCAAACGGCATCGCAACCGGGAACGGGCATCAAGAAACGCTCTCTGGCGAACGGGTGCTCCGATCTTTCAGGCCGCTCTCATCGCCAGTTTGGGGATGTTGGCATTGGCGGCAAGTCAGTTCGTGCCGACCGCACGGTTCGGCCTGTTAATGTCGACACTGCTGATGGCTGCGGTGGTCGGTGACTTGTTGTTATTGCCCTCATTGCTTGCCTTCGGGCACAAATCGCGTCAAAAAGTACAGTCTTCGACTCAGACTCCCACGGCAAATCGACACTACGAGTCTCCGATCAGAGCACAGAAAAGCAGGTCCACCGCTCCAGAAGAGTCGTTTCGTCGCGCCGCGTGAGATCGTCAGAAAAATGGTGATGAGGCAGAAATACCTGATGGGGAACTGTTCAAGCCGCGAAACATTCTGTCTCATGGCAACCGACGGAAGATTGCCATGATCGGGGAATTGGCCACAGGGGGGCCGTCTGCTTGTGAACATCACCCCATGAACTTAGACTGACCGGAATTCTGGCACCTCTACGGCTGCATTTTGTTGGGGTGTTGCGAGGATATTTGTGCAGGAGACACGAAGAACATGAGACACGTCTTGTTGACTGGCGCGACAGGTTTGCTGGGACGCTATCTGATGCGCGACCTGTTAACAGCGGGCGTTCCTATGGCGGTGCTCGTTCGACCGAGTCGTCGACACGACCCACATCGTCGCGTGGAAGCCGCGATGCGTGCCTGGGAAAACATTCTCGGTCGCAAACTTCCGCGTCCCGTAGTCCTCGCCGGAGACATCACTCAGCCCGATTTCGGTATCACTCCCGGTGAAGCAGAGTGGGTCGCCCAAAACTGTGACCGCATCATCCACAACGCGGCCAGTCTCTCGTTCGTCACCACTGGTCGCAACGCCGAACCCTGGAAGACGAATCTCGATGGAACTCGGCACGTGCTCGAGTTTTGCAAGAATGCTGGCATTCGCAACTTCTTCCAAGTCTCGACCGCCTACATTGCAGGTCTCCGCGAAGGAGTGGTTTACGAGTCGGAACTGGACGAAGGACAGGCGCTGGCTAACTGCTACGAAGAGAGCAAAGTTGAATCCGAGAAACTCGTGCGAGCCTGCCAAGACCTCGATACGTTGACGGTGTTTCGCCCCGGCATCATCATCGGAGACAGTGAGTCAAAGATCACCTTTACGTTTCACAACTTCTACGCCGCCATGCAGTTGTCGCAGACGCTGGTGTCCCAGATGTCGACGTTTAACTTTAGTGGTCGTGCTCCCTCGAATGACATCATCTTCAACATCGATGGGCACGAGCGAAAGTATCTGGTCCCGGTCGATTGGGTCTCCAAGGCGATGGCCGAAATCGTTATCGACTCAAAGTTGCACGGAAAGACGTATCACCTGACACCCCGCATTCCGGTGACGATGCGACTGATTCGCGACGTGCTGGAAGAGGCAATCGACATCTATGGTACTGGCTTCACAGGTGCCGGTAGCCAGGAAAGCAAAAACACCGAGCTTGAAGAAATCTTTTTCGAGCAATTTAAGGTGTACGAGTCGTACTGGCGAGACGATGCGACGTTCGATTCGACCAATACGCAGCAAGCGTTGCCAAATCTTCCATGTCCTCATGTTGACCGCAGCATGATGCTCGCTCTCGCTCGCTGGGCAATCGAGAAGCGTTTTGCCTGGAGGGACCCAGTCGTCGAAAGTGCCGACCTCAGCCCGGAAGGTGTTGGCGTTTAGTGTCGGAAAAAGCCTTCGGTGTTTCGAGTGTCTTCGATGGTCGAAACCAGAACTGACCGTTCACGACACCCCAGTGTCCGGCGAAGCAAACCGTTCCGTGCCGGGTGTACTGACGTGTGTTCATCTGAAAAGTTGTTGACAGATGGCTGCCTCTGCCGACCTTTGATGGCGGATCAACTTCTCCCTCGGGAAATGCCTCTCCGATTACTTGCCATTCAAGGCAAAACTTCCGATACTCCGGCCCCACGCGCCTGTGGTGTAATGGTAACACGGCAGCTTCCCAAGCTTCAGACGAGGGTTCGATTCCCTTCAGGCGCTCTTAATTCTCGAAGACACGCGGCTCTTGTGTGTCAGTCCAACTATTGCGTCAGTCCAACGAAATCAGTTCGGCAACGACACTCCGCCGTTTCTTTGTCGGCAGAGATCGTTACTTTGAGAGCTTTACGGGGATATCGTTCATCCCTTCTTTCAACGTGACGTTGATGTCGGTTGTCGTCTCGTTCCAGTACTTGGCGTTGACGGTTTGGTCTTGCTTGACGCCCCCCATGCCAGCACCCATGTCCGCATCGCTGACGACTGCCGACTTTGGGGCGAGATAGACGACATAGTCGCCAGCCGGAACCTCGTTGCCAAGTTCGTAGCTTCCATCGGCCTTGATCGTCGCCTCCGATGCCGATCCTTTCTTCAGGTTGAAGAAGATGAGTTGAGCACCGTCATAGGGCTTATCATCAAGGGTAACGGTCCCCTTGGCGGTTCCCATCGGCACACTCTCGGCTCCGCCACCGCAGCCCGATATCGACAGCATGACCATCGCGAGAAGTATGGGCAGCAGTGAGCATTTCTTATGGTGAAGTGGAATCATCTGAGGTTTATCCAAGAAAGGGTGAACGAAAGCCATCATGTTCACAGGCGAGCCGCGACCATGGCGAAGATTCTCGATCAACGCCATGGTCGACTCGTTGGTGTCACTTGGTCGTTACGGTGCAGAGACCGGTTGACCGTCGTATCGACAGCAAAGCTTCTTGACCACATCCAGATCGATGTTCTCTCCAGCAAATGTCACCTTGCCATCGTTCAACATCAGGTGAGCCCCGCCGGGATGTTCCGAGTTGAGCACCGTGTTATTGCGATACTGGGCATCAGTTGCTCCGACCTGATTGATGTTAGAGTTGATGGCGAAGCGGACGCAGGTCGTCCCGGTCTGCCAGAGATCGTTACAACCGGCAGGAGACATGACTGGACGATCATGACGAGCTCCTGACCATCCACCGTAGTAGTTTGCCGACCGGTTTCTGAGTCCGGCCGCTCCCTTCATCAGAGCCGACTGTTCGGCGACGATGACAATGTTTGAGGTCCCATCAAGGCAACTCGACATGGTTGTGGCCTGATTGACCAGCAACATTCCATTGTCGCATGACCAGCCATGTCCGCAGTCCCTCGTTCCAGCGGTCGAATTTGGTCCAGGAACAGGCTGTGCCGCCCCTTGAATTCCAACGTAGCAGACGTTCATACCAAACTGGGAGTTTTGTGATCCATGAGGGCTGTCAAAGAATTCAAGGCTGGTTGACGGACAGCGGTACAGGTCAACGATCAACCGACTCAGTGCAGGTTGTCCGTTCGCATTCGCCAGCATGTCCCCGCGGAAGAACCGATTGGTGTCGAACTTCAGGGTGTCATGAACAGGCTTCTGTTCGATGAACGGGAAGATCAACACACGCCAGTTCGAACCGTTGTGCGGCCAACCGGCATTCAGGTTGTAACTCCCCATCGGGAAAATCTTGTGCGTCGACTCATAGTTGTGTAACGCAATAACAATGTTGTGACCGTGATCCTGGCACTGAGCCCGACGTGCTGCCTCGCGAACCGCTTGTACGGCGGGCAGAAGCAGGGCCACGAGAATCGCGATGATCGCAATGACCACCAGTAACTCAATGAGTGTGAAACCATTTCGTCGCCTGACCATAAGAAACTCCTTAGACATTAACGTGGAATTTGCCCGCCACCATAACGAAAACAAACACATGAGAGACAGTTAATGCGTACACTGTACGTTTCTTTTTCAAAACTTCACAACCAAAGTTTCGGCATTTTCGGACAAATTGACCAAAATAATGATTGGCGTGTCAGACCGATCCTTGAGACTCATCGACATCAATCTGCAAAAAGTGCGCCAAGCGGCGATGTCCACAGTCGTTCGGAAATCATTTTTACGTACGAGGAACTTTCGGGCCGTTTGGCACGCCACAACCTTTCGGGTCTTCCTCATAGAAACTGCCAGACACGGCCAATGGGAAAAGTTGAAACCATTTCTGGAAAGCAGCCTTGTTGCCCGATCGATATTCGGTGACGCACGAAGTTTGGGCAAGTGTGTGTGGATTGGTTCCCACTCGAGAAGAGATCATCTATTCTGATCGTTGTTGTTTGATCTGTTTGACCTCCCCGCCGAGTCTCTGGGGCAACGTCCTTCCTCCCTGGCTCCGTCCGTCTTGCAAACCAGCCATCGCCCCGCGAGTAGATCGTACGGCAATTGCCGCTCTTTCCGAGCACTTCGATGGCCAATACTCTGGAACCTGCCATGCCTTTTGTTCGATCTTCCGCAACGTTGTTTTGTGCCATTTGCTTCTCTCTGGTTCACACAGTGGCTCGAGGGGACAACCCAGTGGGGCAGACGCCGCCGCCAAAGCCGCTGCGGGTGTTGCTCATTACCGGGGGGTGCTGTCACGACTACACGGCTCAGAAGTCGATCATTGCGAAGGGGCTATGGGCGCGGGCGTACATTGATGTCGAAGTCGTGCAGCAGGGGGGATCGGCGACGAACTCGAAGATCGAGGTCTACGACAAGGAGAACTGGTCGGAAGGCTATGATGTTGTCATCCATGATGAGTGCTTCGCGGATGTGAAGGATACCGCCTATGTCGACAACATCCTCAAACCGCACAAAGAGGGGCTGCCGGGGGTTGTCGTCCACTGCGCGATGCACTGCTATCGCGATGGCCGCGACGAGTGGTTCAAGTTCTGCGGAGTGACGTCGCGTCGTCATGGTGCCCATTACGCTCACGAAGTGCTGAACCGAGACGCCGAGCATCCGATCATGAAAGGCTTCCCAGCAGGCTGGGCAAACCCGGCGGGGGAACTCTACTGGATCGAGAAACTCTGGGAGACCGCGCACCCGCTCGCGTCGGCCAAGAACCGTGAAAAGGGAAACGAGGAGGTTTGCGTCTGGACGAATACCTACGGCAAAGGACGTGTCTTCGGGACGACGCTCGGGCACCATAACGTTACTGTCGAAGACCCCGTTTTCCTCGACATGCTGACCCGCGGCGTCCTCTGGGCGGCCAACAAGCTTGACGATCCAACCTATCTGAAGACGTCGTCGGACAAGCCAAAACTGGTGCCAGTGAACCTTGCCAAAGGGGCGAAGGCGACGGCATCGAGCGAAGAGACCGGCAAAAAGAACTTCGCCATCAATGCAATTGACGGGAACGGCTCGACTCGCTGGTGTGCCGGTAACGGATCGGCTCCGCAGTGGTTACAAGTCGATTTCGCCGAGCCGACGAACCTCAAGGGGGCCACCATCAAGTGGGAGTCCGATCAGACTGTCTACAAGTACACGCTAGAGGTCGCAATCAACGAGGGCAACTGGATTCCGCTCGTCGATGAGAGCAAGAACGGAAAGAACGGAACGCATGAATTTCAATTCAATGCTCCTGATGTCCAATACGTTCGAGTGAACTTTCTCGGCTCCAACACCGGTGGCTGGGGGAGCATCTGGGAGTTATCGCTGCACGGCGACGAGATGGTCGCCATCGACCCCCAACAGCAAAAGAAGGAGTCCGAAGCAGCTTTCTTGTCGGATGTTAAAGTCCCCGACGAGTTCGATGCGACTCTCTTCGCGGCCCCGCCGGCAGTGAAGTACCCGGTCTATGTTGCAGCCGCGCCGGAAGGGGTGGTGTATGTCTCGGTCGATCAGAACGGCTCACTTGACCGCGAAAAGAACCGGGGGGCCATCTATCGACTGCGGGATGTTGATGGAGATGGTCGAGCCGATGAGACGAAACTCTTTGTCGACAACGTCGACTCGCCACGCGGTCTCGTCTGGGACCATGATCGCCTGTACGTCATGCACCCGCCGCATCTGTCAGCCTTCATCGATCATGATGGAGATGGTATCTCGGACGAGCAAAAGTTTCTCGTCAAGAACATCGCGTTCGACTTCAAAGATCGCCCAGCTGACCACACGTCGAACGGTGTCACACTCGGCATTGATGGCTGGCTGTACCTGGCCATCGGCGACTTCGGGTTTATGGAAGCAGAGGGGGCAGACGGGACGAAACTCCAATTCCGCAGCGGCGGTGTTGTTCGCGTTCGTCCCGATGGAACCGGTCTCGAAGTCTATTCACGAGGAACACGCAACATCCTCGAAGTGGCGATGGACCCGCTCCTCAACGGGTTCACGCGAGACAACACCAACGACGGCGGCGGCTGGGACATTCGCCTGCATCACTTCTCCGGACTCGAACATCACGGCTATCCGTCGCTGTACATGAACTTCGGCGATGAGATCGTCCAACCGCTTGCGGATTACGGAGGGGGAAGCGGTTGTGGAGCGTTGTATCTGGATGAACCCGGTTTCCCTGAGGGTTACGGAAATGCACTCTACACGGCCGATTGGGGACGCAGCATCGTCTATCGGCACCATCTGACCCCGAACGGCGGCACCTTCACCCCCGATCAAGACGAGTTCCTCAAAGCGACCCGCGTCACCGACCTCGACTGTGATGCGAATGGGCATCTGTACGTCACCAGTTGGAAAGGGGCCACCTTCACTTATGCGGGTGACGACGTCGGCTATCTCGTCCGTGTCTCGCCGAAGAACGCGAAGACGACGCCTCTCCCAAACTTCGATGACACCAACGTCTGCCTCTCGGTCCTGGCGACCTCGCCAAGCCATCGACGTCGACTGGAAGCCCAGCGTGCCATCCTGCGACGCGGAGTCGACCAGACGACCGTCAACGAATTGGACCTCATTGTGACCGATAGCAGCAAGCCATTGGCCAACCGGGTCGCTGCGCTGTACGCCCTGAAACAAGCGGGAGCACCACTTGCCAATCTGGCGAAAACGGCAGTCGAAGACCCGGCACTGTTCCCACTCGTCCTCCGTGCCCTCGGCGATGCCAAGGGGGTTGGAACACCCTGGGACAAAGTACCTAGCACTCCTGCGACCGAAAAAGTCGACACCGATCCAATCTCGCTCGGCCTGCGAAGTGTGGACCCGCGAACCAAGATTGAGGCGTCGATCGCTGTGGCTCGATTGGGGCAGACAGAACTGGGAACCGAGGTTGCGAAACTCTTAGACGATGCGGATCCGATTGTCCGGCACACCGCCGTGCAATCGCTCATCCTGTTGGGCGACAAAGAGCCTTGCTTCGCGATTGTTGATGCCACAACATCGAGTGCAACACTTCGCGTCGGTGCACTTCGTGTCTTACAGGGACTGCATCAGCCGGAGGTGGTGGAGGGTCTAATCTCCAGGCTCGCGAAAGAGACCGACCCACAAAAGCGCAACAGTCTGCAAACAGCACTCTGTCGCTTGAACTTCGTCGACGGTGTCTGGAAAGGAAACAGTTGGGGAACGCGCCCCGACACCTCCGGCCCGTACTATCAGCCCGAACGCTGGAGCGAGTCCGACAAGATCGAAGCGGTGCTGAAGCAGGCACTCGAGACCGCGACCGGCGACGCAGCCTCAGCGCTGTTGACTCAACTGGATCGACACAAGGTGAAACTCGACGGCACGCTCGAACGCGCTCTGGCAATCGCCCAGGCCGACCGCCAGATGATCCCGACCGCGATTGGCGAGTTGAGCCGTGCAAAGCAGATTCCAGCCACCGCACATCCCCTGTTGAAAGAGGTCGCGGCCGACGCATCACAAGCCGCCGCACTCCGTTCAGAAGCAGCCATACTCGTCCTGCGCACCGACGTCGACGGTGCGCCCCGACTGGCATTTGACACGCTCCTCTCGATCGAAAAGACCGAAGTCCCCAAGGAGGATTTCAGCAAGCGCAAGGACTCGTTCAACAAACTCTGGAACACGCTTCGCAAGCATCGCCGTCTGGGGGAACAGATCGAATGGCTCACCACAACCGCAGCAGCGGACGGCCCCGCGGGCCTCTGGGCCTCAGCCGCGTTGTTGTCGCTCGCCTTCGACAAGGAGACATCCCCTGAACATCGCGAGTTAGCTACCAAGTCAATCGAAACCACTTGGAACGCCAGCAGCGAACGGCAGATGACCCTCCTCAAGGCTGCCCGCGAAATCAAGCTCCGCGAGTTTGAACCGCGAGTCCGCGAGGCGATGAAAAGCACCGACCCAAAGGTCGCCGGTCTGGGGAACGACATCGCCAAGGATTGGAAACTCGAAGCCATGCCGACCGTTGCCGGTCCGTTCATCAAAGACCTCAAAGCCGAAGAGGTGGCGAAGCTCGCCATGAAATCAACTAAGAACGTCGAACTCGGGTTACATCTCTTCGAGAAGCTCGCCTGTAATAAATGCCATACCGTCAAGAAAGGAGACCCCCTCCGCGGCCCCTACCTGCCTCAAGTCGCGAAGACCTACAAACGAGAACAGCTCATCGAATCGATTCTCGATCCGAGTAAAACCCTCGCCCAGGGCTTCGTCACGCAACAATTCGTCCTCGACGACGGCACCCAAATCATGGGCTTCGTCACCAGCGAAAATGCCGAAGAAGTCACCCTCCGCGACAAAGAGGGCAAAGAGATGAAGGTTGCAGTTAAGAACATCGAAGCTCGCGTCAAACAAACCGTCAGCATGATGCCCGAAGGCATCGTTAAAGAGATCACCCCCTCCGACCTCTCGGCCTTGGTTGACTACTTACAATCCATCGCGGAGTAATGCGTTAGCGGTAGACTTCGTGATCTCTGAAAATCGCCCCTAGAACTGCGATTCCACGAATGGACGCGGATGAATGCCACAGATGCACGCGGATGAACACAGATGAATGACGATGAGTTGAATGCCGTCACGGAACGTATCATCGGGTGTGCGTTTCAGGTTTCCAACACCTTGGGCTCGGGGTTTCTGGAGAAGGTCTATGAGAATGCACTTGCGATCGAACTTCGCAAAAGTGGCCTGGTGTCGCAGCAACAAGCTCCGATCAAGGTGCTCTACGACGGGACGGTCGTCGGGGAGTTTATCGCGGACATTCTCGTCGCGGACGCAGTCATCGTGGAACTGAAAGCGGCAAAAGAGTTCAACGATCTGTTCACGGCTCAGTGTCTGAATTACCTGAAAGCTACGGGCCTGCCGATCTGCCTCCTGCTGAATTTCGGCAAGCCTCGCGTCGAAATCAAGCGGTACCGACTCTAGCAATCTGTGTGAATCCGTGTTCATCAGTGGCCTCCCCAAAGTCGCTGCACTGCAACGTACAAGAAAGATGAATGCCACAGATGCACGCGGATGAACACAGATGAATGACGATGAGCACTTGTCGTCGACGCTTCTGTTCAACCATCCCCATTAACACACTCACCTGTCCGAAAAGCCTGAAGCCGGTCAGCCCAAACAGTGGAAACTCGAAGCTCAACCGACCCCGGCCGGTGCGTTCATCAAAGACCTCAAACAAGCCGACGTCGCCCAGCGCGACATCTCGTCCAAAACACAATCTATGCCAACATCATTTAATGACATTAGATGCGTTGGGGACGTCTATGAGTCTCATCAAGGCATTGTCGGGCATGATGCTGAGTGCTCCTTGGAATTGAACTCGGTCGCCCACCTTGACCCCTGAGGCATCGAGCCCCGCCTGCTTCATCGTTATGGCCACTGGATATTCTTGCTCGGTCGCTAACGTCACGATGATATCGCCAAACTTGTCTTCGATGGACGAGACCGTCCCCGTCAATGTCGTCGAGAATCCAGTATTCTGGAACTGACTGTACAGCGTTGCGAACTCCTTCCATCCCCACTCTGATACGAGTTTCGCATCGACGACAAAACTCCCGTCAGTTTTCGAGAGGGGAGCCGGCAGGGGAAAATCTGGAGAGACGATCAACGGATTCTTGATGACGAGGTTTTTACCAGACTCGTCTGAAGTCAATGCTCCCGTTAGCGTGACTTTGTCGCCCGGCTGTAGCGTTGAAGCGTGGCGGAACTCATACGGAGAAAACGAACCATAGATTCCCTCGAACGTCACTCCGGCGTCGGTCTTTAAGACGATCGCGGCTTTGCTGTACTTTCTCTTCTCGGTGACGACGACGGATCCCGTTACTGTAATGTCCGTTGCACTGAACTTCGATTTCAGAATGCCAGGATCGTCCGCGAAAGCGATTGCGAGTTGTTCTGCTCGATAGACCACTGAGTCCTGACTTCTCTCGCAGGAGACGAGACGCGCGTCTCTAATATAGATTGGCGACGATCCGCTCACCTTGCCACGAAGCGTTACCCGGTCGCCCGGCCATGCGTAAACCCAAGGCCGCCGATCTACAGTCGAGACTTCATGTATTCCGAGCGGACGACCATCGTCGTTGACAAAAGTCAGCCTGGTCACTCCCTCATTGATTTCGAACCGCCCCACGATCCCCGAGACTTCCATGGGAGTCCCAAATCCGGCGTACTTCTTTTCAAATGCTGCGGGATCGGCTTCGGCTTCAGCAAACAACTGAGCGATCGTGACAGCCCCCTTCACCTCGGGGAACTGCTCCTTTCCGGTGAAGACTGGCTGAAAATCAGGACGTGGCTCGAAGAGTGGTGCAACCGACGAGGCGACCGTAGTCGACCCCTCATCTGGCACCATCGCCGTAGTCTCAACTGGCGGTGTAGTCGACATTTCAACAGGCACCGCGACCGGTTCTGAAGATAACGGGGACGATTTCGGCTCCCCGCTACCACATCCGCAGAACATCAACAGCGTGACCGCACAGATCAATTGAATTCGTGTCATAATCGTTTCTCCAAAGCCTGTCCAAGTCCCCGTGTGGCACATTATGCACGCGTAGCATCTAGCATTTCCTATACGCATCAACGTTATCGACTTAGTAAGAAAAACACAAGCACACGTAGGTTTGTAAGGAATGAACGCTCCGCCGGCTGGACTGGCTAAGATGTCAACCTAACTTTTGTCATTCTGGAAACTGGCCCATTCACGGAGAGCGGATGTCATTGCTAATCACCGTTGCGGCGATGCACGACTTCACCACATTACCTAGTCACGAGGAGACGACCAGGCGCCGGCGCCGGGGGTTTGGATCCGGAGTTGGTCGCCGGGGGCCAACTGTTGCTGGAAGCTGCCGGGAAGTGGGTGCCATTCATGGGTTCCGGAGGGGCGGAAGCTGTTGATGCCAAGGGCTCCATTGTCGCCGCCATTCAATCCAAAGGGGGGATAGGGACCGCGGCGTTGCGACAACATCGCGACGTGCAGGGGTTCGAGAAATTCGAGATGTCGAGTGACACCATCACCACCATTGTGTTCCCCTTTTCCACCGGACCCGCGACGGATAGAGAACTCGTGGAGGCGGACGGGGTAACGATGCTCCAGCACTTCGGGGTCGGTCAGTCGAGTGTTCGTCATGTGCGTATGCACCCCCGACGCCCCCTGCCCCGCTGGGGTTGCCCCGCTTCCGCCACAAATCGTTTCGTAGTATCCGAATCGCTCGTTTCCGAAGGTGAGATTATTCATCGTCCCCTGACTCGCCGCCGCAACACCGAGTGCTCCAAGAAGAACGTCGACCACACGCTGGGAGGTCTCGACGTTTCCCCCCACCATCGCGGCACACTCTGTTGGATCGGCATGTCCTAGGGGATTTAACAATGAGTCCGGTAACACAATCTCGATCGGTTCGAGCACACCGCTATTCAGTGGAATATCTTCATCGATGAGGCAGCGGAAAACATACATAACGGCTGCGGTGACAATCGCTCGGTTCGCATTGAGGTTGCTACCTAGCACAGGCCCGGTCCCGGTGAAGTCAACGCGGGCCATCGAGTTTGCGATCGTGATGCTAACGACAATCGGCGAGCCATTGTCGAGGTGATCGCAGAACGACAGTGTCCCTTGTGGGAGCTTTTGAAGGGTCCGCCGCACTTGAGTTGCCGCGGCAAGACGAATGCCTTGCATACATCGTTCAACAGTGGGCCAGGAGTACCGCGTGATAAGTCGATGCAATGCGGCGATGCCGAGCGCATTGGCGGCAACCTGCGCCCGAATATCAGCAAGGTTCGACTCGACATCTCTCGTTGGATAGGGGGCATTTAACAAAAGGTCGCGGAGTTCGTCTTCTCGTGATGTCCCTCGATGCACAAGCACGAAGTTTCGGATAAGGACTCCCTCTTCCGACAGTCGTTTCGAAAATGGAGGCATCGATCCGGGGGCGATCCCGCCAATCTCCGCATGGTGAGCCCGGCTCGCGGTCAGAAACAAGAGTTGACCCGTTTTCGCGTCATGCACTGGCGAAACGACGGTGACATCCGGGAGATGGGACCCGCCACGAAAGGGGTCGTTGCTGATGAAAACATCCCCCGGCTGCATTTCCGGATTGTCGTTGAGGATGTGCCGGACGGTCTCCCCCATCGCTCCGAGATGGACCGGGATGTGTGGTGCATTGACGATAAGATTGCCGACAGCATCAAACAGGGCGCACGAGAAGTCGAGCCGCTCTTTGACGTTCGTTGAGACGGCTGTCCGTTGCAGCGTCAGCCCCATCTGCTCGGCGATGGCAGCAAATTGATGGTTGAACACTTCGAGCGTCACGGGATCGGGAGTGATGTCATCGTCGCATGCAACAGCCTCTGAGTCAGCACGAATGTCAGTCGACAAAGGGACCGTCTGCGATGGGATTGTCTGACGCAAAATGACTTCGCCTCCTGAAGCAACCTCGGCTCGAAAACCGGGCTCAACGAACAGGGTCGATGTCTCTTCAGACACGATGGCCGGTCCATTCAAAGTCTGCCCGATTAACAAGTCTCGCCGATGCAACAAGGGAACCGCCTGCCACTTGCCGCCACAATAGACAGTGGCGGTCCTGGCACTTGATGAAGTCTCATAATGCGTTCGATGTCCTGAGTCGATTGACCGGGAATCCTCTGGCGGCGACTTCGTTGGCATCGCCTGTTGGGAACGTGATTCTCCGCCCGACGAATGCTCGGCGAGCGTCTCTGAGGGGCCGACAACTTCGACTCGCAAAGCAACCACTTCAAGCTCGCGATTTTCCCGCCGATACCCGAACAGTTGTTGATGAGCGACGGCGTATGCCTCGGGAAAGTCGAACGAAGTGACTTCCGGAACACCGGCATCCGGGGCCGTGATGGTGAGTGTCGAATCGGTCCCTAAGTAGCGGATGTCGAGCGAGCGGATCGGAGGGGCGATTCGAGATTCGGGCACACCTTCGTCGACAACAGCCAAGGTCAGTTCTGCTTCCAGTTCGAGGAAGGTCGGTTCGACCTCCTGAAGCAACGACGAGTTCCAGCGTCGCAGAACCGGTCGCTCTCCGTGTCGCCGAACGTCCGCGTGACCAATACCATAGGCACTCAGTATACCCGCAAGGGGATGACTCAGGATCGTCTTCACTCCAAGTTCGCGGGCGAGTGTGCAGACATGGAGACCACCGGCTCCGCCGAAGTTGACCAGGACATCGTCGGCGGGATGATATCCTTTCTCGACCGAGATGCGTCGGACGGCTCGGATCATGTGGGCGTTCGCGATTTCCAACAGCCCGGAAGCGAGCTCTTCCCAGGTGTACTTCCGACCAAGTTCCGCAACGGCGATCTGTGCGAGGAGGTCATCGAGTCGACGTCGGGCGGCATTAGTATCGAGTGGGAATGGAAACTCGTCGACTGGAAGTCGCCCCAGCAAAACGTTGAGGTCCGTGACGGTGAGTGGTCCGCCACGACCATAACAGGCGGGGCCGGGATCGGAACCGGCACTCTCAGGGCCGACTCGTAGCTGGACTCCGTCAAACTGACAGATGCTCCCCCCTCCCGCTGCAACGGTCTCAATGGCGAGCATCGGCGTCACGATGCGGACCCCCGCTTTTCGCGATTCGTACTCGAGATCGTAACGTCCGTCGTAGCGCGAGACATCGGTGCTCGTCCCCCCCATGTCGAAGCCGATCGATCGCGGGAAACCGGCTCGCTCGGCCACGCGAGAGAACCCGATCACCCCTCCCGCCGGACCGGAAAGAATGCTGTCTTTGCCCGTAAACAGTTCGGAATCAATGATCCCCCCGGAGGATGTGATGAGCCGCAGTGAAGAGTTCTGCGTCTTGTTGACAGTCGCGGAGCGGACTCCTGTCGTCAAGGAATCCAGCGAAGATGTGAGTCCCGACAACTCGCGACGAATCCGACCGAGGTAGCTTCGCAGGACGGGAGTCAAATAGGCATCCAGAACGCTCGTGTCGCAGCGGGAGACGATCTTGATCCGCGGGGCGACTCGACTCGACAGGCTGATCTCGTCGAAGCCAATCTCGCGGGCCATCGCTTCGATCTCTTGTTCGTGTTGCGGATTGAGATACGCGTGCATGAGGCAGATGGCCAACGATTCGACCCCCTCGCGGTGCAGTTGCTGTAACGACTCCCGGAGTGCTAAGGCGTCGAGCGGTCGCAGGACCGTTCCGTCGGCTGATAGTCGCTCATCGACCTCCAACACTCTCTCGGCGAGCGGCGATGGTTTGACGATGGTGAGGTCAAACAGTCGCGGTCGGTCCTGATTTCCAATCGTCAACAGGTCGCGAAATCCTTGCGTGATGACGAGTGCGGTACGGGCCCCTTTTCGTTCCAACAGCGCGTTTGTCCCGCGCGTAGTTCCGAGTCGGACATCCATCAGCGGAAGCTCGGTTCCCGGCGGCAACCCAAGGATAAGCCGGATCGCCAACAGCGGTGCATCCAGACCGGGGACCAATTCAAAGGTCACTACAGAGGCATCGGCTGACAGTCCGACATCTGCGATTTGCATGGAATCGTCGGTTGGCATTGAAGCGGGGAACGACAGAGGAGGCAACAACTTCAGACGTTGTTCGACGGTGGAGAATGTGTCGACGACATCTTCGGCGATCACATTGCCACGACTGTCCAACTGCAACAGCGTGCTGCCATTCCAGAAGCTCTCTCCGCCCGGCAACGCCCCGAGAACGTGCAGCACTCGCCCCCCGGCATCAACCCGTGCCGCCCCCTTGACCCGCCCGCTACTCAGCACCTTTGCCGTCCGCATCCCCCCATCGGGAGCGATTGCCACACAGTCGGTAAACGTCCCGCCCACATCAATGAAAAACTGCCATCTCCGCAGATCCGCGCGAGCTGCGTTCGCCATCGAGTCGTCCAAAAAAGAAGTTACCGGCAACGTCATAAGGGTAGACTATTCCTGTTTAATCGTGGTCTCGTACGATGGACTGACACATTGAATTCCGTTGGCTTCACGATCCCGAGACAGGGATGGGAGTGGCGCTCCGTTCCTTCTGTCGGCCTTTGCCGAGTTCGGTGGCGCGGGTAGGGTCGAAGTTGGGGTTGGGTTGAGGCATGCGGGCTGCGACGGTCATGCGCCAGTGACGCAGGGATGTCAGCAAGGTTTGTGCCCGTTCGGGTTCTTCGGCGGCCAGATTCCTCTGTTCCGACGGGTCGTGGCCCAGGTGATACAGTTCGAGACTCTCATCTTCGAAAGACTCGATCAGTTTCCAGTCTCCGTGACGGATGGCCCCGGCAGGGGTGGCGTGATGGTAATGTGGGAGATGCCAGAAGAGGGCCGGGCGTTTGAGTTCGTGGGCCGGATCGCGTAACAGGCTCGCTAAACTCAGACCGTCACACGGCTGATCTCGAGGGGGTTTGATTGAGGCGAGTTCCAACGCCGTCGGGTAAATGTCGGTCGTGATGGCCGGTTGGTTGCAGAGGGAACCTGCTGGAATCTGCCCCGGCCAGCGGGCGATGGCGGGGACTCGGATGCCCCCTTCATAGAGGGTCCCCTTCTCTCCTCGCAACGGGCGATTTGACGTCACCACGCGACCGCTTTGTTCGTGCTCCAGTCCGCCGTTATCGGAGACAAACAGTATCAATGTCTTCTCGGAAAGACCGGCTTCGTCAATCGCTTGCACAATTCGACCAACGCTTTGGTCCAACTCTTCCAACAGACCAGCATAGGCGGGAAGTGACGGATAGCCCGCCGCGGGGGGCTTGCCGTCGTACTTGGCGAGAAGTTCGGGTGTGGTCGAGAGCGGAATGTGGACCGCAGCGTGAGAGACTTGAAGCAGAAACGGATGATCTTTGTGACTTCTAATAAAGTCGCACGCTTGTTGGGCAAGATACTCCGCAGTTCGTCGGGGGGCTTTCTCGCCGGTCTTCGCGGGGGATTGCACGTTGCCGTTCAACTCCATCGCCGTTTGCCAACCTTGATCGGCCGGTCCGAAGCCTTTGCCGCCGAGATGCCACTTCCCAAAGTATCCGGTTGCATACCCGGCATCTCCCAGCCGCTCCGCGATGGTCTTCACTTCTAACGGGAGTTGAGAAGGGACAGCCGGGTCAATCAGTTTGGCGAACGGACGACGGTGTCCGGGGATGTGTTGAGTGATGCCGAAGCGAGCCTGATCCTGACCCGATTGGAGATTTGCCCGCGTCGGCGAACAGACAGGACCGGCGTAGAACTGAGTGAATCGCATCCCCTCGCGAGCCAAGCGGTCGATGTGAGGTGTTTCGTTGAAGGTGTTGCCATAACACCCCGCATCGGCCCATCCGAGATCGTCCGCGAGAATCACGACAATGTTCGGACTCCCCGGCTCGACTGCGAACAGCAGACTTTGACCAGTGGACATCAACATCGCAATCAGAACGACAAAGAGCGGGAACTTCGCAGTGGGAACCATGAGGCTTCTCCGAAAGGAGCAGGTGCTGTCATCAACAGGGGAACAGCCCGCGAAACCCAGATGAGTGACGATAGGGGCTGGTTTCGTCTGGAGGACGAACGGACATCATCGTGGATTGAGGAGTCGTTCGTCGAGTCTTCGTCGGCGATGGAGTGGTCGCGGAGAAATGAGGAGTACGGGAAGGTCGTTTTTTTTGAACAGGTGTGTAAACTGCGTCGGTTTTGGGACGAAGGTCCTACTCGATCAACCTGTTGCGGGATGGCGACGATGGAAGCTGGAATTGTTGGACTCCCGAATGTCGGGAAGAGCACTCTCTTTAACGCACTGACGAGTTCGACAGACGCGCAGAGTGCGAATTATCCGTTCTGCACCATCGAACCGAATGAAGGGATCGTCAACGTTCCCGACTCGCGACTGCAAGAGATCACGAAGTACATCAAGCCACAAAAGGTCATTCCGGCAATCCTCAAGCTGGTCGACATCGCCGGGATTGTCAAAGGGGCGAGCGAAGGGCAAGGCTTAGGGAACAAGTTCCTGAGTCATATCCGTCAAGTCGACGCCATCATTCAGGTGTTACGCTGCTTTGAAGATGAGGACGTCATTCACGTCGGAGGCAAGGTCGACCCCATCGCCGACATTGAGATCGTCGAGACTGAGCTACTGCTCGCTGACATGGAAGTTCTTGAGAACTCGCTGGGCAAGGCCGAGCGGACGGCACGGTCAGGAGACAAAGAAGCCATTGTGCGTGTCGCGGTGATCAAGAAGCTTCTTGAACATATCGGAAAAGATCAGCCGGTGCGGACATGTCCTTTGGACCCGGTCGAACAGAAGACGATTGCGAGCTATGGACTGATGACTGGTAAGCCGGTGATGTACGTTGCCAACGTCGACGAGAACGACCCGACAGGCACCGGCCCTTTGGCGACTCGTGTTCGCGAATATGCCGCAAAACAAGGGGCTGGAGTGGTCCCAGTCTGTGCAAAGCTCGAGTCGGAAATCGCCGAGTTGGACGAAGAGGAACGAGCCGAGATGCTGGAATCGGTTGGTCTGAGCGAACCGGCTCTCAACACTGTCGCGCGAGAAGCGTATCGCACGCTCGGCTTACAGAGCTACTTCACTGCGGGTGAGAAAGAGGTCCGGGCTTGGACCATCCCGATCGGGGCGACCGCTCCACAGGGAGCGGGGGTCATTCACTCTGACTTCGAACGAGGTTTCATTCGAGCCGAAGTGTACAGTCTGCAAGACCTCGTGACTTACGGAAGCGAAAAAGCGATACGTCAGGCAGGGAAACTGCGTGTTGAAGGGAAGGCTTACGTCATGAAGGATGGAGACATCTGTCACTTCCTGTTCAACGTGTAACCTGTTGCCATGGATGTCGACTCGTTCGCGTCTTGAACGTTGAATAGGTAATGGTGAACCATGACTGCGGTGCGAAGTGTTGAACTGACACGAGACCCGATCGACGCGACGGCGCTGTTGGAAGGGGTCCGGTCGACGCAGGCGGGGGCGGTCATCTTGTTTCTCGGAACCGTGAGGGAGATGACAGGCGGGCGACAAACCGTTGCCTTGGACTATGAGGGCTACCCCGACATGGCTCTCGCACAGATGCATGCCGTCGTTGACGAAGCCGAAGCCCATTGGCCGATCGAACGCGTCTCGATTGTGCATCGACTCGGGCGTTTGGAACTGGGTGACATCAGCGTGGCGATCGCCGTCAGTTGCGGCCATCGCCAGCAAGCCTACGCCGCCAGCCAACATCTCATCGACCGGTTAAAAGAACTGGTCCCAATCTGGAAGAAGGAAAACTGGTCCGACGGAACGACCGAGTGGGTCCACCCCGGGACGCCGGCACCGAAGTAGATCACCCTGCAAGTCCTACGGGCTATTGCAAAGTACGGGTCGCAGAATCGTACGATGAATGTTTGCCATGACACGGCATCCCCAGAAGCCTCCGGCGTCCGAGAGTTATCGCAATTCTTCAGTGCTTCCTGTCGGGAGAGACGGTATACTTCTTGAGGTTACCCGCGGCGCTCTTTTCTTAGGAATGGCCGATGATCCAGTCTTGTCGATTGCTTACATTCGTGACGTTCGCCCTGTTGATGGGGGGGCTTCTGTTTTCGCCGGTGTGTTCGAGTCTGATTGTGGCTCAAGAGAAACCACTGGTTCCAGCGGCTCAGAAGGAGGCTCCGCAGGCAAAGCCCGCCGCCAAAGGTGAGGCTGTTGCCAAAGAGGCGGACCCCCAAGTCGCCGAAGCGGAGGTCGAAGAGGCCGACGGTGCGGAGCAGAAAAAAGATGCCGAAGATGGGAAGAAGAAAGGGGCCAATGCCATTGGCAATTTGATTCGGGGTCTGTTCGGCGGCCGTAAGCCTCAGCCACAGAATGATGACGAAGCGGGTGCTGCAACGACAGAAGAAGATGGCAAAGCGGGAGACGAGGATGAGACACCGAAGCAGCTTGATGACAATCTGAATTCGCTGTCGGAAGTCACACGACACCTGCGGCGGGTTGAATTGGCAATCCCGATGAAACGATGGCCGGAAGTGGTCAAAGGGTTGATGGATGTCATTGAACTCCCCGAAGACACCTTCACGCGGAGTTCGGGTGATGACCATTGGATGTCGGCAAAAACGCGGGCCGAACAAATGTTCGCAGCGCTTCCCCCGGAAGGTCTGCGGGCGTATCAAGCGAGTTACGGAGACTTGGCTGCCGATCAACTCGAACAGGCCACAAGGAACCATGATTTTGACGGTGTGACGAGAGTCGCCGAGCGTTACTTTCAGACCCCTGCCGGCCAGACAGCGGCGCTCGCTCTCGCGGAGACACTGCTCGATCGAGGGGAGTTCAGCGGTGCGGTCCGCTGGCTCAGTCAGTTAGATGAGGTCGAGTCCCCGGCTCTGGACGATCTCACACTCCGGGTAAACTATGCGTATGCCCTCGTGCAGAGTGGTCAGGGGCGTCAGGCTCGACGCGTCCTCGACGACATTGAAGACATGCGACCCTACCTCGGCGGACCAGCGATCGAAGCCCCGGTGTCTCCACGCGACTGGATCATGGCGCTCGAAAAGTCCGCTTTCCAACAGACTCCCGCAGTTGCTGACTGGACGAATCCACTGGGATCGGCCACCCATCATGCCGTCGCCATCGGGGACGAGCCACTCCTGCTGGAACGTTGGCAAGAACCTCTCACGAATCTTTCGTCGGTGGCCGAACAAGTCGATAGTTTGATTACTGACCTCTCCGATGCCGGGCGAGTCTGTCTGCCAGCCAGTTCACCAGTGTTGGTAAATGGAATCATTGCCGTCCGGACGTTTTCAGGAGTCATGGCTCAGGAATTGTCGACGGGCAAGGTCCTCTGGCGGACCAATGAAGCAGGGTCGCCGGAGATGTTGTTGACGAGCGGCACCACTCAGCAGAGCGGAAATCAGCAGTACAAGTTGCAGATGATCATGCAGTCTCGCTACGGCGGTCATGGAGACTTCGACAATCACCCGTTGACCAACTGGCTCTTCAACGACGCCGTCAGTGGTACTCTGACGTCAGACGGGAAGTCGGTCTTCGTGCTGGAAAAAAATGCCGTCTTTGGTCGACAGCATTACAACTACGGCTTTATGAATGGGCAAAACGCACAGATGGACCCGTTTGATCGGGACTGGGCATCGAATCAGATCGTCGCTTACGATTTGAAACATGGACGACCTCAGTGGTCGGTTGGTGGGCAGTTGATGAATGAGCCGTTCGACCCGCAGTTGGCTGGGGTTTATTTCCTGGGCCCCCCTGTGGCGAGCGGCAGCGAGTTATTCGTCATCGGGGAGAAGGACAACGCGATTGCGTTGTACGTGCTGGACGCCGCGACGGGGAATTCCCTCTGGACGCAGACACTCGCCAATTCTAGCACCGACATTCGACTCGACCACGTTCGCCGTGCCTGGTCGTGCAGCCCCGCTGTGGGGGATGGCATCGTCGTCTGTCCGACCGGTTCGGGGTGGATCGCGACAGTCGATATCTCAAAGAGACGACTGCTCTGGGCCCATCGTTACACCTTGCCCAAAGACAAAAACTATCGAAGTTGGGGAGGGATGATGGTCAACCAACCCCTTTCGCTCAATTCCCGCTGGGAGGTCGCCCCTCCTGTGCTCGTGCAGAATCGAATTCTCTACACCCCTCCCGACCTGCCCGACCCTTATCGTGGCCAGAACCCACCTCTGCTCTGCCTGAATGCGACCACCGGCGAAAAAGAATGGGAACGAAATAAAGAAGAAGACCTCTTCCTGGCTGGGGTTGTGCAGTCGCATGTTCTCGTGGTTGGCAAGCAACAGATTCGCAGTGTCTCCTTACAGGATGGCACGATCGAGTGGACATATTCACTTCCGGACAACACACGTCCTACGGGGCATGGTCTTGTCGTTCAGGAGAATTACTTTCAACCACTCAGTAATGGTGATGTCATTTCTCTCGTCGCCGCCGATGGAACGCTGGGGACTCGATTTTCGTTGCCGACGGGTCAGCGTCCACTCGGGAACCTGCTGGCTCATCAGGGTGCGTTTGTGTCGGTCGATGCGGAGGGACTGCGATGTTTTGAGCAACGACTGACAATCGAATCTCAGATCGCGACTCGTCGTCAGCAAGACCCGAACGACCTCTGGGGACTCATCAAAGAGGCACAGATTCATCTCCTCCGAAACGAACCGATGGCAGCCATCACCCTGCTGAACACCTGGAAGGCCGATGTCACCGCGGGCGATGCCGCGAAGCCTGATCCCCAACTTGTGCAATTGCGAAACAGCGTCTTGCATCGTGGACTCCTCGCGGTTGTCAGTAGCGACCTGAAGGGGCATGACGCTGAGTTCGCCCAATTGCAATCGCTGCCTGGCATGTCCGATCATATCGACTCGATTCGCATCGCGATTGACCGGGCGTTGGTTCGAGGGCAACATCAGGAAGCGTTTCGCCTTTTGTGGGAACTGCGAGGGCAAGGGAATCCGAGCGAGATGCTCGAATTCGAGCATTTGAAAATCCGTCAGGATGTCTGGCTGTCTGGTCGATTGCAGGGTCTGTATACCATGGCCAATGAGGTCGATCGAATCGAGTTGACTCGGCAGTTCCAACTGGCTGCCAAAGCCGCAGTCGACAGCAAGAACTTTGTCGAACAACATGGTCTCGAACGGTTGCTGGCGTTTCACCCCGTTGGATGGCGACTTTCTCATGATCTGGCGAAACAGGCGGCCACGGCGGGGGACTTCGCTGGAGCAGAAATTCGTTGGAGGCAACTGCTCCTTGTGAGTGATCGCGAACTCGTCGCGGAGGTGACTCTCAAACTGAGTGAGCTACTGGCAACACAGGGTCAGCCAGATGAGGCGATCTACCTGCTCTCTCGCGGCGTCGCGTCCAACGGCGATGTCATGATCGAGGAAGGCGTCACTCTGGCCACCCGATCCGCTGAGTATCAGAAGATCTGGAGTCAGGCATTAACGGCAAAGCGGGACCAAAGCCAGCCCACATGGGGACCCGGCCCCTTCACGCTTGAGGCACACCGCAGTCACCGACAACAGCGAGAACAACTGAACGTCGCGGCAATGGGAGACGAGTCCCCCTTTTACCGGGCTCATCGATTTACATTAGACCGTCAGACGCAGCGACTTCGAATTCAGAACATCGACAGCAACAACGAATACTGGAGCGTCCCACTGCGGGCATCGCAACGGGGGATGTTCGACGACCGGTCGATGTCCATTCGGACGAATGGAACGCAGGCGATCGTGATGTCGCGAGACATTGTCCATGCCTTGTCTCTGTCGGATCGACGGGTGCTATGGACGCTGCCGATTGAACTTCGGGCATCGTCATCGATGTACGTGCGGAATGCCGTTCAACAAAACGGAGACCAATACCAGATGCAGGCCGCTTCACAGTTTTTGAATCGGCAATCGCTGGCCACAGTCGGTATGTACTCATCCGGGATGCTTGCAGCGGTCACTCCTCGTGCCGTGGTGGTGCATGGCCGACAAGAGTTCTCGGCTCTCGACCCATTGACCGGTGAAGTGCTCTGGACTCGCCAGCACGTCCCCCAGAACACAATGGTCTACGGTGATGGAGACCAATTGTTTGTTGTCCCTGGAATTGAAGAGAAGCCCTACGTTTTAAGCATTCTGGACGGTCAGAGCGTCGAGTCTGACACGTTCGTTGACTATGCGAGAAAGTCGCTTCGAATTGGAGATGGCCAGTTGCTGACCGTTGCCGAGACTTCACGTCGAAGCCTGTTCGGACTCGGGAGGCAGTCGGTCGAATTAAAGTCGTTGAGCCTTGCAGATGGGACGCCGAGTTGGTCTGCATCGCTCGATGGCCGCAGCCTCTTGCAGTGGACATCCCCCAATGAAATCGCCGCCTTGTCCCCCGAGGGCGAACTTCAGGTGATCAACACTCTCACGGGGCATTCGACTAAGATGGGAAAACTTCCAAGTGCGCTCATGGAAGGTCAACAATCCATCCAACTTCTTGCCGACGATCAGAGCATATTCCTGCTGATTGATGATGGCCGAAATCGTAACCACTCTTATTACCAGGCAAACTTCCCCAGCTTGCGTATGAATGGAGTGGTCGCCTGTTTCGACCGGGCTACGTCGAATTTCTTGTGGCAGGCTGATGTCGGCTCACAAAGTGTCGTGCCATTGTCATCCGGGACCATGCCGGGACTGTTGATGACCAACATGCGGCACACCAGCGATGACGGTGTGTCGATCATGTATGTGCAGGTCAAACTGCTCGATCGAAAGACAGGGAAGCCGCTTGTTGATTCGGGAGACGTCGTGAGCCAAAGCCACTTCAGTCATTTCCATCTTGATCTGGCGAAACCCGAATTAACCATTTCGGCTTCCAATTTGCACTTCCGAATCCAACCCGCATCTACCGAGAATCGAGTCATCGAAGAATCCGCCAAAGTCGATGCCCCAGAAAAGGAAGCGGCGAAGGCTGATGCTGCAACAGCATCAGCCCCCGCCGAGGGAGCAACTTCGCCCAGCCCGTAGTGGGCGTGGACGGGGCGGAGAATCTGCGATCGAAGTTCAGGGACCTCAGGTGAGTCGCCCGTCAAGAACCGACCGTGGGTCAGCTCTTCCAAGCCGACACGAGTCACCCGTGTGCTCATTTCCTTAGACATCAAACACCACAAGGAGCGGTTGCAATTCCCGACCTTCGTTTTTCAACAGGCTGTTACCTCGACTTTTGCCATCTGAAACTGGTGGAGCAAGGGGAGCACCCTTTGTGGTAGGTTTTGATGTGAACGACAAACCGCCACAGCAAGGATGCTCCGATGTCGGGAATACCAAAACAGGTTGAGTCTTTGTCAGCGACTTTTTCCATTCAGTTTGCGGCGTCTGTCTGGAGTCGGTTTGTGGGACTTTTGATGGCGGCGATTCTGGTTCAGGGACGCAAGACCGTCTGGCGGTTCATTCCCTTTACGGGGAACAACGCACTGGGGCATTTCAGTTCATTCCATCGAGTCTTTTCACATCGTCGCTGGTCCTCTCGGGCATTGGCAAAGTGCTTGGCCACGACGATCGTCGAGCACTTTGCACCCGCAGGCGTTCTGGAACTGGTCGGTGACGACACCGTCTCGCAGCATCGTGGCGAGCATGTTTATGGCAAGGGCTGCCATCGTGATGCCGTGCGATCTTCACACACTCATCTCGCTGATCGTTGGGGACACAAGTGGGTGGTCTTGTCGCTGCGTGTGCGTGTGCCTGGCACATCGCGAACGTGGGCCTTGCCGTTGCTGGTTGCACTGTCTTGCGTTCCCGAAGTGAGTGAGAAAGTGAGACGACGACACAAGACGCCCGCAGAGTTCATGCAAGGCTTGCTCGCCACATGGCTCACGTGGTTTCCTCAGCGAAAATGCACATTTTCCGGAGACGCGGCCTTCGCGACACATCGCTTGTCCCAGTTTGCAGCGACGCACAAACAACTCACACTGGTCAGTAAGTTTGTTCCGACAGCTGTGTTGCACGAACCTCCGCCACCACGCCAGCCAGGACAAAATGGCCGTCCGCGAATCAAAGGAGAAAGACTTCCCAGTCCACAAGAGGTTGTCGCATCTCATCCGAAACGCCGCAGGCTTAAGGTTGCCTGGTATGGCGGGGGAACGCGACTCGTGGAGATCATCACCGGCACGGGACATTGGTATCGACAAGGTCAAGGGCTGGTCGAAGTCCGCTGGGTCTATGTGCACGACTTGAGTGGTCATCACCGCGATGAGTCTTTGTATTCCACCGATCCGAACATGGGGGGGAAACGACTCATCGAAAGCTTCGTCGGCCGCTGGGACATTGAAGTCACCTTCGAAGAAATGCGCGAACACCTCGGTCTGGAAACAACTCGTGGACGTTGCGAAAAGACCATCCTGCGTGTTGAGCCCTGCCTGTTCCTGCTCTACACAATCGTGACCTATTGGTACGCTCACCTTCCCCAGCGCCAACAGAAAATCATCCACATCAACTGGCCAGGAAAACAGCACATCACGTTCTCCGACGCCATCCTCAGCGTCCGCCGCAACACCTGGAGCCATTCCCTTTTTCCACACCCCAGAAAAAACAACCCCGTTGGAAAACTCACCAGCCAAATAAAAAACCAAATCCTCAACGCCATCACCCTCGCAGGATGATGGCAAAAGTCGAGGCTAGACCCAAGGAGGGTACCCATGAATGTTCAGATTATCGTGAAAGGGGATGGTCGGGAAGTCGCAGATTTTCAGGAACAGGTCTCGACATTGGAGGCGTTGGAATTTGAGTTGCACACTGAGAAGCTCAAGGACCGGGTGGGCCGAGTTGTGCTCGAAGTCGGCTTTCAGAAGTGTGCGGACCAGTTGCGGCATCCGTGTTGCTGTGGTCGTCCGATGCGGAATCACGGTCGGCGAGTCGTGACGGTCACCACGCAAAGTGGTCCGGTCGCGTACGAACGAACGCGTTATCGCTGCCGCAGCTGCAGAGCCTGGCAGACACCGGTGGATGCCCTAATTTTTTGCGCAGCATCGCATCACGCGTCTGTTGGCTCGAAACATTTGCCAACTGGCGACGCTCGAACATTTCACGCGACTCGAGCAATTAGTGGCTGATCAGCACGGTGTGAACATCAGTCATGATCCGATGCTGAATCTCGTCCATGATGTCGGGGAGGCTGCCGACGCGAAGCGACTGGCTGATGTCGAGCACTGGACGGAGCAATCTCCTCGCGAGCGAATATGGCCCTCACCGGAAGTGACGCCCCGACGGGTCTACGTCAGTTGCGACGGGATCATCGCTACTGCACGAATCAGAGCGAGCCAGACCTTCAACATCCCGACCAGCAGCGTCTCCTCTGGAAGCAGATGCGCGTGGGTTGCGTCTACTGGCAGGATGATGACGAGCACTGGCACAAGCGTGTCGTCTGGGGACAGGACGAGGACTTTCAGACGTTTGGTGCGTCATTGTATCGGTTGGCGTGCCGGTGCGGTTATCGCCAAGCACAGGAGAAAATCTACGCTGCCGATGGTGGCGACTGGTGCTGGTCGATTCGACCGAGTATCTGCAGACGCAAACGGCATCCTCGACTGGTACCACGCCAGCGAGCACATCTGGGCGTGCTCAAAAGTAATGCATTCCCACAGTGATCAAGTGACAGCCTGGGCGGATCAAGCCCTAGCCTGCCTCCGCGAATCCGGCGGCGAAGGGCTCCTGAACTGGATGTGGGATGAAGTGAAACGCCATCGCGGCGGTCCCCGTGAGACCCTCCAAAAGCTCATCAACTCTGTGCAACCCAAACTCGATCGGACCGAGTATCCTGCCTACCGAGATCAAGGCTGGCAAATTGGAACCGGGATGATTGAGTCGACAGCCAAACAACTCGTCGGCCTGAGACTCAAAGGCCCCGGCATGCACTGGTCGATCCAGGGAGCCACCGCCATGACCGCTCTCCGCGCCCAAGACCTCAACGAAAACTGGCACCACTTCTGGAAAACTCTGACCCTCACAACATGACCACCAATTAACGGATGCACCCAGCAGGTCAAGTGTGTGCGTGTGGATTGTCGGTGGGAAATTTGGGAGGATGGTGGGTGCGGGGTGATATGTTTGGAACTTGATGATTGTTTCCCAAGGAGGGATGTGATGAGACCTGATTTTCCAGAGATTGAATTGACGCCGGAACAGGAAGCGGATGCCGTCTACATTGAGGACATTCTGGCAGCGAAGGCTCGAGTGGAGGTGCGGTATATGGCTCGTTTGATGGCCAGCAAGTCCAATCGAGAGTTCTTTGGGGCGACGGAGTTTCAGCTGCGGGACGTGGTGCATCGGCTGGGAGCGGAGGGGATTGATGCGGCGTTGGCTGCTAAAAAAAGCGGGGTACCGAGGTTCAAGCTGCGTCTGCCCTCACTGTCAACAAGACGCCAAGTTCCAGCGTTACCGAGCCATCACCATCATGACGTTGATGGGAGAAGCGATTTACGAACGGGCCTACTATTACTTCAAGCTCTGTCATGAGGTGTTCTGTCTGACGGACGATGAGTTTCGCATCGACGACAAGAAGACTCCCGCCACCTGTGAAGTCGTAACATTGGCCGGCGTGCTGCATCCTTTCGATGAGGCAGCGACCGAGGTGCTGCCGAAGATGTGCGGCATCTCCCTCAGTGCTTCGACCGTTAAACAGACCACCGAAACTGTCGGAGATGACATCGTATAGAGACGAGACAGCGGCGAGACTTTCGGTCCGGAAACCGCTTGGGACTGGCACACCGACGCGAGCGACAAGACAGTCGCCTACATCGGTTTAGATGCGACCGGCTTCCGACAACAAGGTCTGCATGCCGAGCCTGCGGGGGGCCGCATGGCGTGGGTGGGCCTCATCTTTAATCCCGATTGTCAGGCGAAGAAACGTTAGCAGCGGATGTGGGATCCCCGCTACGTTGCCGGGCTGATGAGCTTGGATGAGATCGGTCAACAATTGCGTAGCGAATGTCAGTCGGTCGGGATCGACCAGGCCGATCGTGTCGTCGCATTGACCGATGGCGGAGCCGGTCTGGAAGACTGTTTAATCAAGACACTCGGCGGCCTCGCGTAAGAGTTGGTGTTTATTCTGGACTTCTGGCACGCGTGCGATCACCTTCAAGAGTTCGCCAAGGTGTGGATCAAAGAGGAACAGACGCGGCGCGAACAGGTGGCGACATGGTGCCATCAACTCAAACACGAAGGACGTGCCTCCGTGCTCAAGATGCTCCGCGAGTTTGACCTGTCTCGCTCCTCCCCGCAGGTAACAGAAGCCCATCGCCTATTGACCGGCTACCTCGGAAACAATCTGCACTGCACCGACTACCCCGCCTATGTGAAGCGCGGCTGGCAGATCGGTTCAGGGAGGGTAGAGTCGGCTTGTAAGAGCGTCATCTGCCAACGTCTAAAATGCTCCGGCATGCGCTGACGCCCCTACGGCACCACCGCCCTCTTCCACCTCCGCGCCCTTTACAAAAGCCGCCTCTGGTCCCACTACTGGCCCCCCCCCAACCTAACCACCGACAATTCCCACGCAGACACGCAGGTCGACGGCCCGGGAAGATGGTAGAATTTGGGTGCCGAACATGTCCTGCATCCTCCAACCCTGACACATCCTGCTCGCGATCCTCTGTGGACTTGTCCAACAGCGTCAGCAGCAGATCATCGAGTTTCAGAACGCACAGATTTCTGCACTGCTTCAGACGTTGGGAAAGAAGCGACTGCTCCTCAACGACGATCGGCGACGCCTGCTGGCTGTGAAGGCCCACTCCCTCGGTCGGAAGGCTTTGCGGAAACTGACGACCATCGTCACACCGGACACCATCCTTCGCTGGCACCGAGAGCTGGTGGCGAAGAAGTACGCATCCAATGATCAACGGAAACCTGGACGACCACGCATCCGTCAGGAGGTCGTGGAAGCCATCCTGCGATTCGCCACTGACAATCCGACGTGGGGATACGATCGTATTCAGGGTGCCCTGAAGAACCTCGGCGACCACATCGCTGATTCCACCGTGGCCAATGTCCTCAAGGCTCATGGCATCGAACCCGCTCCAGATCGTTAGCGGACTCCGTCGTGGTCCACGTTTCTCAGAGCTCATTGGGATTCCCTCTTTGCCACAGACTTCACCACGATGGACGTGTTGACTCGCAACGGACTGGTGACGTTCTACGTCCTGGCTGTCATGCACCTGAAGGCGCGGCGTGTGCAGATTGCGGGGATGACTCCCAGTCCGAACGCCACATGGATGCAACAAGTCTGTCGCCACTTGACCGATGGTGAGGACGGCTTCCTGAAGGACGCCAGTCATCTGATTGTGGATCGGGACACCAGTTTCATTGCACTGCGTAAGTTCCTCGAACAGAACACGAACACCGACGTCGTCCTGTGGCCACCGAAGAGTCCGAATTGGAATGCGTGCATGGAACGCTGGTTTCGCAGCCTGAAGCCCGAATGTCTGGATCGGATGATCTTCTTCGGCAAACGCTCACTGGAGCACGCCATCAAACAATACGTGGAGCACTACCATGCCGAGCGGAATCATCAGGGACTGGGCAATGAGCTAATCGAACCTGAAGACGACGTTGGCGACGCCACTGACCACATCACATGCCGTGAACGGCTCGGTGGGATGCTGAAGTACTACCATCGTCGCGCCGCGTGAACGTCTGAAGGCGATCGCAACTTCACCTGTTCCGCGCTGAAGGTACGTCCTGACCATGGCGAAAGACCGTCTCTACAACCTGCCCAGGTCGACGACGGCCGCACATCGACCGACATTGCGATCGATTTCTTTTGCGAACACCAAGTTGCCACCGAGTCTTGCGTTCGGCGGAGTTTTTTGGCCCTACGGGCTGTTCTAGTGGATGAAGGCGAACTCGGTCGAATTTAGAAGGCTCCAGAGGATATCCTCGTAGAGGGTGACATCTTTGGGTTTGTCGGCGATGAGTTTTTGTAATTCGTTTTGTTCTATGGCCGTCGGCTTTCGAGAGAGTGCGAGGATGAATAGCTCATCCAGAGCGGCTTTCGAGGTTTCGTTCGACTCGACCAATTGTTTCAATCGGACGTTTCCGGCCACTCCTCGTTGCAGTGTTTCACCGACAGCGAGATGGAGCGTTTGTGAGAGGGTCGGTTCTTTCTTCGTTTCGCAGGCACATATCGTCTTGCGGCTGGAGCGTCCAAAGGTCTCGAAAAACTGCTCGCCGAAGTGAGGGCCGGTCGTGTCTCCGGCACTGCGGGGGTAGAAGTCGATGGCACGGGTGCCTGGGGGGAAGCCATTCAGGTTGCGGGGGACTCCGGTGATGGCAGTGATCGAATCGAGCATGACATCGGCCCGCATTCGTCGCAGATAGGCGTGCGAGAACTGACGGGTATCGAGTCGATTCGACCGGTTTGGCTGATTGCTGAGTTGATAGACTCGCGAGTTGCAGATTTCGCGGACGAGACTTCGCAAATCAAAGTTGGAATCGACAAGATGTTTCGACAAAGCAGCGAGGAGCGGCTCGTTGACCGGCGGATTGCTGACGCGGACATCATCAACGGGCTCGATCACACCGCGTCCCAAAAGCTGCGCCCAAATGCGATTGGCTAGGTTACGGCTGAAGAGATCGTTATCCGGCGATGTCAGCCATTCGGCCAACGCACGACGGGGATCGCCGGTGTGTTTAACCGGGTCGACCGCACCGAGTGCCTTGGCGGGCATTGGACGACCATCAAGTTTGTGACGTGCGGGCGGTGCGGAGGTGTTGTAGAAGATGCGTCGCTCGCGAGACTCGACACCTGGCTTGCGTTCGACGCCGGTGAAGAAGCTCACAAAGCCGTAATAGTCGTCCATCGTCCAACGGTCGAATGGATGATTGTGACACTCGGCACACTGAATTTGTACTCCGAGAAAAACCTGCGAGAAGTCGGCAGAGAATGCTTTCGGTTCCAGTCGTGGGGCATGCACCATCATTGTGTAAAGGTTGACCGGGCCGTTGCTCAGGTTGCTGCCCGATGCCGAGACCATCTCCGAAACGAACTCGTTGAGTGGTCGTCCCTCACGCATTTGGCGACGTATCCACTCGTGAAAACTTTCCGCCGCTTTGACATGTGTACCAACCGGTGCGTAGTTGCCGCCGATGATTCGTAGTTGTTCGCTCCAGATGGCGGTCCAGTAGTCGGCGAAATCGTTATGGGCGAGCAGTTCATCAATCTTGCGGGCTCGCTTCTTGCCTGAAGTGGTCGGATCGTCATCGCCGCTATCCGACATAAATGCGGCGTATTCTTCCGGAGTCGGCGGACGTCCGGCGAGGTCGAGTGTCACCCGCCGCAGAAACGTCTCGTCGTCGCAAAGCTCTGATGGTGCGATTCGCAACTTCTGCAGCCGGTCAAAGACGATCTCGTCGATAAAGTTATTGGCATTGGGGTTGGGCCATTCGAAGCCTTCGGCAGAGGGAAGCACGATGGCTTCGGCTCCGATGGTGAACCGATTGAAGCGAGCAAAGACATTGGTGTCACCCGGTCCGGCGGGGGTGACGATGCCGTCTTCATCGATCTGAGCGACGCTCGAATTGTTGCTGTGAAACCTCGCCAGCGAGGTGACATCGCGGCGGGTGCCATCGCTGTGAACGGCGGTCACCAGAAGCGGTCGCGACTCATGGGGACTGAGCGCTTTAGAATCGCCGCCGGACGGACGGTCGAAGATGAGCCGATTGGTCGAGAGTTCGAGACCGACAACTTCGGGCACAGCGTCGTCGTCGTCGGGGGCCCCCGCTTCGACCCACCGCAACAGGGTCTTGTAGTATTCGCTGTCCTGATCGAAACGTTTGCCGCCGGTGTGCGGGACGATTCCGATCGCCTTCTTGAGGAACAGGCTTTCGGTGGGGACTGCAAGGTTCACACGGCGGCCCACGAGTTCGTTCACAATGCGGTGATAGTCCCCGTGGGCGTCGTAACCGAACAGAGACAGCATGAACCCATCCTTGCCTCGAGCCGAACCATGACACGTCCCCGAGTTGCAGCCAGCACGAAAGAGCACCGGCATCACATCGCGTCGAAAACTGATCGCATCGTCCGCAGCTCCCGCTGCGTGAGCGATGGACAGGAAGGTGATGACAGTGAGTGCGAGCAATTGAATGAGCTTCACGACGTGACTCTGGGGTGAGTATGAGTGATGGGCGTTGCGACCGCTTGGATGTTCGATTACCTGTCTTGGCTTCTGTCGTTTGCGTCGACTTGCGGAGGGTCGATTCGCAGGCTGCCGTTGCCGGTCCGCTGGGTGACTTCTTGCCCATCAACGTTGACGAGCACTTCGCAGCCGAGTCCGGTGATTTGTCCCAAGAGTGCTTCGTCGGTTGCTTCCAGGTCGAACGAAATCTTATTGGACTCTCGCGTGAGGATCGTCGCGTTGCCCACGATGTTGACCCCCTTAGGGAGTCCCAACAGCCGCACTTGTGCTTCCCCCATGAACGGGGTCTTATGTCGGACGGTCCAGACAAACTTCTTACGCTCGCCACGACGAATGCTTTCGGGTTGCGATGCAAGTTCGACATACGGCTCGGCAGTCGTGAAGCGGACGATGTGTGACGACGCCAGCAAATCTCCGGCTCCCAACGAACGCTGAATTTCACCTTCGAGCGATCGTCCGATGACTGCCAGTGGATGCTCTCCCAGCGGAGAATTCGGAGCGGCTGAGAGTCGCAGAATGCTCTCGGTCTCTCCCGGGGGAATCGTCGTTGGAGGTTGCGAACTGACCGAGCCATCAACGTAGCGGACCGAATACTCGATCGGTCCATCGAAGCCATTGCGGCGAGTGACTCGCACTGGGATGGCCAACTCGCCCCCACGTACCAGAGATGCCCGAGGTTGCTCGATGTCGACAGTGAAGGGGACTGGATCGGTGACACCAAGAATGTAGCGATCGACCTTAACATAATTCAGAGCGTCGCCGCCGGAATGATTGAGGAACGGAATATTCTCTTGCGAACGACTCTCGACGGCGATGGTCGAGTCGACAGGCTTCGCCATTAGCGTGATGAGTGCTCCGCCGACCCGCGCATCGACGTCGGCTTCGAATTGGACCGGCCAGAACGAAACGCCCGGTTTCAGTCGGGGTGCCAGTAATCGCACTCCATCGGGGAGTCCTTCGGCGACAAGATCAAACTCGCAGCCGATCGTCTGCCATTGTCCTGTGGGGAACGTCACATTGACGGTGTGTCGTCCCCCTTGGGGAACTGCTAACCCGGTCACTCGAGTGCTTTCTGTCCAGTCGAACGTCTTGCTCCACAGGGCCGTTTGCACCACAGTGCGTAGCGGCTCGATCTCGACTCGGTAGACTCCCGTCGGACCTCCCATTCCGCTGCCGTCCGAGATTTCAAGGAGATACGCACCATCGTGTTTCGGGGTCCAGACGACCGACGGGTCTAAAATTTCGGCACGACCACCCCCCGCGCGGTACGATGTGCCGAAGACGTCGCGGTCGGTTAGTGACGCATCGTCGGCGTCGATTTCAACGTCACCCTCCTCGAAGCGGATACGCAGCCGCGGATCGATGGGTGAACCCAGTGCTGCCGAGAAGACTCGGACATGGAGCGGTTCTCCCTTGCGAACCTTTAGGCGAAACGTGTCGATGTCATCGTGCCGGTCGATGATGCCGTTGAGTGCCACACGAATCGGAAGTACGCCGTTCGTGTTAATGTCACGCGTCCTGCCGTCGCTGCCATCTTCTGACGGGACTTCGGTAATCGGAGCAGTCGTCGAGTCGGTGGACTTGGCTTCAATGACGTTGGGAAACCGGCCCGCGCGCAATCGCACTGCGGAGGGAGCATCGCCGAAATACTCGAATGGACCTTCGTTGTCCGGGAGACCCACGGTGACATCGAATTCGCCACGGGGGTCGCCGAGCATGCGGAACGTTTGCTTGGTGCCGACCATTCCCCCCGGCGGAAACGCGACCAACGGTCGACGATTGCGACCGATGTGTAACGCATACGGCGACTGTGTGGCCTGACTCACCGAACGCTCGACAACGACAAACACATAGCCCGAGTTCTGTATGATCGTCGAGAGTATCGGGTCTTGAATGTGAAGCGGGTTGTCGTCATTCGTCGCGAGTTCGTGTCCCTCGGCATCGAGCAGTCGCACGGCGAGGTCGTATTCAGAATCGCCATAGTGCTGATCCGCGATTCGGACGGAGTCGAGTTCAATCGATAGTTGTTGTCCGGCTTCAACAGCGACGCGATAGTAGTCGCGCAAGTCGTGGCCAAGAGTCCCGTTGATGGTGATGTTGGAAGTCACTTCGTTCGCTTGATCGGGGGAATCATTCGGCTCCGACGGTTCCGAGATTGTCGGAAACGGCGAGACGAAGAACGTCCCGATGTGTGAGAGTTGCGTGTTGGTCAACAGTCGAAAGGGGTACTCCCCCGGCGGGCAGTCGGCAGCGATTTCAAATTTGCAGGTGATCGCCGAGTCGAGGTAGCCACCATGTGCAAAGCCGCGTCGGGACGGCTGCTGCTCGGGCTTTGCAAAGTCGAAGGCACGAATCCCCGGCTTGTAGAAGATCACCGCTCGCGGGTTGTCGATGGTGACACCGCTGATCGTCACGTCAACTGTCGTCCCCCGCTGTCCATAACGCGGACGAGTTTGCTCAATGTTCTTGACCCCCGCATCGACGGCGAGCGTGAACAGTAGCAAGATCGCTGGAGCAACAGTTGTGCATAGGAACAGTCTCACGATGAACTCTCCATCAGCCAATGACACGGATGTTTGGCTGGGAACACAAACGATTTCAAATGACTATGACAACAATCCCCGCACGACGTTGCCACCCTTGATGATCTCGATCGGACGGGTGCCAAACGCCAGCAGCTCTCTGTTGGCATCGATCCCTAGTTGGTGATAGATCGTACAGAGGAGGTCTTCAAGGATGACGGCATCCCGTGCCGGCTCGGCTCCGGTCGCATCGCTGACCCCATAGAACTGACCCTGCGTGAATCCCCCGCCTGCGATGAGATTGGAATAGCACTTCGCGTGGTGATCTCGGCCGCCATCGCGATTGACCTTCGGCGTACGACCAAACTCACTTGTTAGCCAGAAGATCGTCGTGTCGAGTAAACCGCGCTGATCGAGGTCCGTCACCAGTCCGGCTATCGCGGCATCGAGCGCGGGCATTTGATCGAGCGTGTTACTCTTCACATCGACATGACAGTCCCAAGCACCGTAGGTGACCGTGACAAATCGCACCCCAGACTCAACGAGTCGACGTGCGACAATCAGACGTTCGGCCAAACCCTTGGGGTGATACTTGTTGTCTGGCCCCTTCAGCCCGACGACATGGCTGCCGTACAATCGCTTCGTCTCGTCCGTCTCGCTATCGAGTGAGAAGGCTGCCTGTGCGGTCCGCGATGTCAGCAAAGAGTACGCCTGTTTGTAAAAGTCATCCATGGTATCGAGGACGTTCGGATCGGATTCGGAGATTCCGCAATCGTTGCTCGATGATCTGTCGAGCCGATTTACTGGCGGTCGAATCTCTTCGAAAGAGACACCATTCGGAATGGAGAAGTCACGTACCTGATAGCCATTCGCTCCAGTGGTCAGAACCGATCTCGAATGGCCATGTGTGCTCCCGAGAAAGCCGGCTCCGCCAGAGAAGGCATTCTTCCCGGGAATTGCGACGTAGCATCCGGTCCGCGCCAAACGCTCGTGCGGCAGGCAATCGAGCCCATTTGCGGGTAGTCAATGACTGCCGTCCTGGGGTATAACCGGTGAAGAGATGATAGGTCGCCTGTCCGTGGTCCGGAATTTTTCCCGATGACCGTCCGCAGCACGGTCAGTTTGTCAACGACTTTGGCGGTCTCTGGGAAGTTGTCGCTGAGTAACATCGCCCGACCGCGTCTTCGTCACGCCGAACTGCCCACGAATCTCGACCGGGGCCTCGGGCTTCGGATCGAGCGACTCCTGTTGCTGAAACCCGCCCCCCAGATGCAGCTGAATCACACTGAGTGCCTTCGCTTCGGTCTTCTCTCCTGCGGCCTGCGAAAACGCCTGAGTGTCGGCTGCCTCTAGGCGGAACATGTCCCCCAGCGATAACCCCAACGCACCACAAACCCCAGCCTGAAGGGCGTGACGCCGCGACATCAATCGGAAAGGCGAACAGCCGTGTCGATTCGTTGGCGAACTCATCTCAATTCCTTTGACTAAGTGATTTAACTGCCCCGCTGGCAACTCAACTGTTACGACTATTGCTTCTTCTTCTTCTTCCAGAACTGTACCACTCCCGATGAATCTCCACTCACGATCACATCGTCGGACGGAGTAGCGATGGTGATTGGGATCCCCGACTCCACCCGAAAATATTTCGTCTCGTTACCATCGGGCCCCCAAACGCGAACAACCCCATCACGCCCCGATGTCACGAGGTTTCCGTTACGATCGAACTTTACCGCGAGCACCCCGTTGGGGACAACACCGTAGGTCCCTGGTGGTCGCCTTGGGGGATGGGCATTGGCTTTGTTGATCGCCGGGAAGCCGTCGGTGATGTCCCACCACACAACCCGGCCATCCTCGCCAGCAGACCCCAACAACTTGCTGTCTCCCCTCCAGTCGAGTCCTCGGACCGCACCGTCATGTTCTGACAGGTTCAGCACGATTCCGCCACTCTTCGTGTCCCATAGGTGAATCCCCCCCGCCCGATCTCCGCTCGCCAATAACGATCCGTCGGGACTAAAGGCGACCGAGCTGATCCAGTCGGTGTGCTTCGTCAGCTTGTATTGCAGTGTGCCGTCTGTGGTTGAATAGACTTTGACAACCCGACCTGATCCCCCCAACGCGACCAGTCGCTGATCGGGGCTGATATCCGCAGCCAGTACGGCATCGACCTCATCGCCAATCTCCGCCAAACGCTTCCCGGTGCGGACATCGAACAACACGACACGACCCGACTGAACAGGCCGCCCACCGGCCACCATCAACACGGCTCCATCCCGACTGAATCGCAGGACGTGCGGTTCCCCTTCAGGAAACGCCAGTTGTCCAACTTCCTGCTCTGTTTCGGCGTGAATTAAACGGACATGCTCCCAACCCGCGACGGCAATCAGTGGGGCCCACGGGCTGGCATCGATCGCAAACACAGGCAGCGGTCGCCGAGTCGGTGGAACATCCACCTTCGGCAAGTCACCGGGCATCGGCGGCGGGCCGTCCGGCTTCGACCCGGCATTGGCTGCGGGAGTGAACGTCAGGTCGCGTGCCATCACCTTCGATTGACTGTCGGCAGCCTGTCGCAACCCGCTATCGATCCACTTCTGAATCAAAGCCAGCTTCTCCTTCGGAAGCGGCGGACTGTTTGGCGGCATTCGTAAATCGGCATCGTCCTGAGTGATTGCCTGAAACAAGACGCTCTGACTCGACCGCCCAGCCGTCACGACAACGCCTCCACTCCCCCCCTTCAGCAGCGACTCGTACCCTTGCAAGTTGATTCCCGCTTCCTGCTTGTCATCACCATGACACTTCAAACAGTGCTGCCTCAAGATCGGCTTGATGTCATCGATGAAGTTGACGGGCCGATCCTCTCCCCCCGCAGCCTGGACCAGCAACGTCAGACACGCCATACACGATAGGAGAATCGAGCGTGCGATTTCTAAATGATGCATCAGGAAGATCTCCTTATCAGGACCATAGCAACCGAGGTCAACCGTTCGTGGAAGTCCGTCAGAGCGTTACTTGAATCAATGCGATGGAATCGTTTCTTATCGTCCGATCGATCCGACTGCCACGGCGAGCATACCAGATTTACCCGAACTACACTCGAATGGCCCTGGGGCATTGCGAATCTCTGGCGTCCGGGCAGAGCAAAGGGTTACACTGCACCGAATCTGTTTGCTGATGGTCGGTTGTAGAGTAAGCGCAGGGCGAAACGGTGTCGGGCAGTTTCTTTCAGTTTGAGTGTCGTTAGTTCTTGCCTGCAAGATGGTCATGACATGTTTGAATCGAAGTGCTTGCCTTGGATGATCCTGATCGCGACATCTCTTATCGGTCGCACCATCGCCGTCGGTGCCGACCAATCTGTGCGAGCTTCGCTCGGAACATTCTTGCAGCGGCATTGCGTTGAGTGCCATGCGGGCGACACGCCGGAAAGTGGTCTCAACCTCGAAACTTGTTCCGTCGATTTGACAGATGGGGAGGTTCGGAGCCGCTGGATCGATCTCTATGATCGGGTCGCTGCTGGAGAAATGCCTCCCAAATCGCAGACACCACTTAGTGCGGACGACAGGGGACGGTTTCTCGAGTCACTCGGAACGTCGTTGTCGCGTGCGGATGTCGCTTCGCGCCAAGTTGTACTGCGGCGACTGAACCGAAACGAGTACATCAACACTGTCAGTGATCTGTTCGGTATCTATGTCGATCTCCGTTCGACACTTCCAGACGATGTCGTCGAACAGGGGTTTGACACAATCGGATCGGGCCTTTCGCTGTCGCCGGAGCAGATGGTCCTGTATTAGAAGCGGCTGACCTGTGCCGGACGAAGTGTTTGGTCCTTCACAGCCTCCGCTGCACATCCACAAGACACTGAACTTCCGAGACCTTCGTTCCAAAGATACGGCAGACCGAGTTGATGCAGATGGCGTCGCTCTGGGTAACAAGAGCCTGCCGATGTACGTTCGCGGTGCGTGGTCCGGCTGCCTATCGACTGACGATCGAAGCAAAGGCCATTCAGACCGATCGACCGATCATCATGCAGGTCGAGGGGGGCGTCACAGGGCGAATTCCGGGGCATTCTTCCGGATTCTTCGAGGTCCCCCCAGAGAAGGTGACGACGATCGAGCTGATCGACCGCGCGGTCGAGAGTTCGGACACATTCGCCTTCCGTCTCGTAGGAGGGTTCCCGTGGTGGAGCGTGAATGCAGACGAATACGCCGGTGCGGGGCTGTGGCTGGGGAACATCACCATTGAGGGGCCTTTGGAAGAGTGGCCGCGACCGAGCCGGGTCAAACTGCTAGGGGGCATCGACCTAAAAACTGGGACGATCGAAGATGTTCAGAACATCTTAACGCGAATTCTCCCGAGAGCGTTTCGCCACCCACATTCCCCCGAGTCGGTGACGCCGTATGTTGCATTGGCCCAGCAGGCTCTGGCGGATGGGGAGTCGTTTGAGCTCGCGCTCCGGCGGGCGCTCAAAGGGGTCCTCTGTGCTCCCGAGTTCCTCTTTTTGGAAGAGCCAATCGTTGCCGTCAAAGATCAGGCCGCCAACAAAGAGGCAGGCCACGAGACAAAGTCCCCTGTGATTGAAGACTTCGCCCTGGCATCGCGGCTCTCGTACTTCCTGTGGAGTTCGCTGCCGGATGAGGAATTGCTCGACCTTGCGTCACGAGACGAATTGCATCATCCGGAGACACTGAGAATACAGGTCGAACGGATGTTGAATGATCCCCGCTCTGATCGTTTCGTTGTGAGCTTCACCAACCAGTGGCTCCGTCTGAAGGACATCGACTTTACTGTTCCCAATGAGCAGTTGTATCCCGAGTATGACCAACTGCTGAGGCAATCGATGCTGAAAGAGACGCGGGCTTTCTTTCGCGAAATTCTCGACAACAATCACAGCATACAGACGTTTCTCGACTCCGAGTTTGCCATGCTGAATCGCCCGCTGGCAGAGTTTTACGGCATTCAAGGAGTTACCGGACTGGAGATGCAGCGGACCAGACTTCCGCCGAATTCCCTGCGTGGCGGCGTGCTGTCTCAGGCCAGTGTTCTCAAAGTCTCGGCGGATGGGACACGCACATCGCCGGTGCTGCGTGGCGCTTGGGTACTGAAGTATCTCTATGGCACTCCGTCGCCTCCACCACCGTCGTCCGTCGCCGCTGTCGAACCCGACATCCGGGGGGCGACGACCATTCGCGAGCAACTGGCGAAGCATCGTAGCCATGCGAGTTGCAACCGTTGCCATACTAAGATCGATCCACCCGGATTCGCACTCGAATGTTTCGACGTCATTGGCGGTGAGCGGGAGTGGTATCGAGTAGCACATGGAGGGGGCCATGTTGATAAGCCGTTGCATCCCGAGTCCCCAAAGCATCACGTCCAGTATCAGAAGGGGCACGCGGTCGACATGTCTGGTCACATGCCCAATGGCCGACCTTTCGCCGATGTTCGCGAATACAAACGTCTACTCCTCGAAGACAGTACCGCGATGCCGAATGCCCTAACGCGGCTCCTGCTCGCGTATTCTCTCGGACGGCATCTTGGCTTCTCCGACCGAACCGAAGTCAACCGGATTGTCACTGCCGTTCAATCGGAGGACTACGGATTACGATCGATTATCCGCGAAGTCGTGTTGAGCCCGACGTTTCGCCAACCTTAAAGACCACTCTTGCCATTGGTGCGGACATGACTTCTGACAACTCCCGTTCCTCGAATTCTGGGAATGTCCGACCGCTTTCCCGGCGGACCCTGTTGCGGGGTGCTGGCATCACCATCGCCCTCCCGCTACTGGAGTGCATGCTTCCGGCAAAGGCATATGCCGCCCGATCCGAATCGGGGCCGCAAAGGATGGTGGCTATCAATTTTGAGTTGTCGTTTCATCCCCCGAACCTGATACCGCAGCAGGCAGGCAGGGATTACAAGTTGCCCCCGTACCTCGAGCCACTGGTGGAGCTTCGCGACGACTTCAGTGTCATCTCTGGAACGTCACACCCCGAGGTGGATGGCGGTCATGCAGCGTCGAAGTCGTGGTTAACCGGCGCTCCGCATCCCGGAGCCGCCAACTTCACAAACTCGATATCGATGGATCAACTCGCAGCGAAGGTGATTGGACTGGAAACTCGGCACTCCTACTTGGCACTCGGCAGCGGCGGCAGCTCCGTCTCTGGGAATGGCGTGCCGGTCCCTGCCCACACGAACGCCTCCCGGCTGTTTCAAACACTGTTTGTTGACGGCGACCCGCAAGAGAAACAGGCACAGGTCGCCCGACTCCGGGAAGGACAAAGTGTGCTCGATGCCGTCCTCGACGGCGCACAACAGATGCAAAAGCGAGTCGGTCGGCAGGACCAAAAGAAACTCGACCAATACTTCACCTCGGTCCGCGAAGCCGAACAACGACTCCACAAAGCGGAACAGTGGCAGCATCGCCCCAAACCGAAGGTCGACGTCGAACCCCTGGTGGAACTGCGAGACCTGAACGACATCACCGGTCGTGCCCGCCAATTCTACGATATTATGTATTTGGCGCTGCTTACGGATTCGACGCGAGTCATCACCTACGGCGTTGGGGATTCCAACGCCGTAGCCTCTCTGCCGGGTGTGTCGATGAACTACCACGACCTCTCGCACCACGGCCAGGACCCCGAGAAGCTCAAACAATTAGGCATCATTGAGGCAGCTCACATTCGGGCCTTTGGCGATTTCTTAACCCGACTTAAGGGAACAGGGGAGGGAAACTCTAATTTACTCGATCGCTCCATGATCCTACTCGGGTCGCACATGCACAGTGGCGGACATGACAACCGTAACCTCCCGATTATCTTAGCCGGGGGCGGCTTCCAGCATGGTCAGCACCTAGCATTCAACCAGAACGACAACTACCCACTTGCCAACCTGTACGTCAGCATGCTACAGCGGATGGGACTCGACACCGACCGATTCGCATCAAGCACTGGCACAATGCAAGGTCTTGAACTGTCCACCTGATGATCGCACTAACGATCCTGTTCGGTTCAACATGCTGCAGATTTTTGGGTCGTCCGCAGAATTTGTGGGTGGAGGGCGTAGGGTCAAAAGACTCCGCCGAACTCCAATTGCCGCATTTTGCGGGTGTTGGGACTGGCCAGATTGTCGGTTCTCAGCCGCTTGATTTCGTCGGACGGCCCGGGGAGGATGGCAGCTTTTCGGTGCCGAACATGTCCTGCATCCTCCAGCCTTGGCACATCCTGCTCGCGATCCTCTGTGGACTTGTCCAACAGCGTCAGCAGCAGGTCATCGAGTTCCAGAACGCGCAGATTTCTGCGCTGCTTCGTTGGACTTTTATCGGAAGGAAACGACTGCTCCTCAACGACGATCAGCGTCGCCTGCTGAGGTGAAGGCCCACTCCCTCGGTCGGAAGGCTTTGCGGAACTGACGACCATCTTGACACCGGACACCATCCTCCGCTGGCACCGAGAGTTACGGTCGCGAAGAAGTACGACTCCAGTGATCAACGGAAACACAGTCGACACGCATCCGTCAGGAGGTCGTGGAAGCCATCTACTGCGATCGCCACTGACAATCCGACGGCGTGGGGATACGATCGTATTCAGGGTGCCCTGAAGAACCTCTGGCGACCACATCGCTGATTCCACTATGGCCAATGTCCTCAAGGCTCATGGCATCCACGAACCCGCTCAGATCGTTAGCGGACTCATCGTGGTCCGCGTTTCTCAAACACTGGGATTCCCTCTTTGCGACCGACTTCATCATAGTGGACGTCTTAACTCATAACGGACTCGTGACTTGAATTCGTCCAAGCTGCAAACGCTGTCTGTGCCGGAGCTGTTCTGCCACGCCAACTCGAATCCGCTACCGCGGGCTTTACGACCCAGAAATTACGCGTCACGGAGTCTCATTCGGAATACGGTCGCATTACGAGTCACCCATTTTTGGGGCGCCTTTGATAAGACAAAACCAATTAACGACGATTTAGGTGAAATTGCTGATGACGGGCACAATCGGCGAGATATGTTGGACGCCTACTGGCGGCAAATTTGGTCGCGAATCAGCAACGTAACTGCCAGAGTGCAGGGACGTAAATCACGTGTAAATACAATTGCAGTGATGCAATCAACGATGGAGACGCGACTACCCTAATCATTACCGAGCCTGACTCTTACCACACCACCAGTCGTGGTTGGAGCAACGACTGCGGGGTCGCTCCGTCTGAAGCCCGTGGCTGCATGACAATTTGCCAGCCAGAAATTCTCTGCGTCAATTGGTAGGTCTCGACGGGAAGGCACGAAATGCGGGCGGAGCGAATTCGCCGCCTATTGCCGGAGGGCCAATGCGGTTGGCTATGGCAGCGGTGGCTACATCCACTATCGCTTGTTAGCTCCTCGCAATCCGCCGATGGACGAGCAGTGGTTGCGGGAGCTGGGCTTCTCAAGCGAAAAGTTGATGGCAGTCAGGGCTACCGAGTCTGCTTCAGACTCGAACACCGACCGTTCGAAAGCGTCGGTCGGACGGAGAATGGCCCGCCCAGACTATCTCCAAGATCGTGACCGGCTCAAGGCAGACTGGCTGGCACTTCCACCAACTGAGCGGCCCGGTTTTCCACTCAACCGGCCGATCGCCACCTCGGCACTGCCGACGGCTTATCAGAGTGTCGAGCTGACGCCCAGTGCACAGGAGTTCGCGGCAGCACTGGCAGTGTTCTGTGATCGTTGGGAACTTATCGGCATGGTCAACTGGGAACTCCCGGACCCACAAGGACCCCACTGGCCAGACTATCGTCACACCCCCTCGGACTCAAATTCAACCCTGCTATCGACTCCGATTTTCCACGCCGTCGTGGGCGACGATCACCTGGGGCGGTGCGGCCTCCAAGGCGCACGCAGCACGGTCTGCAGAGATGAGGGATTGATGACCATTCACGGTACAGACTTTACTCGCATTTCTTCGACATTCACTTCTGGGAGATGGTGCTTCGTGCGCGTTACACCACGAACGAACGGCATCCAGCCTTCGTGACTGAAATGGGTCACTCGATCGCTGAACTGCTCTCGCTTGACACCGAGAATTATCGCAAGTACCGGCGTTGGCTGTCAGATTTGCAGAGCGGAGAGATCACTTCGCTGATCGGCCGTCGTTAAACAGCAAACTGACGACGTTGATCGTGACGCCGTGCAACGATCGCGTGCTACGCACCTCGTCTTATCCCCCCGCGCTATCGGGGCCGAAATCGCAGGAGCGCGCGGGTCAACTAAAGCCCGGGCGCAATTCTCTAGATTTGCGCTCCAGCGAGCCTAAGACGACTGGCGCTTTTCGCCTGTCTCCTCACACGACGGTTGATCGTCAATCGTCAGCAGTTCCTGTTGCCTACCCGCGATACGGGCATGCCGCAAGGCACGTTGAAACCGTTCTCGAACGATGAACTCCGCGACGCATTCAGCGGCGCAGAGGGGGACAGGTTCCCGCCGGTGATGACGCCCCATCAGCTCGCGGCGCTTGCTCCAGATCAGCGTGAAGACAATTTGAATGAAGCAAACGGGACGGTTGCAGGGCCACGGAAACGCGGAAAACATGTCCTCATTTGGAGGACGCACTCAACATCCTCTTTCATGGGAGCGAATGGACAGAATGACCAGCACCAATGAACGACACAAAGTCGGCGATCGAGTCTCGATCGTCAAACGCCAGACAGAAGGTAACTACCAGGCGGAGTTCCACCTGGACGGACAACACTGTCGTGTAAGTCGCTGAAGACAACAAACAAACAGACCTGCATCGATCGCGCGTCGAAGTTGAATATGCAACTCAGGCTGGAAGTTCAGGTCGTCCGCCGCGGAATCGACTCAATCGGCGCCATTGAACAATGCAGATTTTCATCGTATCGAGGACAAGGCTCGCAGGACCATCGTCAGAAAGTATCGTTCATCTCGGGGAATTTCGGCGGTTCTGTCAGAAACACCGGATAAATAAGCAGATTCATCATCGATCTTAATGACGCCTTTCGACAGTTCCGTAAACCGTCTCTGAAACCGAGGTCGATGTACCACGAGAGAGGCACCATCAAACAGTGGCTGAAGTGGTGTGTTCGGTCGCCAACTGATCGGAGTCGCCAGCGGCATGTCGCATCGAAGGCCGAAACTCCGTCCCGCCGGGTCCGCCGACAACTCTGGAAGAGGTGTGGACATCCATGCCTGCCGGGAGCCGTTGCGATTTCATGTCGCCACTCTGGCATTACCCAGCCTTGCGAAGTAGCGAGACATGCGGCAACTGTTGGCGAAGATGATGTCTGGGCACTGGTGAGGATAGTTTCCTATCGTCTCTCGTGAGGAACACCTGCACCAGACAGAGTCTGGGACATTCCCATTCATCGGGAGTTCCACCTTCCTGAGACGAGGCAATTCGTCAGCGACCCATGGTACTTCACGGCTGAGGCGAGTAACCGGTACCACCTGAGGAAGTCACTGGATCAACACCAAGAAACTCAATGACCGTCTGCAGTGTGCGTCGGATCCGGTCACCCATCGCGACTATGCGTTGAACGACGGCTTCGTGATCCACTCACTCCGGCACTTCTTTGAGACCCACTGCGTCAACGCCAGAGTCCCACAGCGGGTCGTCGACATCTGGATGGGTCATCAGGGTGACCGCTCGACAGCCCGGTACTACGACGACTTGAAGCCGACGGAGTCAGTCAACTTCATGCAGGGGGATCGCTTTTCCCAACCACAGCTCTTTGTAAGTAACAAGGTGTCACGGTATTGCGCGAGTTCAACCCACCCTGACCTCTCCACCAGCCCACAGAAAGCGGCACCGCGCCGCACTGTCCCGATGGCATATTACAGCAGGCGAAGTTTTTCCGACAGGGTTGAAGCAAGGACAAGCGGGGTACAGAAATGACACACCCCCGCAAGTCACTGCAATTACAGAAGAAAGAAAGAAGAAGAAAGAAGAAGAAAGAAGAAAGCTTGCGGAGGGGCGTTACATGAATGCGGAGAGGGGGGGATTCGAACCCCCGGTACCCTTTCGGGCACACAGCATTTCCAGTGCTGCACAATCGGCCGCTCTGCCACCTCTCCAGAGGCTGGTTTTTGACTTTCCACCACACGATTCTGGGATACTCTACAACCGGAACTACCTTTCCGTTTGTAGCAGAGGAAGCTGAACATGGCCCAAAGTCGCGAAAAACCTAAAAAACCGTACTCGGACTTTCCCTTGACTGCCCACGCCACTGGGCAGTGGTGCAAGAAAATCAACGGGAAAATCCACTATTTCGGCTCCGGATGCTTAAAGCCGCTCTGGAAATATCGTTCCCGACATGAAATTAAGCTCAGTCAGTACCCAAAGCTACAACCCTGATGGTTGTAGTCTGAAGAACTGGTGAACACATTCCTTACGATTAAGCAAAATCGTGTCGATAGTGGCAAATATCCCATTGACCTTCGGCGACTACCATCGCATGTGTCAGCGTTTACTTGACCACTTTGGTCGCGAGCGAACGGTGTCGTGCATTGAGATTCGGCTGACTTCGAACAGCTTCGCTCAGCGGTGTCAGTTAAGCTTGGTCCAGCAGCCTCTCGGCGAACATTTCGTTCGTCAGTCACGTGTTCTCTTCAAGTTGCATTCACTGCCATATGATGCTTCAACTCGTCGAAACTCGGTCAGTGACAGCTGGACAGTCTTCTCGGAGCCATCGAGAAGATTATCAGGCGAGTCTGTAAACAGCACCAAGAGGTTCGTGGTCACAGAATGTTCAAGGCCGAAATTCGCTTGATGCTTGATTCTGCCAACGAGCAGCTGAAAGCGGCGATTCTTTTGAGGATCCAGTGTGTGGGTTTGGGGCATAAACATTGCAGCTTCTCCGAAATTGCTGCCATAGACTTTGAGAACAGTTTGGATCGCTTTCCGCCCTAAGACGTCCGTAGAGCGGCACCGCATTCCATTGTGGCAAATGACTCAGGAGTGTCTCGCAGCATCGATCAAGGATCGTCCGTCTCCGGCAGATCCCGAGAACGAACGTCTCTGCTTTCTCACGAGTCGCGGAACACGACTCGTGAGACCATCAGAACGTACTAAGTCGACGTGTGCTTTCGAAACTGCGATCTCCCTCATGAAGCGACTCAAAATAAAGCGTCCCCGGCCTCGCGTTCTATGCTCTGCGTCATACACTGGCGACTGTTGCCAGCGAAACTCGCGACGGTGCAATCGACGATCATGGGACATGTTGACGACCCGATCGATGGCTGCTTCCACCTACGGAAAGTAATCGGCGATGGTCGCCCCTGACTCGATCACCGTACGTTCACGATTGGCTGTCCGGAGGTACCAATTGATCTGGGTAACCCCCGCATATCCTAGCGTCGCCATTTGCTGTTTCAACCAACGGGTAGCGGTGATTGTGCATGAATCAGCAAAAGCCCCCGCAGGCCATCTCGTTTTGCGCTCAATCCGCTGCCCTTGGACATTGGTCTTGTCCGACAAACCGGGGCCAGTGACGGTGGTGTCACCGGCGCTGTTAGGTGGGACTTTCTTGCGGTTATGGAGTGATGCGATCTCCCGCGGTGGCGATGTGGTAGACTTTTGAGCGATGAGCGGCGTCGCGAGCGGGCTCGTTGTATGACGACTGGAGTGTCTGTACCATGGGCCCGGAGTCTTTGCCAGCTGAAACAGGTATTGGGTTCATTTCAGTGACTCATGTGGTCGTTAGCAGTCAGGAGTGCCTCAGTGCTGTTAATTGAATGAAAGTCTAGCAAGTCGTCGTCATCGTTCCTACGGACAGGTGCTGAACCATGGTGCTGACACGCGGCGCGTCTGCCGAACCATCCTGTCGAGAGCCGCAAGGCTGGCGGTTCGCATACTGGGAAAACCCTGCCGCCGTCACTGCTCGATCCATGGCAACATTTGGCCGACGAGGCCGTGCCACGCGAATGGAACGATGACGTTGGGTGTTCGTCGGATGATCGTGAGCGATGCCAATCTTCGTGGACTGGAAGAGTCCACAATGGCACGGGCCGATTCGCCGTCGACGTGTCGACCGACTATTATGCGAGACGATTGAAGTCGCCGATGACTTTGACGCAACGATCACACGAAGGCTGTTTGCTCTTTCCATTTTAAAGAGCAACATCGTATTCCTCCTCTCCGTGGCCCGGTGTCGCTTTGACGGAAGCGGCGAACAAGTTTAATTTCTGAGGATCGAAAGCGCGAGAACGGTGAGTTGAGGGTTGAGGGATTGTCATACTGAAACTCCTAGAAGTGGATGATATACGAGAACGGCAGACCGCGAGCCAGGACTGCGATTTCATGACACACACAGGGTGGCCGGGAGGGAAGACCGCTCCCGGCCACAGTGGCAAGATGTCACGACAGAAACCGGGCGATCGGATCGCGAGGCTGCTCAACCTGCGGCGGCGACCAGCCAGTCATACGGAGACTGTTGAGGTAACACTCCAGCGCATCCAGACGCTCGGGTGGCCAGACGTCCGCCGTCCAGGGTTCGTCGAAGTCTTGGAAGAGTTCCTCCACTTCGACGACAGGCTCGTCCAACACGCAGGCACCAGCATGCAGAGTCAAGCAGACTGGGCAGTGGTCAGCCCAGTGAACCGTTTTACAACCCAAGCAACTTCTGAAGTAGTTCGTCATCTCGTGTCTCCCGAAAGCAGAGTAAATGGGCTTCGGAAAGGCACCTTTGAACGATCTGATTTTCTGACCTTTTTGCTGGACAAGAAGGTCGAAATCGTGAGAGCATCTTTTCGCTTTCTCAGTGATCGTGGGTGTCTCCCGCACTGAGAGGGCACCGGGTGGGAGTCGTTGGTGCGGCTCCCATCCACCTCCGAAAAGATGGCCGGTTGGTCTCAGTGCCCGCCAAGTTCGCTTGGCGATGGGAGCAGTCTCCGCTCGCACAATTCGGACGTGGTTTGGCCAAACGCGACTTCGTTCGACGGTGACTTTGGACGAAAAATGGACTAACTTTAGGAGCCTGTCGCAACGGCCTGAAACGTCGGGCCTCGTCCAAAATTCGTCCAATTTTCGTTGCGCAATTCGTTGACGGAATTTTGGATGAATTACAACTCGTCCAGAATCACACCAGCATCATCGATGACTCACCTAAAACTCTTCTTTGAAACGACCAAACCAAATGAGCAGTTTCGGTTTTTGAGGTCAGAGTTCGACCATCCATCTCTCTGTGCGATCACAGACAACGGATCGGGAAAACGACCGCGTATCGTCAAGAGTGGGTCGAGCGCTCAAAGGCCGGTCGTGTTTCTTCCTCTCCCGAAGGATGGTCGCGATAAGTCCGCAGACGAATTGGCCGCAGTGCTGGCTTTCTTTGTTGATGTGCGGCTTTGGCATGAAAAAAAGCGTGGGGCCAGCGAAGGGTTACATCGGCGTTTTTCTCCGTCCTACGGCTACATGGCAAAGATTCACGAGAAAATCAAACCCGTAAATCAAATTCGCTGCAACCTGATGATGGGGTGGGTCAGTGTCGGGGAGCCAGCCAAGCCGGTTGTGACCGGCGTGTATCGTGCCATTGAGAAACGAGGCCAAGGACTCAGAACCAAGTTCCTCAAGGAATCCGAGATCATCATTGTCCTTGACGGCAACGAACTCGTTCCCGGCAAGGGGAAAGAAGGGAAGAACGACAAACAGCGTATCGCCCACCTATCATCGATTCTGAACTGGCTCACCACAGGACGCTGGGCCTCCATCAAAGACGATGAAACGACGGATATTGTTCCCGTGTTGGACGACATTCTCATCAGGTACTCAGACAAGATCGTCGACGAGTGGGATTACGCGAGGAAAGCAGAATCTCGCGACAAGGACCGACTGGACCGGTATGTTTCGCCGCACTGTGGGTTTACGGACTATCCGCTGAATCTCACCGAAACTGGCTTCGTCAGCCATGTTCAGTCGACGGAGCGAATCAAGGAGCGGATTGATGAACGACGGGCAGATGGCTACAAGCGAATTGAAGTTGACAAGCCTGATGAAGACGCGGCCATTTTTGAATTGCTAAAGCAGGCAGAATCTAAACGTTGGCTCTGCGTCACTGAGGACGCCGGTGTAGGGAAGTCTGTCTTCTCTCGGGTCGTGCAGCGAATCTTCTGCTCCGCTGAGGGACAAAAGGTCCTGAGCAATGGTAAACCGGTGCTGGCCGTCCGCTGGGAAAGTGGCTGGCCGGGCTCGGTCGAGTGCGAAGGTGGAAAGGGATTGTGTCTTGAAGATGCCCTGGCGGCCCGACTCGCCGATGAGTTGGCTGGATCAATTGACGACATGTGTCCACACGCCCGCCAGGCGATCGCCGAGCGCCGTGTTGTTTTGATCCTGGATGCGCTTGACCAAGCTCCGGCTGATGCCGTGAAGTACCTCGGTAGTATTCTGAAACTTAAACAACACCGCCAAAATCTACGAATCGTTCTTACCAGCCGATTCCATGCAATCTCCCATTACTCCAAGACACTCTTTAAGAACTACAGGGACGACTTGAATTTCGCTCACATTGAGGGGTTCGACCGAGTACAACAGGACCGCTACTTCGAGCGGCTCACCGACGAACATCAAGCCTACCGGCGAGAACTTGTGCCCGACCCTGACTCACTTCAAGACCTACTGCAAGTGCCCGAGGTCCTTAGGCTGATCTTAGAGATCGTTGAGCGGGCCGATGTGTCTACTCCGGCAACACCGATTCATCGTCGCGGCGACCTCTACTGGAAGGTTGCTGACCGAATGCTGGAGCGAAGTCTGGATCAGCGTGAGTTGCGGCTTCCGGAGGGAATGACGAAGCACGACAAAGAGCTCGTTCTCCAATTGGTCTGTACGACCGCGTATGAAATGCTTCGACACAAATGCTTGGGTTGCGTCGTCCCTGACGCCAACCTCACCGCGGCCAAGCTGCAAGAACGGGTGATGGGCCGCTCGTCCGATTTGATTCAAACGAAATGGAGTGCACTTTGGCAGTTTTTGGAAAACTCGGACCTGACGGATCGCTGTGTCATGTTTGCCAACACAAATCACACGATCGGATTCCGTAGCCTGAAGACGATGGAGTTTTATGCGGGATTGTATTTGGCGAAGTTCTGTGATGCTGCTGGCTTTGAGGAGGCCGCCGGAACTCTGTCTCTTGATAAGGACAACAAACATTGGGAGTGGGCTTGGCGGTTTGCGTTGGAGATGTGCGACGCCGCCCGTGATCCCGAAACCCTAACGAAGCACGTTGAACGCATCTTTGAGCGTCCGAGTGAGGGACTAAGGCCGACGGAACTGATGTATCGGGCGTGGCCGCTGTTGGGGGAACCTTGTCAGCATGATTTGCCTGAGTTTGGCTGGACGCTCGACGAGACTCGCTCCAAACTCCCTAAGGGAAGCGAAATCCTTGCAGCGTTTCGAGCCGACTCAGCCGAAGTGGTTCAACAACTTGAGCTTGTCACCTGTCCGAAGCCAGGCTGGTCGCATCAGCAAGGCGATGATCCTTGTGTGTTCTGGATGGGGGCGCCGGACAAAATTGGGGAAGATGATGAGCACCCTCGGCATCGGGTTCGCGTACGACCGTTTGAGATGATGACCACGACAGTGACGAAAGAGCAGTATTGGCAGTTCGACCCAGCGAATCGTGGTGTTTACGACGGCATGTACCAACGAGTTGCGAAAGACGAAACTTGTCCCGCGATAGGCGTCAACTGGTTCGATGCGAATCTGTTTGCCCGATGGTTGGGGGACTACCGATTGCCAACGGAGGCTGAGTGGGAATTCGCCTGTCGGGCCGGCAAGGATGGCATACTCGACCACTTTCACTTTGGAGAACAGCTGAGTCCCGATGATGCCAATTTTAATCCAACACGGGGAAACACTCAGTACGCGCAGGAAACCAAGGAGTATCGACAAAAGACGCTACCGGTGAAATCCTTGGCGAAGAACGAATTCGGCTTGTACCAGATGCATGGCAACGTCTGGGAATGGTGTCAGGATTATTTTGATGAGGACACCTACCGCCGGCGTTTACGTCAGGCGGCGGTTGCCGACGGCCATGATGAGGCCGATGTTCAAGGGAGTACTGACGCCGTTTGGGTAGAGATTCAAAGCGTCGGCTCGTCTCGCTTATTGCGTGGAGGGTCGTGGTACTCAGGCAGTGATGTCTGTCGTTCTGCGTACCGCAGCCACCGCTCCGATCCTAGCTACCGGCGCAACGTAATTGGGTTTCGGTTGTGCCGTGGCGTCGCTGGTTCCCTGAGTCGTGATCTCTGACGCTCTGTTCCTTGACCTCTGATGGGGGGACGCAAGGGGGGCCTTGCGCTCGCGTTAAAGACGGCATCTCCTGAAACTCCACTGTTCGTCAAGACACACGAGTTCAACGTCTGGTTGCTAAACCACACCCAGCGGTTCCCTAAGAACCTGCGATTGAGCTACACGTCACGTCTGGAGGGACTGAGCTTTGAATTCGAGGAACTCATCCTGATGGCGAACGCTGTCCGTGATGAGTGATGAATCGGCTGACTCCTTGCACTGATCCCTTCCAGGCTTGTCTGCGATCGTTCTGCCGTGTTGCCTATGGTTTAACGGCGACAGGCAGCGGGAGTAGTCGTTCTATCGAAGAGATGGAATCTGATGAAACGATCTCTGCAATTCACTGCGGGCGTTTCAGGCTCACTGCCTCGTTGCGAAATCTTTTTCGATATTCCGTAAGTTGCTGCGGCGGATGAAGTTTCGGCGACGGTGAGGTTGCTGGAGGGGCTGTTTTTGGCCTGCTGATGGTCGAAATGTGCAGCGCCTGCGCCAGGGGGTGAGAGGAGACACACAGTTGGTCTCCGAAACAACTCACTCACCTGAGCGGGGAGCGTCTGATGTTGGTGTTGGCGGAACGACTTTCGTTGTTTGCGTCGCTGTATGCGGTCACCTTTTCGATCCTGCTGTCCGAAGAGGTCGTCTTGCAACGGGCGGCTCTGCTGGGATTGGTCGCGGCCTCGGCGAAGACGGTGGTGGTGTTTCTCCATTACTGGCTATGGCACTGCATCATGTCGACGACGGTGGTTGACAGTTCTTCAAGTTCGGACGAACTCCCCTCTCCCCTTCACCACCCTAACGAACTGAGGAGCGAATGATGAACAAGCCGATTGCAAAACGTGAACTGGGACATCTGTCCGTGGCGGTCTGGGCGAACGAGCGGGAGGAGCAGGGGACGACGTTTCGTTCCGTCAGTCTCTCTCGCCGGTACTACGACCGGCAGGGGGGCGAATGGAAGTCGACGACTGTCTCGCTCAACCCGGCCGATGTCCCCACCGTCGTGCGACTGCTGCAAGAGATTGAAGGCGAGTTGATCGAGACCGCCATCGACCCGAAATAACGCAGCGACAGGATTTCTCCTCTCCCCTCCCCCCAAGTGGCACTGCGGATCGCGGTGCGCCTTGAGACTCACCACACACACGAACCAAACCAGGAGCAACACTCATGAATATCGAAATCCTCGGTCGCAACCCCCACGGCACCTGCGACCTCACCGGCAAGTCAGAGCTTGAAGTCTGGTCTGTCCGGGCTGGCGGCGGCGAGTTGCAGAACATCTCGACGCAACGTCTCCCCGAAGTGTTACGGGTGTTGGCCCGCGTCGGCAACGGCAAGCCGCCACAACCCGTCCCGATGAAGCCATCGTCGCCGTAAGAGATACGTACGACGACGGCGTCACGACCACTGAGCGTATTCCTTTCGGCGATGCGGGGACGGCTGATTCTTAGTGGGTTCAGTCCCCCAACGCCATCACATTTCTCACGGAGAAGACTCATGAACGTCCGCAAAGAATTTCGGATCAATGGAAAGCACTGCTTTGTGATTGATGCGGTGCTGCAGAGGAATGGGACCTATCACATTTACGCCCGCCTCTACCCGCCGGACATCCATCAACGAGGTGCCCATCACAACCATCTACTCGCTGGGAATCAGATCTGTGTCGCAGCGGGGCGCGAACCTCGTTCGGCGGAAGCCGCGGTCAAGATTGGAAGATGCTGGGCTGAGGGGTGGTCGAAGTACATCACAACCGGGACTTTTCCTAGTTGCTAATCGGCCATTTCATAAGTCGTGAGATTCGTAGCGGTCAACCCTCTCCACCAGCGAACGAAGTGTTTTCAGCGAGAGGGACCAACCACCTAACACAAGGAGTCAGCCATGACGGAACAACGCACGTTTTCAGGCGTTGAAGAGTTGCCACCCGGCACGCTTCATGCCTAGTCCCCTACTTTCGTAGGAGACGCATCGAGTCGCCGTTTCTTGGTCATTTGTGGCCAGGGAACGAGGAGTTTCTGCCGAGTCACCCGCCGTGGTAAGCGGCGGGTGACTTCGGTCTCACTTTCACCAACCACTTTTCTGGAGCACTCACATGTCGCGTCGCAACCACCATTCGTCCCGTCACGACCTACAGCAGGATCGTCAGCAATTTGGCCCCATCTCTCCCCCCGATGACCCGCCGTCTCATGAGCCGGATCATGAACAAGAAGAACAGAGCGAGTACGCCGCAGCGACACGTGCAGAACGTGATCGGATGAACGAACACGCGGCTCTGCGACCAGTGATGAAGTTCACGCAGGCAGCCTACCACAAGATTATGCAGGACCTATCCGAGGAACGCTTTCAGCTTGAGCAGGGGGGCATCCTGTTGGGGCCAGAGGATTCACAAGACTTGGTGGTCCGGTACGTGAAGGATACGCAAGGGGACTCGCGTCCGGCGTCGTTCACCATCGACGACCACTCCCTTAATCGGGAGATCAAAAAGGTGCGTGACGCCGGTCTGAGCTGCGTCGGCATCATCCATTCGCATCCCCCCGGATGCACGCGTCCTTCGTACGGCGACCTGGAGTTCTTACGCCGCATCTTCAGTGATCCGAAGAACGGTGGCGGGTGGTTTCTGTTTCCGATTGTTTGCGGACAACAGCTCTATCCGTATCTGATCGACACGCAGGATGTCCGCCGCATCCAGTTCGCCGACCTTGTGCTTGTTTAGCCCCGACAGACCGTCGCCCCTCCCACGGCGACGGTCTGTTTCTCTCTCTCACAGACTCATCACATCCCCTCATTAGGAGACTCTCATGGACTTCAGTCGTATCTCAAACAGTATCGACGTCGACGCTCTGCAATCGAAACAGGTCACGATCTTCGGGACCGGTGGTTCCGTCGGCCTGATCGGCGATCTGACGCGTTGTGGTGTCAAACGGTGGCTGCTCATTGACCCCGATCGGATCGGTGCCGAGAACATGGCCCGACAGGGGCACAACGCCGGTGATGTGGGCCAATATAAGGTGAGTGCCGTCAAGGCGATGATTCTCGGTATCAACCCATCCGCAGAGGTCCATTGTCTGACACTCGATCTGACGACGATGCCGGAGGAAGAAGCGGCTCTGCTGGTTGGTGGGACGGACCTGTTCATCGCCGCCACCGATTCGTTTCGAGCCCAGGCACTCGTCAACCGGCTAGCCCTGATCGAAGATGTCCCGGCGGTGTTTATCGGCATCTATGCCGGTGGCCTGGGAGCGGAGGTGGTCTGGACCGATCCTGTGCATCAACTCCCCTGCTTCCGTTGCCTCTGCTCGAACCGCTACGCGGCTCAGCAACAGGCGGTGCAGCGACCGGGTGTCTCCCTCGATCCATCGAGTCAGGGAGCGGACATCTTCAGTGTGCGGATCCCGGATGCCATCGCCGGTCAGATTGTCGTCGGGTTGCTGACGCGTGGGGCCGACAACCGGTATGGACGATTGATGGAGCATCTTGGCGATCGACAGTTCCTTCAGGTCGGGATGTCGCCCGAGTTCGAGTTGAACGGACGGGACATCATCCGTGAGAAGCTCGGGATCGCCGAGGGCCAGTCGCACTACGTCGCCTGGAACACGATCGCTCTGGCCGATCCCGACCGAGGAGCACTCCCCTGCCCAGACTGTGATGAACTGCGGGTCGACAAGTTTGGTCTCCTCGACGAACTCGTTCGAATCAACGTGGTCCCGCAGAAGAAACTGACGTAACACCTTTTCGATTTTCGCATCAAACTGAAGTGAGGCAACAGTGATGGAAAGTTTGATTGCCTTGGCCTTACTGGGTGGCGTTGGATGGCTCGGTTTTCGCATGATCGCGGGAACCGGGCAGTTCTTCCGCAGTTGGAACAACCCGGTCTACCACCCACCGGCCCCGACGCGACGCGAGTTGCAACAACAGGAAGAGCTGTTGCGACGACTCTATCGGCAGATGCAAGAGGCCATTCTCCATCTCGATCGTGAACCTGATCCAGACTTTCGTCGGGCGGCGAGTGCGGCCCAGCAGGCCCGTGCTGTTCCCCCGGATTTTCGGCAGCGACAGTATCACCGCTTTCGTCCGTTGTTGGTGCAGCACTTTCAAAGTTGCCTGCGTCGTGGCACATCGCGGGACATTCTGATCGCTTCGCTCACCGAGTTGGTCGAAGCGATGGGGATGCCGGGATTCGAAGCGGACTACATCCGACAGGAAGTGGACCGCACGACTGGGAATGTTCCTCCAATCCCAACCGGGGGGGATGCCGTTCAGGATTTTCAAGCCCAACTACTACAGGTCCAGGAAGAACATACGCAACGGGTTGAGGCGATTCGCGGACTGGCGTCCATCGACGAAGAGATCCGGAACCAGCTTCTCGAAGCAGAAGAACGACGCTTTCAACAGGCTCTGTTTGGGAGGGAGTGAACGAACATGAACAACCCGAAACGACAACGACCGCTCGATCTGCCGCACCTCTCGAAGCGGCAGTTCATTCAAACCATTCGAGCTGTTCTGACCGATGACAACCCGGTGCTGATCGTCAGGAGTGGGACATCGGGGAAGCGGGGAAATCAAACCCTCGCAGTGGTCGATGCTCGAAGCGGCGGAGATGGGGGTGCCGTTTCTGCATATTGATCCGCACGGTGATGCGGCGAAGAAAACGTGGAAGATGTGTCTCGATCTCCCGGAACGTCTGCGGAAGAAGATCATCTACTGGCGAGTCGCGGACTCCCGGCACGCTGCCGCCATCAACCCGCTGTCGCATGGCGCCGATGAAGCTCAACTGACGGATTACGAACGGCTTTCGCGGGGACGCATTCAAGTGGCGCTCACCGCCAACATCATCTTGGCCGCAGTCGGTGAAGGTGGGGCGGGGTTCGCGTTTCGGCCAGTGATGCGAAAATGGGTGACACGTTGGTTGTGGATGCTCTGGCAGAGCGGTCTCACACTCGCCGATGCCGCCATGCTCATCGACCCGCACCATCCGGTCTACGACCTGTTGGTACAGTTGGCTCCCGATGAGATGGCGCGACTCCAGATGCAGGCACTGGCAGGGATGAAAGTGAGTGATCTTGAAGCCGAGATCGGCTCGGCCCGAAACCGGATCGCCACCCTCTTGGAACACCCGGCGTCAGAGGTACTCCTCTCCCGTCGGCAACACACGATCGACTTCCGGGAGATTTACGAGTCGGGGATGTCCCTGATCGTCGACCTCGATCGGGTCGATCCAGAACGAGGCGAAATCCTCAGCGACGAAGTGCAACGATTGATCGCCAACGTCGTGTTGACGAACTATCTGGCGGTCGTAATGTCGACGCCAGAACAACAGCGTCAGCGACGCCTCTGCGTCATCGATGAATTGCCCGTATTCAATGAAAGTTGTGGTCCGCTGTTGGAGAGGATGGCAACGGAGATTCGGAAGTACCGCACATCATTTGTGTTGTTGCATCAGGGTGGTTCACGGTTCGTTGGTCGAACAGACAACGAGTTCCTGCGAACAATCCACGACATGTGTCGCGTGAAGCTGTACTTTCGACACAACATCGATGCCGAATTCTTCGGCAAACAGGTCGCTCTCGCTGCTCATCAAGGACCACGGGTGAAGCATGTCCAAACCTCGCAACAACAGTTCACCGTCGGACACGAGTTGCGGGAGTTGGTGGATCGCGGCGAAGGGACGTCGGAGATGGAGGGGCAGACCCTCACCGAAGGGAGCACGGACAACCTCACCGCCACGTTGACGACTGCCGTCCACAACGCCGAGCAGCGAACGACCGCTCACGGCTCTGGTCAATCGCGAAGCCAGGCGAAAGCCCAACAGCGAACGTCGACCAGAACGACGAACATGACCCGCAAGCAGACACTGGTCCCAAAGATCGTCACGAAGGAGGTCATCTCCGGACTACAGTTTTACGGCAAAGACGAGATCGAATGGGCCGCCGCAGCCGAACTCAAAGAACTCGGCACCGGCGAAGCCGTTCTGCTCATCGACGGCCACGGCGTCTGGAAAACCCAAACCCCACTCGCCATCGACCCGTTCTCCCACGCCCCCAAATACGCCGCCGGGAAACTCCAAGAATGGCGCCAAGAAATCATCTCCCGCCCCGAATTCGCATCACCCGAAACAATCTTGCGGGAGCGGAAGGAGTTCCTCGATCTCTTGATCGTGGAACTGCGAAAGCTCTCATTCCAGAACGCAGATCACTCCCAGCATGTCGGACGTCTCACCGGACAGAAACCGACGCTAATTCTTCCGCTCGATCCTGATCCCCCCACTCGCACTTTAATCGACGAGGAGGAGGGCCATGTCCCGTGGTCGATCTAAAGGGCTCGCAATTCAGTCGCGAGACATCGCGATCCTCAAGGGTTTGGGGCTCGCGAGTTGCCTGACTTCGGACAGCATTCGCGAACGCTGGTTCCCAGGCGACAAGACTGGTGAAGCGACTCGTCGTCGATTGCAGCGGTTCGCAGAGCAGGGATTGACGCAGCGTGTGGCGATCTCGGTGTCCCGTATCAACCAGCCCGGTCGGATGCCGCTGGTACATCGGCTGCTGCCGCTGGGGGCTGATGTCGTCGAAGACGAGACCGGCATCCGCCCACTGCGGGTCGCCAAGAGCGATCCCCCGAAACCCTATACTCTCCTCCATCGGGCGGGAATGGGCGAGATCGTTCTCAGGTTCAATGAAGCGTGTGCCCTCCACAACTTACCGGAACCGCAATGGCTGCTCGAATACGACACCATCCCCGGCACTCCCCCCAACGCCCCGCTATCCCGACGCTACCTCACCCGCTGGGATGTTCCCATCAGCAAAGACGAAACCTCCGTCTGCTGGCCCGACGCCCTCTGCCTTTTCACCCTCCCCACCCCCACCCGCACCTGGCACCTCGCCATCGCCTGGGAATACGACCGCTCCACCGAAACCCACTCCCAGTTCGCCAGAAAACTCCCCGCCTACCAAAGCTGGCTCGAACATCGCCTCTACAAACAACTCTTCCCCACGGTCGACGATGCGAGAATCTTCGTAGTAGTCAAGACTGATGAGCGACTTAGCCATCTTGTTGCCACAATCAAGGAACACCCCGCATCAGACCTCGTCCGGCTGACAACTCACGACGCATGTCGTCCAACGGATATGCTGTCTGAATCGATTTGGCGCTACTGTGATGGACAAACTCGTGCGATCCTATCATTTCGTTGACTTAGGGTGATGACGTCGCCACTAAAAGGAACTTTCAAGGCAAGATTATATTTACTCCCTATGCCGAACCATTTGCTTAGTCACCTCACACCGACAGCCTCGCACAAATTGTAATGCCTCTCCCACACTTCTCGCTTGCCATAATAGGTTTGGATAACTGCACCTAGTTTTCCACGCTCGACAGTCAGCGTTATCTGCTCATTGTCTCGAACCAAAGAGACGTTCACATCACCCTTGTCCACTTCAGCTGCGACCTTGACAATGGACTCTAGTAATTCCTCCATCGTGCGGATAGCGGTGCCATGATACATTAACACCCTATCGCCCTGGAGCAATCCTGACCGCTCTGCGTTGGAACCTGGCAAAACCTCGGCGATTAGGGCCGCAACTGGAGATACGACATCGTCGTGGAGATCGAAGTGGCTTCGCGATTCCGCACCTTCGACATCATACTTCGACAACCATCCATGAACCCCGTCCGCCCTCGCGACGGGTCGGTCTTCAGTGTCGAAGACCCGCAGAGAAGTCTGTCGGCCCAGCTTGTCCCAAGTCATGTGGGCGGAGGCAAACCCCTGCGGGAGCATCATTGGAGCGCCATCCACATTGATATATCGTTCGACAACCCGATTCCCGAAGTCATCGTACTCTGCTGTCCAGCCATGATAACCGTCAGTGTGTGTCGCTGGGCGGTCCTTTTCGTCGTAGAACCGTAGAGAAATCTGCCGACCATAGGAGTCCCAGGTCTTTCGGACTATGGGAAATCCATTCTTGACTGTCGTCGGATGGCCTTCCTTATCGACGTATTTCTCGATCGTCGGATTCCCCCTCAAATCGTATTCAGCCTCCCATCCGTGATTGCCATTTGAGTGTTTGGCTGGATGATCGTCGGCGTCGAAGAATCGCTTGGAAATCTGTCGGCCATAGGAGTCCCAAGTCATTCTTGTGACTGCGAAACCCTGCTGGCGTATTGTCGGGTCGCCATCACCATTGATATATCGCTCGACGATCCGGTTGCCGAAGACATCGTACTCGGCTGTCCAGCCATGATAACCGTCAGTGTGTGTTGTTGGACGGTCCTTTTCGTCGTAAAACCTCATAGAGATCTGCCGACCATAGCAGTCCCAATTCACACGGGCTATTGCGAATCCGTACCTTAGACGTTTTGGTTGGCCATCGAAATCAACATACGTCTCTACCGTACGATTCCCATGGAGATCGTACTCGGCGTCCCAACCATGGTATCCGTCTCGATGTTCACTTCGCTGGCCATCAACATCGAAGTACCTATGAGAAGTCTGCCGTCCGAGATTGTCGTACTTCATGTGAACGACTGCATAGCCGCTGGTTATTGTTGTTGCGTTACCGTCAGCGCCGATGTACTTGGCCATTGTCATATTTCCATGAACATCGTAGTTGACGACAAGTCCATGGCTGCCATCAGCGAGCATGGCTGGTCTGTCTTCGATATCGAAGTGCCGCTGCGACAGGCTACGGCCAAGGGAATCCCAGGTCATTCTGCGAATCGCATATCCTTGCCTGATCGTGGTCGGTCTGCCATCAACACCAATGTATCGTTCAAGGGTCTTATTGCCGTGAACATCGAATTCGGCAAGCCAACCGTGGTTGCCATCCGTGTGTGTTGTCGGCTGATCGTCGGTATTAAAAAACGCCTGCGAGATTTGTCGTCCATTAGCATCCCAAGCGAATCGGACGATCGCGACTCCATCCTTGCTCATCGTTCGCTGGCCGTCGCATCCGATGTATCGCTCGACGATCACATTTCCTTGGGCATTGTACTCCCAATGCCAACCGTGATAGCCATCTAGACTTGTCGTCGGTTGGCCCTGAGTATCAAAAAATGTCTGCGAAGTCTGTCGTCCGAGGTCATCCCAAGTCATACGAGCAATGGAATACCCCTGCTTGACGTTAGTTGGCTCACCATCGAGTCCAATATACTGCTCCTTTGTCATGTTTCCGTGAGTATCGTACTCAGTCATCATTCCATGATTTCCATCCATGTTTGTTGTTGGATGGTCGTTGACATCGAAGTATCTCACGGTGGTCCGCCTTCCCAATTCGTCCCAAGTCATGCGACTGATCGAATATCCCTGCCTGATTGTCGTCGGGCGGATATCAAGGCCCACAAATCTAAGCTGAGTCTGGTTCCCACGAACATCGTATTCAGCGTCAAAACCATGTTCGCCGTCGGTGTGCCAAGAGGGATTGCCATTAATGTCAAAGTATCTCTGGGAGGTTTGCTGTCCGCGAGAATCCCAAGTCATACGGACGGCGGCGTACCCCTCCTTGGTCACTGTCGGTTGGCCATCTAGGCCGACATACGTCAATTGAGTCTGGTTTCCTTGCAAATCGTATTCGGCATCGAAGCCGTGTTCGCCATCAGAGTGAGTGGCCGGTTGGTCGGCAGCGTCGAAGTACCGCTCGGAGGTTTGGCGTCCAAGAGGATCCCAGGTATATCGCACTACAGCATACCCGTCCTTGATGGCCATGGGTTTGTTGTCTTTGCCAATATATCTTTCGAGTGTTTGGTCTCCACGAGCGTCGTACTCGGCTTCCCATCCGTGATTTCCATCGGTGTGCGTGGCCGGTTGGTCATCGGCATCGAAGTATCTCTGAGATGTTTGCCGTCCTAGGGAATCCCAGGACATTCGAACTGAGGCGTACCCTTGTTTGATGGTTGTTGGTTGGCCATCGGGGCCAACGTACCGCTGGTCGATCAGGTTTCCTTGCGGGTCGTACGTATTGTCGTTGCCATGTTCGCCGTCGGTGTGAGTCGCTGGCTTGTCGTTAATATCAAAGTATCTCTGAGATGTTTGCCGTCCGAGGGTATCCCAAGTGTAGCGGACGATGGAGTACCCGTACTTGACCATTGTCGGTTGATGATCCATTCCAATAAAGCGGATCAACGTCTGGTTCCCGCGAGAATCATATTCAGCCTCCCATCCGTGATTCCCATCGGCATGCAGGGTCGGCTGATCGTCGACATCAAAGTATCTCAGAGATGTCTGTCGCCCATCGTGATTCCAAGTCATGCGGGTCACCGCATAACCCGACGAGATAAACGTAGGCCGTCCTTGCCGGTCAACATACCTTTCCAGTGTCAGGTTTCCGTCTGAGTCATACTCAGCATCCCAGCCGTGATAGCCGTCTGAATTGGCGACCGGCAAGTTATCGGACGCAAAATATCTTGCGGAAGTCAGCCGCCCTAATTCGTCAAGTCCGATTGTCCAGCATGACGTTCCATCACTTCGAGTCGTACGTTGAAGGTCATGGTTCAAGAAAGTCAAACTGATCTGTTTGGGGCTGTATTCGAATTCCACGATGGCAACGCCAGCCCGATTGCTAAGCGGCAACCCGCTGTCATCAAGAAACGTGCGTGTGATCACACGACCAAGGGAGTCGTGTTGCTCTTTGTAGCCAAACACACCTGCGGCGTTAGGCTTGGGGGATTTACTGTCATCCAAAAAAACAGCAACCAGTTTGCGACCGTCGTCGGACCAGCGGTAGCGGACGATTGTGGCGAGCGACTTCTGACCGCCACGAGATGCTTCAAACTGTGATGCAGACTCCGTAACAAATTTCTTCCCTTGGAGGGGCTCTGGGGCGCTCGTCTTTTGGTTCGATGAGTGCGGCGAAACCAACTGCAGAATCCCCGAGTCGTGTTTTGGGCTGCCTTGGTTGACAAAGACCTCATACTGGGCCTCGTTGAGAGAAATAAACGTCTTCTTCCAGAGGGGGGCCAACTGATGATTCAATGCCAACACCTGCGAGACGTCTCCAGAACTCGTATACTCATATTCATAGCGAACCTCGGCGTGGGAATCGTCGCCGTAGTCATCGGTGAATTCTGTCCCCCACAAGTCGTTTTCGGAACGTGGACTCGGAGTAAGACTCCCTTGTCCATTGATTCGCTCCACAATCCTGATGGGACCATACCAACCGGATGTTGTGATGCGATAAGACTGCGGTCGCTGCCGCACCACCGAATAGGAGATCGGCTCAATTCCCTCAAAGAGACCCCAGCGTTCGACCACGTCGTTGTAGTACCGGGTCGAGGGCCAAGTGTAAGCGAGGCGATGCCAGATGCCGTAACCGACGACGACGAAAATCGCTATCGCGGCAATGATACCGAGGAACCGCAAGGGCTTGCGTCGAATCGGTTTGATGATTCGGTTATGCAAAACCCGTCTCACCACCCCTCCACGATCCACTGCGCCTCCTTCGAGCCAGAGTTCAAGGTCTTTGCGGAGTTCACCCACCGACTTATACCGATCATCCGGATCAGGACTCAGGCATTTCAGAGTAATGAATTCGAGATCCCTGTCTCGAAAGGTCCCCTTGGAACTCGGCGGCGTGGGAGTCTTTTTATCCCGGTTGAGCAGCAGTTTTCTTTCATTGGGGTCCGGCCTCTTGGTCTGAAACGGTCTGAGGTTGCATTGAATCTGATAGAGAATAACACCCAATGAATATTGATCGGTCTTCGGATTGGCTTTCGCTGCACCTGCTAGAAGTTCAGGCGCCATGTATCCTAAGGTTCCGAAAATCTCTCCAGTCTTCGTCAGCCTTGCGGTCAGTGTTTGATTTGTATCGTCCGTCGACGCAATGGTCAGAGCGGGCGGGGTCGCTGCTGATGGACCTTCTTCAAGAACTCCTGCGAGCCCAAAATCGGCGAGCTTGGGATTTCCATCTCCATCCAAGAGGATGTTTTCCGGTTTGACGTCACGGTGAACAATTCCCGCAGTATGGAGCGCCTCAAGCCCCCGACAGATGAGGGTCATTTTAACGATGGCGCTGCGCAGGTTGTCGTCATCGCGACGGCTCCGTGGGTGATCATTCAGCCATTGGAGAAAATCTCCCCCCGTCAGGTACTCGGTCACCATATACTGGCGATGTACGCTTGGAGAAATCGGAATGGCACCAACGTCAAGCACTTGCGTAACGTATATGTGTCGATGCTGGGCTGCAGTCTTGGATTCTTGGGAGAATCTCTTGACAGCACTCTCCCTGCTCAAGACTTCTGGCTTCAAAACCTTGACTGCAACAGTCGCGTCAAGCTTCACCGAGTGTGCCCGGTAGACACTACCAAAACCTCCACCTCCGATATAGGCTTCAATTACATACCCATCAATCTCAGGCCAATTCTCTGGCAACGAGGCATCTAAGTTGTCGGCTTTCTTGGCACTGTCTTTCGCCCCAGCAGGCACGCCTGCGAAGATCGGAAGTGCGTCAACATCGGAACCCTCGGCACTCGCGGTCGTTGGGAGTAATCCTTGCGGACGAATCACGGTGTCGTCGGCCCTTCGGTCTGGATCTTCTGCAGGGTTTTTTGAGGTTAGGGTCATAGGAGCGTACCGGAAATCGGTGTGTCGAACAGGTTGAAGCAGAGTCGGAACTGCGGCATGTCAATTGAAACAAACAGCCCTTAACGTCTTTTATCCTTCATTTCCATCAGGGCTCTCTCTGAATACGACAGGAGATTTAGGTCACGAAGTGCAATCCCAATTTCATCGAGATCTGTGCTCTGAATTAGCAGGCCGGTCTGCTCAACGATCTTTCGCGATAACATTTGGCGTGCCCTTGTCTTAATTTGCCTAGCGTTCTCTTCGGATATTCTTGTGTGACTAGCCGTTGAGAGTGTTTCGGCCAATTCCCTTGATGAAGGCGGCTCGCTTCCTTCGGCTGCAGCACTCATCAAGGATTTGAGTGCTGCCGAATAGAGTGTGTCTTCCTGCTCGACAGACTCCATGGCACGCTTAATGATCGAATCCTGAAGCTTGCTGTCGAATGCTTCGCTTGCAGTGACTTCGAGCTTGTCGGCATGATCAAATTCGGAATTCATAGGAACCGGCCCCTGTTGCCGCTCTCGCTTCTGCTCACTGCCGTAAGAAAAGACCTCATTGCGAAGGACAGCCTTGAGATACCGTCGAAACGACTGTGACTCGTCATACTGGCTCAGTCGACCATCGAGCCACTTATCGACCACTCGCTCCCAAACCGTGGAGACTGCGTCCTGACTTCGCAGCATCGCACCCAGGTACGACATGGCCGCCAATTGATATCGCTTGATCTGACGTTCCCGATCTCGCAATTGCTCGGCACGCAGTTCCTTCATGGCCAGCTCGACCTGCGGATCGTTGGCAACCTTTCCGATCTCGATAGCCCGAGCGAGTGATCGCTTGACCGATGACTTCTCCGTTTGAATGCGGTCGATACGATTCTGTTCACCACTCGGTTCATGTTGTTCGTTGGGTGACATCGGGGTGATTCCTAGACGATTGGGATGATGACATTGAGATATTTCAGCAAGAGTGACGTGGCTTTTCAAACTCACCCTACTGGTCTGAATACCGAAGACTGGAAAGAGCTAAAATCGAAGAAGCCGTCCGGAGTCGATTTCATTCGACTCCAGACGGCATGGAAGTGAACAGGATTCATTCACGTCTATCGACGGCGGCGAAGTTCAGCCAAACGGCGGTCAATCTGTCGTACTTTTGCTAGCAATTGAATCTTTTCGGCGTGTGACGAAAGGGCGAACGCGGCCGACAGCCCACTCGGAGTTCCGCCGGGGACGACGCTCTCGTGAAACTTATCGTCAAAATAATCCAGGGAGTTCTCGACGATCTCGATCTCTTGCAGGCAAGCTCGCCGTTCCAGCATCAGTTCGTTGATTTCGTCTTCAACGGAGCCCCGACCTCCTGTCCAGTCACGAGTACTGCTTGGAGCATGGGCAGCCCGGCGGACAACTGGCTCTTCGTATTCCTCATCGTCGAAGTCGTCGTCATCGTCAAAATCATCGTCGTCCGATGCAATCGCCGCACCAGCCGCTCCATGAGGGCAGAGCGGTGAGGGATTTCCGGCCCCCCAGATCGCGTCTCGCACAGGACCAGAGTATTGATCAAAGGCCGATCGCCAATCAAAATTGGGGCCAGGCATGATGAAGACGGGAACACTAAGCGCGGTCCCAGTCTCTCCGTTATCACCGTTGGTCCAGGTCGTATTCACCGAACTCATCACAAGGAGGTTCGTCTGGCGAGCCACGAAATCTCTAGCCTCATCCGTATTGACACGGGTTGGGAGAGGCTCTTCGACAAGGCAGGAAAAGCCGACATTTCCGTTAATCACGGAAGTGTTCTCTGGGATCAGCACGTTTCGCTCCCCTCCTAGGGCGGTTTCGTAAAAGATGGCGTAGCAGGTTGCTTCTGGATGGTACTGATAACGTGCCCCCCAAGAATCGAACATCTGCTCAAGTTGCGGATTCCGGGCTTCCGCCTTCGGAAGAGCCAGGGTCAGAAGGCACATTGCAGCGAGGAGAATCGGTCGAATGTTCATGGTCGTGTTCCTTGTAAATCTGGATTGAGGTGATGGAGCATTTGTTTCAGTTCAGTGAGACTTTTTCAGTTACGAGCTCTGCAGAGTCACGACGTTTGGTGACAAATCAGTGATAGTCACGATTGTGGCCACAGTTCTTGCAAGTGAAGGTCGTGCCAACGAATGAACGGCAATGGCACCCTCGGAAGTAGCACCGGCTATAGGCGAAGATGTCGCCACCCGTGGCAAAGTCCGTCGCGAGAAACGTCGTCGCCGCAATAGCGAACGCCCAAAAAACAGCCGGCAGGATTCGGTTCTTCTTCATGACTCATTCCCCCTTTCCTTCTTGTTGTCGAGATATTTTCTGGATGCCCCGTGTCATCCATCCTGTCTGCTCTTCCCTCCCATATCGTTGAGGGGCGAAGTTGTGACAGAAATTCGGAAAGAATCTTTCGAAATCAATCGAATCACCTACGGTTCGTCTCGCCTCTTCCCACTCCCATACTCTCAGTTGCGAGTTGTTCACAAGCAACCGATCTGCCCGCACAGACGTTGGAAAACCTGTTGGGTAAGGTGTTTGCTTACCCAACGGCCTGCGGGCGTTGTTTTGTTGGTGTATGTTGTTTCCCCCCAGCGACTTCGGGTGCCGGGGCTGTCAACGGCGCGGGCTTGTTGAACCCCCGGCTCCTTTTGCTGGTCCGGTTGCCTTGGTGTCTTCACTCCGCTCGACACCACGGGCCGTCCTCACCAAAAGGAGCCTGGGCTATCGCCCCGGCACCCCTGCAGCGAATTCGACGTCTCACCCGAACGGCCGTTGAGGTCTGGTCGAACTGATTCGCTGCATCGACTCTGGCGAGTCGAAGAAGTCGCCCCCCCATCGGGGATTGATCGCAGCACTCTCGACCAATGCTTCGCATCGGGAAGTGAGCCGTGAAAAAGGGACGGCAGCCTGTGAGACTGCCGTCGAGGGGGATTCGGGTCGGTTCAACTGTCGACGGAGATGTCGGCCTCGCGGGCCTCGACGTATCGGGTGGCCAGTTCGAGCAGTCGGATTGCCTGTGGCAACTCAGCCAGACTGAGTGAGGAGGAATACTTCCAGTCTTCGCCATCGCGATACCGTTTTTGCAGGTTGACGGAACGGATCGTCCGTTTGCTGCCATCATGCTCGATGTCGTTGCTGAAGATGGAGACGGAGACGAAGCCGATTCGGAAGACTTTTTCGGGCCGTTTTTCGGACATGTTTTTCCCTCGCGTGAAAGGACCTGAATGGAGTCCGTTGGGAAGTTCCAACGGAGCACTCAGCATGCCTCTCTCGACGTGCGGGCGCAAGCGGTTGCTGGGGATTGTTGGTGCTGGCAGTCTTTTCAGGTTAGCAATCCGGTCTCTCATGCGGTCAAGGCGTGCTCGCTGACGGCATCATCCATCGGTTCCCTGCGCTGACCGCTGGGTAACCGGGGATGCCGTGGTCGCTCGGCAGCCTGTGACCGCGAGCTGCGGATTGCTGCTGAAAGACTGCACTCCGCACCAACGGAGTGCGACTTATTTCCTTCCCTCTTATTCGTATGGGTCATACCGACGACGAGGCACAGCGTCCCGCCTCTGCTCCAGAGGACGCAACATCATCGGCCCGGCCATCCTTCAAGCTGAAGGATGGTCCCCTCTCTGTCAGTCTCTTTGCGAAGAGCAAGGACAAGGGTGAAGTCCACCTGTTCGTCGTCCCGGAACGGGTCTATCGCAACAAGGACAAACAGTGGGTCTCGACGCACATCCTCCACGAGGAAGATTTGCTGCGGATGAGCCTGCTGCTCACTAAGGCGTACGATCGGCTACGTCACAAGCTCGAAGACATTAACTCCGATTCACCTCAGAGTTGAGCCTTCACTCCCCACGGTCGACGTTGGTTGGCCGTGGGGCCTTTTATCCTTCTACCCCTATTGAATATGAAACTGTTTGAAAGCGCAAGCGAAATCTCATGGCGATGCGAGCAGGTGACGTCGTTCGACTCGCTCTTTTCTTCTCCCTCTGGCGATGCGAAATCCTAACTCCATCGATAGGCTCTCGGAGGCACTGACGAATCTGCTCGAAGCAGAGCTGTCTGAGAGGTCACTTCCGGACGACCTCCCTGGTCGGATTCGAGCGACGATCGAACGGTGCTTGAGTCGCGACACGCGAGCGTGTCTGACGCCTCCGGAACTCGCGGTGGAGTGGGGGGTCTCTCCCGATAAGATTCTCACGTGGATTCGGTCGGGTGAACTCAGAGCGACGAACATCGCGGTGACTCAGGGAGGGCGACCGAGATACCGGATCGACCGCGAAGCGATTGACGACTTCAAACGTCGCCGGGCGAACCACTCCCCTCCTCCACCACAGCGACGACGCCAGACATCATCGGCTGACGTGATCGAGTTCTTCTGAACTTGATCCAACTCCCGCCCACGGCTGCTCTCAGTCGTGGGCTTTTTACTTCATTTTCCACTCACTCAATTATGCGACAATACTTCAAAGCCATTAACACACAGAAACAGGAATACGTTTGCGCCCACTGCATGGACGGTGGGGCCCAGCTCTGGGAATGGGCGGTCAACCCGTACGGAGCAATCTTCATGTTACTCCTTCGTCAAAGTACCGAGACCTGTGACGGTGACTACGTTGAACCGCCGGAAGATCTGCTCAGAATCATCACTATGAAAGAACATCCTTTGGCCGTCGTCTTGGCCCAGTGGAACGCCGTCGAAGGGCACCCGATGAAGGATTTCAAGGAGTCCGTTGTCGGTTGTTGGACTGTCGGTCGTTGGGCAGGCGATCCGGTCTACATGATCGGTGACTATGACGAGTCCGGACTCTATGAAGAGTCGAAATCCTATCGAAACATTACTCGGGATCTCGTCGAACAATGGAACCGCTTCGTGCAGTTGCCCTCCCACGAACTGAGCTACGATCCTTGTGAAAGTTGTGGTTAGTCTCATGGCCCCGTCGGAGTCTCCTTCGGCGGGGCTTTTTTTGCGCGGCGCATGGATCGACCGGGGGCCACGAGCGGACGGGACAGCGTGCGTTCTCCGTCATAAATGACAGCCGCTCTGCCGAGCGTCTCTGTGTCGGGCGTGCTGATGTGTGCGGTAGTCTGAGCGGAAGGTTGACCGCCTCGTTTGTGCGGTAGCCCGCCACCGAACGCGACTGCTGTCCACGACAGCTCCGTCCCCTGAACCGGGTCATGGCGAGTTTGTGCATCGGTTCTTGATCGGTGTCATGGGCTGGGGGTGATGGGGGGCGTGACTCCCCTGCTGGGGGCGCGGGGATCACGGGTGAGCGTGAGGAGGGGCTGCTTGGACTGTGGGGTGTTGAGGGAGTGCGTCGAGACGGTCAATGAACGGTGTCGTTCGTGAACCTGAACGGAATGGAGTCTTGAACTATGGCGATGACAGGGATCGGCCACTGACGCAAGTCGAAGTGGACTGTGCGGAGAACTGGTTCGTGCACCGTTCACGAGGTGGGCCGTTGAACACGGGTGAACGCAGTCGGGACCTTGATGACTCCCCTCTTTGCCGGTCTCATGGGGGCGGTCGTGACCTGTTCTTGGCGGGGGTCGTGGAGGCCCTGGACTGACGGGGGTGGTTCAGGAATGGTTCACATCTTCTTGCCGGGATGAACGTGTTGCGCTAGGCTGATTCGGAAGAATCTCCCCATCACTTATGAATCCCCTGCTCACCGTCAAAGAGGCCGTTACATTTACTGGCAAGTCGGAGTCGACCATTAAGCGGCTGCTGCGCGAAGTGGCTGCGGATGTGGAGCATCCGGATCGGCAGTTCATTCTGCCGTCGCATGATGAAGTTGAGAAGCGGCGGGCGGCGGGGGAGCCGTATGTTTGGAAGATCGACAAGGAGCTTCTTGAGAGGCGGTATCCAAAGGAGACCGCTGCGGAGGAGGGGAGTCCGGCTTCCGCCTCGAACGGTTCATTAGGAGCGACGGGGGAAGCGATTGTTGCAGTGCTGCGGGAGCAGTTGCAGTCGAAGGATCGGCAGATTGAGACGCTGGAGAAACAGCTCGACAAGAAGGACGAGCAGATCGGCAATCAGAACGAGCGGATGCGTGAACAGAACATTCTGATGAAGGACTTACAGCAACGTCTGTCGATCGCGGCTCCGGCGAGTCCAGCAGACATCACGGTCGAGAGTCGCGATCAACAGGGGAGAGAGACGGGTCGGAACGAGAAGTCGTCAGACAGCAACCGTAAGGCATCGATCTGGTCGCGTCAGTTCCGACTCTTCGGTCGACGCAACGCTTAGCCATTGCTGATTCCTTCGTTCCCTGTGCTCACTTCTTCACGTCACCATCAACGGCAGCCGAGTGATCCCTTTCCGGGCTTCGAGCCGTTGACGGCGAACTATGTCTATACGCCGAATCAGTTCTTCGATGTGCTGTTGCCGTATGGTTCGCGGGGATGTGTGCGATTGGTGGCGTATTTGCTGCGGCGGACGCTCGGCTGGCTTGATGCGAATGGTGAACCGATCGAGCAAGAGATCACGGTGTCATGGACGGAGTTGATCGAGCGAGCAGGGATCAGTCGCGGTGCCTTGCGTGAGGTGCTTGATGAGGCACTGCGTCGGAAGTTCATCGCACAGGTGCAGGCAGGACGGGCGAAGGGAGTGGGGGAGCAAGGTCAGTCGGCTCAGTATCGACTGCGATGGGGGAGTGAGACGGAATATCTGAAGTCGCCTGAACGGTTTGATGGGTTCTTTCGAGGTGAAGGACATCGGACGCCGGTGCCGAATGCGTTCTTTGATCGTGTCGTGCCTGAGGCTCCGCTGGCGGTGACGAAAGTCGTTGGCACGGTCCTGCGTCATACGATTGGCTACCAGAACCAGTTCGGCGGACGGCGGACATCGACGCCCCTTTCGTATCAGCAGATCGCCAACTACGCCCATCTCAGCATCGGCAAGACGCTCGCCCAGGCGATCCGACTGGCCGACGAGGCGGGTTACATCGCACGCATCGAACTAGGTAACTTCTCTCCGGACCGATCCCAACAGCAGGCGACCTGTTATGGCGTCCGTTGGCTTCAACAAGGGCTGAACCGCCGCATCGGTTCAGATATCCCATCAGAGGTGGAATGGTTCAATAAGCCCATCAGGAACGGTTCAGAAACCCCACCAGAGGATCGGTTCAAAAAGCCCATCACGATAAAGACAGAGCATAAAGACACTCTGAAACAACAACAGGCTGCTGCGATGAAAGAGGGGATTATATTATTGAGGAATCAAGGGTTCGATCGGCACAGTGCAGTGAGGCTAATTGAACAGCAAGGGATCGAGGTGGTACAGAATCAGATCGCCTGGCTCGATGCCCGGAAGCCGACGGAGAACCGTGTCGGGATGTTACGCAAGGCGATCGAAGAGAACTGGCCGAAGCCCCGTTCGGTTCAGCATCGCGAGAAACGCCACGAGTTGCGAACGCGTCAACAGACGAAAGACGCCCAGCAGGTTCGTGAGGAGGTCGCAATCGCGGCGAAGAAGCAACAACGTCGCGACCGTCAGCAACGACTGTTGGCAGAGTGGGGGAGTGCATCACTGGAGGAACGACGTCAGTGGATTCAGACGACTGTCGAACGGGAAACGAGCACTCGGCTGGCCGACATCATTCGTCGTGAATCGGTGAAGTCCCCGCAGCCACACTTGCAAGTGCTGGAGACGATCGCGGTTGACCGGAACTTGCCACGAGTGTTGGTGTTGGACGACCGCTGAACATCCTCCCCGGCAGCGACACGGAGGTCGCTGCTGGCCAGTCTGTCATGGTCTGGTGAAGTACATCATCAGCTTCTGATCGCCGACCCGAATCAGTCGCCACAAAGGAAATGGAAGCATGTTTCGCAGGGTGATGCGGAAGGTGTTCCATACAAGGGACAGCCAGCGGGACAGGCAACGGGTCGACGTAGTCGAACCCATTCCTCGCTCGGACAAGCCGAGAACCGGCCCCACGAGGAGGGCTCCGCGTCGACGGGCTGTTGCCCGCGACCCGCGGAGCTTTCGACGACGCCAAGGAAGGCTGCTCCATCTCCGCGGGTCGCGGCCAGCGGCGAGTCACCTCGCACGCACCCCCGACGCGGTCGCCGCACCCCACTTCCCCAAGTCAGAGACAGCTCCGCCGATCGGCTACCGCCAATCCGGCACCACGTCCCCACACCCGCCAATACGTACCGCATACAAGATGCCAGCCTCACCAAACTCGACACGACCGCCATCACGAGCGAATACTCGCAAATAGAGCGACCGAGACTCCAGAATAAGCCAGCGTCTTCGACTACGGTTGCCTTGCATCGACCTTAAAAGCAATGCCAAGTCCGACATTTCCGCTTTGCATGCCGGTTCGCGTATCCCGAGAGCCCATGTCGTATTCCCCGGCTCAGATTCGCTTCCGGGGTTTATCGCAGTATGTGAATGTAACACTGCATCCAACAAAACTCGATATCCTTCCGGCCGCTGCGAGTGATCTCGTCTTTGAACCCGCGTGTCATGTGCTCATAGTGGCCTTGTTATTGAGAGATCGGCTTGCGCCTTTGACCTCTTGTGACCAGATGGTAAACCGCTCCCGGGAACTAAACGCGAGGCTGGCGTACCATGGAACAAGCCGCCAGGAGAATACGAAGGCGTCCTCCAGGTTCGATCATGGAAACAAACCGAAACCGTAGCCTGACCTCGGCCACTCTTAAACTCGGAAATACTGCCGCGAGTTTCGCCAAAATACCATTCTTTCGATTAGGAACCATCGTATACCGCTGGACAGTTGTCTTCCAAAGGTTACTTCCTCTTTGTGTAGGGTCTTTTGGTTGCGACTCCAGCGTATTGAGCCCAGGCGCGAAAATATTTGCCAACGTTCTGGGTTGTACCAGCCGACCACTCCTTTCCATACCCGGACGCAATTTTGAATCCGATGGAATCCGACGAAGAGGTTGGATCGCCTTCAAGTTCTGAGAATGCGTCAGACGCACCGGGCATCTTATCTATCAGGTCTCGCAAAAAGCATTCGTCAATCCTACCGTCATCGTGGAACAACGCTGGCGCCTCAACCACCAATTGGCCCGATCTCCGATCAAATCTTGCAATTCCGAGAGCTCTAAGATCATTTAGGGCTTTCAAGTTTCCTGACTTCGTCAGCTTCGGATTCTCACCAAGCCTCGCAAGATACTTCGCAAGTTCCAATGCGGGTCTCGGAGCGGACTGAGGGAAACTTCTTGGTAATCGGCCGGTAAGACCGAAAAGTCCTTTGGCATCAACAAGTTCCAACACTTGCTTTTGAGGCACGCCCAGCTGGATCGTTGAGCCCGTAACTGTAATCAGGCGACCGTATTCAAACCATTTCAGGAATGCGCGAGCATACGTTTTCCATGTCCTTTCGGACCCTTGAACGCCAGCAAACTCGCTAGGCAATGCAGCTGCGAATGCATCAAACTGAACCCCCTCGTCGTCGCCCACAACTAGCTTTGACAGTGCATCGAACGCCTTGTTTCTTTTTAGCGCTCTTGAAATACGTGCGTGGACGGCTTCATTGAAGTCAACAGCTGTGAGCACCTCGTCAGCAATCGAAAAAGTCCCCGACTTGTCACTAAACAAGACGCCCATTAGCCTCAATTCACGTGAAGTGTTGAACACTACCCCTTCCGAAGTTCCGAGCTTTTTGGCTGCACCCTGGACACTAATCGTGCCACCTGAATCCTTTACTAAATGAAGGAATCTACCCGCTGAGTTTGGCGTCTGTCGCAGGATGTAACTTTCCTTGATTGGCACTTCACCTGTAATGAGAAAATCCCTAAAAATATCCCAATATGTGTCGAGAAACTCGCCCACTGAAACAAGCAAACGTCTGTCGATGAAGGATTGAATCTGTTGTGGCGGAACGACCTCTACGATTTCAGACACAGAAACTGGACACACTCTCGCTATCCGCTTCAGTGCCGCAATCTCTTCTGGCGTCAATTCGCGCAAGTCTGAATCAAAGAGAGTTCGAACATTCAGTGCCTCATCGAGCAACTCCGTTTGCGTTATTCCGCTCGCAATTTCCGATATCACGTGACTCGCCAGTTTCTTAAACAGCCAAGGAAGACCTTGAGAGTATTCACGCAATCTGCTCTTCAGATCACCGCTTAGCTTCTGTGAGATCACCCGTTCCAAACGACGCAAAAGCGTGTTGATGTCACCAGGGCCGAGCGGTTCGAGTTGGAGCAGTTTGGCGTTGGTGCGAATTTCATCTCGCAACTGGTAGGGATGGTTTTCTGCCCACGTGACGAAATCGGTTTTCCAAGAGAACCCGACGATAAACGGCTTGTTGACCTCTTTGATCGAGTATGCGAGGTCTCGAAACTCTGCGGTTAGATCAGCATCTCGAAACACGTTCTCAAATTGGTCGAAAAATGCCGCAACAGGAGCATTGGGAATCAACCATTCCGATTCATTAATCAACAAAACAATGCTGGACAAGCTCGCAAACGAGCCTTTGTCTCCAATCCGAAGAATGCCGTTTGTCTGTGCCTTCAAGATCGCCTTCTGCATGCATAGCCGTACGTAATCTCGGTTCGCAGCAGTACGAGCATCGAAAACAACGGCACTTCCCCTTTTTGCTGACTGAAGTTCGCTCGCAAACCTCAATGCCAACGAGCTCTTCCCCCAACCAGATTGTCCATTGAATACAACCACCTCTCCGCCGTTCTCCAATCCATCGACGATCTCCGACAGCTGGCGTAAGTCTTGTTTCCTACCAACGAAGTACTTTGGCGACGCAGGCAGCTGATATTCAAAATCGCCTGTGCTGCCGCTTACAGGAACAATCGTTTGATCGCGATCGGCACCCCCAGTCCATGACGGAGTATTAGTCGACGCACCACGAACGGAGATTCCTTCTCCGTACTTCGATACTTGAACAAGCTCGACGACCGGGTCGGGCAGCACTCCGGATTTTGACCAACAAATGATTGAGATAGGTGTTCGTGACTCTCTGTCCAACGATTTCGCTGCCGAGAAAATACCATGTTCGGTAATCAACACTGCAAAGTCGGAGAGTAGCTCATTTGTCGGAGTGTCCCGCACAAGGAGTTCATTCTTGAGAAGAATCTCAAAAATCTCTCTGGCTTGCCAACACTTGAAATGGCGATCGCGTGCTTGAATTTGGTTAAGCTTTTCTTTCGCTTGGGCGACCAATCCCGGAATCGCAACAAAGAGTCCAACGGTCTCTTCGCCATTTAAACGTTCTGCAGCAAGTTTCCCGTAGAAATTCGTGAGGTCTTTCGCCTTCAAATTCGTTGTGTAGGCTTTGCATTCAGCTATCAACCGATGTCTTGAAAGGCGATGCACCGTTGATACGTCTAGTTCAATACCTTGCGAAGTCACGTTAAGGTCTTCAAAAGACGGGTCAGAGTATCCGTCAAACTCTAACAGTCTCGCGACAAACTTCTCGAATAGGTGCCCCTTCTTGTGATTGATCTCTTCTTTCGTGGTACCCTTTGCCAAGACTAAAATCTTGGGCGGCGAGATTTCGATTAGCTCGTGAATGGCGGTCAAGGCTACCCTGCTTTCATCTCTCAATACTCGTTTGTTCGGTCATCAGGATACTGGCCATGTGTCATTAGCCATTGCATCCACTTGCCGCGCCAACTTACGTCGCTGGCTGCCTATTTCGTCCTGGCTCGCTCGTTGACAGGCATATAAGCTAGTAAGTGCAAGTGGCACTATACCGGCGCGAGCAGAAGCAAAGAGGGGCGCCGATCATTGTACATTTGTCCACTTGGTGCAGCAACTCATTGGGGTACCGAGTTGGTTGCGAGCACAGGTCGAACCGTCCTGAGTCACGAACCGATAAGCTACCAATGACCGACGCCCGTTGCTATCACGTTCATCAGGCGTTTTGATGCTTTCGTCAGGGCAATCGCCGGGGTCAGGTTCGGTATTCGGTTGTCAGGGTCAGGTTGCATTGAATCTCTTCGATGGATCTTCGGTAAGCTTTTGAATCACTCGTCCGCTTCGTTGCCCGGTGAATCAGATTTGACGAGCTTTCAGTATGCGCGAACCCGTAGTGTGGAGAAAGACGCGACTGTGGCTCTGGGCGCCAACGACGGCAACGGATTGCCGTGATTGTGGGGCCTGCCGTCCGACTGAGATTTCCTGCGTCTTAGTCCATAGCCAAGTTATGGTAGGCAGCTGTTTCCGCGATGCTCTCAATTGGCGCAGTTGTTCCGGTCGAGCGGCGGGGAAAGCATCACTTCAGCTCTAATAAACCAATGGTGACAAGAGCAGTCATCTCACGAGGTACAAGGTTTGGCTTCGATCTTCGTTTCGAGATGGTGTTAGATCGGCTTCCCCGGGGGGCTACATCCGGACTGTGGGGGAGGGGTTCACAGGAAGATTGGCTCAACCATTTTGAAGTTGGGAGGGTTATTTTCTGAAAAAAGTTCTTCGATCTGTTGCCACTGTTCCTCACTCAGGTCCTCCGGTTGAAGTCCGGCAAAGTGGCCGTTGAACATGTGGCTGGTGCAGGCGAGACGGACTTGGACTTGGTGTTCGGCGAGTTTCCAGAGGAGGTCTTTGAAGGCGGATTCGCCTTCTTCGTCGCAGTCGGGGAGGAGGGTGATGCGGTTGTGGGCGGCTTGCTTTGCGAAGCGGGTCAGTTTCTCGATCTGGGTATCGGTGGCTTTGTTGCTGCCGAGGGCGATGGCGGCGACGCCGAGGGTTTCCAGGCGGAGGACTTCGTTCATCCCTTCCACGACGACGATGCCGCGTCGGTTGAGGGACTCTTGAACGTAGGGTTCTTTGAGGCGGGTCGATTGGCTGCCATAGAGTTCCTGGCCTTTGTGGTAGCCGGTGACGTAGCGGTGTTTGTTCGGCTTCTTCCCTTCGGGTTTGCCGTCACGGAGCCACTTCTGCCATTTCGTCTCGAACGACACATCGCGGCCCGAATAGCTAATCACTTCACCTCTTAGGTTACGATGGGTGTAGACTAAGTAATTCTTGCGGAACAGGGAGCGTCCGTTGCCGGGGATCCAGCCGACGCCCCACTTCTGCATTAACTTGGGGGTCATCCAGGGGCGCTTGCGGACGTACTGAGCCGCTTCGGGACTCATCAGGGCGACGTCGGTCACCAGTTCATCGCAGAGGTTGGCGAGTTCGCGGGCCGCTTCCTTCTCGTGACGCACGAGCGGCACATTCACCGGCTGGGGAGTGGGGGACTCGACGACGGGTGACGCTGGAGTCGTTCTGGGGACGCCGGTCTCGGTTGTCAATTGTCCGGCGATCTCGCGGAGCTTGGCGACGGCGGCTTTGAACTCGTCGCCACGGAGTTTGTCACCGGTCGGAGGTCGGTGATATTCCAAACCGTGGAGCAGCGTCAACAGGTTCCCCCGGACTCCGCAGGAGTGGCAGTAGATGCGGTTGATCGGATCATCCAGACGGATCGTGAGGTTGCCGTACTGGCTGTCGGCACACGCTTCGTTGAACACGCATTGCAGGCGATGCTCGCCGCTCGTCTTCGTGGTGGGCGGCTTGCCGTAGTACGTCAGCACCTGATCGACGCTGGTCTGCTCGATCAATTGGTCGACGTCATTCATGTAGCCATACTTTTGGGGAGGCATGCAAGCGGAAGTAATTCGGAGTCATGGTACACTCGAACGGAACAGATGCCAAAGAGATTCCAAACCAACATCGGCCCCCGCGACCTCGACATCCTGACCGCCCTCGACCGGACACCCCTCACCAGTACGCAACTCTGCAAACTGAGCCAGACATTCGCGGCTCCGTTTCGGGATGAACACAATCTCCGTCGACGACTCCGCAGGTTGACCAACTCCCAACTGATTCGCTCGTGGCCCTACGCTCTGGCGACCGGTGGACGTTCCCCCCGCTACTTCAAACTGACCCGCGAGGGCTACCGCCTGCTCTACGGCACCGATGCCGCATTGCCCCGGCGTCGCTACTTCGAGGAGATCAGCCACGGCCATCACCAGCACACGCACGCCCTGTCGGAGGTTATCACCCACATCGCGGTCTGTGGTCATCGCCACGGCATCACCCTCCAGCACTTCGCCCGCGAGAACAGCTTCAAACTGGAGGCGAACGGGTTCACGCTGTACCCCGACTGCGGATTCCAGCTGCTCACGCCAACGGGCAAGACCTACAACTTCGTCGTCGAACTCGACAACGGCACCGAACGGATCCGCACGAGACAAGACACCGAGTCCATCGAACGCAAGATCCGAGGCTACGATGCTCACCAGTCGCAGTTCGCCGCGAATGATCCGCACCGGTATCTCGTCCTGTTCATCACCACCCGCAGCGACCAACGACTCCAGCACATCCTCGCACTAGCCGATCAACTGATGCAGAATCGAGAACGAACCGTCTTTGTAGGGGTGCTACAGGATACGTTGGAAGAGGCTGACCCATTCACTCGATCGGTCGTGATCGACCATCGGCAGACCCAACGACTCCTCGTCCCCTCCGTTGATGAACGGAGCCGGGGAACCGAGATCATGCGTCAGGTGCAGCTCAATCGGTTGGTGCAGAGTGCGATCCATCCCAGCCCCGCTGTGGCTGCTGAGTCACGGCACTGGCCGTCTGTTGTGCGCTGACCCGTCGCCACGATGAGGCGAGGTTCGCGTTGACAGGTCGCCAGCATCGTGGCGTCAAAAAACTGGCGAACTCAAGTGACTCTTGCGCTCCCACGGTGGTACGATGAATTCCCGCAGGTAGCCCTTTCCCTGCACGGCATGGACCGTGATCGAGCGGTCGTCTGTTGTCTCTCGCCGAACGTCCTTCAGCGTTGCTGGTTGCGGTGGCGTCGCCCCGGTAGGGCTGAAGGAAGCGACTCGAACTTGTTGCACGTTTTGGGGACGATGGATCGTTGGCCGGGAGTCCGGGCACGACGGGCCGCTCCGTTGCGGTTTCCAATGCGGAGCGGGAAACCTGACATAACCTATGCAACTCGACATCCGTCCCCCCAGCGGCAACACCCGAGGTCCCCTGCATACTGAGTCTCTGCTCCGGGCGATCCATCGTGCCGATGCGGCTCCCATCCACCTGCAACTGCGCTCGCGAGAGGGGAGTGTCGGGATGAGCGTCGACCTGCCGGACGATTCGCGGGTGTTGTTTCTGCAGGAACTGCAAGATGCCTATCCGGGAACAACGGTGCAGTCGAGACGAGATGATGAGAGACCTGAACGGAACGATTGGTCGACGTCATTGCGGTTGAGTCCTGACATCTGGTCGATGCGGACGTTCGAGGAGTTCCTGGACACGACTGATGGACGACAGTTTGCGGATCCGGTCGCTGGTCTGCTCTCTGCGATTCGTACCGGTCACTCCGGCAGGCTGGAGTGTCAACTGGACCTGATGCTGCAACCCGCCACCGAACGACGCGTCCGGCAGGGGATGCGGGTTCAACGACGAGTGCGAGCAGGGTTCCGACGAGCGGTCTGCGGACGGTGGTATGTAAAGTGGGCCACGAGTCATCGTCGGAGGGCGAGGTTCTGGTCGGTCGTGTTGCGATACTTTTGTCGTCGGGGAAGCAGTCCTTCGCTGGAACCGTGTGATAAGCTGATCGAGCCGTTGTTCGAGTGTTGGCTGACGATCTCGGTTGTCGCTTCGATCGATGCTGAAGAGGTGGCTCAGCGGAAGTTGCGAGAGGTCGCGGGGGCGTTTGGACGGTTCACGAGTGATGCTCGATTTGTGGTGGTTACCGGGACACGCCGACCGACACGAGGGTTCCTGCTGACGACCAAAGAGATTGCGACGCTGTGGCATCCGTTGACCGCGTCGGGAGACGCGGTGTCGAGGATGCAGCGGTCGGAATTCAAGGAGATTGAACCGCCGGTCAGTCTCGCCTCAAAGAAAGGGAGGGGGGACGAAACGGTGCTGGGTCGGGTGCAGTTTCGGCAGCAGCGGAATCAGTTCGGGATCGCCATGGACGATCTCCGGCGACACCTGATCGCCATCGGCAAGACCGGCTGTGGGAAGTCGACGTTCCTGTTGAACGTCGTCCGACAGCAGATGGAGGCGAACCGAGGGGTCATCCTGATCGACCCGCACGGCCAACTTGCTGACGAAGTGCTCGATGTCGTCCCGAAACATCGTACGAACGAGGTCATCCTGTTCGATGCGTCCGATCGTGTGGCACCGGTCGGGTTCAACCCGATGCTCGGCCCACCCGGAACAGACCCGACGTTGATCGCCGATGGAGTGCTGACCTCGTTCAAGAACGTGTTCGGCTTCGACGACGGCTCTGCCCCCAGGCTACTGCACATCTTCCGCAATTGCCTGCTGTCGTTGATCGGGACGACGCACGCTTCGCTGACCGGGATTCAGAGGCTGTTGGTCGATGCAAACTATCGGAAGTCGATCGTGGCTCATGTCCGGAATGAAGCAGTCCGTGAGTTCTGGTTGACCGAGTTCAACCGCTGGAACGACCGGGACCGCACGCAGTACATCGCCAGTCTGCAGAACAAGCTGGGGGCGTTTACGACCAATGAACGCTTGCAAACGATCCTCACCGCCGGGGAGAAGGGGATTCAGTTGCGGTCGGTCATGGACCGTTCAGGCATCCTGATCTGCAATCTCTCGAAGGGAACCGTCGGCCAAGATGCGTCAACGTTGCTCGGCTCGCTACTGCTCTCCAGTTTGCAAGTTGCCGCGATGAGTCGGGCAGACGTTCCGGAGTCACAACGACCGGATTGCGTGGTGGTCGTCGACGAGTTTCACTCGTACTTGTCGGAAGGGAATTCGACGATGGCCGATGCCCTGGCCGAATCCCGCAAGTACCGCACCAGCTATGTCCTCTCGACGCAGATGCTAGAACAACTCGACCCCGCCACACTGGCCGGCGTCCTCGGCAACTGCGGCACCACCCTCTGCATGACCGTCGGCCCCCGCGACGCCGAAATCCTCGCCAGCCTCCTCAGCCTCGGCCTCACCCCCGACAACCTGATGCGCATCCCCAAATACCACGCCTACCTCCGCCTCCTCACCTCAGGCACCCCACACACATTCTCCATGACCACCCTCCCCCCACCCAAGTACACCCCCAAACGATCCCACATCATCCGAGCAGTCTCCCGCCAACGGCACGGTCGGCTGCCCGACTGAGATGTAACCCGAAAGAACTGGGACACGTTGCGGTCCCTGTGGTATTCATTCGGCATGCCTCGTGCATTGAACTGCGAGCAACGAAAGGCGACAGCAGTTGTGGCGACTGTCTTGGTTGTCAGTCCGCTTTGCTAACGATCTCATGAAGTGGACTACGAGACTTGAATTGGCCCGAAAGGCCAGCACCTCGGAATCCAGCGATTGGGCGTTCAAACCGCTTGGGGCTGGTACTTGTTTGGTGTCCATCGTAGACTGAATGGCAGGGTATTTCACTGCTCTTTTTGAGCGGCTGAGGATTCAACGTCTCAAGAGGATACGTCATCGTTCTTCATCGCGATGCAATACAACCTCTGAGAATAACTCGACCCAGTTGGCAACCTTACCTCATTTGCCACAGACCTTCCGGAAGCCACCCGCCATGTCCAGTACCCAAAATTACAGGCAATGGATATGCAGAATCGATGGAAATGATGTTGGACCGTTGACGATCAAGCAAGTTCGAAAGCTAGGTGCCGCTGGTACACTCAAGGAGGATTCGCCCGTACGGAAGGTTGGAAGTACAACATGGGAACCTGCCTCTGTGATCCTCTCGTTGCATGCAGTTACGTTTGCGCACGGTACTGCGAAAGCACTCGTTAGCACAGCAGCCACGATCATTCCTGTTCCAAGTCAACCTTTCCCAGAAAGGCAACAAACGCGATGGCCGCCGTTGCTTCGCCGATTTGTGATTGTGCTGGCCACGTCGACGCTAGTTGGTGCAATTGTGGGTGCCTTCTTGTTTCCAGAGACGTCAAGCATTCTGCGGTCGCTGTTAGGCGTACAGTTTTCGCCAGATGCAGGACTTCCGCCAATGTGGATACGTTCCTTGATGCTTGCCATCATCTCGGTAATAGCGACGCTAACAGCGGTTATTTCTGTGGTCATTTTGAAGGTAGTGCTTCGCATTCTGTTTTGGTGTGATTCCCAGGTTCCCGTCTTGTTGAACGCGGTGATTCTGTCGCCCGTCTATCTTCTGCAATCAGTCTGGAGTGCTTTCTGCGTCATCAGAAGGGGACCGCAAGTGCCGACAAAGCCTGCAATTGAAGCTGGTTACGGTTTCGCGTGGTTACCATACGGAATAATGAGTGTGATACTGACCGTTGCCGCCATCATCCTGTTCTACGACATGTTTCATGGTGATTTGGCATGGGATCAACTCGCTCCCCGAATTGCGGCGATTCGGGGTGACTTCAAGCTACTATGCATGGTTTGCGGGTTTGCCTGCCTACCGCTTCTCTACTTGCTCGACCAAAGCCGATTTCGATTGCGGACAATGCCGGCCGAAGCTCGGCCAGTGCAGCGGTTTTCGTGGACTCAATGTCTGTTTGCAGTTATCGTGTCGCTCACTGGATTGGTGGCACTTGAGGCGGCAAGGAAGGCTTCCCCCTTTCCCGATGAGCAGGAGTTAGCCGCCTCGCAGCTTTCATTTGAGACATTTGTCTCAGAATCTACTTCAGCATCATCGGGAGTTCCTCCGTTGGTGAATGAGTTGATCGCTTCCTCGACACCAAGATGGACTGGTCAAATCGAAGAAGGCGTTTCGATCTACTATTCGCACCGGGGAGGCGAATCACTTAACCGGGGGTGGGGCGATGTGATCGCTGATTTCGGATCCGGCGGAATCAAGGGGCACTGGTATGGAAGTAACGCAAGTGTGACAATAAACGGCATGTCCTACGCAGCAACCCCGGCCAAAAGTTCGCAGGATTGGGGAGAGTCAATTTCCAATCCATACAGGAGCAACGGGTTGAAGTCGCCAATGAGCTTGACATGCAATATTTCAGACAAGCAACCCTGGGAGAATGACGAACTATTGCGAGTGGTTGCGGCGATGGACGTGGTCGTTCCGACCTTTCGAGACGGAGGAGGCTTCGTTAATGCAAGCCGTCGGGTCGAAAGGTCTGTCGAAGTCCGACAACTTACAATGTCGGAGTATTCCCAGTTAACTCGCTTCGAACTGCGACGACTGGAAAATGACCGAGTACAGGGTCAGTATCGCGGAAAACGGGATCTCGCATTTTTGTGTCGCAGCCTCGAATTCGGTGTTTGGCCGATCTGTGTTTTTGGGTTACTTTGGGCGGGAACGCGGGCAATTTACGCATGTCGCACCAATTGAGTGAGGTGCGACAGAACAAGGTTGCAACTTTCCGGTAGGGTCAAAACACTCCGCCGAACGAAGGGCTGTTAGGCAAATTGGTGCTAGCATTAGAGGTCGATGGCATTTTTCGTCGTTCCGAGTCGAAACAGCGTGTACATGGACTCTTGAAGTGGGCAAATTCCATAGTCGGTGCGAGCCTTCGTCGCTCTGAGCAAGAGGGCCTCGGATCGTCTGCATCTTTCTCTCGCTGCGTCGATGATAGAACATCGACAAACCGCAAAGTCGTTCGCAGCATGTGACCTTGCCACCGACATCGCCGATCTCGTTTCCGGTTTCATTCGCTCCGTGCGCTTTTTAGATTGATTCCGCACTTCGTGTTTGTTCTCAACGTATTCACGGGCTGCCATTTCAAGAAAGTTTCACAGACGACCCTGCGGCTGATGTCGTGAGACGGAACATCTATTTGTTGTTTGAAGGAGAGGTTTGGCATGATTTGCAAAGGGATGATTGCATTCCGAGTCCCGCCATGGGACAATCGCCAATGAAGGAACAGCATGCATGCTGGCGTGGCCATTGTTGCGATTGAGTGAGAGCCGATTGGTTGACCAAGAAAAGTTGGGATGTCGTCCGGTGCGCTGTCGCCATCGGTATCAACGAAGCGGTGCCAGTGGGTTAAGCTTTATTCAAGTCTTGGTCGCGTTTGTCTTGCGCGCGTCGTTCGGCGATCTGGGGTTTATCGTGATGTCGCCAAATGTCACACTTCAATAGCCTGCTGTCGAAGGTGCCGAAAAAGCTGTCCATCGAAATCCGCTGCCCAATTTCAAAGGTTGACTGCATCATGAAAGTGACCTGCCAATGCGGCACTGTCAGAAACGTGTCCGCGAAGACCGCTGGTAAAAGGTTTCGTTGTGAGACCTGCGGCGCAACGGTTCAGGTTCCTGAAGCCGAAACGTTCCCAAGTGGTTCGAGCGAGGAGATGACACGATCGGCCTTGCCACCACGAGCGAGTCGGAAAACGTCCCGGACGAAGCAGTCTTCCGAGTCTCGCCGAGAAGAATCCAATGGCGGCTCGCAGGCCAAAGAGATTTTTGTCGGGATCATCTCTTACTTTTGGCCTTATCTGGTCGCTGTATTTGTCGTCGGAGTGATTGTTGCCTTTGGGTTAAGCTGGAGTCGCTCAAAACGCGATGAACAAGCGGTCGCGGAACGTCTCTATGTTGTCGACTCAAGTGGTTTGGGACCTGCGCTCGGCCAAGCAACAGAAATTCGAGGTAAGCTTATGATCGTCGAGCGTGTGTATAGCAGCGCGCATTTGGAAACCGGAGGCTATGGGCCTCCGTCGATAAGTGATATTCAGTCGGAGTTGCCTGCTGAACTAAGAGCCACGTCGAGCGATCCCATCGTAACCTATGTTTTAGTGACCAAAGCAATGGATCTTAAGGGGGACACCTACGTCGAAAAGAATCCAGATCGACCCGACAGCAAGCCTAAGTCGGTGACAGGAGGTGTCAGGAAGCGCGCGACTGTTGTGCTGTACTATTGGGAAAACGGCAAACTTCGAATCGTTGGAAATAAGAAGCTGGAAACGCAGACTCCTGATGAGGTTCACAGTCAATTCGCAACAACGATGGCCCCCTCCCTTGACCCAGTGATCCGTGATTGGTTACTCAGCCTCCCCCGGAAGTGAGGCTACCCGATCCCGTAGGATCAAAGAACTCTGCCGCACTCCAAGTGCCGCGTTTCACGCTCTTCAGAGCTCGCCGCGACTCTCGGACCTCAGACGCTTGATCTCTGCTGCATCGCTGCTCGACGAATAACGGCTCGGTATCTCTTCGAGGCGTACTGGCCACCGCGGTCGAAATGATGGATCGGGTCTGCCGGTGCCTGGAGTTCGACAATCGGCACGTTTTCGGACGGATATCTACAAATGGCTTCGACTGCAACTTGACCGATCCGGCAACCGTTTGAGCCACGATGGCTAGAACTTCCGCTTGTCCGATCTGAGTCAACGCATCAATGCGACAGACACCCCGCCCTCTGCGGAGAACGGGGCGTCCAAGGCTTTGCGGGTTGTCGGTGACTACTTCTTCTTGGTCTCTTTGGTCACGCCTTTCGGGACTTCGGTCTTGGGTTTCTGAACGGAACCGTGTTTCTTGCTTCCACCATTGGTCATTGCTTCGCTCCAAGTGAGAGAATGAGTGATGCGGGTAGTCCATTTTGGACTATTCCATATTGGACTCTAACATCGGGAAAAACAGATGGCAAGGCGTCGATGGACAAAACGATCTACACCGCTGAATACAAAGTCGTACTTGATCTCTTGAAAGAGATCCGGTGTGAGGCTGGGTTGTCGCAAGTGGAATTGGCAAATCGGTTGCGCCAAAGCCAGTCGTTTGTCAGCAAGGCGGAACGAGGAGATCGACGCCTGGACATTGTTCAGTTGCGGACGATTTGTGCCACGCTCGGCACAAACCTTTCTGAATTCGTTACGACGTTGGAGAGTCGGCTTCAGAATCGCTCATCTCGTCGGAACCCAAAGGGCTAGCTGGCATCGATGCTCGGTCCGTTAAAACACCGGCAACACGGCGGTAGTACTTCGTGATCGTATCCCTTGATGCGAACCAGAACAGGGTCGAGAGGGCGAGGATGGCGACGAGTTCGCCCCATGAAGTTTGGTGAGCACTCCATCGCGTGACGTAGGCAAACCAGAGGGCAATCAGAGTGTTTCCGTAGAATTGATAGTACCGGTAGTGGATTTCGATGAGGACGTCGAACGCTGCGGTTCGTTCGCCGAGTTTGGTGAAGTCCCAATCGGGTTGCTGGATACCCGTGCGGTGATGCAGCGTATCGATGATGAGCCATCGCATCGTGCTGACGGTGAGTCCTGCTCCGATGGATGCGAGCGTCACATACAGAAATCCGCCGACGGTTGGGCCATCGAGGTCTGCTCCGAGCCAGCGGTCAAGGGTTGTTGAGACGTGCGACAGTCCCCAGAGCGAGACCAGTCCGGGTAGGAGGTAGGCGATCAGGAGTCCGAAGTTGCTGGTCGTCACTTCGCGCATGCCGAGTGATGATAGCGCTTCGTGAATCACGGCGCAACGTTGTTGCGGGCGATGGTGAAAGATGGCTGGGACGGAGGCGATTCAGGAGATCAACATGAGCGGCATGGTCGCCAAGTCGGACATCGTTCGCTTGGAGCACACAATCGAACAACTCGAACTTCCGCTCACTCTCAAGCTCGGCACACTCATGACCGGCGGCATCGCGTTCTTGGAGTTCCTGAAGAACTTCGGGTAGCGAGAACGATCTGGCAGGCGAGTCTGCGAAGCGAGTTCAAGGACGGGACTCGAAGAGTTGTTCGGCGTAGTCGATGTGCTGACTTGTCAGTGCAACTTTGTCGATGGAATGGTTGATTGGCTGGGCTGCCGTGTGGCAGGCTGGGGGGGATGGCAGATCGAGTTGTGGTCCGCACTGGCGAAGAGGCTGAGGTAATTGCTTTCGAGCTGTCGCGGCTTTGTGATGCGGTGGGGTGTGTGACTGATGTGTTGGAGGAGATTCGGGAGGATATTGCTTGGGGGATTCAGAATGGGCGGGTGATTATTAGTTTGGCGGAGGTGGAGGGATTACGGCACACGGCGGATGCGACGGTGGATGGGTCGCTTGTGGAGATGACGTTGCGGCTCCACACGCATTTGCTGGCGTTGCGGGAGGACCTGTCGCGGGTTGTCGAGTCTCAACAGTCACGGCTCGTGTCGACACGACCGGAGCCTTCTCAATCGGAGTCGTCACAACTCGCATCGTCACTTGTTTCGTCAGAAATCAATTCGTCACAACTCGCATCGTCTGAACCTCCATCGTCCGAACTTCCGTCGACGCAGCCGGTGTTGACGTTGTATGAGATTGGCGATGCGGTCGAGTTTACGATCGAGGGGGATGATTACTTCGGGGAGATTGTCGAACGGAACGATGCGACGAATGAAGTCATCGTGTTGTTGCTCCCGGATGAGGATCATATCTATGTCTCGCAGGACTTGTTGAGGCTTGTCGAGCCGGACGCTTTGCAGGAGTTTGTGACGCGAGTTCCGAGCACGCGGTCGATGGACGAGAGCAGTGATGTCGGGAAGCCTGTCGCACAGACAGCCCCCTCCGAGGGCACACTCCCTTCTCTTGAGGGGAACCTTGTCGAGACGGCTCTGCCGTCGTTCGTCGATCAGGATCAGATTTCAAGCACACCGACTGTCGATACTCCACCCGACCTTTCCAACGTCGTTGAATCCGACAACGATGAAACCCCAGAGGAGCGACAAGCGGCCTATCGACGATGGTGTCACGATGTGCGAGACCCTGCCATCGAATCAAGTGAAGGGCGACGCACGGTCGCGACCACCAAAGACGCGGCACGCCTCGAATACGAGATCGCCCCACTCCCGAGCGGCCTGTGGGCTGCCAACTGGCAGTATGGCTACCTCGGCGGCAGTCAGAGTGGCGTCGGCCATCCCTGGACGACGTTCCCATCACGCGAAGCCTGTCTCGAGGAGGTACTTCGATCGGCCCGTCAATACTTTGCGAAAGATGTCAGCGAGGCGGCTCAGAAGTCCGCTCGCAAGGAGATGCAGCAACAACTCGGCGATGGCCTGTTCGGGTTCATCGAACCAGAGCCGGTGCGTGACGTCATGGATGTCACGGCTTCTCGACCCACTAACACAAGTCGTCATTCGTCTTGATTCCCCCCGTACCCCTTGTCGAAAGAATCCTTCCAATACCCCGGCTCCCAAGAGGTCTACAAACTGATCGAAGAGGTCTCGCAACGTTCGAGCGTCAGTCGAGCGGTCGCGTGGGAAGACTTTTTACAGTGCAGCGTCTCGGCTCTCGGTCACCCACTGATGGAAGAGGAGTATTTGCGAACGATCGAGAAGCACAAAGAGGGAAGTGTCGGTAAGCGGGGCGTTGATGCCATCGCCAAAGCGTTCGGCACACTCGTCCATCAGATGACCTTGGAGGACGTCGACATCCTCGGCGACATTCATCAAGGGATCGCCCTTCCCGAGCATCAGCAGTACATGACGCCACAGCCGATCGCGGAGATGATGGCGCGACTATCACTTCCCGAGGAACAGACCGGCCTCGAAGGACGACGGACCGTCAATGATTGCTGTGCTGGTTCGGGCCGCATGCTGTTGGCCGCATTGAAGATTCAGCCGCATTGGCACGCGGTGGCCCAGGATATTGATCGACGCTGCGTGATGATGTGTGCCATCAATCTTGCCCTGCGGAACCACTACGGCCACGTCGTCTGGGGGAACACGCTCACCAACGAAGCGAAGCTGATCTACGAAACGGGCCGCATGCAACTCTACGGCAACGTCATCCGCCAAGTGAACCGCGTCCCACTGCCGAACCGGGAGCCCGAGGTGTTCGACATGCCCGAGACCGACACCCCCACGACATCTCCAACCGCGACCTCTCCGATGCCAACGCCCCCAGAGCGTTCAACCACCGACTCGACATCGTCACCAACTTCAACACACCGCGACGACACTCAGCCACCGAGTGACCCCAACTCGCCACGTCGCCAACTCAAACTCTTCTGAACCCCATCTTCCCCACGAACCATTGACCTTCGAAACTCCCCCCGACTGGCCCTTCCAAACCCTGAAGCTCGGCGAATACTTCGCCCTCGCAAGACAAGCGGCCCGAGTCGTCCGAACGACACGCTGTGAATTCGCTATCGCCGTCGTCCAAGTCCTCGACGGTCGAGAGGTCACCGATCGCGAACACGACATGCTCATCCAAAAGACCCGCTCGATCGTCTTCACTGGCGAAGACCTCGGTGATGACGCTCAAAGTGACATGTGAGCGATAATCGGATGCGACGGAAACACGATGTCATGTCGGCCGCGACCCTTGTGCATTGACGAGCCGTTATCTTCGTGCCGACAATCACTTGCAAGTCGCACATTTCACGTCCCCTGGCCAAGCGAACAAGATTGTCGAGGATCACCATGCGTGCCATCATTCAGCGACTGCTTACTCTACCATTCTGGGTCTATTTGCTGCTGCAGCTCACAGTCATCGTTCTGAGCATTATGCTGAACATTCTGTATGCGGAGAGTGTGCTCGAGTACGCGTTCAAGGATGTCGCGGCTACCTTGCGAAATGAAGGAGAGCTACCGTCCGAGGTCGAGATCGTCGCCATTGCCAGTCTGTTTCTCCCCTTGCTGATAATCGGAATTGCGACATGGCAGTGCTTCTCCGCACGCTGGAATCGAAAGGAGCGATTGTTTCAGATACTAACAACTTACGCCGGGAATGTCCTGGTTTTTACGAGCTACTACTATGCGATGAGTTGCTATGCTGACCAAATGGATCGATTCACTGAAGCGGGCTATTATCAGCATCTTCTCGAACGTGTTGACAATCATTCGGCTGCCGAGACGGCACGTCTTGCTGCTGACGCGACTTTGGGAGAGAAGGACCGAGTTCCATTCGACTATGGCAGTATTATGGAACGCAAGAGCCTGCAAGCGTTCTCGGGAGTGCATGCCTCATTGGTCGCTGGCATTTTCCCGTTTCGCAATGTCATCCCGGAATCACTCGACTGGCAGCACCGACTTGAGTTGTATCGCGCTCTGGGAACCTCCGAAATGAAGATTGATCGTTCCGCGAGAATGCCACTGTTCAACGAATGTCTGCACTTCAGCGTCGCAACGGTGACCACTCTGGGCTACGGTGACATCACCCCGCAAAGTCCGATTGTCAGGACCTTCTCAGATATCCAAGTCCTGGTTGGGGTTTTCACCTTTGGCCTTGGCCTAGCCATGCTCTTCGGAAACTGGTGGCCAGAACCTCCAAGTGTTGCGACCGATCCACCACCCCCCAGCTAATCAGCGGGGAGATGGCTTGCACGACCGGGAGTGTCGACCTGGGATTGCAACAAATTGGAAGGCATTCCGTTACAATCCCCAATGTTGATGCCGTTCCTGTCAACAGCAGAGATTTTCGGTACACTTCCCCGAGTAAGACAGTTCAAAACAAGGCATTTACTCGCGGAGTATCATGGGGAGCGCCAACGGAGCAACCGTCACGCAAGCCGAGATCAATGGCATTCTCTGGAAGGCGTGCGATACCTTCCGGGGTGCCGTCGACCCATCGGAGTACAAGAACTACATCCTCGTGATGTTGTTCGTGAAGTACATCTCCGATGTCTGGCGGGATCATTACGCCAAGCTGGTCGAGGAGTACGGCGACCCTAAGAGCAAGACGGCTCAGGAACGCATTGAACGACGATTGAAGCGGGAACGGTTTGTCCTGCCTGCTCATTGCACGTTCGACTCGCTCTATGAACAGCGGAACGCTGCCAACATTGGCGAGGTCATCAACACCGTTCTCGATGAAATCGAAGACTCCAACAAGGAGAAGCTTGAAGGGGTCTTCCGCAACATCGACTTCAACTCGGAAGCCAGCCTCGGTCAGACGAAGGAGCGGAACAACCGGCTCAAGTCGCTGTTGGAAGATTTCAGCGATCCCCGGCTCGATCTGCGTCCCAGCCGGGTCGGGAATATGGATGTCATCGGTAACGCCTACGAATACCTCATCGGGAGGTTTGCAGCCGGTGCCGGGAAGAAGGCGGGCGAGTTCTACACGCCGCCCGAAGTCTCGCAACTCATCGCCCGGCTAGTCGATCCGCAGCCGGGAGAACGCATCTGCGATCCGGCGTGCGGGTCCGGTTCGCTGCTCATTAAGTGCGGCAATCAGGTCGGCTCGAAAGACTTCTCGCTGTGGGGACAGGAGAACATCGGGGCGACGTGGGCACTCGCTAAGATGAACATGTTCCTGCACGGCATGGACAACGCCCGTATCGAATGGGGCGACACGATCCGCAACCCCAAACTCCTCTCCGATGACCGGCTGATGAAGTTTGAAGTGGTCGTCGCCAATCCGCCGTTTTCGCTCGACAAATGGGGAGCCGACGAAGCGGGTGCCGATCATTACAACCGCTTTCACCGAGGCATTCCGCCGAAGAGCAAAGGGGACTTCGCCTTCATCTCGCACATGATTGAGACGATCACCGAGACCAGCGGACGGGTCGGTGTGGTCGTGCCGCATGGCGTGCTGTTCCGTGGCTCGACCGAAGGGAAGATTCGCCAGCAACTCATCGAAGAGAACTTACTCGATGCCGTGGTCGGTCTTCCGGCGAACCTGTTCTTCGGCACCGGCATCCCCGCCGCCATTCTGGTCTTCCGCAAGCAGAAGCCCGACAAGTCCGTCGTCTTCATCGACGCCAGCCGGGAGTACGTGGACGGCAAGAATCAGGTGTCGCTGTCGGATGCTCAATTGGAAAAGATCGTTGCCGCGTGCACTGCACGGGAGAGCGTGGACAAGTACGCCTACGTCGCTGACTTCGACGAGATCAAGGAGAACGACTTCAACCTGAACATTCCCCGTTACGTGGACACGTTCGAGGAAGAAGAGGAGATCGACATCCGGGCGGTGCAGGACGAGATCGACGAACTCGACACCGAGTTAGCCCAAGTCCAAGAGCAGATGCAGGGGTATCTGAAGGAGTTGGGACTATGACAGTGCTTCGAGAACGATTCACGCCAACAGACATTGGTCCAAGTCCACTGGACTGGAGAGCTCCATTTTTGTCGGAAGTATCATCGCTGATCACGAACGGCTTCGTAGGGACGGCAACGCCGCATTACACCGACAATACAGGCGTTCGATATTTATACGGCACCAACATCCGAGCGAACCGGATTGACCTTGCGGGATTACGATATGTCACGCATCACTTTGACGAGTTGGAGTCCAAAACACGTCTCCAAGCTGGCGACCTGTTGACAGTTCAGTCTGGGCATATTGGGACTACGGCTGTTGTCCCAATCGAGCTAGAGGGTGCAAATTGCCATGCACTCATTGTGACTCGACTCAATAAGGACGAAGTCGATCCCATCTTCCTCTCGCAGTATCTCAATTCAGAGATCGGTGTAGCAAGGATGAGAGGCTTGGAAGTCGGATCGACGATACTGCACATCAACACGAAAGACCTCAAACGCTTTCGGATTCCACGACCACCACTTCCCGAACAGCAGAAGATCGCCGCCATTCTTTCGACTTGGGATCGGGCGATTGAATTGACCGAGAAGCTGATCGCCGCCAAGCAGAAACGCAAACAAGCCCTCATGCAGCAGCTTCTCACCGGCAAGGTGCGGTTCAAGGAGTTTGCGAAGCGTGGCGAATGGAGAATGACTAAGCTTGGATCGGTCACAGTGAAAGTTGGAAGTGGAATCACCCCAAGAGGCGGGCAATCGACGTATCTGGCTTCTGGCGTGCCATTCATTCGCAGCCAGAATGTGCTAAGTGGAAAGCTGGACCTAACCGACGTTGTCTATTTGTCAGAAGAGCAAAACAGTCAGATGGCAAACTCACAAGTTCTGCCGCTAGATGTGTTATTGAACATTACCGGTGCGTCTATCGGTCGTTGTGCGAAAGTGCCTGCGGGGTTTCCAAATGCGAATGTAAATCAGCACGTCTGTATTATTCGCCCGAAGGAAACGCTCGACCCCGATTACTTGTCCAATCTCTTGAACTCGTGGTTTGGGCAAAAGCTCGTGTTTCAATCGCAAGCTGGTGGCAATCGAGAGGGCTTGAACTACGAACAGATTCGCTCCTTTAGGCTTGTGCTACCGCCAATTGCCGAGCAACGAAGACTAGGGGAAATACTTGCTGCATTGGATGCCGAGATCGAAGTCCTTCATCGCAAACTTGATCGCCTGAAGCAGCAGAAGAAAGGTCTGATGCAGCAGCTTCTCACAGGCAAAGTCCGGGTCAAAGTGGACTCAGCAAACCAATGAAGGGGATTGCTCAATGAAACAGGATTTGATTACCAAGCTGCACACGGATTTTGAGGCGATCTGTCATCAGGACGAAGAGATTGGGACTGAGTTCTGGCTCGCCCGTGAACTTCAGCCGTTGCTGGGATACAGCCAGTACCGAAACTTCGAGCCGGTGATCGAAAAGGCGATGACTGCCTGCGAAAACTCTGGGCAGGTTGTCGAGGACCATTTTGCGAACGTCCGCAAAATGGTCGATATCGGCTCTGGGGCACAGCGGGAAATCGAGGACATCGCCCTGAGTCGGTATGCGTGCTATCTCGTTGCCCAGAATGGAGATGCGACAAAAGAGCCAATTGCCTTCGCCCAGACGTACTTCGCCGTCCAGACCCGAAAGATGGAGGTCATCGAGAAACGTCTTGAAGATATCGAGCGGCTCAATGCCCGCAAGAAGCTGACGGAATCGGAACGGGTGTTGTCGGGAATCATCTTTGAGCGTCTGGCGGACAATCAGAGCTTCGCCCGCATTCGCAGCAAGGGGGACACGGCGTTGTTTGGGGGAAAGACAACGCAGCAGATGAAAGATCGCATGGGAGTTGGCAAGTCTCGACCTCTAGCTGACTTCCTGCCAACGATCACGATCAAAGCGAAAGATTTCGCCAACGAAATCACCAACTTCAACATCAAGAAAGACGATCTGCGGACGGAAGCCTCCATCAGTAAGGAACACGTCAAGAACAATCGAGACGTTCGAAACGTCCTCACGAATCGGGGAATCGTCCCCGAAAACCTGCCTCCCGAAGAAGACCTCAAGAAGGTCGAACGGCGTCTTGCATCCGAGGAGAAGAAACTCCCTAAGTCCGTCGAGAAGTTAGAACACAAAGACGACGAACAGGTCGAGGAGTGACGCATGGCAGTCTCGGAGTTCCTCGAAGATCTGGTCTCGCACCTGCCTGCGTTACAACTTTTGCAACAGGTTGGCTACCGGTATCTCACGCCGACCGAGGCACTCGACCTGCGGGGCGGCAAACGCAGCCGGGTCGTGCTGGAAGCGATCCTCGTCGAGCAACTCCGCAAGCTGAACCAGATCACCTTCAAGGGGCAGACGCACGATTTCACCGAGACGAACCTTAGAACCGCCGTCGATGCCCTGACCAACATCCCCTTCGACGGCTTGGTGAAGACCAACGAGCAAGCCTACGATCTGCTGACGCTGGGGAAAGCCATCGAGCAGACCATCGACGGCAACAAGCGAAGCTACACGCTTCAGTACATCGATTGGGAACACCCAGAGAACAACGTCTATCACATCGCCGATGAGTTCGAAGTCGAGCGGACGGCTTCGCACGAACTGCGGCGACCCGACATCGTGCTGTTCGTCAATGGGATTCCCTTGGCGGTCATCGAGTGCAAACGACCGGACGAGCATGATGCCGTGGAAGTTGGCATCAGCCAGCATCTTCGCAATCAGCGGCAGGACGAGATTCCGGGGCTGTTTGTCTACTCGCAACTGCTGGGATCGATCTGCCAGAACCACGGCAAGTACGCCACGACCGGCACGCCGAAGAAGTTTTGGGCGGCATGGAAAGAGGATCACGCCGACGATCTCGATGTGAAGCTCGCCAAACTGATCAATACGCCGCTGAACGCTGAGCAATTGGCTCGAATGTTCGAGAGCCGGAAGCCCTGGGTGGTCGCAAAAATGCAGGAATTGCTGGCGGCTGGGCAGCGGTTGCCATCGCCACAGGATCGGCTGCTGTACTGCCTGTTTCGACCGGAACGCCTGTTGGAGATGGCGTACCGCTACATCGTGTTCGACAAGAACATCAAGAAGGTCGCCCGCTACCAGCAGTATTTCGCCATCGGCGAGACGCTGGCGAGGGTCACGAAGTCCAAAGGGGATCAGCAACGACCGGGAGGCGTGATCTGGCATACAACTGGCAGCGGCAAGAGCCTGACGATGGTGATGCTCGCTAAAGCGTTGGCGCTGGAACCGACGATCAAGAATCCGAAGGTGGTCATCGTCACCGACCGGATCGATCTCGACCGGCAAATCTGGAAGACGTTTCTCGCCTGCCGCAAAACGGTCGAGCGTGCCAGCAGCGGCAGCCATCTGGTGCGGCTGGTGTCGCAGGGGAAAGCGGACATCATCACGACGATCATCGACAAGTTCGAGTCGGCGGCATCGGCACACGATCTACGGGACGAAGGAAACAACGTCTTCGTGCTGGTCGATGAAAGCCATCGCAGTCAGTACGGGCTGGCACACGCCAAGATGAAGCAGGTGTTTCCGAATGCCTGCTACATCGGCTTCACCGGCACGCCGCTGCTGAAAAAAGAAAAGAGCACTGCCACGAAGTTCGGCGGGTTCATCCACACCTACCCGATGCGGAAGGCAGTCGAAGACAAAGCGGTGACGCCGATCCTGTACGAAGGTCGGATGTCGGAACTGCACGGCGATCAGAAAGCCATCGACAAGTGGTTCGACCGGATCACGAAGGACTTGTCCGACGAACAAAAGGTTGACCTCAAGAAGAAGTTTCGCCGGGAAGAGGAACTGACGAAGACTTCGGAGCGGCTGTACGAGATCGCTTTCGACATCACCACGCACTTCTGCGAGAACTTCAAGGGAACGAAGTTTAAGGGACAGTTCGCCGTCAGCAGCAAGGCGATGGCGTTGAAGTACCACCAGTTGTTCGAGGAGATCGGCAGGGAGTACCCGGAGCGTGCCGTCTCGTCTCGTGTGATCATTTCGGCTCCCGACACACGAGAAGACAACGAGACCATCGAAGAAGAGGACGTGCCAGAGATTCAGCAGTTCTGGCAACGGATGATGCAGGAGTTCGGTTCGGAAAAGAAGTACCTCGAACAGATCATCGACGATTTCGAGAAGAAGCCGACGCCGGAAATCATCATCTGTGTGGACAAACTGCTGACCGGTTTCGATGCCCCGTGCAACACGGTGCTGTACATCGACAAGCGGCTGCGGGATCACAACATCCTGCAAGCCATCGCCCGTGTGAACCGGCTGTTCGATGGCAAGGATTTCGGGTTGGTCGTCGATTACCGAGGCATCTTCGGAGCACTCGATGAGGCGGTGAAGAAATACGACAAGTTGAGCGACTTCGACGAGGAAGACCTCGAAGGGACGTTCACGCAGATCGAAGAAGAAATCGCCAAGCTGAAAGAGCGACACACAAACGTCTGGTCGGTCTTCAACGGAGTCCAGAACAAGCAGGACTTGGAGGCGATGCAGCAGCACCTTCGCCCCGAAGATGTGCGGCAGGACTTCTACGATGCGTTGAACGAGTTCTCGAAGACGCTGCAACTGGCGATGTCTTCGGCAAAGTTCCACGAGGAGACGCCGAAAGCGACCGTGCAGCGGTACATCGACGACATGAAGTATTTCCGCAACCTGCGAGCGGCGGTGAAGCAGCGATACAACGAAGCGGTCGATTACAAGGAGTACGAAGACCAGATTCGGAACATGGTCGCCAAGTACATCGGTGCCGACGAAGTGAAGCAGATCGTCGAACCGGTCAACATCTTTGAAGTGGACAACTTCGAAAGGGAACTGGCAGAAATCGAGGGGACGGCGGCAAAGGCGGACTTCATCGCATCACGAATCAAGAAAACGTGCATCGAGAAGATGGACGAAGACCCAGTTCTCTATCAGAAGCTCTCGGAGGTCATCGACGAAGCGATCAAGGCATATCTCGAAAAGCGATTGAGCGAGGAAGGATTGCTTCAGAAGATGTTCGAGTCCTTGGACGAAACCAAGGAACAGGGATCATCCAAGATACCTGCTGAGTTGCGGAGTGACCCCGAAGCGAAGGCATACTTCCGTTTGTTGCAGGAGGGCTTCGAGAAGGTAGCTGGTAGCGAACGGAATGACCTTGCTGGAATCGCTGCCGAAACGGCGTTGAAGGCTCGGAAGATTATCGAGGAACGAAAGATTCGAGACTGGACGGACAACAAGGATGTCGTCAACGCCATGATTAATGATCTCGACGACCTGCTATTTGCCGCTAAAGGGCGTTACGATTTGTTCTTGACGGTCGAAGACATCGACGAAATTCAGAATGGAATCATGCGGGTCGCCAAACGTCGGGAGATGCAGCCATGAGCGGAGCGGTCGAGCGGGCAGTGGCTGCCTTTCTGGGGGAAGCCGAGATCGATTGGGAGAAGCTCAAGCCGGTTATGTGTTTCATTGTTCTCTGGAATCGATTGGAAGCAAGGTGCGGTAACCACCTTTCACTTGCTCGGCTTCTGAGTGAGTCAAAACGTGTGGCAGGTTCGGCAAATTTCAACACCTTGAAATACACTCCACACATCGAGTTCTTCAAGCAACGGTACACAGCCAATCCGGACTTCCTCCAAGGACTATTCAGAGTCGGAAATGGCGAAGCCGCCGTGCGTCAATCGGTTGTTAATTTGCTTTCGAACGCCGCCCTGACGCCTCAAGATCAGCTTCAAGGCGTTTTGATGGTTCCATACCGTATTCGAAACAATCTTTTCCACGGGAACAAGGAAACATCGCATTTGTACTCTCAGATAGACCTCTTCGAGCATGTGAACGAAGTTCTTTGCTTGTTTCAGGAGGACATCTGACTCATGCGAGAACTCTCTATCCAGTACGGTCGCAAGCGGATTGAGTTCGAACTGTCGTATTCGGCTCGCAAGACGCTGGCGATTGACGTGCATCCCGACCTGTCGGTGGTCGTGACGGCTCCCAAGGATGCCGACGATGCGGCGGTCGAGCAGAAGATGCACAAGCGGGCGGCATGGATTGTCCAGCAGCAGCGATTCTTCGAGAACTACCTGCCGCCGATCCCGCCTCGACGATACGTCAGCGGCGAGTCACATCGGTACTTGGGACGGCAGTATCGGCTCCGGGTTCATGAGGGCGACGAGAACGCCGTCAAGATGTCACGAGGTCAGATCAACGTCTACCTGACCGATCCGTCGAAGAAAGCCCTGATCAAGACACTCGTCGTCGGCTGGTTCCGCCAGCGTGCCGAGGTTGTCTTCCGAGAACTTTTCGACGACATGGTGGCAAAGTCGGAGCGTCACGGCATCACGACGGACAGTTTCGAGATTCGCCGCATGAAAAACCGATGGGGAAGCTGCACAAGCGAAGGGCGCATCCTGTTAAACCCCGACCTGATCATCGCTCCCAAGCAGTGCATCGAGTACGTGATCGTCCACGAACTCTGCCACCTGCGAGAACACAACCACGGTCCAGCATTCTACCGATTGCTCCGGACCCTGATGCCCGACTGGGAACAAAGACGTCTTCGGCTCAATGCAAGCGCCTGAAGCGGCAAAAATGTTGCGTCTCTCCATAGGTAGCGAAGGTCTTCGAATTCCCTTTCTTTGAGGCGAATTCCCGAGGGCCGCTCCGGCGGCCTTTCTTCGTGCGAGTGAGTGATCACGTTGGGTCTGCTCCTGGAATCGCAATGACGAACGTGACCAGTTCACCACACCAGCGTTCGCGCAAGTCGGCAACCTCAGTTTCTTGAGCCTGTGGCAGGGTGTCTGTACTCTGGCGGCGTTGAGTCTGACGTTTATTGATTTCTGTGCCGGCATTGGTTCCACTCGACTTGCTTTAGAGCAATGCAGTGCTCGCTGTGTCGGCTTCTCTGAGATCGACCCCGTTGCAGAACAAACGTATCGCCTGTTCTTTGGCCATGACGATCCGAACTTCGGCGACCTCATGAAGATCGATCCGGACCAGCTCCCCTACTTCGACATCATGCTTGGCGGCTTTCCGTGCCAGTCGTTTTCGATCATGGGGCAACGGAAGGGAATGGCGGATGCTCGCGGTCAGATCATCTTGGGACTGGCGAACATTCTGACAAAGAAGCGACCATCGGCCTTCATTCTGGAGAATGTCAAAGGGCTGTTGAATCACGACAACGGACAGACGCTGTCGCAGATTGTCGACCTTCTGCAGTCGTGTGGCTATGTGACGCGGTACCGGCTGATGAAGTCGGTTGATATTGGCGTGCCGCAGATGCGTGAACGTGTCTTCATCACCGGCATTCGCGATGACCTGACGGATGACTACGAACTCATCGCACCAACGAACGTGTCGTTGATGCCGCTGAAACGGTTTCTGGTGGATCGCGATCCGGAGCTGGTGCTGGACCTAGATTCGCGGCAGGGCCAGACGTTTCTGAAGTACCTGGACAACAAGTACAACTCCGGTGAGCACGACCTCGCAACGTACCTCCGAAAGCCGCTGACGGTGCTGGATACTCGCCAGAGCGACCTCCGAATCTATCGCAACGCGGTGCCAACTCTGCGAACCGGACGACATGGAATTCTGTATGTGTCTCAAGGCCAGTTGCGACGGCTGTCTGGCATGGAGGCACTGCTGTTGCAGGGGTTTCCGCTGGAACAGGCGAGACTGGCGAAACGCCACGTCAGTGACCGGAATCTGCTTTCTCAAGCGGGCAACGCCATGACGATTCCGATGGTGCAATTTGTCGCTCAGCACCTCTTGAGCGTGATTCAGCCGGCCACGGCACCGTCGGGCCACACAGCCGACCGATTCGCTCTTGCTGCCTGAGATGCCGGACGAACTTTCCGACGGCGTGTTGCTCGGTTCCGAGACAGCAAAGAACGGTTTTCGGAATGAAGACGATGTTGTCGTACGCTTCAACAACTGGCAGCACGACCAGACCACTCAGCAATGGCTGCTGGTGATGGGATACCGCGTCAGTGATATTGAATGGGTTCAGGCCACAAAGATCCCTGGCAGCCACAAGGCCGACGTGCAGGTGCAGGTCACCATCAAGTTGACCGCCGTTGTTGGCATCGAAAATCTACAGGTGAAGCTGGTGTCGCAAAGTACGGGCTTCAACCAGATCGACAAACGCTGGGTGAAGTCGTACGCCGAACTCTGGAACATCCCGGACAACGTGCAGAGGCTGCTGCAGAGGTTCACCGGCGAACTTCCGCCTGTCACCAACACGCGAGATCCCCGTCGCACCTTTGCTGACGAATTCTGTGCGTCTGACCAGCAGACTCTGCTCCATTTTCTGATTGACCATCAAACGCTGATTGTCAGCGACATTCTGAAAGGTCGAGGCAAATTCTCTGCCGAATGGTTTCTGGTCATCCTGAAGGGTTCCGGCGCAGAACGCTGGGCTCTGAAACCAATCAACTATGTACTGAATTACTTCGGCAACGGCCCCGTCACCATCACTGCCCGAGGCAGCCTTCGCATCGGGCTCATCACCATGCAACGAAAAGGGGGTGACGCTGGCCGCCCCACCGCCAACATGTTGCAGTTCAAGATCAACCCCGTGTTGCTAATCGGTTGAGGCGACGTGTACGTCGTGTGCCCCGATCGGAGAGAGAACATCCACCTGTGTGGCTCTTGGGGATAGCACACCGTTTTGTCGTGTCAAAAGCTTTCCTGCGGACTCTGCTTGGTGACACGCTGCAACGGCGTGCTGGAAAGGAGTCGCCACTTCGGCGGCGTTTCTTTCCCCCTCATTCTATGGTTCACACCACATCATCACCGGCTCACCAAGACAAACAAGCAGCCATCAAGGAACTGGCCGAATCGTTCAGTTTGGTCCCTGCATCCTGGATCTCTGAACTTGCAGAACATCGCGGAGTGTCTCTTCCACTTCCGATGTGGGGCTGGCTCTGGATCGTGAACGGATTCGTCTCTCCCTCCATGATCCAAGAACTGTTGACGGACATTGAAATCGCCAGCGATGAAGACGCACGCTTCGTAGCGGCGGGCTGGAAGGGAGTCGGCACTACCGGCATGCTGGCGATTGAATTCGACGGCGAACTGCTCCTCGGCATCCACGGAGCGGGGTACGACTTCTACGCAGCTCACTGGGAGCCACTCTACGACGCTCTCGATCTGTAGTGGCCCCTTTGAGCATCAAAGGGACTTCGCGAAAGGCTGTTTCGACAGCCTTTCTGCTTGCGCTGTTTCCCCTTCGCTGGCAGTCTCTCTGCGCTTTGCTCAGGTCGAGCAAAGTCACCGCAGCAGCGGATTGTTCTTTGGAAACGAAATGGCGAAGGAGGCTGACGAATGATTCTTGTGAACCTGGAAGATGGTGTCTGCCGTTCTTGTGGCGGTCAGTTGGCTGTCGTCGGAGCGAATGACTGTTCGATCGAGGTCGAATGTCAGAACGAGGAATGCAGCGACTGCTATCCACTCGAGCCCGATGCCCTCAACGATGGTGGCATCGACTACTGGCCCCGAGCGATGGCCGAGTTCGGCGAGGAGGGCTTTGAATAATCATGGACCCTCAACAAACCTGGGCCGACATGCTCGAGGCCCTTTACCGAAAACGATGGAGCGAAGCCAAAGAGCGAGCCGACACTCTGCTCGAATGGCTTCAAAGCGGAGGATTCCCGCCGGTTACCATCGGCGACAACTCTCTCGGCAATCCGTGGCACCGAACGATCGCGTCGTTCGTCTGCCGCACGGTGGCCAATCGTATGGCTGTGATCCAAGACTTACGGCAACAGCGATTGCAGGGAGGGGGATCATGATGCACACTGACAGAGCGTGGTGCGTATCAGAAGTCTCCTCGGCGGAGGAGTTAGCCGAGAAACTGTCATCACTGACATGGTGCAACTGCTCAGCCTTCCAGGTCGCGGGACACCCCCGCTACTACTGGCTGAACGACTCGACATCACCCGATGCCGCTCAAGAGTACGCAGTCTGCCGCCATGATGACGTGACCGACAGCATTCTGCAGATCGAATCGATCACGTTCAGTTGGTGCGATCTCGTCAAGTCATTGATGGTGATTCAAAACACCCTCGATGGCCACGACGACCACACCCTGGGCACACCCGTCACCCCCACGCTCGAACCCCCAATCAACACCACCGCTGCCCCCACTGCGCCTGACCCCATCAGGCCCACCCCCTGCATCCATCGATGCAGGGATTTTTGACGAAGAGGCCAGAATTCGATTTCGTGTCAATTGACGACGAGAAGGAGGCGCGTACGACGAGGTCACATTCTTCCCTTGATGGCAAGTGACTTCGCGGTCCTCATCGTGGTATCCTGATGATGTTGCATAACGTCCTTAATGCGACATCTTCCCGACACGCATTCTTCCTTTCCTTGAGGTGACTCACCAGCCCCTTATATTCCAACGGCGTCAACTCTCTGCCGGTGACTCCGTCACGGCAACTGCGATCGTGCCAGCGGTCATCGAGGCGGCGGGTCCAGACGCCAAGCGACGCTTCGTCGAGTTCTTCGCGGCGAACATCCGGAATGCGAACACTCGCGAGTCGTACATGCGAGCGGTGCGGTTCTTCTGCCTGTGGTGCGAGGACCGCAGCATTCCCCTGTTCTCGGTCGAGCCGACGCTGATCGCGGCTTATGTCGAGGAGATTCAGGCTTGGTATGCTGATGGTTCGGTGAAGGTCCATCTCGCGGCGATTCGGATGCTGTTCGACTACTTCGTGACCGGCGGTATCCTCCCCTTCAATCCCGCCCAGGCGGTTCGTGGCCCCAAGCTCGTTATCACGAAGGGGAAGACGCCGGTCCTCTCTGCGTCGGACGCTCGCCGATTGCTTGACTCGATCGATATCAGCAAGATCGCTGGTCTGCGTGACCGGGCATTGATCGCCACGATGGTCTACTCATTCGCCCGCATCGGAGCGACGCTCAAGATGAACGTCGACGACCTCTGGCTCAACGGCCACCGTCACTGGATTCGACTGCACGAGAAAGGGGGACGTTACCACGAGATGCCGCTGCATCACAACGCGGAGGCGTTCCTCATCGAGTACATGGACGCCGCCAATCTGCACGGCCTCAAAGGGATTCCCCTCTTCTGCACCATCGGCCGCCGCCGCAACCTCACTGAAACCCGCATGCACCGCAACGACGCCCTGCGAATGATCAAACGCCGAGCCAAGCAAGCCGAAGTCAGCCCGAGAATCTGCTGCCACACCTTCCGAGCCACCGGCATCACCGAATACATGCGAAACGGCGGCACCCTCGAAAAAGCCCAACAAATGGCCGCCCACGCATCATCCAAGACAACCAACATGTACAACCGCGTCAACGACGCCGTGACACTGGACGAGGTCGAGAGGATCGTGATTTGATTGAGGACTCATCGCAGAAAAGCGGTTGTAGACTACAACCGAAAGTGGGGTTCTATGGGGTCTTTTCGTGGTCAGATTTTTCCAGAAGTCGCTGGAAATAAGCACTTTTGCGAAACCCAATTGAGTCGCGGCAGCTTTTCCAGTGCTGCACAATCGGCCGCTCTGCCACCTCTCCAGAGTTTTTTCCAACGATTCACGACTCTTGGGCACTCGACAACAGCCGGAATATTAACTTTGTCCGATTGTTGGTTGAGGGAACCCAAAACGGCTCAAAGTCGGAAATGATCTGAAAAACCGTAGCGGGACTTTCCTTTGGTTGCTTGTCCTTGGGAGGGGCAAGAAATCTATTGGAGATTCTGCTATGTCATTTCGGCTTTCCGTTTCGTGGTGCGGCAGTATCTCGACTCGCGATGCGAAATTCAAGCTGGTTGAGTACCAAAAAGCGACAACCCGGGAGGTTGTCCTCTTGATCGAGTCATTGCACGCACTTCTGGCACTCGAAACGAGTCGTGTCGACCGTGGAGAGTGATATGCATCGACACTCGTCGACCTGCAGGGAATCACTGAGCGTCAACATCATGGCTTTGGTCGCCAGTGACAATGTCTGACTCGGTCCGGTGAAGGCGACTCTGTCACTCGTTCTGCCTTCTGCCACGCGGGGGCGGAGACAAAGGGGAATTGGCGATGGCGGTACAGGTTCCGGTGAGTCGGGCTCAGGCCGATGCTCCGATGGTCGACGAGGACCCGATTTTGATTCAGTCGTCCGTTGATGCGAAAGGCTATCGACTGGAGGTTTGGATTCCGAAGGAGTCGCTCCATGGGTTTGACCCGGTTCAGCAACCTTTGCTCGGCTTCTTCTGTTGTCTCAACGATGCCGAATTGGGTCGCATCCCGTTGGCCCACCGGGCAGAGTTTCCCTTCGAGTCGGACCCCCACGCCCGCCACCGTATCCTCTTCACCCAAGGCTCAATCCGATGTCCCAAGTCACTGCACACTCCCCACGCCGCCCACCCCGGGGGCAAGAACCAAATTCCATCGGGCTGTAGAATTGTTTAAGGACTAGTAGCCCTTCGACGGCTTGTCGCCGAGGCCGAGAATCGACTTGCCGCGGCGGAGAACTCGGCAGGCGTTGAAGATGAGGTTGTCGCGCAGGGGACGTTGACCGATGGGGCTGGGGGAGAGTCCCAGTCTGCGGAGACGGTCGTTGGCGGCGTACAGGGTTCGGCGACGATCGAGGTCGGGAGTGCGGAAGGTGATGCTGAATGAGATCGACACTTCGGAGCCATTCTGTACCCAGTGTGGATACGTCACGGGGAAGTGCAGACCGAAACCAGACTGCAGGTCGAACGTCCAACTCTTCGCTTCAAACTCGGGTTGATACACCATGTTTCGACCACGGTCGGCATAGAACCGTTCGAGTTCCTGTTCGGTCAGTAGTGTCCAGTCTCGAGCCCGTCATAGAGATGCACAGTCTTCGAACCCTGAATTTGGAGAAGGAAGTTGTGTTCGGGGTCGATGTGATACGGAGTGACCGAATTGGGTGAAGTCACAAACAGAAACGCCTGAGCGCCGCACATACCCGGAAACTTCGCTTCGGAGTGCTGACGAACTTCTTCAAGGCATTGATGCAGCAGTTCGTTATAGGCACGGTTCTTCTCGACGTACTTGAGGACCATCCACGATTTGCATTCGGCGATGCGTCGAATCGTCTCTTCGGGGGAGAGGCCGTTCATCGGTGTCTGGTCGTGGTCGATACTGACAGGGAGCGTCCCGGCGTTGTATTCGATACAGGAAGCGGGGAGTTCCTGAGCCAGTTCAAGGATACGTTCGATCTGAAACAGCGGATGATTGCAGAGGTCGTGTCCGATCAGAAAGGGTTGCTGATTGAAGTGGCTTGCAAACTCACTGGCTGAGATTCTCAGCAGTGGCGAAGTGCTGACGGATGTGGTTGTCCCCTCTGCGGGACGAGTTGTCGATGGAGTGCTGTTTAGAGTCGTGCTCATGGAGGTCTTTCGAAGGACAGAGGCCACGAATTTGTCTGATGAAACACTCGCACCTCTCGGCACGAGTCTGGTGATGGTTAACGCATGGATCGGCGGATGGATCGAAGTAGCGAGCGGGTTCCGATGGTGAGGTTACCTCGTATGTTTCCGGTCGAGACCCGGACATGTTGAATCAGCCGCCGTTCCGTCCAGAGGCGATTGATCATGGGATGTCTTGGCGCGGCACAGGAATCCATCCATTGCAGGGAAGTTGACTCGTGAAACGATCTCATGTTTTCGATTTCGAGATGCACGCCGGGCGAAAATTTCGCGTGTCGTTCGTCGTAGGCGATCTTAAATGCGAAGGAGCCGGGAGCGGCCAACAGGTTGACCTTCATGGCAATTGGTTCGCCATTGAGGTGAATGGCCATCATCTGTAGACGTTGGTTCTCGCATGCAACCGTCAGGACTTCGCGAAAGTATGCCTCAGCGATTGGATCTTTCGAGAGGGCCGTTCCTCCGTCCCCTTTCCATCCCTGAGATTCCAACGAGAGAAAACTTTCGGTCCAATGAAACAGTTCCCGTTCGTGTTCGAGCGATCGAATTTCAATCTGTCCGAGGTCACCAAGTCGCCGCCATTGACGTCGCAACTCGCGTCGATTGTGACTGGAGATGGCGTCTGCGGCGAGGATGGTCCAATCATCGACACGACGCAGCATCGCCCGCGAGTGTGAGGCGACATGCTCGACGAGCAGTGATCGTTGCGACACCACTTCCGCGAAGGCTCGGAAAAAATTGTCATCGCCACAACAGCCGGGCAAGTCGAGGAGTGCCGGGCCATCGGAGGCGATGGCCGCCCAGTCGACGAAGGCTGCCAGTGACTCAACCTCACAGCCGGCCCGCAAGAGTGGTGTTCGCAGGAAGCAGTAATCATGTCCCCAAAGTTGCCATTGGCATCCCGTGAGCAGCCCATCCCTGATGACGACGAATGGAATCAGCCCGCACAGTTGCCGCGGCGTCTGAGGTGTGCGTCCATTGCGAAAGATCAGCACGACCCGAAGAGAGTCGGTTGGAAACGCTTCCAGTGCTGGAAGCATCGCAAACGGCTCCAGAAAGACGTTGGCCTCGGTTGCATCGCGAGACAAGTCGGTCCATGCAGCAAGATGTTGCCGAAGTTCGTTCGTCGAGGTCGCGATTTCGCAGTAGCAGTTATCTTCCCAAAGTGCTCGATTGTTGCGGTCAGTTGACGGCAAGAGGTCGAGCGCACAAAAGGCCGAGTGTGTGGGAGTCGCCGAGGACATCGAAATGAATCACCTTGGATAGCTAGCGAGAACTCGAATCAATGGGGCGACAAAAGGTGTGCCCAGCCACTCTTTCAACCTGCGATGGCAACAGTACGGCGCCATCATCGTCTCGCAAACGGTGATGCCGAAATCCCCCAAGAGTCGCCACAACGGAGCGGCAACAGACCGCTGCAATCGACACGACCGTCATGTTGTGTGGCGCAACCTCAGGCCTGATGTCTGAGTGCTGTAAAAGGTGAGAGCGGCAGCGCAAGCAGAGGTTCTGCTCGTTTGCACGTTCAAGCGAATGACTGGCAACCTCGATGAAAGTTCAAAGAAGTCGTTGTGACGCCTGTAAGGATTGCGCCGACGGAACGATGAGTATTCCGTCAATCCTGTGCTCTCATCTGCTGATGTCAAGAGGCACAACACTTCCCCTTGGCCCCGCCCCCTTTTGTGGAATGAGGTTGCCTGATGGTGCTGACTGGACGACTCGGCTGGAATGATGACGGCCCTATTCAAGATGTCGAAACACGTCGACTTTTTGATGATGACGATCCACTGGATGGCTTGGACCTCGACGCTCTTAAGCCCTCCACTGTACGCCGCCGCGTGAGTCAGAAGAAGACTGTACGCAGAGGTCCCATCACTGACACGCCGTATCAGGAATGATGCCGAGGACTGGCAACGCCCGACCGCTCACACCTCTCTTTCCCATCTGTCCACCTTTGCGAGAACACCATGAGCGCGACCGAACTTCGCAAGCAGATCTCAATGTTTTTGCCGATTTCCGACTGGCGACGCCTTCGGCTGGAAGCGGCGCAGCAAGGAATTCCTATCACTGAGTTGTGCCGTCGTTGGATGGAGCCGGAAGTTGAACGACTCCGGCAACGAAGTGTCCCAGACGCGATGCCGATGGGGCACTCGGGATCATAAACCGGTAAATCGCCGTGCGTTGAGCATCTGCGCCGATCTTGAACCTCTGGGTCACTCGGCCCTGAACCCTCATATTGTTTCTCACAACCGGAGACTGCTAATGCCAGGTTCGACTGAAATGGTTCGACGACGGGCGTATCCGAGCGACGTCTCGGACCGTCAATGGGCGCGCATCCAGACCATACTTCCATCGGAGGAAACACTTGGTCGACCTCCGATCTATGATTTTCGGGAAGTGGTCAACGCATTGAGTTATCGTTGGAGATCAAACTGCTCGTGGCGAATGCTTCCGCATGATCTCCCCTTGTGGACGTCAGTCTATCGCTGGGAGCGACTCTGGGAGCGAGCGGGCTGTCTGCAACAACTGCGAGACCTCACTCAATATGGCGAGACGAACAACCAGCACATTGAAAATCGCGGGAGTCTGCAACATGCCAGCGCAGCAAACAGCCCGATGCGGGCAAGTTCCGCATCGGGCTGATATTTGATGGCCGATACGTCATCGGCGTTGACGAAGTCTGCAATCCCTGCGTTGCGTTGCGTTGAGGGGAGTATTACCGGGCAGTGACAGTAAGCCAGCCGTCTTCGGCAGTCAGGCTTTCCACATGTACCAGAATTTCTTTCCCCTGTTGCTTAAGCTTCAATTCACCATCCTTCGTCTGGCGATCTGGCATCCGCTCACCGACCTTTGACTGGATGATCTTAGCACGAGTGATTTGCTCGCCCACATTGTTGGGGCGTTCGACAGGCGTCACACGTATCGTCCCGCGTTCCATGACGATCTGGCCATCTACGATGCTGACCTTCAAGGGAATGCTAATTACCTGCGCGGGGATATCCTCCCCTTCGACCTGATCGAGACCGGCTCGAAGTGTCAACGTGACCGCCCCGTCGTCGATCGAGAATCGAACGGGATCTGCCTTTTCGAACACAAACTTCGATGGGGAACTTTCAGCAGCATCTTCCTTTCCAAGCTTGACCTCTCGGCCCAACATGTCGCTGAACTGAGATTCCAGTTTCTGGTTCAGTTCTTCAGCCGACAGCGTCTCTCCCGCGATTCCGAGTTTGTCGATGCTGTTGTTAAGAAGTGTCTCGTGAATCTGCAGCAGGACACCATCCACCGGGGCAGCTGCGTGCGTCGGCTGCGAGCCGGCGAGCTCGTCGCGGTCACGTGTCCGAGTTCGGAACATAAGGAGATTCTCGGTACTCGACGCCGAAACGATATCCGGCTCGAGACCATACTTTCGCAGCGGACCATACAGCTTTGCGTCGATGTCGTTGGCACCGAACTTCTCGTCGGTCTCAGAGTCGAATCGCTTGCGAACTTCCTGTGCGATCTTGTTTCGGGTGTAGGCTTCGGTTTCGGGACGCTTCTTTTCGGCAGCGTTGATGGCGAAGTCACGTGCGGCGCCAGAAAGTAACGGCACGCCGTCCATGCAGGTTTCGGCATCATTCGTCTGGTTGGTCGCATTCACGCCAACTCGCGTCGGGCACGTCGTCAGCTTCTTGCCATCGAATGAGACTTCCTTGATTGCTCGGAAGTTGGCCCACCCAGTGCTGTAGATTGTCGCTTTTGAGACACTCCCCTCGGTGTTCGACTGAACGCTACCGTCAAGCGTAAGTTCGAAAACGGCGGCTCGGTCAGAGGGCTTAACGTCGACGGTCAGCTTGGTGTTGGTCCACTGACATCCGCGAACATGAGCTTCGTCGATTCTCTCGTTAATACCACTCTGTTCGGTGCGGGTGTCGTCGACAACCTTCTTCATCAGATCTTCGCCGATGGTGACGTGAAGATTGAAACCGAAGAAGTGTTCGCGAATTTTTGTGTTGAGTTGCTGACCACCATCTGGGAGCAATGACCTCAGTTCGTAGTAGGACATGAGGAACTGCCGTCCTGCTTCGTCGTTCCCAGTCGCCTCGAAAGCTTCCATGTGCTCCAGTAGTTTGCCAGCGGTCTCAGCCAGCAGTTCCTTTCCTTCGGGCGAAGTCTGGCGACTGGATTCCAGGATGGCTTTGATGTTCTTCGCGACTGACTGGAACGAAGGACGCTTCAGGAAAGTGACTTGCTCATCCGTAAGTCCAGCAGGCTCGACGATGCGACGATGAACGTCTTCCAGAAACTGAGCCCCCTCTAAGACCACATCGTCAGAGGATGCGATCATTCGCAGGCTTTCGAGTCCAATGTAGGGAGCCCAGTCAGCCCCTTTCGGAACGTTGATCAAGTCATCTTCCAGAACCTTTACTGCGGCGGCGAGTTGCTCCAGGTTCCTTTTGGTCACTTCGGCCTGCTTGGAACTGACTTCCCCAGTGATTCCATTAAGTAGAAGTTCGTAGAAGTCCAAGCGACGCGAGAGTCGACGAGACAATGCCCCCAGCTGAGGATGAATTGGCTTGTACTGCTCATCGGCTAGCGCAACCTTCATGGTGGCGACACGACCCCGCAAATCGGCGACGATTGTCTTCTGAGCTTGTGCCGACTCCGCTTCTCCAAGCGAGATCATCATGTCTGCGGTCTTCTCGACCCATTCGGCCCAAGTGTCGCCGAGTGTCTCGAAGGCCTCGAAGCTCAAACCTTCCGGGGCATCGCTACCGAGGGGCAACGCGGGGGAGACGGCAACAGGCGTTGGAGTCGGTACGAGGGTGGCAGTGGCATCATCTGCAAGTCCGCGGCTACAGAGGACGTTGATCGCGGAAGTTCCCAGTAGTGCCAGGGGAAGTGCGAGTTTGGTCCACGGGCGAATACGCATCGTTTTTACTCCAGAGCAGTCATGGCTCGTCGTTTAGGACGCCTGTCTTGGCGCACCAACACGCTCACTGTTATCGGCCGCGACAGCCGTTGTTGATTGAGGAGAAGCGACTCCTCACAGCAGTCATCAGGAATAGCTTCTGGAATTCCGTCGTAATCGGAACACTTTATCTATCCTTCCAGGTTGCTCAGCGTGCCACGTCGACGAATTCGATGTCATGGCGAGAAATGTGGTGAGGTGACGGCCACTCGCTGTTGCGGATTATCTCCTGCCTGATCGTGTGACGCGTTTCGATGCAGGTTGACGCTTAAGAAGTTCCGAGTACGGCAGGTTTCGCTGGTAGTGGCAGTTCTTGCCGATTTTTATAGGGACTTTTAATGCAGATGACTTTACAATTTGGCAAAATGCCAAGCCTAATTGCGTCGGGCAGTCCGATTGTTGTTCAAGAATTACACAGCGATTGTCCTTCGCCGAGAGTGCGGTATGACCGGATTGGCCCCAATCGATCCCCTTTGGGTGGGGATGAAGGCTGTTGTCGAATTTCCTGTTCTTTTGACTGGTTCCATCAATTTGTCTCGAGGATGAGATGTCGAACAGCACCGATGCCGAAGCCAAACTGAAAGAGGCCCGCGAGGCGATGCGGCTGAGGAAAATGACGACTGCGATCGCGCTGTTTGAACAGGTCGTCGCGCTGGATGATCGATCGATCGCGGGTCATGAGGGGCTGGCGACGGCCGCCTTTCTGATTCAAGACTACGACCGGGCCATTGTTCACTTTCAGAGAGTGACTTTGCTCGACTTTCGTCGTGTCGAGCCGTTGGTCAATCTCGGGGCGGTCTACAACAAAAAGAAAGACTTCAAGGCCGCTGTAAAAGTGTTGCGGCAGGCACAAGTCAAGGACCGAAAGTGTTCCGCAGCCTACTACAATCTGGGGATCGCCCATCGTGGGATGAATCAGTTGAGCATGGCGGTGTCGGCGTATCGGGAAGCAATTCGTCTGGCCCCTGATTCTCCCGAAGCCTATATGAACCTTGCGAACGTTTATACCGAGATGGGGAACCTGCAGCAGGCGACGACCAACTACCGCCGTGCCCTGGAGTTGCGGCCCGATTTCGACCGCGCACGGCATGGACTTGAGAAAGCTTTGCGGATGCAGGAGTCGAATAAGCAGGCACTCAGTCCGTTTGGTCGACTTGTTGATGTCAAACAGATCGATCAGCGTTCCCAGTCGGCCGCAGAGTTCCGGGACCTCTCGCCGGAGGAACGATTCGATGATCGATCAGTCGTGCATCGGATGGCATCGACGATTGAGCGCAGTGAGTCGGCGACCCTCAACTCCTTGCGAGATCATCTCGTCCCGGCCCTGCTGCAAGTTTCGCACTGCTTTGCACATAGTGACAAGAATCGACAGAATCTCTTGCAAGCGGCGACGCAAGTGTACGCCGCAGTGAAGGAGCTTCGCGAGACTGTTGCCCAAGCGACCGCGTCAGTCACGGAACTTCGTCATCACGAGAAGGAGATGAGGTCGCAATAGGAATGCTTCGATAATGCCGAAGTTCTCGCAGACGACGTCTCAGCCTCTCGTTCTACATTGCGGCCCTCATCGCAGCAGATGGTCTCGATTTTTTCTGACACTCCTCCTGTTCGGCGGCATCGGCTTGCTGATGTCACAGTCGCTGCGGGCCGAGAACTGGCCACAATGGCGGGGACCGGCGGGCGATGGAACATCGGCAGAGACGAGCCTGCCGGTCAAGTGGTCGGCGACCGAAAACATCGAGTGGAAGGTCGCCATTCCTTACACCGGACATGCTTCACCAATTGTCTGGGGTGAGACAATCTTCGTCACCGGGGTTGATGAGGCGAACGAACGGCGAATGCTGATGGCCTTAGACCGTCGCGATGGGAAGGTCCGCTGGGAGCGAACCGTGCTTGAGGCTCCCTTGGAAAAAGTCCACAAGCTGAACAGTCGGTCTTCCAGCACTCCCGCAACCGATGGCGAGCGGGTCTACGTTAGCTTTCTCGATCGAGATTCAATGTGTGTGGCCGCTTACGACCTTGTCGGAAACGAAGTCTGGAACGTTCGCCCCGGTCCGTTTAAGAGTGTGCATGGCTATTGCAGTTCTCCCATCCTGTTTGAGAACTTGTTGATCGTCAACGGCGATCATGACGGCGACGCTTACATCGTCGCGATCGATCGGAAAACCGGCGAAACAGTTTGGAAAACCCCACGAGAGAATCGCACACGTAGCTACTGCACGCCGATCATTCGTGAAATCAATGGCCGTACACAAATGATGCTTTCGGGGAGTAAGTGCGTCGCCAGTTTCGATCCGCGAACCGGCAAACGGCAATGGATCATCGATGGGCCGACGGAACAGTTCGTCGCCTCTCTCGTCGACGGTAACGGACTGCTGTTTCTCACCGGCGGCTTTCCCGACAAACACATCATGGCGATTGATCCAACCGGCGAAGGAAACGTCACCAAGACACACGTCCGCTGGCACGTTGAGCGCAATGGGGTCTCGTATGTTCCATCACCCATCGCCTGTGGTCGTTACTTTCTCGTCACCTCCGATGGCGGTATCGGAACCTGTTTTGACGCCGAGAATGGGGATGTCGTTTGGCAAGAGAGGATGGGGCGACACTACAGCACCTCACTGACCAAAGCGAACGGACTCGTCTATTTCCTCGACGACGATGGTGTCACCAAAGTCGTCCGCCCCGGCCCCACTTACGATCTGATTGCCGAGAACTCCCTCAATGAAGAATGCTACGCCTCCCCCGCCATCAGCAACGGCCAACTGTTCATCCGAGGTGCCCAGCATCTCTACTGCATCGGTCAGCCGAACGCGACTCCCTGAGGACACACGTCGTTGCCCTGCGGTCAGCCCCGCCTGTGAGAAAGGACATCGTTCCCCAACGGTAACGTCGATCAAAGTCTCGCACGGCAATACCGCAAGTGACGTCGGGTATCGCGTGAACTGAGAGGCCATTCGCGATATGATAACCCTTCACGGGTCGAGGAGATCCGACTCCTCAAACAGCCCATTGATGGAACGCTCAATTCCTTTTCAGACAGATTCGGTTGACGCTCATGTATTACATTGATCCTCACGTCCATATGGTCTCTCGCACGACAGACGATTACGAGCGGATGGCTCGGATGGGGTGTGTTGCGGTCAGCGAACCGGCGTTCTGGGCGGGGTTCGATCGAGGGACTGTCGATGGGTTTCGAGACTACTTTCGACAACTCACACAGTTCGAGCCGAAGCGAGCCGGCTGGTCGGGAGTGCAACATTACACATGGCTTTGCATTAACGCCAAGGAGGCCGAGAACATCGAGCTTTCTCGGGAAGTCATCGCGATGATCCCGGAGTTTTTGAATGCTCCCGGAGTGCTTGGCATCGGTGAGATCGGCCTCAACAAGAACACGATGAACGAGTCGACCATCTTCCGCGAGCACCTCGACCTTGCCGCCAAGACGAACGAACTCGTCCTCATTCATACGCCCCATCTGCAAGACAAACTGCGTGGCACCCGGATGATTGTCGATATGCTCAAGGAACGGAACGACATCCCTCCCGAGCGGGTCTGCGTCGACCATGTCGAAGAGCACACGGTGAAGTACGCGAAAGAAGGGGGCTTCTGGTGCGGGATGACATTGTACCCGACCACCAAGTGTACCCCGGCTCGTGCAGCCGACATTATCGAGCAGTTCGGAGACGACCGAATCATGGTCAACTCTGCCGGTGACTGGGGCCCGTCAAACCCTTTGGCTGTTCCCGACTTCATTCAGGAAATGCGCCGACGAGGCCACAGCGAACAGAAGATTCGCAAAGTGGTCTACGACAACCCGCTCGAATTCTTCAGCCAATGCGCTCGCTTCGAGTTTACCCCGCCAGAGTCGCAACGATAACGAACACCCCATCGCGACATGGGCAAGACAAAGATCTTCCATGTCTGTCTCAACGAGGACATCTGTTGATTACTCCCGGGTTACGAACTCATCCAGGTTCATCACGACCCGACAGACTGTCAGCCAAGATGCGAGTTCAGGAAGGTTGAAGCGACTGTTATCAACGGGTTTTCCCTTTGGGGACGTCACGGTGACGAGTTGCTGTGCGTCATCCGGATGAGACTCGTAATAGCTGCGGGCGTCGGTGAGTAACGAGCGCAGCTCTTTCAATTCTGCTGGAGTTGCTGTACGGGCAAGACAAAGTCGCAGAATCCCATGCAGACGGGTGTCGTCGTCAGCTGGCGACTGCTCCAGGACCCGCTCGGCAAGTTTTCTCGATGCATCGAGAAAAACGATGTTGTTCAGCGTCGCGAGGGCCTGAAGCGGCGTGTTCGAGAGGCTGCGATCCACGCAAGTTGTGTTCGAGTCGGGGCAGTCGAACAGCATCAATGTGGGATGAGCAGCCGTCCGTTTGAAGAAGGTGTACATCCCTCGTCGGTAGATGTCGTCAGACGGGGAGACTCCATGTGGCTTGTCGGGACGACTGTTCCAGTCACTGGCCCCCCATTTGAAGTTGGAGGCATAACTCAACTCGGCAATCCCCGGCGGGAGTGGGGGGAAGACACTCGGCCCGCCGATGCGTCGTTCGAGAAGTCCGGAAGCCGCCAGCCATAGGTCTCGTACGATCTCCGCCTCGACCCGCACCCGATTCTGCCGGGCAAGCCAGAGGTTCGTCGGATCAAGTTCAGCCAACTCCGGACGGACATCCGACTTTTGACGGTATGTCTGAGACATGAGCACCGTCTTGATGAGTTGCTTCCGACTCCAACCATTCCGGATGAATTCGGCTGCGAGCCAGTCGAGAAGTTCAGGATACTCAGGCCGTTCACCACGGACGCCGAAGTCGTTAATCGTGCGAACAAGTCCCTGTCCAAAGAGATGTTTCCAGACGTGGTTGACGGTGACACGCGGCGTCAGCGGATTCTGAGGATCAACCAGCCATTCAGCCAGATCGAGTCGTCCCGGTTCGGGATTCTGACTGGTGCGTGAGTGCAGAACTTCCAGCGTTCCTGGGGCGACTTCGCCCAGAGGCTGTTGAAAGTCGCCGCGCGACATCACACGCGTGACTCGTCTTGCGGTTTTTCGTTCACTCATGACAGGGACCATCAGTTCCGGCTTGAAGGGTTCCTGCTTTCGATGGTTATCGATCTTTGCCAAGAGTTCGCGAACCTCGGGGGCGGTCGATGTGAAGTGTTCGAACAACTCCTGTTGTTGCGGCTTGGTGAGTTTCTCCTTAGAGATGGCGAGCAGTTTCTGAATGGTCTCCGGCAAGGTTGACGTTTCCGGAGGGGGACCGGCAATTAACGAGACTCGAAAACGCCCCAGTGGATGCGGCGAACCTCCCGCTGTGGCATACTGCTGGACGAGTCGAATCTCCAATCGTGGCAAAACGGCTTCCTGGTCAGCAGGCCGATTCTCAGAAACGCTTTGCACGAACTCCTGCAACTGTTGGGTGCTCTTTTCGTCCAGCAAGAACGTCGCAGAGTGATCCTTGCCGATCTGGGGGCTGATCGCCCAACCGGCTTCATCGGTCTTGCCATCAATGGCTTGGGCAACATCGAACTTCGACTGAGAAAAGTCGGCCTGCGCACTCCCGAATTTGAAACTCACTGTCGAAGCATTCGCATTGGGGGCCTTGGCATCAGTGATGACATCAAGTGTGATTTCGCTGAGCACAAAGTTTCCGTTGTCCGCCCACCCCGGACCTCCTGACGGAAGTCGCTTGTCGGAAATCAGGTCGAGTCTGATCCCCGCAATCGGATGATCCGTTCGACGGGCAAATTCTGTCGGAAATGGGGACGAGACAGTGGTGATGTCGGTTGCTGGACGTTTGCCTTGGGCGAGAAACGATCCATCCTTTTGCGAGGCGTACGTTACCCCTTGTTCGGAAGTGACGGATGCCTCGGCCAATACGTGCGACGTGTCCGCGTTCTCCTTTTGATGTTGAAGTTTTTGACGCTCGGCGTCGAGCCAAGTGGTGAAGCCGGGACGTAATCGTTCGCGAGCGTCGTTCAACGGCCCGCTCCACTCAGCCAATTGCTGATCCCACTGCGACTTCTTCTGACGGTAATCGTCGAACATTGCTGCGTCGGTCGGGACGTTGAGATTCGTCTCGTCACCGTTGTTGAAGTAAGCGAACAGTTGGTAATACTCGCGCTGAGAGATGGCGTCGTACTTATGGGAATGGCAACGAGCGCACCCCACCGTCAGCCCGAGCCAGACCGCCCCCGTCGTTTCGACACGATCAAACACCGCCTCGACTCGCCACTGTTCCTGGTCGGTTCCTCCCTCGGTGTTCGTGAGTGTTTGACGATGAAATCCCGTTGCCAGAACCTGAGATGGAGTCGCGTTGCGGAGCAAGTCGCCAGCCAGTTGTTCGATGGTGAACTGGTCGAACGGCAGGTCATCGTTGATCGCCTGAATAACCCAGTCGCGATACTTCCAGGCATTGAATCGGGGGCGATCCTTCTCGTAGCCGTCTGAGTCTGCATAGCGTGCCATGTCGAGCCAGTGTCGTCCCCAGCGTTCCCCAAAGTGTGGAGAAGCCAACAGTCGATCAACAACCCGTTCGTAAGCGTCGGGAGACTGATCCTGCAAGAAGGCGTCAACCTCTTCGGGGGATGGTGGCAAGCCGATCAGGTCGAGAGAGAGCCGACGAATCAGCGTGACACGGTCTGCCTCGGGGGCAAGATCGACCCCTCGTTTCTTCAGACCTTCACGGACGAGAGAGTCAATTGTCTCGCCTGGGACTGGCTTCCTTAAGGGCTGATACGACCAGTGAGTCGGACGCTCTTCGGGACCATCTGCCCCTTCGGGCCACTCCGCTCCTGCGTCGATCCATCGTTTGAGGAGGGTGATTTCATCAGCGGTCAAATTGTCACCATCGGGAGGCATCACCCGGTCTGGATCATCGCCGCTGACCAACTTGATGAGCTTGCTCTCGCCACTCTTTCCGGGAAGGATGACCTGACCACTATCCCCTCCAGCGAGCGCCGGACCTCGGCGATCAAGTCTCAGGCCCCCCTCTCGCTTCTCGACATCGTGGCACTCGACGCATCGCGACTTGAAGATTGGCTGAATCTGTTTTACGAAGTCAACCTCGTCGTCCCCCCGCACAGACCGAGCGGAAAAAACGGGAACCAGTAACGATGACGCGACACATAGCACCGCCCAACGCGAAACCTCCCACATGGCTGAAACGGGTTGGGAAGGTGCCAGTGAACACGATCGCCGCTGATTGAAACAAGCCATTCCTCGCCTCCACGATACGAAATCGACTAAGACGTTTAGAACATCGTCCCTGCCGATCAGACCTCATTCATGCCGGTGAATCGATTCACCCATCCACACGTCCATCATAAGTCATCGTCGACCGACTGGAAACCGGGGGGGCGGAGTCGTTACCTTCATCCAAACTCGCGGCCTATGATTGCGGCTGACCTTCGGACAGATGCGTCGTCTCACGCTTTGAGTAACAATGTGTTGTAGCAACGATCTCGACCGCAGCGAGTTTCGACTTCTCAACTTCGAGTCTTTCGGACCCTGAATGACAGGACCCCATAATGCGACAAGCGACACGGTTTTTTCAGACACTTCTCTCGACGGTGCTGTTGCTCGGCATCGCCTCTTTCGCCCACGCGGCAGAGCCATTTGCCCTGAAAAAGGGGGACAAGATCGTCCTCATCGGCGGGACGAACTGCGAACGAATGCAGTATTTCGGGCACTGGGAGACCTTGCTGCATGCTCGACATCCCGAAAAGCAACTCATCGTCCGCAACCTCGGTTTTTCCGGTGACACCATCACCATTCGTCTGCGGTCGAAGGACTTCCAAGATCACGGGCACACACTGTTCGACCATCAGCCGAACGTCATCCTCGCGAACTTTGGATTCAACGAATCTTTCGCTGGCCCGAAAGGCTTGCCGCAGTTTAAGGCGGACTTGGCGAAGTTCATCACCGAAGTCCGTGCTTACCGGTATCCCTCGATTGAATACGAACGCGGATCGCAAACTCCAGTCGTGCAAGACAAGAACGGGCCGGCACCACAACAGCCCCCGACACTCGTGATGATTTCGCCGATGGCGAACGAAGATCTTACTGACCGCAACATTCTGGCCGGGACATGGAACAACGCCAATCTGGCTCTGTACTCTGCTGCGATGGAAGAGGTCTGCAAAGAGCAGAACATCCCCTTCGTCGACCTATTCACCTCATCGAAAGCGGCACTGCCTCATGCGGTGCCGGTGACCTTCAACGGGGTCCATCTTTCCGAAACGGGCGAGAAAGTCATCGGCGAACTACTCGACGGCTTGCTCTTTGGTAGCCCGTCGAAGATCGACTGGAACTCGCCACAAGTGAAGTCGCTACATGCCGAGGTGCAGGAGAAGAACAAGCAGTTCTGGTACGACTACCGTGCGATCAACGGATATTACATCTACGGCGGTCGCAAGAAGCCGTTCGGCGTCGTCAACTATCCTGCCGAGTTCGCCAAACTCCGCAAGATGATCGCCGTCCGAGATCAACGTGTCTGGAGTGTTGCTGCCGGACAGAAGGTCGCGGCGACCATCGACGATTCCGGAACAGGTGACTTTGTCGAAGTCGAAACGAACTACAAGAATACGGTCAACATTCTGTCACCTGAAGATGCCCTCAAGGCGTTCCACGTCGCTGAGGGTTTCGAGATCAACCTCTGGGCCAGCGAGGTCGAGTTCCCAAATCTTCAGAACCCAGTCCAGTTTGCCTTCGATGCGAAGGGGCGCATCTGGGTGACCACCATGCCAACCTATCCACAGTACCTTCCTGGGACTCCAGTTCACGATAAAGTCATCATTTACGAAGACACGAACGGCGATGGCAAGGCCGACAAAGAGACGATCTTCGCCGATGGATTACACATTCCGACCGGGATCGAATTGGGAGACGGTGGAGCCTATGTCGCACAGCAACCGAACTTAATGTTCTTGAAAGACACGAACGGCGATGATGTCGCCGATGAGCGAACACTACTGCTCACCGGATTCGACTCCGGGGATAGTCATCATTCGATCGGAGCCTTCGAATGGGGTCCCGGGGGCGATCTGTACTTCGCCGAGGGGACGTTCCATCACTCACAGATCGAGACCCCCTATGGTCTGAAACGAGTTCACAACTCGGCGTACTTCCGCTACGAACCGAAGTCCGAAAAATTCGACATCTTCGTTACCTACAACTTCGCGAATCCATGGGGAATTTGCTGGGATCATTGGGGACAGACATTCATCGCCGATGCGTCGGGAGGGGCAAACTACTGGGCCACCCCCTTCACTGGTGACATTGACTACCCCCGTCAGCACCCCGGCCTGAAGGAGTTTCTGGTCAAGCAATGGCGACCGACTGCCGGTTGCGAAATCGTGTCGAGCCGTCACTTCCCCGACGAGATGCAGGGGAACTACCTGTTGAACAACTGTATCGGCTTTCAGGGGGTGTTGCAGTACCGCATGAAGGACGCCGGAAGCGGCTTTGCTGCCGACCCAGTCGAACCGTTGCTCAGTTCGACCGATCCGAACTTCCGCCCCGTCGACTTGCAGTTTGGGGCTGATGGTGCCCTCTATATTATCGACTGGTTCAACCCTCTGGTTGGACACATGCAGCACTCCCTGCGAGACCCGAACCGCGACAAGGTACACGGTCGCATTTGGCGCGTCACCTGCAAGAATCGTCCTTTGGTCGAACGTCCGACAATCGCCGGAGCCCCGACCGCTCAACTTGTGCAGTTGCTCTCCGAGTACGAAGACCGTACGCGCTATGCGGTCCGCCGCGAACTTCGTGAACGTCCGACGGCGGAAGTGGTCACGACGCTCGACAAGTGGGTCGCTGGCCTGAAAGGAGATAGCCCCGAAGTCGAACATCAACGACTCGAAGCACTCTGGGTGAAACAGCACCACAATGTCATCGACGAAAAGTTACTCGGCACCGTGCTCGCATCGAAAGACCCCCGTGCCCGAGCTGCTGCTACGCGCGTCCTCTGTTACTGGCGAGACAATGTTGCCGATCCACTCGGACAATTACAGAAACTGGTTTCCGACGACCACCCCCGTGTCCGAGCCGAAGCCCTGCGTGCCCTGAGTTTCTTCCACGGCGACTCCGCTGCCAAAGCCCGAGACATTGCCTACGAGTCGCTCACGCTGGAACAGGATCTCTACCTCGAGTACGTGTTCAAGGAAACCTTGGAGACGCTTGATCGCCGTGTGAAGTAGCGAGACCGTTTACCAAAACAAGACAACCACATGGGGAGCGCGACAACCGTCGTGCTCCCCATGTTCATTTGGCTGTCGGCGCCGCTCGGCTCAAATTTATTCAACGCGGACTCACCGGAAACCAGGCGAATCGATAGACTATCATCAATGTGTTGGCGTCTTGCTAAGACGTCGGTAATCGAATCATGGATCGACTGCTCCCCTTTGCTGGATGCTTCTTCATGCGATTTGCAATTGTCCTGTTGCTGCTTCTGATCTTTGCCGCACGAAGCGTGACCGCTGAGGACGCGGTCACTTTAAGAGAGGTCCCAGATGCATCGGCAGATGACATCGATCGACAGTTTGACGGCGTCCGCGCATTGCTGAAGACGTATTGCTTCGAGTGTCATTCTTCCGAGACGAAAGAGGGGGAGCTTGACCTGGAGCGCTTTCATTCGGTCACTCGCGTGCGACAGGACATCAAGCCTTGGATGGCGATGATCCAGCAATTGGAAACGAGGGAGATGCCCCCCAAAGATCAGCCGCAACCTTCAGACACTCAACGAAAGGAATTGCTCGACTGGGTGCAGAGGTTGCTTGCCGCAGAGGCCCGTGCGAAAGCCGGTGACCCAGGGGCGGTCCCTTTGCATCGATTGAGCAATACCGAGTACAACAACTCGGTCCGTGATCTCACAGGGGTCGATTTGTTACCGGCGCGCGAATTCCCAGCTGATGGTGCCGCGGGAGAAGGCTTCACAAACGCTGCTGCTGGACTGGCGATGTCTCCGGCGATGATGACAAAGTACGTCGCCGCCGCCAAAGAGATCGCCGATCATGCCGTTCTGCTGCCGACGGGGTTTCGCTTCTCAACGTCGACTACTCAACGCGACTGGACGGATGAAAGTCTGTCGGCAATCCGCGAGTTCTATCGTCCCTTCACCACTGATGGACGACTTCCGTTGAAGCCGTATCTGGTTGCCCTGTTGCGACATCGGAACGACTTGATCGCCGGAAAGGTAACGCTCGAAGACATCGCCATTGATCAGAATTTGAGTCCGAAGTATCTCCGCCTATTGTGGGAGGCTCTGCAATCGGAGTCGCCGAAGTTTCCGCTTGATCGAGTCTGTGCGATTTGGAAAGGCTCGAACGAGAATGATGCCGATGCTATCGTCCGCGAAGTGACCGCATTGTCCGATCCACTCTGGGAGTCCCGCAATATCGGGAGCTACCGCAGCGAGCATCGGCAAGTTCCCCGCTCCCCTTCGGTGCAGCCTCTCACGTCAATCAGTCTCCCCTTTCAGCCAGTGCCGGGCGAAGAAGATGTCACGCTCTACTTCGTGACCCGCGAACTCACACGGCCCATAGGCGGGATGCCCGCCGCACGCATCACATTTCAACATCCACGATTCACCGGCACCGATCTCCCGCCCCTCTCACTTCGTGACTACTCACAGTACGGTTCGCAGTATGAAGTCGACTACACCACTCTGTTCGACAAGACGGAGGCGTACCTCGCGGCGTCTATTCAACTCGCGAACGATGAATCGCTGACCGTGCCGCAACTCGCCGAGCAACAACAGTTAGACGCCACATGGTTACAGCGCTGGGTGACCGTGTTAGATGTCACTCCATTGGGGACTGTCGTCGCCGACAAGCTGCCGGGACGAACGGTTCCGCCCATCAAGATGCCACTCCTCAAGAGCCCCGCGCCGAATGCCGAACGAGCGTCGATTCGGGGATGGAAGCCAGAGTCGGGGGACCTCCCGGTGGTGGTGTCGAATTCGTCCGACAAGATCGAACAGGTGCCAGGGCGAGTCTCGCCACACGGTGTCAGCGTGCATCCGATGCCCAAGGAATTTGTCGCTGTTGTCTGGACGAGTCCTATCGCCGGAGTCGTGAAGGTTTCCGGAAAAGTTGTCGATGCTCATGCGACGTGCGGTAACGGCGTAATGTGGTGGGTCGAGATGCAAACTCCAGACCGAGCCGCTATCCTTACGGAAGGGACCGTCGATCTTGGGAAATCGGCGGACATCTCCCCGCAGGTGTTGAAGGTGGCGGTTGGCGATCGGTTGCTGCTCGCCATTGATGCCCGAGAGTCGAATCATTTCTGCGACCTGACAGAAGTTACCTTCAGTATCGCCGAAACGACAGAGACCAAGGCCCGCTCTTGGGACTTGGCTCGCGATGTGGCCGACACTATCGGCGACGGAAATCCCCATGCCGATCGCTTAGGGAACACCGCCGTTTGGAGTTTTGAAACCGGTCCATCGGCGGCCCGTCCACTTGGGGCAAAAGCCGATGACGACGTGAACTCGCTACTGAATCGTTGGCGCATCGCCGCCGCGACGGTCGACAAAAAAGACGAAGCGAAAGCACTCGGAAAGGAGTTACGCGAACTCTTCACCGGCAAGCGTCCCGCAGCGGATCGTCCTGCGGATCGGAAGCTCTACGATCGTTATGTCATCGCCAATGGCCCCCTTCTTAAGGGGATCGACCTGTCGAGTTTATCAAAGTCAGCATCTTCCGACAGATATGGTTTGCCCGCCGAACGATTCCGAGTCGACGCAGACAATGGCGACTCACACGGTCGAGACGTCGAGCTTTCGTCGGGCGAGGTCTTGTCCGTTCGACTCCCTGCCGCGATGTTTCATGAACGGCAATTCGTCGTTGACATTCTCTTGAGCGATGACTTCAAAGATCGGGCGGTCCAGGTGCAAGTCCTCACGTCGCCCCCGGGGGAGACGATCGTTTGGGGGGCCGCTGATCCTATCATCGCCGCGACAGGGGGGGCCGGGGAACGACATCTGCGTGATGGGTGGTCTGAGTTCCGTCGTTTATTCCCGCCAAGCATCTGTTATCCGCACATCATCCCAGTCGATGAGGTCGTTTGTCTGAAAACCTTTCATCGCGAAGACGAAGCCCTTCGCGACCTCTTCTTAGATGATGCTCAGCAACAGGAACTCGAACGACTTTGGTCCGAACATCGGTTTATCTCGAAATTCCCCATCGTCGAGAACGAATATCTCCCTCTGTTCATTGGGTTCGTCACACAGGATCAACCGCAGTCACTCGTCGATTTCTTCGAGGCCAAGCGTCCTTACTTCGAGCAGCGAGCGGTCGCGTTCTCGCACGACTTTGAACAGGCCGCCCCGCAACAACTTCAGCAACTAATCGACTTCTCCGCTCGCGCGTACCGTCGACCGTTATCTCCTGCCGAGGTGACTGGGCTTAACTCTCTCTATGACCAACTCCGTGCCAGAAATGTCCCCCACGAGGCGGCCTTTCGCAGTCTGCTGTCGAGAGTATTGATCTCGCCATCTTTTCTCTTACATATTGAGCAAGCCCCGTCGGGCACGTCTGCTCAGCCGGTCAATGACTGGGAACTGGCCAGCCGATTGAGCTATTTCCTCTGGTCCTCGCTCCCCGATGATGAACTCCGTACGCTCGCCGCAGCCGGTCGATTGCATGAGCCCGACGTTCTCGCTCAACAGACCGGCCGGCTCCTCCAAGACCCCCGGTCACGGTCGCTTGCGATCGAATTTGGTACGCAGATGATTCATGTGCGGGGCTTCGACCAGTTCGCCGAAAAGAACGAACAACTCTTCCCGAGTTTCGACAAATCGTTGCGTTCGGCAATGCAGGAGGAAGCGATCTTACTCTTTCAGCACCTCTTTCAGCAAAACCGCCCCGCCATCGAAATGCTGACCGCAGACTACACCTTTCTCAACCGACAACTCGCCGAGCATTATGGCATTGAGGGAGTGACGGGAGATGAATGGCAACGGGTCAACGGAGTGCATCACTATGGACGGGGTGGCATCCTCGGTTTTGCCTGCGTACAGTCGAAACAAGCCGGTTCGTCCCGCACGAGCCCCGTTCTACGCGGGAATTGGGTGGTCGAAACGCTCCTCGGTGAGAAACTCCCCCGCCCACCATTGAACGTCCCGCAACTTCCCGAGAGCGAGATCGGCAACGATGGTCTGACCATGCGCGAGATCGTCGCCCGGCATGTCAGCGATGCTCAGTGTGCCCATTGCCATGAGCGCATTGACCCCTTCGGATTAGCTCTCGAAGAGTTCGACCCCATTGGTCGCCGCCGTAAACACGATCTCGGCAGCCTCCCAATCGATACCTCCGTCACACTCCGTGACGGCACACAGTTCTCCGGCATCAATGGGTTGCGAGAGTACCTACTCACGCACAAGCAACAAACGATCAACAGAATGTTCTACAAAAGACTTGTTGGCTACGCATTAAGTCGACAAACCACGCTCTCCGATCAACTTCTGATTGAGCAGATGATCGAGTCCACAAAAAACAAAGACTACGGTCTCACCGACGCCATCATCGCGATCGTCCAGAGTCCGCAGTTTCGAAACATCCGCGGCGCAGACTACCATGAGAATTAACGTTGATATCGTCACCCTCGCGATGAGCACCAATTCCCGCTGCCTCATTGCAGCCCTCATATTATTAGTTAGTTCGTCATTCTTACACCAATGAAGGAACGCGATGTTTTACTCTCGCAATAGCCACATCACCCGCCGCACTCTCTTGCGCGGGATCGGCGTTTCGATGGCGCTCCCATGGCTGGAATCACTCCCGGCATGGGGGGATGATGCGACAAAAGAGCCGACGAACGAGCCACCTGTTCGCTTTGCGTGTCTCTTCGCGGGAAACGGATTTCATAGTCAAGAGTGGTGGGCCAGGGATGATGGGGGACAAATGGAACTCGGTAAGGTGCTGGAATCCCTCCTTCCTTATCGTCACAAAATGCTGTTCCTCCGTGGACTGTACAACGAGGAGGCCCGTATCGGCGGGATTCATAGCTGTCAAACAGGAAACTTGCTTACAGGGGCTCATCTCGCAGATGGCGGCGAGATTCGTTCTGGAATTAGCATCGATCAGGTCATTGCCAGGCACTATGCCCAACAGACGAAAGTCGACAGTCTGGTCCTCGGATGCGAGCACTCGATCGCCGCACTCCACAAGAACTATTCGATGATATACAGCTCTCACATATCATGGAGTTCTCCTACCACGCCGACGCCGCTGGAACTCTACCCTGCCCTTGCGTTCGATCGCCTGTTTCGCGACGAAGTCGGCCCAGCAGATGCAAGCGTCTTGGATGCGGTCTTAGAGGAAGCCGGGGCGCTACGAAACAAGATCAGCCTGTCGGATACACATCGCCTGGAAGAGTACCTCGAATCGGTGCGAGAGGTCGAGCGACGCATTGACCAAGCTGGAAAACAGAATCGACTGCAAGGGTATCGTCCAGCTCTGGAGAAGCCCAATATTCCGCGGCCCACCGATGGCATCCCGCAGGATATCGACGAGCATATGCGACTCATGTGTGACATCCTCGTCCTCGCCTTCCGTACCGACACCACCCGCGTCTGCACATTGAAACTGAACAACGATCACTCTTCACTACGTTTCCCTAACCTCATTTCTGATCGAGGTCCGACGCAGGGAATCGACTATATGATCCACCATCTCCTGTCGCATACAAACAATGGCGACTGGCTCAAGGTGAACCAGTTCTTTGTGGAACAACTCGCATATATTGCTAAACAATTAGATGCAGTTCAGGAGGGAGAGCGAACACTTTTGGATAACTCAATGATTCTCTTTCTGTCCAGCATGATGACCGGCAATCACAACAACGACCAACTTCCAGTCGTTCTGCTTGGTAAAGGGGGCGGACAGATCAACACGGGTCGCATTCTTGATTACACCGGAAAGACCAATCGAAAAATGTGCAGCCTCTATCTCTCCCTGGCCCAAAAGACCGGCCTCTCCCTAAACACCTTCGGCGATGCGACGGAAGCGCTCGCGGAAATCTAACTCCCCCGGAAAGTCTGTTGAAGAGCGACTTTGGGTCAGCTTCTCCAAGGTGGCACGAGCGACTCGGACGTTCTTGTTTCCGAGACATCAAACGGAACCAGGAACGGCACCACGTCTGGCTGGAAGAACTGACCTGCGTTTCTTAGCAGGCTGCTAGGATGGCTGAGCGGCTAAGTGCCTCTCCAGGAGTTTCCAACATTGGAGTTGCATCCGAGGGAGGTGGAAGGGGCCTTTCCAGAGGTTTCCTTTGTTCGGGGTGCTGACCGAACCGTTGCGATGGAGGTACCCGTACCATTCGCCGTGGAGAGGGTCCGGGAAATGTTGGTAGGCCCAGTCATGGACCTGTTGATGCCAATTTTCGTACTTCGGATTGCCGGTCGCGAGGAGCGCCATAAGTGTCGCGATGATCGTTTCGTTGTGAGGCCACCAGAACTTCATGTCGTGCCAGTATTCTTGAAGCGGGCGACCATCGAAACTGGTGAAGTAGAGGATGCCTCCATGTTCCTGGTCCCAACCTCGAGTCCACATATAATCTAACATCTGGCAGCCGAGTTGAATCAGCGAATCATCGTGACGAGCGACTCCTTCGGCCATAATAAACCAGGCTCCCTCGATGGCATGTCCCGGATTGAGTGTTCGTCCGTCAAAGTGATCCAGCAGTTCACCCTGAAGGCCGACGGTCTCCATGACGCAGGAATATTCTGGCTTAACGTGATATCTCCGTATCGACTCAATCGAGCGGTCAATCCAGTCGTTGGCCGACTCGAGGCCGATCGAGCTTCGTAATTCCTGTGCCGTATTGATGGTAATCATAGGAAAACCGATTCCGCGAGTCGGACGATGCGGCGTCCATTTGGCGATGGAGGGTGGCGGAGAGATGTTGTGATCGAGGAACGCCTGGAAGGTGCGACGGGCCTTCTCAGCGTACCGCTCGTTTCCTGTCGCAAGGGCATACTCCGCGTAGGCGATGGCGGCAAACGCTTCGCTGAATGCGTAACGGCGTTTCCGCAGTGGGACTCCTTCGCGGGTCAGTTGGAACCACATTCGTCCATCGGCCGGGTCGAAGCCGAATGCATCAAGAAACTCGATCCCGTGTCGGGCGAGTGCGAGCCACTCGGGACGTTGCTCGACGGTGTTGTAGAGTTCGCCGAAGAGCCACGCAGCTCGCCCCTGCTGCCACACTCCTTTATCGGTGTCGAGGATGTTACCGTCGCGGTCGAGTGACGTGATGAAGCCACCACACTCCCAGTCGACGCCGTGCGTCGTCCAAAACGGGAGCGTGTCCAGCAGCAAGCCGTCGCGATAGGTTGTAAGAAGCTGTACACTGTCCATTGACGGGCCTGTCGGTGATCTCGATGATTCGACGCTCTGGTGACGTTCGCCATAGCATACATTCCACCACAATCGCCGTCTCGCCCGCAGGGGACGGCAGCGTCATGAGGCAGCGATGAAACTTGTTTACTCACGCCAGAGACTCGCGGCTCTCCACAGTCTATTGCTACCGCCTGCGACGACGTTCGTACGACTTGCCTTGCTGCTGGTATCTTTTGCCTCGAGTCTATCCGCCGATAACGTCAATATTCCTCTCTATGCGACATCTTTCGAGGAAGAGAATTTCCTGGAACAGTCGACCACCTGGAAGTCGACCGGAACGACAACTGTAACTGCTGACTTTGCCCATACCGGGGAGAGATCGCTGCACCTTCTGGGTGATGCTGACAACTCCGTGACGTTTTCGCTGGCGGGAAAGCAACAGCACGCGAAGGGGCTCAGCTTTGTTGCGGAGCGATGGACGGCCCGGGCTCCTTTTGAGTTTCGGGTCGACGTGCAACAACAAGGGGCATGGCGAGAATTGGCAAAGCTCGATCGGGTCGTGCGGGTTGGAAAGAGGTTTCTGACGAAGATCCATCTAGTCGTTGACGGAAATGTCCCGACCACAGCCATTCGCTTTCGCGTCGTTGCGGCACCGAAGTCGGGATTGCTCATCGATGACTTCCAATTGTATCGCAATCCCCCCGCTGATCCGACCCCAATACCAGTCGAGGTCTTTCCCGAGATTCCGTTGCCGCTGTTAGCAAGTGAAACGCTCTTTAAGTCGGGGACGGACGGCGTGCATACCTATCGAATTCCCGCAATTATTACAGCAAGCAACGGCGACCTGATTGCCGCTTGCGATGCTCGACGGAAGAGTAGTGCCGACTTGGTCCATCAACGAACCATCGATATTGTTTACCGCCGAAGCACGGATAACGGCGCCACGTGGTCGCCAATTACGGTGATGGACCCGGTCGAGAACGGCGGATGTAGTGACCCATCGCTCTTGTTAGACGCAGTCACTCAGGATGTTTTCTGTTTCTACAACTTTCTACCGCTTGACCCGACCAATCGAGAGTATCGCTTTCTGGTTCAGAAGAGTTCTGATCACGGCAAGTCCTGGGGGCCCCCTCGCGACATCACCGATCAGGTTCGCGCTCCGGAATTACAGCATGCATTCATTTTTGTCACTTCGGGGCGTGGGATCCAGACTCGCTCCGGCACACTGATCCACAACTTTGTGCATGTCGGACATGGAGCCACTCTGATAATCAGCAACGATCATGGCGCCACTTGGAAAGGGGGCGGAATGGTAACGCCGGCTGATGAATCCAAGGTCGTCGAACTAGCCGACGGCACGCTCATGGTCAACTCGAGGACAACCCCCGGATCTCGGCAGGTGCATCGCTCTGGCGATCAGGGACGAACCTGGAAGAGTGTTGCCGATGTCACTCTCCCCGACCCTCAATGCAACGCCTGTATCCTGCAATACACCGCCAAGCGAGACGGGTTCGACAAGGATCGGCTAATTTTCTGCAACGCTGCGTCGAACTCGGGGCGAAAGAACCTGGCAGTTCGAATGAGCTACGACGGAGGCCACCATTGGACCGAAGGCCGCGTCATCGACCCCGGCCCTGCGGCGTACTCCGAGATCACCCCCCTGAAGGATGGCAGTTTCGGGGTCCTCTACGAACCGGGCTATGGAGAGATTCGCTTTGTCCGGTTCACGCTTGAACAATTGACTGACGGAAAAGACACGCTGAATCAACCTTACATACCACCTACTGTTAATAAGAATTCTCAGCAATGAAAAAGGGACCTCGACTGAACGGACTCATCGCCGCGACCTATACTCCTATGTATGCCGATGGTCGCCTTCGACTCGACCTCGTCGAGCCTATGGTTGAACGACTCATTGCCGACGGTGTCGCTGGGCTTTATGTCTGCGGCAGCACTGGCGAAGGAATGTCGCTGTCAACAGTCGAAAGGCAACAAGTCACAGAAGCCTATGTTGCCGCGAGTCGGGGGCGACTTCCAGTGATTGTTCAGGTCGGTCACAATAGCCTGGCGGAAGCGAGAATTCTTGCGGAGCATGCCGCCTCGACAGGGGCGGATATTATTTCGGCGACTTGCCCTTCTTATTTTAAGGTTCCTGACGAGTCGACGTTGATCGACTGTATGGCGGACCTCGCCAGTGCAGCACCCGCTACACCATTTTATTACTACCACATTCCCGCGTTGACGGGATCGGCTGTCGACATCGTCAAGTTTTTGGAACAAGCGGGCGTTAGGATTCCATCGCTCGTCGGCCTCAAATATACCGACACGAAGCTATTCGAGTTTCAATGCTGTCTGGCCATCGACAACGGAGCGTATGATGTCGTCTGGGGATGCGATGAGATGCTCCTTGGGGCACTTGCAACAGGAGCGAAGGGGGCAATCGGCAGCACATACAATGCCATCGCCCCTGTTTATCATCGTCTCATTTCAGCATTTGAGCGGGGAGACATCGGGGCTGCCCAAGCGGCACAGATGCAGTCAATTCAATTCATACGATCGCTGTATCGATACAAGTTCCACCCGGCAATGAAAGTGGTGCTCTCGCTACTGGGGATTGACGCAGGGCCTTGCCGACTCCCGTTAGGGGGGCTATCCACAAGTGAGATCGAGGCGATTCGAGCAGCAATGGTCGAGGGGAAGTATCTTCAGCGCTGATCCCTAGCCTATGCCTGCCAACACTGGGCGGAGTGTCGGCAGTCGACTAGTTCAGGTGGACGCAACGAGCAGTGTGTCGCCATCGCGTCGGGACAACATCTGGCGACGTGCTCACAATCCGCGAAAGGCTCATTGATGCATCGGTTAGTTCAACCCCTCGACCTGAATAGCCATCCTGTTTCATTCTGCGGACCATCGGCGATGTGGCGTACGCTGTTGATGTTCGTCATCGGGGTCTTCGTGTCCTCTCTCACTCATCCCGTCCGGGCAGCAAGTCCGGTCGATGACGCGAATACACAGAGCGAGGAAGGACACTTAGAGTGGCGTGAACTCCCATCGCTGCCGAATGAACTGGGGGTTGCAGGGCCGTTCGTAGGTGTCCAGGAGGTTGGGCCGAATGTCAGTGTGCTGGTGGTGGCTGGCGGGGCGAACTTTCCGAGGCCAGTCTGGGAGAACGGCAAGCAATGGACAGATAAAGTGCATGTCCTCGTCCGGACTGGCGATGAGTTTGCATGGCACCACGGTGGCCAATTGCCACGGCCGATTGCTTATGGTGCCGCCGTGTCAACCTCGGAGGGAGTCGTCTGCATCGGCGGATGCGACGCCGATCATGTGTCACAGGAGGTATTTCTGCTCCGCTGGAACGGGACGACGACAGAGGTTGTTCAATACCCGCCCCTGCCTGCCCCTTGCGCCTATGCACAAGCCGTCGTGTTAGGCCAGACGATCTATCTGCTTGGTGGCCAGTCTGATCTGAGCTTAGCTTCAGCGACACAATCGGTCTGGTCACTTGACCTGGCTCAGAAGACGAATCCCGGTGAATTTCAATGGAAAGTTCTGGACAATTTCCCTGGAGTCTCGCGGGCCTATCAAATGCTGGTTATTCAAGGAGATGGCTACCGCGATTGCCTCTACATGATCGGAGGGCGACGCGAGTCGGAAGGAAAGACTGAGTTTCTGAGAGATGTCTGGAAGTATAACCCCGTGGATCGAACCTGGACACAACGCCGTGATGCGCCGAGAGAGATGATGGCAGGGACGGCGATCGGTTTTGGACATAGTCATATTTTGGTGCTGGGGGCTGCCGACGCTGTAAACTTTGATCGCGTTGATGAATTGAGGGACGACCACCCGGGGTTTCCGAAGGAGGCGTTTGCCTATCACACGATTACTGATCAGTGGACGTCACAAGGTCCGACCCCGTTGTGTCAAGTGACAACAATTCCAGTAAACTGGCAGGGAGAAATTGTTATCGCATCGGGCGAAGTGCGCCCGCGTGTTCGGACGCCCGCCTTGTTTGCGATTATTCCGCGGACGGGCAACAAGTCTTTCGGGGCTGTGAACTATACGGTTCTGTTCGGATACCTTGCTGCCACTGTCGGAGTTGGGTTTTATTTCGCGAGGCGTAACAACGATACGGATCGCTACTTCCGAGGAGGACAGTCCATACCATGGTGGGCGGCTGGGTGCAGCATCTTTGCGACGATGCTGAGTTCTCTGACGTACACTGGAATACCGGCTAAGGCTTATGCTCAGGACTGGGTTTACGCTGTTGGGAACTTCATGATTCCCTTCGTTGCTGTGTTAGCCGCTGCCATTGCTCTCCCGTTTTATCGTCGTATTGATGCGACCAGTGCCTATGAATATCTGGAACGACGGTTTAATCGAGCGACCCGATTGTTTGGTAGCCTGAGTTTCACCCTGTTTCATGTGTTCCGAATGGGAGTGGTGATGTCGCTGACTGGACTGGCGTTAGCAGTGGCGACTCCCCTATCGCCGGCGCAGAGTGTGTTGTTGATGGGAGTGCTCAGCATGATCTATTGCACCATGGGTGGCATTGAAGCCGTGATTTGGTCCGACACGATTCAAACGGTCGTCCTCCTTGGCGGTGCAATTGTCGCAGTTGTCGTTCTGCTGATGGGAATTGATGGAGGGTGGGAGGGGATGGTGCTGTTGGCGGGAGAGTCTGACAAGTTTCATCTCGCGAATTGGCACTGGGACCCGACGAATCAGCAAGTTGCCCTGTGGGTCATCATCGTTGGTTCGATTGCTCAAAACCTCTCCACTTACTCGGCTGATCAAGCGGTCGTCCAGCGCTACATGACGACCCCAGACGAGCGACTGGCGGCCCGGGCAATCTGGACAAACGCGTTACTGACGATTCCGGCGACATTATTATTTTTCGGTATCGGGACCGCACTGTTTGCTTTCTACCACTCACACCCCGAGCGCCTCGACTTGACCATCGCAACCGATCAGGTATTCCCTTTGTTTATCGCGAGAGAGATGCCGATTGGGATCGCGGGGCTACTGGTTGCCGGAATCTTTGCGGCGGCTCAGTCGACCGTCTCCACCAGCATGAATTCGACGGCAACAACGATTGTCACCGATTTTCTTCGCCCTCTTGGGTGCTGTCGGACTGAAGACGGATACTTGCGGGCCGCGCGTGTTGCTACCTTATTATTAGGTGTTCTAGGAACTGCGCTTGGGTTAGTATTTATCAGTCCTAGCATTACGTCGTTGTTTGACGAGTTCATTAAAGTCGTTGGACTCTTCATGGGGGTACTTGGTGGGCTATTTCTGTTGGGCATCTTCAGCCGTCGCGCCAATGGCGAGGGCGCGTTATTGGGGGCCTTGACCGGCACCGCCGTGATGTTTTCGCTCTGGAAGTTCACCCCGATTCAGGGTTACCTCTACACCGCCAGTGGGGTGACGACATGCATCATTGTCGGTTACTTTGCCAGTCTGTTCTTCCCAACGAAAGCCGAGTCCATTGAGGGGCTGACCATTGACATGATTGGAGATAGCAAAATTGGACATTCGGTCCCCGCCGAATTGTCAAACAACGGTTCATCGTCAGGCACAACCTGATTCACGGGTTGCTCCAACAGTAAACTATATTGCGTCGTTGACGGATCACGGAGGCAACTCGTGCCAACGCTTCATTGGAGGGGCGTTGTTGCTCTGCTCGTCGGTTGTACTGTTCAGATCGGGGGATGTTTCTTTTCCGTCAGTTTTCCGTCGGAATTCCTGCTGTGAGCCGTTGGTCATGGGGAATGTCTGTGTCTAGAATGCCACGGTGATGTGGTAGTTGAAACGTCCGTTTTCATGGAGTTGTTGGTACATGACTGTTGCGACACGATTGGCTGGGATCGATGAAGTGCCCGATGGAGGGCGTTTGTCTGTTGTTGTCGATGATCTTCCAGCACTGCTGTTGCGGGTGGGAGATACGTATTATTGCCTGGAGGATGTCTGCTCGCATGATGGTCAGCCATTGACAGATGGACGGGTGATTGATGGGACAATCGAGTGCGCACGTCACGGAGCGAGATTCGACATCTGCACGGGACAGGTCAAGTGCATGCCCGCAACCGGGGGGATTCGTGTGTTCGAGGTCGAGACTCGAGACGACGGTGTTTACGCCTTGGTATAACCTGTCGAGCGGGCTTTCGCTTGGGGGCTGTTTTCAGATTCGAGAACTGTTGCATCGCGGGTGACAACGAACGGTCAAGCCGTAAGATGTGGTGTTGCACAGACTTCCACGATGAGGAAACCTTGATGTTGCCCCCAGATCACTCTGAATCCGACGTTGCTCCGGAATCCGATGACGATCAGTCAATCGCTCCCCAGACGACCGTCGGAACCGAGCCTTCACCCGGTCCCACTTTGGATGCCGCGAACCTTCCGCCGATCGAACCCCCTTCGGCAGGGTTCATCGTGCAGTTATTTGTTGTGCCGGCATTGATTGTGGCAGTGGTCATTGGGGCCTACCTTCTGTTCGTCAAAGGGGCGTCGCGGCAGGTCGATTGGATCGAAATGGCGGCCCGTCTGCACGACAACAACCAAACGATTCGACTTAAGGCAGCGAACTCGTTGGCAGAACTCCTGAATGCTGAAGACGCGCTCGCCAGAAGCGAGAAACCTGAGGGGGCAGATTCGTCCGGATTGCCCGCTTCCAATGCCGCCGAAACATCGACAGAGGAACTCCCACTCACGCGCAATCCGCAATTGGCGCAAGAGTTGGCGAAGGCACTCACCCATCAACTGGACAGTCAGTCTGGAACGGCGAAGCCGATGGATCGAAACTTTCAGGAGTTTCTCATCAAGGCGTTGGGGAAGATGGATGTTCCCGAGGTCGCGCTGCCACCGCTTCGCCGAGCACGTCAACTCGAAGACCAGGACCTCAAGAAGTATGCCGCGATTGGAATCTTACAGGTTCTGGAGATGTCACATGGGCGAGGGGCGGCAATTGACGATCCGCAACTTGTGCAGGAGATACTGACCGCGTCGGAGGACTCGACGGACGTGTTGCGGGCGATCGCCGTCAATACGCTGGCATTTCTGCCGGGGGACGCATCCGAACAACGACTCAATTCACTTCTCTCACATCCTGACACCGCGACTCGCATGAGTGCCGCTGTCGCTCTGGTCCATTTCGATTCTACTGCCGGACTTGGAGTGTTCGAAGAGACCTTGCGGAGAGACCATTCGATCCTGAATCAGACTCGGATTTCCAGTGAGGACGAAGGAAACGAGTTCTTTGAACGTCAGCAACAGGCACGGATGGCGATGGTTGGGGTCGGTCGTTTGTTGTCAAAGCTCACATCAGCCGAGCGTTCCGAGTTCATCGCTCTCATTCAACCGTATCGCAATGTTGCTTACGTTCCAGTAAAGCAACAAGCGTTCACCACGCTCGAACAACTCGAAGCTGTAAAGTAAGACTTCGTCGGACAGGGAAAGATTGCTCCCTGTCTGCGGACCGCTGCTGGGAATATAATCGGTCGACATGAGCGGCACTGTGCCAGTCGCCCATCGGATTTGCCGGGCGCGATGCTGACTTTCAGGAGGGGTTGCGACCGACGGTTCGTTTGGCGGTTGAGGAACCTGACGATTGGGCGATCCGCTGAGTTCGGTTTGTGCTCCAATCGTCGGCGATACGGGTGCCCGAGTGGTCCAGGTTTGGGAGAGGCATCATGCACACGGTCCTATTGGTTGGTGCTGGGAAGATTGGTCGCATGATCGCCCGTTTTCTGCACGATTGCGGCGATTACAGGGTGCGTGTGGCCGATGCAAGCGTCGAGGCGCTCACACGCCTTAAAGACCGAGTCGATGTCGAGACGCTTGCCGTGGATGCGACGGACCCTGCGTCATTGGCGACGGCGTTGAACGGAGTCGATGCCGTCATTTCGGCCCTCAGCTACCAATTCAACGAGTTCGTTGCGGAAGCGGCACTGCGGAATGGCGCGAGCTATTTTGACCTGACGGAAGATGTTCGTTCGACGCGACAGATCACTCGACTCGCCGAGCGGGCGGCGGATGGCCAGGTCTTTATGCCGCAATGTGGTTTGGCCCCCGGCTTCATCTCGATTATCGCAGCTCATTTGTTCCATCAGTTCGAGGATGTTGACTCGATCCATATGCGAGTTGGGGCGTTGCCTCAGTTCCCAACGAACATGTTGAAGTACAACCTCACTTGGTCGACTGACGGATTGATTAACGAGTACTGCAATCCGTGCGATGTCATCTTCGAGGGTAAGACGATGGAGATGCAGCCATTGGAGGGGGTAGAGGCCTTCTCGCTCGACGGTGTGGAATATGAAGCATTCAACACCTCTGGCGGCTTGGGGACACTTTGTTCGACGTTGGATGGGAGAGTCCGCGAGTTGAACTACAAGACGATTCGTTACCCCGGACATCGCGATCTGATGCATTTCCTGCTCAATGAACTCCGTCTCAGCACCTGTCGCGTCCGCCTCAAGGAGATTCTGGAAGCGTCGATTCCGATCACTTTTCAGGATGTCGTCGTCACTTTCTGCACCGTCACCGGTCGACGTCGAGGGCAACTGGTCCAACTGGCAGATGCTCGGAAGATCTATTCGCGAGAAATCGCTGGCGAGATGTGGAGCGGTATTCAAATCACGACGGCATCGGCGATCTGTGCGGCGCTAGACCTGCATCTTCAAGGGGTTTTGCCATCGCGCGGCCTCGTACGGCAAGAGGAGATCAAGTTGGAGGACTTCATGTCGAATCGGTTTGGAAAGGTGTATGACGTTGCCCCGGCCCCATCGATCTACACCGGCCCTCCGTCGAGTTAAGCCCATTGCAAGAACGCGGGCAGATGGAAGCGATCAAGTGACGATGGTTCGTCGAGGTCACGGTCTGGAACGCGGTCTGTTACCATGCGATGGGAGTTGCTGAATTTGCTATCAGGCAAGGAATTGGTCGAAGCGGGAACTGGAGCGTGTCGGTTGATATTGCTGATCGATAACTATGACTCATTCGTCTACAACCTGGCTCGTTACGTTGCCGAGTTGGGTGGGGATGCGGTCGTGCTGCGGAACGATGCGGCAACCGTCGACGAGTTGATTGCGTTGCAGCCGCAAGGGGTCATTCTCTCTCCGGGCCCTTGTACTCCCGGCGAGGCGGGTGTTTGCGTCGAGGTGGTTCGTCGGCTTGCTGGTAAGTTGCCGATCTTAGGGGTTTGTCTCGGACATCAAGCGATCTCGGCTGCGTTTGGGGGCGACATCATCCGGGCGCCAGAGCCGGTGCATGGGCGGACATCGCTCGTAAAGCACGAGGGGGCTGGACTGTTCGCCGGGCTACCCAACCCAATGGTCGCCACACGTTATCATTCACTGGTGATTGACGAGACGACGTTGCCGGAGGAACTTCGGGTTGTCGCTCGAAGCGAAGAGGGGATTATCATGGGGGTCGAGCACCGGACGATGGCCGTTTATGGAGTGCAGTTTCATCCTGAGTCGATTCTGACTCAAGGAGGACATCATCTGTTGGCGAACTTCCTGCGACTCTGCCAGCCAGTCACCAGTGACATGCCGTTCCCAGAATACACCCCTGCCGTCGTGCCGGATGACTTCTTCACGCAGCCGATCGCCCCCAACGCGGGCCCCCTGCCTTAGTGCGTCGCCTTCGGATCTACCCGAGCATCGAACATCTGCACTGGCGGCTCAGGCGTCGACAATCGCTCGACCAGCGAGTCGCTTCCATCGGGGCGATGAGGACTCGATTCGACAACGAGTTTAATGAGGGATACAGGCGAGTGATGTTCGGGCAGCTTCGCGGACTTCAGGGGCGTCAAGGGCGGCGCGGGATTGGAGTTCGTTGACTGCCGAACGTGCGGCGGGTCCGAAGCGTCCAACGCTTAGGGCCGCAGCGGAGCGGACCTGCGCATCGGTGTCTCGGAGAGCTGAGGTCAACGCAGGGACAACCCGAGTGGCGTGACGGGTCGAGACTTGCCCCAGGGCGATTGCAGCCAACCAACGATGTTGACGTTCGCGATCGTGCAGTGAGTCGATCAAGATGTCGACCGAACCTTCATCGAACGCATCAATGCGGGTGAGGGCCTCGGCGATGTGCAGGCGAGTGATACCGGAGTATCGTTCGCGAGCGATTCGGAGTTGGGGCGTCGCCGAGCGAGCGTGTGGTCCGATCGATCCGAGTGCGTAGGCTGCGAATTGAACAACCTCTTCGTCCGGCTCTTGCACCAATTGCTGCATAACATGAGCTGTTGTCTGTTGATCCCCGTCGATTTGGAGCAAGGTCCATGCGGCGTGAGCAGCGACAATCGGCACGTCATCGATCAACACCTCGACAGCGGGAATGGCACTCATGGCATCCGGTCCCAGAATCGCCAGGTCTGCCAATCCTTGCTTGCGGACCTCGATGGAGGGATAGTCGAGGCGTTCGATGATCGGCCTCAGCTTGGGAGCGAGGTTTCGGCAGTAGGAAGTCAGTGTCGGTCCGCTCCACAGTTGTGGGACATCGGCGACCGTGTCAACAACAGCGGGAGTCTCCGTCGGGATCGACTGATAGTCGGGAGATCGACGTTCGACGTCATCAATTGGGGTGATGGGAGCCGTTGATGTCTGCGAGTCGGAGAGGCTGATATCCAACAGGGGATCGAGCTCTGGAAGGGGAACGGTCTCCTGGTCAACAACCGCTGATCGTGGGGGCAGTGGTTTGATTCGCGAATCCTGAACATCCGGACGGGCTGGCAATCGTGGGGACCGGGACGGGGTCACCTCTGGGGCGATCGGTTCGATGGCGATATTCGGAGTACGACGTGTCTCATCGGTTTCGGGTCGAATTGGGGAGGTCGACAACGGACCGGTCACCTCTTCGTCAAACAACCCTGAGCGAAACGTCTTTGTGGACGATGCTGTCTGCGGGGCAATGACGTCGCCTGCGATTGGAGTTTCACGAGGTGGCAACAGGTCAAGCGTCGGTTTGGGTTGAACCAACGGATGTCTGACGGACGGGGGCTCGACTGGCTGAGGTTTCTCGTTCCCCGACAAGTTCCAGATCGGCTCCTGTTCGACCGGGGCGACCGCGTCGAGAGAGATCGTCGGCTCAACGACAGCGGCGGGCTTGTGGGGTTCCAATTCCCAGAAGTCGTCAGATGCCTTGGGCTGCACGACAGGAACTGTCGGAGTTTGCTGCGAACGTGGAGCCGGAACATCATCAAACAGATTCCACTCGGCGAGTGGATCGTCGTTAATGGCAAGCGGACTTTGTTCCGGTTTTGGCTGTTCCAGCGGGAGAATCTCAAACCCATTCGAACTTCTTGGCTCGGGGGCGATGTTGTCGAATGTGGGGAACATCGTGTCTGTTTCAGACAGACCGTTCCCAAGAGGCTGTAGATGTTGATTTCCCGGCGATGTCGGTGAGGCTGTTTGCGTTCTCGATTGCGTCGTAGGTTGCTGATATTGCGGCGTCGGTTGTTGTGTTGTCCCCAGTCTGTTGGAGAGCACCTGTTGTTGAAGTCGCTGTTGGGTATCTGGCGGAAGGGGAATCCCTTTGCGAGCCGCAATTCGGGACGCCCGCTCGGTAACACGCGGATCACCGACGGCTGCGAGAATCTCGCGACGACGAATCTTCTCTCGTTCTTCGTCTGCCTGACGAGCCATACTCGCCTCGTGAGCCGCGATCTCACCTGAGGCGGAACGCGGTGTCGGAGCAGGGCGCTTAGGTGGCGGATCCTTCTTCGCAAACGGATTGAGCTTGTTCCACCAACTGACTTGTTTCACGCCATCAGCTTCCGGATCGATATCGTTCGCAACCTGAAATGTCCCTGGCCCATGCACCGGCGCGGCGACGACGTGATCGACCTGCGAAACTTCGGAAGAGTCCGCTTCATCGGCAGTCTCAAAACTGGCCTGCATGAGAACGAAATCACTCGTTTCAGGGGAAAGAAGCTTGGGTGCCATTGTCGCGGACAGGACCGGTGGTTCGTCGGTTTGACCTGCCGATCTGTCTGGGAGTTGCGAGGCCGAGAGTTCACGATTCAGCTGGGCTCTCGTTTCGAGCATATCTCGTCGAAGGCGAGCTTCTGCGTGTTGTGAATCTGAATCGAGCACGAGATCATAGACCTGCTGTGCATCGCGGATTCGCCCCACCTGTTCATACTCTTTGCCAAGCTCCATGAGATGCTGCGTCGACACATCGACTTGTGCGATCTGTGAACCGCTCCCCGGGACCGTGAGACCGGCTTCCCCATCGGGACCAGCAAGATGGGTCGAAGCACATCCCGGTGCATAGAATGCCAGTGGGCCGACGACAAGCAGTGCATAGGCTGTTGGAAACCGCATAGCAGGACTCTCCCGAACTTGATTGCGACTCGTCTACAGTGTCGCGCTCGTAACCTGTCACTCCCGAAAGAAGCAACTTGGCCATTCCTTGTGACTACTGACTACCAGATGTCAACCGGATCAGAAGGTGACGCTTATCTCTAAAGGTTTCGTCTGATTCTTCTGTCGGTAATCGATAGATCGGTCGTAACGATTAGCAGGCTGTATCGAATAGCCGCATATTCCGGTCAAATAGAATGGAGAGCCTCGGAGAAACAGGAAGGCTGGGAGTGAGGAGGCCGTGCAGCGGCAAATGCTGCCGCTGCGGACGTGACGCGTCCTCCGTCTCTGAAAATGAAGAATCCCTCCCATCGAAAGAGTTTCGATGGGAAGGATTCTTGAGGGCGAGTCTGCGGCCTACAGGATCAACGGCCGAAACGCTTCCAGAAGCCGACCTGTTCGACGCCTCGGTCTTGTGTGGCTGCTTGAGTCGTCGTCGGGGGGCCAGGGACAGTTGTCCGCTCAGATGCAGGGGGCGGGTTGTAGGGGAGTTCTTGCTCCTCGACTGTCGGCTGAGCGGAGTCATCATCCTGAATGATGGGGGCCCCCTCAGGATTGAAGGGAGCGTTGGCATCTCCCTGGAAGAGATAGGATCCAGGCTCGATGTAGGGGGTAGAGAAAGGAACGCTGGAAGCGAACGGTGCAGGTTCGGCGTATTTGTCGAACACAGGCTCCATGGCGTAGCTTCGCCCTTCCGAGACGCGAGCTGCATCCTGATAAGACTCTCCGCTCCACCCACCCTCCATGATTCGTACGTTGTTATGTTCGAGCAACATCCCTTTGCGATACTGGAGGTTGGCCAACGATTTGTTGTATTCGATCAGGCTGGAGAAATACTGCACTTCGGCATCAGCCAGTCGTTGCTGTGCTCGCAAGACGAAGTCGATCGTGAGTGTTTGTCCGCCGTCACGCATGAGCAAGTCAACGTTTTGCGAAGCAGCTTGATAGCGGTTGTAGTTTTCGAGGGCGGCACTGTAGGTTCGGGCCACCTCCTGAAACGCAACCGCTAGTTCCTGGGCGATTTCCTTCTCCTGTTCGGCCAAGACACGGTACGCCTTGGCGAGTCGAAGTTCGTAGTTCTGAACTTGCGCCTTCGCTGAACGGAATCCGATGGGCACGTTCATCTGCACACCGATCCCCCAACCCTGTTCTTGCCCCTTGAGCAGGGTGTCGTAATAGCTCTTGAGCCGAGGATTTGTGAAAGGTGCGGCACTGCCGTTGTTGACGAGGTTGTCGCCGAAGCCGTTGGTCTGCCAGGAAGCAAGGAGGTCTAATTGTGGCTGCGTCAAACTCTCAGCTGCTGTTAGCTGTAGCTGAAAACTTTTGATGTTCCATTTTTGTTGACGCAATTCATATCGCTTCATCAATGCGTCGCCGAGTGACGAGGACCAATCCGGAACGATTTCTGCCGAGACCGGTTCATCCGAAGGTTGCAGGATGGTTCCATCGTTCACCGGCAGCCCCATCAGGCGTCGCAACCGGGTTTCCTGGGTGAAGATTTGCGATCGCGTGTTCATGACGGCGGCCCGAGCGGAGTACAATCCATCGCGAGCCTGAGCTTCGTCGGCAGGGAGCAAGTCTCGACCGGCACGCTTATTCGCCACATCCCAGGTTCCTTCGACAGCGTCGCGAGCTGTCGCGGCCGTATTGAAGTTGCGGTAGGCGAGGTACAGGTCCCAGTAGGCATCCTCGACATCCTTCACCAGGTTGTTGAGGCTCCCCTCAAACTGAGCGATCGTGATGTCGTTGTTGATTCGGGCGATCACAACCCCTTGCGACACCCCGCTGATACCGCCGAAATTCTGCGAGATCGGACCGGCGATGCGAGTAAACTCCGTTCCTGCCCCGGCTAACAATGGCTGGCGATAAGATGCAACAAGGTTCCCCGTGTAAGTCGAGGGGTAAATCACGCTCGTGTTACTTGTACCGCCGTAGTTCACGTTGTGTTGAAACTGTAAGGTTCCACCGTATGCGAACGTCTTCGAGAGCGTGGCCTGCATCTGGGCCGTTTCTTGCGACAGGACTTCATCACCAAAGAAGTTGTTCTGAACCGTTTCGTTGCGTCCCCAGACCATACTGGTTGAGAATGTCGTATCAAATGCAGCAAGGGCCGCCTCAACACCGCGACCGCCGAAGAGAACCCCCGACTCTTGAATGGCTGGATCGTAGACCGACGAAACGTTGTTCGGGTTGACCAGCAACGAGTTTCCGGGTGAGAGAAACTGTCCACCCGAGCGAATGATTTGAGCGTTCTTAAGTGCTGTCTCGACCGCCTCATTCAATGAAACGGGCCGCAGATCGAAGTGCGATTCATCCCGCACCGTGTGCGGTTCCATCGTGTAAAGCACTTCGGGAGCGGGAACTGTGTCGACGGTCGGGAAAGAGACGGTTGTTGCATAACCGCGATAGTCGTTCTCCGCAGGCTCACCATGGTAGGTGACATCCAATGGTGCCGTACGACAGCCGACGATCATCAGGCACGTGACCCCCAATGCCACGAACTCTCTAAGCTGCTTACGAATGAACATCCTGTCCCTCCCCGGGGCCAGACAGCCAGAAGCTGTCGGCGATAATCCGATCCATCGCCTGTTCTATCGGCCCCCCCTTACAACCCCGTTGACCGATTCAGGGCCTCGGCATGGGTCGGATAGAAGTTGCCAGACTCCTCAACCGGAATAGCAGAGAATCAGTCACATTACCGACAACCGTTGCAGCCGGAACATCTTGCCTGATCGCTAAGTCGTCGAATGGGCAAACCCTTGCGATGGCGAACCGGAATTCTACCGTTTCGCCGCACATCGCAAAGGACCGTGCCTCTCCGACAACGTCACCAGACGACCGAGCCTTTGAATACCGACACGGCGCCCCCGCTCTGCGATGAAACGGAGGTTTGTTCGACTTGGTTTCATGAACGCCTGTCTGGGGAATCCCTCATTTGAGCCCCACGCTCCCGTTTAGGTGGACATTTCCTGCATCACGAACCGTGCCGAACACCCTATTCCACGGATTCGGGATTGCTCCAAAGGCAGTGCGACAACACCTTCACCACTTTGCAGGCCGAAGCCGGAAGCGTACACTGCGACAAGTCCGGATGGGACTGCCCGGTTGATGAACTCGCTCGATGTCGCAAGTTCGTCAATCGGCTAGGCAGCGGGCGAGTTGTGCCAACGAGAGTTACACATCATCGATACGGGGAAGAGGATACATGACTGTTGGATTTGGAGTTGTTGGGACAGGGATGATTGCCCACTTTCATGCGAAGGCCATTGCCGCCATAGAAGGGGCCACGTTGGTTGGGGGCTTTGACCAGGTGGCTGAGCGGGCGGACAAGTTCGCCGCACAGACAGGCTGCACAGCCTATACAGATCTTGATGAGATGCTGGCGAATCCAGCGATTCATGTTATCACGATCTGCACTCCCAGCGGGGCTCATCGCGATCCGGCTGTTGCCGCAGCCAAAGCAGGGAAGCACGTCCTCGTCGAGAAGCCGCTCGAGATTACACTCAGTCGATGCGACGACATCATCAACGCCTGTGAAGAAGCGGGGGTTCTGCTGGGGGCAATTCTCCCGTCTCGCTTCAGCGGTGCCAATCTTGCTTTGAAGTCGGCAGTCGACTCCGGCCGCTTTGGACGACTGACATTGGGGGACACCTACGTCAAATGGTGGCGGACACAGGAATACTACGACAGCGGCGGGTGGCGTGGGACATGGGCTCTCGATGGCGGCGGTGCTTACATGAATCAAGCGATCCATAACGTCGACCTGTTGACTTGGTTTATGGGGGATGTCGACCAAGTCTGCGCCCTCACGGCAACGCTTGCCCACGAACGGATCGAAGTCGAAGACGTCGGATGTGCCGTCGTCAAGTTTCGTAACGGTGCCCTCGGGACGCTCGAAGCCTCGACCTCAGTCTACCCTGGGCTGCTGAAGAAAACCGAAATTCACGGAACAGAAGGCTCGGTGATCGTTGAGCAAGACGACATCCTGCTGTGGGACTTCAAGAACGCTCTCCCCGAAGACGACATCATTCGCGAGCAGTTCGCAAAGAAGTCGGCCAACACGGGGGGAGCAGCCGATCCGTCGGCCATCTCCTTCGTTGGCCATCAACGCCAGTTTGAGAACTTCGTCCGGGCGATCAACGGCGAAGAGGATCTGCTGATCGATGGTTACGAAGGACGACGCAGCGTCGAATTGATCCTGGCGATCTATTCGTCTTGCTGGAACGGCGAACGAATTAATCTCCCCCTCGTTGCCGACCCCCTCCGCCCCGGAGAGTGAACCGGACCTTCTGACCGACACCGCAGATGTCCTTCACCGCAGGAGATGCTTCAAGGACGCAGAGTTTCTGATTCGACTCCCCCAACGAGAGTTGGGGGAGTCGACGGTTAGCGACAGTCAATAATTAGGTCAATCAGCGCGGGAATGTCGGGTGGGAGCAGTGACGGGCTGGAAGTCTGTCCTACCCTCAATGTTAGACGTAGCATACCTTTAGCAGACCTTTAGTTGACGGTCGCTCGGAGGATGCCCCGTTCAAACGCTTCGGCCATGGCTTTGGGAATCTCGGCTTCGGCAAGGACCACCTTCGCACGGTTCTCTTGGGTGCGAGCCTGCATCTCCTGCTCCATCGCGACCGCCTCGGCTCGACGTTGTTCGGCCTCTGCTCGGGCAACTCGGACGTCCGCTTCGGCTTGGTCGGCCTGTAAGCGGGCACCGACGTTGTCGCCAACGTCGATGTCGGCAATGTCAATCGAAACGATTTCGTATGCAGTCTGTGAGTCGAGACCTTTCCGCATTACGGCCTCGGCAATCTTCATCGGATTCGCGAGGACTTCTTTGTGGTTCAAGCTCGAACCGATGGCAGAGACGATCCCTTCACCGACGCGGGCAATAACCGTGTCTTCCGTCGCCCCGCCGACGAGTTGCGAAAGGTTGGTGCGAACGGTTACTCGAGCACGGGCCTTCAGTTGAATGCCGTCTTTCGCGACGCCATCTAACGTGGTGCGACCATGTCGACGAGAGTCGGGGCAGTCGATCACCTTGGGGTCGACGCTTGTACGTACAGCATCGAGGAGATCACGACCAGCAAGGTCGATTGCTGCGGCGGTGTCCCAGTCGAGGTCGATCTTGGCCCGATGAGCAATGATCATCGCTCGAACAACTCGAGGCAGATTCCCTCCGGCAAGGTAGTGGGCTTCCAGACTTTGCGTTGTAATCCCTGTGATGCCAGCCTGAACCAGACTGATTTTCGAATCAACGATGTCCTGCGGGTTCACCTTGCGTAGCGACATGACGACGAGCGTAAACGGACTGACGCGTGCCCGCGTGACAAAACCTCGCAGCCAGAGCCGGAAGTATTTTGCAAACAGGAACATGAAGACCAGAATCAGCAGCCCGAAAAAGACCAAGGCGGCCAAGCCGAGAATCTTCCAGAACTGATCCGCAAGATCCGCGGCAAGCAGCACGGGGAACCGATTCAGGATCGCGAGTGGAGAGATCATGCTGACAAGTCCCAATGGTTGATGTGCAAAGCGGAGTAAACGTGTGACGTTGTTGAAGTGCCACCGTGATGAGCAGGACAATTTCTACTCAATGAAGATGGCTTCGCTGCGTCCCCGTAATTGTAGGAAGTCTGCCAGCGATTGCAATTTGCGAAGCACGAGCGGTTGACGAGCCGAATGCCGCACTTCTCTCCAATCACTCCGTCTCTCTGTCCCGCGACCACGACCGGGAAACCGGGGACCTCAACGCCGGGTCGCTTGAACTTCTAAACTGGCGTTGTTAGTTTGCCGACTCGTTTCGCCCTAAACGGGGCGCACGATGAAGGTCTGTGCCCGGGGTGGGCTTCTGTTCCCTTGGGCCTTATGTCAACAGTTACCAGTTTGGCCCTCGAATGATCGGGGGGGAGTCAGGACACATGTCGAAGTACGTCTATTCGTTTGGTGATGGCAAGGCTGAAGGTAACGGGAAAATGAAGCCCGAGTTGGGTGGCAAAGGGGCCAACCTCGCCGAGATGAACCTGATCGGACTCCCCGTCCCCGCCGGATTCACCCTCTCGACAGAGGTGTGCACCTACTTCTACGACAACGAGCGTCAGTATCCGCCCGAGTTGAAAGCCCAGGTCGAAGAAGGAATTCGCAAGGTTGAAGAGGTCATGGGAACCAAGTTCGGTGACCCGTCGAACCCGCTGCTCCTTTCCTGCCGTTCGGGATCGCGGGAATCGATGCCCGGCATGATGGATACTGTGCTCAACATCGGCCTCAACGACGAAACCGTCGCCGCGTTGGCTAAGTCGACCGGGAACGAACACTTCGCCATCGATTCGTATCGTCGTCTGTTGCAGATGTACGGCGACGTCGTGCTCGGACTCAAGCCTCACTCCAAGAACGACCCCGATTTCTTTGAAGAGATTCTCGAAAAGCATCTTCATAAGGCGGGAGCAAGCTACGAAAAAGACCTCAGTGTCGATGCCCTCAAAGAGATTGTCGCCGAGTTCAAGGCGGTCATCAAAAAAGAGGCAGGAGTCGAATTCCCCACCGATCCGATGGAGCAGGTCTGGGGTTGTATCGGGGCTGTCTTCGGCAGCTGGATGAACGACCGCGCAGTCGTCTATCGCCGTCAGTATGGCATCCCTCATAACTGGGGAACCGCCGTCAACGTGCAGGCGATGGTCTTCGGTAATCTGGGGGACGACTGTGCCACCGGTGTCGGACTGACTCGCAACTGTTCGGACGGGAGCCCTGGTTTCTGTGGGGACTACCTCATCAACGCACAGGGTGAAGACGTAGTCGCTGGAACCCGCACTCCCAAGCGGGTCGAGGAGGAACTTGCCAAGGATATGCCCGAGGCGTTCGCTCAACTCGATCAGATCGGGAAGACTCTCGAACAGCACTACAAAGAAGTGCAGGACATCGAGTTCACGGTCCAGAAGGGGAAGGTCTGGATGTTACAGACTCGAAACGCCAAGCGGACCGGCTTTGCCGCTGTCCGGATCGCCGTTGACCTCGTCAACGAAGGGTTGATCGATGCGAAGACCGCATTGCAAAAGCGGCGTATTCCTGCCGACGACTTGAACCAGTTGTTGCAGCCGATCTTCAATCCGGCCGCCAAGTTGGCCGCCGAGAAAGACAACCGTCTGCTCGCCAAGGGGATCAACGCTGGTCCCGGTGCCGCGACCGGTCAGATCGTGTTCCATGCTTCGGATGCCGAAGCACAGTGGAACGTCGACAATGCGAAGCAGTTGATTCTCGTTCGTAAAGAGACCAGTCCGGAAGACCTTCGCGGGATGAAAGTCGCCAAGGGGATTCTCACCGCGTTCGGCGGAGCGTCGTCGCACGCCGCTCTCGTCAGTCGCCAAATGGGGAAGACCTGCGTCTGTGGATGCTCGGCCCTGAACGTCGACTACGAAAAGGGAACCCTCACCGTCGGAGAGACCGTTTTGAAGGAAGGTGACTGGATTTCGATCGATGGCTTCACCGGCGAAGTCTACAACGGGAAGATCGAGACCTCGCCATCGGAAGTCATGGACGTCTTGATGGGGAAGAAGAAGCCCGAAGAGTCGGACACCTATGGTCGCTTCGCCCAGTTGATGGAGTGGGCCGATCAGTTCCGAACCCTCAAGGTTCGTGCGAATACGGAAGCGGGCGATGCCGTCGCTTCGGTCGCTTTGGGGGCCGAAGGGGTCGGACTGTGCCGCACCGAACACATGTTCTTCGATCACTTGGACGAAATTCGCGAGATGATCTTCTCGACGGCTCCTGCCGATCGTGAGAAGGCCCTCGCCAAGCTGTTGCCGTTCCAGCGTGAAGACTTCACCATCCTGTTCCGAGCGATGGGGGACCGTCCGGTCACCATTCGACTGCTGGATCCACCGTTGCACGAGTTCCTCTCGTCGCATCAGTTGCACGAAGACCCATCACTCGCCGAGAAGCTTTCGAAGACGTTCGGCGTCTCGAAGGAAGATGTCGAGCGACGTGTCGAAGAGTTGGCGGAAGTCAACCCGATGCTCGGCCATCGTGGGTGTCGACTGGGAATCGTGTACCCCGAGATCACCGCGATGCAAGCTCGCGGCATCTTCGAAGCGGCGTGTGCCCTCAAGAAGGAAGGTCGCAACCCCCATCCTGAAGTGATGGTCCCGCTGGCTGGCTTCAAGACCGAGTACGAGAATCAGGCCAAGATCATTCGCGACACAGCCACTAAGGTGTTCGCCGAACAAGGGGTCGAAGTCGAGTACATGGTCGGTACGATGATCGAAATCCCACGTGCCGCATTGACGGCTGATGAGATCGCCCAATCCGCGGAGTTCTTCAGCTTCGGGACGAACGACCTCACGCAGACCGCGCTCGGCATGAGCCGCGACGACTACAAGGGGTTCATCGGCTACTACACCGAAAACGACATCATCCCCGCCGATCCATTCCAGACGATCGACGTCACCGGTGTCGGAAAACTGATGCAGATCGGTGTCGACGGTGGACGGAGCAGCCGCAACGATCTCAAGATCGGCATCTGCGGCGAGCACGGCGGAGACCCGAAGTCGGTCTTCTTCTGTCACGACATCGGCCTGAACTACGTCTCATGCAGCCCGCGCCGAATTCCGATCGCCCGCTTGGCTGCAGCACAACAGGCAGTCGAACGGGGCTAAAGGTGTAGCAACGCCCCCAACATTCGGCCCTCCATCTCGATTGCAGGGCTGAATGGGAATGAAAATGCCAACGACCCGGTCGCCATCGCAGGTGTCCGGGTCGTTTTGTTTGTTCCGGTCGACTCTTCAGTCTGCCTGTTTTTCCGGAGACCAGTCTTTGCCAAACAGTTCTCCACGAGCGGTCTCTGAAATCGCGACGACGGCGGGGTGTTTGAGGCGACGTTCGATGGAGATCGCGTAGTAACTCTCTTTAATCGTTGGAATCTTGCCGACAATCTGTACGGAGTATTGCTGACAGATCTGCTCGGCGATGGCGCTAGGGGCTGCAAACAGACCTTCACCCGCTTGACCGAAGACCTTGAGGACCGCACTGTCCTCGAACTCGTGGATGGCAATGGGACGAATCTTCTTTTCGTCGAACCATTGCTCAAGAAGTCGACGGAGCGATGTGTTCTGAGTTGGCAACAGCATCGGGGCTTGGTGAAGTGATCCAGGAAATCCGGGGCGGTACTTCTTCGTCAGTTCTGCCGTCCCGAAGACCGAGACATCGCATTCTCCCAGCAAATGATTGAATGCCCGAATGCTCAGTTGGGGAGTGAGAGGAGAATCGGCAAGGACAATGTCGAGTTGATGCAATGCGAGATCGGCAAGCAATAGACTCAACTTCCCTTCTCGGCAGACGATTTGAACTTTTTCTGGGAGTTCGAGAGCAGGCTTGAGCAATTGGTACACCACCAGCTTGGGCATGACATCGGGGACGCCGACCGTCAATCGGAGTCGTTCCTGAGATGGCTGCCCGCGAAGGGTGTCGAGTAGTTCTCTCCCGATACCGAAGATGTCTTCGGCATATCGAAAGACAATGTGGCCAGTTTCGGTTAAGACCAACGACTTCCCGACACGGTCGAACAGGTCAATGCCAATCGATTTCTCCAGTTTCTTGATCTGGCTGCTGACAGTCGGCTGTGCAAGGTGTAGTAATTCGCTGGCTCGGGAGATGCTCCCCTCTTTTGCAGCCATCCAGAAGTACATGAGGTGATGGTAGTTGAGCCAGTTCATGGCAGTTGCCCGATCTCAAATGAGTGGGGATGGTCGACCGGTGTGATCCATAGGTATTATCTATGGAAGAGTGTATTCATATCTATTGGATATCGCTTGTCAATCGGTCGTATAATTAAAGAGCGGGGCAGACATCTTCCTTTCTCTGGAGAACAGTGATGAAGATCAGCATCGTGGATCGGCAGGAGAACTTATCGAAGGAAGGGCTTGAACTGACGCAGCGACGGTTGCATTTTGCGTTGTCACGATTCGATTCAGTGATTAGTCGGGTTTCGGTGGTTGTTGCCGACTTGAACGGTCCTCGTGGCGGCGTCGACAAGACCGCCAATATCACGGTCCGTCTGCGCCACTTGCCTGAGATTCAGGTTTCTGGAGAGGGTGAACGAGTGGAAATCGCGCTTTCGCGAGCTGCCGAGCGCGCCCAGCGGGCCGTGAGTCGGGCGGTGGACCGGAGCCACCAATTCAGTCGTCCCGAGCCGCACTTGGGATACGTGTGAATTTGTTGATAGAAGACGGTTGCTTCTTTCCGACGACGACGAGGTGCGTCTTGACTGCTGATAACAGTCAAGCGTGCTCCTGCATTTCGGCCACGAACTTGGGTCCTCCGGTTTTTGCACAGGACTGGAGGGTTCGTCGTCGTCGGTTTACTGACCACAGTTGGAGTTGTCAACGTAGAGTCTCTTGTCTGAGAGAACATCGACCGTTGGCCGCGAACGGACTTGGTTTCCCAAGTGCTTCGTAAGCGGTATTCCGGGCTCAGAAAATCGGCGATTCTTTGTCACTTCTTTGCGTCACGATTGGGAAGCGTTGCATTACGATGGTGTCGACGGTGGTTGTTGAGTTCACATCCACTTCGCAGACCGTTAGCCTGTGCGGTCTCCGCAAGCTGCGGAGGAGATACTGACGAGCGGTTTGCTCTGAGAACGACATCAGCGACTTTCCCGAGATAGGAGTGTGACGTGAGTGAGACACCGCAGCCGATGGTTGGTGTGGTCATGGGGAGCCGTTCTGATTGGGAGACGATGCGTCATGCTGCCGAAGTTCTCGAACAGTTTGGTGTTGCTCACGAGTGCCGGGTGGTCTCAGCACATCGGACTCCACTTCATATGGTGGATTATGCACGCGAGGCGGAGAATCGGGGGCTGAAGTTGATCATTGCTGGCGCGGGTGGGGCGGCCCATCTGCCGGGGATGATTGCCTCAATGACCGTGTTGCCAGTGTTGGGGGTTCCGGTGCAATCGCGAGCACTCTCGGGGCTCGATTCTCTCCTTTCGATTGTGCAGATGCCGGGTGGGGTTCCTGTCGGGACGTTAGCGATTGGCGAAGCGGGAGCGAAGAATGCGGCGTTGTTGGCGATTCGCATCCTGTCGAATGGGAACGCCGAACTCCGGGAGAAGGTACGGGAGTTTGCAGCGACTCAAGAGCGACGGGTATTGGAGGACTCGGAATTATGATCACTGTTATCGAGCCGGGGTCCACAATTGGCGTACTTGGCAGCGGACAACTGGGGCGAATGTTTACCATTTCGGCCCGTCGAATGGGGTATCGAGTTCATGTCCTTTCGCCCGAGAAAGAGACGCCGACGGGACAGGTGGCCGATCTTGAAGTGCAGGCAAGCTACGACGACTTGGACGCTATCAAGGAGTTTGCTCAGCGAGTCAACGTGGTGACGTTTGAATTCGAGAACATTCCTGCGGCAACGATTACTGCGGTGGATCAGGTCTCTCCGGTGCATCCAGCGGGAAGCGTCCTGCATACAACGCAACATCGACTTCGCGAGAAGACGTTTCTGCAATCGACTGGGATTCCGGTCACTCCTTTTCGGGCGGTGCGTACACTGGCGGAACTGACCGCTCTTTCGGACGACCACTTTCCGGGCATTCTCAAGACGGCTGCCTGGGGGTACGACGGGAAGGGGCAAGTCAAGATTGACTCGAAAGCACAGGCAGAGAGTGCTTGGAATTCGTTGTCGACCGACGAAGCGGTATTAGAGCGATTCGTCGATTTCGAGCGTGAGGTGTCAATGGTGGCTGCCCGAGGGGAGGGGGGAGAGTTTGCCCACTACGGTCTGTTTGACAACACGCACAGCCATCACATTCTCGACCTGTCAGTCTCCCCATCAAGTGTGTCGCCGCAGGTGAGTGCTGCGGCTGTTGAGATCACGCGGACAATCCTCAACGCTTTGCACTATGTCGGCGTGCTATGTGTCGAGTTTTTTGTAACGAAGGGGGGCGAGTTATTGGTCAACGAACTCGCTCCCCGCCCTCATAATTCAGGGCATTCGACAATCGAGGCACATGCGACGTGCCAGTTCGAACAACAGGTTCGAGCAGTCTGCGGTCTGCCGTTAGGGTCAACGAAGCAGGTTCGTCCGGCTGCAATGGTCAACCTGCTGGGTGACCTATGGGAGTTTGGAGCCCCTCGCTGGGAAAGGGCGTTGGCGCTTCCGGACGTCAAACTGCACCTGTACGGTAAACAACAGGCACGCGCCGGACGCAAAATGGGACACCTCACTGCGTTGGCAGAGTCTCCGGAAATGGCGATGGAAGTTGCATTGGCTGCGAGAGACAGGGCATGCACGGCTCGTGAAGGATTTCTTCGCTCAGAGAAGTAGTCCCGGCCAAACCGGGGCTCACGCCGTAGAATGTCGGGAACGATCGATCGAAATGATGTCTTAGTAAAAGCCACGAGGTCGATAACTCCACGGGACGCGATCGAGGAATATCGAAGTTTCGGGCAACGAGGAACCCCATGACAACTGACGAAGTCGCTCCAACAAACTCTGATTCTGTTTCGACAGAGGTCGAAGCAGCATCTTGGCTGGTGGAGCAGCTAGGGATCGAAGGAGACCAGTCAGCCGATCGGTCTCGGATTCGTCGTTCCTGTGAAGAGGCGGCGACCGCATGGCCGGGAAAGCCAGAATTACTCTGGTGGCGCTGGATGGTGGAAGCGACGAAGAGTTTAGGGCAGCAGTGTCGCACAGTGGACTGCACGTTAGAGCAAGTCCGCGAAATTGCACGCGAAGGGGGACGACTCATCATCCGGGTCGATTCGACTGGGCAATGGTTCGCTGTGGAGGGGGGAAAGAGTCGCAAACTATTGTTGATGACCCCGTTCTCTGATAAGGGTCGTCAGTGGGTCACCATTTCCCGACTTGGCGAACTGTTAAAAGTTACAGGATCATCAGGGGTGATTCGCTGTGTCATTCTCGAACCGCAAGTTCAGGGTGGACATGGTGCCTCTGATCATGGAAAGGTTGGTGGTCATGGACATGAGGCTGAGCACCCGTCGCCACTCTCACGAGCGTGGGGGTTGCTGAAGCCGGAAGTGGGGGACATCTGGGTTGTCATCCTGTTCGCCTTGGTGGCTGGTCTGTTGGCGATGGCAACACCACTGGCCATCGAGGCGCTTGTCAGCACGGTTACCTTTGGACGACTACTGCAACCGGTCGTCGTCCTGTCACTGATGTTGCTGGCGTTCCTCGCCTTTCAGGCAGCGATTCGCGGCTTGCAGACTTATGTCGTGGAAATTATTCAGCGGCGACTCTTTGCCCGGGTGGCTGCTGACGTTGCATATCGTCTCCCTCGAGCGCAGTACGACTCGCTGCATGGGAGTTCGGGCCGGGAGTTGGTGAACCGCTTCTTTGATGTTGTGACGGTTCAGAAAATCTCGTCTCAGATGTTACTGGACGGTATTTCGGTCGTACTCAATACGCTCATCGGCATGCTCGTGCTGGGGTTCTATCACCCCTGGCTCCTTGGGTTCGATGTTGTGCTGTTAGGACTCATTGCCTTCGCCATTTTGGTCCTCGGTCGTGGCGCGATCGACAGCAGCATCAAAGAGTCGAAGTGTAAGTATCGAATGGCGGCTTGGCTGGAAGACCTTGCGGGATGTGTCATTGCATTTCGTCACGATGGGGCTGCCGAGTTCGCGCTCGAACGGACCGATCGACTGACGTACGAATATCTTGCCGCACGACGCAGTCATTTTCGCATCCTCATGCGGCAAATCCTCTTCGCTTTGGGGGTCCAGGCAATTGCCAGCACGGTGTTGCTCGGGCTGGGGGGATGGCTCGTGATCGATGGGCAATTGACTCTCGGACAGCTGGTTGCCGCCGAACTGATCGTCACTGTCATTGTGGGCTCGTTCGCCAAGCTGGGCAAACACATGGAGGGCTATTACGATCTGATGGCTTCGGTCGACAAGTTGGGTTACCTCTTTGACCTGCCGGTCGAGAAACAGGACGGCCTGCTGAGTTTCCCGGTGGAACAGTCGGCTAGTGTTGCGATTACAAACCTTGAGTACAGCTATCCGGACGGTCGCGGCGTCTTTGTGGGGCTCAACCTGTCGATTCCGAGCGGAGCCCGAGCAATGCTGTCGGCCCGAAGTGGCAGCGGCAAGAGCGTGCTGCTGGACCTGCTCTACGGGTTGCGTCGTCCGAACCGCGGGCATGTCATGATCAGTGGCACCGACCCCCGTGAACTCCGTCCCGACATTCTCCGGCGGGCCGTGGTGCTCGTGCGCGATATCGAAGTCTTTGAGGGGAGTCTCGCGGAAAACGTCCATCTGGAACGGACAGAGGTGAGTACGGCCGATGTTCGTAATGCGCTCGAGTCGGTCGGATTGCTGGACGATGTCCTCGCGTTGCCTGAGGGGCTTGATATTCCGTTGACACCAACCGGCTATCCCCTCACGCCGAATCAGTTGAGAAAACTGATGCTTGCCCGTGGCATTGCTGGTAGCCCTGCGCTCTTGATGATTGATGGAGTGCTCGACTCGCTGCCCGACCAGGAGTCATCCGAAATCCTCAAGACACTTTCGATGCCAGATCAACCTTGGACACTACTCGTGGTGACCGGACGCGAAGCACTCGCCGAGGCAGGGACGACGCGGCTTCATCTCTCCCCTCCGACACGGAACGATTCCCAAGCGACACAGGAGACGACTCATGGTTAGTCATCGCGAGAATTCGACGGACGGGCACGGACAAAGCATGCGACCTGCGGGGCCCCGAACTTCCCGTCGTCGCACCATGCTGGCACCGGTCGCCTATAGCGAAACCGTCATGCCTTCGCTACGATTGGCTCGGTCCTCGCGCATCGCACGGACCATTGCCAAGGTCCTGTTTCTGGCACTTCTGGTGACCATCGGACTTATGGCATTCGCCCCTTGGCAACAGTCGGTCAAGGGGAGTGGCAACGTCGTGGCGTTCGACCCATTTGAACGCCAGCAAGTCATCGAGTCCCCCATCAAAGGACGCATTGTGCAGTGGGGCGACGGCATCTTCGAGAACGCCAGTGTCGTCAAGGGGCAGTTGATCGCCGAGATTCGCGACCTCGATGAAGATTACGCTTCGCGACTCCAACAACAGTTAATTCACACGCAGGAGACCGTTCGCGCAGCGAGCGAGCAGATTCACACGAGTCGAGATTCCCGAGATGCTGCTTTGCAACTGATCGAAGTCTGGCAGCGACAGGAGAAGAGCTACATGCTCGTCAAGGAGCAGGTGATCGCAGCACAGAATGCGTATGTTGCCGCGGCCGAGGAGAAGGTGAACTCGGTGATCGAGCAACTCGCCATCGAAGAGGCTGCGATTCCGCAATTAGAGCAAGAACTCGAACGTCTGCAGATGCTATACAAAATGGAGAACATCGCGTTGCAGAAGGTGCAGGAAGTCGACGCAAAGCTCAACGCAGCGAAAGGGAAGGTCCGTAAGGCCAAAGCTGACGTCGCCGCCGCAGAGAAGGAACTTTCCGGTAAGAAAGAAGACCGCAAAGGGTATATCGAGAAGGCGCAGGTTGACATCGACTACGCACACGGTTTGTATCAAAAGTCTCTGAGTGAAGCAGCGAAGGCCGAGGGAGACATCCTGAAGTCCGAGAGTGAACTGGCCAAGATGGAGAAGGAACTGCGCGAGATGGAGCGGAAGGTTGCCGTCCAGTCGAACCAGGTCCTGACGTCGCCGATCGATGGCATCATTGTGCAGATTTCTCCAAACTTTGGGTCCTCCGTGCTGAAGGAAGGGGACCCGATCTGTACGATCATTCCTAACACCAGTGACCGGGCTGTACAGGTTTGGCTCAATGGCAATGATGCTCCTTTGGTCCGCGCCGGTCATCATGTCCGGCTGCAATTTGAAGGTTGGCCTGCGGTGCAGTTTTCCGGTTGGCCCTCGGTCGCCGTTGGCACCTTCGGCGGCGAGATCGTCTCGGTGGATGCCACTGACGACGGAAAGGGGAAGTTCCGCGTCCTGATTCGCCCCGACAAGACTGATGATCCCTGGCCGGATCAGCGTTATCTCAAACAAGGGGTTCGTGCCAACGGCTGGGTGCTGCTCGAAACGGTTCCTCTTTGGTGGGAAGTCTGGCGACAACTTAATGGCTTTCCACCGGTCCGGGCAGAAGACGATGGTGGCAAAACCGAAAAAGAGAAAAAGCCGATCAAGCCCCCCAAGTAATGAGCCTTGCGGCTCTCCCCTTTGGTCCATCGTTTTGACTTGAGTTCCCTCTCGCGTATGAGGGCATGCCTCGGGTTGTAATCCTCGCCAACTTGTGATGTTTGCAGTCAGTCTCTCCCTCTCCCCCACTGTCGACGTTCTTATTTTGATGGCCTTTCCCGTGGGAGAGGGCCGGGATGAGGGAGAATCGGAAGCGGCATCCACTTCACAAGCGTGTTGAAATGGCGTCCACAGATACCCCCTCATCCCATCCTTCTCCCCCGTTGGTACGCTGTCTGAAGTCGCCGCGTCGTCTGCGGGGGAGAAGGATCCTCGCGTCGGCTGACGCCTCCGGTTTGGGGAGTTGACATGGGGGAATGCCCCCGTCGCAAAACAAGTGGGGCGAGTCCGCTACATCCGCGGGGCGATGGTTGCTAAACTTTGCCGCTGCCGAGTTCCGGGAACTGATGGGGGGTTCCTCTCACCAGTCCGGGGCGAGGGGTCTACTGACAATCTTCTTTCATGACGGGTGTCCTGTGGCTGTTGATCGACGCGACTTTGATGACTTCCTCGAGAAATTCCGGAAGCACCGAGAGGTGATGGTCGAAGAACTGCACAAGGTTATCGTCGGTCAAGACGACGTCATCGAACAAATTCTGGCGGCCATCTTTACTCGTGGGCATTGTCTTCTGGTAGGGGTTCCAGGACTTGCAAAAACTTTGGTTGTGAGCACCATCGCGAAGATTCTCGACGTCGAGTTCAAGCGAATTCAGTTTACTCCCGACCTCATGCCTTCCGACATCACCGGGACCAACGTGCTGGAAGAATCGGAATCCGGTCGCCGAGAGTTCCGCTTTGTGAACGGTCCCGTCTTCACCAATATTCTACTGGCCGACGAAATCAACCGGACCCCGCCGAAAACACAGGCTGCTCTGTTGCAGGCCATGCAGGAACGGGAGGTGACTGCCGGTCAGCAGACGTTTGATCTCCCCGATCCTTTCTTCGTTATCGCCACTCAAAACCCGATCGAGCAAGAAGGGACTTATCCTCTCCCAGAAGCGCAGTTGGACCGTTTCATGTTCAACATCAAGGTGGACTATCCGAGCCTGGCTGAAGAAGAAAAGATTCTTGTCGCGACAACGACCGATGAACGGCCCGAGGTTCGGAAAGTGTTGTCGGCTAAGGCGATCCTGTTTCTGCAAAAGCAGATCAACATGATCGAAATCGGTCCACTGATGATTAACTACATCGCCCGACTCGTTCGAGCAACCCGACCTGCGGACGCAACCGCCCCGAAATTCGTCAAAGAATTGATCGACTGGGGAGCGGGACCTCGTGCGGGGCAATACCTCATTCACGGGGCAAGAGCGTTTGCCGCGATGGATGCCCGCCCCGCCATCGCCTTTGAAGACATCCGTCGAGCCGCCATTCCGGTGTTACGGCATCGCATCGCCGCGAACTTTCAGGCTCAGGCCGAGGGCTATGACACCGACGGTATCATTCGTAAACTGCTCCAGGAAATTCCCGAACCCTCCATTCCGAAATACAAATGATCGACGGCCCATCAGACCACCTGAGTGAACGAATCGCAGCAGCATGGGCCCCCGAAAACGCCGGTCGACTATTGCACCTGCTCGCCTCGCGAATGCAGGAGCACTTCGACAGTGTCATGCACAGCCAGGAACGGGTGCTCAACTGGCACCATCCGCAAGAGAACATCTCAGCCGCAACGGCTCAGTTGCAGGCCGGTAACAACCTTCCAGGAGCGTTGGAGGGGACCGACCTCGAACAGCGATTCCTCTCGCTGATGAACGACATCCTGAGTCACGGCCAGAACATCCACGACCCGCGTTACATCGGACATCAAGTCCCTGCATCGTCCCCGGTCGCGGCCATGTTCGACGCACTCGGCACGCTCACGAATCAGGCAATGGCCATCTACGAGATGGGACCTTGGGGGACCGCTGTCGAACGAGCGCTCGTTGATGAACTTGGCTCACTCTTTGGGTGGAATCGTGGCGATTTTGGCGGACTGATGACACACGGCGGATCGCTGGCAAACCTTACCGCCATGCTGACAGCTCGCAATGTTGTTTTCCCGCAGTCCTGGGAACGAGGCTTTGGCAAGAACGCCGATGGAACCTCGGCACTCACCCCGGTCCTGTTGGTGCATGCCGACGTCCATTATTGCCTGACACGAGCCGCCGGGATGCTCGGGCTCGGGACCAACAACGTCATTCGACTCCCACTCGATGCCGACCGCCGCATTGATGTCGCGGCTCTTGACGACATCCTTCGCGATCTGCAAGAACGGGGGCAACCAGTGCTTGCTGTCTGTGCCTGTGCTTGTTCAACGCCAACCGGTGTCTTCGATCGGCTGCATGACATCGCCGACCTCTGCCAACGTTACGGCGTCTGGTTTCATGTCGATGCCGCTCATGGTGGACCGCTGATCTTCAGTGACCGCTATCGACATCTCCTTTCCGGGATCGAGAGGGCAGACAGCTTTGTGTGCGATGCCCACAAGATGATGTTCGTCCCGGCACTCTGTGCGTTCGTTTTCTACCGAAAACGGGAGCACCTTTTTGCGGCGTTTCAACAAGAGGCTCCTTATCTCTTTGACCCTTCGCAACCAGAAGATACCAGCATGTACGACGGCGGGCGAATGTCGGTCGAGTGTACGAAGCGTTCGGCCTTCGGCCTGTGGGGCCTATGGTCGTTGTTCGGCATTAACCTGTTCCGCGATCTCATCGACCGCGTCTGTGGTCTGGCGGAACGTTTCTACCATCGACTGAGTGCGGCGGAAGACTTCCTCCCTTTGCACGAGCCCGAGTGCAACATCGTTTGCTTCCGCTACATCCCGGAATCCATGCGCGAAATGTCATTGGAAGACCTCGGCCAGTTCAACCGCGATGTCCGACGGGAACTGATTCACTCGGGCGAATTTTACATCGTGCAGACGACGTTGGCAGGCAACGGGACACTTCGGGTTGCCGTCATGAACCCACTGACTTCCGAGACCCACCTCGATGCGTTGATGCAAGCGATACGCGAAGCCGGGGACCGCGTCCTTCAACGTCGCAGCATCGCCCCGGCTCTCGTCATCGGTTAACGCTGATGCTCCAGCAAGTTGAGGTGCCCCAAGTCGCTTGGGTGGCGGGGCCGTTGATATCTGCGTTGTGAAGTGGGGGCGGGAGTCATTATGCTGGAGGGGCGGAGGGATGTTGGCGTGTGACGTGTCGTCACATCATGAGAGACGACTCTGAACGCGGATTTCTACGACATGGGTCCTTTGACATTTCATCCGGTCTTGAAGCGGACCCGCTGGGGGGGGCGACGACTCGGGACAATGCTCGGCAAGCCGCTTCCGGATGGGGCCGACTATGCCGAGAGTTGGGAAATCTGCGATCACGGGATCGATCAGTCGGTGGTCGATCGAGGGACTTGGGCGGGAAAGACGCTGCACGAACTTGTTCGGGACTTTCCACATGAACTGCTCGGTCAACATTCGCAACGAACACAGTTCCCGCTGCTGCTGAAGTTTCTGGACGCTCACGATCGCATCTCAGTGCAGGTCCATCCCGACGACAATCAAGTGGCTCAACTTGACACCGACGAGATGGGGTTGCACCAGAATGGTAAGTCCGAAGCATGGGTCATTTTGGCTGCCGAGCCGGAAAGCCAATTGTTTGTTGGGCTAAAGCAACATGTCGACCGCCCCATGCTGGAATCCAAACTTGCTGCGAGTGAACTCGAAGACTGTTTGCATCGACTGTCGGTCCAAGCGGGCGATGTGGTCTTCGTTCCGGCGGGGACGGTCCATGCCATCGGCGAGGGAATACTGCTCGCTGAGGTGCAACAGACCAGTGACATTACCTATCGGCTATCGGACTGGGGGCGACTCGATCAACAGGGGCGACCTCGACCTTTGCATCTCAAGCAGGCGATGAAGTGCATCGACTTCGATCGCGGACCAATCGAACCGCAACGGCCGGAGACTGTTCTCAGCAAGACGTTGACAGCCGATGATGCGATTCAGGTCGAGCAGATTGTCGCGTGTGAGCACTTCGTGATACACCGTTACCTTTCACGTGACCCATTCCATGTCCGTCTGGATGATCGGTTTCATATTCTGATGGTTCTCGACGGGAACGGGCATCTGCGACAGGATAACGAAACGAGCCCCATTACGAATCCAGTTCCGGCAGATGTGCGCTGCATCGGATCATCAAGAGCTAATGGAATCGAGGTCTTTCCATTGTCGATCGGACAGACCATTCTGCTTCCGGCATCGTGTCCACCGTTGTCGATTCAGCCCGATGGCAACCTCACGTTGCTCGACGTCTTTGTTCCGTGACGGTAATCGGGGCCGACAACCGGGTTGTTTGACTTTGATCGGTGTGTGTCGCGGACATCAATCGGAGATTTCGACCAGTGTCGAAAGTTGCATCAGAGGAGCATCGGGGGCAGTTCGCAAGAGGATCTTCAATTCGTATCGTCCCCCAGGGAGTTTATTGGGCATCCGAAACTTGAGGGTCGTCTGATCGGTCGGAAGTAACCACTTGCCATAGCCGGCTGAATAAGTGGTCCGCTTCGAGGATTCAATGTGAGTCATCACCATGCGAGCATCAAGGGCCGCCTGTCGATCTCCCGTGTTCGTCACCGGAAGCATGACGGCAGAGGCCCCTCGCTCTTCGCCCCAGCCAAGTTCCCCCACTTCGAGTTTCGCCTCACCTTCACCGCGAGAGATGAGTGCAACCGCCACAGAGGAACTGCCGACGCTATCGCCGACAGGGGACTTTGCTTCGATGGCGAGACGGCCGTACATGTCTTCTGTTGCAGATCGTTCGGTCCCTAACGTCACCAACACTTTACGATTTCCGCCCGGCTGCACAGTACACGACTCGGGACGAATCGCGAACCAGGATGCTGGAGTCCCGTCCAATTCCCGAGGTTGCAGCTCGAAGGTCACCGGATCTTTGCTACTGTTGGTCAACGAGACGGAGACGTAACGTGCTCCGCCGGATTGCATTGAGAGTTCTAACTGAGCGGGGGAGGCGCTAATGCCCGGAGCGATCGCGGTAACAGCCGCCCCCTGGCCGGGGAACATATTCTCCTCAACCATCAGAGGGAAGCTCGCAGTCTTCCACGTCCGCCGATTGGAGATGATGCTGACGTCAAGTGTTGTCTGTCCGGGGAAGACGGCATGCGGGACAAACTCCTGCATCCTCACTCGAGCGCCCGGGAGTATGCGGGCAACATGCTTTTCGGGAGCCGGAAGGTTGACTCGAACCGGCATCCCGAGTGGAAAGGACTTGCTCTGCGTCGGGTCTGCGAGGCTCGACAGACGGCAATCCAGTTGGAACTCGATTGGGCTTTCCGTGTTGTTGACGACAAATAGATCGACCTGAGGATAGCCGTTAACCTCTCGGAGTTGAGGTTCTTCGATGGTCAACTTGCCAGCATCGGTTGGCCGAACTCCTTCGACGTCGACTTCGATTCGCAGAAGGTAACGGGTGATGAATTGAATCCCGACACTTGCCCCGCCAGCAGCTTCGGCAGGACCATTGGCCAGGTCTTGGCCAAAGTCCGTCACCAACACGCCGTACACAAGAAATGGGGTGTTCGTCGTGGGGAGACGGATCGTCCCTTTGATGACGCTTTCCTTGCCGTCGATGAGCTTGATGTTCTCAGGTGTTTGAAGCTGAATTTCATTCGGGGCCGGACTGTCGACATCGGTGAGAATCGCTCCCGTCTCGTCCTGTGTCATCGAAACGGCCCGAATGCCGACATTCGTTGAACGCAACAGCGAGGTGATCTTAAACTCGAATTCGAGTGGCGTGCCACGTCGACCGGCGACTCGCTGGACAACCGGCTCGATCTGAAAGGCCGGTTTGACATCTTTGGCCGTCAGTTCGTTGACATCTTGAGCTTGAACGGAGACCGCGCCGCTGGATAGGACCAGAGCAGTCAGCAACAAGGATCGAAAGAACGTCATGGGAATGCCTGCGATGGGACCGTTTTGAGAACAGGTTTGGGAACCAGAACCTTCATACCCGGCGATGTTTTCGGGCCCGGGGTGATGGCTGGCGTTTCGATGTTCGCTCGTCCAGGTGGTGTCGTCGTGACGCTCGAGCCTTTGGTCTCGAGCCGGGGATTGGTGGACTCGAACAGATTCTCGTCGTCCGAGGGAGAGGCGGGGGCGAGAATCGAAGGTGTCATTGGCTCTGGTTGTCCCAGAGTCGGAAGTGGTTTCGGCGAGTTTGGTACTGGCGTGTCTGGTTTCGGAGTGACGGGCCTCAATGCCGGAGCGTCTGGAACCGTGCGTATCTTGTTCCCGTCCAGCGAGCTTTCCGATGGTACTGTTTGCTGAGTCGGAAGTTCGCGAGCAGGTGGGGGTGTTGACTGCTGAAATCGGGGGGACTCCCAAACGGGGGAATGCTGCTCAATGACCGTGCTGTTTAAGACCTCGGGACGACGACTTCCTTCAGGCCAGATAATGCGAGGCGAGATGAAAATTGCGACTTCGACTTCTGTGTCATCCTGCTGAACTCGTTGAAACACCTTGCCAAACAGTGGAATCTTGCTGAGGTACGGGACACGGCTCACACGATCAATCGTCTGTCGTTGGACGAGTCCGCCAATGACGATCGTCTGCCCATCTTTAACATGCACTGTGGTAGAGACTTGGCGGCGATTAATCAGCGGAAAGGGGCTGATTAGCGTCTCGCTCGTGTCGGACGTGGTGATATTTTCGCTGACCTCAGCCTTTTCGATATTAACGGTGACGTTGTCTCCTCGGATGACGGGGACAATATCGAGCGAAATCCCGGCATCGACCTGCTTGATGTTTTGAGCAAAGACGATGTCGGCATTGTTGGCAGTCGTGCTGAAGAAGGTCTCGCGGGCGATGTTGATCGTCGCCTTCTCGCCATCTTTCGCCATCACCCTGGGGGCTGCACGAATCGTGACATACCCCTCTTGAGCCAGCAGGCGAAGGAAGAGAGACGTTGTGGCAAAGTCGGTAAAGGCATTCTTGATGCCAAACGGCGACACACTGCCGGAAAGTGCCAGCCCTAGCGAGCCGACGTCGAGCACATCTTGCCCGGCCTCCTTAAGTGCCTGCCGTAGTTCGGAGTCAAATCGATAAGACTCGTTCGGATTATACACACAAACAATCGCCTCCAGCATCACCTGAGGAACAGGTTGGTCCACAGAGCGAAGCTGTTGGAAAATCTGGTTCGCCATCTCGGATGGAGCTTCGATGATCATCAAGTTTCGCTTGTCGACAACACGCACATAGGATTGCAGACGCGTTGGCAGCAATGGGACGAGTTCCTGAGGAGAGAGGTTTTCGGGCCGATACTCGATGCTCTCCGACAACAACGCAAACATCGCCGAAGATGGCTCTGTGGTCCCGATAAGGTACTGGCCCTGATGAATGCGATACACCAGTCCTAAAGGGAGTAGGATCTTCCTGAGTGCCTGTTCAAACGGCTCGCTCTCGATGAATGCCGTCGTTACGCCGCCGACCCGTTCGTCGACAATGACAGAAATCCCGGCTTGTGTCGCCAAAGACTGAATCGCCTGGCGAACGTCGGTGTCTTCGAAGATGTCAGAGACCGGACGTTGTTGAGTCGGGTCTGCCGTGCCACTGACTCGCTGAATCGGTGATCGCGTCGGTTGTGGGAAGACTCGGTCATGGGACGCGTTGCTCGACGCCCCATCGACACGTTGACTCGCGGAGTTCAACGCCAGTTCTTCCTCGTACACGATGACTTCGCCCGGCAGCAAATTGTCGGCGGATACGTTTGGGGCGACAGTGTTCTCGGGGTTTCGAGCCGACGCCTGCTGGGCTTCGTAGAAGATCTCGTCTATCGATCGTCCGTACGTCTTGACCGGTTTCTCAGAGAGGCGACACCCCGAGCAGACCACGACCATCAATGCGAGGAGCACTCGCATCGGGCCAATCTGCCAGAGAGGTGGGAGAGGTCTGTTCAAGATTTCAGTGAGGTGTCAATGAGAATCAGTCTCAAGGGGCGGAAATTGTGCCGACGAGTCGAGTGACGTATCGACCGGCAGCGAGTGGAGGGCCCGATCGGGGAATAAACGCGACTTGAAGTCCGAAGAGGGCCGAGCCCGCTCCCTCCGAAACGGCCGTGACGCTGGCCGTTGTCAGGTTTTGACTGATATCGGTACGGGCAGACATAACCGCACTTCGCCAACCAGCACTCGAGTGTGACTGCTGAAGTCGAACCTGTACCTGACAGTCGACCTGATGTTGAGGATGTTCGACATGGACGAATGAACTTGCAGTCCAACGGACCTGCGTGCCGAAGATGTCATGTGGAGCAAAAACCAGGCACCGAGCCTCCGGAAGCAGGGTAACAGATGCATCCGCGGCATGGACCGCTTCAAACTCAGTCGGACCAACTGGGAGGAAGTCGGCTGCATCCACAGTTGTCGCGGCCAGCAGAAAGCAGCCGACGATCCCGGCAGTCAGTCTTCTGCCAAACGCCGAGCAAGGACTGTAGTCCATCAGCTGCTTCATGTTTCGACTTCCTGTCCGAATGCACTGCCCGCGTGTCAGAGACGACTTGCCGCTATTTTGCCGTTATTGTTCCCGTCACTCGCATGTTGTAGCTCCCCATTTTTAATGTTGCTGCATCTTCAGTAATGAAGGCCACGTTGACTCGAAATGTTGCCGTTCCCGGAGCGAAGGACTCGGCTCGGGTCGCGACACGTTCCGCTGCGTTTCCGCCCCGATAGTTCGTCGTTGCCGTCGGGACAGTGACGACCCAGCCGGACCCTGGGGCAGCCGACAGCAACGAAATATCGAGCCGAGCATCTCGCTTGTCAGGAGGGCCACCTCCAGAACTGCGAAATGCCGATCGTGTCTCAAAGACAACCAGCGCTCCGTTGTTCGCATTGCACCCCGCATCCCAAAGTTGATCGGGAAAATACTGATCGTCGTCAGTAATATCGTGCGCAATCTGGACGTCCGCTGGCGCCAGGATGTTGACTCGTCCCGTCAAAACTGGGGGGACATGCATCTGAAACTGTTGAGCGTTAGACGCCTGCGACTGAGCCGACGCTTGCGATGCTGCGCCAAGCAGGACGGCGAGGAACATCGCCATCGCCCGAATCATGGTCATCCGAGCCGCAGTTGTTCCGAGCCCGACAGCCCAAAGCCTCTCTCGAATGACAGGCATTCGCCGGAGCCGAACGCTGAGCGTCCGATTCTGGAAAGGTCGGCAGATGGAGACGACAACGGCCATACTCAGCGGGATATCCTGACGATCAGAAGTGAAGCTGAACTCATATGCAAACCGCCCCCCGTTCATCCCGGAATCGCGATCTCGCGAGAAGGAACTCACTGGGTGAATCTCCAACCTGGAATCCGGACCAAAATTACCCGAACAAGGAAATTGGAGGGGAGTGACAGTGTCACAGTATCTGGGGCAAACCCGCGGTGAATAGGATGGGAACGGTCTCTCGACTTGCTCTTTGCAAACTCATCGCGGGAAACTTCATCAGCGTAGATGCAAGTGATACCCCAGACAAGAGGGGACGAGCCAACACAGTGGGAAACGACTGTTTTCTGCCGATCCTCCCATCCGAACCAAACAGAGAAGGTGGCCTCGCCGGTGAACCAGTCGAGACCACCCCCTCGTCGGAGGTTCTAAGGAGTCGCTGTCAGACGCCTCTACTTGGCCGTAATCGTCCCAGTGACCGTGGCGATGTAGTCGCCAGCAGGGAGGACGGCGTAGTCGGTGTCAAGAAAAGAGACGCCAAGCGTAAAGGTGGCGTTTCCAGGGCCGACTGAGTCGGCGAGGACGGTCGCCGTGGTCCCGGTACCTGCGGTCGTTTGAGGGCTGTTCGAAACAACCCATCCCGCACTGAGTTGATTCGCCGAAGTGACCGAAACAGCCAGGCTAGCGTCGCGCTCGACTGCACCGTTGGCAAACGTGGTGATCTGGAACGAGACATCAGCACCAGCGGCATTGTTGCAGGTGACAGCCCAGTCTTGGTTTGGAAACACCTGGTTGGCATTGGTTGTGTTGTGTGCCATCGAGGCGTTTGCAGGGGCGGTGATTGTCAACGTCGGAGCCACGGTGACAGTGAACGTCTGTGTATCGCTCGCCGCCTGAACCGAACTTGCACCGAACACCGCGATTGCCGCCAAAGCAGCCAAAGCAAATTTCTTCATCAAACCACCTTTTTGTAAAGTGGGTGGCGTGAGCAAAACGTCACGATCCGCCCCAGAACCAAAAAACTCACCGGAGACCGAACCTGTCTCCCGACTCCGACCAAGAGTCATGTCTGCCGCAGCCCCGGCAACACCTGTACGATGAAACCGATCACCGCACTTCCAAACTTAGGGCACAGACCAACGAGAGGTCGCGAGTTTCTGGAAAGTATTTTGACCGTAACTCCAAGTGGATGAGCATGTTGCATTTCCGCAACATGGCCCGTTGGCAAAGGAGATCAGGGTTAGCGAAAGTCAACCGACAGGGCAAACCTTGACGCCCCATTCCCTCGGCGCGAACGGGCCTGAGTCAGGCAAGAAGTTCAACTGCGACACGAAGCGAGGAGCCCCGACAGAATGAGGCTCAGATGTGGCCAGTAGCTTGGCCCATTTAGGTGTGACAGCAAAAATGGCGTTCTTGGGAAATTTACAATATTCTCCTAAGTCATTTCCAAGTCACAGGTTACGACAACATCCGTCCATCCTGCGTCATAATTCTACCGCTTTTTTTGGCAGGATTAGTCGTTGAAGTGCGGTTATATCGATAGAGGGACTAGGAAGCTGGGACCTTCTCCGTGGCCGGAACGTGATCGTGTGCGTAGCTCTTGTGGCTGGTTCGTCTGTGAGTTGAAACCACATCACACAGGCGAACCCAGTCGCAAGTCATGCGTCGCACGGGCTCAAATCGCCATTTACCACATTCCCGACGAGGATGTCGCGACGGGAAGATCACTCAGCGGCTTTCGCTCGGTTGCTGATCTTATAGAGATGACCGAACGTTCTCAAGAAGAGAGCGCCCTGGGAGACGGCCGGCGTGGCCCGCATCCCCTCTTTGATCTCATTCTGTGCGACGACGACATACTCATCACCGTCTCGAAGAACGGTCGCGACCCCCGCTTCATTGCAGACGTAGATTAGTCCGTTGACAGCGATGGGAGATGCCACGAACTTGCCGCCGATCCGGGCAGTCCAGATCTCTTCGCCCGTTTTCGCATCAACACAGACACAAACACCGCTGTCGGTGACTTGGTAAACACGGTCCCCGACGAGCAGGGGATTGGCCAGATGGGCGTTTCCACGAGGGCGATTCCAGAGGACATGTGTCTTATCGATATTCCCTTGCGTCGACTCATCAAGACGAATTGCGAGGAGATTTGCTCCGTTCGAGCCGGTGTTGATGATCGTCGAGTTTCCAAAAGTCAGCGGCTTGGCGGCGGCGTTGTAGTCGTCATGGGTAAAGGTCCAAATCTCCTTCCCTGTACGGGCGTCATACCCGAAACCGGCCCGTGAGCCGACGGAAACGACTTGCCAACGATCGCCAACCTGCACGACCAAGGGGGTTCCGTAGGCCTTGCGAAGGTCCCCGTCCCCCCGTGGCTTTCCGTTTTGATCGAGGTCGCCATAGTTTGTTGAACGATCCGTACGCCAGACGGTCTCCCCGGTTTCGATGTTGAGAGCCATCAGGAACTGCTGGTCGATTCCATCAAAGGTGAGGATCAACAGGTTTTCGAACAGCACGGGAGACGAACCGGGGCCTCGAAAGTGACGACACTTGATGTCTCGCCGTTGCCAGACAATCTCGGCTGTACTGGGGTCGATTCTCGCAGTTCCGTAGGTACCAAAGTGAACAAACAGTGCATCTTCCGTTAAGACGCAGGATGGGGAGGCATAAGAGTTCACCGCATTGGCAAGCGGTTCGGGGGCCTCGTTCTCGAACAGCAGCTTATGATGCAGCACCTTGCCGGACCGTTCGTCGATGGCGTAGAGGTATTGCTTCTTGCCGTTTTTGGTGGCGGAGGTCAGCCAGATGACCCCTTGACCGATGATCGGGCTGGAGTGCCCTTCCCCTTCGAGTGCGATTTTCCAGGCGATGTTCGTTCCGTCGGCTTCGTTCCACTCGAATGGCACTCCTTTGGCATCCCGTTCTGCTGCGTGACCATTACCTTCGGGCCCGCTACGGTCTGGCCATGCGAGGTCAGCCGCGAATGCCTGGGAAAGGCAAAACGACGCAGAGAGAGAGAATCCGACGAGGACAAGCGAACAAGTCTGGCGGAGCAGGGTGGGCATTGAGGACGTCTGCATGGTGGTTTCAGCCGAGATAACGATAAGAAAGTCGCCCGCCTCTTGGTCGATTCGATGTCGCCACGGACGATTCTCATTCTCGCGAAGAGTTCGCCACTTTTCCACTCGCGAAGCCGCTTGAACCTGGGCAAAAGAAATCTTTGAAGAATTCTTGGCGAAATGGATTACGAACATACGTATCTAGGGATTGTCAGTCTGTCGATAATACATTATCAACGACACTCCACCACTCTTCCAATGGAAGACCCCCCGCAGAGCGACCTGCTCTCACCTGACCCCTCCCCGGGGCCCCACCCACAGGACTTAGACGATGTTGACCTCCTTGATTTCCGATTCCTCCCTGCTCGCATACCTTGACCCCGGAAGCGGGAGCCTCTTGCTCCAGGCACTGGTTGGCGGTGGCGCAGGTCTGATGGTCTTCTTCCGCCACATGTGGCAGAAGTGGCGATTGTCTCATCACCACGATAGCCGCTCGTAACGAGCCTTCGCGAAGATCGGGCTCCATTGCCATCTATCGCCCAATATGATCCCGGCTCTTTTCGAGACCGTGCAGGTCGAGTGTTTCTGCATGGCGGTCAGGTCTATCGTGCGCTGACCGCTGGGGCATTAAAGGAGTGGGAGTTCGTCTCCCAACAGCCCTTCTTCTCTCGGAGGATAGAGGCTGGGGATGTCGTCGCCACAAAGCGGCTTGATGACATGGGTCGCTTGCTCCCTGACAACTCGGGTTGGGAAGCGGTTCTGGAACACGCTCGCGTGCCGATGGTGTCGTATCCCTACGAATGGAGCTTCAGCATGCTCCGTCGGGCTGCGTTGCTGCAACTCGAACTACTGGAAGAGTCGCTTCTGTCAGGAGTGACTCTCAAAGATGCTACCCCCTACAACGTGCAGTTCATGGGGACCGTTCCGACGATGATCGACGTGGCATCGTTCATCAAGTATGACGGGAAGGCTCCTTGGTATGGCTATCGTCAGTTTTGTCAGATGAACTTATTCCCCTTGATGTTGCAGGCCTTACGGGGCGTCGACTTTCAGCCCTTCTTGAGGGGGCGGCTTGAAGGGATTACGCCGAGGGAATGTCGGGGGATGATTCCCATGACGCAACTCTGGCGACGCGGGGTGATCTCGCACGTCTACCTGCACGCCATGTTGGATGGCCAACAGGGGGGACGTCCGGCAACTGATTCGCAGTCACTGACGGACCAAGGTTTTGGAGCCGAGTTGATCCTGAACAATGTTCGGAAGTTGAGGAAGATCGTCGATCGACTTCGTTGGGGAGCGAAGGAGTCTCGATGGTCGAATTACGACGCGGAGTCTGAGCCGGTAAGACTCGATGCGGCGGCCAAGGAACAGTTCATTAGAGAAGTCGCATCACAACGCAGGCGAGCTTCGGTCTGGGACTTTGGCTGCAATCTCGGTCGTTACTCTCGCATTGCTGCGGAGCATGCCGACCAAGTATTGGCATTGGATTTCGATCACTTGACGATCGATCGACTCTACAACAGTTTGCATGCTGAGGGGAATCGTCGAATTCTGCCATTGGTCTTCAACGTGGCCGACGCCTCTCCCGGTTTGGGGTGGCGAGGTTTGGAACGAAAGCGATTGCAGGATCGTGGTCGGCCGGAACTCACACTGGCGCTGGCTTTGATACATCATCTCGTGATTGGGGCGTATCTCCCGATGAGCGAAGTGATCGACTGGTTTGCCGACTTAGGAGGCGAATTAGTCATCGAGTTTGTTGACCGTGAAGACCCGCAGGTGAAGTCATTGCTGGTGAACCGAAGTGACGTCATCGCCGACTATTGCCCGGAGGTCTTTTTGAAAGAGTTGAGTCGACGGTTCGAGGTGATCCGCGTACTCCCCTTACCGTCGAGGACGAGGACAATCTATCACGCGCGAGTTCGACCGGCGGACAAGTGACTCGACAGAAAGTCGCGAGTGAACCTTTGAGTCGCCCCCAAAACGGGGCCTGCAAAACATGAAAGACGGTACGACAACATCTCCCGACCCCGTTGAGGGTACGTCGCGCGATCGGCAGGCCAAGTCGACGATGGTCACTCCGTCGGAGGCAGCGGAAGTCCCACCCTTTCTGCAGCGGGTCGGTCGTGACTGGCTGCATCTGCTGACTTTGAATGCGTTCATCATCGCGCAACCAATGTTCTTGCGACTGCAAACCAACCCTGCGTTCTTCACGCAAGAGCAGATCGAAGGACCAGCCGTCTGGTGGGGAGTGTTGGCCTGCCTGCTCACGGTCCCGCTTGTCATGATGTTGCTTGAAGGTCTGGCTTCGCTAGTCAGCGAGACGTCGCGCCAAAGACTGCATTGTCTGTTCGTGATGGCCTTCTTCACTCTGTGCGCCATGTTGGTTCTGACGACGGCGAAGAAAGAGTGGAACGCCGTCCAAGATTATTCACCGGGTGCGGTCATGCTGCTGGTCAGCATCGCGGCAGGCACGCTGATGACATGGGCAACGCAGCGTTTCCGTCCCCTGCGAACAACGCTGACCGTCGCATCGATCGGCGTCGTATTATTCCCCGTACAGTTTCTCATTTCTCCGACCATTCAAAGTGTCCGAAACCCGCCCCCGATTGTAAAGATCCTCGGCGACAAAGCGGAGAACCCCGCCCCGATTGTGATGATCGTGTTCGATGGCTTTCCCGGAATGTCCATTGTCAACTCGAAGCATGAAGTCGACGCCCAGCGTTTTCCCAACTTTGCCAGGTTGGCAGCCATGAGCGACTGGTATCGCAACGCATCGACTGTACACGCCCGGACAGATCACGCCGTCCCTTCGTTGCTCAGCGGAAGGATTCCCGAAGAACAATTCGCCCCCACAATATCGGATTATCCCCAGAATCTGTTCACTCTGCTGGACAGCTCGGATCAGTATGGGCTAACCGTCTTTGAGCCATTTACTCGACTCTGTCCGACCGAATACCAACAGCGGAACGCACCGGATTCCGTCAGAGATCAGTTTTGGCAACTGATGCAGACCGTAACACATGTTTATCTAGACACGACAATCCCGCACGACTTGCTCCCGTCGCAAGTCGAGATTCCTCGCACATGGTTCGGCATCCCCGAGTTTGTCAGTGGGATTCGGGAACGAACCACCGGCCACTTTCGTTACGGATGGGACACAGATCGCCATACCCAGATGGAGCATTTTCGCGACTGCCTGATTCCTCACGCTCGTCCGCAGCTCTATTTTCTGCACGTTGTCTTGCCCCATTATCCTTGGAATTACCTTCCCTCCGGCAGAAGCTACATTTACAGTTCCCATGCCGACGACCTTCCCTTGGGAACGATCGACGACTTCGGTGAAGCCTGGGGCATTGACCCATTAGGATCGCAACAGTCTTGGCAGAGATTTATATTGCAATTGAAGTATGCTGACCGAATGATTGGCGAGATTCTCGATAAACTCGAAGCGGTAGGGATGCTGGACGATGTTCTGCTGGTGGTCACAGGCGACCATGGGGTTTCGTTCATTCCTGGGCAATCCAGTCGGACCCCATCACCCCAAAACTACGCCGACCTGATGTCTGTCCCGTTGTTCTTCAAGCGGCCGGGACAACACAGCGGGACGATCAGCGATCGCAACGTCGAGTCGATCGATCTTCTCCCGTCGATTGCGGCTGTCATCGGGTTGCCGCTCAAAGACCCCATTGACGGAGAGTCCTTTCTCGACCCAATGGTTCCCGCCCGGCGAAACAAGCAGATGCGAAGCGCTTCTCAGCCGATTGTGATCCAGGGAGACTTTCCAGAGCGGTTCGATTGCATCGAGCGAATGAGTCGGCATCTTCCAATCGATCGCAGTACAGACGACCTCATCACTCCACTACTGGGAGACCCGCAACTCATCGGGCGTAGCATTGCCGAGTTGTCTGTCACCAAGGACTGGGGACCTTCCTTTTGGCTGCTGCACGGAGGGGATAAAGCACGTGGGCAGTACGTTCCATGCCTCGTCGAAGGGGAAATGAAGAATGAACACCCGACAGAAATTGCCGTCGTCATTGAGGGGAAGATCGTCGGCACCACGCGAACCTACACCGACGAATTGGCCTCTCAGCGATTTAGCCTGTTGCTTCCGGAATCCCTTTTTGTTGGCGATTCTCCGCCTCTCCCTCGTTCGGAAAGCACAGTCCCGTCCAAAGATGTGGACTTCACCAAACCATCGCCGGACAATCGGCCTTCTAAACCCTACAGTGTCGACCTGTACGAAGTCCTCCGCGACAACCAGGGCATCACGCTGCGTCGTTGTCGTCCGTTCTATTACAACTGACCCAAGCCGGCAGCGATTGCAGCATGGCCAGTCAAGGAGAGCGTTTCGAGTCTCCCCACATTGGGGTTCAGGTTTCGCTTCCGACGTCGCAGCTTAAATATGCCACGCGATCAAATGAAGCTCGCGTCCTCCGACCTCCGGATGCCTCGTCGAACGACCATTATCGAGAGTATGACACCATGACCACCTTACGACTGCTTATGGCATTCGTGCTTCTGAATGCCATACCGCTCTCGCGACTTGCTGCGGAACCAGTCCACACGACGGCTGCCCTGATTTCGGCGGTGAAACTGGGAGCCGAGGGGGCGACTATTGAAGTGGCCGAGGGGACTTACGAACTCGACGAACCCTTGGAGTTGAAAGCAAGAATGACCCTCAAGGGGGCCGGAATGGACAAGACCATCCTCACTCAGACCAGTAACCGAAAACCGTCCTCTAAGACCCTCCCCGATCCCGAGATGAAGCTCGAAGGGTTAGACACCGACGCGTATCTCATCAGGTTACGGCGAGACAGCGCGGGGATCACCGTGTCGGACCTGACGCTGCACGCTCCGCAACTGCATGGGGCCATCTTTGGTTGGTTCAATGCCGATATGCACTTGCATCACCTTCGAATTAAGGAAACACAGTGGAGTGGTATCCGCACCTTCGGGATGAAGCACGCAAGCATTCACGACTGTGAGTTCATCGACGCGGGAGGCCGCTGGGAGAAGGGTCAGCCGGGCACCAAAGGGGGGATCACTGGCGGAGGAATCTTCGCGATCTGGATGGCCGACTCCGACATCGCCAACAACAGATTTCTACGCACACGTATGGAGCGAGAGCACGAGTTTTACGGAATCAAAGTGCGGCAGGCGAAACGCTGCCGAGTGCATCACAACACTATCGAAGTCAATTTCTCAATGGAATTTCCCTTCGAGAACGACGAAGACAATGAGTTAGATCACAACGTCTGTTTCGGCACCATCTCTCTGCCGAAATATGCGGGCGGACCGCTTCCCGAAAGCGGTAAGACGTTTCATGTGCATCACAACTGGTTTCGCGACAGCTATTCGATTGAATTCGTTCGGAACGGCATCGAGATCGACCACAACCTCTTCGACTTCGATCCAGACAAGGATCATGGCAACCTCATCTCCGGATTCGGACAGGCGACCGCGAATGGTCCAGCAACGTTTCACAACAACCTCGTCAGCAACCCCGGCAGGGGAGTGATCTGGATCAATGAAGTCTTCAATCACTTGGTTGTCCGCAACAACCACATCATCTCCCGCAAAACGAAAACCCCTCGCACAGACGGTCTGTTCGGCCTGAACCCGAAGTCCGACTTCGCGACGATCAGCATCCGCGACAACATCATCGAATGCCAGGACCTTCCCCGGCCCCTGCTACGCTCCGATGAGAGTTACCGCTCGACAATCGAGAACAACAGACTGACCAATATCTCAGACATCGACCAAATTCCCAATCCACAGGCCGACAGAATTGTCGGACTGGAAACCCCTCTGATGTTCACCTGCGGCGTCAACGGAGAATTCACGATCGACGGATGGGACGCAAAGCCACCCCCCCAATAGGCCCCTCAACGAACGACACAGCCTTCATCACCCCAAGTTGACCTGCTTAGGTTTTGTCGGACAGGTGTTGTGCCTATTGGGGATCGTCGAACAGGAGCCATCAGATATCAAAGAGCAGTCTGGAGAGTCGTCGGTTCACGCAGGTGATCAAGAAGGAGGCGGTGCCATTGCGGCTGCTGCGTTTCGATCTTCAACTTTGCGACCATCAGGTCCGAATGATCCAGAATCGCGAGATGCATGGGACGCCAATTAACACCGGTGAACTGCGGGCGCTGGACGCAATGTCCCGGCTGATCGGGCGATACGCTGTTTCGAACAAGAACTCGAAAGAGAGTCGCGAACTTTCCAATGGCTGGATGCTCACCAAAGATGATTCCATCATCGCGAGGTCGTCCATTAATCGAGTTGGCGCGACGTTGTGCGTCGATCACCGACTGGTCACCGATCGCGGCTAATTGCCTGGCGGCCACAACTGCGGAATCGTTGTCGGGGAAGATGAAGGCGACTTTGTGACCCTCGGGCCCAATCGGCATCGGGATCATGGGATATCCTGTTCCGATCCAGGTCAAGGTGTGCGTCGGGCTGACAACCGTTTTGGCATCGGGAGCCGGGCCGGTCCAAACAATCTCCATCGCTTTTTCGCAACGGAATTGAATCTCAAGCACTCCTAACCCGGATTATTCATGGGGGGTGTTGAGAAATGGCCTGGTGTGGCGTTTAAGTGTTTGTGAGTCGACAACTTTCCCGCAAGCACGGAGGCCGTGATGAGTTTACAGGGTGTGTGGTCGGAATGTTTGGAGTTTCATCCTCAAAAGCGTTTGGTTGTGGAAAATTCTGGAGGCAGGTTGTCGAGTGATGCCGGGTTGCTGCTGGTCCGCGAACTGGATGAACGGCTGGGTCTTACGGAGCAGTTTGCCGCGGTCATCGAGGAGTGGCGGCGGGAGCCGACTCACTCATTGCTGTCGATGGTTCGTCAGCGTATCTATGGGTGTCTGCATGGGAATTGTCGGTGACAGCTGTCGAGGCCGGAACGTTGACCGGATGGACCGCGGACGACGCAGATTCGGCGGATATTCGCCGATCGAGGACGATCGACGGGAACTCTGGACGAATGGGCAACGGAGAGACGGCAGCTCAAAGGAAAAAGGGGAACCACGGATGACGACGGATGGAGGGATGAAAGGACGGATTCGGCTTACGACCAGCCGCCCCCTTTTCAAATCCGTGTGCATCCGTCCTTTATCTGTCTTCATCCGTGGCTCCCTGATTGAGCCGGAGCCGCGTCGTCGTGAGTTGGAAGTCTCTGAGTCGCCCTCTTCCTTCTCGAAATCCGCGAACATCCGCCAAATTCGCGTCATCCGTGGTCCATCCTGAGTCGCCCAAAGATTCCACCGACAATCGAGACGCACACACCATCTATGGCATCATCGCTGGTTACGAAGATCAGAACGACCACGACACGTTGCGGTACGATCCGGTCTTTCAGCTGGTGTGTGATCGCCTACCCGAAGCGGGGGCGGAAACCGCATCGCAGCCGACGCTCTCGCGGTTCGAGAACGGGGTCAGCATCCCCGCGCTGTTTCGTTTGCGGGAGTTGATGGTGGATCAGTTCCTCGATTCCTTCGACACGCCACCCTCGCGGCTGGTGCTCGATCTGGATGGCTTCGATGACCCGGCCCACGGCCAGCAACAGCTGACGTTGTTTCACGGTTACTACGAGCAGAACCAGTACTTCCCGCTCATCATCACCAACGCCGAGACGGGACTGGTGGTGATGGTCTCGCTCAGGCATGGGACTGCGCATGCGTCACTGGCGGCCGATGAAGACTTGGAGTTTGTCGTGACGAAGATGCGTCAGCGCTGGCCGGATGTCGACATCGAAGTCCGCGCCGACAGCGGCTTCGGAGTCCCCGCGATGTACGAAGTCTGCGAACGGCTGAGAGTGTGGTACACCTTCGGAATTGGCATGAATTCCCGTCTCAAACGGGAGAGCGAAGACCTTCTGGAGACCGCTGTCACCGAATACGGGCGAACCGACCAGAAGCAACGACTGTTCACGGCCCTGACCGATCAGGCTCAGACCTGGGATCGTCCCCGATCAGTCGTGATCAAGGCGGAATGTCATGCGGTCGGCACCAACCGACGGGCCGTCGTGACGAACCGTCCCGGAGCGATGATCCTGCCTCAAGGCATCTACGATGAGTATGTTCAGCGTGGCGAAAGCGAGAACCGCAACAAGGAGTTGAAGATCGACCTGTGTGGAGAACGACTGAGCGATCATCGCTTCATGGCGAACTTGTTTCGATTCATGATGCACGCCGCTGCGCTCAACCTGCTGATCCGCCTGCGACGCACACTGCCCGAGGTTCCGCCGCAGGATCGTCGCCGTGCTCCCCTCCCCGATGCCGAGCGTCCCGCCCCGCCACCGGGCGCGGAACTCCGCCACGCTCAACCGGCCACGTGGCGCTTGCGACTGATCAAGGTCGCCGCGGAAGTGCTCGTCAGTTGCCGACGGGTGTTGATCCGCCTGAGCTCCGCCTGGCCCGGCCTGCCGACCTGGCGTGGTGCTGCAAACCGTCCAACGCTGTTGACACCCCTGCTCCGTCGTCGCCACCCAGAACCCGTCCGCCAATCCATCATCACCCAGGGAAGGGGCCCCTCCGCACCCACCCACCCAAAAACACCACACCCAGAACAATCAACAACAACACCCAAAAAACAGCAACCTCATGAATAATCCGGGCTAACCAGCCCCTCAAGCCTTCTCCATCTTCTCACGAATCCCCGATTGCTCCGATTGGCATCCCCCCCCAAGCCCATCCACAAGATCCGAGTTGCCCCCCAACCCTGGTTATATCGCCAAGAGTTGTTGCGTTCGGGAGACTTTGGCCCATACAATTCATCAGGGGGGTGTCGAGGTGCATGGCACTTTCATTGGCGCTGTCTTGTTGTGCCGCATGTTGTCATAGTTTGTTTTCTTTCGATGGCGGACGGTCTCATGCTAAATCGTGAATCTGGCTACTTATCGTCGGGAAACCCCTCCGCGTTGCAGGGGTCTCGTCGAGACTTCGTGCGACAGGGGGCCCTGGCGGGTGCAGCGGCCTTTGGAGCATCGGCGATTGGCGGGGGACTCTGCTTCGGACGTGAATTGTCGCCCGAACAACAAAGAGTTGTCGGGAAAGCCGAACATTGCATCATGCTGTGGCTTGGGGGTGGTTCGTGTCAGGTGGACACTTACGATCAAAAACGTCAAACGTCTGACGGCCTCAAGGACCCTGGATCGGCCTATGCGCCGCTCGACACCGCGATTCCTGGCGTGCAAATTTGCGAGCACCTGCGAGAGACCGCGAAGGTCTTCGATCGTTGTGCTCCCGTACGCACCGTGCATCATGATGTGATCGATGAACATGCCGCCGCGGCCTATCGCATGCATACGGGACGTCCGACGAGCGGGACTCTGGTCTACCCGTCGATCGGGTCGCTCGTGTCAGTCCTCAAGGGAGACTTGAATGAACTGGTCCCTGCTTACGTTGTAATGGGCAACCCGACTCCTGCCCGCGATCCCGGGTTTCTCGGGGCGAAGCATGGCTATGTCTATTTGACCGAGACCAAAAGCGGACCGAAGGGGCTCGTCCGGCCCGATCGTATCAGTGCCGACCGCCAGGCCCGTCGCCTCGAATTACTGCACGACCTCAAGACCCCTTATATACAGCGTTTTGGGGACGAGACGCTCATCCAGAACTACATCACCGCCGCCGAAAAGGGTTTCCGCCTCGCCGGCCCAGAGTTCATGGATGTCTTTAACCTCGACTCTGAACCGGCAGATCTCCGGACCGCCTATGGCGATGAGTTCGGTCAACGCTGCTTACTCGCTCGACGTTTGGTCGAACGGGGAAGCCGCTTTGTCGAGGTGTCGTTCAATCTGAACTTCAAGAACGGCACCGGATGGGACACGCATAACGAAGGTCAGAAAAACCAACATCTGTTGATTCAGAGTCTCGATGCCGCCTTCGCGGCTCTGGTGCGAGACTTGGAAGAAAAAAGGCTTCTCGATAAGACGTTGATCGTCGTCTCTTCGGAGTTCGGTCGCCCCTCGTCGTTCGACTCGCAGGGAGGACGGGGCCATCAGGGGAAGGCGTTTACCGTGCTTTTAGCCGGTGGTGGACTGCGAACCGGACAAGCGATCGGAACCACAAACGATCTTTGTACCGAAATCGCCGACCGACCAGTCAGCGTGCCCGACCTGTTCTCCACCATACTGGCCACACTCGGCTGCAACTACCAGGACGAACTCTATTCGGGGAATCGGCCCGTCCCTGTGACCGATGGCGGGGTTCCGATTCAGGAACTCTTCGGTTGATGTCAGTCTCGGATTGTGACCCACTTGGAATCGGTTCGTTGGACGTTATCGTGAATGAGTCCCCGCGTCGCGTGAAGCGTCCCGGCGAATCGGTTATTGTTCACGCTCGTCGTTCCCGTTTCTGCTCTCCTGGTCTCCAAGTTTCGCCATGCTCGATCTGCAATTCGTCTGTGACAATGCCGCTGCGGTAGCTCTCAACTGCCAAAACCGAGGGGTCGACTGCGACATCCCTGCGATCGTTTCGCTACGGGACAAGCGGGGCGAACTGATCATCGAGGGGGACCAGTACCGACAAGAACAGAACGACATCGCTTCCCGAATTCCCAAGGCGGCTCCCGGTGATCGACCGGCACTTGTCGAACGTGGCAAAGAACTCAAAGGACTTGTCTCCGCGAATAAAGACGCGCTGGCGACCGTTGAAGAGCAACTCAAGGAACAACTGGGGCGAGTCCCCAACATGACCCATCCCGACGCTCCCGTCGGGGTTGAAGGGGAACATGTCATCCTGCGGGAAGTCGGCACGAAGCCTTCCTTCAGTTTCACCCCGAAAGACCATGTCGAGTTGATGCACACGCTCGACCTGCTGGATTTGGAATCGGGATCACGAGTTGCTGGGCACGGGTTCTACTTCCTGAAAAACGAAGGGGTTTTGCTCGAACTCGCTCTCGTTCAGTACGCCGTCGAAAAACTGAGGCAGGAAGGGTTCACCATCTACACGACCCCCGATGTCGCCCGGGACGATGTCCTGCATGGCACAGGCTATCAGCCACGGGGGCCTGAGACGCAAATCTACTCGATCGATGGCACAGACCTCTCTCTCATCGCGACAGCAGAGATTCCTCTCGGCGGGATGCTGAAGGACGAGATTTTACAGGTCGACTCGTTACCGATGAAGGTGGCCGGTATCTCCCATTGTTTCCGAACCGAAGCGGGCGGACATGGCAAAGCGACACGGGGCATCTATCGAGTGCATCAGTTTACAAAAGTCGAAATCTTCGGCTTCACCGCTCCCGACGTCGCAATCTCAGATGCCTTTCACCAGAACGTCGTCCGCATCGAGGAAGAGATTTTCCAAGGACTCGAAATCCCCTACCGAGTGATCGACACTCCTTCGGGCGACTTGGGGGGACCAGCCTACCGCAAGTACGATCTCGAAGCCTGGATGCCGGGACGAGGTGACGGCGGCGAATATGGCGAAGTCACTTCGGCCTCGAACTGCACAGACTTCCAAGCTCGCCGTCTCGGAATTCGTTGCAAATCGGACGAGTGGAAGGGGACAAGATTTGTCCACACCCTCAACGGCACCGCCGTCGCCTGCACCCGAGCGATCATCGCGATATTGGAGAATCACCAGCAAGCCGATGGCAGCGTGAACATTCCAAACGCCCTGCGAAAGTGGGTCGGCACCGATCGCCTCACCCCCCGCAAAGCCTAGTCGCCGATGTCAGATTCCCGTTCCAGTTGAAGGCGGGTCTGTGATAGGATCCTCCGCTCGTGGCAGCGGTCGATCAGGGGGCTCTCTGGCTTCCGGTTTGTTTGGAGGGGAAAGTCCGACGGTATGTCTGGCGGGAGGCTGAAGGACCGGCAAGTCGAATCGAGTGAGGGATCACAGTGAAGACGTTTCGTGATAAACAAGGGTTGGTGACCGGAGCGGCATCCGGGATAGGGAGAGAGTTGACCTTGGCGTTGGCTCGCGAGGGGATGCGACTCTTCCTCGTTGATGTCGATGCGGCTGGTCTCGACTCCATCGTCAGCGAAGTCCGAGAACTCGGAGTCGAGGCGATTCCCTGTTGTGCTGACCTGACACTGCGAGACGAAATTCATCGTCTCGCCGAGACGGTGCTGGCGAGTTGGGGAGGGGTTGACCTGCTCATCAATAATGCGGGAATCGCTTATTATGGGCCGACGCAGGGGATGACAGAGGCACAGTGGGATCGGCTCATGAACCTGAATCTCATGGCTCCGATTCATCTGACCCGACTACTGCTTCCCGCGATCTTAGAACGAGAAGACCCGCACATCGTCAACATGTGCAGCATCTCGGGACTCGTCGCAGGAGGACGATTTAACGCGTATCACACTTCGAAATTTGGCCTTGTCGGCTTCACCGAAGCGCTGCGAGCCGAGTATGGACGAAAGGGGGTCGGCGTAACAGCCATCTGCCCCGGTCCGTCGAAGACGAACCTGTATAAGTCTTGTGAGACTTCCGGCACCCGCGAGGCTCCGCAACCGCCAGCATGGGTTTGTGCGACTCCCGAACGTATCGCGACGGTCACTCTCAAGGCGATTCGCCGCAATCGACGGATGCAACTGGTGACCCCAATGGCCCACATGTTGTACCAGATGAAGCGGTTCACCCCCTGGCTGCTGGACCTGATGAACACGTTTAGCCGAACCCGTTTGCCGTGGTATCTGGGCGGCAAGACTCGCCCCCGCCCGCATTCTTCAACGGTCCCCACTCTCCCATCAACAGAAGCCAGCATGGTGTCACCCGACGAGTTGACTGGCAATAAGGCAACCTCGTCCCAACAGGACCTATCGAAAGTTGCCTGATGGGCAGACATTCGGCTGTCAGCAACGACACCTTGAGGAACAGCCCACTTCCCCCCATCGCCTGACGAGGAGATGCCTCCAAAATTGGTCAGCCTTCGCGTTCGATCGTGGTGAGATTCTTGCGGAGAATGGGGCCGAACTCGTGTTTGCCAGGGTCGACGTAGGTACACAATGCAAGGTCTTCCTCGTCGAGTTCCAATGCTCCGAGGGCCTGTGCCTGATCGGTGTCTCCGGTGACGAGGGCCTTCAACAGGAACGTCGGAAGAATATCGAGCGGCATGACTGCTTCGTACGATCCGATTGGCACGATGGCTCTCTTGCTGCCGTTGGTGTTGGTGGTCATCGGCAATCGGCGACCATCGGAGGCGAGTGCAGAGGCAAAGACAGGCTTGACGGAGGCTTTGTTAAATCCGGGCATGTGCCAGCCGAGCAATTCGCGATCTCGACCTTCACAAAGAACCGAAACCTGCGTGTGGAAGCGGCCCAGATAATTGAACGGTGCAACAGAGGCCCGACCATTGAGAACCGAACCAGAGACCACGCGGTTCTCTCCGTCGAGCAGTTGCCCTTGAGTCAACTCGTCGAGCGAAGCTCCGAGATTCGTCCGAATCAGCCGAGGTTCCTTAACCTGTGGACCACCGAGGGCAATGACACGCTCGGTCCAGAACTGGCCAGTCGCCAACAGTTTTCCGAAGGCGATGATGTCTTGATAACCGACGTGCCAGACTGTCTTATTGGCGCTGACGGGGTCGAGCAAATGGATGTGCGTTCCAGGCAGACCGGCAGGGTGCGGGCCATCGAACGACTCGGCCGTGACGTGAGGCAGGTCGGCTCCAGGGAGGCTCGGCCCGGGAGCAGAGCAGAGAAACACTTTGCCATCCGTCAGATGACGTAGAATCTGCAAGCCATGAATGAAGTCTGCAGAATATTCTTGAATGACCGTGCGAGGATTGACCGCCAACGGGTTCGTGTCGATCGCCTGCACAAAGATCGAATGAGGCTTCGCGGCGGGGGCGGGGACCTTGCTATATGGACGGGTCCGAAACGCGGTCCAAAGCCCAGACTGCGTCAGGGTTTCGATGACCTGAGAACGGGTCAGCTTGGTGAGGTCCGGATAGGGAGCAAATGCAACCGGTTCTGCGGTTGATACTTCGATCTCGATCGACTGAAACACCCGCTTCGCCCCGCGATTGATGGCGACAATTGTCCCCGATGCGGGGGCGGTATAGCGGACCCCTTCCGTCTTCTTGTCATCAAAGAGGAGTTGTCCCGCCTGCACCTGATCGCCCACCTGGACGGCCATCGTCGGCTTCATCCCGATATAGTCAGGGCCGAGCACACCGACTTTTGTGATCGTCGGTCCGAGGACGATTTTTTGATCAGGAATCCCTGAGATGGGGACGTCATAACCTTGTTTGATGCGGGTCGTCGCCATGAATCTTCGCGGTTTAAGTGTCGAAAACGGCGAAACGTCCATCCCTGAAGGAGCGTCTCTGCGAGTCGATATCTTAGTCGGCGCTCACCATTTGAAAAGAGTGACGCCCCGCGTTCTCGGTTGTCGGACGGGAACGGAAAGGAATCGTCTCATCTACGATGCTCCAAGCGCCCTCTCTGCACTCATGTTGACCGGGGCTCGTCGACAGAAAACGCTCATTCTGGCCGATGCCAAAGACGAAGCGGCCCCCCGTGAATGTCCGGAACCTGACGTTCGCCACAGTTCATCCGGAGTTGATAGCCTACGAATCGTCCGGCGGCGGCGTTGCATGTTCGGCTAGGGCGGGGTACTTTTCGGGAGGTGAGTGATCGTTCGAGGCTTATACTCTCGGCGTCGTCCCGAATCCTTCCGTGTCATAAACGGCTGTTGAACCACTGTTCGAGGGGAAAAACTGACATGATTCTGTCCGGAAACGAGATTCGTGCGAGGCTCGGCGGCGATATCGTGATCGAGCCCTTTGAAGAGTCGCAGTTAAACCCCAATAGTTACAACCTGCGATTGCACAACGAGTTGCTGGTGTACGAAGAGATCGTCCTCGACATGAGTCGACCAGCCCGGTTTCGACGATACGAGATTCCCCCGGAAGGTTTCGTCCTGCACCCCAATCAGCTCTATCTCGCCCGCACCGTCGAACGGACCGAAACTCGCAACCTCGTGCCGATGATCGAGGGCCGATCTTCGGTGGGACGACTGGGGTTGTTTGTTCATGTCACCGCAGGCTTTGGCGATGCTGGATTTTGCGGCTATTGGACGCTGGAAATGTTTGCCGTCCAGCCGGTCCGCATCTTCGCCGGTGTCGAGATCGCCCAAATGTTCTACCACACAATCGAAGGGGAGATCACCGAGTACAACAGCGACAAGTATCAGCGCAACCGCGACATTCAACCAAGCATGCTCTACAAAGAGTTCGACGCTGGTCGCGACCGCCAGATGCGACTCGCCTTCGAGCAAGAAAACGCGAAGTGATGGTGGGACTCGCTGGGTGTCCCGAGGATGTTCGGCTCAATTGCGGAGTGACCCGAGGCAGTATAGTGAGTTACTTTCGTAGTGGGACTCTTCATCAAACGAGAGATTTCCAACCTGTCACCGTAGTGACTCGGCGATCCACTGATTGTGAGAAACGTGCTTACCTTCTGACGTTCTTGTGCTGATTACGACGCTCCTACCTGAGTTCAGATGCTGTATCGTCGGTCGTGACGAGAATCATGGGAGGCCAGTTGGCAAACTGCATCGGCTTCTGTTCGGTCTTCGAGATCATGCTGGATCGCGTCCATACATGGTGGGGTTTCCTGAGAAGGACAACTCATCTTGACCATCTCCGTGTGGGAAAGGCAGACGTCGAAAAAGTCAGGCTGTTGCAGACGGATATGTCTGTACGAATGGTCTCATGTCCGGTCAGGCCAGGCGGTGGAGGCCGCGTTGGATGCGGACTCGGTTGAGTTGTGTGAGGGCGGTTGGCTCTTGTTTGAGGAATCGGGTGAGTTGGGAAGAAGAGATGTTGAGACGTTCGGCGGCCGTGGCGAGGTTCCAGTCTTCGGCAAGTAGCATGTCGAGGGCCTCTGCGAGCAGTCGGGGGAACAACTCGTGATCGACGGAAATCGAGAGGCGGCCGTTACGACATCGCGACAGCCAATCGTCTGAAGGGTGTTCCTCCGCTGGTTGCCGAACCTGAAGGGCGAGGTTGATTCGCAGGCGTTTCACTGCCACCAGATGATTTTGAGCCTGACTCCGACGCTCTCCAGCTTCGGCCACAATGCCGGTTGGTTGGTGAACAAGTTGAATGCAAGTTTCGACCTTGTTGCGATGCTGTCCTCCCGGCCCCGAACGTCGGGTGCGGCGGACTTCACATTGAGCGAGCAGGGCTTCGTCAGACAGTTGCACGGGGTGCATCTTATCCTGCCTGCAGTGCGGGAGCAGATGCCATGTTTTGCCGAGCAGACCACCAGAGTTTCCAGGTTCGTTCGTTGTATCCGAAGTCCTCCGTCGTCAGCTTGCGAAGTGCCGCGAGGACCTCTTCGTTCGCCACTTCGATCCGGGCTTGCACCTTACGCGTCTTTTGATACATGCCAATGGGGGGATTGACGATGGCTCCCGGGGGAATTTGCCCCTGCAAGTTACTGCTGGATGTGCCAGGAGTTGGACCATTGGGACCGTTACTGAAAGTCACGGGATTGCTGTCGGGGACGTAATAGGTCACTCGATGTGATGTGACCAGGGCATCAATCAGAGCGGGGACGACTCGGTCATCGCCCAGTTGGCCTAATGCGAATGCGGCTCGGTTGACGACGGCGATGTCGTTACTCACCAAAGCCCGCACAAATTGAGGTGCGGCGAGTTCGGTCTGTTCCGGGGAAATCGCTGCGATCGCCGTTTTTCTTATTTCGGCATCGCTGTCCATAATCGAGCGTTCGACAAGAGAGTTGATCACCTTCGGCCCTGAGATTTGCTGCAAGACATTGACAAGCAATAAGCGAAAGCGTCGGTCGGAGTGGTTTGCGAGATACTGCTGTAACGCGGGGACGGCATCGGCATCGGTCAGCGAGCGGAACAGGTCGAGAGTCTCGTTGACCTTACGGGTGTCGCTGACTTCGAGCCCCGCCTGCCAACCGCGAATCTTCGTGAACCACGCCTTTTCGGCCTCGCGCTGCTCGGCCGATTTCTCGATGAGATCAAGTTGCTGTTGGGTGACGTAACGGCCCTTGTGCTTGACATAGCCTCGCAGGGCCATTTGTTCTTCCTTCGTCATCCATTCGCCGTTCTCTTCGACGTGCCCTAACGCCCGATGGGCGTCGGCATGATGTGGTTCGATTTGCAGTATTGCTTCGAGTTGTTCCTCACGCTGACGATGCAATCGATGCTGCTGACACCATTCTGCCAACTCAAGATGGGCTTCGACGGAGGGGGGCATGTTGCGGACGCGTGATTCATACTCTTCAACTTCTATCGGCCGAATCGTGAAGAACTCGATGTCGTTGCGGTGTACGACAAGGGTCGCGCCGGTCATGGTTTCGAGTACGAGTTCATCAGTTCCGGCTGTTCTCTTCGTGAGCTTGCCTCGAACTTCGCCTCCTTGCTTAAAGCGAATGACATCGCCACAAGCCGAGCCTCCGCCGCAGACAATCTCTCCGATTGCCAGCAGGGTTGCAAAGATGTAGAGACGGTGCCGCATCACAGGGTCCGATCCGTTGACGTGCTGAGGGTCTATTGAGTCTACCCCTTCTCTTTCCACCGATGCAAGACATTCCTAGGTGTTTCGCCGCATCGGGGTGCAGTCGCTGTTTGGGGGTGGTTCATTTGTCCAGTCAGGATCACGGTCGGGCCAACGGCCCAGCAGATTGTCTAGCCTAGGCCATCGGCCTAGGACTGAAGGCAGGAGTTCACGCGAGAGGGCTGAAGGCCCGGCCAGTTGCCCCAGAATCTTGCCAACGGGCCGGGCCTTCAGCCCTCGACAGCCAATCTTGGGCCGATCCCCCAGTCCGCTGGACTGGGCTAGACAATGTTTCGGGGCGTTGCTCCTGCCGTTTCGTGAACATCGCCACGTCACCTGCCAAACTTGTTCGCGGTGAACAGATGAGCAACCCCCAGTTGACGACCGCACCCGACTCTCATCGGTTGCCGGCGGCAGGCTATTGTTGTCTCGTCGAGTTGGTATCATGCGACTTGGCGAAGAAGTGGCATCACGGCAGGTTTCTGGAGAGGACATTGTCAATAGCAAGGCTGCTGGTGTTGCAGGGGGTCGATCGGGGTCGCCGCTATGAAGTTGGCGAGCCCCCAATCGTCATCGGTCGGGGTGCGCGCAGCGACATCCGGATACATGACACAGAAGTCTCAAGGCATCATGCCGAGTTGCAACAGAACGAAGAGGCATGGGAACTAGTCGACACCGGCAGTTCGAACGGGACGTTTCTCAATGGCGTGGCGATTGATCGACATCGACTCTCTTCGGGTGATCAGATTCAGGTTGGTCGAACAGTGTTACTGTTTGAACAGGATGTTGCCGCCGAGACCCAGCCGTTTCGTCCCGCGGTCGATTTGACGCATGATCTTGGTGACGCGTCGCAGATCATCGCCCAGATCGATCCGGAAACCGGGCGTCAGCTATCCGATCAGATGGCGAGTGGGATCATTCACCCGCGATCCGTGGTCTCGATTCAAGCGTTCAACCGGATCACGGAAGCGGTCGTGAAGCCGTTTGTATCGCTCGATCAGCTGTTACAACGCATCCTGGATGTGACGATTCATGCTGTGGGGGCCGATCGCGGATGTATGTTCGTCGCCGACGCCGAGACCGACGAGTTGACGCCGCGCGTGGTCGGATATCGTGACGGAATGCCAGCGGCCGATCGGATGCCGGTGTCGCGGACGATCGTCGAATATGTTGTGCAGCACGCTCAAGGGGTCCGCACATCAGACGCGAGCCACGATGCAAGATTCGTAAGTGGGCAAAGTATTTTGCACTCGGGAATTCGTGAGGCGATGTGCGTTCCTATGCAGGGACGCTACGAGCTATTGGGGGTGATTTACGTCGACACGACGACCAGTAACGACACCTTCCTGCGAGAGGGGGCACGACACACGTTTTCTGAAGAGCTTCTTGGTTTACTTGTCGCCGTCGGACGACAATCGGCTTTGGCGGTCGAGAACAATCGGTATCAGCAGGCGCTCGTGTCTGCCGAACGACTGGCTGCCGTCGGCCAGACGGTCGCCTCGATTGGTCACGACGTCAAGAACATCCTGCAAGGCTTGCGAGGCGGGAGCTATCTGATCGATCTCGGGCTCAAGAAAAGCGACGACGCGCTTGTCCGCAAGGGGTGGGACATTGTCGAGCGAAATCAAGACCGCATCTATCACCTGGTCATGGACATGCTGTCGTTCAGTAAGGACAGACGTCCGCAACTCGAACCGGCAAACCTCAATCAGACAGTCCAGGAAGTCGTCGAGTTGATGCAAGGTCGAGCCGAGGAAGAGAAGGTAAAGATTGTTTACGAGCCTGCAACTGATCTTCCCGAATCCGCATTTGACGCAACCGGCATCCATCGGGCCGTACTCAATATCGTCACGAATGCGTTTGATGCACTTGAAGGTATTGAGCAGCCCGTCGTCACCATTCGCACTGCGTACGTTTCCGCGAGCGACGAGTTAATGGTTTCGGTGACAGACAACGGTCCGGGTATCTCTGAGGCTGAATTGCCGCGTCTCTTCAATGTGTTTGAATCGACGAAGGGCTCTGCCGGAACAGGATTGGGCCTCGCTGTCAGCCGCAAGACTCTGCGAGAACATGGGGGTGACATTCAGGTTCAGTCGACCGAAGGGCACGGAGCCGAGTTCCGACTCGTCTGGCCGTTCCATGCTCCGTCTGATTGCGAACCCGAAAGTGTCCCACTCGATCGCCCGACGACCCTTTAGCAGCCTGTGAAAAACGTGGGTCAGGAATTCCCGCCTGACCTGATGCTGTTTGATGTGCAGGCAGAAATGCGACGAGTTGCTCGTGTCTGCTTGGAAAAGCTGACCCACGGTCGTCTTTCAACCGGCTGTTAGTCGTCCGAAGAGGTCAGCGGAACGGACCGATCTGACACGGTGTCGACATTCCTGTCTTTCTTCGAGTTTCCCGATTGCCATCGTGGAGTGTTTGACGACTCGCCCCCTGACTCCACATAATGAAGCTGGAGACTTTTGGTTGTCGACGACAACCTCACGGGCGAGGCCGAGGCGCGGTGAATGTCTGAGGTGTGGGAAAAGCAACTGCAGCGGGCGATCGGTATTTCGTCCCCGCTACGAATTCGAGTCGACTATCCTGATGGAACTCATCAGGAACTCGAACTCGATCGCCCGTGCGCTGTTGTCGGACGGGGGACAGGGTGCGACATCTTCCTCAATCACGAGACTGTCTCCTTCCGACACGCTTATCTGCAAGTGTTGGCGGGTCGGGTTGCCTGCTTCGACCTGTTCAGCATCAACGGTGTTCGCATTCCCGGAGAAACACCGACTTGCTGGATGACGCCCGGTGTTCCCGTTCAGATCGGCGAGCCAAAGCTGACACTACTCCCCGGCGTCTGGCGTCCGCCGCTCGATGCTCTCCCCTCTCCGTTCGATGCTCGTGTGAAAGAAGATCAGCGGTCCTTTGGTATCCTGCCAGAGGTCGAACTGGTGATGGCGAATAAGTCGTTGCAAGGGGTCAGTTGGCCAATCAATCGAGCACTTTCATTTGTGGGGCGGGACGAACGCTGTCGCATTACCTGTGTCGACGAGCGAGTCTCTCGGATTCACTGTGCCCTGTTACTGTTGCCATCCGGCTTATGGGTTGTGGACCTCTTAGGCAAGGGGGGGACATGGGTCAACGAACAGCAAACCTCCGGAGCCTGGCTCGGTCCGGACAGTCTACTGCGGATCGGACAGTATCAGATGCAGGTCCATTATCGTTCGGAACCTGCGGCTCTCCCCCCCCCTTCGGCTCAGTCCGTCGCCTTTCAGACGAAACAGCACGAAGTGTTCATCGTCGAGTGGGACGGTGACACGCTGATCGTGAACCCGCAAGGGGAGTCCGGCTCCTTCCGGTATCAATCGTTGCAGCTCGAATCAAACGCGGTACTGACGCTACTTAAAGCACGCGGCTTTCGAAATCTGGTCGTCGACTTCAGTCGTGTGCATGTTGTTGGCTCGATCATTCTCGAAGCGGTTTCCCAGTTCTGCCGGGCAACCGGAGGAGTCGCCGTCCTTTGTGGAGCGTCAGAGGATCAAGCCCATGCTCTGCGAGAGACTCATCTGACGAGTTTGTGGCCTCTGTTCTCGACGCGGGAAGAAGCTGTTCGCAAGTTGCGACGCGATGCCAAAGCCGATCCCCCCAAAGGGAACTGAGTGCCAGTGAAAGTTGCGCATGTCATCACTCGATTGATTATCGGCGGAGCGCAGGAGAATACTCTGCACACCGTCGAAGATCAGCACCGCGACTACCACGACGAAGTCTCGCTACTGACTGGTCCCGGTATCGGCCCGGAAGGTTCACTCGAACCGCGAGCACAGGCAGGGGGCTTCGACATGCGGGTCATTCCGAATTTGCAAAGAGCGCTGCACCCATGGAAAGACTGGCGCAGTTATCGCGAACTAATCGCGTTGCTTCGTGAGTTGAAGCCCGAGATCGTTCATACGCATAGCTCTAAAGCGGGCATCATCGGTCGGAAAGCGGCACATCGGCTCGGAATCCCGGTGGTTCATACCGTACACGGTGCGGCCTTTCATTACGGGCAAAACTGGCTGGCGTATCGGGCCTATGTTGCTGCGGAGCGTTGGGCGGCTCGCTGGACTGACCACTTCATTACCGTCGCCGACGACATGACACGAGAGTATGTCACTGCTGGGGTTGCATCGCAGGATCAGTTTACCACGATCTACAGTGGATTCGATGTCGACCCATTCGTGACACCCGTCGTTCCCCCTCAAAAGACGCGTGAGAGGCTCGGATTGGCAGCCGACGATGTCGTTGTCGGTAAGATTGGGCGACTCTTTCATCTCAAGGGACACGAGTTTGTGCTCGCCGCCGCTCCCCGACTTGTCGCTCGATTTCCGAACGTCCGATTCCTGTTCGTCGGCGATGGTTTGTTGAGACAACAGTTTGAAACTCAGATTCGGGATGCCGGGCTGACAGACCACTTCCGATTTACCGGTCTTGTCCCGCCGACGGAAATCCCAGAACTTGTTCATGCAATGGACATCGTTGCGCATACGAGTCAATGGGAAGGTCTCGCCCGTGTGCTCCCACAGGGGCTCATTGCAGGAAAGCCCGTTGTCTCATACGACGTCGGCGGTGCTAGAGAAGTGGTCATCCCAAACGAAACGGGCTTCCTCCTCCCGCGTGATTCCGTCGACGAACTCGTGGAAGCACTCAGCCAATTAATCGCCGATGCCTCATTAAGAAAACGTCTCGGCGACACCGGTCGGGCACGGTTCACCGATCAGTTCCGTCATCAAACCATGACCCGCCGCATTCGCGAAGTCTACCAGCAAGTTCTCGCTCGAAAAGCAGCGATGCCCGGTTAGTCGTCGAAGTTCAAGCGGAGTTGTCTGAAGACATCGAGTCGATTGGAGCAGCATGAGCGTCGGGCAAGGATGTTCGACGTAAGGAGAGTTTCCTGTCGATGGGTGATGGATGTCCCCAGTGATTTTCCGGCGATCGTTTCTAGTTCGTGACGATCTCGACGTTGGCGCGTGGTACGAGAACAGCGGGGCCTGTTGGGGGTTGGACTTCGAGGACTCTTGCTTTGGATCCGCTGGCGAGCAGTCCGGGTTGAGAGGGGAGTTGCGTCACTTTGCCAATGGTGCCGAAGTAGGGGTCGCGAATGATGCGGACGAAACAGCCCACTTCCAGCATCCCCCCTCCTGCCGCTTTGCCGTCGGGTGCGTTTGCCTCGCCAGTTGTTCCCGATGAATCGCTGCCGGACTTCGATGTGGTTGCGGCTTCGGCGGATGAGACTGGGATGAGGACTTCCGGTCGCATCACCCCGGCTCGAATCTGGGTTGCCCCGTTCGCCGAGGCTTCGCGACCGGCACAGGATTGGAAGAGTTCAAATGTTCGCTGAGCCATTGCGATGTCGCCAAACCCTTCGGTGACAATCAGCGTTGTGCCAACCTGTTCGGTCCCGGTGATCGCGACCCCTAGATCGTACCCTAGGATCTCTTTCAGGTCGGCATCATCAATTCCCCCCGAGACGATGGCGGCCACGCCACACGCGATCCCCTGACGAACGGCGTCGCCGCTCACACGTCCGCCGCCAATGATGATGGATCCTCGCATCTCTTCGGTGATGAGTTCGGGAGTCAGTGGGGTCTCGTGATGGTCGCACACCATGCGAATCGGCCCGAAGGCTTCTCCCCCGATCCCGAATATCCCCTGCACAAAGGTGACCGCTGCTTCGATGACGCATCCTTCGTTCGGGAGCACTTCGACGACACGCCCTGCGAGATATGCCTGAACATCGACAGGCAATGGCTCGCCACGAATGAGCATTTGACCGGTGATGCTTGAAATCGACTCGATCGTTCCTGCCGATCGCGACACATACTCGGACTTGAAGAATCCAAAAATCCCCTTCGTCCTTGCGATGACCTCCCCCACTTCAACACGTTCGCCCGGTTGCTTCAACATGCAACTGGGGACATCTCCCGGAGGAATCGCGAGTAACTTGGCAAGGTTGATCGGGACAACATCGCCGGGCAGATTGGCACGGGCAACGACATCGCGAGCGGCGACGGTTGCCCCTTGAGTCACGAGGACATCCCCCGCAATCGGCAGCACGCGGCGGACGCGATGCACGATCTGCGGAGTGACCAGCAAGCCGGGTGTATACGCTTGTGACATCTTGCCCTCGGTCAATGATTGACGATGCGTTGAACTTCTTCCGCAGTGAACGGAGTTGCCAGTCTGGCGCCGAGTTGTCCCACAACACGAGCCGCAGCATGAGAAGCGAGTCGTCCCGCCTGTCGCCACGACAAACCATTGGTGATGCCGTAAAGGATGGCCGCGGCATACATGTCCCCCGCCCCAGTCGTGTCGACCGCCTTTACTGCAACCCCTTCGATCGGGATCGCTTCCCCATCGTGCATCAACAGCGACCCCTCTTCGCCCATCGTCAACGCCACGTTCTCGGCATGTTTGTGGATCTCGTGAGCACACTCGATGGCATCGTGTTTCCCGGTCAGTGCCCGGGCCTCTTCCAGATTGCAGAACAGCAAGTCGACCGGTCCCTCGATCAGTCGTAAGAATTCATCGCGATGATACTGAATCAGAAACGGGTCCGATGCTGTAAAGGCGACCTTGACTCCCGCTTCGACCGCATACTCCATCGCCTTGAGAGCCGCGGCCCGATTCCGTTCGTTGGTGAACAAATACCCCTCGATGTAGACATAGTCGGCCTTCGCGATCTCATCGCGGCAGATGTCATCGGGGCCCAAGTCGGACGATGCCGCAAGATTCGTCAGCATGGTTCGCTGGGCATCGTCAGTGATGAGCACGACGCACGTGCCCGACTGTCCCCCTTCGACGGGGGCCGCTTCGTTACGCACCCCGAGTCGACGCATATCCTCGACAAAAAACTTCCCGACCTCGTCGTTGGCTACCTTCCCGGCGAAGGCACCCGAACCGCCAAAGCCTGCCAAACCGATAATCGTGTTGGCTGCTGAACCTCCCGCACAGCGGCTGACCGAGACGCCGTCAAGTCGTTCCAGGACATCTCGCTGCGTCGACTCGTCGACAAGGGTCATCATCCCTTTCGCGTATCCGACTTGTTCTAAGAACGTGTCGTTCACATGGGCCTGAACGTCGACGAGAGCATTCCCCACACCAAACACGTTGTACTTCATCTGTCCCCACCCCAAAGAAATCGGCCCCGAGAGACCGGTGACCATGCCCGACAAACGGTCATTGTAGGGATTCGATTTCGATTGACCACTGGAGCGATTAGGTCTCTTCGACTTCCTGTTTTGCTTCCGCAATGATCTTGGCCTGTTCGTTGGGAGGAACCATCTCGTAATGGCTGAATTCGAGAGTAAAACTCCCTTGTCCTCCCGTCAAACTCGACAGGCTGCGGGCATAGGTCATCACTTCTGATAACGGGGCGTGAGCCTTAATCGTTGTGAACCCGCCCGGGGCTTCGTCCATCCCTTCCATCCGTCCCCGACGAGTGTTCAGGTCGCTCGTTATTTCGCCAATCTTGTCACTCGGCACCGTAATTTCGAGATGGACGAGCGGTTCGAGCAAGGTCGGCTTGGCGTCGAGGAAAATGTTCTTCAAACAGTGGCTCGCAGCGATTCGGAATGCGGTCTCGTTCGAGTCAACGGGATGGTCTTTTCCGAAGAAGACCTCGACGACGATATCCTGAATCTGATTCCCCGCGAGGACCCCTTTGACCAATCGTTCGCGGACCCCTTTCTCGACAGCCGGGATGTATTGGTTGGGAATCGACCCGCCACTCACACGATCGACGAAAGCAAAGTTGAGTTCCGGGTCGTAGTGGAAGGTGCGCAGGCTTGCGAAGCGATCTTTAGTGAAGAACTCATTCGGGTCGATCCCTTGCGGGCAGGCTGAAACCCGCATGTGAACTTCAGCAAACTGACCGGAGCCGCCTGACTGCTTCTTGTGGCGATAGCTCCCTTCAGCCGCCCCCATCACTGTTTCACGATAGGGAATGCGGGGGAGATGCGTCACGATGTCGACTTTGTCGCGGTCGTGTAACAGTTTCTGTATCAATTGCAGATGCAGTTCGCTCATCCCGTGCATCACCATCTCGTGAGTTTGCTCTTCACGATCAACGTAGAAGCAAGGGTCCTCCTCTTCGATCTTATGCAGAGCCATCGAAATTCGGGCTTGATCCGCCTGCGTCTTCGGTTCGACCGCCAGTCCGATCATCGGTTTCGGAAAGGCGATTTCCGGGAGTTGCAATCCGTCGATGCCACTGACGAGGGTATCTCCAGTTTGCAACTCGTCTGACTTCACAACCGCAATGATCTCTCCCGGTCCCACATCGCCGACAGCTTCGGTGTGCGCTCCTTGAACATCCAGCAGATTCGCGACCTTGACCATCTTCCCGGTCCGCACATCCTTCAGTGTGGCGTCCTTATGGAGCGTCCCGGAGTAAATACGGATGTAGCTCATCTTGGCGACGAAGGGATCGATCCGAGTCTTGAAGACTTGAGCAATCACCGGACCGTCGGCTTTGGGGACGATGTCAAATCGTTCTTCACCTCGCATCGCCTGATGCAGCACACAAGCCGGGGGCGGAGCGAACTGAGCGATGCCATCCATCAACTCCCGGATGCCGATATCCTTTGTCGTGCTCACGCAGTAAATCGGAATGAGAGTTCGAGCGGCAATCGCTTTGGTGATTGCCTGTTGCAGTTCCTGCTGTGACAGTGTCCCCCCTTCTAAGTACCGCTCCATCAGGACTTCATCCGCCTCGATCGCCGCATCAATTACCTTCTGCCCGGCATCCTTGGGATCAACGACCGCCTGTGAGACATCTGCTGGAACATCGATCGTGCTGACAACCCCCTTCAATTGGGACCCCAAACCGACCGGAACATTCATCAACACACAGTTGTGACCGAACGTTTCTTGAATCGACTCGATGAGTTCGTCAAAACGGATGTTCTCCAAGTCGCACTTGGTGATCACGATCATCCGGGCGACTCCATCGGCCCCGGCTCGACGGAACATTCGACGTGAGTTAACGAGAATTCCATGCAGTGCATCAATTGCAACAATGGCGGTCTCGCAAGCCCGCAATGCCCCGATCCCCTGGCCGACAAAGTCCGGCATGCCCGGAGCATCGATCAAATTGATATGGGCCCCTTGATGATCGAAGTGACAGAGTGCCGAGTGTATCGAATGATGCCTCACTCGCTCTTCATCTTCCGAGTCGAGCAGACTCGTCCCATGGTCGACCGACCCCACGCGACTGTTCTTGCCAGCCTTGAACAACATCAGGTCAGCAAGAGTTGTCTTACCCACTCCCCCATGCCCTACCAGTGCCACGTTGCGTAGGTTCTCAACAGCGAATCGAGCCATGGTGCCGTCTCCTTGTTGCGATGTCGGGATGTCAGCGACTGCCAGATCGAACGAACGTCGAAACCGATTCTGATGCGGAACGCCGAAAAGCGGTCAGCAGCCAGTTCAATGCTACCCCATCACTTGACGACTTACCACTACTCTGCACGTCGTATCACTCTGGGGAGACGCTTTCCTCGGATCGGATGAGTCGGTATCGTCCGCATGGCCCGAATGAGGGAATCGACAGGGACCTTCGTTTCCTTACCGCAGAGAACATTTCGACAAAGAACATTATGGACTACACATACGCCGACATTGCAAAGATGATCGATCACTCGCTGCTAAACCCAACGTTGTCGGCTGCCGACTTAGAGGCGGGGTGTCGACTGGCGGTGGCCTACGATGTGGCCAGCGTCTGCATCATGCCGTTTGCGTTACGTCGTTGTGTCGACCTGTTGAAGGGAAGCACTGTCAAGGCGAGCACGACGATTGGATTCCCGCATGGGGGGCATACCACCGAGATCAAGCGGGCCGAAGCGGAACGAGCAATTGCCGATGGCTGCGAAGAACTCGACATGGTCGTCAACATCAGCCAAGTCCTGAGTGGTCAATGGGACTATGTCCGAGCCGACATTCAGGCGGTCATCGAAGTTGCCCATGCGGCAGGTCAGAAGGTGAAAGTGATTTTCGAGAATTGCTATCTCAATGACGCACAGAAGATTGAGTTGTGTCGTATTTGTTCTGACCTGAATGCCGACTGGGTCAAGACGTCAACCGGATATGGGACCGGAGGGGCAACGCATGACGACCTGAAACTGATGCGTGAGCATTCCGCTCCCCATGTTCAGGTGAAGGCTGCTGGAGGAGTTCGCGACTTAGACGGTCTGCTTGCCGTTCGCGCTCTGGGAGTCAGTCGCTGTGGTGCCAGCCGCACGAAGGACATGCTGGACGAAGCCCGCCGCCGCCTCAATCTGCCTGTCATCGAACAGTTCTTCGCCGCGCAGTCTTCGGGATACTAAACCTCGGATAGGAGCAGTTGCCTTACTCGTGCGTCGATGCAGGTGCGGCGTCGGGGAGAGGTTGGACACTGGGACGTCGTGACCGTCTCGTCTTGGGCGGAATCAAGTCGCGCATCGACTCGAGTTTGCCGAAACATAAAAGACGGTCCCCAGGTTCCAGCGTTCGACTCGCTTTGGGGTTCGGGAATACGTTGACTCCATGATGCAGAGTGAGGATGTTGATGTCGCGGTCGGCCAGCCCCGACTCAGCGATTGTCTTGCCGACGTAGTGGGAGCCTTCCGGGATGTGCAGTTCGGCGACCCCATATCCGCGGCTGACAGTTAATCGCTGACGAACATCGAGTTCCGGGAAGTCGACCTGAGCGGCAATGTAGTCGACAATCGCCCCCGCGATGTCGAGTCCGGTTGCCTGTTCGATGCCTTCGAGTCCAGGGGACGAATTCACTTCAAGAATCTGCGGTCCATCCTTCCCTTCGAGCATGTCGACCCCGGCGATACGCAACCCCATAATCTGCGTTGCCTGCACCGCCATCTGTCGATACTTCTCGTCCAACTCAACAGGCTCGGTGTTTCCACCTCGATGGACATTACTGCGAAACTCCCCCCCCTGGGCAGTGCGTCGCATGGCGGCCACCACTTGATCGCCGACAACGAAGGCGCGGATGTCTCGCCCACGACTTTCGCTCACAAACTTCTGCACGAGGACGTTCTGTTTTGTGCTTTGAAGTGTTTCAATGATGGCTTCGGCAATCTTCTCGTTCTCAGCCAGAATGACTCCGACCCCTTGTGTCCCTTCGAGCAGTTTGATGATGACCGGCGCGCCCCCCGCACGACGAATGGCAGGGAGTATGTCATAACGATCGCGAACGAATGAGGTATCCGGCATCGCGACCCTGTGCCGCGAGAGAATTTGCAAGCTGCGCAGTTTGTCTCGCGAGTTGGTGATCCCGTTGGAGGAGTTGGCACAGTAGACATCCATCTGCTCGAACTGGCGGACAACAGCCGTTCCGAAATACGTGATGGAGGCACCAATCCTTGGGAGGATGGCGTCGTAATGGCCGAGCGTCTTGCCACGAAACCAGAGGTCAGGTTGCCCGTTTTGAACATCGATGGCAAAGTGCAAGGTGTCGAGGACTCGGACGGCATGTCCCCGCGACTCGGCAGACTGCTTGAGCCGTCGCGTGCTGTAGCAGCGAGGACTGCAAGAGAGGATTCCCAATTTCATCGACTTGAGTCTCAAGAATGAATCTATGAGGGATTCGCACATTACGAAGGCGAAGCCCCCGCAACTGCCAGTCCCCGCAGGCCCCGTCAATCACTGCGATGCGATCCCGCATCGCCGACCGTTACCACGACCTCGCGGACAGCAGCATAGCAGACAAGTCAATCCCCCTGATACAGCAGACACGCGTTCGCTCTGTCTCACGGAATTTAGAAGCGCCCACTCGGTTCCCTACGTCACAGACGTAGGGCTTGGGTTGAGCACTCCCCGGCTTGCATGGTTGGCGATTCAGTGCAATGATCCGCCGAATCGCTGAGTCGACCGCTTCCCTTCTCCCCGCAGGAGTTCCTCCCGTGAACGAATTCACTCATCTGGTGCAGGCTGTTTCCGTATGGCAGAAGTTTGTGCGTTCTGCTGTTCTGGCCTGTGCGTGTGGGCTGTGGGGCTTGTTACCGTCGGCGTTGATGTGGTCAGCACTCTTGGGGGGAGCACAGGCAGATGACGTTCCCGTGGCTATCGGGAAGTATCAGGGGACCTTGTCTCAACGTGCTCCCGGTGGAGAGACAGCACCGGTCAGAACCTTTGGTTTGATGACCATGCGATACGAGAGCCTGGGAGTGACCGATGTCATTTACCGGCTCGACGATGAGGGGCGAAGTGCCATTCACTGGACACAGCGATTCGGAAATCAGACGTTCAAGATGACCGACGCCACGAGTGGTCCAACACCGGTTCTGCAACACTTCTTCGACGCCCGCACGTATCGGGTCAAGTTGCCGCCGCTGATGCTTGGACCGGCAATCCAAGTCGAAGATGAAGCGAGTTGGGACGGGGCGGAAGGGGAATTTGAAGTGACCGGAACTCGTCGTGTCGGGAATGTCGACTGTTGGGTCGTCGATGTCGCCGGTCGGGCTGGGCATGGACAAACGTTGCTGTTTGATCAGTCCAGTCGCCAATTGGTCTCGGCGACTCAGCGGGTGGTCCTCGGCCAGGGGGACATGTTCGAACTCAAACTGACATTGGCCGAGACGAAGAGTGTTCCAGCGGGCGACTCGGGGATCGACGCTGTCACGGAACTGCTGTTCCTCAATAAGGAGTTGAAGCTGGAAAAGACCCCGTTGACGGGAGAGTTGACGGCGAACCAGATTGATGTGATTCAGCAAAAACTCCCCGAAGTCGCGAAGCTCGCCAAGGGAACCGAGTGGGAACGTTTCGTCAGTTTGATTTCGACTGATGTGGCAGGACTGGCAAAGCGGGAGCAGGCATTGGCAGGACTGTCGCAGAAGTTTGTCGGAAAGGCCGCCCCCAAGTTTGAACTGAAGACTCCTCAGGGGCAGGTCATCGATCGGACTGCGGACCGTGGTCAAGTGGTGCTGCTGCACTTCTGGAGTTACCGCGATGAACCGCTGGAGGAACCTTACGGGCAAATCGGGTACATCGAGTTCTTGCGAGGCAAGCGGGAGAAAGAGGGGCTGAAGGTCTACGGGATTGCTGTTGATCCTCGTTTTGAAACGGCCGAGGTCCCGGCTGCTCGTCGTTCCGTTCGCAAGTTGAAAGAGACGATGCGAACTGGCTACGAGATTACGGCAGACGCTGGCAATCTTTTGGAGACATTCGGTGATCCCGTCGCTCTTGGTTCGAGTCTGCCACTTTGGGTGGTCATCGGTCGTGATGGCAAAGTCATCGAGTACCGCACAGGATATTACGAAGTCGATCCGCGTCAGGGCCTTCGCGATCTCGACGCCTTGATCGAGACCGCATTGAAAGCCCCCGCTCCGTAGCTGCCTGTCGAAAAACTCAGGCCAGAATTTCCAGACTCACGTGGCGCCGATTGATGACTCGGCAGAATGCGTACAAGTTGCTTGTGTCAGGTTGGGAAACCTGCCCCACGGTGGTCTTTCAACCGGTTGGCAAGTGTCAAAGTTTGCTGGCGGATCGGGTTGGTGGCGTTGGGAAAAGGTCGACGATTCCGGGGTTCTTGGGGTGCGACTGTCGACTCTCCGACGAATTCTCAAGGGATAATCTGGTATCTCTCAGCCTCATTTCGAGGGCGTGGTAAGTTCAAGGTGTCTGCCAGTTGTGAGTCGTTCAACGACGCTGGTCTTCGCTGATACCGATGCCGGGTGGGCATAGGGTGACGGCCGGAGCCGGTCTGTTTGACGCCTCTCGGGCAGGCACTTCTGTGAAGGACGACCCGGTTCTCAAGTGGGTGAACCGGCGTCGTCCCTCACTTGGGAGCGACGTTTCTCTTTCGGAACGTCTCTCCAGCGGCGGTCGAGTGGGCCGCCCGATTTGTACTTTCCGCTCGGCAACTCCGTGGAGATTCCCATGCTTAAATCGATAATGACAGCATTCAGCGTGCCCACGTTCGTTCTCACTGTCGGAGCGATCAGTCTGGCTGGGGACATTCAGCAAGTTTGCAATTGCAATCGCGGAGGGGGGAGACGCATGGCCCCGGCCTTCATGGAGTCTGGGACAGCCTACGACTTGGAGCCGATCGTCGAGGCTCCCGGGGCGATGCCCGGAATGATGCCCGGGGGAATGCCGATGTTGGCGAATCCCGCTCCGCCCCCCGGCACGCTCGGTCGGACTTACACGTTGCCTGCACGTCCCGTCCCCGCTGACAGGCATCCACGCGTGGGGATGTTAGACGTGAAGGCAAGTATGGAGGTCGAAGTCTTCGTAGGCGACACGTTCGAGTTTCGTGAAGAAGACGACGTCGAAGGATATCGTGATGAGCGAGACGGAAGCCTATGGCATTTCGAGACAAAGCCGCTGATCCCCGGTCAACCGCATGTCTATCGAGTCGAAACACGGACTCCAGGGACAGAAGCCTACAAGGGGGACATCATTGATGTCCGCTATGTCCGCCTCGTTCCTGGCCGTGTCTTGACACTGACGTTCTAACGGAACAGGCAGCACAAGTCGCGGCGGTCTCGTCTTCAACGACCCGTCGCGGCTCGTCGTCCGACCCCTGGCTCGACGGCCTCCTACTGAGATGAAATGGTCGCTTTTCACTACCAGTTGCCGCGAGGCGAGTTCGGGTATCGATACTCGGTCGGCGGCGTGTAGGGGGGGACCGACTCGTAAGTTCTTTGGTCGGATCTTCGCTCACTATAAGGTCGGTAGGTCGAAGGAGGTCCCGGTCCCCAGACAGAACCAGTTCCTTCCCGGCTCTGGTCCCCAGAGGTTTCGGCCGATCGATTGTCATTCTCTCTTTGGTGATCGCGAGGCTGTGGAGAGATTTCGACTTGCCACTCAGGACGACGTACTGGCTCCGGACGCGAAGTGTATCCTTCCGATGGGCCACCTCCTCCTGATTTCGCCCCAGAACCACCTTGCAGAGCCTGAATCAGTCGCTCGATCGTTGCGTTCTCTCTACCGAATGAGTCGGACTCGTTCGCATCACCATACTCGGGGTTGTTTTCAATCTGACGAGAGACATCAATCATCAGTTTGCGTGCGGGAGCGTATTCAGAATCCCAGAGAAGCGATTCTTTCAGTTCCCGTCGGCAATCGAACAAGCGACGGGCTTCAAAGTGTTGTCGGGCAATCTGATAGTGAGAACCCGCTGGGCCGACGGCCAAGACGAACTCTCGACGTGCTCCCTCAAGGTCACCGAGTGCCGCCATTGCCTGACCAAGGCGGAAACGAATTGCCCGGTTGTCAGGAGCTGCATCGGACAGGCGACGATAGACCATGTAGGCACTCTCCCACTCCCCCTTTTCTGCATCCACGTCGGCGAGTGCCAGTTGCACATCGGGGTCTTCCAGTTTCGACAGTAGTGCCTTACGCAGTCTCTCTTCAGCAGAGCCATCGGGGGACGCGCTGACTGATGAACTGGATGATCGGGGGGCGTACCCGACAGTGGCGATCTCGTCGTCATACCCATCGATTCGATAGGGAAAGTCGCTGCTGAGTGGCGACTGTACGGTTTCTTCGAACAACGATTCGGCGCGGACAATACCTGCATCCGACACGACCCGGCACTTCGAGAGTTTGGAACGTAAAGAGGCGACCCCCTGAGGTGTTACGCGAGTTCCTTTGAGGTTGAGTCCCTCCAAATGGTGCATGATCATCAGGTGTGCCAGCGCCTCGTCCGTGATTCGCGTATCGGCGAGCGACAGATATCGGAGTTGAGTCAGCGACTGCAATGCGAGGACATCTCGATCGGAAAAGGAAGTTTGGCCCAGCCCAAGAAATTCGAGTTTGTACATGCGAGACAGGACCGCTACACCACCAGGCGAGATCGTCGTGCCACGCAGGTTCAGCTGCTTTAATTCCGGAAACGCCGAGAGGAGACGCAAGTCGTTGTCGGTAAACTGTGTATCGCGACCGTCGATTGACGCAACATTTCCCGCTTCATCGAACGAGACACGAACACCGGCCTCTCTCAAGCGGAGCAGTGCTTGTTCCCGGGTCCATGCGGACTCTTCGGGGGCCACAAGATTGGCTGGAGCCGACGCCGGAAGTCGACTGAGTTGTTCTGGCAATGTCGTTGTTGTTTCGTGGCGAGAGGTTGTCTCGCGACGGGCTGGGGATTCATAGGCCTCAAACGGATCAAAGGGGGAAGCTTCCGCGGGGGGAGCGGATGGTAGGGCGACAGTCACGGCCACTTCAGGACTTGGAGGCGGTGAAGTGGGTTGCCAGCCTGAATTGCTGCTCTCAAAATTCGCAGGAACGCGGACCATGCGAGGTGTCGGAAATCGAGAGTGGCGAGGAGAGGAAGACTCCGGCGAGACGCAGTTCGCTCCTGATCCTCCTTCGCTTCCCCCAACCGGGCGAGAAGTTGTCGCCGAGCAACCGATACTCATCAGTCCCATGAGACTTGAGAGTGCGACAGCCTTTGTGACTGAAGATGTAAGGTATGAGTTTTTCACGGTTCAGCTTTGGGAAGTGCTCGTCGACCCGAATGGTCAATCACTTGCAGATTCGATTCAACAGGAGTATTCGGAACTGTCAATATCGCGAAATGAATGATTCCAACTCGACATTTCGGTTTCCGTCAGATGAGTTCGCTTCAATGCAAAGTTACTTCAAATCATGCAGGTTTCTGTACCTTTTTGGGTGATGCAGAACAGTGCAGGCGCAGTTTGGGGGAGCACTAAGTAACGAGTGCAACGTGCGAAATAATGCAATCGCTCCCATCGGACTTCGAGCGGCAGGATTTGCTGTAGTCGAGATTCTTAACCTCCGATTCGATGACTAACGGCCTGTTGAAAATCGTGAGTCAGGCTTTCCAGCCTGACATGGTGCCGTTTGATGTCTCGGCAAAAGCGCGTACGAGATGCTGTTGTCAGACTGGAAGTCTGCCCCACGGTCGTTCTTTCAACGGGTTGCTTGCTGGTGTTTCGCAGGACCTGACATCCCAGCAGAATCTCAACTGTCATCGATGTGTACGGAGCTAGAGTTGATTTCACTGCCCTTGCGAATTTCAGTCTCTCGATCGACCACCTTTCCGGTGCTGCTGATCGCGTTTGCAGTCTATACCGCAATGACGGTCAGCCCTTCGCTGTATGCTGTTGAATTCGAGTCGCCGGCGATCACAGGCACAGTCACCGAGGGAAGTCATGGCGGAACAGTTGTTCTCGACTTGAGAGAACTACTCCCGATCAAGCACACCGATTGGACATTGCAAAGCGACGAGGTGCCCCCCGCCTTCCGCCTCGATCACGAGATGAAGCAACTGGTTGTCGAGGATTCTAATCTCCTCGACTTTGAACAGCAGTCTGAATACCGACTGACGATCAAGACAACCGATCTGCGTGATGATCTCAGCCGAAAGATGTTTCTTGATGACTTGTCGGCAACCGGCATTGATGCCGCAGACGTTGATCGGCACTTTGGAGCAACACAGCATTGGAATATCGTTCTCACGGTCACCAACCTCCCCGAGCCTCCCGCAGTCCTGTCGCAAGCCTGTTTACTTGATGAATCGTTCGCGGAGCGTGGTGTGTTGTTGAGTGCGATCGATCCAGAACAGCAGCACGGTTTTTCGTGGCGACTAACGGACAACTCGGTGTCGGACTTCCAATTGGATCCTGCAACGGGCCGGCTTTTTCTTTCGCCGACATGGATGCGATCAGACTCGGCAACAGGGAAGTTACGAACGGAGTCTCTCGAAGTGGAAGTGACAGATTCAACTGGTCTCAAGGGAGTCGGGACGATTGAGGTCCATGTCGCCGAAATGGTCGTTGTTCCGACCGTGCCGAATCCGGAAACACCCCTTGTTGCAACAGACATGGGGCCGACCATCGCAGAGGTGACTCCTCAGCCCTCAGAGAGCGAGGGGGCCTCGCCTGATGTTCCTGTCCACTTCGAGATGAGACCCATCGCGGATTCCATTCCTTCCCTTCAGCCTGAAACGCCAACAGCGTCAGTCGCAGCAATTGATCGAAAAATGACTACGGAACAACCACTCACGACATCAAAAGTTGCGTCGGGGGTCGCTCCTCATGGGGGAGACACTGTCATTTTGCAGGAGCCGATTCCACGAGCTTTGGTTGCGTCCCCGAAACCGTTGGCGAAGCCAACTCCGACACGAGCGAATACTCAGACTCTGGAAATCACACCAACATTAGCAACAGCCGATTCTTCAGCGACGGTCGAGGAGAAGAGCGACCCGAGTGCGGCGTCGCGGTGGCTTCCTGCGTTTCTGGCGATGTTGCTGCTTATTGTGGGGTTGCTGGTTTGGTACCGGCACCATCAAAACGCACTCGCCGAAAAAGCGGCCGCCGAGCGAGAGCGACGCAAAGCGAAACAGTCCCGTCGCATTGACAGTGCCCACGGTCGATCAGAACTCGAAATGCTTCTCGACCAGATTCAACAGGTCAACGAACGCCGTTGAGCAAGCCCCACTTCGCAGAGTTGGGCTTTGTTGAGGTGTGATCATGCCTGTCGACTCGTCTACTTGGCGACCTCGGGTTCATTCGGCCGGACGGAGTCAACGCGGCCTGTGATGGTCACGGGGGCAGCGAGTGACTCGATCTGTGGCAGATCGAAATGTTCTAACAGTCCAAAACAGAAAAGTTCTGGAGCCTCGTTGACGGCGATGTCCTCCTTCAAGATGTCGTGCAGCGATTCAAAACTTCCATTGAGCGAGACGCTCGAGAAGGTTTCGGTTGTCGTCGCTGCGGTCAACGTGGCGATCAATCCAGTCCTTCGCCCGAACGCTTCTATCGCCAGTCGTTCCTTGGGGTTCTTCTGAATTAGGTGTTGCGCGACCGCACTGAGTTGATCGACTTGAACTCCCAGCGGTCGATTTCCGGTCGATGCGATCAACAGACCGAACAAGAAGTCGTGCGTTGGCACACGAGATTCTCCGAAATAGAACGGGTCGATGGCGATCACTCGACTGCCCGACGACACCAATTCCGCGATACGTTTGGCTGCCGTCCGTCTCCCGCCGTCAGAGACGATTAACACGACGTTTGTGCTGTTTGGGGGATTGATATCGACGCCGGGAACCGACCAATCCTTGCCGACCTGCCAGACGTGACCAGTCACCGTTGCTTCTTGCCACGTTCCGAGATCAGTGACCGTGTCGCCAGTGACCGGTTGCCGTTGTCGACGCAAAATGCGTGATAGTCTCGCCCGTTGTTCTTCCGCGTCACCTGACGCAACTCGGGGGAGGTCTTGGGCTAATTCTAAGGCGATGGAATGGAATCCTTTGTTCCCCTCAGGGAGTGGGACATCCAGTTGTTCCCTGGTCATCAACTCGTGCTCACAGGGGATTTCCCGCACGTGAAACTCTTCGCCGGGAAAGAATTTTGCTCCGACGAACCTGTACAGGGCCTCGCGATTGTCCTGCTCGAAGTTGTGTGAACCGGGGACATGATTGATATGCACCCAAAGGTTGTCGGGGACATCGTACATTCGATAGATCGGGCGTGCGGCTCCGAGAAGTGGGGGGAGTGCATGTCCCGCCGCAAAGCAGCAGCGGTCGCGATCATTGTTCGAGAGGAGTGTGAAGTGCGGCGCGCGAAAGGCCGTCAAATGGGTGAAGTCGATCACCTCGGCCAAGTCGGAAGGAGTCTGTTCGGAGTCGCCAAGGTCGGAAAAAACACGAGCACGAGTCTTATAGCTGGAATACCCTGCGACCGGATTTGAAAGCGTCACTCGTTCATCAAGACCGCTGATAAAAATTGTTTGCCAGCCACCTCCCGACAGCCCGGCCACTCCGACACGGGTGGGGTCTGCTGATTCGTGCTGTAACAGGATATCGAGCCCACGTTTCATCGAAAGATAAAACGGAGCGATTCCACTGCTGCCACAGAGGTCGAGTTGATTCATTCGATAGTGCGTGAAGTCGGGTGATCGCAACTGCCCCATACCGACCCACTCGATGTTGAGCACGAGGAGACCACGTTTGGCGAGATTGATACAGCGGGCCTGTTTGTAGGCGGCCACCTTCCCCGACGAATCATGACCATTGACGTTCATGAAGACCGGAATCTTCCCAGAGATGGTCGTAGGTTCGTATAACAAAGCCGGGATGAACATCCCTGGCACAGCCTGAAATCGCAGCTTTCGGATGCGGTAACCGTGCTCGGTCTCCAGCGTGTCGAGCCATTCGACCTCGGTCGGTTGTGCCCCCCACTTGGCCGCTTCACCCCGCAAAACGACATCTCTTAACACCTTCGCACGGAGGTCTTTTACGTACATCTCCCAGTCTTCGATACTCGTGATGGCGGGAATCTCGCAAACGCGCTTCTCGCAGAACTCCTGAACCTGCAAGAGAGACCGCCCAGGCGGAAGCAACGGCTGTTCCAGGAGTGATGCCAGTTGCTTCACCGTCTCCGGAACAGGAATCGCAGACACATCATCAGCCCAACTCCAGGAGGTCGCCGACAAACAGAGCGACAATGCCACGATTCGCAGAACACTCATGAGCTGAATCCCGAAAAAGACTTCTCGTCAGAAAGAGTTCTCATCAGTAATCCCCTGTCAGAAGCGGAGGATTCTGGTAGGCTACACAAACGGCAGAAAGATTTCATCAAGAGAAGCCAATCTGACGTGTCGATGTATCCACAGCAACAACAGCGAACCAAACATTCATCGTCCTGACGTCATAGAGAGACAAGTCTGCCAGGGACAAGTGATTCGTGAGTATCTTGATTACGGACCGTGTGAAAAGATTGAGGTGACAGCATGGGAACGATTCGGCATCGATTGAACCGTCGGACGATGTTGCGGGGGCTGGGGGCTTGTGTTGGTCTGCCACTGTTGGACGCCATGTTGCCTCGCAGTTGGGGGGCTCCCTCCACTTACCAGCCACTCGCCAAATCGCTCGGCGTGCAGCCTCGAATGATTTGCTGCTATGTTCCGAACGGCGTGAACATCAAAGAGTGGATGCCAGAAGGGGCGGGAAAGGGTTACACCCTGTCACCGACCCTGTCTGTCTTAAAGGATCTGCGAGACGACTTCACGGTAGTCACCGGAATTGGTCACCCGGCGTCGACCGGCGGGCATAGCGGGGCCGATACCTGGCTCACCGGAGCGAACCTGACCGCCGTTCCGGGAAGTGACTACACAAACAGCATCTCGATCGATCAGGTGGTGGCCGAACAACATGGGAAGCAAACGCGGTTCTCCTCGCTGCAACTCTCTGATTCGTCCGGGACAGGTTCCGCCGGGCATTCTCACACGCTTTCTTTCAACCTCAGCGGTACCCCACTGCCAGCGGAGGATTCACCCCAGCGGCTGTTCAATCGACTTTTCGTCCCCGAGACGGCCCGTGATCGCGAGGCGACACTCCGACGTTACGCAGAACGGAAGTCGGTGCTCGATAGTATTCGAGAAGAAGCGGCCAGCTTGCATCGACAACTGGGGAAATCGGATCAACAAAAGCTCGATGAATACCTCGGCTCGGTCCGAGAGACCGAGCAAAGGGTCAGTCGACTCGAAGACTGGGTCGACGTCCCGAAGCCCGAGGTTGAGGCAAAAGGGTTGCAACTGAACAGTCAGCCACGAAACGGACATGATCGTCCGATGTGGATCGACGTCATGCTCGAATTGTCGTATCTCGCCTTCGTCACCGACACGACGCGCGTGATCACCTATGAATGGTCGCGGGAAGCGGGAGGCTACGGCGGAGGAGGGGAGAATCATCACGAGCTTTCACATCATGGAGGAGACCCGGGAATGCTCAAGAAACTCGGGGTCATCGACCGCTTCCACCTCGAACGCCTCGGACGTTTCCTGACATTTCTCAAGAGAACCCAAGAGACCGAAGGGACGATGCTTGACCATACCGTTGTCCTGTTTGGGAGCGGAATGAATTCGGGCGAAGGGGGGGATCATTCCCCCAAGAATCTCCCGACGCTGCTCGCTGGAGGAAGCAAACTCGGCTTAAAGCATGGTCAACACCTTGGCTTCGATGTCAACAATCATCCTCCGATGTCGAATCTTTTGCTCAGCATGGCCCAGGCGATGGGAGTTGAGACCGATCGATTCCACGATTCAACGGGGACCCTGAACGGACTGAGTTAGCCAACATCATCACCAGTTCCAAGCCCGACGACCACCTCTTCGGGAGAAGTTGCAGACATCCCTCCGTCTCGCAACAACTTGCATAATCTTCAAACTTCTCTGTTGACTCGTCACGCGATTCGCCGTTTTGTGTCTTGAATTGCCAAAGACGTGTCGGGGCGAATCGCGTGAAAAATCGTGGTGGTGGCTGAGAGATTCCGTTGAGCCGCGAGGTTTTAGGGAAAAACAGGCAGGAATTGCCTGGAAACGTCAGATCAGTATATTCGGAGCAGTCGTTAAGGTGCCGCCGGAGTTTTGCCCGGAGCTGCAAGTTAGATTGATTTTCGAGCGATTTTCCTTGGGAGTCGTCCGATCCTCTCATTACAATGCGTAGCAGGGACTCTCCCCCTTTGGCGGTTTCTACACCGATCATCGGGCAGGGACCACAAACAGGATTCCCATTTGCCACTTCCTGGGTGATGAGATTTCTCTCTTATCTTGGATAGCGGTCACGTATAAAGCCTTTCACTTCGCGCCTCCCTTCGGAGAGATGAGATGAAGTCGTTCACCAAGTCGTTCGCCACCTTTTGCGCCTCATTGACGATTGCGGCTCAAGGATTTGCCGCAGACCCCGGAGCCGTCAAGGTTCATAGTCATCGGGCCGCCGATGGGCTGGAGTACGCGGCGATCTCCATGTCAGTCGATGGGATCGAGCAAGTGGCTCGGCCACATGACCATGTTGTGCTGTTCGACACTTCGGCCAGTCAGGTTGGCGAGCACCGCGAACAAGGTCTCTCGGTACTTCGCGCTTTTCTCAAGGGATTGCCCTCCACCGACCGCGTATCGCTCTTTGCTGTCGATCTTCGTTGCGCACCGATGACTGAAGGCTTCGTCGCTCCATCGACGGCACTTTCCGTTGGGGTGGAGAATCTCGAGGACCGCTTCCCAGCAGGGGCGACAGACATGCTGGGAGCGTTGCGTCATGCCCAAAGCCTCTTCACTGCTGATCGATCAAAGTCTGTGGTCTACATCGGCGATGGAATGGGGAGTGCAACTGCGGTTCGGGTTGCTGACTATGAAGACCTCTACGTTTCGCTCCGAAAAGATCAGATTCCCGTCCATGGATTCGCTGTCGGGGCAAATTTGAACTTGGAGTCTCTCGGGACCCTTGCCCATCAGACTGGTGGGAGAGTCTTCATTGACAGCTATCGTCAGGATAAGCAGTGGTCGACCGAAAGGCTCGGGACCGAACTGGCCAAGGCCACTCAGGCACAAGTATTGTATCTCGATTCGTTAGAGACCTCCGCCGATCTGCTCCCGAAGTCGCCCCTGCCGTTCCGTTCCGACCGTCCGACGATCTACCTGGGTCGTGGCGACACGTCCGGGGCGAAGATTCAGTGTCAGGCTGGCAGCGAGAAACTCACCTGGGAACTCCCCACAACAGCACAGACTGCGGGCAACACCTACCTGTATCACATGTGGCAGTACGCCAATGTGGGGCAGGGTCAGATCAACCCACTGGCTGGCAATGAGATGCTTGCCGCCGCTCAGCAATCGTTCGAAGATCGCATTACTGTCCTTGAAGAACAGGGGCAGATCGCTCTTGTGAAGGGACAGGCGAACGCTGCCGCGGAGATCGGTTTTCAAATTCGCGAACTCGATCCCGCCAACGTACGGGCGAAAGGGCTGATTGATGCTCCGAATCGTCCGCAAGTGTTGCTCGTTCAGGCGGAAGAGCCTGCCGAACCGGGTGTCGTTGATCCGGATCCTGCCGCGTCTCCTCTGGAGGGGCGTGCCACTGCACAAGAGCAAGACCTGATTGCCCAGGAACGGAATCGTCGTGCTGCTCGCGAACAGCAGATGCAACTCCGCTTGGACGACGCCAAGCAAGCGGCCCTGCAGGTGCTCCGCGTTGACCCGGCACAAGCGGTTGGCCTGCTGGATGAACTTCGAATCGCGCTCAAGTCGGCCACTGACATCGGTGCAGATGCTCGTGAGCGGATGCTGCGGGACCTGTCTTCGTTCCGCAATCACATCGCTGGCCAGGCACAGATTCAACAAGGACGAGTCGAGTCGCAGGCTCAGCGAGAACGCCTTGCCGAGGCGACTCAGGAACTCATTGAGCACACCACATTACTCGATCAGCGGATGGAACAACTTGTCGATCGCGTACGATCTTTGATTGTCGAGTTCCATGAAGGGAATGATGACGCCGCCGAGGCGGCTGAAGAGGTCGGAAGGATGGTCAGCAGTCTCCGTCCGGGGAATCCACTCGGCATGGCCACGACGACCCTCTCGGAAGCAGCAGGTCAATTGCGTCAGGCTGAGCGTTTGCGTGCTCTGCGTGGTGACCGATTCCTTGCTACCCTCCATCAGGTTGAACTCTCGCACGTTCCGTTCCCAGACGAACCGCCCGTTCTGTATCCTTCCCCAGCCGTCTGGCAGGCATTGACCGAACGTCGTCGAAAGTGGAAGTCAGTCGACCTCAAGAAGAACAACCCGAACGAGCAGCGTATCTATGACATGCTCGACACAACGGTCGATATCGAGTTCATCGGAACGACCCTGTCGGCAGCTCTTCAGCACTTGGCAGACACTTATCAGATTCCCATCGTGCCTCACCGCACCGAGTTGGAAGAACTTGGTGTCGATGTCGAAAGCGAAACGGTCGACCTTGTCATTTCCGGGATCACCCTTCGCAGTGCTCTCAAACTGATTCTCCAACCTTTTGAAGCAACCTACATCATTGAAGACGAAGTGATGAAAATCACCTCTTCCGATTACGCTCTGACGGCTCTGCAAACCCGCGTTTATCCAGTTGCTGACTTGGTGATCCCGATCTTCCCGATCGGTGGAGGTTTCGGTGGTGGCTTGGGTGGCCAGAATGGAATCAATGGCCAGAACGGCCAGAACGGCCAGAACGGCTTCGGCAATAATGGGAATAGAAACAACGGGAATAACAACAACAACTTCTTCAGCCTCCCGGTTCCAGCGGGTGATTTCTCGGTTGCTCAAGCAGGAAAGCCCTCTGTTTTCGACAATGCTGCCATCGAAGCGGCTAAAAAAAAACCGTAACGGGGCGGACAACTGGAGGAACTGGCCAGCCTGGGAAGCCTCAAGGGGCAGCCACCGAGCAGGATTCGACATCAGGTGAGATCACACAGCGGGGGACGTCGGAAACGGCGACCTCCGCTGTGCTTGTTGATACCAACGGATCGAAGGTGGCCCCTTTCCCCAAGCTCGACAGTGGCGAGCCTAAACAGATTTGGCGGCAATACTTCAAGGCAAACCGTCCGCAGCATCGTTCAGTCGCCCGGCTCGTGGATCGCCTGCTAAAGGAAAAACAACATCAGCACGTCGAAGCAGTGATTCAGTCGGCCCTCACCTATGGGCAGTCCCAACCTTGGATGTACGAGGCACTCGCCGTCTCGATGGAGGAACAGGGACGACCAGCAGCCGAGATCGAACGTGTCGTGATGTCGATCGCAGATTTTGGACCTGCCGACTATCAGTCAATGATGTTCTCGGCTCGCTATCTCGCGAACCTCAATCGCAATGCGGCTGCATTGCGAGCCTGTCGATCTGCAGCCCAGATACTTCCAGAACGCCCGGAATCGTATGTGCTCGGACTTGCCCTTGCGCGCAAGGAGAAGGATGTGCCGTCCATTGAGTGGGCGGCATCCGGAGTGCTGCAACATGTTTGGACCCGCAACTATCAGGAGATTCATCGCGAGGCAGAGAATGTCGTTCTCGACACACGGCAGATGCTAGTGAAGGATGGGCGACAGGAAGAAGCACAGCAACTCGAAGCAACGATGAAAGTCGCTCGTTCTCGAGACATTGTGGCGTCGCTTGTCTGGACAGGAACGGGAGACCTTGACCTCATTGTCGAAGAGCCGAGCGGGAGCATTTGCTCTTTTGAGAACCCCGACTCGCCGGGCGGGGGAGTGCTGACACGGGACGGCTTCGGACCTGACGCGAAGAACTGTCGGGAAGAGTACATCTGTGCCGCGGGACAGTCGGGGGACTACCGTTTTCGTGTTCGCCACTCATCCGGCGATATTGCTGGAAAGCGAGGAACGCTGACGATTGTGCGTCACGCGGGAACGCCACAGGAAACCATAACGACCCGCATCATCACGATCGGCGCTGAAGAACCGGTTGTCCGAATGGTGCTCGAAGAGGGACGGCGGACGACCCCGAGACAGGTGAGCACCGCGAGAATCGATCTCCCTCGCGAGCCAAAGAAGTTCGCGGGTCAAAAGCAAATTGGGCGAGGAGTCATCCTGCAAACAGCGGCCGAGTTCGAGGCCGACCGCGCGGAGGCGGCAACTCGGCGGTTTCAGCGTGCCGGAGCCTTCGGATTCAATCCGGTCATCACCTTGATCCCCGATGGAATCACGATGACCGCGGCTCCCATCATCTCGCCAGATCGTCGCTATGTTCGGATTGCGATCAACCCGATCTTCTCGACAGTGACGAGTGTTTCGACGTTTTCGTTTCTCAACGGTGGTAACGGTGCGACCGGAATTCAACCAGGAACGGCGCGAGGGAATTGACCCGCGGGGAGCATCACTTTGGCCCCGCCGCGGGTGCTATGGGCCTGTCGTCGATTCCATGGAGTCGGAGACTTAGTAGTCGAGGCTGGCCCCACCTTCGACTTCGATCCCCTGACCGGTAACGAAACTCGAGTCTTCTGTTGCCAGGAACAGGCAAACGTTTCCGACCTCTTCGGGAGTCCCCATACGGTTGAAGACTTGCAGAGCAGACACTCTCTTGAGGGCGGATTCGGGGTCGTCCAAAGTTGCGGCCCACGACCGCATCAAAGGCGTATCGATGTTGCTGGGAAGGACAGCATTGACTCGAATCCCCTGTGGCCCCAACTCGACAGCAAGGGCTTTCGTCAGGCTGAGCTGTGCCCCTTTCGTGGCAGCATAGGCGGAAGAACGGTCCTGTCCCAAGACGGCTGTCATCGAACTCACATTGATGATGGTCCCCCGACGTTGGCGAAGGTATGGGACCGCAAACTTGCAGCCCGCGTAGGTGGCAACGAAGTTCAGTTGCATTAACGATTCGAGGTCGGCAAGCGAAGTGTCGTCGATCGTTGTCGCGGGGGGATGTGCTCCAGCGTTGTTGATGAGGCAGTTGATCCCCCCCCAGTGACGGGCGGTCTCATCAATCGCCTGCTTCAGAGCGTCCGGGTTTGAGACGTCGCAAGCAATCACCCGAATCCGCTCACCTGGCAAGTCGCATCCGGTGACGGAGGGGGAATTGATGTCGCAGCCGTTGAGTTCGTCGGCCAAAGTCTGGCCGGCGACCGTGTCGACGTCGAGAATGGCGACGCGTCCCCCAGCAGCATGGAAGACCCGGGCACAACCGGCTCCGATTCCCTTGCTTCCTCCCGTCACAATGACGACTCGATCTTGAAAACGTCCCATCTGAGTAATCCTTGTGAAAAAGTCGCCGCGAAACCGCTGCTGTTGACGCGCATCGAAAGCCGCTCCTTCTTACAATACCGAGACCGTCATAGAACACAATCTGACGGGGCAGGATCTCACTCGACGCATTATCCCTTTGACTTTCGACCGACGCATTATGACGCAACTCAACAAAATCTCGGCCCGCATCACTCAACCCGCTTCACAGGGGGCTTCGCAGGCAATGCTGTATGCCACGGGGCTGACCGACAGCGATATGAACAAGGCCCAAATCGGCATCGGCTCGGTCTGGTACGAAGGAAACTCATGCAACATGCACCTCCTGGACTTGGCTGCCAAGGTGAAAGAAGGGGTTGTTGCGGCAGGTCTGGTGGGGATGCGGTTCAACACGATCGGTGTGTCGGACGGGATTTCCATGGGAACTGACGGGATGAGTTACTCGTTGCAATCGAGAGACCTCATTGCCGACTCGATTGAAACCATCATGGGGGCTCAGTGGTATGATGCCCTGATCGCTCTGCCCGGGTGTGACAAGAACATGCCCGGTTGCATCATGGCGATGGGGCGGCTCAATCGTCCGTCGATCATGGTTTACGGCGGGACGATCAAGGCCGGTTGCTCGGCAGCACTGGCGGGGGTCGAAGGGGTCAACGCGGACAAGCTCGACATTGTCTCTGCCTTTCAGTCGTATGGTCAGGCAATTACCGGCAAGATCACCGAAGAACAGCGAAAGGAAATTGTCCGAAAAAGCTGCCCTGGAGCGGGGGCATGCGGCGGAATGTACACCGCCAATACCATGTCGTCGGCCATTGAGGCACTGGGAATGTCTCTTCCGTATTCGGCGAGTATTCCGGCCGTTGACCCCGACAAATTGAAGGAGTGTTTCGAAGCGGGGGCCGCGATTCGCAACTTGTTGGAAAAAGATATCAAGCCAAGGGATATCATGACCCGGAAGGCGTTCGAGAATGCGATGACCATCGTCATTGCCCTCGGCGGTTCCACGAATGCCGTGTTACATCTGATAGCGATGGCCCGCAGCGTCGAGATCGACCTGACGATTGACGACTTCCAGAGAATCTCTGACAAGACTCCGTATCTCGCAGATCTCAAGCCGTCGGGGAAGTTCGTGCAGGAAGACCTCCATTCGATCGGGGGGACTCCGGCCGTCATCAAGTACCTGTTGGAAAAGGGGTTTATCCATGGCGACTGTCTGACCTGCACAGGCAAGACCTTGGCCGAGAATGTCGCTGCGTTGCCGGGGCTCAAGGCGGGGCAAACGATCGTCCGTCCAGTTGAAGAAGCGATCAAGGCATCGGGGCATATCCGCATTGTGCGGGGGAACGTCTGTCCCGATGGGGCAGTGGCCAAGATCACCGGAAAAGAGGGGCTCACCTTTACAGGTCCCGCTCTCTGCTACGATAGCGAAGAACTGATGCTCAAGGGATTGGAGGATGGTGAGATCAAGGGGGGCGAAGTGATCGTCATCCGGTATGAAGGTCCGAAGGGGGGGCCAGGGATGCCGGAAATGTTGACTCCGACTTCTGCTCTGATGGGAGCCGGCCTGGGCGACAAAGTGGCGCTCATTACCGATGGCCGCTTCAGCGGCGGATCACACGGATTCATCATCGGACACGTGACGCCGGAAGCACAAGAGGGTGGGCCGATCGCCCTGCTACAGAACGGCGACGTCATCACGATTGACGCCGACTCCAATGAAATCAACGTCCCGCTGACCCCAGAGGAGTGGGACAAGCGGGCTCGTCTGTTCGTGGCCCCACCCTACAAGTACACCCGAGGGACACTCTACAAGTACATCAAGACGGTGAAGAGTGCTTCGGAAGGTTGCGTAACCGACGAATAAGGAAGCTACGGCGTGATCTCACCCCCAGAGATGGTCCCCACGTTGTAAACGTGGGGCTTGGGGGGAGTGATCGTCGTCAACCAAAGAGACCGGACGTCTATTAGCTGTTGAGTTTCCAGAAGAAGAACAGCATGCAGAGGCCGGTCATCAGGGTGATCCCTTTGAACGACTTCAGGAAATCGAGGATTGCGTTTCCTGACCCCTCTTCGGCAGGTGCGGTGTAACCTGTCGTGCCGGGCACTTGTTGTTGGTTTGCGATTTGGGCGCGGGGGACCGTTGAACCGCCCTGCGAGTTTTCGGGAGAGTCGCTGTTTATTACGGATGATCCCCCCGATCCTGTCGAGCCATCGTTGGTCAAGACAGCGGGGGCGAGCAGTTCTGCTGGTGGAACGTAGGCGTCCGTCAGTTCGACCCCACAATGCGGGCACTTCTTCGCATCGCCATCAATCTCTTTCATACAATCGCCGCAGATTGCGATGGATCTGGGCTTCTTGGGGGCGTCCAGCAGAGACTTCGGCGGGACGATCGGTTCATCAACGGAGGTTGTGGCAGCGCTATCACTTTCCGTTGCTGACGAATCTGCCGGAGTCGCGACATCGTCTGCAATCAGGAAGGCGGGAACAATTGCGAGGCACATCAGTACGAGCAGGCTGACTGTGGCGATCTGGCGCGGAGTGCTGTGCAAAGAGATGGGAGACGTGGACATCGATTGGCCTCGATTGCCAGGGGTTACCGGAGGGGGGATAGGTGTGGTGAGCGATTTTGCGCAACTTTGCGGCGGGGGCAACCGGCAGTTCCTGCCTGAGTTCGTTGGACACCAACGACTCGTCTTCGAGGCAGTAACCGCTCGGAGATATAGTATGTACGCATTTCTTGCCGTTTGTCCACTGGAATCCCAAGAGACTTTCTCCATGTATCCGGAATCGTCATCCAACCGATCTAATGCCCGAAATCCCTTTGCCCGCAACGAATATGAGTCGGTCTGGCAATCGCCGACATCTTGGATGTGTGTTCTGGCCATCTCGGGGATGGCAACGATGTTTTTGGTGGAGTCTCAGAAGATCGAAGGGGGAGTTGAGGTCACCAAGACTTTTCTGCTAGTTCAAGGAGGGATCGCGGCGGCCATCGTGGCGTGGTACGTGTTGACCGATGCCATCACCGATGCCTCCCTGTTCGAGCGTGAAGCTAAGCGAGGTGATCGACAATTGGGACTCGTCACCCGTGCCCGTCTTGATATGGATGAGAACCGGGACGCCGTGAATCAACAAGTTGCAACCTTCCTCAACCGCGTGCATGCCGAGATGACCGCTTCGCGGACAGGCGAGTCGAGAACATCGACGACGACGCAGAAGTCAGCCGCATCGACCGTTTCTGCACCGACTTCGACCGCACCGACGACAACGTCAGCAGCGACGAGGACAGACCGGAATGAGGCGCGACAAACCGATCGGACATCACAGCGGAACGAAGCGGACCGGTCGCGTGAAGTGGCGACTGATTTCGAGACCTCTGCTCCCCCAGCACCGTCCGTTTACGAACCGGCACCAACACGGTCCCGTGACATCCAGACCCCAATCGGGACGGTCATCTCGATGCCCGCACAACCCCGATTGCAACTGGTCGATGGGTTTGAAGAAGAACTCTCTCAAGAGGAAACCAAGACCGAACAGGATTCCCAATCGCACGAATCGCAATCGGCCTCTCGCCGGAGCCCCCGTGCCCTCCGTGTCCACCGAGCGGCATGATAGATCGCGTCCGGGAGATGACCTGCTGGGGTGATAACACTTGTCCCATCCACTCGAATCGCCGCCCCGATGAAATCGGCGGGTTAATATGTCGTGATTCATCGCTCACTTTCCGTCAACCGTTGATGAAGCGTTCGACGATGCGACGGTCGAAGTAGTTGATCTCCATCCCGGCGTCGACCACCAGTCTCTGGGCGTTGATCCCTGACGAGCGGGGACTCAAGAGAAATGCGGCGACGTTCGCCACTTCGTCCGTCTGGACCGCATGTTGCCTGAGGGTGGCTTGCTCGGCGAACAGGTAACTGTCGACATAACCGGGGATGCCAGCCGACGCGGAAGTCTTCAGCAGACCGGGACAGACTGCGTTGAACCGGACGCGGGAGAATTCGGAGAACGACTTCGCCAGAAAGGCGACGGTTGAATCGAGACAGGCTTTGACTGGGGCCATGTATCCATAATTCTCGGCAGCCATGCGAGTCGTCGAAATCGAGACTGTGACGACACTCCCCGTTTCTGGATCCAGAAGTTCCTTCATCGCGTTTGACAGGGCGATCAGCGAGAAACACGAGATGTCGACGGCCTGCAAGAAGGCTGACCTTGGGGTCTCGTGAAAGGGGAGCCATCCTGCGGAGTAATCGGCGAAAGCAATGGAATGCAGCATTCCGGCCAATTGCTTTCGGTCGGCGGCGACTTCGTCTTTCAGACGTTCGATGTCGTCAGGTCGTTCGACGTCGCAAATGTAGATCGGGGGGGCCTCTCCGACCAATTTGCGAAGTTGGTCTCGCCGCTGTTCGCTCCGGACCGAATACAATACGTCGGCCCCAGCTTCGACAAGAGCCTGTGCCCCTTTCCATGCGACGCTTTTCTTATTGGCGACACCGACCACAAGGACCGAACGTCCGCTTAGCTGTAAGAAATCCATGAATCACGAAGGGAAAAGGAGGAATGGAGAGGTAAGACCAGGGCAACGACATTGCGTCACACCTTACCCATTCGCCGTGTAATCCTGAAGTGACCAAACCGATGTTCCCTGTGCAATCATCGAGAAAACCACGAACACCCTTGGGCCGACGGGTGCCTTACTGGCTGATCTCACTATGATTTGCCAGTATGCTGTTGCCTGCCCGGCGGCAGTAATCGGGTCGAGAGTTTTCCAAGCAGCCTTTCGGTCGATAGTCGACGATTTCAAAACTTCCCCCCCTGGGCGAATGACCTAAACGAGAGTCAACATGAGTTCGAGTCTTGATGCCAACCAAGTGCGATCACTGATCGCCCCTTTGATTGACCCGGAACTGAATCGTTCGCTGGGCGAACTCGGAGTCATTACAAAGGTTGAGGCTGACCATAATGGCGTGCAGATCGAGCTGACCTTGCCGACACCTGCATATCCTCACCCGACACGAATTGCCAACCTCATTCGAGAAGCACTCTCGACACTTGTCGGCGAGACTCCGGTCGAGGTGACGTTTACTTCTAAGGTCAAGGGGAAACATGCCGGGGGAAACATCGGCCTCCGAGTCGCAAACGTCATTGCGGTCGGAAGCGGGAAGGGGGGAGTTGGGAAGTCAACAGTTTCAGCTTCTCTCGCTTATGGTCTGCTCAAATCCGGGGCGCGAGTTGGCCTCTTGGACGCGGACGTCTACGGGCCGAGTATTCCGCATCTGCTGGGAGTGAGTGGACAGCCCGAGATCAAGCAGTTCACCACTCCTGACGGACGGACGATCGACCGCATCGAACCGTTGGAATCGGATGGTCTGCGGATGATGTCGATGGGATTGATGGTCCCGGCGGAGCAAGCTGTGGTCTGGCGGGGACCGATGCTGCACAAGTGGCTGACTCAGTTACTTCATCAGACGAATTGGGGAGAGTTGGACTATCTCATCGTAGACATGCCCCCGGGAACTGGCGATGTCGCGTTGACACTGTCGCAGACGGTTCAGTTGGCCGGCGCGGTGGTCGTCTGTACGCCTCAACAGGTGGCCTTGTTAGATGCCGTGAAAGCGGTCTCCATGTTCCGGCAAGTGAAGATTCCCGTCTTGGGGATGGTCGAGAATATGAGTGGCGACATTTTTGGTCGTGGGGGGACACGCAAGAAGGCCGAAGAGATGGGGTTGCCGTTCTTGGGAGAGATTCCGATCGATCCACAGATTCGCATCCAGGGAGACGCGGGAAAGATGAGCCGGTTGTTTGATGCGGAATCTCCGAGTCGTGAGGCGTTGACGAATGTTTGCCAGCAAGTCGCGTTGCAAGTCGTTCGTGAATTATTAAATGCCCCTGCGATGCCGACGCTCGAGATTCTGTAACTCGAGAATTCCGAGCGATCACCAGACGGGACACACTTTGCGTAGAGACGTCGAAACTCGACCAACGGCGGTTTAGACATGGCAAAACGACGACGAGATCAGGCGCGAGTTCTGCCGGCGGTTGGTTGGCGAGAGTGGGTCGCATTGCCCGACCTCGGGGTGAACCCGATTAAGGCGAAGCTCGACACCGGAGCGAGGACGTCATCGTTGCATGCGTTCGAGATCGAAGAGTTCACCCGAGAGGGGACGTGCTGGGTCCGTTTCGCGGTCCACCCTTTGCAGCGAGTCCGCGATGGCGAAGTCTGGGCCGAGAGTCCGCTGGTCGAGTACCGGACAGTTCGAAGTTCTTCGGGGCATGCCGAGAAACGTCCTGTCATCAAGACTTCGCTGCGACTGGGAGACAAAGAGTGGGAGATCGAGTTGACTTTGGCCAATCGTGACGCCATGGGCTTCCGGATGCTGCTCGGACGAGAAGCTTTGCGTGGCCGCGTCCTCATCGATGCCGGCCTCTCGTACCTCACCTCCCGCCCCCCCAAGAAAAAATAGCCACTCTCTCCCACGATCAAATGACTCGTGACGAGTTCCTGCCTACGAAACACTCGCCCCGTCGCTCAACACATCGATTGTCGCCTGAAAGTCGGGGGGGAGGATGGACTGAAACGTCATCCAGAGTCCACTGATCGGATGAGCCAATTCGAGTTTCATGGCATGTAGGGCATGACGCCGGATGGGAAAGCCTGTTTCGATTTCGTCGACGAAATTGGCGTCGAAGTCTTCCGGGGCGACTGGAATCCAATCCGGGTTGAGGGGACGGATCGCTCCGTGAGCCATGTAGAATTCATCGCCGATCAATGGGTGACCAATCTGCGACAGATGCACCCGAATCTGATGGTTGCGACCGGTCGCCGGGCGACACTCCACCATGGTATGCTCGGCAAAACGCCGCAACACCCGATAGCTCGTCTTCGAGGGCTTCGCGTCGACCGCATCACCGCGAGCCGACATCAAGACGAGGCGTCCTTCTCTGGCCCGACCGATTGGCAAATCGATGACCCCCGTGTCTCGGGGCATGACCCCTTCCACCAAAGCGACGTAAGTCTTCGCAACTCGTCCCGCTTCAAAGGCGGATGCAAGATGCCGGTGCGATAAATGATGTGCCGCCACCACCATCAGGCCGCTCGTGTGCCTGTCGAGCCGATGGACAATCCCCGGCCGAACCAATCCTCGTAGCGGCGTTTTCTGGTCGAAATACGACTGGAGAATGTTCGCCAGAGTTCCCGACTGATACTCCCCCGTGGGATGTGCGATCATCCCCGCCGGTTTGTCGACAACCAGCATCCAAGGGTCGACATAATACACCGGCAACTCGCGTGACTCGGCATTGAGGAGTTTATCGGGCGGTTCGACGAGCGACAGGCGGACCGCTTCGCCCGGAAAGACTCGACGCGTCTCATCGGCTGGAGCCCCATTGACGCTCGCACACCCGCACCTCACCATCCGCGAGAGACGCCACTGCGAGTAGTTGCGAAAGTGCTTCGCCAGGAAGGAATCGATTCGCACGCCCCGCAACTCCGGCTCGACGATCAGTTCAAAGACGGGGGGAGTCACAGAAGTCAACTCTTTGAGAACGGGGGAGGATCGTCGAAAGCATCCCTTCGATGGGGTACTTAGACGGAAATGCCATCGTTGTAACGACTCCACCGGCCCTTTGGGAAGCGGCTGTCAATCGGCCTGTCGCCTGGCCCACGGGAGTGATCAGTTGGCGGCATTGATGTCCGGGGGGGAAGATTCCCGGGACTCCATGAGCATGTTGCAGAACAGGGCTCCTTGTTCGATGGCATCGTCCAAAGCACAATGCGTGTGGGGGTGTCCATCGAACCAACGCCTTGGAAGGGACCGCTTCGTGATCGATCGAAACGGACGTTTCAGCAGTGCCATTGCGAAGGTCTTGACATCGATTGCAGCGAAAGAGAACGGACTTCGCCCCGCAAAGCGGATGAGATACCAGTAGACGAACAGGAAGTCGAAGCCGGCGGGATAGCCGACGAAAACTGGACGCCCCGGCAGCGAATCGAGCCAGTCAACATAACGACGAATGGCAGCTTCTGGCGACTGCGGGTTTTGACGGCACTTGGCCCAGGCTTCAGGCTGCGTCCCCCACCAGTGCATCGTCTCTGGACAAGGGGCGGCCTCCGGGAGCGTTTCGAGGTTTACGTCGAAAGTACCGAGGAGCTTTTTGTCCGAGGTGAAAGCTGCTGACCCCAAACTGAGCATTGAGTGTGGTCCGGGGATGGGACCATCTGTTTCCACATCGGTGCTGACGTACACTTCACGCATGAAAGAACTCTGTTGTGTTACTTGTTCGGAAACGAATTCGCGACGAGGTAATGAAAGCTGACTGTTGGGATGTTACCGTGATCGAGTAGAATGGAATCGATGATGTTCAAGAAGGGGCGGAAGTTGAATAGGAGATTCACACGTTGACAGGGAGGCCCATCGGGCTACGACAACAGAGGTTTCTGTGCTCCTGCGAATGTGGGGAGCCTCAACGGTCGACATTGGGGAGTTTAACATGCAACGTGTCCAAAAAGTCTTAGTTGGTGTCGATTTAGGAAGCGAAAGTACGCTGGTGTCGGAAACACTTCGCCCCGCCCCATCGGCTGCCGTCTCGCGAGCCGTGCAGTTGGCTGCGGTCACTGGGGCCGAGTTGCACCTCGTCAGTGTCCTCAATATTCCGGCCATTACCACGGAAGACATCGTCGAGAAGTCAGCCGAAGCGACGCTGCGAGAGGCTGCGGCGACAGCTCTCGATCAGATTGGTGAGGAAGCACGCGCTGCAGGAGTGAAACTGGTAGTTACCCAGGTTGTGGCCGGGAGGGTCTGGGAGGCTCTCATTCGATATGTCCTGGCACAAGATATCGACCTGTTGATTGTTGGAACAAGTAGTCGAGGGGTTGCGTCACGATTCTTTTTTGGCAGTACCACCGTCAAGCTGCTTCGAAAGTGCCCTTGTCCTGTGTGGGTCTATCGCCCCGAGACTGACGGCCATGTGCAGACAATTCTGGTAGCCGATGACTTTTCGGATGTCGGACTGAAGGCGCTGCATATGGGGGTCTCTGCGGCACAGTTGATGAATGCCCGCCTGCTGGTGGTTCATGCCATCGAATTCCCGCTCGATCGAAGGTTGTTCCGCCTCGAAACGCCGGACGATGAGATCGAAGCGTATCGCCAAAAGGTGCAGCGAGACGCAGAAGAAGAGGTCTTCGAGCGGCTCAGCCAGACCGACTACCGCACAATCGAAGAGGGAGTTCGGATCGAGGTTCAACGAGGTGCGGCGGCGGTGGTCATTGAAGAGGCTTTGGAGGAGCACAACATTGATCTGCTAGTGATGGGGACAGTTGCTCGCGGTGGAGTGACCGGCTTATTGCTCGGGAACACTGCCGAAGAGTTGCTGCATCGGATTCACTGTTCGTTGCTCGCCATCAAGCCGGACGACTTCTACTGTCCTGTGACGAAAGAATCCTAGGCAATGGAGAGTTCGACCGGAGAATGGAGACGCTCCAATTCATCTCAAATCGCGGTCATCACCCAGGAGACCAGCGAGGCGGCACAGATGATTCGCGCTGGTGGACTGGTCGCGTTTCCAACGGAAACAGTGTACGGTCTCGGTGGGAATGCCCTTGATGTCGAAGCGGTTGCCCGCATTTTTTCGGCAAAAGAACGGCCGCACTTTGACCCTTTGATCGTCCATGCCGCCGATGCCGAGAGTGCCCTCTCGTTTGCCCGTGATGTCCCGGACATCGCGATTGGACTGGCCGCGCACTTCTGGCCCGGCCCATTGACTCTGCTGCTTCCTAAAAAAGATGCCATCCCGGACTTAGTGACCGCAGGTCTTCCCGATGTCGGCCTGCGGGTCCCCGATCATCCGTTCGCACTTGCCATGCTGCGCGAGGCGGGATGCCCCGTTGCGGCTCCGAGCGCGAACCCGTTTGGTCGCGTTAGTCCGACGACTGCCATCCATGTGATGGAGCAACTCGGTCATCGTATCGACATGGTCCTTGACGGCGGCCCCTGTCGAGTCGGGATTGAATCCACCGTCTTACGATTAGGTCCGGGGCGACCAAGCATTCTGCGACATGGTGGAGTAACACAGGAATCTCTCGAAGCATTTCTCGGACCGTTGGAGTCTGTCACATCACCCCTTGCCGAAACGGTTCCACAAACGTCGCCCGGACAACTGCTCCAGCATTACTCGCCGAGAACACCTCTATCAATTCTTCCAACCTGGGACGCGGCACTACCTGAAGTCAAGAAACTCGGCGGACTCGCTTTTCAGGCTCCCCCTTGCCCCGAGCGATTTGACCGCCTTGAGGTGTTGTCGCCGACAGGAGACTTCGTTGAAGCGACCGCTCGATTCTTTGCCGCACTGCGAAGTCTTGACGCGTCTGGAGTTGACCTGATCGTTGCGACTCCATTCCCGCAAGTGAATCTGGGGCGTGCCCTCAACGACCGCTTGTTTCGAGCGGCGGCAAAGGCTCAGTACATCGACGGGTGAAGGGATTGCGTCGATGACTCGTCTCAAACTTGCGTATCCTCGCGAAATTGTAGGAAGGGGCCGACTTGGAGTCTGCACGATCGTGATGTGCGACGGACGAACTTGTCGGTGGTATAGATGCCGGGTGTTGGGACCAGAACGAACTCTGTAGGTTTTACAAACTTGCGGGGCAGTGTGGCTCTGAAGGACAAACTCTGCTTGACCGAATTCGGCGAATCGGGAACACTCCCGGAGGTGTTGCGACACGTCATGGATGAGACGTGTCGAGAGTCATTAAACATCGGTTCTTGCGAATCAACCACCTTCATACCGCCCACAAAAACGACCAAGGATGGTCGCGTCGCTGACTTGTCACCGGCGGGGGCAGGGATGCCCTTTTATGGAAGTTCCGCTCGTGCCGGATCGAATCCC
>JAWKTT010000003.1:22500-414196 GCA_041398965.1 Planctomycetaceae bacterium | reverse complement strand
TTGGTTCTCGGTTCAAGTCCGAGCAGCCCCATTTTTTGATGTGTTGCGATTGCGCTCGCATCCCTGTTGATTGCTGGATGTAAGTCCTGAGGACTTTGACGATTGCGAGGGGCGGACGATTGCGAGGGGCGGAAGGGAGCGGGGGTCAACTGTACATTTGGCCGTCGCCGGTTGGTTCGAAGGCGTTGATGTAGTGCTGGATGATCGGTTCTTTACCGTCGCCCCAGATGATCGCGATGACGTCGAAGCGGGCGCGATGTTCTAAGAGGTTTCGCCGTTTCAGCCAGGCGAGGGCAGTGCGGGTCAGCTGTTTTTGCTTGGTGAGTGTGATTGCTTCCGTCGGATGACCAGCTGCGGTCGACTTGCGAGTTTTCACTTCGACGAAAACGATGGTGTCACCCTTTTGGACGACAATATCGATTTCTCCCAGCAGACTTCGATCCTGCGTGGCGAGGATGGTAAAGCCCAAATTTCGGAGGAACTTTGTGGCCAGCCGTTCTCCACGGTCACCGAACAGGCGTCTGAGCCAGCCGATGCGCATCGGAGACTCAGTTTGTTTCGGCTTCGCCAGCCTTGGCACGACGTTCGGTCAGGCGGGTTGCCTTGCCGATGCGGTCGCGGAGGTAATACAGCTTCGCACGGCGAACGCGAGCGTGTCGTTTGACGATGACGTCGGCCACTTTCGGCGAGTTGACTGGGAACGTCCGCTCGACCCCTTCACCAGCGACGATACGTCGGACGGTAAACATCTCGTTGATCCCACCCCCGCGTTTGGCGATGACAACGCCCGAGAAAATCTGGATGCGTTCCTTGTTTCCTTCCAAGATGCGCGTATGCACATCAACGGTGTCGCCCACACAGAAATTGAGTGGGTTTTTGCGGAGGCTGGACTGTTCAACAAGGCGAAGGAGCGTTTGCATGGTTTTTTCCTGAAATCGTGCGAGCCATGCAGTATAGAGGGGACTGCCAACGGACGCAACTGAAGCAAGCGAGCACAATTCTACGATTTTTGGCTCAGTGAGCGAGCCGTTCCCAGCGAAGGACGGATTTCGGGTCATCCGTCTCGGCGAGCAGAAAGTACGTCTCACCCTGTTCGAGCACGAGATAGGACCGTGTCCCCCCTTCGTTGGCTACCAGTCGTTCGACATTCCCTTGCGGAACCCCGTCGACAATCACCTGTGTGAGCACCCCCTCCTGCACTTTCCAGGTCAATTGCATCGACAATTTGGAGCCGTAAAGCAGCGAAGACAGGAAATCGAGGCGGGACTCCAGTTGAGCGGACCCGTCGGCTTTGAGGGTGATCTCTTGCGTCCCGTGATACGAACTCTTCCAGGTTCCGACAAATTTGGCCGAAAGCTCTGCGTCAGAAAGGACGACCGGGGGGCTCAGTTGCTGCGAAACCGACGAACTAACCGGTTCGCTTGCAGTGGGGACAATCCCCTGTTCCGTCCCTGAACGACGTGGCTTGCCCGAAGAAATCGCTGGAGACGGCCCCCCATGGGTGAGCTGCTCGTGCTGATCAAGACTCAGCAAGACTCCTGGGCTTGTCCCGTTTGTGCCAGTCGCCGATTTCGTTATTGCGGTTTGGGTTTCGTTTGCATCAGCCGAGTCTGAAAGGTTCCCCTTTTCCTGGAACAGGTAGATCGTCACCCCCAGGATCAGCATTCCCCCGATCGTTCCCCAGAGAAAACGGTTGGTTGAAGACCGGGGTGTCGGTGAAGTGGTATCAGGAACAGTCATACGAAAGGGTGCCGGATGGGCCGCTCAATGGAGACACAAAGACTCAGGGGACGACCGCTGAATTACCAACGGTCGCCCCCCAAAGTTTCATGTAATTCGTTCTCGGCGCCAAGAACGGTTGTCGCCACCCGAAACACAGCTGCACGATATCGCCGGTCACGGGTCGCTGATCGTTCGACGAAGTTGCCTCTACTTCAGCGCGGCCAGAACCTGATCGGTGATCGCCTGAATCAGCGCTTCGGTATCCATTCCCGCAGGGAGAGAACGCCCTTCCCCGGCATTGGAGGGTTGCTGCAAGTAGCCCGGGAACTTCGGTGGAGCGTCGAAGGCGGCGACTTTGGGGATGGGAGCGCCGACGGACTGATACCCCTCTCGAAACGCCGAGTTGCTACAGAGATCGCAGTTTTCAAAATGAAACCGCGGATCGTCAAAGCCGAGTTTCTTCTTCAGATCGAGCAGTTCCCGAGACTCCCGCTCATTAAGATAGGTCACCCCACCAAGTTGTTTCGACAGAATCAAAATCCGGCAGTACGCATCGAGGATTTCGGTCTTCCAGTACGCTTCTTCGAGCGTCTTCCCGAAGGTGACGGTGCCGTGATTCGTCAGAATAATTGTGTTCGTCGCCTTCAGGAATGGCTTGACGGTATCGGCGAACGATTGCCCGCCCGGGGTACCGTACGGTGCCAAAGGGACTTCCCCCATGAAGACTTCGATTTCCGGAAGGATACACTGAGGAATCGCTTCCCGGGTCACTGCGAAAGCGGTCGCATGAGGAGGATGGCAGTGTACGACCGCTCGCACATCGGGTCGCTCCTTCATGATCGTTAAGTGCAATAATACCTCGCTCGTCCGTTTCCTCACCCCGGCCAATTGATTGCCGTCGAGGTCGACCATACAGACGTCTTCCGGTTTCATAAATCCCTTGCAGATCATCGTCGGACTGCACAGCACTTCATTCTCGCCGATGCGATACGAGATATTCCCATCATTCGCAGCGGCGAACCCCTTGTTATACACCCGCCGACCCACCTCGCAGATCCATTCCTTAATGTCTCGTGCTTCGGCATTGTTAAACAGGGGATGGTACTGATTCATGATTCCCTCTATGGAAAATAGTTCGTGACTTAGGTCACGGAAAGTGAGATTTCCAGTTGTGAAGTTGTCGCGTTGACTACTTCGTTTCCGCTTCAAGATCAATTGTGTCCAATAGTGCCGAGCAGTAGGCGTCGATCGGTTTGACATCTGGATAAAATGGGGCGACTGCTTCACCCCCTTCGCTAATCGCAATCAATGACCCCACGCCACTCCCCAGGGCATCGAACACAACAAACGGCTCGCCACGCCCTGCCTCCTCGCCTCGCAGTCCAGTCGCCATCAGGGGGACGACCACCTTCCAGCTGGCACCCGTCAACGACGAATGTTGCTCTGTCAGTGTGACCGTTCCTATGATTTCGCCGATCCGCATAATCACTGTCTACTTATTTAACGTTTCTCGTCGAATTGTTTGCGAAACACCTGTTCCGTCGAATGTCTTGAGCCAGTCATCAGGTCATTGGGACGTTGCCTGGATCGCCAGCATGAGATTGCGAAGTTCGTACCAGGTACGAGAGATCGGGTTGACGCACCATGTGTTGATGCGCATCTCTTTCCGAGCCTGCTTGACATCTAAGGCGTCGCGAACCGGGGCTGCCTTCACCTTGTCGTGTCGGTTCGCTAAGCAGGCCGCACGATAGGTTTGCTCGGCAAAGATGACCGCAACCTGAGCACCTCCCCGGGCGATTTCACTAATCACTAACTGTGCCGCGTCGTCGGGACCCCCGACAAGTTCCGGTCTCCACGATGCATCAAGGTCCTGCTTCAATCGTTCGACAGATTCCGTTGACTTGACCACGATGATCAGTCCCGCTGTCGTTGCCGTTGTTGCATCGCTGGGCGCTTTCCTTTCAACGGACCCGTTGGCCATTGGTGCCGACCCGATGGAAACATCCGCTGCCGGACTCGCTGCGAGGCGTCGCTCGACCACAAGGTTTCGCTCTTTTGCCGCATCCCAGGCGGCTGGAGTGACAATGGCTTTCGCCCCCACCAGCACTCGGCTCCCGCCGAGAATCTGCTCCAGCAGTTGGGCCGTCACGACCTTCTCGTCCAGCAGGTTGACACCCGCCGGTGTTGTTGCGGCACTCGGTGTTTGTGCGGTGATCGGGGTGTGTCCGTTGACCGTTGGGCTGACACTGTGCGGCGTCACAGATCGATCTGGCAATGCCACTGGACGTGCTACAGCCCCTCCAGACATCTGCTTTAAGATGCCAGCAACAATGCGGTCGATGGTGAGGGAGTCGAGTGACAAGAATTCAAGTCTCGGAGGATATTTGTTTAAGCCAAGGTACCCCTTAAGGGGTTTTTCATCATAGATAACAAGGTGGCTAGTCGGTTTGTCCTAGTACGACCCAGCGGACCGGCGTGTTCTTCGATTCCATAATCTCCTTGGCAGCGGATCCATCTGCTGCCGCAATCACAAGGTCCCCAACTCCGGCACTCCCTGGGTCTACTGCCAATTGTGGCTCCCCATCGGGGCCACCATCGGCGAGCAGCGGTTGCAAGATCAGCATCCGCCACCCGTTCAGAGAGGGATGCTTCACGGTGGCGGTTGCTTTGCCAATGACTCGCGAGAGTTGCATGAAAACACTAGGTCAGGAATATTTAACTTAGGCAAAAGGTCACAGTCGACACAGGTGGCCTGTTAGACAATTCTCAGCTCGTCGACCATGACGCAGCGGCGAGTTCGGGTGAAGGTCATCGGAGTCGTCACCCCTTCGCCGGTTGGCGTGGCGATGCTGAACGAAAGGTAACCCTCGCCGCCCAATCCTAATCCCGCCCCGCACGGGCCATTCTTAATGAATAGCGTCGTGTTCAGCCGCTTTCCCATCAACGTCATATTGTGAACGTTACGACTGTGGATGATCGCGGTATGTCCAAAACCATGCTCGAACTCTTCCGCAAGATCAATGGCGTGATGGACGTCTTTCGCCCGGACAAAGGGGACGAAGGGCATCATCTGCTCTTCTGGGACAAAGGGGTTGGTTGTGTCGGTCTCGCCGTACAATAGCTGTGTATTTGCGGGGACGTTGACACCGATCAGACTGGCCAGAATGGCTGCGTCCTTACCAATCAGGTCGCGGTTGAGGATCGGATGCCCACCCGGCTCGCGTGGCGGTGCGAAGGCAAGCTGCGTCAGCGCGGCCACCTGCTGAGCGTTCAGACAATAGCCTCCATGACGGCCCATCGCCTCCATGAGTTTATCGAAGATACTATTGACTGCGAAGACTTCTTTTTCTCCGATGCAGAGCAGATTATTATCATAGGCTGCACCAGTGACAATGCTCTTCGCGGCGTTCTCGATGTCGGCCGTTTCGTCGACGACGACTGGGGGATTCCCTGGGCCGGCCACGATTGCCTTCTTACGTGCGCCGAGAGCCGCCCGAGCCACAGCCGGACCGCCCGTCACCACCAACACCTTAACGTCGCGGTGATTAAAAATGGCGTCGGCTGATTCGATCGTCGGGTTACCCAGGATTGTAGCGATATTGTTGATCCCGATTGCAGCAAAGATCGCCTTATTAAAGGCTTGCAGTCCGAGACAAGCGATCTTTGCTCCCGATGGATGGGGATTAAAGACGACTGTGTTTCCGGCGGCGGCCATGTTGACAATGTTCGCCGCAAGAGTTGGCAGCGAATGTGTTACGGGAGTAATTGCGCCGATCACGCCAAAGGGGGCATGCTCTTCGATGGTCAGTCCACCATCGCCACTATAGCAGTCCGACTTCAGCCACTCGGTTCCGGGGACACGCTTAATGATTTTTAGCTTTTCGATCTTATGATCGAGTCGGCCGATCTTGGTCTCTTCCAGCTCCAATCGACCCCATTCGGCGGCATTCTGCTCGCACAGGGACTTCACGATGTCGACCACTTTCTGACGGTCGGCCACGGGTCGCTTGCGGAACTCCTCAAAGGCCGTTTTCGCCGCAGCCACAGCAGCGTCGACATCGGTGAATACGCCATATTGCCCCGTTGATGCTGCACTGGATCCGCCTGTAGAACCTGAGGATCGTCCCCCCTGCGCTGCTGAGACGACCGGAATTCCACGGCCATTAGCCCCAGAGGTCCCACCGTTCATCCGCGAGGACTTACCGAGTTCGCTAAGGACTTCTTCCACGACCGATCGAATTGCGTTGGCGTTAATCATATGGACCACCCTCGGTGATGTTGCCCCAACTAACCGACAGGTTACGGGGTTCCTGATTGTGAGGTGAATTGACTCTGACGTTAACTACTTGTTCTTGAACACCGTCTCTGTTCCGATCCGGACGCTGTCGACAATGCCGATGATGGCGCAGTCGATCGGGAGCGATTTGGTCTCGTCGGTGAACCGAGCACTCGACCCCTGAACGATGAGAACCGTTTCCCCTTCACCTGCCCCGACGGTGTCGACGGCGATGAATGTGCGTCCGGTTGGCAGGAGGTCTCCTTTTGTCTTTTCGTTGACCCGCAACGGCTCGACGACAAATAAAGTCTGACCCGTCATTGCGGGGACTTTTTGCGTCGAAGTCACATTGCCGGTAATTCGGGCGATAAACATAGGGCTATCGGTTCACAACAGTGGCTAAAGTCTGTCGGGCGACGACAATTTCTTCATTCGTGGGAACGATCCAGACCGGGATACGGCTTTGGTCGCTCGAGATCACACCTTCGCCGGGAAGGAGTGCCGCAGCGGTTTCAGGTCGTAGCAACTGCCCGGCGTTTCTTGCTTCATCGAGTTCGATGCCGACATAGCTCATATCACTTAACGCGAGCCGGCGGGTCCACGAACTGTTCTCTCCGATCCCCGCCGTAAAGACGATAGCATCAGCTCCATTCAGCACAGCAAGGTACTGTCCGATGTAGCGCTTAATATCGGCAGCGAAGACTTGCAGTGCTAACTCAGCACGCCGGTTTCCGCCCGCTGCGGCCTCCTCAACATCCCGAGCATCGTTCGAGACGCCGCTAAGACCTAACAAACCGCTTTTGTCACTGAGTTCGTCCAACAGCGTGTCATAGTCTTTCCCCGTAAGTCGCTTGAGCAGTCGCAATGCGAAGGGGTCGAAGTCGCCGACGCGGTTGTTCTGCGGCAAACCGGATTGCGGGGTCATTCCCATCGAGGTCGACATCGAACGTCCATCTCGCATCGCACACAGAGAGTTGCTGCCTCCCAGGTGACACGAAATGACTTTCAGATCGCTTCGACCAAGGAGTTGGGCCATGCGACCGCCGATGTATCGATGGCTCGCTCCATGAAAGCCCCATCGCTGAATTTCGTACTTCTCCTGCCACTCGAAAGGGACAGCATACGTTCGATACTCGGCTGGGATCGTTTCGTGAAACGCGGTCTCAAAGGCGGCGACGAGTGGAATTTGTGGGAATGCCTGTCGGAGTTGCCGCATCGCCCGTGCGTACGGAGGATTGTGTGCCGGGGCGACATCAGCCAATGCTTCCATCGCGTCCAACAACGGATCATCAACGACACGAACCCCACTGAGCTTACCGGCGAAAACCGCCTTAAAGCCAATGGCAGCGACCTCTTCGACGCTGGTGAGGCAACCGGTCTCGGCGGCGGTCAATTGATCGAGGCACATCTGCACAGCAGCCGCATGATCGGGGATGCGTTGCAGTTTCTCGGTCTTCGTACCACCAATTTCGACCACACACTTCGAGTCCGCTGCCTCGCCGATCCGGTCGATCCCCCCGCGCGCCATCTGCGTCTCCGACTCCATATTATAGAGTCGGTACTTAAATGACGTTGAGCCGAGATTGGCGACCAGGACATACATTGCAACAACTCTTCAGCAAGACACGAAGCGATATCCACCTATGACGTCTCGTCTCACGACTCCAAGGCAACGCTGCCTTAGAACATTTCCATCAGTCCAACGGTGGGACGAGGAATAACGTGTGCAGCGACGAGTTCGCCAACCTTGCTGGCAGCTTGCGCGCCGGCATCGACAGCGGCACGAATCGAGCCGACGTCACCTTTGACAATGGTCGTAATATAGGCACCGCCGATGCTGACCTGCTTAACCAACTGCACATTGGCTGCCTTAAGCATGGCATCAGCTGCTTCGATTTGGGCCAACAGCCCACGGGTTTCAATCAATCCAATGGCTTCGTTCATTATTATTCTCAGGGTCGAGTCGTGATGGATGAGGAAAGTCAGGTTAGCCTATGACGATGTCGTGCGACGCGGTGAGTTCACAGGCGAAAGCAGTCACCAAGGGGCTGTGCCCAGCGACCGAAAAAGATGTCCGAATTACTTCGCCGTCTTCGGCTTAGGAAGCACGCTGACGAGCTCTTCGTGTGGTCGGGCGATGACTTGAACACCCATCACTTGACCGACTTTGCTGGCAGCGGCCGCACCGGCGTCGACGCCTGCCTTCACGGCAGCGACATCGCCGACGAGAAACAGAGTCGCCATCCCGCTCCCGATCTTTTCCCAGCCAGCCAGTGTGACATTGGCCGCCTTGGTGGCGGAATCGGCGGCTTCAATAAGGGCCACGAGACCTTTCGTCTCGATGATCCCGAGGGCTTCCAGGGCTTTTGCCATAACGTAGTACTCCAGAGGGGAAAATGGTTGCCGTTGTTGACTTCGCTGACTTCAACCGTGTGAGGTCAGATGGATTGAAATGACTTCGTGTTGCGGGATGCTAGTGCTTGCAGGCACAGGCGTGATTGTCCTTAACGAGTTCGACACGGGTCGCTTTGGTTAGGTTAATGGCGTTTCCTTCATCGGTGTCGAGGTGCACTTCGCACTTAATCTTATGATCTCCACCGCGAACAGAGACGTTTTCGAGAACAGTGGTGCATCCGGGGGATTCGACTCGCAGATGCATGATGTCCTTGTCCTTGACCCCATAGTGTGCCATCTCGGCGACGTTCATGTGGACGTGTCGCATAGCTCGGATCACTCCCTGTTTGAGTTCGAGCGATCCAGCCGGTCCGACGAGCAGACAGCCCGGCGTCCCCTGGATGTCGCCGCTAATACGAACAGGAATATCGAGACCGAGGGAAACACTATCGGTGAAGGCGAGTTCGACCTGTGAGTCGCCGCGACAAGGGCCTAACACCCGGACTTCGGGGAGCATCCGTCGACGGGGGCCGACGATTGCGACCGTCTCCTCGGCTGCATAATAGCCCTCCTGATACAACCATTTCATCGGAGTCAGTTTTCGTCCTTTGCCAAAAAGGATTTCGACGTGTTCTTCGGTCAGGTGACAGTGCCGGGCTGAGATATTCACGACGAGTGGGTTCACGGACGGAGTGACAATACCAGCAGATGAGACAGTGGTTCCTGTGCCCGTCGAGGCCCCTGTCCCGGAAAGTTGCCGGGCCAATACCGCCCGAACGGCGCGCTCGATATCTTGTCGTGAAAGTGTGGTTGACATAAGCGAGGGTTCGCTTTCGATGAAGTAGTGCAGTGAGGTTAGTTTCCTGGTGCCATCAGCCTCGTCGGTTGACGGCACACTTCGCATGTCGATGTTTCTGGTCGCGAGTCAGTTCGCGATGACGACTTCTATTCCGTGATCGTGAGCGATTTGTTGCCACTCGGGAGTAATCCCGGCATCAACGACCAATTTGTCGACAATGTCGAGTGCTGCAAGGTGTGCAAGTTCCGAGTGACCTAATTTTCCGGCATCCGCCACGACAATGACTTCCTCCGCGGACTCGATCATTTGCCGCTCGGTTTCGACGAGCAGCGAGTTGCTGTTAAACAGTCCCATGGCGGTCATGCCACCGACACTCATAACGAGTCGTCTCGCGTGAATCTGCTTGAGTGCTGAGATCGTTAGTTCGCCGAGTGCGACTCCTGTTTTGGGATAGAGGTAGCCGCCGAGTGCGATCAGTTCGATCTGACTTGCTCCAACGAGATGGGTCAGAATGGGGAGTGAGTTCGTGACAACCTGAAGTGTTTTTCCGTTGAGGTTTTTGGCGACTTCGAGCGTCGTGGAGCCACCGTCGAGGATGATGGTTTCTCCCGACTCGATGAGTTCGGCGGCCCGAACTCCGATCCGTTCTTTCTCTGCTGCCGCCCGTTGTTTTCGGACATCGAATGCGGTGAGGGACTCTCCAACAAAGGCGGCTCCACCTCTTGTGCGGCGAACCTGTCCAATTCTGTCAAGATATTCCAAATCACGTCGTACTGTCGACTCGCTCGCCCCAACGCCGTTGGCGAGATCGTTTAGTGAGGCAAAACCCCGAGATTCGACGATTTCCAGGATGCCTTCCCGGCGTTCATCGACGAGCATCTCAAGGTTCCTTACTTTTCCCAGGTTCTCTATGTGTACCTAATCGTACGCCATGTTGGCGGAGAGTCAATCCATAAATGCCAAAACATTTCACAACGTGTCACTCAACCTGCCGCCGGAAAGGCGAACTCCGCAAAACAATGAATTGTGAAACGTCAACCATCAATTCGGCTTCGGCGTGCAACCGGGTCAAGCAAACCGCCGTTTCGTCCGGCTGTAGCGACAAGTCGGAACAATCAGTCAGCGTCCGTCGGTCGTTCTCGGGAATTCTCATCCTCTTACGACAGAAATCCTCAAGAAGCCGAATTCGCTCGGTCGCGGAATGGTGTCGACGCCTACTCGGCGACTTCGGCCGTTTTCGTATAGGGGACTGACGTCCCCCGCTCGCCGGGAATGAGGCGGAGTCAGCGGGCCAGGGCGTACCAGGCGACGGCGGAAAGGGTGGCCACCAAAGCGATGACGGCGGCGATCAGAACCCGGTGAGACGAACCCTGACTTTGCTCAGTGGCGGGCTGGGCAGCCGGGAGACCCGTCGCGGAGGTGACTTGCTCGAAGCGAAAAGTGGTGCGACTGGCCAGACGAATCTTGTCCCCCGGACGTAGCCGATGTTCGCGGACCCGGGTGTCGTTGATGAACAGGCCGTTCTTGCTGTTCGTGTCTCGAATGATCCAATGGCCATCGACGAGCGAGAGTTCGCAGTGATGGGAAGAAAGGTCGGCTACATCGAGTGGCAGATGGTTTTGACGGTGACGTCCGATGGTGAGTCGTGGCGGTGTCAGTGGGATGCAGGTCCCATCGGCTTGATGAAGCTGGGCTGGTGGGGCGGCAGTGCATTGGTGGCAGGAGGCGACAATCTGAGCCGCGATCTCAGCAGCTGAGTCCTGCATGACCCGTCGAGTCGGCGGGGGGAGTGTCGGCATTGACGGGTCGGAGACCGGTTTCTCAGTTTCGGAGGCAATCGCGGTGCGTCGCAACGATTGAAGCTGAGAGTCTCGCGAGGCGATGGCTGATGACTTGGCTCGCGAACCCGTGGTTGCGGTTGATGTGGCATGAACCCCGGACTTCTTCCGGACGGCTGCGAGACGGGCGTCGATCAGTTTCTGATAGTCAAAACGGATCGGTTGTCGAATGGCAAAGGGGGCGAGTGCAAGGATGACTTCGTCCATTGACGCCGGGCGATCCGCAGGGTCTTTGGCCATCATTCGGGCGACGAGGTCGATCACGCTCTGGGGAACTTTGGGGGCGAGATGATCGAGACGAGGTGTGGGCAATGTCCGATGGGCGTCGCGAATTTGTTTCCGGTCGTTTCCGGTGTAGGGGCGTCGACCCGAGAGGAGCACGAAAAAGGTGCAGCCGAGGCTGTAGATGTCGCTGCGTTGGTCGGCACTTTGACCATCAAGCGACTGTTCCGGGGCCATGTAGTCGACGGTCCCGAGGCAGTCGTGTCCGAAGAGCATGGTGAGGGAGAACTCGTCCCCCTGTGAGCCATCGGCAGCCAGAGAACCGGGGGCTTCGAGCAGGGCGAGGCCGAAGTCGATCAGTTTGATTCGTCCCCCGCCATCAACCAGCAGGTTCTCTGGTTTGACGTCGCGATGGACCATGCCGTCGCGATGCAGACATCCCAGGGCGGCGGCGGATTGGCAGACCATGTCGCAGGCAGCCGACCAGAGGACGGGGCCATTCAGGGCAGTGAGTTCGTTCAGAGCGAGTCCGGGGAAGTGTTCCATGACCATGTAGTCGACTTCGCCAAACACGTCGTCGGTGAGGCCGATGCCGTACGTCGCGACGAGGCCGGCATGACGGACCCGTTGTCCGGCCGTTGCTTCCAGTCGAAATCTTGCTCGCATCCCGGCGTCTTGTTTGAGCTGAGGGGCGAGCACCTTGATCGCGACGGTACTCCCCGTCTCTTCGTGCCGAGCGGCGTAAACTGTCCCCATCCCTCCGATGCCGATTTGATCGGTCAGGATGTAGGGGCCGATGCGAAGTTGTCGACCTCGTCCCTCGAGCAGTTCATTCGCCTGGAAGGGGGTCAACAGGCGTCGTCGCACGAGTTCTTGTGCGATGAACCGGTCATCGGCGAGAAGCTCGACCGACTGTTGTTCGAGAGAATTCCGAACCCGATCGATCCAGTTCGGGTCGGGTAGGACGCGACTCTGTGCGAGACTATCAAGAAATGTGACCGAGACTTCGTTCATGAGGAACGCTCCTCGTCGACGGAACAGGACCGTGGCAGCGAAAACACCCACAGCACCTGGCAAGACTCAAAACCAATAGAGACGCGACAGCAATCACCCCGATGAGATGATGCGGCGTGCCGAGCCACTTGGTGTGAATGGAGATAAAAAGAAAAGAAAGGATGCGTGAAGTCTGTTTCGAATCTGTGTGCGATGAAGGGAGAAAACAGTAATGGACTATCCGAAACAACCTTCTGTCTTCAGTATATATCGGTTGATTCGATTGCAAAGACGATAATCCGCAGAATTTTGCCCGATCGAGATTTCTGGAAATGAATCTCCGCGTGAGTGGAAGAGTTGCGACAGCGTGTGCGGTGTCGCCAAGAAAGGACGTCAGACGATGCCAGTGGAAAACGGAGAACTTCAGGTTGGCGAGAGTGTGCGGATACCGCTGGCGGAATTCAACATGCAGGTTTCTCGCAGTTCAGGTCCGGGGGGCCAGAACGTCAACAAGGTGAACAGTCGGGTTCAACTGTGGTGGGACCTGACGACAACCACCGCACTCCCTCCCGATGTGCTCGCCCGCTTGAAACGGAAAAATCGAGGGCGGATCACGCGAGAAGGAGTGCTGCAAGTGGCCAGTCAGGAGTTCCGGACTCAGCTGGCCAATCGACATGCCTGCGTGCGTGAAGTCGAGCAACTGGTCGCAGCGGCCCTGATCGTCCCCCGCATCCGTAAAGCGACCAAGCCCTCGAAAGGGGCGGTCCGGCGACGTTTGAAAGACAAGAAGGAGCAGAGCCAAAAGAAGCAACGCCGCACTCGCCCGAGTCAAGAGGACTGAGGGGACATCAATTCGGCAAGGGGGGCATTCACCAAATCCGAGGCGTCAGCCGACGCGAGGCTCCTTCTCCCCCGGTCACGACGCTCCGACTTCGGACCGCGTCCCCACGGGGGGAGAAGGCCAATACTGTTCGGCACAGAGACTGCGGAGGCGGAGCCGACGCGGGGAGAAGGCTGGGGTGAGGGTGGGGCAGTAGACGCTCATGCGGTCGTCTTGCGAAGTAGACGAAGTCGATACCTCACGCGGCTTGTGGACGTAATCATAGTCGCCTTTCGCTCCGCGAAAGGGGCGCTGCTTTCGCGGAGCGAAAGGCGACGAACAGGCGCTCATGGCGAATCGATGTTGCAGAATCAGACTCGGTAACAGAGCAAGACTCGAACCGGAATCCCCCTCACCCCGGCCCTCTCCCAATACCGTTCGGCACGATTCTTGCGTTCAGGGTTGAACCACATCTCTCCCTCTCCCCCACTGTCGACGTCCCTATTTCATAGGGATTTCCAGTGGGGGAGAGGGAGAAGTGCTGGCTGCAAAGATCACAAGTTGGCGAGGATCACAATCCGAGGAATGCCCCCGTTCGGCAGAGGGGACGTGGCGTTGGCTCACTTCGCGACGTGCCAGTCTTTGCCGTTGCGGATGACACGGCGATAGAGAGTGTCTCGTTCGACTGGCTCGCGACCTGCTTCGCGGATCAGTTCGTGCAACCTGCTGACCGGGAGTCCCTCGGGAGTTTTCGCCCCGGCATCGTGGTAGATCAATTCGTGGACGACCGTCCCATCGAGATCATTCGAGCCGAAGCTTTGAGCGACCTGTGCGGTCGCTTCCCCCAGCATAATCCAGTACGCCTTGATGTGCGGGAAGTTGTCGAGAAACAGTCGACTCAGGGCGATCATCCGTAGGTCCATCAGACCGGTCGGCTTCTTGATATGATCGAGGGCCGTGTTTTCGGGATGGAACGCGAGGGGGATGAATGTCTGAAACCCGCCGGTCTCATCCTGTAAGGATCGCAAACGATTGAGGTGATCGAGTCGATGCTCTGGGCCTTCGACATGGCCGTACAGCATGGTCGCGTTTGAGTGAAGGCCGAGTTTGTGGGCGGCACGATGGATGTCGAGCCACGCTTGCGAGTCTGCTTTGTGTTCGCAAATCTGGGCGCGGACTCCCTCATCAAAAATCTCGGCTCCTCCGCCCGGCAAGCTCCCGAGGCCCGCCGCGATCATCTCTTTGAGAATCCATTCGTAAGGCTGCTTGGTGAGGTGTTGGAACCAGTTCAGTTCGACACCGGTCCAGGCTTTGATGTGAATCTCGGGGCAGGTTTCATGCAGCACGCGGATCAAGTTGACATACCAGTCGAACTTCTTGAGATGATGTAGTCCGCCCACGACATGAATTTCGGTCGCCCCAGCCGCGCGGGCTTCGAGGATGCGCTCGCGAGCCATCTCATCCGTGAAGGTGTAGGACTTGTCCGAGCGGAGATCGGACCGGAACGCACAGAACTTGCAGCGATAGACGCAGACGTTCGTTGGGTTGAGATGCACGTTGGTGTTGTAGTAGGTGACGTTGCCATGCATCCGTTCGCGGACCATGTTCGCCAATTGCCCGAGATCGAGCAGATCGGCCTCCTGGTCGAGAAACAGCCCCTCTTCGACGGTGAGTCGCTCGGCGGCTTCGACCTTTCGGGCAATCTCTGCGAACTTCGGGGAGATCAAACGATTTTCTACAGTGACAGTGCTCACGAAACTTTACCCGTCAAGACTCTGATGCAACCCAACAGACGGAGACGCCCCCTCGATGAAGTGACTGGCTTCGATCGAGACCATCGCGACTCACACCAACTCCCGACCCCAACCGCAGTTCCAGGAAGTCGATTCACCAGAAAAGGGGGTGCGTGAGACGTTTTGTATCACGTTTCCCGATGGCAACCAACGTCGGGGGGCGACGTCTTGCCGCGGATCTCATCGGCGAGTGGAGGCAATACTGTTCAGCATGCAAATTGCGGAGGCGTCAGCCCACGCGAGACTCCCTCTCCCCCACTGGAAAGTCCTTCAAAATAGGGACATCGACAGTGGGGGAGAGGGAGAAGGGCTGTTCACTGTCGTTGAACGAACGGACTGACTTCTCCGACGTGTGACGGACTTGGAAGTCCGTCCTTTCTTCAAGAAGCGTTAGGGCGGAAGCTGATGAGGCGGGAGGTGAAGCGTTTGAGGTCCAGCATCAGGCTGAAGCCGATTGGCACAAGGATCAGGGTGAAGAGGGTTGATAGCATCAGACCGCCCAGGACGACGCTTCCCAAACCGCGATACAGTTCACTTCCGGCTCCGGGGATCATGACGATGCTGCCGTCGCGGAAGGTGGGGAGCGGGATGACGAGTGGGGCCATCCCGAGGACGGTGGTCATGGTGCTCATGAAGATCGGTCGGATACGGGTTCGGACCGAGTCGACGATCGCTTCTTGTTCGGGCATCCCCCCTTCGCGCATGTTGTTGAGCGATTGATGCACGATGAGAATGGCGTTGTTCACCGTCGTCCCGATTAGGATCACGAAGCCGAGCATGGTGAGGACATCGAGGGGCTGATTCGAGTAGACGTTGAGCAGCTTCAGTCCACCGAATCCGCCCACGCCAGCTAGTAACACGCTCGTCATGATGATGGCGGGGTACATGAACGACTCGAAGAGTCCTGCCATCAGCAGGTAGGTAATGATGAATGCCAGGATCAGGTTCCCCTGCATCTCGCGGCGGGCGTCTTGGAGTTTGTCGGACGAGCCAGCCAGTCGAATGTTGTACAGTCCCCCTTCTGCCAGCGGTGAGGAGAGGATTGGTCGGCGAATCTGTTCGTCAACCAAATCGATCGCGGTTTCGAGTGGCATCGTCGGGGCCGGTTTGACTTGAATCGTCACCGAGCGTTGCCGTTCGATATGGTTGACCACTTCTGGACCACCGGTTCCCGAAACATCGGCGACCGTCCCGACGTTCACGACGTTTCCACTGGGGGTCGCGATGGGGAGTTGCGAGATGTCTTGTGTCCGTCGGGTGTAGTCATCGGCTCCATACAGCACTAAGTCGATCTTGCGACCGTTGTGCCAGTAATCTCCAGCAAACGCACCATCGATGAGGGCGTTGATAGTGTAACCGAGTTCGCCTGCCGAAAGTCCGACGTCGGCCGCCCTCTCGGGGATCGGGACAACATGGAATTCCGGGTTGGCCGATTCGAGATTAGAACCCGGTCGGGACTGGTGACCTTCTTGTGGAGGAAACGTTTTCAGACAGTCAAAGAAGACCTTTTGTCCGATGACATTGAGTCGATCGAGATCGGGACCAATGATCTCGATGTCAATCGCTCGCCCCCCGCTGAGTCCACCGGCGAAGATACTCGACTGATTGACGATGGCGATCATGCCGGGGATGTTGCCGGCAGCTTTGCGCAGGACCGGGACCATCTCACCAGCTCGCAGAGGGTCGATTGCTTTGGCCCCCATGAACAGTCGACCGCCACGAGCCACGAAGAAGAAGTGCTCGATCCGAGGGCCATCCAGTGCAGCCTCCTCGGGCGAACCGGCTTCCGCTTCCCAATACTTCGCAAGATCGGTCTCGACTCGTTCACCCACCTTGATGAGTTGATCCAGGTTATACCCTTGCGGCGGCAAGAGAATCGCGAACACAAGGTTGCGGTTCCCTTCGGGGAGATACTCAGTCTTGGGGAGCAGCAGCCATGACCCGAAGATCGAAGCCGCGACGAATCCGATCACCACCAGCGACTTAAAGAGAAAGGCCCCGGGCATTCGCAGCAGAAGACCGATGGAGTCGGAAAACTTGTCGACGACCCAAGCCGCGAAGCCTCGTTTGCGATTGTCGCCGAACCCTCCAAGGTTCCCCGCCATCGCGGCATCCCCCGGAGTGTGAGGCTTGAGGATTCGCATGGCTGCCGTCGGAATGACGGTCACTGAGACAATCAGCGAAAGCCCCACGGCACAACTAATGGCGATGGCGATGTCGCGGAAGAGTTGTCCCGCCTGACCTTGTACGAAGATCACCGGGATGAACACCGCGAGAGTTGTCAGCGTCGATGCGAGCACCGCACCCCAGACTTCGGTCGTCCCCCGGATCGAGGCATCTCGGGGAGACTCTCCCAGTTGATAGCGACGATAGATGTTCTCCAGCACGACGATCGAGTTGTCCACCACCATCCCGACCGCAAACGCCATCCCCGCCAAACTGATGACGTTGATGCTACGATCGAAACCCCGAATGAACAAGAACGAGGCCACAATGCTGACCGGAATCGAGAGGCCGATGATGATCACGCTGCGGGGACTGCGGAGGAACAACAACAGCACGAAGATCGCCAGTCCACCCCCCAGATAGATGTTGCTTTGTACCAATTCGGTCGCGGCATCGATGTACTCGGTCTGATCGTAGACCTGCTCCAGCATCATGCCACGTTGCTTGAGGACGCCGATGTTTAACTCTTCAATCGCGATACGGATTGAGTCGCCGTGCAGCTTCTTGCATTCCGAGAGTTCCAGTTCGGAGATGACGCCGTCACCGTCGAGATCGAGTTCCGCTTTCGGTGGCCCCATGATCTTGAGGACGTTGGTTCCAGGTGTCTGCTGGCAGTTGATGGCGAGGGTCGAGACCCCCTTCTGCCGCACCATACCGTCCGGCTTCTTGTAATCGATTTGAACTTCTGCGACGTCGGCAATGCGGACCGGGGCGTTGTCTCGCAGGGCAATGACCGTCTGAGCAACTGCCTCGACCGACTCGAACTGACCGACCGTACGGACGATGTTTTTCAGTTTCCCTTCCCAGATGTCCCCTGCTGACGTGTTCTGATTCTGCTCCTGCAAAGCCCGTCGGAGGTCGCTGATGGTTAGCTTCTGTGCGGCGAGCCGATACGGATCGACCACAACTCGCAACTCGACCTCTCGTCCCCCGACGACGTTGCTGTTGGACACCCCCGGGACACGTTCGAGACGGGCCTCGATGATGTCCTCTGCAAATTTGCGCATCAAGGTCGGTTCGGGCAACCCTTCGAGGAGTTCCTTAAACTCCGGGTAGTCTTCTCGACTCAGTTTGACAAGCATCGACAACGGGACTTGTTGACGCTGATCAAGGTACTTCGCCAATGGCTCCCGCAGGCGGGGGTACTCACGAACGAACGATTCCAGTTCTTCTGTTGACGGGGGGATCGGCTGAAACATCGCCCATGCGATGAATTCGGTGTTTGCTCCCCCCTCGCTGATCGTCGGCTCACGGGCGTCGACGGGATACTGCGGCACCTGATTGAGCTTGTCGCTGATACGAGACCGAGCGTCAGCCAGATCGGTTCCGACAGGGAACTTCAGCACGATCGAACCGTTGGAGTCGCCGCTGGAACTAGTGAACTCCCGCAACCCCTCGACCGACTTCAGCTTGTCTTCCTGCTCGTCGACGATCTCTTTTTCGACCTCAAGGGCACTCGCCCCGGGCCAGAGCGTACTAATGGAAAGCTCCGGCTCTTCGGTGTCGGGAGTCAATTGAACCGGCGTATCGAACAGCGCCAGCGTCCCAAAGAGGACCGCAAGGAGGACCGCGACGGTCACCTTGACGGGGTTTTCGCAGGCGAACTGAATAATCGGCATGAAGTCATCGTCGAAATGGGGGAGGCAGACCGTTGGCCCACAACATGGAAGGCGAGAGGCTTTGCCAGTCCCCTCAAGGTGTAACAAGTCGTCCCGAGCCGACGCAAGGTTTCTCACCCGTATGTCAAGATCTTAGGCGCATTCCTCACTTGTGATACCTTTTTTGAGCGTTCATCAGCTTTCATGAGCGATTCCTGACGGCCCGTTGAAAGATGTCTCGGGCCGGGTTGATGTTTGCGGCAACTCAACGGATGAGTTCCGCGATTGACCCTAAAAGACAGCGAATTCACGCTCATGACAGTCATTCACGCACTCGTCCCGGAGCGGTGCTGTTTGTTGGAAACATTACCCTTTGCGTTCTCGCTGCGGTCGTTTCGCTTGAGACTTTGCACCTTCGAGGCCGAGATGCGAAATTTTTGGTGGTTTCTCTGGCGAGATTGCGTACTAGTCGCCGGTGACAGGCGGCACGATCGGTTGCCAATGAGGTGAGTCTGTTGCCCCTTGGGGACATCATCGTGCTCTGTGTCTGTTACGACGATTGACAACCCCTTGATTGACACCCGTTGTCAGGCGGGTAACCTCTCAGAGGTCCTACTTCAACTTGTCAGGCATCCCATGACGGTCGGCCCCGATCGTTGACGCGAACAGACTTCGCAGAAACTTGCAGAGCACGGAGCAATTCCGTACCCCGCAAGCGTTTCGGAGAGATGAACATGACGATCCAGATATCCGCGATTCCAGAGCAGTTCTGGCGGCGACTGGAAGACTTTATGCACCCAAGTTGGCTCGGCGTCAGAGGACTCGGCGACTCGCCCCTGACGGCTTCGTAACAGGAGCAAGGGAGTGTCACGATGATCGTTGGTGACCTCTCGCGAAGCTCTTCCCTCTCTGTTCCGGTTCCTGCCGGTCTCCCTGAAACTCTCATCTCGACATTACCGCTTAGGTCTCTGAATTGAACAATCCGACAGAACGCAGCACTTCACAGAACCACGACGCAACCTCCGCCGGGAAGAGTCTTCCCCTGTGCGAGTTCATTTGTCGCCACTATCACAACTTCAATTCCCGCGTGGTCCGAGACGCCCTCGTCTCCTACTGGCAACATATCTCGAATGGCGGGAAAATGTTCTGGACCATTGCCGGGGCCATGTCGTCTGCACAGCTCGGCATCACCCTCGCCCCCGCCATCCGAGCCGGATTGATTCATGGCATTTCGACAACAGGGGCGAATCTGGAAGAGTCTCTGTTTCGACTCGTCGCCCATCCGGAGTATCGGGACTTTCCCGACTACCGCTATCTGTCCAAAGCGGACGACACCCGCATTCTGAACGCCGGGATGAGGCGAGTGACTGACACCAGCATCCCTGAGGAAGAAGCGTTTCGTGCCGTCGAAGGGGTGCTCGTCCCCTTGTGGGAGTCCGCCAGTCGCGAGGGTCGTCGCCTCTTTTGGCACGAGTACTTCTATCAACTCGTTCAAACCTTGGATGTCGACCTTCACAAGGGAAACCCTGCGGACTGCTGGCTGCTGGCAGCAGCTGAAGCCAACCTGCCGATCGTCGTCCCCGGATACGAAGACTCGACCTTCGGCAACATCTTCGCGTCGTACGTCAAGTGCGGCGACTTTCCAGCAACGATCGCCAAATCCGGCATCGAATACATGGTCGCTCTCTATGACCAGTATCGCGAACTGGCCCAGAAGCCAGGCCTGGGCTTCTTTCAGATCGGCGGAGGCATTGCGGGCGACTTTCCGATTTGTGTCGTCCCATCGATCAAGTACGACCTCGAAGAAGAGGCCCCGACCTGGGCTTACTTCTGTCAAATCTCCGACTCGACCACCTCCTACGGCTCCTACTCCGGAGCCACCCCCAACGAGAAGATCACCTGGGACAAACTGACCGAAGAGACGCCGATGTTCGTGATCGAATCGGACGCCACGATCGTCGTCCCCCTCATCCTCGGCGCCCTCCTTGAATGCCAACAATCCCCCGCAGCAGCCAACATCCTCTTCGCCCCCTACATGGAATAGTCGTTGTCCCGGTTGTCGGGTTGCTCCGCAACTCAGCAGCCATTACGCCCCCATGCGATTCGCGCAACCGATATCGTTGCCAATCAGAAGAACCTTCGTTCATTGCGAAGAACGATGACCGCAGGTCAAGACCTAAGAGCCCGTTGAAAACGACCGTCGGTCAGATTTCTAATCTGACAAGAGCAACTCGAACGCTTTTTTCCGAGACATCAAACGGCGCTCTGTCACGCTGACACACTGGAATGCCTGTCCCGCGTTTTTCAACTGGCTGCTAACTTCCCCATCGCCGCACGTCGCCCACTCCTCACAAGAACTTCTTGATCTCCTCCCCCTGATGCGGCATAGTATCAGGTACGGGCGAGTTGATTTACTCAAGGGGGATGATCATGGTAACGCGAATCGGTTGGATCGGACTTCTGCTGGCGTCACTGGTCGCTGTGGAAGAAGTTCAGGCCCAGCAGGTGACCATCGGCGTCCCTCAGCAGAACATCAGCACCGGGTTCTCCGAGCAGATTGGGGGGAGTTGGTCGGTGAACGGTCCCGGATTCTTCGCCCGCATGGGGGGCCCCCGTCCCGTCGGTTTCGGCAATTTCAACCCCAACGCCGGCTTCACCACAGGCTTCGGCATCGGGAACGGAAATCGCTTCAGTCAGTTCAACTTTCAAGCAGGACAGGGAAGCTATCAAACCTACACCTCAACCACGCCGCTCCTGACCGTCACCAACGGCATGCCCGGCTCTTTATTCATTGGCAGTGTCTCCCCTTATGTCATCGGGTTTACTCCCGTGGGGAACGGAGCCTTCATGCCGGTCTTCAATAACAACTTTGTCCCCTTAACCTCGAACAGTCAAAACTTCCAAAACTTCGGAGCGGCCAACTCGATTGATGGACGCATCCTTCGTGGTGAACTGCAACTCCCCGACAACAACCGACGCGCGAATGTCGGACTCGACCCTCGTCACTTCGCCAATCCCGACATCCAGGCAGCCGCTCAGGCTCGAGTGAAAGCCCAACTCCCCGAGTTGCCACTCGATGCTCCACCCGCGAGTGTGGTGACAGTCCGCTCTTCAGGCCCAGCCGATGCCGTCGTCCAAGCCGACAAAGCCCGCGACCTGTTCGAGAAGGGGAAGAAGTTAGAAGCCGAGGGCAAAACAGCCGCCGCCCGCCTCCTCTACAACATGGCCCTCCCCCAAGCCGATCCAAACCTGCGCAAAGAGATCAACACTCATCTCAACCGCTAGCTCGCACTCGCAGTCCTGTCGCTCGGGCACATCCAGACGAGAGTGGCTTTGTCGATCGGACTTATGCGAAACCCAACCCCCAATCAAACTGGACCTACAGGATGCTGGATTTACTTTCGGTTCGGGTGACTCGTTTCTGTCGCAGCCTCGCCGTTTGTGCGATGGGGGTGCTGCTTGTCTTGGGGGTTGTGGGGACTTCCCTGTCGGAGGAGCTGGGGGTGGTGCGGGAGCGGCCGGCGACTGGGCGGTTTGTGGAGATCGAGGGGGGATTTATGGTTCCCTACTGGGTCACGTTGCCGCCGTCGCAGGTGCGGTTCGAGATGATTCCGGTTCCTGCGGGGACGTTTCTGCTCGGTAGTCCCGCTGATGAAGGGGGGCGCAAGTCGGATGAGGGGCCGCAAATTCGGGTGACGGTCGCCCCGTTCTGGATCGCCAAAACGGAGGTTCGCTGGGCGGAGTATCAGGAGTTCATGAAGCTGTACCGCATCTTCAGGAACTTTGAAACGGCCAAGATTCGGAAGGTTGATGAGGACGTCAAAGTCGATGCCATCACAGCCCCGACAGAACTTTACGAGCCGCGAGCGACGTTTGAATATGGCGATGACCCGGACCTCCCAGCCGTCTCGATGACGCAGTACGCCGCAAAGCAGTACAGCAAGTGGGTTTCCGGAATCACCGGTCAACAGTACCGCCTCCCCTCGGAAGCAGAATGGGAGTATGCGTGTCGTGCGGGGACAAACACCGCGTGGTCCACCGGTAACGACCCCGCAACCCTCCGTGAATACGCCCGGTTTCAATCGGAAGACCGCGACCACGGACCGCTCAAAGTCGGTTCACTGAAGCCGAATGCGTGGGGCCTGTATGACATGCACGGCAACATCGCCGAGTGGGTGCTCGATGAATACAAACAGGAAGGCTATGTTCGCTTGCAGGGACAACAGGGCATCACCGGGATGACCGCGATCGCCTGGCCCGAAGTCCAATGGCCGCGCGTTGTGCGAGGGGGTTCGTGGGAAACTCCCGCTGTCGATTGCCGTTCCGCCGCCAGGCTCGGCAGCAACGACGAGGAGTGGCAAAAAAGTGACCCCGGCTATCCCCGCAGTCCCTGGTGGTACACCGATGCCCCTTCCCTTGGCGTCGGCTTTCGTCTCATGAGATCGCTCGAAGTGCTTCCCCGAGACCAAATCTCGAAGTTCTGGGAAATCGACTCGAAAGCGTTTCAAGACGACGTCGACATGCTCCTGAAGGAAGGCCGAGGGGTCCAAGGCCTCGCTAACCCCACCCTGCCGCAAGCGATCGAAGAACAACGTAAGAACGAAAAGTAAGATCGGGTCGGACGTTTCCTGACATTAGGATTCATCAATCGGTTTACGGCGGGAGAGAGCGGAGTCTTCGGGGACGGTGTTCAGTGGGGCGGGGGAGTGTTTGGCTCGGGAGTGGAAGTAGAAAAAGAGAAGCAGGAGCACCAGGGGGGTGATCGCGAGGTACGGGACGAGTATGTTGCTGACACCGCGTAGTAGAGGGTCCCAGAATGGGACGAATGGCTCTAGGACAATGGGTGCCGGAGCATCGAACAGGCTGACCAAATCCTGAATCTCTTCAGAAGTAAAGCGGCCGGTGATTTGGCACGATCCTCCGGGGATGATGTCGTTGATCGTTGGGGCCGCGTGCAACTCGTCGCCGACGAGGATGCCCAAATGCGTCTTATGCGAACTGCCCGACCGAGGTTGGTAACGAAAAGTGAGATCGTGTAAGAGCAGTTTGCCACGGGCGTCGAACTCCAGATTAATGACTGCACCATCGCTGGGGTTGAGCAACACTTCCGCGTAGACAACCCGATCTCTCGTGATACGTTCTTCCTCTGGAAGTGTGATGACCAGATACTCAGTGATTGGCCCCTTCTTCCTCGTGCGCACTCGGGAGAGTGTGCCGTATGAATTGCCGGTCACTTTGTCGTCACCGTGCGAGTCTTTGGCGACGGCCACCCATCGCCCGTGTTCTCCACCAGCCTCGGCTTCCGTTTCTGTGAAGTCGTCCAGCTGGTTCATCCCGGTTGCATATAGTACGGGATGATCAGATTGATTGACGAGAATCGTCAGTTCAAGTTCCCGGGTCGCCAACGATGTCGGTGGTGCAGGGGATGGGCTGTCCCCTTGGACGATCTCCGTGACAACACCAAGACTCAGAGACAATGTGGCGAGACAGAAGACCAAGCGACGAGTGATGAAACGCCTCATGGTCCAATCCTCCAACAGGGAATAGAGTACATGCCCGACAGTAAATCACCGTCGCCCCAATTGTAACCTTCCGTGCCGCTGCTCGCGAATCCCCCGATCAATCTCGGCCACGCCATGGACCTTGGCGATTCCCTTCGCGACTCCCTCATTATGACCTGCTCTCAGAATTCTGATTCCTGTTGCGTTGTGGCAACAGTGTGGTGAATTGGCAACATCGATCGGAAGTCTCGGCCGTAACGTAGGTTGCGAGGCGTCCAAGGTGATGAGTATTGGTGACGTGGCGTATCGGCATCATGGGGGCGTTGCAGGGTGTTCAGGTTACTAAACGTTTTGTTAGGTTTTTAGCGTCGCCGTAACACTTGTTGGGAGAATATGTTAGAGAGATGCGGAGCAGGTGGTGTCAAGATTTCTGAACGGGTTGTCAAGAGTTTGGCACGCGGGGTGCTTTATCACTTCTCATCAAACAACGACGAGTCAACACGACAGACTCTCGAACGCCAAACAAACGAAAACTCACCCCACACCTTGAGGACACTTCCATGACCAACCTGTTCGCCAAACTCCACGCTGACGAAAATGGCTTCATCGTTTCTGCTGAACTGGTCCTGATCGCGACCATTTGCGTCCTCGGCCTCATTGCTGGCCTGAGCGAGTTGGCCTGGAACGTCAGCGAAGAACTGGAAGATGTCGGGGCAGCCTTCAACTGTGTCGACCAGAGCTATCACAGCGATGGGATCGCCGGTCATAAGGGATGGGCTGGAGGCTTCGGTTTCCGTGACCACGTCGACTACTGCGGCGGCCAGGACGATTTGACTTGCGATAACTAATCACTCAGACCGAACAGGGGTCCCCACGTCACAGACGTGGGGCTTTGCACACGAACCGCAGACCAACGAACCAGACCAACGAACCACGATCTCTCGAAACAGACCACTGCGATTGATGAGACTTGACCACTCTTGTTCGTCGCACCAAGAACCACCGGCTCCCCAGCCGTCACTAAGAAAAAGTTGGCAAGCACTGCGTGGGGTTGTTGTCTTGCCGAAACCCTCGTCGTCATCGCACGACGAGGGTTTTTTTGTGTTGATAGGTAACACCCGTGATGCCCCAAACCTGAAACCGAGCATGGCGGCAAACATCACAGGAACCGGGTAACGAACAGGAACAACCTAGTTCTGCTGCCGAAACTCGCTGATTGTCTGGAGAACAATGTCTCGTTCGTCTTCGAAAACGTAGTGACCGGCGGTGTCGAGGCGGAGGGTTTTTGCCTGGGGGAACCGAGCCTCGAACTCGTCGCAGAACGCGGGGGTGAAACACCAGTCGCGGGTCCCCCAGATTAACTGCATCGGTTTGTCTTTCAGTCGTTCGAGTCCTGACTCGACCTGTACCAGGCGGTCGTAGCTCGGATGCGACGGTCGCAGGGGGATGTCCTCAACAAAGCGATGCACAGCCACTCGATTCGCCCAGCTGTTGTAAGGGGCGATGAACCCCGCGCGAACCGTTGGGGTCATCACTTCGGGCTTCTCGACAGCCATCGTCAGGGCCATCTTGGCGAAGAGGTTGAAGCCACGGACTCCGAGGGCTCCCAAGAGCGGGATGCGACAGGCGGCAATGCGGACGGGCATGAGTTGCGAACGAAAAGCCGAAGTGTTCATCAGCACGATGCGGTCAAACAACTCGGGTCGTTCGACAGCGGCCCCCATGCCGATGCAGCCCCCCCAGTCGTGTCCGACCAGCGTGATCTTCTTCAGTGAGAGCGAATCGATCAGGGCGAGCAGGTTGTCGATGTGTTGACCGAGTCGGTAGTTATAGGATTGTGGCTTGTCCGATCTTCCGCAGCCGATGTGGTCGATGGCCACGCAACGGGCGGTCGGCGAGAGACCCTTGATGAGGTTCCGCCAGGCGAAGCTCCACGTGGGGTTGCCATGCACGAACAGGACCGGGTCTCCCTCCCCCTCATCGACGTAGTGCAGCTTCACATTCCCCAGCGTCAGGTAATGCGGTGCGAACGGATACTCGGCAGCAAAGGGGGTGACGTCGACAGACATTCCAGGGGACACAAGCTCGCGGAGGTAAGGGACAGAAAGTCTCTGTGGGTTAAGGGATGACCGGGTAGGCGGTAATCACTTCGTTGCCCTCCAGAACCAGTTGCACGTGACGACAGGCCGGGAACTTCTTTCGCTTCCCACTCTGGCCCCCCATGTAACCAATCTTGTGGCCCATGTCGACTGTGTACACGGTGCGATCGTTTTGCTCCTCGACCGTGACTGTTGGAGGTCGAGCTTTTTGTGCCAGAAGATACGCCTCGTCGATGAGGGCGAGAATCTCTTCGCGGGTTCCATTGTACACCCCATGCACCGGCTTATCGGGATTGTCGTCCGCGTGGAGCAGCACATGTTCAACCCGATGCTCGTAACGAGTCGGGCGATAGATCAGTCCGGCTGTCGACTTCAGCGACTTCCCGCCGATGTCGGTCAATACTCCCAGAGCCGGTTGCGGTTTGACCGGTGTCGCAGGCTTCGGGCCAGTCGAGGGAGTCGTCGTGCTCGGCTTGGGGGTTGTGCTGGGCGAAGTTGTCGTCTTGGGGGGAGTGGTCGTCTTCGGAGTGGTCGTTGTCTTCGGTTGTGGAATGGTCTTGGGGGTGGTCGCGGGCTTGGTCGTTGTCTTGGGCGATGTCGATGACGGAGTGGTCGTCGTTGACTTCCCTGTCGTCGACTTGCCTGTGGTGGAACGGTCGGTCGTCGGGAGACCGGCTTCTTCCATCGGGTTTTTGGGTCCGCTCGAATCGGCGTCAGCGAGGGAGCCGTTCCCTTTCGTTTCCCCCTCGGGCTGCGCGGGAGCATCGACCTGAGCGGCTGGTTTGTCGGGGAACAGACCCGGTAGCGGAATCCCGAGGGCACTCTGCAACCAGGGGCGAAGCAGGAGGTAGACCACAAGCACCAAGCCAAACACCACGGCCAGCTTGATCCGCTGCGGTGTCCACTCGATCTTCTTCAGTGTTCCCAGCGGGCTGGAAGAACTCGGCTCATTCATGACAGGCAACATCAATCGAACAAACGAAAACAGCTTTCCGCGACTCCAATTGTCAAGCGGCCAACCGAGGCCATCGCGGAGTCAGGGATATCATACAAAACTCTCGCGGCAATGTATCTCTAACCCCGACCTTTCTCCTTGTGAATCGACGGACTTGGAACATGTTCGATGGTTCTCGTCTCTAAGATGCGGTCCGGACGCTTTGGGACGCGTGGATCACTCCGCCCCTAATTCGAGGCTCGATGAATCAGGTACCATAACAAACCGAGCAACAGACTAAAGACGCAAATTGCGGAGAAGCCGGCTCGGACAAAGACGCGGCGTAACTCGTCGACCGGTTTCAGCGCAACATCGCGGCGTTCTTGAACCACGGCAATCCAACCGGTGTTCCCAACCGGAGCGGCAGCCGCCAGCCATTGACCCGCAAAGTCGGGATCGCGGCGGGCGAGAGGGTCGGCGTACTCGGTCGACCAATGTTCTTCCAGCAGGACAGAATCGAAGGGGGTCACCATTCGTAATGGAGAGTCGGTCGACTCCAGTTCCGCATCGCTAATTTTCCCGAGGTTTTGCGGGGTCATCCAGGGATGGTCCAGTAATCGCACCTCTCCTCCCCGAGTATCGGCCAATGCCAGAAAGCGATGATGGGTCGGGTCGGGATCGGACTGGCTGTGTCCCTCCTTCTCCAAGGGCTCTTCGAGTGATCGGATGCGGACCTCCCACTGCTTCAAGAGGTCGGTGAGATGGATGGTACTGGCCAGGATGCCAATGACCTCTTTATGGGACTCGTCCCAAACCGGAACGGAGATCGCCACCATGTATTGATCGGTCGCTCGACTCTGAAACGCGGCGGAGATGCCGGGGACCTGCCGAATGGAAACGCTGTCAATCTCAATCTCCGGATCAAGTTCCCGCCCTTGACCATGAAAGTAATCTCGCCAGTGAAACTGCTTTCCGATGGTGTTCTCGGTCAAGGGGAGACGCAATACCTGACGGCCACGCTGGTCGGTGATAAACCAACTCTCGTCTGGCGTCCGTTTCTCGTACAACTCTTTGTCCCGTGTCTTCTGCATCAAGGCGACGACCACATCGACCGGTCCCGGCCCCGCCTTTCCCGACATCTCCTCTCGTTCGGCATCGGATGCTTCGCGGCGTTCCACTTCGGGGGGAGCAGGAGCCGTCTCCAGTGGAGAACCGGCCGCCCGTACGAGATCGCGAATCAATTCATCTCGTGAGAGTTCCGACGAACGACGAATCACTTCGCGAACAGCGGGAAGGTCGGCGACTGATGCCAACGTGTCCTGGCGAACTTGTAGCTCCTGTTGTACGCTCGCCGCCAGGATGCGGGCCGAAATGATGTCGCTGGCCAACGCTCGGTTAATGAGGTTTTTCTCCGCCGTCTCGACGACCGACGGGATGACTGTGTTGGCGATCCAGTAGACCGCAATCAGAAACAGCACCGGTCCAAGGAACCCGAGGGCGACCAAAGGACGCTTGGCTCGAAGTGCATCCCGTTGATCGAGCAGGTCGAGCACGACCTGCGGACTCTTGATCCTCAGGTTGGCATCCTGTTCGAGACACTGATCGATGATCTTCGCCAGGCGTCGGTCGACCCCGGCCACTTGCCGATGTCGGCTCGGTGGAGGACTCGTGCGCAGAACGAGTCGATAGGCCGTCAGTCGAGATTCGAGCGAATCGGCCTGCTCGATCCGGCCCTTCGCATCGTCCGTTCGATAAGGGGGACTGCCGGTCAACATCTGATACATCAACGCCCCGAGGGCGTAGACGTCCCATCGGGCATCGGGGACGCCATCCGTCACGGCCTGTTCGGGAGCCATGTAAAACAGCGTCCCGAGAGCGGGACTTTGCTCGGTCGTTAATCGTGATTGTCCGAAGTCTCCCAGACGGGCATCGCCGTTGCCGTCCAGCAACACATTGGCTGGCTTAAGGTCGCAGTGCAGGATGCCGCTACTGTGAGCATGGACCAACGCCCGAGCGATGTCGCGGGCAATCTGCGTCGATTCATCGACCGTCAACACTCCCGATTGCAATCGATCTGCCAGCGACCCACTTTGGAGATACTCCATGACGAAGTACGGAGGTTCGTGGTCCCAGCCGACGTCCAGGAGTTCGACGATGTTGCGGGACGTATACAACACGGCGAGCTTTTCGACTTCGCGACTCAGGAGCGACCAGTCGAGGCCGCGGCGATGCGTATAGAACTTGATGGCCACTTGCTTCCCGGTCTTCAACTCTCGGGCGAGCCAAACCGAACCGAACGACCCTTCGCCGAGTCGACGTTGGAGTTCATATCCCGGCACATGCCCCGGCGGAGTCGCTCCCTCGGTACTCAAAGCCCGCGACCGTTCCCCCTCATCGATCCCCTGCACCGGAGTGGCGTCGAGAGCATCGGCGTTCGTATCAGCAGACGGAAGTGAAGGGGGCAAGTTCATCCCGCCATCATATCCAATTCCGCCCAGTCGCCCACTGCATAAGCGGTCTCACCATCTTCAAAGTGTGCGAGTCTTGATTGTCGGTGGATTCGCAGGGCCACTGGGGATAGACCGCGGATGACGCGGATGCGGCGGATGTTCGCGGATTAGTGAGTGGGCTCAGCGGGAGATCAAGGTTTGAAGAGAACGACGTCGACAGTCTCTCCGAGGGGCAAACGGTTCAGGACAGACAGGGGCTCATCGTAGGTGAAGCATAGCACCGCGGGTGAGGAACCCGGGAATGAATGGTGAAACATCGGGCCGGACGAGATCGTGCGCAAGTCTCAATGCCGAGTGAACTGCTCACCCTCACAACACGCTGCGACAGACGACGCCCCCTCGGAGAATCGCTCTGTTCTCCCTCTATTCTCCTTCGCACTCCCGTTCTTCTTGATCCGCGCTGATCCGCCGTATCCGCGTCATCCGCGGTCTATCAGATGAACCATCCCGGCCTCGACGAACATCACCGACCTTTTCAATGCAGGCACTCCTTCAAAAATTTAGCCCCACACTTTACGTGTGGGGCGTCAGGTTTCTCCAAGGTTCGCGAACTCACTCAGGAACAGCCTTGCGGGAGTTGCACATGGAGTCGGATGGTGGGCTCGGTGGCAAGGAGGGTGTCGAGGTGCGGACGAACTGCGGCCCAGCGGAGGTAGGGGATTTCCAACTGAGCGGTGACGTGCTCGGGAGCCGCTTCCTCACGGGTGACTTCGTCCATACCCAAAGGCTCTGGAACGAACATGAGGTCGCGGAGTTGTTGGGCATCGAAGCCAGTCAGCGTGGCGTCGAAGTCGGGCAAGGCACAAAGGTCGTCGATCAGATGCTTCAGCTTGCCGGGGTCCCAGTCGCTGGCGAGTTCTTGATTGTTGAGGGCGACGTTCAGAGCCTTTTCACGAGCGGCATCGAGATCAACGACGACGCACGCAACAGCGGTGATTCCTTCATGCTTCAGCACTTCCAATCGCTGATGCCCACCCACGACATGCCCGCTCTGTCGATTCCAGACAATCGGCTGCACGAGGTCGAACTCCTTGAGGGACCTCTTCAGCTTTTCAAACGCCGGATCGCCGGGCTTGAGCGAAGCACGGGGATTATAGGGAGCCGGCATTAGTTGAGACACGGCAATAGTTTCGACAAGCATAATTCACCAGTTTAGTATTAGGGGAAGGGGCATTGTGGGAGTGGGTATTACGTGAAGGGAGATGCTATATTGAGTGCTTCTCCCAATGCATTCTACGCTTGATGTTTGCCACCAATTGGAGGCGCCAGCCGACACGAGGCTCCTTTTCCCCCCTCACCCCGGCCCTCTCCCCCAATGGGAACCCCACCAACATAGGGACGTCGACAATGGGGGAGAGGGAGAGCAGGCTGTCACGGATCACGAACTGGAGACGGGGAAACCTATTCGGAGCGAACAGGGGTGGTTGCCCCACACATGACGTGTGGGGTTAAGCGAATTCTTGCTCGTCTTCGTTTTCGTCGGCAGGGGGGCGGAAGTGACGCTTCAGGTCTCCTTTAATAGAACGCAAGCAGCGGGTGATATGCCCCTTGGGATGTCCGAAGACTTTGCCGATTCGTTCGAGCGGCCAGCCTGCGTTCTCACGAAGTGCGAGCATCGCGAGGTACTTCCATCGCAGCGGGTTTTCGCCAGCATAGGTGGACTGCACTGCACCCCAGAAGTCGTTCATCCCGGTACGTGGCAGGATGACTTTTGTTCCATCGTAGTGCGTTACCGACATAGGTTCCTCGAAGGTCAGGAGATCGGGCGGACGAGTCACACAGAGCCGAGCGGGTTGCGCAACCTCACGCTTCCCTTCGGCCCAGCGGAACGCACGTTGACTCTGGTACGACTGTTGAAGAAGTCGATTCCAAAATTTTTTTGAAGAATCAATCTGTCACTCTCGTCATCGGAGAGACTTCACGATAACGAACGGGACTGTCGGGAGAGAGAGCGGGCTGAGAGCCACGAAAGAATAGAGCAAAGCAGCCCGTTGAAAACGTGGGTCGGGCTTTCCAGCCTGACATGGTGCCGTTTGATGTCTCGGCAAGAATCCCAACGAGATGCTCTTGTCAGATTGAAAATCTGACCCTGTTTTCAACAGGCTGTTAGGGTGTTGCCGGTTCATTTGCTGGTGATGTGGACTGCTCGTAAGCGGTGATGGCGTGGCCCGAGATGCAGAGAAGGAGGTTGCCGGCGCGGCAAAGGCTTCCTCCAGCGTCGTCGATGTTGGGGCCGCGAAAGATTTGCTGAACATCTCCTGTTTCGCGGGAGAGTTCATACAGGCCACGGCGAGTGTTGACCAACAGGTTCTTTCCGGTGGATAACAACGTCAGCCCTCCCGACTCGATCGGCAGAGCGATTGACCATCTCAGCGCACGGGTCTCGCGGTCGATCGCCATCAGTTCGGAGGACATTGTATAGAGAGTGGTGTCGTCCATCCCGACGATCATGGCGGCTCGGTCCATCGGTCGTTGCCAGAGGATTTGACGATTGGCCGGGTCGAGGGCGAAGAGGACTCTTCCCCCCGCCTCCTTGCAGTAGACATTCCCTTCCCGCTGCCACAGACTGGCGGAAGTATGCAGTTTGATTGTCGCATCGCTTGACCCCTGACCATACACGTTCCCATTCCCATCCGCATCGGCGGTCTTCGGACTTTCGAAACGAAAGACACTTTCAATTTCGTGACGTCCGAGATCGAACTGAATCAGTGCTCCGTTGTTAGTCAGGACGAGCAGCTTTCCGGCGTCAGCTGCCAGCACAGGGAGGGGATCACGTTCGTTTCCGTTTGAGGTCGATAACTTCGAGAGTGTCCCGAGCGTCGCGTTCCAATGTTCGGTTCCGGTCTCGGGATTCATGGCTCGCAGCGTGAGTTGCTGTGAATCAGCCGGATGAGACAGCGCGTACAGTGTGCCATCATGCCAGAGTGGTCGCCCGAGAAAGGATTCCGATTCGAGTGACTTGATAGATTTCGTGGACCATCGAACGTCACCACTGGCTGGGTCGAGCGAGATCAGATGCATCGGGACTTGCCAGGAGTCCAGATTGTCGACAACTGCTGCGACGGAAAATAACTTCCCATCGACAAGCAGCAGATGAAACCGCTCGAGCGACACGTTGCCCTGTTGAATGTTCGGGAACTTGTCATGCAACTTGTCGAACTTGTCGCTTCGCCAGAGGAGCTTTCCGCTCTTTAAGTCGAGGGCAAAGGTGACGCCAAACCAATTGCAATAGAGCCGTTCTTCGTCGGTGACATAATTCGGTACATACGTCGCCAGTCCACTCTCGCGCCAGGAGTTCTCGACAACGGACTTTTGAATGAGGCTCCGTGTGTATCCCGAAACATAGCGAGACTGCCAGACCGGTTCGGCTGTCGACTCCGGAAACGTCGCCACGTCGATCTCTCTTCTCACGATGGGAGTTCCCGACAACTCGACCCCGTCTGTCGAATCTGCAAAGAGATCATCCAGGAATTCCTGGACGGTGGTCGTCTTCCCCCCCAGCTGCATCGATTCCATGCCGAACCGGCGGATCAGCTGTTGCCGCACTCGATTGGCTGCCAATGGGCGCCCCGCCAGCTTCAACGCGGTCGCCCGTTTTACCAGCAATCGCCCTTCATTGGCTCCCGCTTCGGGATGCTTCGAGACGATGGCGTTCCAGTAACTTTCCGCTAACAGAAAGTCCCCCTGTTCCATCGCGATGTCTCCGAGCAAGCTTGCCGCATCATCACCGCTCGATGTCAGAAAGTAGTCCTGATACACCTCCTGCAACAGCGTCGCCCCTGCGTCGGGATCGGTCTCGAGCAGCACCCGACCGCGCTGAAACAACTGTTCGGCCTTCGCGTTATAGAACAGACGAAAAGCCTCGCGACCCTCAGCAGGGAGTGAGGTCACCGCACGCCAGATGCGTTCGCGAGCTGGGATAAAGTAGCCCTCATCGGTCCGCGACATCCCCACGCGTTTCTCAATTGGCAAGTCTTGCAGCACCTGAAACGCCCGGTTCCAATCCTGTCGCGAGACGTAACGCTGGAAGTCTGTGATCGCTGTCAGGACTTCTTCGTTCTGCGGAATCTGAAACCCCGGCTCCTGTTTCGTCGGCTGAAATTCTTCTGCGCTCAAGTCCTCCTGGGCCTCAATGACTCGATTCGCGGACAGCATGACGGCGAGGACTGTCGACGCCAGAGTCACCAGGAGCCGCAACGTGACTCGTCGTGATAGGGTTTTGGGGGTGACGTCTCTCATTGTGTCACTCGTGCTGGAGACTAATGGGGAATGCGGGGTATCGAGAGTGTTGCGCATTGAAAGTGTTGTGACATTGGCGATGTTGGCGGACGTCGCAGGACGATGGACCATCGTGGTCTTTCGTTTATGAAGGGGGTTTGCCATGACCATCGGCGATGTACTGAGATCGCTGGGCAGAATAGTCGTCTGCGGAGAGGCTTTCCTCGGTGACTTCACCCTGCTCGCGCATCTCCTGAAAATACCGTTTGAGGTAGGGAACACACCAGCCACAACCGGTCCCCGCTCCGCCGCAATCACTCAGTTGCGAAGCGCGCGAGGGTCGATGCACCCGCAGATAATTCAAAATCTTCCGCTTAGACACATGAAAGCAGTAACAGAGTGTATCGCCAAGTTCCATGATCCCCTCCCGTCACCACTCACCACAAACGCAGTCCGCAACCCTTGGCCTCATTGTAACGATCCCACGCCAAAATACCCCATGGTGATTCGCATCGAGCAACAAACCAGACGAGGAGCCGCAGTTCCCAACCCAGATCCTCCCTCACACATCTCGCCCCACATCACAAGACCGCCCTTGCTTGCCCCCCCGCATGATAGAATCGTCCGCGGGGACTGAGTCAGGTTGACTGCGAAGGGGTTCGCAATGGGTTGGATGGCGAGAGTCTGCTGCGCTGCGGGGCTGGTGATGCTGGTCTCGCTGGGGGTCTGTCGCCCACTCTCGGCGGCTGATCCGGTTGCGTCCCCGCTTGAGGCCGCAAAGTCGACCGTGTTACAGCCGTTGACTCAGCAGGAGTTCAACACTCGCAAGCGTGCTCTCTACAAGCATCTGTTGGACCAAACCAAGACACGCATCGAACTCCCCGATATCGCAGGGGGCGAACGTCCCGAGGGGATAGGGATCGGTGCTTATCAGAAGGTCAACGACCTGAAGGACCGCAAGCAGAAACGCGAATTAGCCTATGCAATCGTCAAGCTGCATATCACCACTGCCGACATGCTCTTTCGCGAAGCCGAAAAGGCCAAGGGAGTCCCCGGCAAAGAAGAGCAGTATGAAAAAGATCGCCTGAAAGCCATCACCCTGGCAATGGCCGCTTCGATGGGGGGCAAGACGCATCTGGATGATCCGTTCATGCACAGCGAGATTGCCGAGCTTTATCTGTGGCCGAATGTCGATGCGGCCCACACCGTCCATTATCGCCATACAAGTCGGGCAATGGTGCTGAAGGAATTGGTGTCGGCCTTTGGTCAGGCGAATAAACCGGAACATCTTTTGGTCGCCGCGAGCCGCTGGAAGGAAGGCTCGGAAGCTCGCCGTGACGTCAATACCGCCGACGCCGCCCGTTTTCGAATGGCACAGGCTCTCGAATCATTGGAGCGTTACGAAGAGGCGATCGCCGTTCTCAGTGAAATCAGCGACACCACCGGAATGCGCGGCGCAAAGAAACATATCCCCACACTTCAGAAACTCCTCATCACTCAGAGCGAGGCTCGTAAAGATGACGTCACAAATTAGTCCACAATTGCGATCAAGGATTCATTCCCTGCTGCTGACTGCCGGCCTCTGCGCGCTGGTCAGCCTATCTGCTCCAGCCGCGATGGCACAATCCCCTCTCGACACGCTGGATGGTATCTTTTACGATCTGGGAGGTGATGACGAATCGCAGGTGCGGGCTGTGGCGGCGGCGCAGGCGGCTGACTCTGATGGCCCCAACTACAAGAGCGTCGCCGTCGAACAGCAGACGTTTTTCGGAATGTTCACCCCCACTGCCGCCACGACTCAACTGGCCATCTTCTCCGACGATGGGTGCGATATCTACATCGATGGAACCAAGGTTCATGCGAGACTCAACCAAGGTCAGGCACTGCCGAACTTGTCGCAATCGTTCTATCTCGTGAACCCTCCCTCCAGCTGGGTCCCCGGCCAGAGTTACCACATCCGCGTCGACTACAGCAACACCTTCTACCAAGGCCTCCAAGACATCGACGGAGCCACCCTCTTCGCCTTCAACGGCGGCGGCAGCATTTTGCCAACCCCCTCGACCTGGAACCCCGGCCCGGCCCCCGCGTTTGATCCGTCGACCCCTTACACCATTACCGTCAATGGCTCACCAGCAGACGTGCAAAGCTTGGAAGTCGTCGCCGGAGATGTCATCGAAATCACCGTCCACGGCACCGACCTTGATGAACTCACCCAGCCTTATTCCAGCCCGCAGTTAGTCCCCGACGACTTGCACGTACTGCTGACAATCTCAGACCAGAATGGCCAACTCGGTTCTCAACGAATCGAAGGAACCACAATCACCTGGACCGCCCCCGAACTCCCTGACGGGGCAACCACCCAACAAATCACCCTCACCCTCCAACTCGACGACGACACCACCACCAACCCCGGCAACCCCACCGACAACCACCCCGGCAACCGTAACGACGGACCGGGTGAACAAAAGGTCATCCAATTGGCGTTGTTCGCAGAACTTTGGGAATTCGAAAAGTATGATGCAATGTTCTTCTTTTACCAGGAAGCAGACGCATCCCAGAACATGGCAGAAGGTGGAACGTCACCTCCTACAGGAGCCAGAGTGCTACTTGGGCAAATATTGGACCTACTGATTCAAGTGCGTGATATTGACCGTAGGAGGGTGCGAGGTGGCCAATGGGAAGATTTCTCACCGACAAAATACACACCCGTCGAGCACACGGCTAAGATCGAGTTGACGAATGCGATGTTCGGCGACGGCAAGACTGTTAAGTCGGTTGGCCTTGTCGGCGAGGGTGGCGAGTCTGACCTCACAGGGCATTTTGTGACCAACGACTCGATCGTCATTGTCGTCGACAAGATGTGGGACGGGAAAAGTAAAGTCAAAGTCAAGATTACTGTAACTGACGAACAGTTGGTGCCAGCCAATATATCGCTTGCGAAAAAGGAATCGCGAACTGAAGAAGAACTGCGAAGAGACATGCAAGATGAAGAACTCGTCACGACACTAGAGTGGTCATTGGCTCCCAACCCCCAAGAAACACCAGAAGCATACCCGCTTACCCAGACTGGTGGAATTATTGCCAAGATAGATAACAAAGAGAATTGGGATGAAACAAAACAACTACACCTTGCAAAGGGTGGACGTCTAGTTACAAGTGCCATAAACACTTGGCAGAACACCACAAGAACATTGCTGTTCTACAAGTATGGACCTGACAGAAATGGAGATGCCGAAGGCCCCAACTACGAAGGGCTGACCGTCAATGAGGTTATTGGCCCTAAGACCATGCAATCTGAAATTAAGGACGAGTGGGTGTCTCGGAAAATGAAAGAAAAGTACCCTGGCAAAACGGTTAATGAGATCATCGAGAAGGAGTTGGGGAATGATCGGGCGTTGACCTTCTCCATTAATAGCGATGACATGACAAGTGACTCTTACCAATTGCCAATGGCTGAGCTAGTAATTCGACGCATACTTAGTGATAATAATTCATTGGAAATAGGCAGTTTGCATGCAGATGTCATCAAGGCCCCAGTGACTGTATTAATGCTGCAGGAGTACCAGTGCCCGCCATTGAAGGTCATAGGTGTCAAGTTCTTGGGCTCGCAGTTAAACTATGTTAACGGGAGATGGATTCCTCACCAAATCGTCATTGATAGGAGTGCAATATGAACCGCTATACTTTTGCACTCGTTGCGGCAGCCTTTGTCGCCGGAGGTTTAGTCACTGGGCTTTTGATTGTTTCCCTTTATCCGCCTCAAATCGCTGACCAAGAGTCGGACTCGCCCATTAGGGTGTCGAGAGATAGTGGTTCTTCGGCAGGAAGTGCTACTAGTCAGCCAGTTCGTGCGAATCTTGACGGCTTGTTGAGGAATGGTGTCGTTTCCGATCAGGGTGTAGTGCTCAAAGACACGGAATATCAGCAGCAGGTCGCGCGATTGCGTGAGATGTTTGTGGGAGACCCCTACGCCCAAATGCATCTGACGGTTCTGGAGTCCGGGGCGTCCACTCCCTCGTGCTTTAATGCCGTGGAGGATTTTTCTGTCTTGGATCAGGGGATTGTCGACGCGGCGAAGGTGAAGCGGGAGACCTTGTTGGCGGAGATGCAGATTCGCCTGCGGGTTGCTAACGGTATTCTGAGCCAGTCTCATGACAATGACAAATCGCTACATGAACGTTCGATGCGAGAATTGCGTACCATCATCATGGAACTTTACCCTAGTGTCTTCGGCAACACATTTGATGTGGAAGCGGATTCCTTATGGGATCAGAAGGTCCGCAATACGTACTATCAAGCATGCGTGTCGTTTGCATCGTATTCTACGCCAGAGGATCGGGACCGCATTTCGATAGGGGGAGATTACTTCGATAGCCTTCGAAACGACAACCCAGATCATGCGGCAAAGTTTGTAGGCATCGACCCATTCTACTCTCGCCGTCACTACCTTGTCGTAGATTGGCTTAACATGCAGTTGCAGGAGCGTGGTTCGATCACTGACGAAGATAGGCAGCACATCAAGGAAACGGTCGCTTTCCTTAACCGCCGTTTCGACTACATAGACGAGGGGTCGCATAGGATATATGACTTTAGTGGGGACTCCGAATAGCGTGAAGGCATCGAGTTCATTCCTAAACAGGTAGGACAGCCTCCTGCCTGAGTGCTTTAATGATTTGGCGTTGGCACGCCGGTTCTTCTCGGTAGAGTGTGTTGCACTCGATTCTGGTCACTCTGTCTGATCTGCTCTGTTAAGCAGGAATCTGATCGACTGGACTGCGGGAACTCTGCTCATTGGTTGGCAGGTCGTCGCGAATTGCGATGGCACAATCCCCTCTCGACACGCTGGATCGTATCTTTTACGATCTGAGAGATGATGACGAATCGCAGGTGCGGGCTGTGGCGGGGGATCAGGCGGCGGATTCCGATGGCCCCAACTATAGGAGCGTCGCCGTCGAACGGCAGACGTTTTCCGGGATGTTCACTCCCACTGTCGCGGCGACAAAGCTCGCCACCTACTCCGACAATGGGTGCGATGTTTCTATTGGTGGAACCAAAGTTGGGGGTGTTGGGATTGGGGAGTCGGGAGTTCTTTCTTTGTGGAGTGTGTGATGTCACAGCGTGGAGAGTCGCAGGGGCGGAAGCCGGTAATGAAGCGGGGGGACTTGCAGAAGAAACTCCGTCAGCAACAGACCCCAGTGACGCGGGGGTTCGCTCCGCTGAAGAAGAAGTCGAAATGATTGCGAGAGCTTTGCAGCCTTCCCATCTTTTCTGTCCTGCCTCAGCCTCGCAACCGGAATAAGCGAGACATTCGGCTTTTTGTGTTGTCTGGGAGCTGGGAAACACTTGACCGCAGTCGTCCCGTTGGCCGATAGCTTTGGGGCGGGAAGTCTTTCAGGCTCTCCCGAATGAGAAGGATTCTCACCGCTTCGAGCACTCAAGGAAGAGGCTGACCGTGATTCGTCCCCGCTTTGCATTCCCACTCGCGTTGGTTCTTTCGATGTTCTCGTTCGGTTCGGACCGGGCGGAGGCACAGTTGGTCCCGGGGACCGGCGTGCTGATGAACTTTGACGACTTCGAAGATGCTGCTTGGGGGTTTACGTTTAATTACCCCAAGAGTAGTAAAGAAGAAGACGAACAGATTCGTTACCCCCTGGGACAATCGTCAAATCAGAAGTGGTTTGAGAGTCCGAAACGTGGGATTCCTGACGTGGTCAAGCGGGTCGAGACTCCTCCCGGCGGACTCTCGGGAAGCACCGGGGCCATGTACTTGCGGACCCGTGACACCGGCATTCCGGGTCGACCTGGAACCGTCAAGCAGGCTCAGGACGACATCATCCTGACCGGACAATCACTCACGCTGAACTACTCCCCCAGCACCGTCGTGCGGGTCTATCTACCCGAGTGGGACCAGTGGGAGCGTCGCAACGGCGTCACCTTTGGTTATCGCATGGGTCTGCAAGGTCCGATGGAGAAGCCTGCGAAGGACCGGTTCGGCAAGTTGCTGCGACGCAGCCCCAAGATGGTCACCGAGATCGAGCCCTACTACCCCGGGTTCTTCATTCAGTTCAACCCGAAAGAGACCGCCCAGAATGGGAAGGATCACGCTATGCTGCTGATCCGGGCGAACGAGAATGGACATGAGATACCTGGTCCCGTCATCACCGAGCCAGGTTGGTGGACGCTAGGAATGTCGGTCACCCCCGATGCCCGAGTCCATTATTACGCGAAGGCCGGGGTTGAAGACCTGACCGCGAAGGACCTTATCGTCTCGACCAAACCTTACAACATCCCCGGGACGCACTTCAACACGATCTTCTTCAACGTCGTCACCCCGGACGATGGGAAGTCGTGGTCGACTCCTTGGATTATCGACGATCCGAAGGTGTTCTACGTCAACACCCAACAGACCGCGACCCGACCTGCTCAGCCAACGACTCGCTAACGAGTCTGACTGACTGACGACGCAAGCAAACTCTGCTCGCGAAGACCTTGAAGACACGCCCCCCGTGCCGTTGACCCACAGGTTGACCGCACGGGGGTTTTCACTTGCATAGCGGAGTGTCAGGGGGAGACAGTCTGCGTGGCTGTTGGAGCGTTGGGGTCGCTGCCGGGGGAGAGGTGTTGATGGGCCGGTTTCAACTGACTCATCGTCCAGGCGAGGATGACGCCGACAAGCAGTGCAGAGGTCAGTTGCACTCGATGATGCGAGTGAAACTCCATCTCTGGGAGCAGGTCGCTGAGGGCGATGCACAGGAACACTCCCGCAGCAAATCCCAGGGCACAACCGAGGAACAGGTCTTCGCTTCCGGTGAAGCGGCCGAATCCGAGAACAAACAAGATGGCCCCCAGCGGGCACATCAGCGAGAACGCCCCATTGACCAGCAGCTTCCCAGAAGTTGTCCAACTTCGGCTCGTCATCAGCGATGTGATGCTGATCGCATCCAGTGGCTTGTGGGCGAGAATCGCCGTGAACCCCGCAATCCCATACAGGCCCGAAATCCCTAGCAATGTCCCTGTACCGCGAGAGGCGTCGGCTTGTACGCTCGCTGCCAGGGCTAACCCATCGATTAATGTGTGCAAACCTAAGCCCAGGAACACACCAAGCCAACTGAGATCGTGGGGCAATCCGAGTTGTTCTTCGTGTCCCCCTGTGCTTGCGTGCGATATTTCGTTCCGCTTCGCCGGTGCTGGACTCGACTCGGATGCCGTCTTGTGGGTCACTCCCGCTTTTGGAGCATCAGGGCCAAGACTTTTGTGGTCATGGTCGTGATCGTGGTCATGATCGTGATCGTGGCCGCAAGATTGAGAGGGAACGAGTTCGCTCGGGTCGTGATGATGGAAGTGGAAGGTGCGCAAGAGCAGGAACATCGTGAGGAGTCCCCCCATCGCGCTCATCATCACCATCGAGACCCGGTTGATTCCCACTTCGTGAATCGCATGGGGGAGCAAATGGAACAGGGCGATTCCCAGCATCAGCCCTCCAACGAAGCTCATCATCGTCTGCACGCGCCGATGCGTCAGTGTGAAGAAAGAAGGGAGCGATCCTCCGAACAGCGACGCAGCTACGATCAACAGGCAGTAAACGACGAGTTGCGGAATCCCGGTCGCTGCAGGGAGGGCCTCATCAACCGGAATGTCTCGACTGATCGTTACCGGAATTGGGTCGGTCGAGACCTCTGTCGAGGAGGTTGCGTCGACCAGGACTGTTTCTGCTTCCCCCGATTTTTGACCGGTCGGTGCCGCGACGGCCCATCCGGCGTCGGTCCACAAGACGAAGCTCGCCAAGGAGAGCAGCACGAACAAGCAGAGTAACCGCGGTCGCATCCGAGAGATCATGACTCAGTAGCCAGTGGAGTGAACGGAGTGGTCGGCTCGCAGTCGACGACTCCGCCGTCCCCCCGCAAAAAGCAAGCCCCCCATTGTGCAACGTCTGTCCTCCCTTGGCAAGCAGGCACGATCAAAATCGTAGAATTGGTGTGTGTTTCAATCGTGAGCGGAATTGTTGGGCCATCAGATCAGCGTTCCCAGTCGCGGCAGATCAGCGCAGACACTACACTGAGAACAGTACGATCACCCCGCGGCTGGTGGGCGACCTTGCGGGTGTTGCTGGTTTCTGGTGGAGACTCGAATGCATTGTCAACGATTTCTTCCGGCCCCGACGTCGCGGCGTCAGTGGTTGAAGCAAGCGGGTGGGGGCTTTGGAGCGACCGCTCTTGCCGGGTTGATGATGACCGACAGTGGATTTGCTGACCCGGTCCCGACTGCGGTCCACGATGCCAAACGCTCTCCGGCGAACATCGCAAACGATCTCCCCTTCGCCCCGAAGGCCCCGATGTTTCCGGCTCGGGCGACGAGCGTCATTTTCTTGTACATGGATGGTGGCCCGTCGCAGGTCGACACGTTCGATCCTAAGCCAAGGTTGCAGGCCGAGAACGGCAATCCATTCAAGATGACGGTGCAACCGACGCAGTTCGACAACGTCGGAAACTCGCTTGGGTCGCCATGGAAGTTCCAGAATTACGGCGAGTCGGGGCTCCCGGTGAGCGATCTGTTTCCCCATGTCGGGCAGAGAGCCGATGATCTTTGCGTCATCCGCTCGATGACCTCCGCTTTCTCCGAGCACACGAACGCGAACTACTTTCTCCACACCGGACACGGTCTCCAGGGGCGACCGAGTATCGGATCGTGGGTCACTTATGGACTGGGGTCGGAGTGCCAGAACCTCCCCGGCTTCGTCGTGTTGAACGGAGGGTTAATTCCTCCGGGGGGACTGGAATGTTTTGGAAGTGCCTTCCTGCCAGCAACTTATCAGGGGTCCCTGTTCCGACAAGGGGCATTGCCGGTCGCCGATGTCCAACGTCACGAACCATCCGAACAGGCTCAATTGCGAAAGCTCGAACTGATGAAGCAACTCGATGCCGGGTTGATCGATCGCATCGGTCCACAGGATGCCGTTGAGTCGGCAATTGCGAATTACGAACTCGCCTTCCGAATGCAGATGGCGGTTCCCGATCTCATGGAGATTTCGGAAGAGACGGAAGCAACCCAAAAGATGTATGGGCTCGATCAACAGTGGGACGGGACAAAGACGTTTGGGCGATCATGCCTGGTCGCCCGACGTTTGGTGGAACGGGGCGTGCGATTTATTCAGTTGACCTGTCCCGGAGGGAGTGGGGACCGTTGGGATCAGCACTCGAACCTCAAAGACGGACACGAGAAGAACTCCCGTTCTGTCGATCAACCGATTGCCGCGTTGCTCAGCGATCTCAAAGAACGCGGACTGCTCGACACGACGCTCCTCCTCTGGGCGGGAGAGTTTGGACGGACCCCCTTTGCACAAGGCTCCAACGGCCGAGACCATAACCCCTGGGGGTTCTCGGTCTGGATGGCTGGTGGGGGAGTCAAGGGGGGAATGACCTTCGGAGCGACCGACGAGTATGGGTATCACGCCATCGAGAACAAACTCGAAATGCACGATCTGCACGCGACAATCCTGCATCTCATGGGGATTGATCACACGAAACTTACCGTCCGTCATAGTGGCCGCGACATGCGATTGACCGACGTCTTCGGGCATGTCGCACACGAGATTCTTGCGTGAACTCCGTCGAACTGCCCTTGTTGAACGATTCGCCGACCGGCTGTCACTCAACCGGCAACAGCGATGGGCCTTTCCCCCCGGACGGAACCTCTGAGCCGAGGCCCGAGTATCCGTGGCGACGCCGACTCTTCCATGCCTGTCGCGTTTTGTTCGTGTTGACGATCGTCTTGCTCATGCATCGTCACCATCGCCATGGCCTCGCGTCTCGACAGACAACCACCCCATCGATTCCATTGGCCGATGTTCGCACGATCTTCCCGGACGCTCAACTCCTTGAAGCAATCGCGACGAATCCCGACACACAGCCGTCACCTGCTGCCTGGACGGTTCGGGATGCTTCAGGTTCGGAACTCGGGAGGGTGATGCAGACGTCGCCGCTGGCTGATCACATCATCGGCTTCTCGGGGCCGACGAACATGATGGTTGGTCTCGATCTCGACGGACGAATCGCGGGAGTGCGCATCCTTTCGAGTGGCGACACGCGGGAGCATGTCGCCCAAGTGATCGAGCAAAGGGAGTTCCTCCGATCCTTCATCGGAAAGTCGCCCGAGCAACTGGCCGCATTCAGTCGCATCGATGCCGTCTCCGGGGCAACCCTCACCAGTCTGGCGATCGCGCAGTCGGTTCAAATGCGACTTGGTAGCGCTCCCGCTTCACTCAAATTCCCCGGCCCCCCCGCGCTGGAACCAGTGCAAGTTCTCTTCCCAACTGCCAGGAAACTCATCCCACTTCCCAGTGATCCGTCTCGTTGGGAAGTTCGTGATGGTCAAGGAGTCGTGCTGGGGGACATCCTGCAAACGACCCCCGCAGCCGAGTCGTTGATCGGGTATCAAGGACCGACCGAAACACTCGTCGGCTTGGTCGATGACAAGATCATCGGACTCGCGATCGGTCGTAGTTATGACAACGAGCCGTATGTCACCTATGTGCGTGAAGAGGCGTATTTCCTGAGATACTTCAATGACAAGTCGTTGGCCGAGATGGGGGGGCTGGACCTTAAAGAGGCGGGGGTCGAGGGGGTCTCTGGGGCGACAATGACCAGCCAAAACGTCGCAGACGGAGTTCGCCTTGCCGCAGCGAGACACGTCAAGAAACAGCAAGAGTCAGCCGCAACCCAAATGGCTCTCGCCGAGGAAGCGGCCGCTTCGTCCTGGTGGCAAAAGCTATCGCGAAAATGGGGTGCATGGTCGACCGTCGCGTGGACCGCCCGGGACTACGGGACGATTGCGGTCACGTTGCTCGGCCTCTGTGTCGCCTTCTCTTCCTGGCGAGGGAACGTTTGGGTGCAACGGGCCTGGCGAGTCGTGCTGATTGGATACCTTGGCTTCATCAATGGCGATCTGGTGTCGCAGGCACTTCTCGTCGGCTGGGCGAAAGGGGGCATCCCCTGGCGAGTCATCGGGGGCCCGCTCGTCCTCACCATTGCGGCCTTCCTCGTCCCGATCACTCTTAAGCGAAACGTCTATTGCTCTCACCTCTGTCCCCATGGAGCCGCCCAACAATGGCTGGCGGGCAGGCTTCCCTGGCAATGGCACCCGTCGCCCCGAGTTCGACGTTGTCTGGAAGCGATCCCCGCGATCCTCCTGGGGGTTGTGGTTCTTGTCGGAATGGGGGCGTTCACGTTGAGTTTAGTCGATATTGAACCGTTCGATGCCTACATCCTGCGCGTCGCCGGTTGGCCGACACTGGGCATTGCCGTCGTCGGACTGCTCGCGTCGTCGATGACCCCGATGGCCTATTGCCGCTTCGGATGCCCCACCGGCGGGCTGCTGAACTACCTCCGTCGCCACCGACGCAGCGACGAAATTACCCCCGCCGACACCTTTGCCGTACTCCTCCTGTTGATTGCAGTCTGCTTGCTCAACTGTTGATCGTCAGGGAACACCTCGAACAGGAAGGTCGAATGAAATCAGGCGGGCAACCTTGCGACCCCAGTGCCGTTCCGTTTCGCAATCAGAGGAGTTTCCAGAAGAGGCTCATGGCGGTGTTGCGGATGGACAAAGGACCCTACGGGAAGATGTTCTCGACAGTAAGAATATTCCGGGAGGGACTTGGTGTTTCTGATTCGTGGGTGATAATTGCTCCACGTTAAAAGACCCCATAGCTTAGTTTCGTTATTGAACCTCTTGACGAAAATGCCGCGTTGGGGTCGACAGGATGGCTAAAGATCGTCGTGCTCTCTCATCGTCGGATCAGTGGAAATGGGCGTTTTCTGCTCATTCACCCGATCCTGAATGTGTCAGGTTGTCGCGGTCGCCACAAGAACAGGCGATTTCGCATTAAGCTGAAATTACTCGATTGACCACAGCCCACTCTCATTGTTTTTTCTTCTTCCCCAGAAGTTGGTTCTCTTGGGGGAGTGAGGATCGGGTGTCGTCGGGTGGCGGTCGATTATCGTTAATGTGTTTCGTGATTGCCTTAGTCCTGACGGCGGTCACTTCTCTCCGTGCTCAGGAACTCGGGGACAACCTCGCGACTCAGGGTTCTGTTCCGCGGAGTGGTTCGCTTGAGGGATGCCGAAGTTGCCGTACTGACGTCGAGTCGCCCCGTCCCGAAATGCTGAGCGGCATCATTCCTGGCCAGTCGCCCGCCGATCTCTCTCCGACGACTCGACACATCACTCCCCGGAGATTGGAAAGTCGCGGCAGCTCCTCGACAACTGAGAAGCGTGCTGCGAACCCATGGTCGACGTTGGCATCGCTCCGATTTGGCCCCCATTCAGCACCTGTCTCGTCGGCACCGACGCTCCTGACGCTGGGATCGCTCTTGAGATTGTGAGGATGACGAGGGGCTTCGCGCTCCTCCGAGCCAATTTCTCGTATGTTCCGATCCATTCCCTGCTGGCTGCTTCCAGCAGTCGCGGCGTGTCTCCCGGAATGCATGGTCTTGTGTCCGTTGTGAGCACCTGACGGATCGGCCCTGGAATTTCAACGGCGCACGATGTTGTGTGCCGTCCGGATGACACCATCCACTCCATCCACTTCGACCGACGTTGCGGTGCTCCGTCTGTCTTATTCAATAAGGATCATTTCATGGACTCACCATTGAAGAAACCGACGACTGGCATACCTCGCTCCGAAGAGGCGACTTTGATCGCAAAGGTTTCCAGTCTTGTCGATGCTGGGCAAGCGACTGAAGCCTTGCGGGTGCTAGGACATGTCACTCGTCGGACCGAGGTTACCTACAACGCGCAGGGGGTCTGCCTGATGCGACTGGGGCGATATTCCGACGCCGTAGAGATTTATCGGTCATTTGTCATGGAGTTCGGATGTACTTGGATGAAGGCCACCTTGCCGGTGTTTGTTCGTGCGAACTTCGCGACAGCTTTGCTACTTGCAGGACATACAACGGGGTTTCAGTCGACTCTGGCGGAAATCAAGGAACAGAGCCACCCATCGGTCGCTCGCTTGCGACAGTCATTGAAAGACTGGGAGCGGAACCTATCTTGGCTGGGTCGATTGAAGTGGTTTTGTGGGGTGGCACCAAAGACCCCGATCACTCTTACGTTTCCGCCAGGCGAATTTGTCGAGTCGCTGGTCGATCTCAAGTCTCCAACGTAATCCGACGTCACCGACCCCTCGTCTCTGCCGACCGCTTTGTAAGCAGGATGCTGCCATCTCGCTACGGGCATCCTTGAAAGGCCATCAATACATTTTTCCAGAGAGGCTTGAAGTGCTCTACATTTGGATGTCTGTGGGACTGACTGCGCTGGTTCTTGGTGCTGAGTTGTTGGTTCAAGGAGCGGCCCGACTTGCGACAGCGTTTGGAATTTCATCGATCGTGATTGGACTGACCGTTGTCGCATTTGGAACCAGTGCTCCGGAATTGGCGGTGTCGGTTTCCTCCGCGATTCAAGGACGTGCCGACATCGCGTTTGGAAATGTTGTTGGCAGCAATATCTTCAACGTGCTGTTCATCCTCGGGGTGTCGGCAATGATCGTCCCGCTCGTCGTCGCTCAGAGGCTCGTGCAGTTTGATGTCCCGCTAATGATCGGAATCTCAATCCTGTTGCTCATCTTTGCGCTTGATGGATCAATCGGTCGATATGAAGGAGGCATGCTGTTTCTGGGACTGATTGCCTACACTCTCTGGTGCATCCGATCAGGATTTCAGGAGCCACCTGAAGTTCAACAAGAATATGCCGAAATGATCGGGACACAGTCGCCAGCGACTCCAAACGCTGCGAAAACCTTTCTCGTTTCCAAGGCGGGAATTATACAGAATCTGACACGAATCGCCTTGGGACTCTTGTTGCTCGTTGTGGGAGCGAGATGGTTTGTCGAAGCGGCCTCAGAACTGGCTCGACATTTTGGTGTCAGCGAACTCGTCATCGGTCTAACGATCGTTGCCGCAGGAACATCGCTTCCCGAGGTGGCGACATCGATGATTGCCGCAATACGTGGTGAGCGCGACATCGCTGTGGGAAACGTTGTGGGGAGTAATCTCTTTAATATTCTGGGCGTACTGGGAATTACGGCCCTGCTGGCCCCTCATGGTGTTGCAGTGGCAACTCAGGCGATCCACTTTGATCTCCCCGTCATGCTGGCATGTGCCGCAGCCTGTCTCCCTGTCTTCTTTACCGGGCACACCATTTCACGATGGGAAGGCGCTGTCTTCTTTGGCTATTCTGTGGCCTATACCGCATCGCTGGTTATGATCTCCACCGGAAGCCATTCATTGACAGACTTTCGACGATTGATGTTAGGATTTGTCTTCCCATTGACGGCACTAACTTTGGTCATCCTCGGAATTCGAGAATTCAAGCGGACTCGCAAATTGCCAAATGACAAAGATGCCTGAAATGCCAAGGGTTCGGCCTGCAGGAGGCGGGCTCAACCTGACAAGAGTGTTGCTCCGTAACAATCGCGTGACGCGGGGACTCAGTCTACGCCGGCCCAGATGGCACAGGCGACTGATGTCACTCAGTCGCTCGTGCCAATTAGGTTTTCCACGATTCCGCGTCTTGGCAAGAGAAGATTGGACTTGCGAGCGAGTTCGTAGAGTCGGCGAAGTGAGTTATGACATCGCCGATGTTCGCCCCACGCGACTCTGTTTCCGATTTAGTGATAACTCGTGTTGTATTGTTTGGTAATGTTATAGTAGTCGTTCGTCATTCGCGTCGCGATGTTGTAAGGGTTGAACGGCCAGCCTGGAATGACCTCGGCACAGTTGACCCCGACAATTTGCCGCCCTTTCGGAAGCAGATACATGGGCGATCCACTGGAGCCACCGACCGTGTCTAGATAGTGCTTGAATTGCATCGCACTGACATCCTGCTTGGCAGTCTTGTTTGCCTCGTGGTATTGCTTCTGCCCTTTTGTTCCGGGGTATCCTGACATATTTAACTTGGCATCGCGAAGGTCCGAGTCGGTGGTTGGCTTGTATCCAAAATAATATTTCACCTTATTGTGGAGTGTCGTGTCGGGGAGAACGATCCACGCAATGTCGTAGTCGCGATTATCCTCCTCCGTAGTGGTCCAGAGAGTGGGGACGGCTGGGAACAGGGCGACCTGGGATCCATAGGGAGAGGAAGACCCGTTTCTGCCAGGAAAGACCTGTAATGTGGTGGCAAAGCCTCCCTCGCTTGAGTCGTAACACGCGTGAGCGACCGTTAGCACAACTCGAGGGCCAACAAACGCGCCGGTAGCGATAAACGTATTTCCACTCGGAAATGTCGCCTCGATATAGCAGACCGCCTTGTACGGTATCGACTTAGTATTCTTGATGACTTTCCAAGTCTCTCCTCCGATAATCGCCTCGACATCTGGAGCTTCGGGGAGGGGGCGGACTGCGGCGCGGAGTGGACCAAACATTGCGTTGGATTGCTGACCCGCTGCATACTCAACATCAGCCTTCAATTGCATCGAAGCTGCTAACGCCAACTCGCGAGGAGAACGAAGGGGGCCCTGCGTCACCCCGTTTGGAACGGGGGCGTTCGATAGCGAATTTGCGCGAAGCAGGTTCGTCGCAGAATCGATCACCGAATGTTGTCGCAACCTCGCATTTGCGACGGACTCGCTCAGTTCGAACTCATCTTCAGACCGCGCCCTTTCCGATAGCGAGCCGGCGCATAAAAACACCGCAGTGACAAGGCATACCTTCGACCAATTCATTCTCATCGCACGACCCCTGAATAAGCGAAACCGGAATTCCCGCCGAACAGATCAGTCGCCAAAACCGAAGCGAATGAGGCGACGTCGTTCTGTTCGCCCAATGGAGGCCCATGCATCAAATGCAGCGACCTCGCAAGAGCATTGTCTGATCGGAGGTCATTGATTGCAAGAGGCGGGCGTCCAGAATTTCCCGCACGCCAAGCTTAATAAGGCGGCTGGATTTCTCCGACGCCTGGGGCTGCCGGTTGAATAGAAGCAGTGAATAACAAGGGTCAATATCTGCGGTCTCTGGTCCCTAACAGCCTGCTGAAAATCGAGAATCCGGCCTTCCAGCCTGATCTGGTGCCGTTTGACCTCTCGGGAAAAAGCGTTCGAGGTGCTCTTGCCAGATTAGAAATCTGACCCACGTCTCTCAACGGGTTGCTAATGTCGGATAGAAGTCGCGTGTGTCAGCCGACAGTCAACGTCTCCAAGGGGACTTGAACCTGCATCACGGTGACGAGAGGGGATGCGGTGAGGGTTGATTTAGGACCGATCTGGGTCGGTTACTTTGTCAGGAATGGTTCTGACAACACGATGAATTCGATGAGCGAATGCAGGGTTTTGTTGTGTTCTTTGAGGTGTTGGACGGCCTGGTCGGTTGTGGGTCGGTCGGCATGGCCGAGTTCTCGTCCGAGGGCGTAGGTGAGCAGTTTTTCGGTGAGGCAGCGGAGGAAGAGGTCTTCCTGCTTGAGCATGACCTCTTGTAAGCCGGTGACGCCGACGAATTCGGTGCCGTCGAGCATTTTCGCCGATGCATCGATCACCGGGTCATCCCGACCGATGCGGCCCTTGTAGCCGAAACCTTCCTGAGTGCGCCATTCTCCGGCTGCGTTGAAGTTTTCGAGGGCGAAGCCGAGCGGGTCGATCTTATTATGACACCGTGCACACAGCGGGAGCGAGCGGTGGATTTCGAGTCTCTGTCGGACGGTGGCCTTATCGATCCCTGGAACCTTGGGAGCGATGTCGCCGGCATTGGCGACCGGAAGTCCGGGGTCGATGCCAAGAAGGTTTTTCATGATCCATGTCCCCCGTTTGACTGGAGATGTTCGGGTTCCGTTCGAGGTAATCGTCAGGACGCTCGCCTGTGTCGGGATGCCTCCGCGAGAGACCCCGGCAGGGACTGCAACGCGGCGGAAGTTGTCGCCGCGAACATCGGGGATACCGTAAAACCTGGCGAGCCGTTCGTTGATGACGACGAAGTCTGACTTGATGAAGTTGGTGACATTGAGGTCGTGTTGCAGGATTTCGCGGAAGAAGGCTTCCGACTCGGCGACGATGGAGAGTTCGAGATGTCGGTCGTATCTCGGGAACAGGTCCGCCGCGGGTGGGTTTGCTCCGACCTCTCGCAGGCCGAGCCATTGCCCGGAAAAATTCTTCACGAACGCTTCGGACTTCGGATCAGCCAAGAGTCGTCGCAACTCGCCTCGCAGCACATCCGGTTGATGCAGACTTCCTTGAGCCGCCAGCTGGGTCAGCTTGGCGTCGGGCATGGTGGACCAGAGGAAGTAGGAGAGTCGGCAGGCGAGTTCGTAGTCGTTGAGTGGTCGGACAGAGGAGGCCCGGTGGGGGAGCGTCGAGGTGGAGGTCGAGCCGGATGGGGAAGACTGTTCCGCGTTGTTCTTCGGGACGACAGGACTCGACTCGACAAGGAACAGGAAGTGCGGCGACGTCAAGACGGAGGAGAGAGGGGTTTTCATCGCCTGGATGAACGACGGGGCCTCGGGTCGAACGAGATCATAGAGCGCTAACTTTGCATCGATTTCAGCCGCAGTGACGGGTCGTCGATACGCTCTGGGCATGAAGTCGGCCAGAATACGGCGAGCCTGCACACGTTCGATTTCGGGAGTCGCGTTGTCAGGAAGCTCGGTCGAGCCCATGATCCGTTGATGACTTGGTGGAGGCCAGCTTTCGTAGAGTGGCCCTTCAAGTTCGAACCAGTCGACCCACAACTCGGGACGGGCGAACGTGTCGTGCCCCTGCATCCAGAAGTTTTCGAGCACTTTGGGGAGATCATAGGCATACTCGATGGTCAGTCCCGCTTTAACCGACTCCATGCGTGTGCGTGTCGTGTAGATGCCCGGCTCCTTCAACGGGGCAGAGACATCGTACTCGGCAATCGTCACCGGTTGACCGCCGAGGTTGCGGATCAGTTTGAGTCGTGGCGGTCCATAGTCGTACATCCGATCGGTGCGGAAATGTTCGAGATCACGGTTCATCTCTTCGCGGTAATACTTCTCACCTTCTGGTCGCTCCTTCATCCGTTGCTGCACGCGGGCTTCGTGTGCGCGCGTGGCTGAAGCAACGACATCATCACGACTCGGAACCTTTCCGGCAGCACGAACCCGCACGACGTATTCGCCAGCATGGGGAACCTGAAAGTCTCTTGCGTTGAGGTGTCGGTCCCAGCTCTCGTGGTGCATCACCTTGAAGTCCCCGTCGACGGGATTCTTCCCCCCGTGAACAATCGCACGTTGACCGTCGTAGACAACTCGACTGGAGTCCCCGTCTCCCACTTCGGGTTGAAATCGCCACGTAATTGATGGTGGTTGCGGACCTTCGACGAGCGCGAGGTCCAGGATGCTACGGGCTGCGTCAAGGTACAACTCCATCTGCAACGGCGAGAGACTCAGCACCCCTCCATTGTTGTCGAAGCCCCCTGCAGCGGGGTCCTCTGGGAAGCCTGCCGTGTCAAAGTCGACGCCGATGAGATCACGCACGGTATTGCGATACTCCGCTCGATTCAGACGCCGCAGTACGATGGCGGAATCGCGGCGCAAGAGTTCTGCCCGAGCCATCTGAGCGGCAACCCAGTCGACCACTTTTCCGACGTCGTTGACATCGGGCTGAGGCTCCCCTTCCGGGGGCATTTCGTGAGAGTTGAGGACATTGACCACTTCACCCCAACGCTCCTTACCCCGAAGGTTGAGAAAGTCGTTCGGCAACTCGGTGTCGACACGAAACTCCCCTTCGGCCAACTTCTCACCATGACATCGCACGCAATGTGCCTTAAGAAACGGAGCCACGACGCGCTGATACCCAGCATCGTCCGGCTCAAATGTCACATTCTCTTCCCCCCAGGTTACCCCCCCCAGCAGGACACATCCGATGCTGAGTGTCACTGCGAACGCATGAAGTCGGTCAAATCGAGAACAGAGAGAAGTCATAAGAGCACTTCAGAGAAATGAAGACAACAACGATTGCCATGTCGACGACCCTGTCGATAACAGCCATCACAGCGATCCCGGAATGATGCCGTGAAGTATAATGCATCTCGCAATCGCTTAGGGAGTGTCAGAACCGCCGTCGCCGATATGGGGGGGAATTCCCCACATGGCAACTCCCCCAAACCGGAGGCGTCAGCCGACGCGAGGCTCCTTCTCCCCCACGGGAAATCGCTGGAAGATTGGGGCGTCGATCATGGGAGGGAGCGGCGGTTGTCTTGGATCACCGTCCGGAAAACGCAATCTCGTTTCGATCAATGTCGTCGGCACACGACTACTGTCTTGTGAACCACAGGGCGTTGCGGACGCTGTGGCACATCGAGCGATCAAGCGGAGACCTTGGTTACGGCTGCGATTGAATCTGTTGAATCTCGGCTTCCAGTTTGGTGATCGCTTGTTGCAGGCGGGGGAGTTCTTGTGGGTCGTCGGGTTGTTGCTTGGCACCGGCCAATTGCTGTTTGAGTGAGGCGATCTTGTTGCGGGCCGCTTCGATTTGTTTCTTCTGCTTTTTATTCATGAACGAGCATCCTTCGGTTCGGGTTGTGGGTTGGGCGTGGTGAGATAGAGACGGTGTTGTTTGACGTACATCGCGACAGACCGCTGCGTCATGTAACGAATACTTCGCCCCGAAGCGACACGGCTCCGAATGTCGGTCGCTGAAAGATCGATCGCGGGCATGTCGACCAACTGGATCCGTTGACGGCACGACTCGCCGACGGCGGCAATAATCGGGTCCAGCGAGGGTGCGGTTCGCCCCCGATTGACGGCGGCAATCGTCGCCAGTTGCAGAATCTCCGCGGGTTCGCGCCACGTCGGCAGATCGGTTAGGGAATCGGCCCCGATGATGAGCACAAACTCGTGCTCGGGTTCGGTTTCGTGAAGCCGTCGCAGGGTGTCGACCGTGTAGCTTTTCCCTTTTCGTTCCATCTCGATGCGGCTTACCTCCAGCTTCGGCTCTCCTGCGAGTGCCAACTCGAGCATGGCAATGCGGTCCTTGGCGGGGGAGATTGGCACCCCCGGTTTGTGTGGAGGCTGAAACGCAGGAATGAACCGCACGACATCAAGCTGACACTGCTCTCGACACTGTTCAGCCATGAGCAAGTGCCCGAAGTGAATCGGGTCAAACGTCCCTCCGAAAAGTCCAATACGCATTGATGTTCGAGTCGGCGAAAAGAGGAGAGCGGAAATTGTTTGGTGATGTCAGACCGCAAGTGCTTCAAGGAGTCGCAGGATGTGTCTGAGTAAAGACGGGGACGTTGAGGTGGGCGGCATCATCGAATACGGTCCAGTTTGTCGCGGGGTAGTCTCGAAAGGCGGATTGAAATCTCGCCCCTTGGGGATCATCTTCAGTTGACCGACGAATCGCAACAAACACCACCTGTTGTGGAAAGGCTCGGGCGACCTCGCCATAGATTTCCGGGTCTCGCTCTCCCGAGTCTCCCACGAGCACAAATTGTCGATTCGGCCAACGCTTGAGGAGCGAATCAATCATCTGACGCTTCGAGGCAGAATCATTTTTCAAGAAGCTGACGAATGATCCATCTTGAATCCGGAAGTGTCGCAGATGCACCGTCCCTGAGGGGAATTTTTCATCCTTCAGCATCTGAGCCAGTGGGTCGTACAACTGCCAAGGGCTGTTCGAGACATAGTGAAAGGCCGCCCCCGCTTCGGCCCACACTCGATATCGAGACGCCATGTCCGGAACGGCTTCAAACTCTTCGAACAGTGTACGACGACACAGCTCTTCATGATCGCGAACGTTTGAGACCTTGATCGTATCATCAATATCGCTGATGACTGATATCCCCCGATCCGGGATCAGGAACACCTGATTCCCAAACTCTCGCTTGTCGTCAGACTTTAACACCGTTCGCGACGACATCACGCTCAGCTTTTCCGCCGGCCGCGACGAGCCGACCGGAAGACTTAGTGTCGCTTCAAAGTGGCCGTTGGGGGCCGATGGTTTTGACGTCGCGATTTGTCCATCGACGTCGATCACCATCGCTTTGCCACCTTCGTTGTCGACGAGGAACCACTGTGCCCGTTCCTGGAAGATGTCACTCGATGCCGCGGCGGGATCGAGAGTGAACGACTTCTTCAGCAGTTTGATGAGAGCGGAATTGAGAAGTTTGGTTTTCTGCGGCTCAAAGACCCAGCCGTGAATCTCGGCTTCCCACTCTTGAGTTTTCGGGTTGTAGTGAGCGGCCGTCGGGAAGAGCAGCACCGACTCATCGTTCCGCACAGGACTGACCGCATCTCCCCCTTGCGAGATGGCGACGCCAACAGCCGCGACGCCGAAGATCAGCAACCCGATCAACCACTTCGTCCCCCGCCGTCCGCCCGGGTGACTCTTTTCTGCCGGTTGACCCTCGACTGCTTGTGTGGTTTCCATGCTCGCTCTCCCCAAGTCTCAATTGAACTCACACTCGTGCATCAACCGTCGCGGCGACGTCACGCTCACCATCATCTCAGCCCGCCCCCTGACATTCAATTCGCTCGGCTGGAATCCGTCGTAAGATTGCGAGTCATTCTTACGCGGAGAGAGCTGATCGGCGTCCGGCCCATGCTGTCGTTGAGTCTGCCAGTTGTGCAATCAGGTGAAGGGCGGGGGACTTTTCGGATTGCGGGTTTGCATAAGGTGAAGCACGATATCGGGTTGCTGGGGTGGTTGTTTGCTGTTGCTTCACACGACTTTCCTTGACCATTGGCTGGGCCGTCGTATGATTGGGTGCAAAGTGAGGGGAATGGAATTCGGGTGTTATTGGTACACCTGTCTACTTGTCTCCGCTCGACGGCATGTGTCGAATGACGTGTGTCGCATTCAGAGGCTTTGCACCTTGGACAGCAGTTGTTGTCTTTCGCGCTGGCACAGGTCTGTTGTGTCCACGGGGCAGGTTGGCCCGGTGTCGTCGCTGGTCTTCTGGAGGTTACGCTTTGTCGGATTTGTCGGGCGAATTCAAGGAAGCCGTTCGAGCGAAAACCGACATCGTCGCGTTGATTGGGGAGAGTGTTGCTCTCAAGAGCATCAACGGCGGTCGTGAGTTCGTCGGCCTCTGTCCCTTCCACGACGACAAGAACCCTTCGCTACGGGTCTATCCAGATCGCCAGACCTACCGTTGCTGGTCCTGTCAGGCGGGGGGGGATTGCTTCACCTTTGTGATGGAGGAGTCGCACCTCGACTTCCGCTCGGCCCTCGAATCGCTCGCCAAGTCGGCCGGCCTCGAGATGCCCAAGTCGATGGGACGCCGCGAGCTGGGCGAAGGCAACTTCGACAAACCGGCAATCCTGGAAGCACTCCTTTGGGCACAGCACCTGTTTCACAAGACGCTCATGGAGTCACCGCTCGCCAAGAGTGCCCGAGAATACTTGCAGTCGCGACAGTTCACTCGTGAGACTGTCACCTCGTTCAAGCTGGGCTATCACCCCAACAACTGGGACTGGTTGCAGCAGGAGTGTCGCGGACGATTTACGCCCGAACAGTTAGAGTCCGCTCGTCTGATTGGTCGCCGAGAGAATGGCGGTTTCTACGACAACTTCGTTAACCGAGTCCTCTTTCCCATCTGGGACGAACGGGGCAATCCAGTCGCGTTTGGAGGTCGGGTGTTGCCGGGCGATGATGACAGTCATGGCAAATACTGGAACAGCCCCGAGAGTCCTGTGTTCCACAAGAGTCGTCTGGTGTATGCCCTCAACCGGGCTCGTGATGCCATCAAGGCGACCGGGACGGCCGTTGTGACGGAGGGATACACCGACTGCATCGCGGCTCATCAAGCTGGCATCGCGAACGCTGTCGGGACACTCGGGACGGCTCTCACCGATCAACACGTCACAACTCTCAAGCGGTTCTCTCGCAAGGTGGTCCTTGTCTATGACGGTGACGAAGCGGGGCGAAACGCGGCCGAGCGGGCGATTGAACGTTTCCTCACCCAAGACACCGACCTCCGCATCCTGACTTTGCCCGACGGTCAGGACCCTGCGGAGTTCTTGGAAGCACGCGGACCCGAGGCGTTTCAACAACTTGTCGACACCGCTCCCGAAGCGTGGGAATATAAGTTTGCTGCGGTTCAGCGGAAGCACGGGTTGCAGACCGTCGATGGCCGTCAACGAGTCTTGGAGGAGATGTTGTCGCTGCTGAGTGTGGTGCCGAAGATGTCGGAGCATGTCCGGGAAGGTCTGCTCCTGTCGGCTCTGTCGCAGCGATTGCACGTGAGCGAACAACAGGTTCGCGACCGGTACAAGGAGATTCGTTCGGGTGTCTCGACACGAGGGAACTCTGGTCGACCGTCGGGGTTTGATGAGTCCCCCGAGCCTCACGAAGAGATCGCCCGCATCCTGCAAGGCCGGGCAACGACGGACGACATTTTCGAGTTACCATTGTTAGAATCACTCTGTGCAGCCCCCGAATGTGTGAACTTCTTACAAAGAGGAGTCAAGCCCGAATTGCTGCAAAACAGGGCGTTGCGGCGATTGTTGGTGATTGGCCTTCAATTTGCTTCAGGTTCTGAGACACTAACGTTTGAACGTTATTGCAGTGCCATCGAGCATCCTCAACTCAAGCAGCTTGCAGTCTGGATCGATGAACAGGCACGCAGAAAGAATGTACGAAACCAGCTCGCAGAGATGAGTGCTGGTGACGGCTGTCCTCTTTTCCTTCGGCGGTCGATCGAGAGCCTCTCATGGCGCCGAGAAGAGCAGTCTCAACAACAGGCGGCAGTGGAACTGTCCGCCGGCGAGGGATCGCGAAACCTTGACGCAGAAGCGGAAGCGCTCCTGCGTCAGGCCAGTGAATTTCACCAGAGACGTGCCACCAGAAAAATCACCGGGTAAAGCCCACACGCACCCCGGCAAGTTCTCCCCAACGGAAGACCCCCTTCCGCTGCGCAACAACTTGCCATGTTGGCTCCCGTTTTTCGTTCACTCCCTTTCAGCCGGATGATCGCTATGCACCAGATCGACCAGAACCTGAAGTCCCTCATTCAAATCGGCGAACGTCAGGGGTTCTTGACCTTCACCCAGGTGAACGACTACCTCCCGGACGAAGCGGTCACCCCCGAGAAACTCGACCATCTGCTCGAAGCTCTCGAAGACCGCGGACTGGAAATCGTCAACGACAAACGAGCCAAGGTGCTGTCCCTGCGCGACCCAGCTGAGCCGAAGGGGAATCGGGCGAAAACAAAGAAGAGCCCAATGTCGCAAGCGACCGTCTCGAAGCCGATTACGAAGAAGCCTGCGGCCAAGTCGGGTGACAGCAAGGTGACGGTCTCGGCTTCCACCGATGGTTCGCGTCGCATCGAAGACCCGATCCGCATCTACCTCACGCAAATGGGTGAGATTCCGCTGCTCCAGCGAGACGAAGAGATCGACTTGGCAAAGACGATCGAAGTGACCCGTCGTCGCTTCCGTCGACAGCTCCTTGAATCGGACTTCGCCATGCGCGAAGCGATCGAGACGTTAGAACAAGTGCAGTCGGGGGAACTCCCGTTTGATCGGACGATTAAGGTTGCTCTCACCGAAGGTCTCGAGAAGGAACAGATTCTCGGGCGGATGCCGCACAACCTTGAAACACTTAAGCGACTCCAGGAACAGAACGTCGCCGACTTTGCCGCTTGTTGCGATTCCGAAGTCCCCGCAGGAACCCGCAAGTCGATGTGGGAAGCAATTCAGATGCGTCGCCGCAAAATGGCCACGCTGGTCGAAGAAATGAGCCTGCGGACCACTCGACTTCAAGTCATGCTCAAGAAGATGACTCGCATCTGCCGTCGGATGCGGGACCTCTCCAATCAGATCGAATCGATGAAGTCGCTGCGAACGGCTAAGGATCAACGGGCCAACCTGCAACAGGAACTCGACGATCTACAAGCGATGACCCTCGAAACCCCCACCACCTTGGGCGAACGTCTCGCTTCCATCCAAGAACGCTACTCAGCCTACGACAAGGCAATGCAGGACCTCGCCGCCGCGAACCTGCGGTTGGTGGTCTCGATTGCTAAGAAGTATCGTAATCGTGGCCTCAGTTTCCTCGACCTGATTCAGGAGGGGAACACCGGTCTGATGCGTGCGGTCGACAAGTACGAATATCGTCGCGGTTATAAGTTCAGCACCTACGCCACTTGGTGGATTCGCCAAGCGATCACCCGGGCGATTGCCGATCAGGCTCGGACCATTCGCGTCCCCGTCCACATGATCGAGACGATGACTTTGTTGCGTAAGGTCTCCCGCGAGTTGTTGCAGACTTTAGGTCGCGAACCGAACGAAGAAGAACTTGCCCTCGCCGCGAACGTCTCGATTGAGGATGTCAAACGGGTGATGCGGGTCTCCAAACAGCCGGTCAGCCTCGATCGTCCGATGGGCGAGGGAGAAGACAGCTACTTCAGCGACTTCATCGCCGACGAATCGACCGACACCCCCTCCGGAGCCGCTGGCACCGAGATGCTCAAGGACAAGATCGATCAACTCTTGAAAACTCTCACCTATCGCGAACGGGAAATTATCAAGCTCCGTTACGGTTTGGGGGATGGTTACACCTACACCCTGGAAGAAGTGGGCCGCATCTTTAAGGTGACCCGCGAACGTGTCCGCCAGATCGAAGCCAAGGCTGTAAGAAAGCTACAACACCCTGTCCGCAGCCACCAACTCAAGGGATTCCTTGACCGCATCATGGTGGGGAGCGAATTCTAACAAGCGCTGCCGTATGGGCCCGGCGAATCGTCTTGTTACTGCTTCTTGCGAGGTATTGCCACCTGCGAGTGGACCATGCGGTGGTCGGAGTGGGGTGTGATGTGGGTTTGGCTGGCGAGGGGGCGGAAGTGCGGGGAGACCCAGATCGAATCGATCCGGTGAAAAGGATAGTCCCGCGTGATCGTATTCCCCCAGCCTCGACCGGAGTCGGAAAATGTGTCAATGAGTGACTCTTCGAGCGGACGAACGATCGAAGAGCGGGCCGGGGTGTTGAAGTCGCCACCAACGATGACCGGGAGGTCTGAGGGGAGACTCTTCATCAGGGCGAGCAACGGAGCAAGTTGTTCGCGATGCAACTCTCGGCAAGCTTGATGCTCCCCCCAACAATCCCCCCGCCAGAGGTCGACCCGGATGGGCGAGTGTGTCAGCCGGAGCGAGACGACGAGTGTTCGTTCACCCCCCGGTGGAGTCCAATAGGCAATCGTCAGCAAGGGGGTCGAGTGGTCGGAGTCGAGGACAAGTTCGCCCCTCGCGACGATCGAGCATCCTCGACTTGAAATCACCGCACCTTCGTCACCATAGAGGTCGCTCGCCAGTGGTTCCAGCTTCCGTTGATTGGGGGACTCTTGCAGCAGGATCAGGTCGGGCCTTAATTCGATGAACTCAGGGAACATCTGCCATTTTCCGGTCAGGCAATTCATCGAGACGATGGCGAGTTCCCGCTCGTTGTCTTGGGGGACTTTCGTGGGTGCCAATTGTCGGACAACCGAGGGCCATTCATCACAAAAGACTCCCCCGAAGATGATCCAGGCGACGGCGCTCAATTTCCAGTGTCGCCACTTCCGACTTCCGATGGTCACGAGATGGCCTGTCAGGCCGACGAGCAACCAGGTCCAGACCGGGAGGACACACAAGGCCGCCAGGAGATCGGGCTGCCAGGCGTACAGACACCACAAGAACGCAACACAAACCAGCGAACCGAGCAGTCCCCGTCGGGTCGCTTGTTGCCAGACACTCTGAGGCTGCGTCGACAGCAGCACAGACGTCTCAGCGGCGCTGGTGGATTGTGCTCCGGAGGTTAAACCGTCTGAATTCATCTGCAAAATAGAGGGATCAAGTCTCGATGTCGGGTCGGAGAGGAGTTAAGCTTGTCGTTCAGACAGCTTGACAGATGCCGGCCCTTGAGGGGAAGTAGGTCTTTCTTCGGATACTCGCCCGAGCGAGCCGACAGGTCAATCCCAACAAAACTCTCAGGTTGGCAGCATGTCAATTTCCGAGCGTCTTCGAACAGTCGCCGAGTGGATTTTTCAATCCGAAAAGACCGTCGTCTTCACCGGTGCAGGGGTCTCGACCGAGAGTGGGTTGCCGGACTTTCGATCGCCTGGGGGAATCTGGGCGAAATCACAGCCGGTGTACTTCCAAGAGTTCGTCGCCTCAGACGAGGCACGAAAGGAATATTGGCGACAGAAGTCGATTGCGGTCCAGGAGTTCATCAAGGCGAAGCCGAATGTCGCCCACGAGATACTGGCGAACTGGGAACAGCAACGGGAACTTGATGCCATCATTACTCAGAATATCGACGGATTGCATCAGTTGGCGGGAAGTCGTCGCGTGTGGGAAGTACACGGCACGGCACGAGAGGCCGCCTGTCTCGATTGCAATAAACGCTTCGCCATCATGCCACTGACGAAGAAGTTTTTGAAGACGGGCGAACCGCCGAAGTGTCCCCAATGCGGCGGATACTTGAAGCATGCCACGGTGTCGTTCGGTCAAATGCTTCCCGAAGATGTCCTGTATCGAGCCACCCAGGACGGCATCGAGTCCGACTTGTTCATCGTGCTCGGGTCGTCACTGGTCGTACATCCTGCTGCCGATCTTCCCGAGATGGCACACGATCAGGGGGCCCGACTCGTCATCATCAATCGCGACCCGACCCCTCTCGACGGGGTCGCCGAGATCGTCCTGCATCAACCGATCGGGAAGACACTGCAACAGATCGACGACTACCTGACGAACCGCGATTTCTAGCGTCCCTCGGCTCGTCTGGGGAGTGTTCGTCGCGGGGTGGCTCACTGTTATAACCGACTCTTTCGGCACGATCGACCCTGCGTGCCCGAATTTCGAGGGTCGACTCGCTGCCAGTCTGCAACCGGGAGACGGTTTGCGACCTAGGTTTGTGATGGAGCGAGGTCGTTCATGACTTCGTATCGAGGCCGATGTTTGCCTCCATCTGATGAACTCATCAACTCACGATCTCATTTCTGTTCGGAGAAGACTCATGCTCGGTGTCACCATAGGTTTGTGTGCGATTGCCATCTCAATCTTCGCGGTCGGCATACAAGTCTACACTCTGCGTCGCGTTGTCGAAGAGATGGTTGCCGCTAAGGCAGACACCCCTTCCTAGGCAACTTCCGTCGGCCCGCTGGCCAACTCACGTCCCATAGATCAACCGCAAACTGCTGCGACACCGAGGTCGATTTCAGCAGCCGACCCTCTCCTCGTTTCGAGAAACCCGATCTCTGATGCAAACCGACAATAGTAACCGACGTCAGAACCCCCGGTCCTCGTATCGTACCGTCGTGACGATCGTCCAACCGGACGTGCGAGACGCCAGTGGCAGCGTCCTGGCTGTCAAGGGGTGGTCCGACGATATCTCCGCAACCGGCGTGCGACTACTGTGCGAACAACCTTTGAACCATCCCCGTGTCTGGCTGCGATTTCTGTTGCCCGGGGGAGTCGTCTACTGCCTGGAAGGGACAATCCTCCGCCACCATACCGAACCGCATGGAGCCATCCGCTCCCGGCGATCGCTTGTCCATCATGCCGTGCGATTTGAACATCTCGTCACGGAAGATGAGTTCAACCGCATCTTGATTGAGCAAGTTCCGCAGCCCGTCGAAAACTCGACGCCGGACGAAGGGGACATGGAAAAGTCAGAAGAGACCAATCCTCGCCGATCGCTCTGGAATCGGATCACCACCCGCAGTAGCCGCTAATATCAGGCAGAACCGGGGGGTGTCACCCGCATGACGCTTGTTTTCACCTCACGACGGACATCCATTTCCGTCGCTTGATGGTCGTTACGACGTCGTCACTCCGTGGCTGCTCCGATGGATGTGAAAGTCTGCCGTCCCGAGAGTCCCGGCATTTGCCGACGGTTCCGGTCGACTACTTCATCATTTCGACTCGCTTCAACTCGTAGCGGACAGACCGAGGCTGATTGATCTCGAAGATGCGGTCTTCGTAACTGCGGGCCTCTTCGTTGGCTTGGGCAACACGTTCTGCCATCCCGGTGATCTTTTCCGTCAGAGTGGCCAGTTGCTTTTGAGCCTGCTCGTCATCAGGCTTCTCCGTCGCGGTCCTTCGAGCCCGCGCGAATTGCTGATACTGCGACCACTCCCCCCGCAACTTGCGAACCGCCTTTTCGTTTCGCTCCTTGTTGAGGTTGGCGACAGCGAGCGCCTGTTGATACTGCGGGGTCTTGGCGTTCTCCTGTAGTTCGATGTGTCGTTCGAGCGTTGCCGACGAGTAGGTCCCAACCTCGACTCCATCAATGAGGAGCTGGTACTGACCTGGAGCGAGCCCGTGAACATCGAGGGCTTCGCGGCTGAGCTTGTGGCCGAGTTTCGTCAGCTTCGCCCCCAGTTGAGCCTCTTCAGGCAGAACCCACGGAAGACTCTGAGGATGGAACGTAAACGCAACCCCCGTCTCGGTGACGGCAATGTCGCTCAGTTTTCCGCCACTGGCACGCCCGGTTGCTTTCAGTCCCCCGCCGTTATCCCTCTTGGCTTTCGGCCCCCCCGATCCCACAGTGATCGTGATATTCGAGAGTTGCCGGGGAAGTCCCATGTCGGTAATCATCGCCGTCGCCATCACCACCTGACCCGGTGCCCCCGGATGGATGGCATCCTGAATGAGCGTGAAGGCGGCATCGGTTTTACGCTGTTCGAGAGTGATCGTATTTAGTGGGCCGTACATGTCGACGAATCCAAGCCCCCGTTCGACCGAGACCTCCCTTAGCCATGCCCCGTAATAGGCCAGTACGGAGTTGTAGAGTGCCTGCGATTCCGGATCCCGCTTGTTGTTGGGTCGTGCCCGATCAGCCCGTGCGTCGAACATGGTGGGGGTCATCGGAATGGCGGTCGCTCCGAGCCCCTGCAACTGGTCGAGCAATGCCGTCATGTCCTGACGGTACGTCTGAAACGTCGCTTCGTCATAGGGGCGATAGGTTCCATCGTTCATCCCGAGGAGGATCGTCACATACTTCGGCTTATAGCTGGCGACATCTTCGTCGAATCGCTGTAAGGCATCCCAGGCCCGCGCCCCACCCACTCCGGCATTGTGTAACTTCAGCCGTAAGTGCGACATCCGAGTGTAGAAGTAGTCTTCGACATACTGCGTATACAGACACTGATGGGTGATGCTGTCCCCCAGAAAGACAATGCTGTCTCCATTTTCCAGCGTGACAGAGCCGAGTGCCGTCGGCAACTTCGGAGCATCGTCGGCCCGCAAAGGCTGCATCGCCGAAAGTCCAACACCGAGCAGTCCAACAGCAACCATGATCGAGCGGCACAGCATCTTCACCATGAGAGATTCTCCAGAGGATTCAAAACGGTCATACACAGAAACAGACCCGCACCGCGAACGACAGTCTATCGACAACCACATCGACAGTGCCCCGATGCCAGCACGCTACCCGACTCCTCCCAGCGACGCAACCGCCCGACAGACCAGTCGTTTGGACTTTGCCCGGCGATGGATGCTACGCGACATTGTCGCCAGGCTGGGACTCGCCTACGATCTGGCTTGCAGACATTCACAAGTTCACATCACCATTTGAAGAGGCGGCTGGAGAGATGACGGAACAACAATCGACTGCGACGGCTACTTCCGGGAAAGGGGCCGTGTCCGCTTTGGCCGCGGTGCTGGGGAAGACGCCGAGTGGTTTGTTCATTCTGACGGCCAACGGACCCGATGGGATGGCCACAGGGATGCTGGCAAGTTGGGTGCAGCAGTGCTCGTTCGAGCCGCCGATGATGACGGTGGTCGTCAATCGAAAGCGGTATCTCAACGACTGGTTGTCGGAAGGGGCGATTGTCGGCCTGAATCTGTTAGGAGAGACGCAGAAGTCGTTGCTCGGACATTTCGGCAAAGGCTTCGACCCCGGCACACCGGCTTTTGAAGGACTTCGAACGGATCAGTCCCCTCAAGGGGCGACGGTGCTGGTGGACGCACTCGGCTGGCTCGAGGGGCGTGTGGTCACCTCGGTCTTAACCGGGGACCATGTCACTTACGTTGTTGAACTCGTTGCTGGCAAACCGTCGACAGAACTCGAAACACAGCGACCGTATGTGCATCTGCGTAAGAATGGGTTAGGCTATTAGTCGTCATGGCTAGGAGTCTCTGGTGTGCGGGACTGCTGGGTCCGTCGAAATCTCGCGAGAGACTGATGGACACAGCGTCCGTCGTCCATGGCGTTTCATCTGGGGAGACTGACGAATGCTGGCATGGCGTTGGCGAGGGATATTCGCTCTGTGGCTGATGGGGGGACTCTGTCTTGCCCAACCGGGGAATGGTCCAACTTCTGCGGCGTTGCATGTCGATCAGCCGATTCCCGTTGCGACGGAATCGCCGGTGTTCGGGCAGATCGGAAACGCCCCCCGTCGGTCGGGGTTTCGCTCAGATCGGGTCCCGGCCCCTTATCGGGTGACTGATCGTAATGGCGTCCCAACGTGGGAACGTCACGAAGTCTTTCCAGACGATGCCTTCACCTTTGCCCGAATTATTTATAATGCCGACGGAGGTCGCGGCGGGGGAAAATGGCAGACAGACTATCCTGATGCCGACCTCAATTTCTCGTTCCGCCTGCAACAATTAACCGCCCTCAATGTTGACCCCGATCCGGTCGTTTTGGACTTAGCTCATCCCGAACTCTTTAATTATCCATTTATCTACCTGATCGAACCGGGGGGATACCGCGGCGCGTGGGGGACTGGTATGAATCTCACGGAAGCAGAGGTCGAGGGCCTCCAGCGCTACCTTGCGAACGGGGGATTCCTCATGGTCGACGACTTTTGGGGTGATGATGAGTGGGCGGAGTTTGAACGGGAATTTCGGCGAGTGATTGGCGAACGAGAAATTGTCGAGCTGCCACTGGATCACGAGATTTTTCATTGCGTCTACGATCTGACGGAAAAACCTCAGATACCCGCCATCAACCAGGCCTTGCAAGGTCGGGCATCAGGGGTGTCGTGGGAAGGGGGCCTCGATGGACGCGATCCCCATTATCGAGGGGTCTTTGATGATGCCGGCCGTTTAATGGCCCTCATCTGTCACAACACCGACCTTGGCGATGGCTGGGAACGCGAGGGAGAACACGAATGGTACTTCCGCGAGTTCTCCGAGAAACGGGCGTATCCATTGGGGATTAATATCTTGTTTTATACGATGAGTCATTGAGGAGTCGGAGGGAGGAGAATCCAGGGAGTAGGATTTCGGGTGCAGGAGTTATGGGACGGAGGGGAGTTAGTGTTAGAATGTTTATCATTTAGGACATGATGTCTGTGCTTGAATCTGGACTTCCGAAGTTGTCGCGAGACCGTTCCTTTTTAGGCATGGTGGCGACGCAGTTTTTAGGAGCATTTAACGACAACATCTTTAAGCAGATGGTCGTGCTCGTGCTCACCGATTATGCGATGCGGTCGGGGACCGAATCGGAGACGTATCAACCCTATGCTCATGCGGCATTTGCGTTGCCGTTTGTGTTGTTTTCCGGCATGGCAGGATGGTTGTCGGACCGGGTGAGTAAGCGGGGAGTCGTCGTTGTCGCCAAGCTGGCCGAAATCGTGGTGATGCTGGCAGGAATGCTCGTCCTGTTCTTATGCGATCTGGGGTCAAAGGAGTTGTTCGTCGGACTGTTGGCCGTTCTGACGTTAATGTCTTTGCAAAGCGCGTTCTTCGGACCGGCGAAGTATGGCATACTCCCCGAGATGTTGCGTGAAGAGGATTTGCCCCCCGCCAATGGGGTGATTCAGCTGACGACGTTCGTTGCGATCATTCTGGGTGTTGCAGTTTGTGGGGCGCTGAAAGGGGGGCTGGAAGCGCGATGGGGGCTGTGGCCGGTGTCGGGAGTCTGTGTCGGACTGGCAGTTGTCGGGACGTTGACGTCGTTGTTGTTGCGACCAACTCCACCGGCTCATCCCGGCCTGAAGTTGAAGGCGAGTAACCTGTTGCTGGACCGTGAAACGTGGCGACTGCTTCGTTCCGACCGGACCTTAGCCCGCGTATTGCTCGCGGTAATTTTGTTCTGGTTTCTTGGGGGAGTCAGCCTGCAAATCGTCACGGAATTTGGCAAGCAACAACTGCAAGTAGGGGACTGGAAGACGTCGATCCTTAATGCGGCCCTCTCACTTGGGATCGGAGTGGGGTGCGTGATTTCTGGAGCACTCTCGAAACACACGATTCGTTTTGGACTCGTTCGCTGCGGGGCGTGGGGAATGGTGGTGACGTTCTCGGTACTCGCTTCGCTCGCGTTGTGGCAGATGTCGACTGATGGTCTCTTCTATGTTTCGGCGATTCTGTTTGTGTTGATGGGGGGGGCGGCTGGTTTGTACGCGGTGCCGCTGCAGGTCTTTTTACAAGCTCGACCATCCGCAGACCAGAAAGGGCGAATGATCGGAACGATGAACCTGACAACCTGGATTGGCGTCCTCGCGTCAGCCGGTTTCTATAACTTCTGTGCATCGATCATTGGCACAAAGTCGATCTCGCTGACGTTCCTCCCGCTGGCCCTGTTGATTCTCCCCGTCGCGATCTTCTACCGCCCCAAGGATGAATTCCTTCGCCCTACACTCTCAGTCGAATCGAGTGGCGGGAAGACTGCTGTTGATTCCTAGCATCCCGTTGAAAGACGACCCCAGGCCAGCTTCTCCAAGTAGACACGAGTCACTCGCACACTGGAAAACCGAACGTTCGTAATTCAACTGGCTGTGAGCTATCGATGAGAGACTGCACGCAGCAGGCTCCACACTACCGAGGATATTCGGAATTACGTGGGCGGGGTGTCGAGTGGGGAACCGAGGGAGTGGTTGACGCTGTTGGCAAAGGCTTTCGTCCAGCTTTCCTTGATGAGTGCCAGTTTGCGGTAGACGGACCGTTGACCAATATTCATTTTCTCCGCGATCTCGGGCGGTTTCAGTCCGTCCATCACCATCTGAGCCAGTTGACGGAGTTCGTCGTTTCGCAGCAAGGCAAGGAACTGTTGCAACTGATCCTTGAGAGTCACGACGGTTTCGGGCGAAGGATCGCTGGCGAGGGCGGTGTTAATCAGCGAGTGCAAGTCTCGGGAGGAGAGGTTGGAAAACTGTCTGAGCTTCCCGCCCCCTCGCTTCTGGCGACCCTCTCTTCTCAGGTGCTCGACAGCTTTGTCGTGCGTCATGGCGATGAGCAGACACCACAGTTCCCGATCATGCGAAATCCAGTCAATGCGACCAGCCTGAGCACGGCGGCAAACGCTCGCCATCACACTGAGAGCAACGTCTTCCCCATCCTTCGCACCACGCGAACCAGCTCCGATGACCCCCCCAGCGACTTGCTCCAGCTTCTCGAAGTACCGTTCCCAAAGATACGTCGCGGCATCGTTCTTCCCGCGACGCAGGTCATCCAGCCAATGCCCCACCGATTCCAGCGATGATTCGTCGGGCGATCCATCTTCCGCATCGTCAGAAGGCTGGTTCATGAGGGACGACTCAGGTGTGATGGATGTGAAATGTGAGCACGACTTGCGTCATTCTAATGCAGTCGACTCGGCGTCGCAATTTTTGTCCCGAGATTTTCGACAGGTATCCAGCGAGAACCTCGAACTCCCCCCGTTCCAGAAGGGCCTTTCGTTGTTCCGAAGGGGATTCGGCCCCCTGTTCGACGATGGATCGGTTCCGGTCACCAGCTTGAATAGGTCAAACGTCGTCGACCATAATGCCGCGATTCTCTTTCGAGGCGAATTCCTTCACACGATTTTCTTACGTCGTCGCTTTCTATCAGGTCCTTTCCCCAGGCTCATCATGATTTGCGTTACAGTCACCCCCACGTCGCGGACGTTTGCGAAAGTTGACCTCTTAAACGCTGCCAGTCAGGGCGACATCATCGAGTTGTGTCTCGACCATCTCGCCAAAGAACCCGATGTCAAAGACCTGATTTCGACCGTCAGCAAGCCGATCATTGTTTCGTGTCGTCGTCCGCAGGATGGTGGCAAGTGGGTCGGTTCCGAAGAGCAACGTCTCATGCTGCTCAGGCAGGCGATCATCGCGGGCCCTTCGTTTATCGAACTTGATCTCGACATCGCCCCGAAGATTCCCCGCTTCGGATCGGTGAAACGGGTCATCAGCTTCACGCGCCTTGACCGACCGGAACTCGACGTCGATGCCATCTTTGACGAAGCGGCCAACCATCATGCCGATGTCATCAAGTTCACCTGGCCCACTCCGACGATTGACGATGCCTGGCCGTTGCTTGCGGCTGTCAGTGGTAAGCGTCGTCTGCCGGTTGTCGGCATGGGTCTCGGTCGCCCCGAGTTGACGTTCTCGCTCCTTGGTCGAAAGTACGGTTCTCCCTGGATCTACGCCGCCCTCGAACAGGGGATGGAGGCACATGAAGGTCAGGCAACAGTCTTCGATCTTAACGAAATCTATCACTGCCGAGAGATTGACCGGAAAACGCAGTTCGTCGCCATCGCAGGGTTTGGCGATTCGCAAGTGGCCACGACCCGCGTCCTCAACGCCGCTTTCAAACAGATCGACATGAACGTCCGTTGTCTCCCCATTCAACCGGGAGACATTAAACAACTTAAGAAGATGCTCGATGCCCTTAAGGTCAAGGCAATTCTCGTGCGGGGCGGACTCGGCAAGAACATCCTCCCATTGGCCGACCATGTCGAACAAAGCGACCGAGATAGCCAGTTCATCGACCTGCTACTCAACAAGAGTGACGGCTGGCACGGATTCAATACGACCTGGCGAGCCGGACTGAAGACCCTCGAAGCAAAACTTGGGACCGGCGAGAAAGGGGAACGACCCCTCAGTCGACGCAATGTTCTGGTCCTGGGGAACGGGGGAATCGCACAGTCGCTGGTGTATGCGGTGGCTCAACGGCAGGGATTAGTCAGCATTTGCGGCCCCGATGATGCGGACGCCCAGCGCATCGCCGCCGCCAACAACTGCCGATACGTCCCCTATCAAAACCTGTACGATACCCTGGCCGACGTCATCGTCTTAGCAGATGGTCGGCTCCGAGCGGGTCAATCGCAAGGAAGCATTAACGGTTCACTTCTTAAGTCGAGTCATACCGTTCTCGACGTCTCCGACCCACCATTGGAAAACAGTCTCTTCACCGAAGCCCGCGAACGAGGCTGCCGCCTGGTCGAGCCAACTGCCGTCTTCCGAGAACAACTCAAAACCCAATTCAAAGCCATCACCGCCCAAGACCTCCCGACAGAAGCCTTCGAGTCGCTAGAAACCTAACGCCCAAGCAGATATCTAACAGCCAGTTGAAAAACGTGGGGCAGGCTTTCTAGCCTGCCATGGTGTCATTTGATGTCTCGGCAAGAAGTGTACGAGAGGCTCTTGTCAGATTGGAAAATCTGACCCACGGTCGTTATTCAACGGGGGAATCGGGCGGATTCCGGATTTGTTGGGATTTGCACACCACCACCCAATGTGGTGTAACCATTGGACACAACAGAAGTTACGAGCACTCTGCTACGCAGGATGTGAACGGTTTGCGAACATGGCGTCGTCGATCATGTGGAAAAATGGCAGGCGCGTCCCTGCCGATGGTGCTGGAATCTGCCTGATCTCGTCCCATGGAGTAGAAAACGGGGGAATTCGCGGATGATACTTCCCAACAAATCCGGAATCCGCCCGGGGAATCGCTTGCGATGCTGTCGACCTAGGGGTCTACCGACTGTGCGGATGGGGGCGGGTTGTGCGGTGGGGCGCGCTTTGCGGGGGTGGTGGGTGCGGCTGGTGGGTGTTGGGGGTGGGGAGAAGCGTTGACTGCGAGAATTGTGTGCGAGGGTACGCGAGTTGCGATGACTCCGAGTGTGCCAGTGTGCGAACGTCGGTCCACTCGATGTCGACTGGCCACTTCACCACCGCAGCGACACCCTTTCACAAGGTACATTATGATTCATGAAGTCTCCGGAGACATCTTGCTGACCAAGGCTCAGGCGATCGCGCATGGGGTCGCGCCGAATGACCATTTCGACCAGGGACTCGCGCTCGCCCTCAGAGAAAACTGGCCAGCAATGGCGAAGGACTTTCGACACTATGCCCATCAGAGTCAGCCAAAGCCGGGAGAACTCTGGGCGTGGGGTGGTTTCAATGTTCGCGTGTTCTGTCTGATGACGCAGGATGGAGACCATGCCCACGGAGCGAAGCCAGGCAAAGCCTCCACGGCAAACGTCAATCACGCCTTACGTCGCCTGCAACATGAACTGGAGAAAGGGGAGATCAAGAGCATCGCCCTTCCCAAACTGGCGACTGGCGTGGGGGGCCTAAAGTGGGAAGAGGTTCGTCCGCTCATCGACTCGCATCTCGGGAAACTCGATATTCCCGTCTTCCTCTACACGCAATATCAGAAGGGAGTTCAGGCGAACGAGCCGGGACTCTAAGTCAACCATCAAACCGAAAGACGGCTCGACCGGTGATCCCCGTCGAGCCGTCCGGTTTGAATAGGTATCGCGCTGTGGTTTTTGGGTCGATTGATGAGTGTTGCCTTTCGCTCCGCGAAAGAAGTGACCCCTACGACCTTTCGCGGAGCGAAAGGCGACAATAGTTTTCAGGACGATCCTAAGGAACTTGCACCGGGTTGCCATCGGCTCGGTCGGCGAGACGTTGCCAGACTTGCAGGCTGATGTTCTCGCTGATGAATGTCACCTTGCCATCCATCATGACACTATGGACCCCGCCGGGATGAAGGCTGCGGGAGGTGACTGCGGCAAAAGTCGGTGCAGTACAAGAGGTTGCTTCGCGACAATTGGTGAAGTCCCCATCAACCGCGGAACCTCCGGCTCCAGCGACAGGCACCCTCGTGTTTGGCCCAAAGGTTGCGGTAAAACCGGTCTGATGAATACGGGGGTCGACCCACTCGGTGTGTCCGCTGGCCACCGGCGAGAGGCCGCCGAACTGTGTCCCTTTCAAGGTTCCAGACGATGCCCCGGAAATGGTCGCAACGGAGGTTGGCATCGCGGTTCCCGACGAGAAGTCGGAACCATCGCGAACGTAAGGGGTGAAGGCCCGCACCTCTGAAAACCCGATGGTGTTACTCATCCCATCGATGTATGCGGCATCGCTGAAGCTCCCGTTGCCGACAAAAGCTCCGTTCCCCCCCTGTCCGGTTGTGTTGTCCCACACCTGCCAGGTTCCTCCGTTGTAACCATAGGAGAGGGGGTAGTGGTCGCTCCCTCGAGCCATGTCGTAAGGGTCACTTGGGCAAAGGTAAACCGGAATCCGAATGGTGGCGGGAGGTGCCCCTTCGACATAGGGAAGTGAAAGGTTTGCCAGTGCATAAACGTTTCCCCCTTCGAGAAACGGGAGAATGCGAGCTTGGACCGACCACTGCCCTCCTCCTCCGGTTCCATAGCAACCGCTCGGAGGGACGACTTTGTTCGTCCCCAGGTAGTTGTGAACAGCGATGACAAGGTTGTGCATGTGATCCTGACATTGTGACCTGCGGGCTGCTTCGCGGACCGACTGCACAGCCGGAAGCAACAGGGCAACAAGAATTGCGATGATCGCAATGACAACCAATAGTTCAATCAGGGTAAATCCCTGCCGACGACGAGATGTGGAAAGCATCTGCCGACTCCTGAAAAGGGAGGTCTGGCGACCTCGGAACTGGAGAGGTCTCGACGTTTAATGGCGAGACCGTTGTGGTGGGACAGAGGTGTTCGAGCCTGCCGAGGAGCATTCCTGTTGCAGGCCGGGGCTGATGGAGCCTGGATCGAGTTCTCTGTGCCGGGACTGACATGCCCCGTGCGGCCAGATGATATGACATTGAGACTCAGTGTCAACAGCAAGGCGTGTAATTCTCAACATTACAGCAAAGTCCCAACGCTGCGCCTTCGAGACAACCACTCAGACCCACATCCCGCATTGCATCAACGACAGAAAACCGAGAGCGGTTGATTGACTCTCTCTACGGCAAACTCGACGATGCGTCTGCCAGTCTCTCTCGCGATGCGTCGCCAGATTGCTCGGCTGCGTCAGTGTGGAAATTCTCACAGCGGTTCGATTCGAGGGATGCCATGAAACTTCAGGGGCGGAACATTCTGGTCACCGGGGCCTCGCGGGGCATCGGACGGGGGGCGGCTCTCCAAATGGCGAAGGCTGGGGCCAACATCGCTATCAACTATCGCTCGCATCCCGAAGAAGCGGAAGAAGTGGCCGAAGAGGTCCGCCGCCACGGTCAGCAGGCGATCCTCGTGCAGGGAGATGTCTCGAACCAAAGCTCGGTCGAAGAGATGGTGGCCCGCTGTGTCAGCGAACTCGGCTCGATTGATGGCTTCGTCTCAAACGCCGCCTACAGCGATCGCGAACTGATGATCGATGCCGACATGGAGGGGTTCCGCCGCACTGTCGACGTCTCGATGTGGGGAGCGTTTTACGGCGTGCGAGCCTCGGCCCAGCAGATGGTCAAGCAAGGCCAAGGGGGAAGCATCATCGTCGTCAGTTCGCCTCATGCGGTTATCCCCATCCCCATGGCGATGGCCTACAACATGGCGAAAGCGGCGATCGATCACATGGCCCGCACCGCTGCCATCGAACTCGCCCAACATCGAATCCGTGTCAACGTCGTTCATCCCGGCTGGATCGATACCCCCGGCGAACGAAAATACTTCACCGACGAACAACTCAACGAAGGGGCTCAGTCGATCCCCTGGAAACGAATGGGACGACCCGACGAGATCGGAAACCTGATCTCGTTTGTCATGTCCGACGATGCCGACTACATGACCGGCAGCACCCTCCTCATGGATGGCGGCATCAGTCTTCCGTGGTGGTCGAAACGAGCCGAGGGAAAGCAATAACCGTCACCTCTCGCGGGACGACATCGAACACCGAACCTCAATCGCTCGCAAACTCATTTCTTTTCCCAATGACGAAGGACGCCTTGGTCGATGTTCAGTTCACTGGGATTTCTGGCCCCTTTGTACGCTGCGGCTGCGTTGGCGGTCGTCGTCCCGGTTGTGTTGCATCTGATCCGACGCACTCCCCGAGGTCGGCAAACCTTTAGTTCGCTGATGTTCCTCAGCCCTTCCCCTCCCACGGTGTCGCGGCGAAGTCGGATCGAGAACTGGTTGTTGCTCATCCTCCGAGCCTTGGCGGTTCTGGCGCTGGTTGCTGCTTTCTGTCGGCCCCTGTGGAGACCGCTCATTCCCGAAGTTCCTGCCGCGACAGGAACGAGTCTTCTGGTCCTGCTTGATGTCAGCGCGAGCATGCGTCGCGAACAGCTTTGGGACGATGCGATGAAACAGGTCGATGAGGTGCTCGACTCCCTCTCTCCCGACGATGACCTGACGCTTGTCACCTTTGCCGACACGACGACAACGGTCGTCTCAGCCACCAGTTGGCGGTCGATGGAACCCGCTTTGCGAAAAGCGGCGGTCAAGGAACAACTCGCATCTCTCCGACCGACGTGGGGGGCGACACAGTTGGGCACCGCCCTCCTTCGAGGGGTCGAACTGTTGGAACAATCGGGATCAACCGGGGGTTCCACTGTGGCAAATCGTCAGCGGACCATCGTCGTCGTTTCCGACCTTCAAGAGGAGAGCGGTTGCACCGAGTTGCAAGGTTACGACTGGCCCGCGATGTTGACGGTGCAGTTTCGTCCGGTGGCCGCAAAGGCCATCGGCAATGCCGGGGTGCATCCCGTCGGACTCCCTGAACTGGGCGATCCCTCGTTCGTCCGAGTGCGGGTCACCAATGCCGCAGACTCGACACAAGAACAGTTCCAACTCGGGTGGCAAGACCCCTTCGCTCCCGACTCCCGCAACGCGACCACCTCTGACAACGGCAACTCCAACAGCCTCTCACAGCCAGCCGCATCGATGACAACCATCGGCGAACTGGTTTCCGTCTATGTCCCGCCGGGGCAGAGTCGTGTCGTCAAACTTGATCGACCGGAAGCCGATCTGAGAGCGGGGAGTACCATCGTCCTCACGGGAGACTCTCATCCCTCAGACAACGTCTGTTTTGTCACCTGGCCCACGCGGCAGAGGCTGCGGGTCGTCTCGCTGGGGGACGACACAATCGAGGACCAGCGAGGTCTCCGGTTCTTTCTGGACCCCGTCTTCGCCGCGACACCGCACCGCATCGTCGAGATCATCGACTGGCCCATCGACGCCCCGACATGGTCAGCCGATCCGGTTGACGAGGTCGAGGGCCTGCGGGCGGATTTGGTGATCGTCAGTCGAGCACTCCACCCCGCTCAGGTCGAGACCCTCTCGCGCTACATGACCGCAGGGGGGCGAGTGCTGGCAGTCTGTCGGTCGGTCGACATGGCCGACTCGCTCGGGCGGTTAATGGGGGGGACCAAAGTCACCTTGCAAGAGGCCGACGTGGCAGACTTCTCGCTGTTGCGAGAGGTCGATTTCAATCATCCGATCTTTGCGGCACTGGCCGATCCCAGATTCTCCGACCTCAGCAAGCTGCACTTCTGGTCGCATCGTCGGGTCGACGAAACGCCCCTCGTCGGGCTGCGTCCCCTTGCTCGGTTCGACGATGGCTCGCTCGCTCTAGGGGAAGTCCCCGTTGGAAAGGGTTCGCTGTTGATGCTGCTGGCTGGTTGGCAGAGGGACGAAAGCGAACTGACCGGCTGGTCGAAGTTCGTTCCGGTGATGAATGCTCTGCTTGCCTATGGCAGCGATCAACCACCGACCACCTCACACTACCAGATCCACGACCCGTTGAGCCTGACTCCCCCTCGTCGAGCCAGCACCCCCGGACTCTGGAAACGCGCTTCCCTGGCTGTCGACGTTGCCAGTCCTTCCGACTCCGAAGCATCCGACAACCCCGAGCCCCCCAGTCCAACGGCCCCGATGGAGGCTGTCAAGTCACAGCCTGACGACGCCGAGTTGGTGGCCATCAACCTCCCCCCCGGCGAGTCCCGGACAACCCCGCTCACCCCGACCGACTTCCAACTCCTCGGCCTCCCCTTAGAGACCCCCCTTGATCCCCACACTCTCGCCCTCACCCAACAAGCCCGCGAGAAACAAGACCTGGAGCAAGAACAAAAACTGTGGCGTTGGCTCCTCCTCACCGCCCTCACCCTCCTCACCCTGGAAACCCTCCTCGCCTCAAGAACGGCCTCTCCGAGCAACATCACGGCGAGCGGGGAACGTCAGTTCCCTGTCCCCCAAAGCTCGACCGACGATCGAGCGACAGGACGCCTCACTCTTGATCGTCGATCTCCGCTTCCTGACCCGTAACCCATGCGAGTTCCTGTTGCATCTGCGGAGAGTCCCAGCCTCTGTACAACATCTGCTCCAAAATATCCCGAGCCTCCCGCAAGTACGCACGGGCCTTTGCAACGTCCCCTTCCTCTCGGGCCATAAACGTCATCCGCGACAGCGACACAAACACATCCCGCAGGCTCTGGGGGGACTCGCCGAACCGACGCACGATCTGACGGCGGATGTCGAGCGAGTCGACGTACAGGCCGAGCGGGTCGCGGGAGACCCCGTCGATCGCGACCTCCCCCACCCCCAACCCCCGCATCGCATCCGCCACCTTGTTCAGCGAGATACTGACAATGCGAAATGAATCAGGTGAATCACCGTAACTGTCGAGAATACGTCGGGTTATCGACAAAAGTTCAAGATAGGCGTCAAGCCCTTGCTGGCGGTTTCCTCGTACAACTTCAAAGTCTCCGATACGCTGCAGTGATGCACTGACATCCCGCAGGCTCTCGGGGGACTCGCCGAACCGGCTCACGATCTGACGGCGGGTGTCGAGCGATTCCACGTACAGGCCGAGCGGGTCGCGGGAAACCCCGTCGATCGCGACCTCCCCCACTCCCAACCCCCGCATCGCATCCGCCACCTTCTCCAGCGAGATACTGACATCCCGCAGGCTCTGGGGGGACTCGCCAAACCGACTCACGATCTGACGGCAGATGTCGAGCGATTCGACGTACAGGCCGAGCGGGTCGCGGGAGGTTTCCTCGAACGACTTCGAAGTCTCCGATACGCTGTAGCGATGCACTGACATCCCGCAGGCTCTCGGGGGACTCGCCGAACCGACTCACGATCTGACGGCAGATGTCGAGCGATTCCACGTACAGGCCGAGCGGGTCGCGGGAGACCCCGTCGATCACGACCTCCCCCACCCCCAATTCCGACATCGCATCCGCCACCCGGTCCAGCGAGACACTGACAATGCGAAACGAATCAGGTGAATCGCCGTAACTGTCGAGAATACGTCGGGTTAACGACAAGAGTTCAAGGTAGGCGTCAAGCCCTTGCTGGCGGTTTCCTCGAACGACTTCAAAGTCTCCGATACGCTGTAGTGATGCACTGACATCCCGCAGGCTCTCGGGGGACTCGCCGAACCGGCTCACGATCTGACGGCGGGTGTCGAGCGATTCCACGTACAGGCCGAGCGGGTCGCGGGAAACCCCGTCGATCGCGACCTCCCCCACTCCCAACCCCCGCATCGCATCCGCCACCTTCTCCAGCGAGATACTGACATCCCGCAGGCTCTCGGGGGACTCGCCAAACCGACTCACGATCTGACGGCAGATGTCGAGCGATTCCACGTACAGGCCGAGCGGGTCGCGGGAGACCCCGTCGATCTCGACCTCCCCCACTCCCAACCCCCGCATCGCATCCGCCACCCTCTCCAGCGAGATACTGACATCCCGCAGGCTCGGGGGACTCGCCAAACCGACTCACGATCTGACGGCAGATGTCGAGCGATTCGACGTACAGGCCGAGCGGGTCGCGGGAGACCCCGTCGATCGCGACCTCCCCCACCCCCAACCCCCGCATCGCATCCGCCACCTTGTTCAGCGAGATACTGACATCCCGCAGGCTCTGGGGGGACTCGCCGAACCGACGCACGATCTGACGGCGGGTGTCGAGCGATTCCACGTACAGGCCGAGCGGGTCGCGGGAGACCCCGTCGATCACGACCTCCCCCACTCCCAACCCCCGCATCGCATCCGCCACCCGGTCCAGCGAGACACTGACATCCCGCAGGCTCTGGGGGGACTCGCCGAACCGACGCACGGTCTGACGGCAGATGTCGAGCGAGTCGACGTACAGGCCGAGGGCGACTTGTCTCTCTCCTGACGCGAGGGTGAGGTCTCCCAACCTATCTAAGAGAACAGAATATCGACGCTGTGTGTCCCGTTCCGCATCTGGCGCGAGGGTGCCGAGTTGTTCCACGGCCGTTTCGTAGCACTGGCGGCAGAAGGTGATCTCTCTCGGGCCGTAAACTTTCCAGACAGCGTCCGCGGTTTCGATCAGAAGTTCGACGTTCGCGCTCCGTCCGAGGCGCGCTGCGAGAGTGACCAGTTGCCGCCCGGTGTTTGCGGCATCGAACCAGCGGAACAGTCGGTGATACAGGTGTTGGACAACTGGTGCGGCGACAGTGTCGAGCAGTTCGCCGATGACGGAAGGAACGGAGTTCGCCGGTTGCCAGTCTGCCGCCAACAGCAGCCGAATGAGTTGGTCATCACACTCGAAGGGGGAAGAGGCAAACCCCATTCGGCCACCCCAAGCCGTATACAGCGGGGCGATGATGGGCTGGGCGATGAGAGACCATTCCTTGTCGGAGAGTTCTCCGTTTTTCCCCAAGAGATGCAGTTTGATCAGACGATTCCCCAACAGAGCCGAGGTACGGTGCTGGATGGGGTCGGCATGTCGTTCCCAGACCCCCAGCGTCAATAATCGGTCGACATGTGCGGTCGCATTCGCGATCGAAAGTGTGTTGGTGAGGAAGTCCTCGATCACCGGTCGTGGGAGCGGGACATCCCACGCCAACGACAGCCGAACAGAGGTGAGTTCTTCGAGAGAGAGCGAGCCAAGTAGCCGATCGATCGCAATATTGTTGAAGTCACGAACCAGTTCGGCCAGTTCCGGCTGTTTCCCCGATTTCTCAAATCGTTCCATCTCCTCGAGCGCCTGATCGCACACGTCAGGAGCTTGCAAGGCGAGTGTATTGAGAGTATCCATGAGACCAGCGTTGCCATGCGCCGCTCGAAGCATTCGCTCCAATCGTGCGGGCGGAATTTCAGGAGGAACGGCACGCTTACCTCCGGCGGACTTAGTTACTTCCGAACGCTGTTTAGCCCGGGTCTGCCGCAGGAGTTCCAAGGGTGTCATCTCGGGCAACGGTAACATTTCGAGCGACGCAGCAACGTTTTCGCCATCATGATCGGGGTAATGAAAACCGCAGCGGCAAGTGATCAGCAGCCGGGACTCCGTTTTGCTGTCGCGAAAGGCACGTAAGATCGCGGGGACAACGACCCGAGCCGATTCGATCAGAGTGTAGTCTCGGCCCGCTTGGATTGGTGCCTTGAGCATCTGTTCAAAGTCATCCAGCACGAGCAGGATTCGTTTGTCCGAGACCGTCCCGGAAAACTGCTGTTCCAAGAGCCCCTTGAGAATCGTTTCGAGATTGGTTGGTGTCTGCTGGACTTCGTTCGCCCACGCGTCCCATTGGGAAGCCGAGACTGCGTTTCCGGTCGAACTACGTAGGGCAGCAAGTAGTTCCACCGGTGTGAACTGACCAAACCGGAAGACCAACGTATGATTGGGAAGCCGCTGCGAAACACGCAGGGCGAGCGACGACTTCCCCTGTCGTCCGACTGCATGAAGCATCAGGCTTTTTTTGTCTTTCAGGGTACGCAAGATTGCCTTTAAGGGCTCGCGTCGCCCGACGAACTGGCCTCCCCCGGCCACTGGCGAGAGTCGCCCTTGAGGGTCGAGAAATGCCCGTTCGTCGTCCAACGGATCCCAATTTCGTTTCGCCAACTGTCCCGTCGCCAACGCGCCGCCCCCTTGCGGTCCGACGTATAGTCGTGCCAAGTGCCAGTCCTGGGCAGGGGGCCGATGGTCCGTGGGGACCAACAGTTCGTGGCGGGCGAGGGCCATCGCAACTTCCATTGTCTCGCCGCGAGCGACCTGCCCATAGAACGCTTCGGCAAAACGGGTGGCATCGTCATCTTTGACCGAACCATTCCAACCGATGACAGCCGGGAAGTTGTGTTCGATCAGCGTCTCGGCCAACGACCCGATCGATCGAAAGGAATAAAGACCGTCTCCTCCTGTTGAATGACAGGCGGAGAGAAACGTGAGGCGTGGTCTTGTTGTTGGTAACGCCTTGGCCAGTTGGGCGGCGGTGATGTCGTGGGGTTCTCGGTACTCGTTCTCCAGAATGAGCCGCGCGTTGTCGCCGCCCGAACCATGACACGAGAGATGCAGTACGGCGAGATGGTCATCACTGGGGGTTTCCTTGCGGACAACTTTCGCAAGTTCCTCCAGTTCGCCACTCTCTTCGATGCGGAAGTCGATGCCCGGTTCGAGACTGGCAGTGGCCTCCTGGATCGCCCCCTCTTCCGCACGAAAATCGAGCTCACCCGCCCCGCGAGGTGCGGCAGCCATAAACACAAGCGAGAGCCGATAAGGCGACTTTGGCAGCAACTTCTGGGCGGCCCCAACTCGTCGCACAGCGGTGAAGTTCAAGGCTGGGGCCATCGCCAGAAAATCGGAACCATCGATCTTCGTGAGCAGTTCCCAAGGGAGTGCGAGGAAGTCGCGTCCACTTTTACCCGCATGCTCATCGACGGCAATTTCCAAGGTCAGAGGGGAAACCGCATCTTTGAGTACCTCCGCAAAGTGCCCATGCTCGTTGAGCCACTGGGACATTTCTTTTCCCAGCGACTTCAAGGCGAACTGGTCCCTGGTGACAGTCGCGTCACGGTATCTCGCTCGCCAAGTCTCGAAGAGTTGGAAATCCGTCGGCGTTAATCTCCGTACCATCGACGCCGTTGGCACGTTGCACCACTGAATGGCGGAACCGGTAGCGTTACCGCTGAACTTAAGAGTGGGGCGATTCACTTAGGCCTCGGCTTGGAAATCGTCTATCAGGGAATCGGGAATTCAGGCAGCGGTGTTTCGTGGCAGGCTCTTTTCACCCGAACGCCTCAGGCGTTCTCGCGTTCGCGAGAAATTCGATCGAACAGGTCGACACCATTCGAGGATGTCCCTTTTGCAATGCGAGATTGCTCTGCAATCATCTCAATGAGATCGTCCGGCTGCGCCTCGTGGACGACGATCTCTCGCCCATCAATCCCCTTGTAGCTCACAACAGTATTTGAGTCGCGAAACTTGCTCTTCGTCCATTCGATTAACTGTTTAGCGCGATTGATTAGTTCGAGCCGCTTAGCCACATCGACGCTCGTCACCACAAACGTTGGAACCGCCAGTAACACCGTCAGGATGTCTACCGTTTCGACTTTGTGGTTCCCGTCTGGGGGACGGCGAGCCACGCGGTGAGCAGGTAGTGTTTCCCCCCAAGTTGTGGCGGCCCATTCAGACAACTCGCGGGCAATCTGCTCGGCCCCCTCTCCAGTGATGAAAAGCGTCGGTCCTGCCATGACTCATTGCTCACTTGAATTGGTTGAATCGACATCGATGTGGAGTCGTCATTCTCCCACCACATTAACGCACCCGTCAAGCGTTTTAGTAGTTAAAAACAACTCACTTTGCGAGAAGCCACCTGACACAATGGCCTCGATGCGTGCGAACCTTGTTGGTGACGATACATCACCAGTTTGTTGATACTCTGTCAACGCATCGAGTGCGGGAGTGGATTAAAGATTCGACGGGATTCGTGTTGGATCGTCGACGGAATTCAGGCGTCGGGATTAGGTACATCGGTCAATCAGATTTTGGGAAGGTGTAGGTTTTTCCGGAGGGGATGATGGTTGGGGGTTTGGTGTTGGGGGTGAAGTGGTCGTAGAAGGAGGTGGTGCCGGGGCCGAGGACTTGGGCTTGATTTCCTTCGACCAGGATGGCGGTCGATTCGTCGATGCCGATGCCGAGGAGTTGGGGGAAGGTTTGTTTTAGCTCTTCCATATCGGGTTGACGTTTCCGCTGCGTGAAGTGTTGGTCGATGGCGGTGCCGGGGAGGAAGGCAAATCCTTGTTCATACCCTTCGGCCATCATCACCTGATTCCCCAGTGGGTGGCCACGGACGAGGTAGTCTCCTTGAATGGTCGCTCCGGCGGAGCTACCGGCGATGATGCCGCCACGGGCGAGCACCTGATGGCAGAGGTCGACGATGGGGGTATCGGCATAGGCATCGACGAGTCGCCATTGTCGACCGCCGCCGAACCAGATGCCGGTCGCTTCGACCAACGGCTCCTGAAACGCCTTCGTTAGAATCTCTTCGCGGTTGGTCGAGTGCAGGATCGTCACCTTTCCGGCACCTGCTTTGAGGAACGCTTTCTGATCCCAGCGACCTTCGAGTTGCGGCGATTCGTCGGCAGTGGGGATAATGACAATCCGGGCCTTTTCGCCTCCCGCCTTCGCCACGAACAGGTCGATCATCTCTTTCGAAAAAGCACCGCCCCCGGCGATCAACAAGGCCCCCGACTTCAAACCGCAATCGGTTCGATGCTCGGGAGGGAACGGGGTTCCGGCTCGAAACAGGGCGGCTCGTTGCAGGGCGACCAAGTCGGCCACAGCCCCCGGCTTCAGTTCGGTTCGCAGTTCCTTCCGTCGCTGAGAAGGGAGTAGCGTGACGACGACCGGGGCCGCTTCGGATGTTCCGATAACTTTGATCTCTCGCCCCCGAAAAAGCAGACCGTTCGACGAACCCATTTCGAATCGGACAGACCCAGCCGGTTGGGTGACGGGCGTTGTCGGGGCGACTTGGAATTGAACGTGAGGGATCAAAGGGGGCTTGGCCTCTGCGGGCGTATCGGCTGTCGCGGGGGAGGTGTTCGAGTGTCCCGCCAGGTTAACTGAGTGTCCAACGAGGGTGACCGTTCCCTGCCGACGTTGCACCGATCGCAGCAGGTCGACCAGGTCGTTGTGACGGACTTGCGAGAGCGGGGCCGGATCGATCAGCACCCACACTCCGGAGACCTTCGCCACCTGTTCTTGAATGGCCTTCCAGTCATCAGCAGTGAAGTCGTTTCGATAGTGAATCACTTGCGGAACGAGCGAGTGTTCGGCGAAGGCTGACGTGAGGTTGCGGTCGATTTCGGTTTCCTTATGACCTGCATCGACTATTAAAACGACAGGTTGCTCCCCTTTGGGAAACGTCTTCCGCACCGCTTCGCAACCGAGTGCAACGGCTGACTCGCCACAGACGACAACAGTCCCCGGCAGTCCTAACGGATCAGGAGGAAGCCCCCCCCACGCGGTCGTCGCGAGAAACCAAAGAGCCAACAACGCACATCCAAAGTGACGGATCATCGCGAGATTCCCAAAGAGGTTGGGGCAAAAAAGAACGGGGAGACTTGTTGATCTCCCCGTTCGGGATTTTGTCTGTTGTGAAGGGGTGGTTGCGACGCGACAGGCTCCCCACCTTGCAAAAGTGGTGCTATGAAAGCTACTGGGCGACCTTCGGAGTGATGAGCCCCTGGGGTTGGTCCAGAACGAGGTAGTGACCATGATCGGCGGTGACGATGAGGAGCGCGTCGTCCCAGTTGCTATTCTTTTCGACCCAATCGGTGATGACCTTGACCGCTGCATCGCCGCTGTTGACCGCTCCGATCGAGTTGTCGATGTTGTTGTCGTGATTGGCCCAGTCGACGTCGCCCGCCTCGACCATCAGCCAGGTGTTCTGTTTCCGCGCCTGCAAGACAGTTAACGCAGCGGCGGTCATGTCGGCGAGAGTGGGGTTCTCGTGCAGGTCGGCAGGAGAATAGTTCTCGGCCTTCTTGCTTCGACCGATTGTCGGGTCGTACTTGCCATCGGCTGTCTGAAAAGGGAGATGACCTCCGCCATCGGTGACGCCGTAGTATCCGAACAACCGCTGTTGTTTTTTTGCAGCGAGGGCCGCGGCCGCCTTGAGACTTTCGACCCCGGAAACTCCTGAGGTTCGTTGAGCCACGACATAGTGTCCCCCCGTGACGACGTCGATTTTCGCCAGGTCGGCATCGGTCAGATAGGCATTTCCGGGGACGAAATTCTCCCCCTGATTCGGGTCTTTCGGACGACTCACCCCCGCTCCACATCCGATGAGCACATCGACCCCGGAAAGCGGTGTCTGCGGATGTTGAATTGAAGGAAGGCCGAGAAGGTCGCGGGTAAGGTCCTGATAATCGTCGCGATTGACATTGTGGGCGTAAGCACAGGCGGGAGTCGCATGGCTAATGGGGACACTTGTCACCACGCCGATGCTATAGCCTTCATGCTGGGCGAGGTGAGCGACGGTCTCCACCGGTTGCCCGGCAGGGTCGATATTGATTGCGTCGTTGTAGGTCTTTATGCCTGCCGTCATGCTGGTCGCCGAAGCGGCCGAGTCGGTGTACGCGTGCAAGTCTTCGCCCCCCTTCGGCCCCGCGACGATGTATTCGGCATCGGTCGGGACGGACCAAGGGAAAGCCCCACCGCGATTGACATCGTAGCCTCCCCGTTTGGTCCCTCCGGGGTTCTTGACGGTTTGCGTGTCGACGTCGGTTTTCGTCCCGTCGTTGTGAGGGCTGGTGACCATATAAGAAAACTGTGTGTTCCCGTGGGCCGTGTAATCCTGAAAGTGTAGCCCGGTTCCGCGACCCGATTCGTAGGCGATCTTTTGCAGGTTATGAATGCTTGCGTCACGAGTTGTCTGCCAGTCCATGCCGTCAAACACGACCAGAAAAATGTGCTTCTTGCCTGCCTTGATGGCAGCACGCTGGATGTCGGCTATGTTCGTCTGATCCATATAATCTGCAGTCGGACTGACGGTATTGGCCGGGAGGGTCGTGTAGAGTTCGCGGACCTTTTGTTCGCTGCGATATGGGCTGTTCACTCCGGTGTAGGAATCGAGGTTCACCCCATCGCCAGCGCTCTTGGTGCCGAAGGTGTAAACGGGGACGAGTCGGTTTGAATGCGTTCCCCATAACAGGTAATTGTCGTGGTTCCACCCCCAGTGGGCGACATCGCAATGCCCCTCGTTGACCGCTCTCTCTTGCAGGTCTTTGACGTGGTCGGCAAAGCCAGTCGCTGGGGTGCAACTGGAGGCCGCCGCCGCGATCACCAGCAACAGAATCGTTGGAGCACAGGTCGAGAGGCGATGGGATTGTGTTTGGAGGAGCAAAGAGGATGCCTTGGGTCGCATGGGTCGTACCAGAGAGGTTGACGGAAAGAAATCGTCCGGGGTTTCGCATGGGCCGAGCATGACGAGCTATTCGCCATTGTCCCCCATTGCCACGTGCGACAGATGATACCAGTCCGGTCGGCTTGACTGTACTGAGTCGGAAATGAAGATTTCATGAAGCGTCACCGGTCGATTCAAGTGCCAACGCAGAGAAGATTCGGCAACACAGGACGGCAGTCAGAAACAGTGATCGCCAGAACGGTGAACGTGAATCGGGTGGAGTGCTCACGGTTGACGCGTGGGGGGATGCCGGATTGATGGGACGAGTATTCAACATCGATTCCGCCGGGGAGAGTTGCATGTCTGACACCGCACGCCACCGATTCGCGATCGAGACGAGCAGCCTGTTGAAAATCGAAGGTCACGCATTCCAGCCTGACATGGTGCCGGTTGATGTCCAGAAAGAAAGCGTGCGAGTGACTCGTGTCAGCTCGGAAAAGCTGACGCACAGTTGTCCTTTGCCGTGTTGGCGGGGAAGCCTCAACCTTCAGTATTGAACCGTTCGTCGCTTTCGCATGCACAACGAACCAAAGTGAGTGGGTCGGCGAGGCCAGTTCTCGTTCGCCACTTCTCGTCATTCTGGTATTCCCATGGTAAGCGGTGAAGCTAGACTCTCGCCATGGCATCACGATCACCCACGAGGCGAAGCAGGCATGCGGCTCATCACGTCCATCACGAATGGCAAGTTACACATTGACCATCCCCCTACGTTGGCAGCGAAACTTGTCGGTTCGGTGTTCTTCACGTTTGGCATTGTCTGCCTCGTGTTTATTGCGATGGATACCTATAAGAAAGTCGTAGCATCAGGTTTTTCCGTTGTGCCGCATGCGGCCGTCAGCGTCCTGATTGTCTCCGTCATGGCTGGCGTACCTGGTTTGTTGTTCGGCTTCCAGACGAATCGTATTTGCATGAGCCGTGATCTTAACGAAATTGTGATCACCGTCGATTTCATCTTGTTCTGGAAGAATCGACAACTGGTCGCTGATGAGTTTAACAAGGTAAAACTCAAACCACGCAAGGATACGTCCTATTCAAAGGTCGGCAGTAGTACCCAGTATCGAACCCGCACTGTGCATTACTTCGACATTGTGTTAACCGGCCCGGGAGGCAAGTTTGAAGTGCTTGACTCCGTCCACGAGGCAGACGAAGCATGCGCTCGCCAAGTCGCAACCGAGATTGCCGACTACTTGCAGATTTCGTTTGATGAAACGATCTGACGAGCGTCAATCATCCGCTTCAGCGTCACTTCTGCAACCCCGGTTTGACTCGTAGACCTTTCCTCTCGTCGCCATCAATTAGCGAGAAGATATTCGGTTTGAGTGCATCGCCGATCGAGCCATCGCCCAAAGCACTCTTTAATGGGAGGGAATGTTTGCCCCGTATGTAACGTCAGCCGACATGGAAGGAACTGCGGCCATGATCGGACGTCTTCCTCCTGTCACCTGCGGCGAGCCGATTCTTTGCTACCTTGCTGTGACTCCATTGCGGTGTGAGGTACAATCTGACGGATGCTATTGGCCGCGTCGCTTATTCTCAGTGAGTCTTTTCAGGGGTCTGGCATGGTGGGCGAGGGGGTGACGGAAGGAGAATCCGCGTCGATGTCGCGGCGGGACGTGGCGAGTCGGAACACGGCCTGGGCAGCTCGGGTGGCGAAGTGGCTCGCTCAGCGAGGAGTGACTCCGAACAGCATCTCCATCGCGAGTATTGTCTTTGCCGCCATGGCGGGGGTCTGTTTATTTCTCTCCGGTCGCGTCGAACTCGGTCTGCCTCGTGCGGCCTGTTTCCTGGGGGCGATACTAGGAATTCAGTTGCGTCTGCTGTGCAATCTCTTCGATGGGATGGTCGCAGTCGAACATGATCGGCGGACGAAATCGGGCGAAATCTTTAACGAACTCCCCGATCGCTTTTCTGATCTCTTTATAATCGCGGGAGCAGCGTATTCAGACCCGTTGGCCCCCTGGTTATTACATCTGGGCTGGGTTGCAGCGACCCTGGCGGTGAAGACAGCTTACATTCGGGCATTAGGGGCCTCGGCCGGGGCGGGCCAACACTTCTTAGGGCCGATGGCTAAGCAGCATCGCATGGCTGTGATGACGCTATGTTGTCTGATTCAAATGGGTCTCGGATTCATCGATCAACCGTTTGCTATTCTCACATGGGGATTGGGAGTGATGATTGTCGGGGAATTGGTGACGATCGTTCGTCGCACGTGGGCGGTTGTGCGAACCCTGGAAGCGACATGATGACCTCTGCCCTCGCGGCATCACTAAGACTGCTCACCGGTGCAAGGCCCCTTTGGCTGGGCTGCGAGCCGAGTCTCAAGCAGCGAGTTTATTTCGCCAATCATTCGAGCAATCTAGATGGGCCGACCATCTGGGCGACGTTGCCACCACTCTTACGGCAACAGACACGTCCGGTGGCTGCGCGTGACTACTGGGACTCGGGTCGAATTCGTCGTTTCATGGCGAATCATCTATTCCGGGCCTTGCTGATCGAGCGCAAAAAGCCGACGCGACACGATAATCCCATCGACGACATGGCTCAGGTGCTGGCAGGGGGCGAGTCACTCATCCTGTTTCCGGAAGGGGGACGTTTTCCCGGTCCCGATCCGGTCGAATTCAAGTCGGGGTTGTACCACTTGGCAAAGCGTGTTCCCGATGTCGAGTTGGTTCCGGTGCTGCTGGACAACCTGAATCGGGTGCTCCCCAAGGGTGAGTTACTCCCCGTCCCTCTGATTTGCAGCGTGATATTCGGTGCTCCAATACGCCTCGAACAGGACGAACGTCGCGAGCAATTCCTCGAACGGGCTCGTTCTGCTGTGATCGCATTGCGCGAACCGCGTCCACAGACAGACCCCATCATGATTACTCCCCCACTGTCGGACCTTCACGAATGAAACTGGATCGGGAACTCCTCGTGCTGACTGGCGTTGTCGTCGGCCTGTTAGTCGTCGCCTCGATACTCGGCTGGATATTGGGTCGACGAACATTAAGTGAAGAATCGCGTCGCACGATCGACAATCTCAATCAACGCACCCGGGCGTGGTGGGTGATGACGGCAGTCTTTGCGCTGGCACTTGCGACGGGAGGACTGGGGTCAATTATCTTATTCGGACTTTCGTCGTTCCTGGCACTTCGAGAGTTTCTCACATTGACCCCCACTCGCTCGGGCGATCATCGGGCGATGTTCTGGGCTTTCTTTATTGTTATTCCCCTGCAATACCTCTTACTAGGTTTCGAGTGGTACGGTCTGTTCTCGATTCTCATTCCCGTGTATGTATTCCTCATCCTGCCGATCCGGAGTGCTGCGGCTGGCGAAGTCGACCACTTCCTGGAACGGACCGCAAAAATTCAATGGGGATTAATGATCTGCGTTTATTGCCTGAGTCATGCCCCCGCCCTGTTGACACTCCTGAAGATACCGGGCTATGAACATCAGAATGGCAAGCTGCTGTACTACTTCGTCTTGATCTGCGAACTCAACGATGTCATGCAGTACGTTTTTGGGAAGCTGTTTGGTCGACATCATGTCGCCCCCACGGTGAGTCCAGGGAAGACGTGGGAAGGACTCATCGGCGGAGTCGCGGCGACGGTTGGCATCGGTGCGGCTCTCTGGTGGGCGACGCCGTTTACACCATGGGAAGCAGCAGGGATGTCGCTGGCAATTTGCCTGATGGGCTTCGGGGGCGGACTGGTGATGTCTGCTATCAAACGCGACCGCGGCGTCAAAGACTGGGGTGCCGCGATCGCGGGCCACGGCGGCGTCCTCGACCGCCTCGACTCCCTCTGCTTCGCCGCACCCATTTTCTTCCACCTGACCCGCTTCTACTTCACCTGATTCGGCCCATGCCGTGCTGACGCAGCGGTCGACCAAATCAGTTCCGCAGCGGGCATGCAACGATGCCCGTCTGGTCACCCTTCAAGGGAAGGTTTTGTCATTCGTTATTCTTCATTAGTCATCTGTCTTGAGTTCGTTTGTGGGCTCCCGATGACGGTGAGATAACATCAGTGAAGATGGTGACGAATTACCACGATGGGGTGGCGAGTTCTACCAGGGTGCGGAGGAGGGAGGCGGTGGCGCCGGGGTCGCGGTGCGGTTTCGCGGACTCGGCGAAGGCGGGACCGGCGATGTCTAAATGCACCCAGGGGGTGTTGCCGACGAACTTTTCGAGGAACTTTGCCGCAGTGATCGAGCCCCCCCAGCGGGTACCGATGTTCTGACAATCGGCGACGTCCGAACGGAGTTGCTCGCCGAAGGCGTCGAACATGGGCATCGACCAGACTTCTTCTCCCGCCCGGCTGGCCGCTGCATGGACAGCCTGTTCGAGTTCGGCATTGTTCGGGAACAAACCGGCCACATCTTCCCCCAGCGCGACGACACAAGACCCCGTCAACGTGGCGAGGTCGATGATGCGGTCGACCCCTTGATCGACCGCATAGCTCAGCACGTCGGCCAGCACGAGTCGACCTTCCGCATCGGTATTCATCACCTCGATGGTGACGCCGTTTCGGGCGGTCAGAACTTCGCCCAGCTTGTAGGAATTGCCGCTCGGCATGTTCTCGACCAGTCCGAGATAAGCCGTCACATTGACTGGAAGTTCCAGTTTCGCAATAGCACAGAGGGCCCCGAGCGCAGTCGCGGCCCCCGCCATGTCGGCTTTCATGGTCTTCATGCCGTCAGAGGTTTTCAGTGATAATCCGCCGCTGTCGAACGTCACTCCCTTGCCGACAAGTGCGAGTGTGGGGTCGGTGTCGCCGGCACCACGATACTTCAGCACGACGACACGAGGAGGTCGCGTGCTCCCCTGGGCAACGCCGAGGAGTGAGTGCATTCGCTCGGCTCGCAAACGGGATTCGTCCAGAATGTCGCATTCCAGATTGTGGGTGATCGCCAATTGAGCCGCGCGATCGGCGAAGGACTCGGGGTACACTTCGCCCGGGTGCCTATTGACGAGTTCGCGTGTGAGGTTCATGCAGTCGCCAAGAATGCCACCACGAGCCAGACCGGCCTGAACTTCCGACTTCAGTGACTCATCTTCGAGCACGACCGACATCTGTTTCGGGGCGAAGCGTTCGGGCTTTGCCTGATAGAGTGCGGGGGTGACGGTGCCAACTTTCAGGGCGGTTGCGACGATCGAGGCCCGTTGCGAGATCGACAACGAGCCGATCGTCTGCGAGGAAGACTCGCTATCAAACACCGGCAGCACGACGGCAACTGTTTGATCGGCTACACGACAGACATCCCTGACAACGGTCGTCAGGGCACGCATCAACCGGGCGGGAGTCAGTTTCCCTCGCTCTCCGAGTCCGACGACGGCGATACGACGGGCCGAGATGCCCTGCGGGTCGAGCAGTTTGACGACTTCTCCCAGTTTGCCCGTCACATCCCCACGAGCCTGCAATCGGGACAGCCCGCCGCTCAAAGCGGTATCCAAAGCCGACGCCATCGCCGACAACGGCTCCCCTTCGAGCACAGGAAGAATGATCCAGTCGGCCTCGACCGACGTCGAGGGTTGAAGCAGTAGTTCATGAGACATGAGAAAAGACCTGGGTCGAAGAAAGGGTGTCGTACGTCGGCAGTGGAAACTCGGAGAGGCACGCGTGACGGAAATCTTCTTCCGTCCCGCATCAACGCTCGGAATGGATGACGATGTCTACCGCACGAGGGTACGCAAGTGACAACACGACGTTTGCGTTAGCGTAACGGAGTTTTGGGCGTGCGAAAAGCAGAAGAGGCCGGGGCACTGTGGCGGTCCCGGCGACGCGGTCGCGGGGATTTGAAGCAAGATTCGGCCGAGAAACAAAAACGCCCGCTGCCAGGAACTGACAGCGGGCGTCATCAGCGAGGCCGACGGGACTTGAACCCGCAACCTCCGGATCGACAGTCCGGCGCTCTAACCAATTGAGCTACGGCCCCTTTCAGGGCAGGCACTTCAGAAATCGCAGACATTCAAGGAACGTCGACTTGGCAATCATCACCCTCAAGCTGTCTGAAGTGGCAGAGTGGGGGGATGTCGGAGAGAGATGGTTGTCTCGACCGACAGATGATCGACAAGTGAGCGAGTCTAACTTTCAAAAAAAGGGAACGCAAGCGACAAAAACTCTGGTTTCTATTTTACCACTCCTCCCGACAGGTGATCTGCGGGAGAAGTTCGGTCAAAACGGTCATTTTTTCGCTACGCCAGGAAGTCAGCTCGCTTCTCGCCGGGGAGGGGATGGTCATGTTCCGGGGTGTCGGGCGAGTCGGCATCGAACCATTCGTGCTTGAATTCGATCCGTTTCTTGAGAGCCATCGCCCGGTTGGCGGTGTGAGCCATGATCGCATCGGCCATGGCAACGACGCCGTTGCAACGGGGCCCCTTCACATCTGGGCCGGTGGAAAGTTCCTTTCCGCCGGGGTAGTAGTCTCCAGCAAACTCGCGAATCGCCCAGCAGAAGTGCTCCATCTCCTCGGTGTAACCCCGGCTGACGTTGTTCGCCCACTCGTCGTCGGTCGAAGCAGCCTTGGCAGGCCCCGAGGCCGTTTCGTACGCCAAGAGTACAGACGAACCGGTCTTGGCCCCCTGAACGACCCAAATCCGCTGATCTGGACCCCCACCATCGCTCCCGGCCCCCTCTTCTTTGAAGAGGATTGCTTCCTTCTCCGTCTTCATGATGAGCGTGCCACGACTACCATAAACGAGTTCGCCGTACGGTTCGTGCTTGTTGGTATTCATCGATGAGTAAGTGACGATGCAAACGTCGTCCTTCTGTGTTTCGTATAGTTTTCCGGGAAACTCGTAGGTGACGTAAATGTGATCGTCGATGTCGCGATCATCGGTTTGCTTGTCTTCCGACGCGAGGCCGGGGATGCCGTAGAAGTTCTTGCCGCCGTATCCCTGCACGGCGATCGGATGCACGTGTCCGAGGAAGATGCTGGCGGCATCCATCTGATGGCTGCCGAGTTCTGCCATCAAGCCGCCCCCGGTGCTGTTGTACAGACGCCACCGGCAGAGTTCTTCCACCGACTTGTAGCCAAACCCCTTAATCCGCTTTTCGTCGAGTGCCTCTCGGTCGTCGCTAGGGATACGAGGGTTCCACTGATCGCTGCCGGGGAAGCTGTTGTTCCGATGCCACTGAGCGCGGATGTGTTTGATGTCCCCTAAGGCACCAGTCGAAATCAGATTGGCAGCATTGTCGTAGAGCACGCTGTAATGGCGTTGATGCCCGACTGTCAGCAGCACGTTCTGCTTGCGAGCTGTACGGATCATCTCCTTGCATTCGCGGATGTTGTGAGCCATCAACTTTTCGCAGAGCACATGCAACCCAGCGTTCATGCACTCGATCGCGATCGGGGCGTGCTGATTGAGGGGCACGGCGATGACGACCGCTTCCAGCTCGAGGTTTTTCGCCTCGGCGAGAAGTTGCTTATGGTCTTCGAAAACCTTGATCTCGGACGCTTTGGCGGGGCCGAGCTTCTTGATGAGTCCCATCCGGGCCTCAATCCCGTCCCCCTTAAGGGCTCGTTCACGGTTTGAGGGTCGCAGGTCGGCGACAGCGACAATATCCATGTATTCAGGGGGATGCTGCGACATGAGGACGTTCCCTTCGTCCCCAGTGCCGATGAACGCCGTGCGAACAGGCTTGCCTGTCAGCGCTTTGTAACCAAAGTACAGCGACCCCAGACCGGCGGCACCGGCTGCGGTCCCTTTGATGAATTCGCGACGGGTCAACGAGACCGCCGTCGAGAAGTTCTCTTTGCCGGTCTGGATCTGTTCGGGAGTGAGGTTCATCGGGGTTCTCCACGTGCTGAAGTCCGGCACCCTAGTCCGGTCGATCATTGATAAAAACCATCGACTCAGCCCCCCTCCTTCAATCGGTGGGAGACTGAAGCCGCATTGTACTCTTCCAGTATCATACCCAATTGTCCTAAATCGGCGAGTCTGGAGCAGTCCGCGATTCAGGAAGGTCTTCAAAAGCCCCCCATGTGGTCAGGCCGCTTTGGTGATTTCCCCTCTCGGGGAGAGATGAGCCCCCCCAAGAGAGTGAGCGGTCGGAGGCAAACGCTGCGGTCTGTGGGCGAAACGCTTTTTCCTTCCCCCTCCATCCTGATGACATCGAACGGGAAAAAGCAGCATGCCCCCACGATTCCAATCGTAGGGGCATGCATTTTGTCGATTCGGGGTGACAACTAGAGCTGGCTGCGTTCGAAACCGCGGACCGCCTGGAGACCCATCATGCGGAGGAAGCCTTCGTCGAAGCGGACCCGGATGCGCAAGCCGCTGTCGGTCGGACGGGCCTCGATTCTCAGGGTGTCGGTCTCGCTGAACGCTTCCTGGGCCACTTCTCGACGTTCCTTGGCACGGGCCGCACGGCGCTCGTTAGAGCGGCTGCGTCCGGGGTTCTCCTCGGTCCCCTCTGCCATGGGGAACTCTGGTTCGGGAAGTTGAATCCACTTCGCAATTCGAGCGGTCAACTGGAACGGGACGTTGCCACCGGCGGGGACGGGCTGCGTTGGGGCCTGACGCATGATGTCAATCGCCCCCTTGAGTGCTGGGAGAGCCTCGTCTTTGCCAACGGCAAACCAGACAATCCGACTGCTGGTTCCGACGAAGACTTCTGGCGTGCCGCCGTAGACTCGCCGTTCCTGTGCCGGGATCGACCGGGGGATGATCTTGTGGATGACGACCCCTTCATATTCATCCGCTTGGGGAATGATTTGCGGTGCAGTCTCGGTGTTTCCCTCACTTGCGACGCGTTGAATGACATGGTTCAGGGTCTCGCCGAGTGCCAGTCCGAGAGTTTCTCCACCGACCACTTTCACTCCCCCGAGGAAGACGAACTTGTCTGGTTCGGGGGCAGCGAACTGGACGAACATGTCGAACTGCCCGCTGTCGATGGTCGCTTGGACCGCGTCGAAGAACCGGTCGAGTGGACCGGCTGGGAGAGCGGCTGCGGGCAACTCGATCGCCAATTGCGACTTGGCCGCTTGGAACAGTCCGGTTGTTGCGGTCTTCTCCCGCTTGTTCATCAACCAGGACAACGACATCGAGAGGGGCTTGTCATCGCTTTGCAGCGGGGTAAACATTGATGGACGCCCCGCGGAGTCGTGAAGATACTTCGCGAACTCGCTGTCGGGAGTCGCGTTGATCGAAACTTCCAACGTGGCGGTCTTCTTTTCGGGAGTGGCATCCCAACCGATGGTGATATCTTCCCCCTGTGTCAACAGTTGCTCGATCAATTCCAACGCATTAATCCCGTTGGAACGACGGACGAGATAGGCGGCTTCGGGTTCTTCATCACGACGTTGTAGTTCTGTCTCGGCACTCACCCGAAGAAAGTTAACGAACACCTGCCGAATCCCGATCGGGACCGCGTTGAATCGGATCGAGAGTGCGGCGTCGTAACGGGCGGCCAAGGGGTCGACCAATGTGCCAAGATCGGGGAGCGGACCTTCCAGTCCGAGCCGATTGTCGGTCAGATAGGCGTAACCATTTTGAATGCGGACTGCCATCGGGTCGCCGTTGGGGGGGGTCAGTAGATACGAATCGGCTTCTCCAGCGACTGCTTCCATCGTGGAACCGGTGAGGCCGACCGTCTTTGCAAGGTCTGCTGCACTGCTGACCGGGACGAACCCGATCGGTTTCGGACGAGGAGGCAACTGCTCGGTATCGAGCAACAGCACCACGCCGAAAGGCTTCGTGCGGTCGATTCCAGCGAGGTTACCGACACGTTCGAGAAGTCCCCCCAAAGGAGCCTTCATGTCTCCGCGTTCGATCGAGTCGAGCACCCCCTCGGCATCCCCCATCACCCGGTCGACCCCGGCAATGGTGAAAATCAGCACCGGGGCCGGAGCGGGAGCTTCCGCATCATCATCGGCTCGAACCGACGGAGCAAGGGGCAATAGACCGCATAAGAGGGCCACAACAGCGCCGGTCCAAAGGCGACGCGGCAGCATTCGAGACTCAAAAGGTCGTTGGGTCATCACAAGTGCATCTCCGAAGCGGTTTCGAGAAAGTATCGAGAGGTCAAGTACGCATCCACAACGCTGGTTCTACCACGAACCTCAGAAGATTGCGACAGCCGAGATTGCAACCCGGCACCCTATTCCTGCCCCCCGTTACCTCGCTCCTGGCAGTTCGGTTTCGACACGAAGGTCAATTTGGGGCACTTTTTCCTCTCGCCAACGACAATCTGTTCCGGTCAACACAAGTCGAAACGGGACCAAGGGCCAAGTTCCAGACAGAAATTGACACCAACAGGGTCGTCAGGGCGATCAATTCTGGAGAAGCAGGCAGGCTGCAACGGAGTCAACGAGACCTGTGGCCAAGACTCCCCTTACTGAGCGCTGACAGCTTCCAGCCAGGCCCTCGCGATCAATTCGTGTCCCTGTGGCAACGGGTGAACGCCGTCCCAGATCCAATGGTCTGCGGAAACCCGCTTTGCCGCCGTATCAAAGACCTCTTGCGTCTTGACATGAACAGCGTTGTAGTCGGCCGCTAACGTTGCGACGATCGGACGCAGACGCTCGACCTGCTCGCGCCATTGGTGGAACGCTTCGGCATTCGCGAGTCGACCGGATGAAAGGACAAACGGTTCGAGCAGCACAAGTCGTAAGTCGGGATTCGCCTTGCGGCTGGCATCGAGCAGGAATCGGTAGTCCGTTTCCCACTGTGTGACATCAACGCCGTCGAGGTTCCGGCCGACGTCATTGATGCCGATGAGAATGCTGAGCAGATCGGGCTTCATGTCGATCGCATCTTTTTGCCAGCGTCCTCGCAAGTCCGCAACGGTATGCCCGCTCATCCCGCGGTTATAGAAGTCCAGCTGTGCCTCGGGCATATCGACGCCGAGTCTTGCTGCAATCAGAAACACATAACTATGGCCGAGATAATGATTGCGGTCTTGCTCATTACGCCCCCATTTCATGTCTGTAATGGAGTCACCCTGAAAGAGCAGACGGCTGCCTTTTCGGAACTCGGGGAGCCGGTCGTGATACCCGCCATCTATCGACGGCGTGTCCGCCGCGTGTGCCAGAGAACCAGTCGAGAAGAGAGCCGTTCCCGCAGCACTTCCCATCAGAAACGTTCTTCGATCAATCATGCGTTCTACTCGACAAATACTCAGGGTGAATTGAACAACCATCATCCTTCGACAGGATCCGGGAGGCCAACGAAGTCTTCGGTAACATCACATGGGGGCGACGCCAACTGAGCATGTTCCTCTTGGGGCGACAGGTACGGTTCCGCCAACCGATTTCACAAGGTCTGCCAAAAGGGGGCGAACAACAATTTCAAGTGGTTTCAGTCACCTGCCGACGGGATAAGAAGTCCTGGCGACTCAAGATCAAAGCCCACCGCGATTTAAGACGTCAACTTGCTGAATATCGCCGAGCATCAATAGCGTTCACAATAACTCGATGAGCACCATGTGGCCATGAGCGTCTGTCATGGGACAGCTCGACATGCCAACCGGTTAGCGTGAGACGGGCCAGGGAGTCGGTGAGGCGGCTCGCATGAGGCCGGGGTTCACGTCGGGGTAATAGACCCAATCCGATGTGAGCGAGGCGATTTGCGGGGTCGAGAAGTAACTGGGCCAGACGTGCCCGCGTCCGATGAGATCGCCGACATCGTAGTCGGTCACTTTGCAGGCACAGGGCTGGCGTCGTTCGTCGGTTCGTGTCTGCCCGATCCGTCCAAAGGCCCGTCCCGCGAAAGGACGATTTAAGGGATAGATCGCAAGCACGCAATCTTCGGAGTTTCGCAGGTTCAACACCCCTTCGGCCCGACACAACGCCCGACCGTAACGTTGACCGACATTGAGCCATTGATGGTCGATCGCCGATGCCGTCACGATGGCACGAAGTCGCTTTTGACCGACCCCACCTCGCAGTTCCATCCCTTGGATCGTCCCGCCGGCCGCTATCTCAAGTGCCGAGAAGATGACCCGAGTTCCGTGACTATGTCCGAACAGCGTCACCGGATGTTCGTCCGGGAGGCACCGCAAAAACTGTGCAAGGTGCAGACCGTTGTACTCGGCCTGTTTTCCTCGTGCTGCCCCGAGCACAGGCGTCAGCAACGTACACTCCGTCTCGCTGGGCCACGTGAAGAAAACAATGTGCAGGGGCAAGTTCGGACAGGCCCGCCGCATCCAGCGGTAAGCCGCATGAGACTCTTGCAAGGTCGATGCAAAGTCGACGAACGATCCATGGCAAAAGACCAAGACCGGGACTCCCGGTTGAAACTGCGAGAGCATTCCGGCGAGCGATGTCCGACACAAAGACCCATCTGGCAGACGCTCGAAATAGGTCAGTCCACCGACGCCATCCCGGACGTTCTGGGTGCTCTCCCGACTGCTGGCAAACCAATAATGAGGCTGTTCAGCCGTTCCGATCCATGGGACGTCCGAGACGACAGCCCCCTCACCGAAAGGGACACCATCGACGGCGATGGGGACCGGAGCCATTGAGGGGGACTGACCGGTTGGGCCGAGAAAGAGTTGAGGGTTCTGAGTCGGAAACTCCTGCGGCTGATCCAGGACGGAGGCCCCTGGAGTTTCGGTCGGCAGCATCGGACCCTGAGCAACGGGACCATCGAGAGGAAAACGATCAAGGTTCGGACCCGTCGCCGACGGACCGTAGTCATCTGCCCGGGGAGGGACAGACTGAAGTGAAGAGACCTCGGTCGTTTGTGTCAGAGAGCGATTGGTAAAGGGGGGGCCGGCGTATGCTGGCGCAACGTATTCCTCACCTGCCACCCGCTGACTCGTCCCTAAGGCGAGTGCGAGGAACAGCGTCGACCAAAACATGGTCGCTGCCATGCTAAGCATCTGACGGCTCGTCATAAGATCTTTTCGGGCGAAGATCAACACCCCACTCCAGCAGCTACGGACAGCTGCCGACCGAATCGAGGTCGATCCGATACAACGAACCTCCGCAGCACATCTCAAGAAGTGCAGACTGATCGATTCCAAAGGATGAGGCATCCAGTGCATTGAACAGGTCGCCGCATCATCCCGATGAAAGCGAGGAAGTGAAACCACAGAGTCGATCGACACGCGACCGCATACAGACGAAGTGGATTCCTCCACCCAAGCATATCGGCAGAAACTGCCTGTCGAACCTGCCAACGTCGGGGAATCCACGCTCTTCGTGAAGAAGCGTTGTGATCTTATCGGCCACTCGGAATCTGTGGCCCACTCAACTTGTAACGATTCTCCCAGTCAGGCAATTTTCGAGGTTCCACGTCGCGGTCGAATCCTCAAGCTTCGGCGGCATGCGAGCATGTCGACCGACGATCGAGGCATTCGCACAAATGGCAACGCGCACTTCGCGGGAAGGTGCGACGAAGCGGTGTTGTCGCTATCCTTCCCGGCAACGGCTGACACGCCACGTCCAAGAGGCTTCAACTGCGATACCCTATGGTGGACAATTCTGCTGAACGTGAGACATCACCCTCCCCTCGCTGGCGACAGTTGACCCCTTTTCTCTGCTGGCTCGCCATGTTCTACACCGTCTGGCTGGCAATCGTCTGCGTCGGTGACTACTGGTCGACTTTGGAATCTCACTGGGGGATTGCCATTGCCATGACGTTCGGCTCGTATGTTGCCGGGTCAACGCCGATGGGAGGGGGGACTGTTGGGTTCCCGGTTCTGGTCTTGATCTTCGATCAGCCCGGATCGCTCGGCAGAAACTTCGGACTGGCGATTCAGTCCATCGGGATGACTTCCGCTTCGATCTATCTGTTTTCCCTCAGACGCCCCCTCGACTGGGGACTGTTGCGTCCGACACTCCTCGGCTCACTGATCGGCACCCCGATCGGAGCCGCGTTCATTGCTCCGTTCATCCCCGACCTCTGGGTGAAGCTCACATTCGCTATCCTCTGGGCCAGCTTCGGGGTGATGCACTTAGTGAAGCTACGAGAACTGATCGGGCACACCGGGGAGAACACGCGGTTCCGGTCGAGGGACTTCGGGATCGGGCTTGCTGTGGGATTGGTGGGAGGAGTCACGTCATCGATTACCGGAGTCGGCATCGACATGATTCTCTATGCCGTCATGGTGCTGTTATTTCAGGCGGACTTAAAGATATCCATCCCTTCGTCCGTTGTGGCCATGGCGTTCACATCGTTGATTGGGATATCGATGAACCTGTTGTTGAGCCAGTATGACTCGGATCGCTACTTTGTTTCACCCGAAGTGTTCTACCATTGGCTGGCAGCCGCTCCAGTTGTGGCATTGGGAGCCCCGCTCGGGGCATGGGTGGTGAACCTGATTCCTCGGGCTCCCACGTTGATCTTCGTGTCGTTGCTGTGCATCGGCCAGTTTGTCTGGACGATCACGCAGGAGCGGGTTCAGGGTTGGTCACTGATCGGTTCCCTTTCGGGAATTCTCGTGATGAACGTCCTGTTCCATGTACTCTATCGCTGGGGGCGCGGGACGCACGTGCTCGACGACGAACCGCTCGCAAACAACGAAAACTGTTGAAATTCAGCGACGCGGGGCCTGTGAGGCGTGGCCCGATTGATGCGAAAAATCACCATTGCCGGATTCTTCCGAAATTGTGGGCGCCTCTTCAGGAACGGAAACTAGGCTTGCTGCATAATGCCTGATTGCGCCGGTCGAGACTGGACGACTCGCGCTCAGAGCGCTCTTTCCGCAGGAGCAAGCAGTTCATGTCGATGTCCAATTCGAACCTCAAGTCCGATGCCTCCATTTGCTGGTATCTCTCCAGCCAGATCGAGAAGGATGCCCCGCGTGCGGTGTTGCCCATCACTCGCCGGTTGATGATCGGTCGCCAGTCTGGCTTGGACCTGACAGTCCCTTCGGCGTTCGTATCGGGGAAGCATGCCGAGTTGTCTTGCCTGAACGGACGACTGGTCGTGCATGACCTCGGGAGCAGAAACGGGACATTCGTGAACGGCGAACGTATTCGTCGTCCGACGTATCTCTCTGCGGGAGACCTCTTGCGGCTGGGGGATGTGAAGTTTCGTATACATGCCCAAGGAGCCACTCGCGACGATGCTCCCCATCCGCTCTCTCAGATGAACGAAATCTGGATTCGCAATCAGATGCAGGAGCTATTGCGATCGCAACAGTTCGAGACAGAGTTTGACCCCATCTGTCCGGCTGAAGGGGGCGATCCGATTGGCTTTCAAGCGTCACTCAAGAGTGCGACGCCGGGACTGGAAACAGCCGAGAAGATGTGGGCCGCCGCAGCATGGCTGGGATGCGAAGCGGAGTTGTCACGTCTCGTCCGCCGTCAGGCGATCGACGCGGCTTGGAGCGTCGCCCCCGGGAAGATGCTGTTCGTCAGTGTTCATGGTTCGGAAAACCTGGAGTTGGAAGTGCTCCCGGCGTTACAGCTCGCGACGCTGGCCGTTCCGGAGTTGCCGATCGTCGTGATGTTGTCGGACCTTGAGACCCGGGACGAGCGATCCATCGCGACATTCCTTCAGGGCTTGCGAGGAATTGGCATCGATTGGGGGATCGAACGGTGCCGTCAGGAACAGGAACAACATCTTCCTGTTGGGGACCATGCTCCCGCGTATGCACGAATTCACCCGGCTCTGTCGGATGCGTTGGCATCCGGCGGAAACGCCACTCGGATGCTAGTGCAAGAGCTGACACAGTCCTTGCAGAAACGGCGAATTCTCGTGATTGCGGAGCGGATCACAACATCGCAACTCGCCAGGCAGTTCAACGAGATCGGGGTCGACCTTCTGCAAGGACCAGCCATGAAGGTTGCCGAGCCGACGGAGGCCGAGACCCTGTCGGGAACACTCGATTTCCGCCTCGACGATCAGCCGACATCTCAGGTCGCCATGGAACACTCGGTGACCGCGACAACCACCACCATGACAGCCACAACCTCGTCATCCCGAAAAGGGTTGTCGACTCTGCGGGCATCGACACAGGGAAAAACCAGTCCGATCAGCATCGACCTGATCCGCCACGCCACCGACTGGGAGACCTTCTAAGGAGTTCGCCCTGATACCTAGTCCGATCTGGGAACTCCTGAGGGAATGCGTTAGAAATCGTTGCCGTTGTTGTTGTGTTTCATTTTCAGCAGTTTTCGTCGCTAAAGATTGCGGCACGCTGTGAGATCGACGTGGCTTTCCGGGTGATCGTGAAGGTCCACTTCCGGGCTTTCGCACGATCAATGAATCTCGTCGTCGGCCTCTGGAGCGGTTTCAGCGTTTGTTCGTCGAAGTGTTGTGTTGGCCACTAACTCAACTGAGGCCCCGAGGGCGATTCTCGCCCTGAAAACGGCGTCTGAACGGTCACGAAAACCAATTCCCCCCTGCCGACGTCCTGACAGCGCCTCGACAGCAATCCGCGGGCCGAAGAAAACCTTTCCCAACTCAATTCAGCGCCGCTGAACGACAGGGATCAGGACAGACTCCGGACCTCCAACGGCACAAGGTCAGGCTGGAAAGCCTAGCCCTCGGCCTTCAACAGGCTGCTATGCGGACCGTTTTCTTAACGGGGTGTTGGGGATCGTCAATGGGATCAGGCCGGGGTCGGCGGGTGAGGTTGCGCAGCCACTCTCGCAGGCTGGTTCTTCAATCATCTCGGGGACCGGACGGAGTGAGTCGTCCATGTACTCCTGCAACTGGGGGTCACGCATCACCTTGCGGCGAGTGCGAATCAGGTCCAGATAGAACAAACCTGCACGAAGATGTGTCTTGGCGATTTCCCAGACACGACGGGGGTAAAACAGCAAAGGATTCTCTAAGGTCATCCCTGGGCGACGACTGGTCCGTTCCTTCCGTCGCATTATTCCGCACTGCAAAGGATGCAGACCTTCATGACGATAGCTGCCATAATACATCATCACGGCATCCATCATCTTACTTGGACCGCAACCCGAAACGGCACACCGCCGTATCATGGTTTCGATATGTTCCGGAGTATAATAAAGGTGCCAGGCACGGTCATAAATACCCTGCCATTCCTCTGCGGTCATTTTCGGGTGATGTGTCGTGACATGTTCTGAATCATAGAGATTCATGTCGGGATTCATCCAGTCCCCGCGAGCCGCCATATCTCGATGATCTGCTGATCCCGGCAGGGGGGTGAGGACAAAGAACTCCAGAATATCAATCGGTAGTTCCCGTTGAATTGTTTGAATATCCCGTTCGATCGATTCTGGTGTATCGGCTGGGAACCCGAGGATATAACCAGCGTGCGTCAAGACCCCATGTTTCCGCCACTCCTGCAACATTCGTCGATATTCGAGAATGTTATTCTGGTACTTCTTGGCAGCGGCGAGGTTTTCAGGGCTAACGCTCTCCATACCGATAAATACACGATTGCAGCCCGCTCGGGCGGCCTTTTCGATAAAGCCGGGAATTTTATGACACTGCGTGTCGACCTGTATGAGTAGTCGAAGTTTAATTCCTTCAGTCTCACGCAGATGAATTAGTCGATCGAAGATTTCTTCCCAGTTCTTATTCCGAGCCATGTTGTCGTCGGTAATAAAGAAGCGGTTCACCCCTTTCGTCGCATAAGTGCGAACGAGTTTCTCGACGTCATCAGCCGACCGATATCGCGACTTTCGCCCTTGCACATTAATGATCGTACAGAAGCTACAGCGAAAAGGACATCCGCGACCGGCATCAAAGGCGGCGAAGTTAAACGATTTCTTTGTCACCTCGGGGGGAACGAACGGGGTCACCTGACCCTCGAGTCCTGGCAAGTCGAGCAGATAGTTGTACACCGGTTGCAGTTTTCTAGCGAAGGCATCCTTCAGAAGACCTTCGAGCGTCCCTTCGGCCTCACCTGCAAACAAGATCACTCCCTGTTCCTGCACCGCCTTGATCTCGGGGGGAAGCTCGGGGAGCATCGACAGACAACCGCTAACGTGAAATCCGCCAATCGCCACATCCACTCCACCGGCCCGAAACCGAGCCGCAAGGTCGGCAGCCCGGGGGAACTGATTCGACTGCACCCCGGCCAGCAGCACGATTCCCCCCGCAGCCGAACTGCGAATGCGGTTGACGATCTGGTCAACCGGGATCACCGTGTGCGTTTCGTCATACCCGTTGAGGACGATTTCGACGTCGTCACCCAGAACGCCCCGCTGTTGTGCATCGGTGGCAATCGCCCAGAGGCAAGCCAGCGAGTTCGACGGGATAAAGGCTCGACGCCATTGAATCACGTAACCGTCGTCGTCGTAGTGCGACGGCTTCACGATCTCGACATGGAACTTCTGTGTCGCACGATTTACTGCTTCAATCATGGCCATCGCATCCTTGACTCAGGCAAGCCAGAGACCTCCGGTCTCCGGGGAATGTGTTTCTCAGCGGCAGAAACTGCCGGTTGCGTTTGAATTGCAGGGGCGTATACCATGAATCCGTCGATTCCGTCTACAGGAATCTTCCCCACACCAACCCCCGCAGCCCTGTTTCACCACAAAATCGGTCGCCAGCAAGATCTGTTCGCATGCCACTCCTTCTTCGACTGCACCATCCGCTGACCGTTCCGCTCGAGGTTGATCGCATCCAGATGGACGACGTCTGCACACGATCGGCACAGGAAGTTGCCGAGATGCTGATTTTCCGGGGGAACAAACAGCTCCCAGTCGGCGAGTTCTTCGACGTTCAAGGCTCCGCTTCCGAAGACCGGACGATCATCTGGCAGGGGGATTGCTCACGAGTCAAAAAGATCGGAGCGAAACTCAACGGAGGGACGATGCGGGTCGAGGGTTCGGCTGGGATGCACCTTGGGGCCGCCATGACTGCGGGAAGTATTGTCGTCGATGGAAACGTCGACGACTGGGCCGGGGCCGAGATGCACGGGGGACACATTCGGATTCGGGGATCGGCCGGAAACTCGCTGGGAGCCGGTTACCCCGGTGCCCGTCGCGGGATGACCGGAGGGACCATCCTTGTCGACGGCAACGTCGGCGACAACGCCGGACAGACAATGCGACGCGGGCTGATCGCCATCGCCGGTAACGTCGGTCACTCGACCGGCCACGGGATGATCGCCGGAACCATTCTCTGTCTGGGCCGTATCGGTCAGTGGACAGGAGCCGGCATGAAACGCGGTACCATCGGCTGCTTCGGCGAGCCCTCGGAGATCGAACTGCTCCCGACATTTCAAATGGCCTGCCAATACCGTCCCGTCTTTCTACAAATCCTCTGGCGACACCTGAAATCGCTCGACTTCGACATCCCCTCCGACCTCATGAACTCCCCCATCACCCGCCATTGCGGCGACCTCATCACCACAGGCCAAGGCGAAATCCTGACCCGCTAGGAAAACGACACTGCCAGAGAGTTCACTGGTCATAACGTCAACAGACTCCACAGAATCATTTGACTCCGTTGCGATATGGTGTTTGCGGTGGAAATGGATCGTGCAGTCCGTCGCTGAGTGACCGTGACCGACCGTTTTCCACACCGAATTCTCGCGTTGCGGATGGGTTGACGACTTTCAGACCATCAACCTGTCTTGCCGTTGAACTTGCGGACGAATAGCATATTCCCTGTCGCCGGTTCTCTTTTGCCGATGCGGACTTCTGCCCAATGAGATTCCATGGACTCTCCAGCGACCAGTCCCGTAAGACAGAATCGCGGTCAGATCGAAAGACCGAAGGGTTCTGTCGACTGCAAGGGTTCTGTGTTTTCATGAGGAAGCAACTTACCAAAACTGCTGACACGTTTATCCCAGCGTTCCTTGCGTTGGAAAGAAAGGGCTATCGCCACTGTCGGGTTTGGCGTTTCCTGCAGCCGAGTCGATTACGTCGGTTGGTCGATGCCCACGCAACTGGATCAAACGGGGGCCAACCATCGTACGCACGGGAGTCGTGATCACCAACGGAGCTTGACCAATAACAACGCCTGCAGCGCCATGATGCCGGGCGTTCTGCCACCAATGGAGGAATCTGATGCGTCGTTCCATCCTCTTCTCGCTCTTCGTCTGGTACCTAAGTTTCCCGCTCATCGAATCTGCTTGTGGTCAAGACAAACAGACCATTCGAGTCGATCGGGAGAAGGCCGAATTGCTGTTAGTCGTCGATGGCTGGGCGCTTTGGAGAACGCAAAAGCCCATCGACAACGGAGGCGCACGGAACAGTTCTGCTGAGCATTCTTTATATCGGCAACGGATTCCCGATCCGAACGCGCACCTCGTTCTCAATTGTGTTATGGCGATCAATGCCAATCCGTTCCAGGCAATTGCTGACGATGGGACATTGATCGCGATTTGGGGCAGCGACAACGTGCGATGGATTCATCCCGATGGCACGGTGAAGGATGCCGATACAAAACGCGGCTCCCATCGCATGGGAGCCTATCCAGACGGCATTCATGTCACGGAGTGGAACGACAAGCATGATCAGTTGATTGATCTTTTCATTCCGTTTCGTGGGGAAGCCCTTGATTTCGAAAATCAGATTGAAATTCGCAGTCGAGAATCACGAAATTGGACTGCCGCCCCAGTTCGCTTTGGAAATGTCATGGTATGGAGCACACCCAAAGAATTGCATACGGTCAACGTAAAGTCTGGTCAGCGAACAAGTGTGCCTCTGGACAAAAAAGGTGAAATCAAATACGGCCTTAAGGATTCGTACGTCACCGCTTTTGATGGCGAGTGGGCATTGCTGGGTGGTGGCATTGTCGTCGATGTGAAAACAGGAAATCGCATCGCCGATCGTTGGGATGACAAGCGACTCGGCTTGTTTGCCACTCACAAAGGAATTGGTTATCGAGTCCACGAAGGCAATTTAGAGGCGGTGGACGTAGTTCGCCCCGATCAACCTCCTGTGGTCTTGTCCAAAGCGCCGTATCAGCCCATGGCAAGGACGGCGTCAGGCTGGTTGCTTTGGACTGGTCAGGAATGGAAACGCGTTCCATGGTATGTCTCGCCATGAAGCATTGAAAAGGAAGAACAAAACCGTCATCCTGACAGCCCGTTGAAAGACGACCGAGGGTCAGATTTCTAATCTGACAAGAGCATCTTGCACCCCTTTTTGTCGAGACATCAAACAGCACCCAGTCAGGCTGAAAAGCCTGCCCCTCGTTTTCAACAGGCTGCAAGACTGTCGTGAAGCCGGTGTGAGCGTCGCGGTTGTAATCGTTGCGTCCTGAGTACCGGGACGCTGAGTTTGCTTCGTTCGGGATACAAAATGCCTATTAAACAGACATTCAGGCGTACTGTTGGAGCTGGCCTGCTCGCCGCATCCTTCTTCTGTGCATTTTCCGTGCTGCTCGGGGAGGAGCAAGTTGTGCCGTATGATGGGCGGTGCGAGGCACCTTGCCCTCCAGAATCGCTCGCTTTTCTATTAGAGCCGTTAACCAAGAACGACAACCTCACGTTGACGCTCGTTCGCCATCCGAATCCATCATCGCAACCGCCCGATCAGCGAGCGATGTGGGTCTGCATGCTTCATGGGAAGCCTCTCTGGGTGGTCGCAAAAGCTCCCGACCCGTCGGAGAAGGGAGAATCAGGTATCGCTGCTCGCGCACTCGAACGGGCTCGGACATTTCTGGCCGAACACGAGGAGATGAGAGATAAGGAAGTGCCTCGCAACTGGGAACTTGACAAGAAGACTCTTCTTCCCGCCTACCAGAGCAAGAAGTACGGCCTGCAAATTACCGAGATCAAACTTGTCGACAGAAAGACCGAGAGCTGGGAGATTACAGCGAAACCGATTGAGGACTGCCTCGGCGGAGAAATCTGGATGCGTTTCGAGAAGGGACGCGAAGTCTCTGTGGAATACGGGAAGTGACGGGTGTCGATCCTGCGACTGGATGGCATCAGAACAGTCGAAGGGACGCGATCCGGAATCATCTGGGCATTGCTGTGCTCGATAACATTCACTTCCGGCCCCGCAACCACGGCCGTTTGCCAGAATCACGCTGACTCGATCACCGCGGTCTAGGACCATTGAGTTGCAACGTATTCCACACGCGAAAAGGAGTTCCGCATATTCAGTTTCATCCTGCTGGCGATCCTGATCTCCGCGGCACCCGGGGACGAACCTTCCGTCTCCCCCGCGCCTTTGAATGTCTCGATCGACTCTGGCGGAGACACCGACATGGCAATCATGGCACCCAACATCTCAAACATGCCACCCTGCCCTGCGGTACAAGAACGCCTCGTCAGTTCCTTACGACAGACGGACCAGCACCGCCGGATTGTGTCGCCGAAGGGATAATGCTTGGTGGCACGGTTATACCGAATGTCCGAATCGTCACCGGTACGGCTGCTTGACGATCGGTTGGTCTGTATCGGTACTACGACTTTGTGGTGAATGATCACCGCTTTGCGAGGCTCGGTGGCAATTCCTGTGCTAGGTTTTTGATGTTGAGCCACACGTAGGCGTCAGGACTTACTGAATCTTTTGAGCAAAGCCGATGTCCGACACGAATGACAGCAGTTTGAAAACCAAACGTTCCCAACTGAGTATCCATCGCCCGATGCGGCTATGCCTGGCTCTGTTTGTCGGCGCGTACGCTGTGTGGGCCGCCCCGACAGCGTACCGATGGATCAATATCGCCAGATTGGAATCGATCGGCGCAAAAATTGAATTCGAGGAGCAACCCTGTTCGCTACTGCAGAAGTACACGTTTGGTGTCAATGCGACCAGTCGTGTGGAAGCCATTGGCCTGCATCCGGATCAGCCGTTGACAGATGACCAACTTGCTCTGCTGGCGAAATTCCCCGAAGTCACGCACATCTACCTCGAAGGCGAGCACATCACAGATGACGTCATGGAATATGTGGCTCAACTGCCGAACCTGGAATCCTTGGGAGTTTCGACCGGCGTGACTGACCACGGGTATGCACAACTCGTCAAAGCGGATTCTCTCAAGACTCTTCTTCTGTGCCATGTGACTGTCAACGACGACATGCTGAAGAGCTTCGGCATGCTTAGCAGTCTTCGCGATCTGGGTTTCATGGAAAGCCGTTTTCATTCGGCTGACTTCGGGCATCTGGCAGGTCTTCCGCAGCTGAACAAGATTGCCATCATGGACAGTTCATTCGAAGAGGAAGTCCGAAATCTGTCGAAGCTTCACACCCTCGAAGGCTTGTACCTTATTAATGCCCCCTTTACGGACGACGACTGTGCGAACTTGTCCGACCTGCCTCGCCTCAAAGAGTTGCGGATTCACGGAACGCAGATATCCGATGCAGGTATTCGGCATTTTGCCAATCTTCAAAGTCTCGAACACCTACATTTAAAGGGTGAGTCCATCACAGATGACGGACTTGCCCATGTCGCTGGACTACACCGGTTGAAGCATTTGGATCTCAGCAGCACAAAAATCGGTGACGAGGGACTCGCTCATCTCAATGAATTGAGCCACCTGGAGCACTTGGATCTCAGCGACACGGAAGTCAGCGACGCTGGACTCACTCATCTCAATGGATTGAGTCACCTGGAGTACCTCGATCTCTGGGGCACTGATGTGTCCAATACTGGATTGAAGCAGATTGCATCCATGCCGTCTCTAGGTTGGGTTTCACTACACGACACAAAGGTGACTGCCGACGGCCTTGCGATTTTCACTGAATCCGATCTGGGCCCGTCGGAATCGGCTGTCAGGATCGAACTTGCAGAACTCTTCCCAAGCAGTGACGAAGCCAACTGAACGGGTAGTGAAGTTCACCTAGTCTCAGGTTTCCTCACGCGAGACTGGGTGGCATCGTCGGGCTAGGGGAGATTGTGGGGGCCATGCCACCCCGTCTGAACTGCGAATACTATTATTTCGACTGTGCCTGTTTTCGCATTTTCCATATTCTCACAGCGTTCTGTCGTCCGATCTCATTTGTCGCATTAATAAGCGGTGAAACGAAGACCTCCTCTCCCACATCGAAGGCATTCATTATCTCAGCATCAGTTGTGTAGTCACCCCGGGCGATTCGCCGTTTTAAGTTCGAAACGAAGCGATTGACATTTCTGGCCATTTCAATATTTTCGTTGACTTCGGGCTTCGCCGACATCTCGACCATAGCTTCGTGAATCTTCTCTAGCGGCACATGATAGACGATCTTATAGTCGACTCCCTCTACGTCGCTATCAACTTTCCGCAAAATGGATAGCGCCCCCAGCACCGCTTGATCTTTGCTTGTGTCGTAGAGTTCATCGTCCAGCGATTCTGACGCATCGTCCTGACCCACCTCTTCAGACCGCAAGTACACAAGCATCATCCCGAATGGCCGAAATAAACGCCATCGACCATCCCGGCGTACTGCCAGATATTGCTGTGCCGTCCTAACTGTTCCTTCGTCATGATAGCTCTGACTGATTGTTTCGACGTCAAAAACGATACGGTCATCGTCAATTTGCCGCTTCAACAAGACCTTAACTTTCTGCTCACCAATCAAGTCTCTTTCTGCAAACGCCACCGGAATTGCCCCTCTGCCAAGCATGATTTTGTTCTTTTCGTTTTTTAATTCAATTAGTTTCGCAAGAAGTGAATCAGACAGATAGGCATCAATGGCGATTTCCGGAATGAGCAGTTTTCGGATCGGCGGGTCGATCAACAGAAGGCTTGCATCCACATCACCCATACGAGAGGCTGTGACGAATGCGTGCAACGCCTCTTCAGCGGTCTCGGTGCCGTCTTGGAGTATCGCCAGCCCTGCATCGGTGTTCCGTTTCTCAGGCTCCTCCCCAAGGCTGCAACTCGCAAGACCGATGAAAAATACGATGGCTACAGTCCATTTACGCATGTTCCGACTCCGCCAAGGGTCACGGGGAAAAATCTGCAATGTTCTGCGTTTGTACCTGATCAACTCCAAAGATGATATGTCAGGATTCTGGTCGATCACGAGAGACGACGCGTCGACGAGTGTTCGATATCGTCGGGCAGGCTCCCGACTGGCTTGCTTCTGAGGTACCATGGTGGCGTGCCCGACAATCGTTGGGGGGAGCTAGCGGGGAGTTCGGGATTCTCGTTTCGGGGGGAGGCATGGCGGGGGATGACTTATTGCAGGGGGTCGATCTGGTCCGAAGGACTGGAGATGGGGGGCGCGTGTTGTTGGACCGGGTTTGTCTGACGGTCCGGGGGGGGGATCGTGTGGCTTTGGTCGGGGAGAGTGGGTCGGGGAAGTCGCTGTTGCTGCGGGCACTCAGTCGACTCGACGGCGTCGACGAGGGGGTCGTTCTCTGGAGAGAGCAGCCGATTGAAGCGGCTTTCGTGCCGAGTTTTCGATGTCGGGCAATGTACTTTCCCCAGCGAGCGGTGTTGCTGGAGGGGACGGTCGAGGAGAATCTCCGACGTCCCTTTGCCCTTCAGGAGCATCGCCTGTCGGAGTACGATCCGGAACGTGTGTTGAAGTTGTTGGGTCGATGTCATCGGGGAGAAACGTTTCTCAAGCAGTCGTCTCGCGAGCTTTCGGGGGGTGAAGCTCAAATTGTGGCTCTCGTGCGGGGATTGCAACTGCAACCCGATCTGTTACTGCTCGATGAACCGACCGCTGCCCTTGATGCGAAGACCACTCACGACATCGAATCGTTACTGATAGACTGGCATGCCGAGGCACCCCAAGCACGAGCCTGGGTCTGGGTGACGCATGACTCCGCTCAAACCCGGCGGGTGGGCAATCGCATCCTGACGATGAAACATGGGCAACTGGTCGAGACGTCTGGAGCAGATGATCCTGCATGAACACCCCCGAACTCTCCTACTTCGACGTCCTCGCTGCGGCCCTGTTGATTCTGCTCAATGGGGCCATCTCGCTGTATCTGCAACTTGGGCTCGGACGCAAGCTTGCCGTCGCTGCGGTGCGAACAGTCGTGCAACTCTTCCTGGTGGGATTCGTGCTCGAATGGGTGTTTCAACTCCAACGTTGGCCGGTTGTCCTCTTGCTGGCCGGTCTGATGACGGTGATCGCCGGTCTCTCGGCTGTCGGTCGCAGCGAACGACGATATCCAGGGATGACCTGGGATAGTTTGCTGTCGATGTGGCTGAGTTGTTGGGGAGTGTCGGCCTATGCGATCTTTGTCGTGTGGAAGGGGATGACTCCTTGGTATCATCCGCAGGTTGTCATCCCTTTGATCGGGATGATCCTGGGGAACTCTTTGAATGGCGTCTCCTTAGGTCTCAACCGCTTGACCGACGACCTCTCGAATCGTCGCGATCAGATCGAGTTGTTGCTCGTCCTCGGGGCGACTCGTTGGGAGGCGGGTCAGGGGAGCCTGCGGGAAGCCTTGCGGACCGGGATGATTCCGATCCTCAATTCGATGCTGATCGTCGGCATCGTGAGCCTTCCCGGGATGATGACCGGCCAGATCCTTGGCGGCGTCTCGCCGATCGAAGCGGTGAAGTATCAGGTGGTGATCATGTTCCTGATCGCAGCGACCAACGCACTCGGCACACTCGGCGTTGTCCTGCTCGCCTACCGCCGCCTGTTCAATCGCGAACACCAGTTCCTCTGGCGACAGATCGAAACCGTCCGGAAATGAGGGGCGTTCGACCTGTCTCGTCCGGGGTCACTCGGCTCTCCACGACTCCGGGAGAGCGGGGTGGGTGGCGATGAGGATTTCCCGGATGGCTTTGCGGTCTGCGGGCGAGATGTGAGCGAACTTCGGAGAGTCAGCTTTTCCGCTGAGGACATCATCGAGTCGTTGCCAGACGTAGCCGAGCATCTCGGCGGGTAGCTGTTGGAATGCGTCGGAGTAGATGAGGTAGCTGCATGGGTACTTGAACATTCGCCGCGTGAGATCGAGGTCGCGGAGCGAGCGGTTCTGGCCGTCGCGAGGGCCCGCCTTGGCGAAGACCTCGGCATATCCCGACGTCCCGGTCACCGGTGCGGTCAAGGGGGCTTCGTCGACGAAGAGGAGCGACTCGACCAGTTTGTCTCCTGCGCTCTGGATGCGACGAGTCGTGCTGTCGAGCCGGTTCTCTTCGGCATTTCCGAGGGCCTTGTTCATGATCTCGTTGTACGCCAACGCCTGTCGAGTGGTGAAACTGGCATTGGCGATTCGATTATGTACCAAGACCTGATGTTCGAGCATCATCAGCGAAACGATGTCGCTGTGAGGCGTGAGATAAGGCTTCGTGTCGACGAGTCCTGCCAATGAGGTGAGGTTTTGCCCGGCTGACTTATCGACATGATTCGGGTGATCGTTCTTGCCTAGGATCAGGTTCCCGAGATGGACTTGGTCCCCATGTTTGCCCGTGACATACCAGCCCCCCCAACGTTGATCGAACGGGGTCGTGTGATTGACGCTGCGACTCCCAGCCGAGAGCATCGGATGCCCGCTCGTCTCGACATACAGCGATCGGACGAGATGCCCCGGCACCCCCTCCGTGCGGGACGATGCATGGCAGACCAGACAACTGTCAACACGTCGTTCAAACCTGGGGATGGTCTCTGTCTGTTGTTGATCGATCGTGTAAAAGACGGTCCCCAGTTGAGGATCGACTGCCGACACCTCGATTACTTCCCCCTCCTGGCAGAAGCCGATGTAGACATCGTCCCGAAAGTAGATGGCTCGCGGCGTACGTGGAGAGATGCGACGAAGTTGCAGACTGGTCTTCGAGAAGACCAACGCTTGCGACTCGGCCGGGATGTCGAGAGCCTTGAGGACTGCCGGGAGATAACCGAGCGAAGGATGGAAATCGAGCGAGACTTCTTTCCGGTCGAGTTGCTGTTGCAGGCGACTGATGCGATTCGAGGGTTCGCTGGCACTGTACTCGATGGGGGCCCCTTCGAAGTCTTCCTGAGCTTGCGTGGCCGGAACCACCATCCCCAGCAACAGCAGGATCAAAAGGATGTTCGTCGTTGCACACATGACATTCTCCAGGAGGAACCCTCGGCAGAAACGTCACCTCTCTTCGATGAGGTCTCACATGTTTCAAGATACCCTTTGCAATGTACACGTCAAGGTGTAGAATAGGTTTCATCCAGAGAATTGTCGGGGAGATGCACGATGTTGCCGAAGACTGCCGAATATGCCCTGCGTGCGGTTGCCTGTTTGGCGAGTGACCCGGAGGTTCCCCGTTCGGCCGAGGCGCTCGCCGGCCGAACACAGATTCCGCGTCGCTACCTGCACAAGGTCTTGCAAGATCTGGTGCAGGCTGAGTTGGTGTCGTCGCGACCCGGTCCTGGCGGTGGCTACACGCTCGCTCCGTCAGCCGAGCGGGTGACGATTCTGCAAGTGGTGAATGCGGTCGCTCCATTAGAACGGATTCATCACTGTCCGCTCGGGCTCCCGTCGCACACGACTCTCTGTCCCCTGCATCGCGAACTCGACCGGGCCTATGCCGCAACCGAAGCGGCGTTTTCTCGGGTGACCATCCGCGAACTACTCGATTCGAGCACCGATGTCATCCCCCTGTGCGATCTTTCCTGCGTCTCCCCCTGACGTTAACTCATCCCCCACGAATTCCCCCGCCCGTGTGCCTCACCTTTCGCCCTCCTTGAACTCCCTCTTCAGGCCCGCCTCATGATTTCGCAAACCATCATGACACAACGCAAACTGTCGATCGCCGCAAGCCTCTGTTTGCTCGGCTGCCTCTCGGTCGGACTCCTCCTCGCCGACGACTCTGCCCCACCAGCCAGTACGACCCCTGCACCATCAACGACCACACCATCGACTTTAGAGAGAGCCACTCAGACATCGGGGAAGACTGGGACGGCAGACAAGGAGCAGGCTGTCGAAGTCCCGCGGTTGTCGCTCGAAGCGGCACAGATTCGGGCCGAGTTAATGCACGACATCTACACGGCCACTCTCGACGCGATGCACCAACGATACTTCCATGGAGACCGTGCGGTTGTTCCGGCTCGGGCGATGGAAGATGTCTTCGCGACTGTCGAAGAGTCCCGCCACATCCAGTCCCGCTGGATCTCTGCCAGCCTGAAAGCGATGAGTCTGAATCATGACCCGAAGACCGAATTCGAGAAGTTGGCCGCTCGGCAATTGGCGAAAGGGGAACCTTCCTATGAAACGATTGAGGATGGATACTATCGACGAGCCGGGAGCATCTCCCTGCACGGGGGCTGCCTCAGTTGCCATGCGGGCTTCGGTTCGACATCAACCTCCCGCAAGTTCGCTGGCCTAATTATTAGCATCCCAGTAACCCCCGACGCCAAGCTGCCAACAAAGAGCGACGTGGCGGCAGAGTAGAGGGAACGGAGAGACGACAGCCCTTCGTACGCATCAGCCCGGCTTACATGAAGAATTCCTTTGACATCATCAGGAGTCATCCTAATGCGTTTCGCTTCTCGACATTTGGCATCACTGATTTGGGGCGGAGGGGTGATCTTGTTGTTGGTGTTGCGGGTCGGGTTTTCGGACGATACGAAACCGACTTACCCAACCGTCGAGGCTGCCTCGGTCGCGACTTTCCCGAAGGCCGATGCCGTGCGAGTGAGCCTTCCCGAGGCTCGTCGTCAGGCAGAACTACTGCATTCGACACTACATGCGACGTTGCAACTCGTGCACCACCGGTACTATCGGGAGGATGAAGGTCTGCCGATTCCGGCTGCTGTGGTGGATGAAATCTTCGACGAAATCGAGGCCGAGCAATCGGTACAACTTCGCTGGCTGGCGATTGAAGGTCAGGCGATGAACACCGACCACAAGCCTCGCGATGCCTACGAACGCGAAGCCGCAGCGGCGATTAAGTCCGGAAAGACGAGCTACGAAATGACCGCGTCGGGCGTCTATCGCCGGACGGGGATCATCACATTGACGAACCACTGTTTGAAGTGTCACGTCCCCGATCGGAAGTCGACAGAAAGTCGCAAAGCCGGTCTCATCATCAGTATTCCTGTACTCCCTGCCGGTCCCAGCTCGCCAGAAACTCAGAACTCCGCCACCCCGTGATGCTACTGAACTTCGGTCGGCATGAAATGGGTGCATTCCCCGGATTGTGATCCTCGCGACCTGGTGATCTTTGTTGTCAGCCTCTCCCTCTCCCCCGCTATCGACGTTCCTATTTTGAAGGACTTTCCAGTGGGGGAGAAGGGGTTTCGCGTCGGCTGACGCCTCCGGTTCGGGGAGTTGCCATGTTGGGAATGCACCCCATGCGGTCGTGACAGGTTGAACGACGTCGGCTTATCCGCGGGATAATCGTTACAATCGCGAAGACACCAACGGCACACACCGTGAATTGTTAAGAAAAGTTCATGATCAATTCAAGGCACCAAGCCTGGAGGTTGTTTCTCCGATGTTAGAGGTGCCCCGCATGATGGCGGGACTGCCGCATTTCCAACAAATGCACCATCGCAGAAGGACCGATTGATGTGGATGCGCTCGACCGCCGCTGCTCTACTCTTCCTCACCGCAGGGGGATTCTCCTCCGAGATTCAGGCCCAGCAATCGGCAGAAACTGCTGCTCTTTTGCAAAGGCTTGAGCAGGCTGAGTCCGAAATTCGCGAACTTCGATCGACCGTGGCCCGCCCAACTGCCGGTCGCTCCGAGACGTATCGCCCCGAGTCCAGTGGACTGTATGGCGTTGCCTTTCTCGATGACGAATCCCCAATCGAAGGGGGGACTGCCGATCCGTTCGCAGAGAAGTTGATGACTCTGTCGGAACAGCAGGAGGCACTCGGGAAGTCTCAGGACGATCTCAAGAAGTTGCAAGACGAACTCAAGAAGTCTCAGAAAGAGACAGCCGACGGCTTGAAGGATCTGAGTGGAAAGTTCAAGAAGGGCTTTGTGTTGCCGGGTCACTCGAACGGCACACTGCAACTCAACGGTCGTATTCATGGCGATTACTGGGCCTTCCCAAATACCGATGCGGGTTCGGATGCATTCGAGCATCCACTGGCACCGGGAGTGTCGGTACAGGATCGATTTCAATGGCGACGTGTCCGCTTCGGTGTCAAGGGGGACATCAACGACCACATGACCTACAAGATCGAAATGGAGTTTGCGGATCCGGGCAGCACTCAGTATCGAGACGTCTTTGTTGGATTCACGAACATTCCCGGCGTGCAGACCTTGCTCATCGGAAACCAGAAACGCCCCTACGGTCTCGATCACCTGAACAGTAGCCGCTACAACGTTTTCCTCGAACGTCCGTTTATCGTCGAAGCATTTAACCAGGATGCCCGTCGTCTCGGGGCTTGCGTCTATGGGACTTCGGAAGACGAAGTTTATAACTGGCGATACGGTGTTTACAACATGGAGTTGACCCAGAACGACGCTGGTTATACTGGGGACAGCTATCAGCTCGAACTTGCGGGCCGATTGGCGACGACCTACTGGTACGATGAGACATCTGGTGGTCGGGGTTACGGTCACTTCGCGTTGGCCGGGACGATCGCCCGCCCCGATGGAGACCGCGGCGAAGTCATTGATCCGGGCCCACCTTCTGTCCGTACCCATGAGAACGAAGCCCGCTTCCGCACACGACCCGAAGCACGTACAGATAGTCGCTGGCTCGACACTGGACGCATCGCCGGAGCAGACTGGTACGAAATCATCGCGACAGAATCGGTCTTGAATATCGGAGAAATTCACCTTGTCTCCGAACTACAACACTTGTACATGCAGCGGGAAGGAGAAGACCTACACTTCTGGGGGGGCTATGTTCATGCCGCCTACTTCCTTACCGGCGAGCACATGCCCTGGGAACGAAGTGACGGAACACTCGGACGAATTAAGCCCTTTGAAAACTTCTTTATGGTGGACGATGGTGGTGGCTGGGGTGCCTGGCAGATTGCAGCACGCTATTCCTACGCTGACCTGACAAACAAAGATATTGCCGGGGGAATTGGTCAAAGTGGGACGCTCGGACTCAACTGGTACTGGAACCAGAACGCCCGGTTGCAGTTCAACTACACTCACGGATACATCAGCAACCACGCTCCAGTCGCCGGCAACACCAGCGGTCATTACGACATCATCGGGACCCGGTTCTCGGTCGATTTCTAACATGACAATTCGTGTCACCTTCTCGTATCAACTGCATTTGCTCTCGCGAGTGCCCTGACGAAGAATACTAATAACACTCACCGATTTCTTAGCCCTGCAAATCAAGTGGAGGCGTAAACGATGAGTACCTTTCCTAATAAACTCCCCTGACAATATCTCGCCCCCCGGCTCGCCCAGACGGGCCGTGTCGATTCGAGACTCCCCGAGAGGATGCCGCTCATGCGACAGATGCTATTCTACTCTCTATTCAGCCTGACTCTGCTGGCCGCTGGGACAAGTTCGGTCGAGGCGGGACTTTTCGGTTGCCTGAAGCCCGCAGGTTGTCAGTCATACGACTGCAATCACAGTTGCTACCCGACCATTAAGCAGGAGAAGGTCGAAAAGGATTGCTTTAGTTTCGAAGAGAAGGTGATCTGCGTCCCTCCGATCCGCTTTCCCTGGCATACCTGCTGCGACACCGGTGTTGGTGGAGGCGTACGTTGCGTTCGTAAGTTGACGAAGAAAAAGGTCGAATGCGGCACAAAAGATGTCTGGGAATGGAACGTCCGAGACCTCTGTGGTGGGAGCAGCTGCAAACCGGCTTGCGGTTCGACGATGTCCAACTGCCCCTGCGGGACGCTGCCTCTGTCGACGCACTCATCATCGACACAGCCCCAAGCGATGCAGCCCCTCCCGACGCCATCGGCTCCCCCGATGGAACCGGCCCCTGTCCCGATGACCACAACCCGCCCCGTCCCAATGTCATCGGGCCCAATGCCATCAACTCCCACCACCCCTGGCCCCCCTACGGCCCCAGTGCCGTAAGCCGTCGATACACATGGAACATAAGGGGACAACGACGACGCGGATCGCCAATGAGATCGGCGGCTTAACGCAAGAGGAACGGTATGGCGACTACACGGCCCAGTCTCTTGCGGGACGGGTGCGGAGGAGGTTGGCCTCGGCGTCGTTGGTGAACTCTTCCTTCACGGGATCGAAGGTGAGCTTTCTTTGGAGAATCCAAGCGGCTGCGGCGGCGTGGCAAGCGATGTGGGAGCGACGCATCACATCTTGATTGGCCGCGGTCTTTCCGCCATTCCGAATGCAGTCAAAGAAGTCGCGGGCGTGAGCCGAGACGTCTAAACCTCGCACTCGCTGCGTCTGATCGGGGAGTTCCTTCTCCAGCGCAGCCGGGGTGACGACGATTTCTCCTTCATCGCCGGTTTCGACCGAACCTTCATCGCCGATGAAACGAACCGGACAGGTTCCCAGCCGGGTGATGTAGTGGGGTGAGCGGTCGCCGAATGGTTGATCGAGGAAATCGATCACCAGTTTCACGCCGTTGGCATAGCGACAGATGATCGCGTCGGGTGTTGGCTCGTATTCGATGGGCATCGTGTCGTCGGCCTGATTCGCCCATTGGCACAAGTCGACCGTGTGGGCTCCCCAGTCGAGCAATTTGGCCCCCGAGTCGAAGTCCCACTGACCGCGCCAACGACCATTCACATACTGCTGATTGAACGGTCGCCAAGCGGCGGGGCCGAGCCAGAGGTTCCAGTCGACCACTTCGGGTCGCGGCGTCTGTTCTCCCGGTAGCCAGGTGTTATCGAGCACAGGTCGATAGATCGACGCGTGCATCGTGTGCAGCTTCCCGAGCTTTCCGGTATGAACGAGTTCGACCGCCTTTTGATAGTTTGGCACACTTCGTCGCTGTGTCCCGGCCTGAAAGACTCGTTGATGCTTGTGCATCGTATCGGCCAATTTCTGACAGTCACCAATGGTGATGCCGCACGGCTTCTCGCTGTAGACATGTTTTCCCGCTTCTGCCGCGAGGATGGAGGCGGCAGCGTGCCAGCGGTCGCCCGTCGCGATGAGGACGGCATCGATATCGGGGCGGGCGAGGAGTTCGCGGAAGTCTTGATACAGCTTGCAGTCGGAGTTGCCGTAATGCTTGTCGACCAATGCCTTCCCGGCATCCCGCCGCGTCGCCTGGACGTCTGCAATGGCAACGCACTGAATATCCTGAAACTTCAGCATGGCGGTCAGGTCATAGGTGCAACGGGGGCCGATCCCAATCACCCCGAGCGATAATTTGTCGTTCGCCTTGACGACCGGGTCCGCTGCGGCAAGTTGCCGCGAGGCAGCACCTCCGAGAGTGACCGCTGCGGCACTGGCAGCCGAGGAGATGAGAAAATCACGCCGAGTCGCCTGCTCCGAGAGTTTCATCATGGGACGCTCCAAAGGGCCGATACGAAAATGAGATTGCCACTGTTTTGAACTTGAGGAGACCACAGGGAACAAGTTCCCCGCAGGTCTATCGATGTGTAATGATAACTGATTCCGGATTGATCAACAGCATCTCTCGTGATCTCCGGTGAATTGGAACACTTTCGTGAATGTCCGTGTTACGACTCACCATGCGTTGAGCGGTCCGTATCGGCACGCCGTCCCCGGTTCAGGGAGCGAATACTTTCAAGCGGAAACAGCGTGGAATTCATCGTTTTTTTCGCTAAACTTACACTGCAGTCGACAGTTTCTTCTGGAAGGCATTTCATCCGACCGGTCTGTTGAAAGTGTCTCCACCTCTCCCTTTATTCAGGAGTTAGTCACATGTCCATATTTTCGCGGAGAAAACGGGGGTTCACCCTCATCGAGTTGTTGGTGGTCATCGCCATTATCGCCATCCTGGTGGCGCTCTTGCTTCCTGCGGTGCAGTCGGTTCGCGAGGCGGCTCGGCGATCGCAGTGCCAGGACCATCAGCACAACATTGTCATTGCGTTACACAACTACGAAGGGACCGCCAACGCCTTTCCTTTTGGGGCCGTCTCGCATGGGATGAACAACTATCTTGGCGATCAGGGAAAAGGGAGCGATGCCTCCTGGGCCATCATGCTGCTTCCGTACATCGAACAGAAGCCGATGTACGACGTCATTAGTCCACTACTCCTCACCCGGTTCGCGCGAGAAATGCCCAGTGACGTGTTCAATCAGGTGATTCCGGTCTACGTCTGCCCGTCGGATCCGATTGGTGGCAAACAAACGAGTGTTCACGGTGGCGGCAACCCTCCACCTGATAAGAACGACGGGTTCTGCGGAAATTATCTCGCCTGCGGCGGTAGCCAGCAGTTTACCGAAGCGACCTCACGCTTTATGGATGGGATGTTCTATTACCGCTCGAAGACCCGGATGACCGATGTCGTCGATGGCACAAGCAATACGCTCGCCCTCGGCGAAACAGTCCTTGTTGAAGAGCGCGTCGCCGGGACCGATCGTGACTGGCGAGGTCGCATCTGGCGGGCCGACCACTTGAGCAGCATGTTCAGCACTTTCCTGCCGCCCAACACGACATCGGCTGACATCCAGAGAACGTGCGAAGGAGCCAAACCGAGCTACGCCCCTTGTAACGCCAACACGGGAACTCAGGTGCTGTATTCTCGCAGCCTGCATCCGGGGGGTGCCCACTGCACCGCAGCTGACGGGAAGGTGACCTTCATTTCGGAGAACATCGACCTTGGGGTCTGGCGTGCGATTGGGACCCGCTTCGGTCAGGAGTCGGTATCGGTGCCATAACAGATCGGCACTCACCCGAAATCACGCTGACGACTAAGGATCGTCATGGAAACTATTGTCGCCTTTCGCTCCGCGAAAGGTCGCACGGGTCACATCTTTCGCAGAGCGAGAGATGACACTTATTGATCGATCGGTCCTTGGCACACAACAGAACCCACTCTCTTAACCAAGGGAGTGGGTTCTGCTCGTTTCGTGAAATAATCGTTGCACGCCTCACATGGCGGTTTGCGACATGATCTTCTCCTCTTCTCCCTCTCCCCCCGGCTGTCATTGCCCTCTCTTGAATGGCTCTCCAGTGAGGGACTCGGAGCTTCACATCAACTGACGTCTCCGATGGGGCATTGACAAAGCGGGGAATACGCCTCGATTCGATCTCTCTGTCGCGTTGCCTTATTGCTGTTCTGTTTCATACGATAGACTCGGACGTCTGAGACGTCGTCGGGCCGATTCGGAGGCGCGTTCTTATCGCGATCACTTCTCGGTCGCAATGACACTCAGTCGCCATCACTCCCCGGTCGTTTGATGCGAGAGGCGATCCCCTTCCATCAGTTGCCGACACGTCATTCTGGAGGGAGCATCTCTTGAACGTTGAATTCGTTTGCCCGGAATGTGACACCCGCTGCACATTCAGCCAAGAGACGTTGGCATCGTCCCCCCGCTGTCGAAAGTGTCATCATCCGCTGCCGGTGGGAATGGAGTATCTCCCCACGATGACAGCCACTGTCATTGGAGACTCTTCGTCATCAACCACTTCACCCGACAACAGCCGGGCACATCCCGATACCGTGGGGCGATTTCAGGTACGAGACCATCTCGGTTCCGGTGCTTTTGGTGCGGTGTATCGCGCGTACGATCCGTTGCTCGATCGAGAGGTCGCCTTGAAGGTGCCTCATGCGGGATTGATGCAAAGCTCGGCGGAAGTGGCTCGAGCACTTCGCGAACCCAAAGCGGCTGCTCAACTTCGCCATCCCCACATTGTCCCGATTTTTGAAGTCTCTGCTCTCCCCGAAGGGCTCTGTCTCGCCTCCGCTTTTATCGAAGGGGAGACCTTGCAGGCTCGACTCAAGCAGGGGCGGCTTCCTCTGCGACAGGCCGCCTCTCTCGTGATGCGATTGGCTGAGGCCCTGCACTACGCTCACACCAAAGGGATCGTTCATCGCGATGTCAAACCGGCCAATGTGATGTTGGATCAATCTGAAGAGCCGATGCTTATGGACTTTGGCTTGGCCCGCATGATCGAGTCGACCGATCAGTTGACTCACGCCGGGACGATCATGGGGACTCCCGCCTACATGCCCCCGGAGCAGGCCCGTGGGGACATCGCCCGGGTGGGACCGGCCAGCGATCAATATGCCGTCGGGGTGACTCTGTACGAATGCCTCTGCGGAGTCCGACCGTTTAGTGGTCCGCCGTCGGTCGTCTTGGCCCGTGTTCAGCAGGAGGAACCCCCATTGCTTTCCTCCCGAGGGGTCAGCGTTCCTCGCGACTTAGAAACGATTTGTCGGAAGGCGATGTCCAAGGAGCCGGAGCGTCGGTATGCGACGTGTCATGAACTCGCGGAAGACCTGCGTCGTTGGTTGGACGATGAACCGATCCGGGCACGTCCCTTGGGTCTCGTCGAGCGTCTGACCCGCTGGTGTCGACGGAACCCCGCCATCGCCGGACTCTCGGTGACCGTGATTCTGGTCTTTCTCGTGGGTCTGTTGACGACTTTGTGGCAATGGAAAAATGCCGAGAAACAAACGGTCATCGCCTCGCAAAAGGCAACCGAGGCCGAAGCGAGTGAACGGGTCGCCAAAGAGAAAGAACAGTTGGCTTTGGCCCTCGAAGCCGAAACCAGACAGGAACGGGACAATGTCACCATCGCCTTAGCGGGCGCCCGGCGCAACCTCTATGTTGCCCACATGAACTGGGTGCAAAGTGCCTGGGAAGATGGCCGTGAGGAACTCTGTCAGTCGTTGCTCGCTTACTACGATCCCCCAAAGCATCTCCCTCCGGCCGACACTTCGGAGCCGATTGTGGCCACCGAAGACCTGCGTCATTTTGAATGGTACTACCTGAACCGTCTCTGCCGAGCCCCCCTTTCCGACATCACGGTCTATGGGGCTGCGAGCAGTGTGTCGTTCGGCCCTGACGGGCAGACCATTGTGACAGCCAACCAGTCGACGCTCCTTTCTGTCTGGAGTCTTCCTGAAGGGAAACATCTCCGCGACCTCAAAGGGCATACCGCTGCCGTCACGCAGATACAATTTCAGCCCGGCTCTCACCGCGTCGCCTCTTCTGCCAAGGACCGCACCATCCGCTTGTGGGACTCCGTCACCGGAGATTTGCTGCAAACACTCGGCCCCGTTCCCCACGAAGTCCAAGGGTTCTGTTGGAGTCCTGATGGGAAGAAGGTGGCCTCGATCTCTCTCGCCGAGTGGCGACTCTGGGAGGCTGAAACCGGAGAACTGTTGGCGTCGTTTCCGCAAGGGGGACAAGCGATTGCGTTTCATCCGGATGGGACCAGTCTCGTGACAAGCAAGGGAAACGCTCTGTTGCTGCTCGATCTTCAGACCGGAGAGGAACGACAGCGTTTTTCCGCTTCGATGCCCACCAAGATTGTCGATGTCGCCGTCAGTCCGGATGGTCGCTGGATCGGGGCTGGTGTCTCGAATCAAGTGCTGATCTGGGACACGACCTCGGGCGAACTGCATGTCACGCAGACGATCCCCTCGACCGTCGTCGCCAGTCTCGCTTTCAGTCCGGACAGTCAGCGGGTTGCTGTCGGAAGCAGTGACCGAACGATTCGTGTCTGGAACACCGTCAGCAATCATCTCGAATTCAAGTTCCACTGGGACTTCGCCTTTCCGTGTCGTGTCGCTTGGAGTCGTGATGGTCAACGACTCGCAGGGACGGCCGGTTCGATCGTCCGTGTCTGGGAGGTCCCTCGTCAACCGGCAGAACGGGTTGTTGAATCGGGTCTGCTGCAACCGCCACTCGCGGCACTGACGTCGACGGCCAATTGCGTTGCATTCAGCCACGACGGTCAATGGCTCGCATCATCCCTCGGCAAGAACAGTATCACACTCCGCAACGCGGTAACGCGGGACACAGTTCGGACACTTGAGGGACACACTGCTCCCGTTCAGACCATCGCATTCACTCCAGATCGTCAGCATCTGGTTTCGAGTGGGAAAGACCGCGCGATCATGCTTTGGGACGTGAAGACAGGTCAGCTCGTCCGCCAGTTCGGACCATGCTCGGGGGAGGTTCTGAGAATCGCTTGTAACGCGCAGGGGACTCAGATCGCGACCGGCAGTCAGGACCATGCGATACAAATTTGGAACCTCGCCAACGGCGAACTGCTCAACACGCTCCGCGGATCGGCGAACGCTGTCTGCGATGTCGCGTTTCATCCCGACGGAACTCAACTCGTCTCCTGCGATCACACACGGGTTCGCGTCTGGAATACCGAAACAGGAAAGGAACGCCTGAACCTTGAAGGGGGTGTCATGAATCATGGCTGTGCCCGCTTCAGCCCGGACGGCAAGGAACTCGCCATCGCCGACCGCCTGAACATTAAACTGTGCGATGCCCACACCGGCCTGCTCAAACAGACTCTCTCCGGCCACACAGGTTACGTGAAGACCCTCCTGTATAGCCTCGATGGTCAACGGGTGCTCTCCGCATCGATGGACCACACGATAAAGGTCTGGGGGACGAACCCCGCAGCCACCTTGCTGACCCTGACCGGCCACCGTCACGCCATCAACAGCCTCGCCTTCTCGCCGTCGCAAGATCAACTCGCCTCTCTCAGCGTCGACAATGCCCTCTTCCTCTGGAGCGGAACGCCGCTTGCACCAACGATCTCTCCCCCTTGAAGAAGGCGGTTCGCATCACTCACGATGCTCGGTGTCAACATCCCTGGCGATTGGTCCATCCCAGTGGTGAGATCGTTTGCTGCACGATGATTTCACGGAGGAACTGCTACGGGACGATTTCGGTTCCGACGCCGGTGTCTTGGTACGTTTCCAGCAGCAGGGAGTGGGGGATGCGGGCGTCGATGATGTGGATTTTCCGCACTCCTGCCTCGAGCGCTTCGAGAGCCGCTTCGACCTTGGGGACCATTCCGGCATCGATCGTCCCATCGGCGATGAGGTCGCGACACTGTTGAGCCGTCAGATGGGAAATCAGTGTCGACGGGTCTTTCTTGTCGCGAAAGATGCCGGGGACATCGCTGAGGAAGACGAGTTTCTCGACTCGTAAAATCCGAGCGATCGCCGCTGCTGCGGTATCCGCATTGACGTTAAGCTTGTGCCCATCTCGATCCAGCGCGACTGACGGGAGGACCGGGATGGTCCGCGAACGGCAGGTCGCCAGCAGCGCTTCTCGCTGGAGATCGACGACATGCCCGACATGGCCGAGGTCGATCTGTTCTCCCTCCTCGCCTGGCAGCGTCAGTTGTTCGCCAATCAGCACGTTCATCGAACGATAGTGCATCCCAATCGCTCGCCCCCCTTGCGCCCGAATCTCATCCACAAGTGACTCGCAGATTTCCTCGGCCAGCACGCGACTGGCGATTTCGAGCGTCGCTTCGTCGGTGTAACGTCTCCCCTTGACCCAGCGCGGTTCGATCCCGGCATCCTCCATCGCCTTGCTGATCGACTTCCCCCCCCCATGCACCAGAATCGGACGGAGCCCGACCGCTTCCATGAAGATCACATCCCCCAGACAACGCCGGACCGACTCGGGGTCTTCGAGGGCACTCCCCCCAAGCTTAATGACGACATAACGGTCCCGAAATTTCCGGATCCATGCCAGGGCCTCTACGAGCACCTGAGCCTTGCGAATGGCGTTATCCACGTATTTGACCGACTGAAACGTTGAGGCGAGGAGGAACTTTTGCAACCGCGGATTCTAAAGGGCCAGTCGATTCCGTCAAACCGAGACTCCGATCTGGCGATAAGGTTGGAACAACCACTCTCCAAGTGAGCGGCAGTTTGTCGCCTTTCGCTCCGCGAAAGCTGCGCCCCTTTCGCGGAGCGAAAGGCGACTATGGTTGCGTCCACAAGCCGCGTGAGGAATCCACTTCGCTCACTTCGCAAGACGACCGCATGAGAGTCCCATGAGGGTCTACCGCGGCCCCCTCATCCCGACCTTCTCCCCCCGTGGGAGCGCGGTCTGAAGTCGGAGCGTCGTCTCCGGGGGAGAAGGAGTTTCGCGTCGGCTGACGCCTCCAGTTCGGGGAGTTGCCATGTGGGAAATGCACCCATAAGTTTGGAACAACCATTCTCCGACTCCCTCTCCCCTACTGTCGATGCCCCTATGTTAAAGGCCTTTCCAGTGGAGGCGACGGCCGGGGTGAGGGGGAATGTGGTTCGAGTCTTGCTCTGTTACCGAGTCTGACTCTGCAATATCGACGCGCCATGAGCGGCAGTTTGTCGCCTTTCGCTCCGCGAAAGCTGCGCCCCTTTCGCGGAGCGAAAGGCGACTATGGTTGCGGCCACAGGCCGCGTGAGGTATCCACTTCATCGACTTCGCAAGACGACCGCATGAGCGTCCCATGAGCGTCTACCGCTCCCACCTCAACCCAACCTTCTCCCCCGTGTGAACGTCGACTGAAGTCGCACGTCGATCACGGGGGAGAAGGAGCCACGCGTCGGCTACGCCTCGGCAATCTCTGTGCCGAACGGTATTGACCGTGTGTCTGCATCGATCTTGTCGGTGGCATCCCTGGTTTAGCTCCACACATGAAGTGGGGGACTCAACGGCGGGGGGCGTCTATCGACAATCCATGACCACACACGAAAGGCTCAGCTGTTGGGCCGCCTCCTTTGGTTTCCTTCGGGTTGTCTGATACGTTGCTACTTCCCAGCCGTCCGACTCAGGGGTCCACATGACTTCACGCGACTCGACCACTCACGACACGAAGCACCGTGATGAGATACCTGCTTTGCTCGGGGGTGCTCCGGTGTGGCCTGAGGGGCCGCCACGGTTTGATCTGGCGGATGAAGAAGTGTCTGAAGTCCTCCAACGGCTCGCTCAGAGTGGCGGATGGCAACCGTATCATGGTCCCCATGTTGGACATCTCGTCGAGGCACTTCGCGCGTCGCTGCGGGTCGAGCATGTCCATCTCTGTTGCAGTGGCACAGCCGCCATCGAACTCGCACTTCGCAGCCTCGGTGTTGGGCCGGGTGATGAAGTGCTCATGTCAGCCTACGACTTCAAGGCGAACTTCACGAACATCACCCACCTCGGGGCGCTGCCAGTTCTCATCGACGTTCGTTCCGACGACTTTCAGCTACAGGTCGAACAACTCGACGAGGGACGCAGCCCGCAAACTCGGGCAGTCATTGCGTCGCATCTGCACGGGGGACTCGTCGACATGCGGGCTCTCAAGAGGTGGAGCGAACAACATCACATCCCCATTATCGAAGATGCGTGTCAGGCTCCCGGAGCAGTCGTGCAGGGGCGACCAGCAGGGACCTGGGGTGATGTCGGAACATTCAGCTTCGGCGGCAGCAAACTCGTGACTGCGGGACGCGGCGGAGCACTGTTCACCCAGCGAGCCGACGTCGCTCAACGAATCAAACTGCTCACCCAGCGCGGAAACGATGCCTATCCTCTCTCCGAGATGCAAGCGGCTATCCTGCTTCCCCAATGGAGTCATCTCGATGGTCGCAACGCTCACAGGAGAACTGCCGTCGACTCGCTTCGTAAGCAACTTGCAGACATCAACGGCCTTTCGATCTTCTCCCTGACCGACCCGCAGCACGACGTTCCGGCTTACTATAAAGTCGGCCTCTTCTACGACCCGACGCACTTCGAGGGTCTTCCGAAGGAGCGATTTGCGGCGGCTATGCGAGCGGAAGGCTTCGCCCTGGATCCCGGCTTCGACTTGCTGCATCAGATTCATGCCCGTCGCCGCTATCGGCTCCCGCACGCCGACGCTCTCCCAGTTGCCGAATCCCGCATCTCAAACGTTCTCACCCTGCATCACCCGGTGCTGAGTGCTCCGATGGACGAGTTGTCGCTGTTTGTATCCGCTGTGCGAAAGCTCCAACAGAATGCCGGGCTATTGCTGGGGGGGGCAGAGTAGTTGCAGGAAGACCGCAACAGGACTGTCGCTCCGCACAGACTCCTCTGTCTGTACACAACATGACGATGCTCAGTGTCGCGAGAGGCGTTTCGCGACTTTGTGCTTGTCTCCAATCGTCCGCTGACGCCGTCGTCATTCTTGTGCCGAACCGTTATTGCGGTTTGACAGGTGAAAATGGAGACCTGCTCGAAACCCCTTACCCCTTTGTGTCTCCCGAGCGGAACAACCAGCGGATGATGCCGTCGAGGCCAAACCAGGAGCCGGTGGGAAGAGCGGCGATGCCGAGGAGTGCGATCACTTCGATCATGTTTTTGTTGATGATGAACGAGTGCTCGGGTCCAGCAGGTTGAGGGACACCGGGCCAAGGGGGGATCGCCAGGTAGAACATGAACAGCATCACCGCCCCAGCCACTGCGGCGATGCGGGTCGCGAAGCCGATGATGAGGAGTAGGCCGATAATCAACAGGCCCCACATTGCCTGATGACTTGCGGCTCGTTCCGGAGTGTCGACGGCAGGGAGCGGGCCACGCCCGATCTGTTCGGACGTCAGGAGTTTTTCAGCATCGGCCTTGAGGCTGGCATCGAGAGCTTTGACCGGTCCGACCGCCTTCTTCTTGAGTCCGTCCAGTTTGGTCTTCAGTCGGCTGAGATGCTCGAATTCATAAGGCATCGTGGCTGCTGCGTGGGCCTGTTCGTAGTCCTTCAGTTCGTCTTCATACTCGGTGATTTCCCCGTAGCGTAAGACGAGAATGGAATCGGGATCGGCATCGGGGCGTCCCATCGACCCTTGGCCATCGGAGATGAAGACGCCGGTCCGTTTGGGGTCCCCTTTGAGAGAGGCCCGGAGTTTTTGTCGGTAACCGAGACTTGCTTCGCAACTTGCTTTCAGGCGGAGTAGGTGGGCAGCAAAACGACGCTTCAGGTCATCCTCTTCGCGAACCAACTCTCCTTTCTCATCAAGCAGGGGTTGGCCGTGTGTGTCGGCAACGGCCAGCGTCGGTTTCGAGACCCCCGCTTCCATTCGTTCGGTCATGACGGTTCCCATGGCCTTGAAGATTCTGTCGAACTCTTTCGGAAGCAAAGGCTTTCCGGCATCGAGAACGAGCATCCCCCCTTCGAGACGGGGCTTTACAAGGACGCCGCTGAATTTGAGGTCGGCGGGGATCCCATCCGGAAGCTTTTCGATCGGATTAACCCCTTCCTGCTCAGGGGTTTTGATTGGTCCGCTGTCGATACGGTCGGCTCCATCAAGCAGCCGGTCGAGCGACTTCTGCTGGGCTTCGCTTAGTCCGTAATGAGCGGTGAAGGCGGCTTGCCAGTCTTGCCAGCTTTGGTTGACGTTGTCGTAGTCGAGCCAGAGGAGGTCGTCGGGGTCGTTCCCTTGGGGGAAGTCTCCGACCATGCTACGGAAGTAGTTCCGAAACGGTCCCTCGGCATTCGCCAGATACCCCTTGGCGGTCCAAGGGCGTGCGCTGGTCATTGAGGTCTTTTTCCAGATCCCTTCGTACAGAAACTGCCAGCCAATCGACAGTCTGAGTAGCACGATCAGGACGATGGCCACAACCGAAATCCGCTTGATGTCGTTCATGTGATTTTGAAGATTCAGGATCGAGGAGTCAGGATTTAGGATTCAGGGGGGAGTGATTGATGGAGTCTCTCTGTTCGATACCCACTTGATTCGACACTCCCCAAGCCTCCCGACTGCGTCGGCGGGGCCGCACGATTCACAGCGGTCATTCTGATCGCTGCGGGGTCGTATGGGGGGAATCGAAGTAGATGCGTTCTGGTGGAATGTTACACACCACCGGATCGAGTTGCCTCCCTTGTCGAGGGGGAGGCGTCAAGATTGCACCGATCAAAGGGTGAGTATCGCAATACTCGACGCTCTTTTCGAGTCCCATCGCATAAAAGGACGTAGAAAGAGCATCGGCTTCGGTCGCCGTCGGGGCGATGACACTGACCGAAAGCAACCCTGACGCCGGCCAGCCAGTCCGGCTGTCGAGGATATGACCGTACCGCTTCCCCTCGTGACGAAAGTATTGAATGTTCGATCCACTGGTCGACAACGCCTGATCGACCAGCATCAGCGTGAGATAAGACTCATCGGTAAACAGCGGGTTCTTCAGCCCAACCGGCCATCCCGGTTCCCCCGCATGGGACCCGTCGGCCCTCAGTGTGCTGTAGCCACCATGCACCAAAAACTCTTCGACCCCCGACATCAACAGGCCCGCTGTAACCCGGTCGATCCCTTCTCCTTTGCCGATGGCCCCGAAGTTCAAGCCAACTCCCTCGCGAAGCCGATGCAAGGTCGGTTGATCTCCCACTTTGTCCCATTCGAGATGCTGCAACCCCGACTTCTCCAGTGCCAGTTGCACCTCGCAATCGGTCGGCACACGCAACTCTTTTCGACACGCAGACCAGAGTTCTGTCAGTGAGGCAGTCGCCGGGTCGAACGCTCGGTCGGTCTCGGTCCAAAGTTGCCGACAGATCTCCAGCAGGTCTCTTAGTTCGGTCGAGATCGGGACCGGTTCGAGGTCGACGGACCGGTTGAACTGCGAGACTTCGCTTTCGGGTCGGTAGACAGTCAGCCTGGCTTCGACCTCATGAACCCGCGACAAGGCGTCGGAGGCGAGAAGAACTTGCTCGGGGCGAGCGGGGTTGAGAATCACGCACCAGGCACACGCCATCGCCCGTGTTTCCAGACGAATCGTATCTCCCACTTGAGGGAGGGGCCGCCCCAATTGATCGACCGCCAACAAGGCATCCGCCATCCCTGACTGTCCTGCCTCGATCACCCGTCGCAGTGCTTCGCCTGTCAGCAGATCGCGTCGCGAAGGGGGAATCATGGCAGTCTCTTGGAGTTAGCAAGACGAAAGTCGCAGAACGAGGCCAAGCCCATGGTGGTCTCTCGAATTGGTCTCTCACACTCTTCAAGGATCTCTGTGCGACTACGGTTTGGGAGTGTGACCCAGGAACGTGGTGAGGGCATTGAGACCTTTTTCCAAGACCGTCAGATTGGTTGCAAAGGAGAGGCGGACGTACTTGGGGGCTCCGAAGGCGTCGCCGGTCACCAAAGCGACGTGCGCATCTTCCAGAAGTGCCGTGCAGAAGTCGCTGACGTTATGCACCTTGACACCGCTCTTACCTAACGGTTTGCCGAAGTAGCTGCTGACGTCGAAGAAGGCATAAAACGCTCCCCCCGGTTCAGCGAAGCTGAGGCCGGGAATGTCTCGCAGGCGACGCAGCACGTACTCCCGTCGTTCGGTGAAGTGAACCAGCATTTCGGCCACGCAATCTTGCGAACCGGTTACCCCCGCGAGGGCAGCATACTGGCTGACACTACACGGATTCGACGTCTCCTGACTTTGCAGGTTGTCCATTGCCTTGGTGACATCCAGCGGAGCAAGCGTCCAGCCGATTCGCCAGCCAGTCATGGCATACGCTTTGCTGACGCCACTCACGATGATCGTCAGGTTCTTGACCTCTTCACCAAAAGAGGCGAAACAACGAAACTCGCTGCCGGGGTAAATCAGCTTCTCGTAAATCTCATCTGAGAGGACGGGAATCTGTCGAGCGACAGCCACCCGGGCCAGTCCCTCCAGTGTCGCCACCGGATAGGCGGCTCCCGTCGGATTGCACGGGTTGTTCAGCATCAACAACCGAGTTTTCGGAGTGATCGCTGCCTCGAACTGTTCCGGGCTCAGGCAGAATCCACTCTCTTGCGTTGTCTCGACAATGACTGGTGTCGCTCCGGTCAGTTCAACGAGAGCACTGTAACTGACCCAATAGGGAGCCGGGATAATGACTTCGTCACCCGGTCCAACCAACGTCTCTAAGACATTGTGAATCGCATGCTTGGCCCCATTCGAGATGACGACTTGCGATGGCTGGTATGTCAGGCCGTAGTCCCGCAGATAGGCGGCGCAGACCCCCTGCTTCAGTTCCAGAATCCCCCCGGCAGGGGTGTAGTGTGTGTGCCCCGCCTGCATCGCTGCAATGGCGGCATCGCAAATGTGTTGTGGCGTATTGAAGTCCGGCTCGCCGAGCGTGAAGTCCAAGACTTCAACCCCCTGAGACTTGAGAGCTTTCGCTTTGGCCGCAGCCGCAATTGTGGCAGAGGGTTGGAGCTTCTGAACGTTCTGTGAAAGTTGCATCGTTTTGCCAGGGACATCGAACAAGGGACCACTCCACGGATTCTAACAGCCGATCGCTCCCTGTCGAATAAAGAGGCCAACTCTGGTGAGGAAAGATGCGTCTGTCTCAAATGTTGGTGGAAGCCTTGGTCCAATCGGGATGGACCGCGGACGAGGCGGATTTGTGAGCCGATCGTGGCAGGACAGATTCACATCCCAACAGAGGCTGAGAGGTTTCCATCTGCAAACACGTTTCGTCAGGGAGGATAATGGGCACAGAGGATTTGCTGTCCAGCCCCTCGGAAATCTGAGCGTTCCCCGTCATCAAGGGCGATCCCGGCGAATCACCAAAGACCCGGCACGATCCGTTGGCATGTTGGTATGACTGATCCGCTGGTAAGACTTTCAGGTGATGATGCGTTCCTGTATAAGGAGAGTCATTGTTCTTGTTGACTGCTGGTCACTGCCCACTCTTGGAGAAACCATGAACCTCCATCGCTCTGCGTGCTCGTTGTGTCTCACTGCCGCCATGGCTGTGTTGTTTGCTCTCCCTGCGGCCTATGGAATCGAGATTCCTGAGACACTCCCGCGGCCGGATGGTCAGCCGGCAGATTTGAGTCAGCCTGTACAGGTCTACATCCTGTTAGGGCAGTCCAACATGCTGGGTGCGGGGAACATCAACCCAGGCAAGGGGGGGGCGGAAGGGTCGTTGACGAACGCGGTGAAAGAGAAGTCGCTGTATCCGTACCTCATCGACGACGCGGGCAACTGGACTGTCCGTCAGGATGTTCGCAATGTGCGCGTCATGGGAAGCGGCACCGGAGGAACAAAGGTCTTTAACAACGAATGGATGACGATTTCAGGTGGCAAGATCGGCCCCGAGTTCGGGATTGGGCACGTTCTCGGCTATGCCACCGAAGCACCGGTCATGATTTTAAAGAGTTGCATCGGTAATCGGAGTTTGGGCTGGGACCTGCTCCCCCCGGGAAGTCCCTCTTTCGAGTTTGAAGACAAAGGAAAGACATGGCACTACGCCGCCTATAAAGAGTCTCCCCTGCGATGGGAAACAGGAAGCACACCCGAACCGATCGGCTGGTATGCCGGGATGCAGTATGACGGCGACATCGCTCGTGCAAAGCAGGTTCTCGCAGAGTTGGACAAGTATTACCCCGGTGCGAAGAAGTCTGAGGCTGACGCATCAAAGGCTGCCACAATCGAGAAGCAGATTCAGGAGAAGGTCGAGTTCGCGACGCGAGCGCGTTTTACAGAGGAAGGATTGAAGAAACACAATGCCGAACTGGCAGCACTCCGCGCAGACCTCGCGAAGGCTCAAGCCGCCGCGAATGGCTACGAAGTCGCAGGTTTCTTCTTCTGGCAGGGAGACAAGGATCGATACGACGCCGGTCATGCCAGCCGCTATGAACAGAACCTGGTTCACCTCATTAAGCAACTGCGCGTAGAATTCGGTGCTCCGAATGCGAAGTTCGTCTGTGCGACACTTGGTCAAACGGAGAAGGGAGCCGAAGGAAATGAAGGACTCATCCTCAACGCCCAGTTAGCAGTCGACGGCACGACCGGGAAGTACCCTGAGTTCAAAGGGAACGTCGCAACCGTATATACCAACCCACTCTCGAAGGGGGGGGCCTCGAATAGCCACTACAACGGAAACGCAGAGACCTACATGAACGTCGGCGAAGCGATGGGCCGGGCCATGGCGGAACTGCTCGGCGGCGGCGATGGCATTAAACGAGCCTACGTTGAACGTGCGAACCTGACCGAAGAACAGGAACAAGTTGTCATCGAGTTGGCGCAGAAACAAGGGATCGAACAGGTCGCAAAAATCTCGACGTACTTCCTGCTTCCATCAGACCAACGAGGAATCGCCGTCGAGGGTGTTGAACAGGTCGAAGGGCGAGAAGTCTCGGCGAAGGTGCTCAGCGTTCATTTCAAAGACTGGTTGTCGGCTGGCCCGGAACCGCGGCCAGGTGACCAGCGGATCGGAGACTTCTGGGCCGGTCAACCGATCGTCAAGCGACAGACAATTTTGAAAGTGGGGAACATTGAATACCGTGCGAACGGCGCGCAGGGTTTGAGCTACCAAGAGTGTGAATCCTTGCTGGAACGACTCCTCGCCGGCAAGTACACCATCGGGGGGCAAGTCAACAAAGACCAGTTGGAGCGAATCGATTGGAACCAACCCAAGATGTTTCGGAAGCAGGGCAACTTGGTCTCGGCTTCATTCGGTCACAAACAAGAAGTGGGGGGGTTCTTCGAGTTGGAGATGAACCAGACCGATCAAGAGCTTTCGATACAGCAGATTCTCGAAGCGATCCCCTGATTGGCGTGATGCCTCTGTGAGTGGTGTTGAATGGTCAACATGGGCTGACTGTTCACATCGACAGGGGGAGTCGCAAGCGACCTCGGACTTACCTTTGTTAAGATTCGGGACCCGATTGTTTGCCACATGTTAGTTTCCAACTGTCACCAAGAGAGAACATTCGACAAAACCCTCAACTCAAGCAGGCCGACGAAGAAACCGAGTCACTTGCGTCTGGGATCGACTTGCGACAGGATGCTGTCACTTGCGATGCTGAAGTGATGACGAACTTCATAAAATCATCGCGTTGCGGACAAGTGGTGAGCCTTCCATCGTGGGAGCGGCGCTTCCGCATTCGGACGTGGAGTGTCACGGAACGTAGGATGCCGCCAGGAGAGTACTACATCGGAGTCGACATCGGGGGGACCAGCGCCAAGGTGGGCGTCGTCTCCGCGGATGGGCGGGTTCATGCCCAACGATCCGAATCGCTTCCATACACCCAAGGTCGCGATGCCTCGATGCAGGCGATGTTCGAGTGCATCGAAACCTGTCTCCGTGACAGTGGCCTCACCCTCAAACAGATCGCCGGAATTGGTGTCGCTGCCCCCGGCACAATGGACCTCGCCAAAGGGATCATTTTTCACCCTTTCAACCTCCCCGGCTGGGAAAACCTCCCACTCCGACACCTGCTCGCCGACCGCTTCGGACTACCAACCGTCCTGCAAAACGACGCCAATGCCGCCGCCTATGGCGAGTCCTGGATCGGCGGCGGAGCCGACGCCCGCAGCCTGATGTTCTGGACCCTCGGAACCGGCGTTGGTGGCGGCATCGTCCTCAATGGCGAAGTCCTTTCGGGAGCCCACTTCCACGGGGGGGAATGTGGTCACATGATTATCCAGATGGAGGGAGGCCCTCGCTCCGAGTTCGGCATCCATGGTTCCCTCGAACTCTACTGCGGTGCGAAAGCGCTCGTCCGCCGCTGTAACGATGGCCTCACCAGTGGCGTCCGATCCAGTCTGGGAAATCTGGGCCGAGAGATCACCCCGGTCGATATCGCCAGCCATGCCATTGATGGCGACCCCTTCGCTCATCGACTCGTCATGCAAACCGCCCGCTACCTCGGCATCGGAACGGTCAACATCATGCACATCCTGAACCCCGAAGTGGTCCTCATCGGCGGAGCCATGACCTTCGGACAATACGAAACCGAACTCGGTCGACAGTTTCTGGAAGAAGTCCGCCGCACCGTCAAGGAGATCGCCTTCCCGATCCCTGCCGAACGAACTCGAATCGACTTCGCCAAGCTAGGCAACGACGCCGGCTTCATCGGAGCCGCAGGCTGTGTGAAACAAGCCCTCGAATCCATTCGCCCCCCCGCAACTCACGAGTCCACCAACTAGCGACTGTGCATTGTGCCATGCTTGCACTGCGTTAGCAGGGCAAGCATGCCGAGCAGCCAGAGCGTCACGTTCACCTTAGCGGTACGGCGCAAGCCGTCCGGTGACATGCTAAAGCACGACGCCCCCCGGCACCGGAGGGCTTGCGCCCTTCCGCTAATTTGTCTTGAAGGCCCTGGGGGGCATTCCCCGGATTGTGATCCTCGCCAACTGGTGATCTTTGTTGTCAGCCTCTCCCTCTCCCCCGCTGTCGACGTTCCTAGTTCAAAGGACTTTCCAGTGGGGGAGAGGGAGAGATGTGGATCAACCCACATCGCAAGAATCGTGCCGAACGGTATTGACCTTCTCCCCCCGTAGGAACGCGGTCTGAAGTCGGAGCGTCGTCTCTGGGGGAGAAGGAGTCTCGCGTCGGCTGACGCCTCCGGTGCGGGGAGTTGCAATGTGGGGAATGCACCCAAGGCCCTGCGTTTCGTCATCGAAACATATCCGTAGGGCGAGTCGGTTTGATAGGATGTCACTCCACCGGCCTTGCCGGTCGGTTGTGGAGAATGTTCCTCTTTCTGCTGACGGTGCCCCATGACAGACTCTTCTTCAGCGGACGTTTCTCAACCGGTTGAACCTGGTAAACCGTTCACGCCGCAGCGTCGGCACTTGATGTGGGCAGCCGCCGTCGTCGTGGGGCTGTTCCTGCTATTGCTGGGACACAACCTCTTCGTCGATGTCCCATTGATAATCTCGAAGAAGACCACCTACATCACCGAACCCCTGACCCCCGACGGCACCCGCGTCGATTACTTACGCGATGGAACAGTTGAAATATCCCCGGAGATGCAAAAACCGACGATAACGGCTACCGCATGATTGTCAGAACTGGGGGTCTCGAAAGACCTAACGCCAAACAACGACAGGCAGCTCACGAGAAACGCTCGACCTGCTGATCCCGCCAACATTGACGCTGGAGGACTCGTATGACTACCAAAGCGTTATGCGAAAGCCCATCCCTCGGGACCGGACGCCGATAAATTGCAATTAAAGACGTGGGAACCTTGGACGCTCGAAGACTGCCCCGAGATGGCCGACTGGCTGACACAAAATGAAGCCGCAATCGACCTCATTGGTAAAGCCCTCCGCCAGCCAACTTTTTGCATGCCATTGTGTCCAAACGACGATGGCTCGACCACTCTATATCCGCTTAACCAGAACTCATCCGTTTTGCGGGTCTACGCGCGAGCATTACAAGAGCGTGCCAACTACTGGGTTGCCATAGGAGAGGCTGATAAAGCGATAGATGACGCCATCTCCATCAGACGTCTTGGGAGACTTATCAGTCACAATGGTACGCTAATAGAACATCTGGCGGGAATTACTTTCAGCGGCATGTCGGTGGGAGTGCCCATCGCTGGGTCGTTAGAACGACAACCGTCAGAAGCCCAACTCCGGCGATTCCTTGATGAAACAAACAACCTTCCTCCTAATCCGAAATTCGTGGACGCGGTTTTCTGGGAGCAATCGTCGTTCTGCGATTACCTTCAACGTGTGGCTCTCGCTCGTGAGCTGGACCTGACTGAGTTGGGAGCAGAGGTTCCTTGGAGTCACCTGCCGTTGTCGCACGACTGGAACATCGTTGCGGAAGAGGCAAGTACGGTCTTTGAAGATGCTCGTCGCGGCACGACAACTCCGATTGTCCCAGTGACAGCAGCTGTGCTCTTTCGCCGAACACGATCTCAAGAGGTAGCCAACAAACTGCGAGCTTCTTATGGTAACATGTTTACCGCAGTTCGGGAGGCATTTCATCGCATGGACTGTCAAGACAACCTCCTGCGGATCGTATCGCCATGCTCCTCTCTACGAAAAACAACACGGCACATTGCCGCCGGAGTTTTCTGCCGATGCACAGGGGAAGCCGCTTCATAGTTGGCGGGTGTTGTTGTTGCCGTTTCTGGGGGAACAGGAACTCTTCGAGAAAATTCGCCTCGATGAGCCTTGGGATAGTCCTCACAATCAAAAGTTTCATGCCGAAGAGGTCGCGGTGTTTCAATGTCCGTCGGAGCACGGCGGGCCGGGGGAAACGACCTGCACCGTCATCAGCGGCGCCACGACGGCGTTTCATGGGAGTGTCGGCAAACGTCTCGACAGCTTCGGCCCCAAGAGTGTCAACATGATACTCGTCGCTGAACGCAAAACCCCCGTCTGTTGGATGGCCCCAACTCAAGAAGTCCCCTTCGCCGATGCCCTCATGGGGATCAACCGTCATTCGGGAAGACTCCCCTCCGGCGGACTCGGCAGCCCCCACCCCGGCGGCATGCACGTCGCCCTCCGCTCCGCCTCTGTGACATTCCTCTCCGAGAACATTGACCCCGCCGTTCTTCAAGACTACCTCGAAGGAAACTATGAACCCGAATACTAAGTCGGTGACACAGAATCCATCAGTTTTAGAACGATGAGTTGCCAGCTTACAGAGTGGGGAAGAGGGTGACGCCGGCGAGGACGGTGAGGAGGCCGACTAGGCCCATGCTGGCGGTCATGGGGGTGACGTACTTCAACCCTTCCCGTTCGGTCATCCCGCTCATCCGGGTGATCACCCAGAAGCCGCTGTCGTTCATCCAGGCGACAGGTTTTGAACCACACCCGATTGCCAGTGCCAGATAGACTGGATGAAACGTCAACTGACCATCGGCCACCAGTCCGCCGAGAATGCCGACCGAAGTAATCATCGCCACCGTCGCAGACCCCTGCGCGGTGCGGATCGCGGTCGTGATGAAGAACGCCGCTGTGCAGAGAAACAGGGGAGAGGACTCTTTCAGCTCCCCCATTTGCGAGGCCACGCCGGTCTGTCGAAGCACTTCGCCAAAAGCTCCCCCAGCGGCAGTGATCAAAATAATCACCCCTCCGCCAGCAAGGGCCTTCTGGATCGAGTCTCCCAGTGACGCGAGCGACTGACGTCGATAAACGATCAGCGTCGCCAGGGCACAGAGGGTCGCAATCAACAGGGCGATGTTCTTGTCACCAAGTGTTTCAAACACCATCTTCACCTCGGCCGACATCGTCCCCCACAGGCTCATCCGTTTCATAATGGTCAGCCCGGCGATCAACACAACCGGGAGCAGCACCGGGAGCAGCGAGAACCAAAAGGGGGGCAACTCCGATTCGTCGACTCGAGCAGCCGCTTCGATCTCGGCGAGCGTAAAGTCGGGAGTTTCCCGCAACGGCAAGACATTATGACGATTCGCCCAGCGAGCATAGAAGTAGCCAAAGGTTGCCGTCACCATCCCGACGAATCCCCCCGCCAAGATCATTGTCCCCATGTTGACCCCGAGGGCCTCGGCCACGAACAGCGGCCCTGGTGTCGGGGGGACCAGCGAGTGAGCCATTGTCCCGCCGCACACGATTGCTAAGACATAGAAGAGATAGTTTCGCTCGGTCCGAAGTTGCATCGCCTTGCCGAGTGGAATCATCAGATAGAACACCGTATCAAAGAAGACCGGAATCCCGAGCAGGAACCCGCTGATAACGAACGCGGCCGGTGCCCCTGCTTCGCCGAACCATCGCAGCATCGTCCGGACGATTCGGTCTGCCGCCCCACTGTCGAGCAGACATTTGCCAATGACACTGGCAAGAGCGATCAAGATGCCGATGCTCGCACACGTACTTCCGAACCCCGCAGAAACGCGACTCCCGATCGTCGCCGTCCGTTTCTTGCGGGCATTCTTAAACGTGACAGCATCAATGAGACAGTCCCCCGTCTGAACCTGTCCGAAATCAAAGTCACCCACGGCACGCAAATGGGCGAGTTCTCGTTGACCGTCCTTCGAGGGGACCAGTCGAGTGACAGCAAAGGTCGCGATTGGCTCGTAACGACCCGACTCTTGCGATCGTCGAACCAGCAGCAACCTTGCCCCCAGTTGAAGTCCCTCTTTCGGAACCACTGGGACACCGGTTGCAACACTCGTCGGGGGAGACACGTTCTCGCCCGGCACGGGGTTTGTCGCCACCTTGGGTTTTCCATTCTTCGTGTCGATGACAACCTCGCCACCCACGACATCGCGGAGAGGGTCTTGAATCTTTGCCAGTGCGGCTGATTCGACTTCGTAACTCTCATAGGTCGACTGAGGCGTCAGCCCAGCCACGACGAGAGCAGCCAAGATCAACGCGAGAAATGCATGGAGTCTGAACCAGAGGACGCCGCCCACGACGACAGCCACTCCAGCCAGAATGATCAGTACGGTTGTCGTCGCAGAATCCATCGAGCACTCCGGCAAAGGGACACTCGCGCAGACCGCAGTCCACACGCATCAACCAAAGGAAGTGCAAAGCATGACCCAATGCCACTGTATTGCAAGCCGGGAAGCACCTACTGTCGAACGAAGGCGACCCAGTAAAACCACAGACCGGTGATTGATGTCGCCACCAAATCGAGCGTTGCCAACCAACCGAGTCGCTTGTGAGCGATACTATGCTCCCCCGGCAACGGCGGCGAAGGAAAGCGTTTCAGGGCAAGATACATCGTCAACACCCACAGAAACGGTGTCGTAATGGCGAATACCAGATGAATCCAGAGCACCTGACGCACGCTCGCCAAGCCTTCGTCGGTGAGTCGCGGAGGTTGTCCCGGCTTGTTGACGATCTGCTCCCACCCCCCATGAACGAGCTGCACATCGACCTCGAAAGCGGTCACCGCAAAGAGCAGGACAAGGCCGAGGAGTACCTGCAACTTCTTGTGCAGGTGATAGTTGTGACGCACCTTCACCTGATACAGGCTGAACAGTACCAAGGGGACAACCACGACCAATGCACAGACGACAAAGTCGAGCATGAACGTCGTATCGTTGCCAAGGAATCCCTGTTTCATGGCGAGAGTATAGCGGTGCAACCCCGTCTGGCGAACAGAGTCACCACCGATTTCCTCACGAACTCCTGTCGGCATCAACATCCTCCAGGGAAACGCTCACATCTGCCACCATGCCCCTCAAGACATGCCCGACTGACACCGTGTCGTCATGACACGCAAGTTTTCTAGAGTCTCCATAACTGACGACTATAAAGCATGTTACGTCCCTCTCCCGTATTGACATCCCGGCGTCGAGGCCAGGGAAATCGTTGAAACCGTTCCGATTTCCCAGGTTTCCCGATTACAGCCGAGGCGAACTCTTGACGACGGTCTATGCCCCGCGTACCATCGGCATTCATCTTCGTTATGGAGATTTGGTTGCAAAATCCGCTTTAAGAATCGATGAAGCCCAAGGCCATGCCAAGTTGTGCATGAGACGGCTATCGAGGAGTACGTCGTCGATGCCATTGCGAAATGTCGAACTCTTCTGCGATATCGTTGCGCACCGTAGCTTCTCGAAAGCGGCGGCGGCTCGCAATTTGTCACAGCCTGCGGTTAGTCAGGCACTGCATCACTTGGAAGAACGTCTTGGGGCCCAGCTGATTGACCGTTCCAAGCGACCATTCGAGTTGACCCCTGCCGGGCATCTCTACTACGAGCGCTGCAGTCGTCTCATCGACGAGTTCCGAGCTGCCGCCGACGAAGTCCACTCGCTGGGGGGGCGGGTGACCGGGCGTCTGCGGGTCGTGTCGATCTATTCCGTCGGTCTCCTGCAGATGCAGACTTATATCAACCGCTACCGTGAGCAGTTTCCCCACGTCGAACTCACGCTGGACTACGCTCAGCCGGACGAAGTCTACGCCCGCATCCAACGAGACGAAGCAGATCTGGGAATCGTCTCGTTCCCCAAAGATGGCGGCGACATCGGATGCATCGACTGGATTGAGCAGGAAATGGTCTTGGTTGTTCCCCCGGAACATCGCCTGTCGGAACAGGTTTCAGTCATCCTTGAGCAAATTGAAGGAGAGGCATTCATCGCCTTTACCGCCGATTTAACGATTCGACGGGCGACCGATCGACTCCTGAGGAAGCATCGGATTTCTGTCAACGTCGTTCACCAGTTTAATAACATCGAGAACATCAAACGGGCCGTCGAAATTGGATTGGGAATCTCGATGTTGCCTCTCGAGACTGTCCTCCGCGAACTCGAATACGGCAGCCTCAAGGCGATCTCCCTGAGTGATGTTAGCTTTCATCGCCCGATGGGGATCGTCCATAAACGCCAGAAGCATTTGTCGACTGCGGCAGAACGATTTATCGAACTGCTTCACGAATCTCCGCAAAGTGAGCCTGTTCTTCCTGCATCAAGTTCTAACCAAATCCTTGTGGAAGCAGCAGTTCCCTGAGGTTTTAACAACACCGAGTTTGCGCTTCATCGGGAATCGACAGCTCACCTGACGACGATGGCCCAGAGGCTGCTTGAAACATAACCAACATTTTTCAGTGACAAATTAAGTCTTCTCCTGATGGTCGCCTCGTTCTTCATTCTGAGGGATGGCCGAAAACTATCAGGGGTTCAGCGAACTTAAGGGTAATGATCATGAATGGACTAACACAGTTTCCAACGGCCCACGGCCTTTACGATCCTGCCAACGAGAAGGACTCGTGCGGCGTGGGGTTTGTTGCACAGATTCAAGGGAAACCTTCGCATCAGATCGTACTCGATGCCGATTGCATCCTGCGGCGAATGACGCACCGCGGAGCGTGTGGATGTGAATCGAATACGGGCGATGGAGCCGGAATGCTTGTCGGTCTCCCCGACAAATTCCTTCGCAAGGTCGCTAAGAGCGATCTCGACGTCACCCTTCCGGAACAGGGACGGTATGCTGCTGGAATCGTCTTTCTGCCGACCGAGAAATCACATCGTGCCAAGTATAAGAAGGTCGTTGAAGATCTGATTGCAATGCAAGGGCAGAAGCTGATCGGGTGGCGCAATGTGCCTCAACAGCCAGACATCGCTGACATCGGCCCATCCGCCCGGGCCGCAGAACCACGCATGGAGATGCTCTTTATCGGAGCAGCCGACGGTCTGGACTCCTCCGCGTTTGAACGTCAGCTGTTTATTATCCGCAAGCTCGCCTCGCACGACATTCGTGGCGGTGACTGTTCCAGCGGTCTGCACTTTTATATCTGTTCGCTCTCCACAAAAGTCATCGTCTACAAGGGGATGTTGACCCCGGCACAGATGCTTCCTTATTTCCCAGATCTCGCCGATCCCGACTTCGAGTCCCATCTGGCGATGGTGCATAGCCGATTTAGTACAAATACTTTCCCATCATGGGACCGCGCCCAGCCGTTGCGGTTTATGGCTCACAACGGAGAAATTAATACGGTCTGCGGAAATGCCAACTGGATGTCGGCCCGGCAGGGAGCAATGTCGTCCGAGCTCTGGGGGGACGACCTGAAGAAGTTAATGCCGGTCGTGGAAGACGAAGGGAGCGACTCCGGCAACTTCGATAATGCGATGGAGTTCCTCTACCACTCGGGTCGCACGCTGCAAGAAGTGGCGATGATGATGATCCCCGAAGCTTGGCAGCAGCATCAGGACATGAGCCCCGAAAAGCGGGCGTTCTACGAGTATTTCTCGGCTCTACAAGAACCGTGGGACGGCCCGGCCAGCGTTTCGTTCACCGACGGTCACTTCATCGGGGCCTGCCTTGACCGCAACGGACTCCGTCCTTCGCGATACTATGTGACGCATGATGATAAGGTCATCATGGCCAGCGAGGTCGGCGTCTTAGACATCGACCCTAAGAATGTAAAATACAAGGGACGTCTGCAACCAGGTAAGATGTTCCTCGTCGACTTCGAGCAAGGGCGACTTGTTCGTGATGAAGACTTGAAGGCCGAAGTGGCCGCCCGTCGCCCCTATGGGCAATGGCTCGCTAATCAGAAGGTCGAACTTGAAGAAGTTGTCGATCACTTAACACAAGCGGTCAGTGGCTACAGCGAGCCGGCCATTCCGCGAATTCAAGGACTCGAACTACTCGAACAGATGCAGGCGTTTGGTTATACGACCGAGACGATGCAGTTTATGCTGCTCCCGCTGATTAATAGCAAGAAGGACCCTCTCTATTCGATGGGGGACGATACCTCATTAGCTTGCCTCTCCGACAAGCCCCGTTTGCTCTACGATTATTTCAAGCAACTCTTCGCTCAGGTGACGAATCCGCCGATCGATTCGATTCGCGAAGAGGTCATCATGAGCCTCGAATGCTTCATCGGGCCAGAAGGGAATCTGCTCGATACCTCCGAGTCGCAGTGTCATCGTCTGCGGGTCCCCCATCCTGTCATCAGTGATGAGGAATGTGCCGGGATCAAAGGCTTGGATGGTTATCGCGGGTTCCGTACGAAGACAATCGATGCCACGTTCCCGAAGCCGGTCGGCCACGCAGACCAGTCCGATGAAGAACTGCTTGGGACAGCACTTCGAGCTGCTATTCGCCGCATCTGTGATGAAGCCGAACAGGCGATTCGGGATGGGTATAGCTTTGTCGTGCTCTCCGATCGGGCGACGTCGGCAACGCGTGTGCCGATCTCGTCACTGCTTTCCTGTGGTGCAGTGCATCATCACTTAGTTAAGAAGGAGTTACGGACCCGCATCGGCCTCGTTCTGGAGTCGGGTGAAGCGAGAGAGGTGCATCACTTCTGTCTTTTGACAGGTTACGGTGCGGATGCGATTAACCCCTATCTTGCCTTTGAAGCAATTCGAGACGCACGTGGGCATGGTCACTTGAAGGATGACTATACGGAAGAAAAGATCGTCGCAACCTATCGCGAGGGGATCCAAAAGGGGATGCTCAAGGTGATGGGGAAGATGGGCATTTCGACGTTAGCATCCTACAAAGGGGCCCAGATCTTCGAGGCGGTCGGCCTGTCGTCCGAGATTATCGACGAGTGTTTCTGTGGGACATCGAGCCGCATTGAAGGGATTACGTTTGGCGTGTTGGCTGACGAGCATGTCCGTCGACACGAACTCGGGTTCCCCTCTCGCACCGAGACACAACGTCTCCCAGTGTTGCCGAATGATGGTCTGGTTCACTGGCGTCATAACGGCGAAAAACACGGATGGAATCCGTTTACGATCGCCGAACTCCAAGCGGCCGCTCGATCGGGCGATGCTAACGCCTATCAGCGATTCGCCAAACTGGTGAATGAAGGGGAGTCTCGCCAGGGGACGCTTCGTGGATTAATGCGGTTCCGCACGGAACTCGGGAAGCCAGTCCCGATTGAAGAGGTGGAACCTGCGAGTGAGCTTGTGCGACGATTCTGCACGGGAGCCATGAGTTACGGCTCGATCTCGGCCGAGTCGCACGAGACGATGGCCATTGCCATGAACCGCCTGAAGGGTAAGAGCAACACCGGCGAAGGGGGCGAAGACCCCGAACGCTTTATGCCATTAGCGAATGGTGATAGTAAGCGGTCTGCCATTAAGCAGGTGGCGAGCGGTCGATTTGGCGTAACGTCATGGTATTTGACGAATGCTGATGAGCTACAAATTAAGATGGCGCAAGGGGCGAAGCCGGGCGAAGGGGGCGAGCTTCCAGGCCATAAGGTCGACAAAATCATCGCTGCGACCCGCCATGCGACTCCGGGGGTCGGGCTCATTAGTCCGCCGCCGCACCACGACATTTATTCGATCGAAGACTTAGCTCAGTTAATCTTCGACCTGAAGAACGCTAACCCGTCGGCGAACGTCAGCGTGAAACTGGTCTCGAAAGTGGGGGTTGGGACGATTGCTGCCGGGGTGGCGAAGGGGCATGCCGACAAGATTCTGATCTCCGGCGACGGGGGCGGGACCGGGGCTTCGCCGTTGACATCGATCAAGCATGCCGGTCTCCCTTGGGAACTCGGGATCGCAGAGACACATCAAACACTGGTGAAAAATGACCTGCGCAGCCGGGTGAAGCTCGAGACCGACGGCCAGATCAAGACCGGTCGAGACATGGCGATTGCCTGTCTGCTTGGGGCCGAGGAGTTCGGTTTCGCGACGGCACCGCTCATCACGCTCGGCTGCATCATGATGCGGAAATGTCATCTCAACACTTGTCCGGTCGGAATCGCGACGCAGGACCCGGAGTTGCGGAAGAAGTTTAACGGTACCCCCGAGGCGGTGATTAACTATCTATTTATGGTTGCGGAAGATTGTCGCCAGATTATGGCATCGCTCGGCTTCCGAACGATCAACGAAATGGTCGGTCGTGCGGACATGCTTGATTGGGATCGAGAGACGACCCATTGGAAGGCAAAGCATCTTGACCTAACTTCTGTATTAACGAAGGCGACCAGTCAATATGCGAACGCAGGAACCTATTGTCAGACGCGGCAGAACCATCGGCTGGATGAAACCGTCGATCAGCAGATTCTGATTCCGAACTGCGGTGACGCGATCGAACGAGCCGAGCGATACCATCAGACGATGGACATTAAGAACATCGACCGAGCATTCGGAACGACGTTGTCGCATGAGGTGTCAAAGAAGTGGGGCCCTCAAGGTCTGCCTGAGGATACGATTCGAATTCGCTGCCTTGGTTCCGCCGGCCAGTCGGTGTTGGCTTGGGGTGTCAGCGGGGTGACGGTCGAAGTGATCGGCGACGCGAACGACTATGCCGGAAAAGGTCTTTCCGGTGGGAAGCTGATCGTCTATCCCCCCGATGGCAGCACGTTTGACGCGTCAAAAAATATCATCGTCGGGAACGTTGCGTTGTACGGTGCCACGAGTGGCGAGGCGTACTTCCGAGGGACTGCCGCAGAGAGATTCTGCGTGAGAAACTCGGGTGCCAAGGCCGTTGTCGAAGGGTGTGGCGATCATGGGTTGGAATACATGACCGGCGGCCGCGTTGTCATTCTCGGCGAGACGGGACGAAACTTCGCCGCCGGGATGTCCGGGGGAGTCGCTTACGTCTACGCTGAGGATCGTGATACATTTCACCGGAACTGCAATCCAGAGTTGGTCGATCTCGAAACGGTCGAAGAGATCGACGACGTGGCTGAGCTCAAGGAACTGATCGAGAAGCATCAAATTTACACAGCCTCAAGTGTGGCGAAGGACATCCTCGAGAATTGGGACACGGCTCTGCCAAAGTTTGTGAAGGTGATGCCCCGCGACTACAAGCGCGCTTTAAGTGAACTCAAAGCCGAGGCCATGGCGGTGGCCGCTGGCGAAGAAGCACCGGAAGTGGTAGAAAGTCACTAGCGAATGTTTCGGAGTTGACCTTCGAGTCGTGTGGTCGGATTCTGAATAGAAAGAGAGGGTGGTTCAAATTCATTGACAGTGTTGGTTTATGGAGAGATGCCTAGGAAAGTGGACCGATGGCAGAGGTTTTCGGCAGATTAACTCGGACGACTTCGCTCATGTCATCAACACGTGACAACATCGTCAACGATGAACAGGTGGAGCAGCTGTATGGGCCGGTGGTTCTCGACTGCACTCGTCCAGACGCAGAGATGCGAAGGGCGAGCAATTTCATCGCCGCGATATTACTCGGGGCCTTGTTGTCGACGATTGTCGGTATTGGATTAACCTTACTGGATCATGCAATTCGAGGCATTGGACCGAATGGTATCATTGTACTGGGAGTTGCCGCAGGGGGGTGGTTGCCTGCGGCATATCTGCTCAATCGAATGTTTGTTCGTGCCGAGCGTCGACTGAAGTTTACGTTACATAAGCGGGGACTTCGTTACTGGAAGTGGGGATGGGAGTTTGCAGCCATTGATGAGATTAAGCCGGGACGTCACGGACCCTTCTATGAAAGAACGAAGATTTTCGATGTGATCTCCTATATCCATCCGGGTATTCGGAGGCAGAAGCAGTATTTTTCTGAAGGAAGCTATACCCTCAAGTCGCATGACGGTATTGTCACCGACTTAATGCGGCTGACTGTGGGTTTTGACGGGGCAGCCGTTAGGCGGGTGTTGCGGGTTATTGATCAACAGGTGTCGTCCATTCATGTGGAGTTCGCGGAGTCGGATCAAGTCGAGGATTTGTAAGTCACGGGCAACGATGAAGGTGCCTCGGAAGTGAAGGGAGGGGTTACGATGAGTCCATCACTAATTCAGTCGCCTCCGTCTTACCGGACGGTGGCGGATCTGGTGGCAAAGCTGGGAGGAGTGCCTCTCGATCGGATTCGCATGAATCCGTTGCCGGGGACAGCGACTGTTGATGATTTGCTTCAGAACAACGACATCGAACGGGGTATTCCGTGTGAACTGATTGATGGCACTCTGATCGAAAAGTCTGGCATGTCCTACTTAGAAGATTCCTTGACGACTGTATTGGCGACCTTTCTGCATACCTACTTATGGTCCAAGCGAATCGGGAAGGGATTTACTGCGGGAGCCTTGTACAAATTGGTCGACGGTAACTTTCGGCTTCCGGATTTCTCTGTCTGTTTGAACGATAAGTTTCCGACTGGGAAGGTGGAGCGCGTCCCCTATGCTGACTTTGCACCGGACTTAGCGGTCGAGGTTTTAAGCAAGAACAATACTGCAGCAGAGATTGAAAGGAAGCAGCGAGAACTCTTCGGGTCGGGAACGCAATTGATCTGGGTTGTCGACCCGGTCGCCCGCACCGTCACGGTCTGGTCCTCGATGAACGAACAAGTCACATTGACCGAACAACAGACCCTCACCGGCGGCACACTGCTCCCCGGTTTTGAATTGTCGATAGCCGAGTGGTTCCGACAGGCAGAAGAGATTTGACTGTGACAACTCCGCATGGCCCTTGCGTTGTCGACGTGGAGGTTACCCGGAGACTGGTGATGTATTGTCGCCAGTCGCTGATAATTGGAAATACATCACTTACTACTGTTTATTGAAGACTGAAGCATCATGGGTAAGCCCACTGGATTTAAAGATTATGCTCGGCAGACGGCTGTCGAGGTGGAGCCGCGGAAGCGGGTTGCGCATTGGAATGAGTTTGCGGAGAAGATCGATCTGCCGATCTTGCAGGAGCAAGGGGCGCGCTGCATGGATTGTGGGATTCCGTTCTGTCATACCGGGGATATTCTCGGTGGGATGGCTGCGGGGTGTCCGGTCCACAACCTCATTCCCGAATGGAACGACCTCGTCTATCACGACGACTGGCGAGAAGCGCTCGACCGACTGCATAAGACAAACAACTTCCCGGAGTTTACGGGCCGTGTCTGCCCGGCTCCGTGTGAGGGGTCGTGTACATTAGGGATCAACGAACCGGCCGTCGCGATTAAGACGATCGAAAAGGCGATCATCGACCGTGGGTTTGCGGAGGGATGGGTCGTCGCGAAGGAACCCCGATCACGGACCGGGAAGAAGGTTGCCATCGTCGGGTCGGGACCAGCTGGACTGGCGGCGGCGGCTCAATTGAATTCAGCCGGACATCTGGTCACCGTATACGAGCGAGCTGATCGTATTGGTGGACTGCTCATGTATGGCATCCCGAATATGAAGCTCGAAAAGGAGACGGTCGAGCGTCGCATCGAGCTATTGAGGCAAGAAGGAATCGAGTTTGTTACGAATACCGAAGTCGGAAAGGACAAGTCGGCGAAGGAACTGATGGAGCAGTTTGACGCCGTGATTCTGGCGACCGGATCGACCGTGCCGAATGACTTCTTTGCCAAGACGCCGGGGCGACATTTGAAGGGGATTCACTTTGCGATGGAGTTTCTGCACGCGAACACGAAGAGTCTCCTGGACTCGCAGTTGGCAGATGGGAACTACATTTCAGCGAAGGGGAAGCATGTCGTTGTGATCGGCGGGGGAGATACCGGGAACGACTGTCTCGGAACGAGCCTGCGTCATGGTTGCGAGAGTCTCGTGAACTTTGAAGTGGTGCCGCAGTCGCCGAATGAGCGGGCGGCAAACAATCCCTGGCCACAGTGGCCGAAGATTTTCCGAACCGATTATGGACATGCCGAAGCGGCGGCAATGTTCGACTATGCACAGAACAAGAACAAGACTCTGCAAAATGATCCGCGAGAGTACGCGATTCAGACGGTCGAGTTCCTGGGAGATGAAGCAGGGAATCTCCGGGCGATACGGACGGTTCAACTGGACTGGTCGAAGCCCTCGGGGAACGCTCCATTTTCTCCCATTGAAGGGACCGAGAAGGAATGGCCGGCGGACCTCTGTTTCCTGGCGTTAGGGTTTCGGGGTCCGGAACAGACGTTGGCTCAGCAGTTCGCAATCGAGACCGACCCCCGCAGCAACTTCAAAGCGGAGTACGGTAAGTACGCGACCAATGTCGAGCGTGTCTTCGCCTGTGGCGACTGCCGACGTGGTCAGAGCCTGATCGTCTGGGCGATCAATGAAGGTCGTGAGGCCGCCCGTGAGTGCGACCGGTATTTGATGGGTGTATCGCAGCTGCCTTAGCAGCTTGTTGAAGAACGTGGGTCAGGATTTCCAGCGTGACATGGTGCTGTTTGATGTCTCGGCATAGAAGCGAAAGAGTTGTTCGTGTCACATTGGAAAATCTGACCCACGGTGGTTTTCAACGGGCTGACAGGGTGTGAGGGGATTAGGATTCAGCAGTCGGGAACTGACAATTGAGTTATGGCGAATGCGTGACGACACGTTGGTCGCATGCGGTCTTTGGTCGGCGATGATTTGTCATTCGTGATTTGGCAGGAATCATCATTTGTCCTCAACTGGTGGGGGCGACCGAGAGGTGGGGTGGCTGGGTTTGCTGGTTACGGGGAGTGTGCCGGTTGTTGGGGTATGTGTCGGGCATTCGAGGGGATGCAGGGGCCAGATTGGGAAAGTCGGCAATTCCTGCGTGTCAAGTTGGCGATAACAAATAGTGTCGGCAACGCAGGTCGTCTCAACTGGTTCTGACGGCTGTGACGATTTGACAGCTTGCTGACTCTTTGACCCCCTCCTCCGCGATCTTGCACGAGCTGTTTCGGCTAGTAGCTCACTGGTCGAAAATCTCTTGGCTCGACGGCATCGACGCGGTTCTCTTGACTCTACGGAGATATTCTCATGGTCTTCTCGACGATGTTGAACAGTGGTCGCCCCCAATGGCTCACAAAGTTCCTGACGGCTCAGCGGAAGAAGTTGCTGATGGCTGTGGCGGGTGTGGGACTCGGATTGGGAGCGATGCACTTTACTTTTGTGCGACCGATGGTCAACGAAATCCACTCGCTCAAGTGTGAAGTGTCGACCCTGAAGTCGGATGTGCAATCACTGACCGGGACTCAAGCGGGAGTCGGTAAGACGAACGATCTGCTGCATGGGCTGGCACTTCAGGAACAGTCGTTTGATGCTGCTCGTGGTTCGTTTGATCGGATTCGAAGTTTCCGCGAACAGGTTGAACAGGAAGCCCGGCGGACGAGTGAAGCGGTCGCTTCGCTGCGTGAGATTCAGCAATTGCAGTCGGAGTTAACCGCAGTGGCCCCGGCGACTGCTCAGGCGAACGACTCAATTGCGGACATCGCCAAATTGCAAGCACGAGTGACAGAAGTCGGCCAGTCGGCTGTTGCCCAACAAAGCGAGATCGACAAGGCGGACAGCGTGCTGACGTCGTTGGCCGAACTGAAGGGGCGAGTGCTCGAACAGCAGGGGCAACTCGATGTTGCTCAGGAGCAGTTGAAGGCGTATCAACAATTGCGACAAGAACTGATTGCCGCAGCGGACGACCTCGAACTGGCGATCACCTCAGCCGAGGGGATGCGAGAGCTGACTGGGTCGATCGCCAACGAAGGTCAGCAGGTGGCAAAGGCTCGCGAAACCGTGACCGGATTGTTGACTCTGCACGACACTCTGGCAGATGCCGAAGGTTTGCGGCTCCCCGAGGCCCGGCGGAATTTGATTGATCTGTTCAACATGCGAGCGGAACTCAATGAGAACACAGCCGAGGTGGCGGCAGCAGCCGAGAACCTCGAATTGCTGATCGAGTTCCAAAGCGAACTGACGACGCGACTGGCTGACATTAAGGGTCTGCGTCGCGATCTGGTGGAACTCTCGATGCTGAAGGAGACGGTCGATCGTGTCTCGGAAGCGGTCCGTCCTTTGGCCGAACTGACAGACTTCAAGCGTCTGAACGAAGATGACATGCGGGCCTACGCTCGACGCATTCTGGAACGTCGGACGGCTCAGTCGAACGACAGGGTCGAATTTATGACTCAACCGGTGTCAGGAACATCTCCTGCGGTGACAACTCCCACTGTGACGTTTCCCGCGGTGACAGTTCCCGAGGGACTGGTCACACCAAAGAAGCCTGCGATCGAGTTGCCGGTCCCAGACCCTTTCCAGAGCTTTCCTGAATAGGGTACAGGTGTTAGATCGTTGATGACGTTAGGTTTAGCCCCACATCTGAAATGTGGGGCTAAACTGTTTAATAGCGAGGTCATAGTCAGGGAGAAATCGCTGCCGGTAAGCTGACCGCAGGGGCGATCGGACGGGCGAGGAGAACGTAGAGGGTGAGCACCATGAGGGCCAGGGCGATGCCACTGGGGAGCACCCATCGCCATGGGGTTGGGTCGACCCGGCTGGGGGTGTCGACTTCGGTCTCGTCGACTTCCTTTGGGGCGAGAACGCCGATCGCCAGCATCATCAACACGAGTGAAGCGAAGACGATGCCGAGGAAGTGGAACTCGTTGACTTGAGCGGCCCAGCCGTTGAACGGGGGGACGAAGTACCCGAGCACGATGGCGACCAGTCCTAATCCCAAGGCGAGATTGGCGGCAATCGCGGGGACACGTTTGGTCAATAGAGCGACGACAACGACGGACAAGATCGGGATGAAGTACATGCCGTTCATCTTCTGGAGATAGCCGAAGATGCTGTCCTGTCCGATCAGGAGTGGGGCGATCGACATCGAAGCGATGGCGATGATCCACCCGAACCATTTGCCGGACCGAATCGTCTGCTCTTCCGTCGCCTGTGGATGGAACAGGTGTCGAAAGACGCCAAGGCTAAACAGAGTGGCGGTGCTATTGAGGGCCGAGTTGAACGAGCTGAGAATGGCCCCGGCGATGACCGCCGCGAAGAAGCCAGTCAACCAGACGGGAAGCTGCTCACGCACCAGCATGGCATAGGCGTCGTCCTTCGAGACGCCGGTGTCTGCATAGAGATGAAACGCGATCATTCCGGGGATCACGACGATCAACGGGGCAAGCAGTTTGAAGAAGGCGGCAATCATCACCCCTTTTTGGGCTTCGGCCAGGCTCTTGGCCCCGAAGGTTCTTTGAATGATCTGTTGATTGGTCGTCCAATAGAAGAGGTTGAGGAGTAGCACTCCGGTGAAGAGGGTCGACATGGGGACTGACTGGGTGTCGGAGCCGAGCGAGTTAAACCGGTCAGGCTGGGCGTCGTACATGGTTCGGAGGGCAGGGAGGACGCCTTCGGGGTTAATCGCTTGCAGGCCGAACCAGGTGATGGCGAGTCCGCCGACGAGCAGGCCGATGCCGTTGAGGGTATCGGAGACGGCCACCGTTCTGAGTCCGCCGAAGATGGCATAGATCGCTCCAATCCCCCCGATCATCCAGACGGTGACCCACATCATCATCGGGTACGAGGTGATGCCGGTCAATTCTTGGAGTTGCAGCATTTCGATCATCGCCTTGGCACCGCTGTACAGCACGATCGGCAGCAGAATCCCGGCATAGGCGAAGATGAAAATGAAGGTCGTGATGAGTCGCGTGGTGTCGTTGAAGCGTCGCTCCAATAACTCCGGGACGGTGGCGATTCCCTGTTTGAGGTATCGCGGAAGGAAGAACAGGGCCATCACGACCAGCGAGAGGGCGGCGATCACTTCCCACGCCATAACGCTCAGTCCGTCGGCAAAGGCGGCTCCGTTGAGTCCGACGAGTTGCTCGGTCGAGAGGTTCGTGAGCAGAAGCGACCCGGCAATGAATCCCGCTGTCAGACTCCGTCCTCCGAGGAAGTAGCCATCGGAGGTGACATGGTCATCCCGGCGCGTGATCAGCCAGGTGAGGGCACCGACGAGGGCAGTGAAGAACAGAAAGGTCAACAGGGTCATCGACAATGTCCGGTAAGAAGTGAGTTCGGTTCAATGAATCGAGTGTTGTTTCCATCAGGAGACGACGCTCGAAAGTAGCGAGTCGGCCTAAGAAAAGCGAACAGACGCGGTGATGGTCCTTTGTCGAGAGGAGGAACTTGGTCGATGTCGTTCGAGGGGATGTTGTTGCAATGCGGAGTCTACGGCCATGAGTCGGCAAAACCGTGGGCCTGCAACATGGCCCATACTTCGTCGTGGTTTGGCTTCCGACGGCGGGTCACTGTGAGTGTGCCTGATGGAAGGGCCGGGGGAGCGGAATTCAGGCACGCGACGTCGACATTCGAGCGAGGACGATCCCGTCAGCCAAGCCCGGTCAACTTTGCGGGGGGAGGGGTCCGCGGAGTTGCGGCGGCATCAGTCGCAGTAGGGGCAGGACTTGCGGTAAATGATGCGATGGCAGCGGTTGCATTCGTGCGGACCGAAGAGCAGGGGGGGCTCGAGCTTAAACTGCTGATACGAGAGATACACGAACAACAGGCACATGATCGTAATGACCGCAGGGGTGCCGGCGTTTCCGTAGCTGATGAGAAAGCCGATGAGTGCGACACAGCAGGCGAGATAGATGCCGATGACCCAACGTTTGTTGCGACGGAAAGCGGCCTGTTGAATTTGTGTGTTCACCTCTTGGGCGACATGGCTCTCGAGGAGGTCTTGCTTTTCGGATTGAATCTGTGCGAGGTTGGGGGCCTTGACCGCCTTCAAGAGTCGACGAATGCTGTCGAGGATACGATATGTGTCGTCGAAATCGAAATCTTCCTGGTGTGCCCATTTGTTACGGAATTCCCGTAATTCGCTCACCAGGCTCCGTTCGCTGTGGCCTAGATTGTTGCGAAAGCAGGCATTCCACTGATCCCAGGTGACGGTCAACAGGGAGTGGGCGTCCCAATTCATTCGCTGTCGCTCGGCATCGATGCGGGTACGGTCATCTCGAAAGCTTCCTCGGGCCGCATTGAGCCACTCATCGCCATGCACGGCGCGCAAACGCTGTTCGACGAAGGGGGCAAACCCTTCGGTCAACAGGTCCAATGCGCTCGTCACGCGATCTCGAAAACTGGCCACGTTCTGACCTTGGGTAAGTCGAAAGGACAACACTCCGAACCGCCATCTCTGTGGATGGCGAATGGTTTTGGGGCGAGGGCTAATGAGTTTCGGGTTGGCAATCGGTCATCAAACGAGATCAAGGAGTGCACCATTCCTGTGATGCCGAATTGAGACCCGTCGCACTCTAGTGTATGTCACAGCAAAACGAACAGGTCGATGTTTCCAAAAGGGAACACGAGATTTCGCCACCGACATCAACGACTATGACGTCCGAGACATGATTGATGGACCGGATTCGTGTTTGCCGGGCGATACAACTGGTCCAGTCCGTTGAATTGATCTCCTCGTCATAATCCAACCGGTGAGCGTATCGGCGGGAACAGTGCAGCCTGATTGAGTGATCATTTGGGAATAGGATTCCCCTGTGACATCGATCAACTGCAGGAATTGCCGCTGGGAGTCCTTCCCCGGAAGGTTTGCGGAAAGTCGGGTCGACGCCCTGAGGCCAACTGCCTACTTTCGATGTTGTTGGAGTGCTCAGTCGAGTCCTTCTCCCAAATCCAAGCTCCTGAGGTTGGAGTTGACGAGGCGTAGTCTCTCGGTGAATTCTGATACCTTTAGTGAGAAAACTTTCACGAAATGTCGTCTGAGGGATTTCCAGGCGAAAGTTTGCTTCACGTGAGGTCGATGAATGACCAAGGATGAGCCGCTCGGCCAGGAGATTTTCTCTTGGCGAGGAAATCTGTTTCGTTTCAGTGTCGCGAAGATTCGCCGAATGTAAGCGGCGACAGCTTGTGACTCGATAATGGAGGATCACACGAATGAACCTGAAGTCTCTGAGTCGTCGAAGTTTCGTGCTGGCTGTCGCGGCCATGTTCACCGCGAGTCCGGCATTCGCCCAGGAAGGCCCCGTCGCTCCAGCGGCAGCCAAGGCACCTGTTGTTCAGGATGTCGCGCTGCATGATGGTGGTGTTGTGGTCGGCCAGGTGGTCAGTCCCGCAGGCGTGGCCCAAGGCCAAGTCAACGTGCGACTTGTTCAGCAAGGCAAAGTTGTTGCCGTCACCAAGACGAACGAAAAGGGTCAGTTCGCTGTCGCCGATTTGAACGCTGGTGTCTACCAGGTCCAGAGCCCACAGGCTTCCGGACAGTTCCGCTTCTGGAACCAGAACGCTGCTCCTCCTGTGGCTAAGCAGGGTGTGCTCCTGGTCAATAAAGGGGACGTCGTCCGCGGACAGGATTACTATGAAGAAGAAGTTTACTACGAAGATGGCGGCGAAACCGACCTGCTGATCTTCGGTGCTGGTCTTGGTCTGGGTGCTCTCGCATTCTGGGGCTTGGACTACAACGACAAAGAAGGTAGCTAACGCGCCTGACGCCCCGCGGGTCCTCCGAGAACGAGAAACGAGCGGCGTCACGAATCCATCGAGCGACCTTTTCGGATTCCTCCGAAAAGGTCGCTCTTTTGCTATATTGTCATCCCACATTCTCCATCGGATGACCACTTCCGGGAGCTCCCGTGAACAGTGACAGCGATCAACCTTCCGACCCGCTCGACGAATCTGCCGAGCCGACCGATGATCCGCGACTCTGCGAACTGCTGGATGCCTACACCGCAGCGGTCCAACACAGGGACCCCCGTCTTCTCCCCGTCATTCCGCCCGATCTGCTCGCTCAATACCCGGACCTTGACTCGTTGTTTCAATGTGTTCGACGGCTCGATGACTTCGGGCATCTTGCAGAAGTCGACCCCGTTGTGACCGAACCGACCGCAACAGGATCAGCTGCGAACGACGACTCAACAAGCCAATCGCGGTATGTGCCAATCGCCAGACGTCGCGATCTGGGGTCGTCCATCTTTCAGAGTCTGCCGCGAGAGTTCGGGACTTACACTTTGCTCGAACAAATCGGGAGTGGTGGGATGGGGGTTGTGTTTCGAGCGAGTCATAACTCGCTGCAAGCACCGGTGGCCATTAAGTTAATCCGCAACAGCGAATGGGCATCGCTTGACGAAGTGAGACGATTCTACCAAGAAGCTCGGGCGGCTGCGGGACTTGTTCACCCGGGTATCGTCAAGGTGCATGACGTTGGCGAATGGGATGGTCACCACTTTCTGGCGATGGACCTCATCGAAGGGCCGAGCTTCTCTCAGCAACTTCGCGATCGAAGCCTGTCACTCGAACAGGGTGTCGAGGTGCTGACGTCGATTACGAGGGCCGTTGCCTATTTGCATGAACGGGGGATCGTCCATCGCGATCTCAAGCCCTCGAACATTCTCCTCGATGTCAGTGGCCGACCATCGGTCACAGACTTCGGACTCGCCAAAGTCTTTTCGTCCGACTCCGATCAGACGACCACAGGCACCCTCATCGGCACCCCGACGTACATGTCCCCCGAGCAGGCTTGGGGACATCCGTCAGACGTCACCCCCTTGTGCGACCTCTACAGCCTCGGGGCGATCTTATATGAAGTGATCACCGGGCAACCTCCCTTTGTCGAAGAGAATCCGCTCGATGTTCTCTTGCGAGTGAAAGAAGACGATCCAACTCCGCCCTCTCGCCTCAATCGGCAATGCCCCCGGGACCTCGAGCAGATATGTCTGAGATGCCTCGAGAAGGACCCGAGGCGACGTTATCAGTCGGCTGACGAATTGGCCGACGACCTGGATCGGTTTCAACGTCGCGAACCGCTGCAACTTCCGACGGTTCGCTGGGGGCATCGACTCCGCAAATGGGCCCGCCGAGAACCGGGTCTGTTGTCACGCTGGCTCGGGCAAGGGGTCGCCGCAGTGACGCTCCAGGGAAATTTCTTGCTCAACGATGTCGACCCGCAGCATCATTGGCCGGTCATGTTGGTGTTGCTCGCGTGGGCTGTTGTCTCGTGGATCGCTCAGAAACTGAGACACCATCCTTCATCCATGGGGGACGCCATCCCTTACATCTGGTCCGCAGCCGACGGCCTCCTGTACACCTTGTTGATTCTACTCGCCGCGTCCCCTCGCACGTCGCTGCTGGTGGGGTATCCGCTGCTGATTGTCGCGGCGGGTCTGTGGGGACGAACGCGACTCGTCTGGTTCATGACGGTCGTCTGTCTGCTGGGCTTTACTGCATTTCACATGGCCTCCAACGAGCCCCGGTGGCCAACGCACTACCCGATTCTCGTGGGGAGCATCGTGCTGCTAACCGGCAGCTTCGTCGCCTACCAGGTCCACCGTCTGCAAGTCCTCAGCAGCTACTTCGAACGACGCCGCTGAGTTTCCGCAGGCAAGGCTGTGTCGCGGTCGTCATTGTTGTGCATCCGCCACTGTCGATTGCGATTGTTGTGGGATTGGTTCATGACGTGGTCCATGATACTCTGATGCCATCGGTCGCAGTCGGCAGACGGCTGGGTGTGTGGCGGCTGGTGGGACGAGGATGTGGTTGACTCTCAACAGAAGGTTCTCAAATAAGTGTCCACTCCATTTCCCGACTCGGAACGAGAACGACTACAAACGCAATACGCCGAGATCGCCACGCTGGCGGGGGGGCTGGCACACGAGATTCGGAACCCGCTTTCGACGATACAGATGAATCTCGAACTGCTGGGGGAGGACTTGGAAGAGTCGAGCGATCCGAAGCTGCAACGGTCGCTCCGAAAGCTCGAACGTATCCGTCAGGAGTGTAAGCATCTCGAAGAGATTCTTAGTGCATTCCTCGACTTTGCCCGAGCCGGTCAGCTTGATCTGGAGTTGCTCGATCTCGCCGAGCTTGTCAACGAGTTTGTCGACTTCTACCGCCCGCAGGCGAGCGAGCATGGTGTCGAACTCAGTCCGCATCTCGCGACGAATTTGCCGCTGGTTCAGGTTGATCGAGCATTGATGAAGCAGGTCCTGATGAACCTCGCTCTCAACGCCCAGCAAGCGATGCCGAACGGCGGGGAAATTTCACTGCAAGCCTATACTCAAGGAGACTCCGTGCATCTGGAGATCATCGACACCGGGACCGGCATGACCCCACAGGCACAGGAGTCGATGTTTCAGGTCTTCTTCTCGACCAAACCGGGCGGGAGTGGCCTCGGGTTACCGACCGTCCGCAAGATCATCGAAGCGCATGACGGGAGCATCTCCTGTGAAAGCGAGCTGGGACGTGGCACACGCTTTACCATCATCCTTCCCGCTCAAGTCCCCCTCCACTGACACCTTCTTAGAACCGTTTCGGCAAAGTCCTGACACCGGAACGACTCCACAATCTGGGGCGAGGTGACGCTCGGGCCATCGCTGTGTCGCCCCCTCACGACTTCTATCGTGCATCGGGGGGTGAGCCGAAGCGTCCACGAATCGTCGAGACCGCCGCACGAGCGGTGGATTCTGGCTGAACATTCGTTGACGAGCCGAGTTTCTGCCGGTAGTCTGATCCGATCAGGGCCGTGAACTACTCAGGGTCCAGCAGGTAACCCACACTCACTTGGGAGAAGCACTATGACGGGGCTGATGACACTGCTTGGAAGTACCACTAGCACTTTGCTAGCCGATGACGCCGCTGCGGGCGCGGCTGCTGCTGCTGCTGGGGGCATTCTTATTGTTTACTTGCTGCTGGTGATCTTGATGGTCGCCGGGATGTGGGCCACTTTCGCGAAGGCTGGTAAGCCAGGCTGGGCGTCGATCATTCCAATCTATAACGTCATCGTGCTGTTGGAGATCGTTGGACGACCAATTTGGTGGTTCCTCCTGTTGCTGATACCAATCGTGGGTCTGATTATTGCGATTGTCGTGACAATTGACTTGGCAAAGAGCTTTGGCAAAGGGGCTGGGTTTGGGCTGCTGTTGATCTTCCTGCCATTCATCGGTTACCCGATGCTCGGCTTCGGTTCGGCCCGCTATGTGGGGCCAGCTGGTGCAGAAGGGTAAGTCAATTCTGTCCGTGTCGGCTAGCTGAGTTGTGCCACTCGGCCGATGGGGACTTTTCCCAAGAAATGGTCAAACGTCATGCTTGCCTGGATTACATCCTGCAAGCATGGCGGGGCTGGTATGGGATTTCGCAACCTGATGAACAGCGCAGGTCAGGCTTTCGAGCCTGACCTGTTGTTGTTAGATGTTTGGGAAAGAACGCTTACGAGTGAGTCGTGTCAGCTTGGAAAAGCTGACCCACGGTCGTTTTTCCGCGGGCTGTTACCGGCGGATCGGATCGGGGGAGAGGGAGGAGCGGCCGACTCCGTTGGCTTCGCTCACTTCTTTGACCCCGGCACTTCCCGAGAGGGCGCCGCTCACCCCGAGCAACTCGGGATGTCGGGCGATCTTGTCGGCAAAAACCCGGGCATCTCGCAACGTCGGTTGCAGGTTATCGAGCATCACCGTCAGCGTGACGACCGACTGGTTGAGGTTCTTGTATAGCGAGGGGTCGCTGACGAATTTCTGTAGAGTGCCATCTTCCTTATTGACGAGTGTCGCGAAGGTGTTGAGTTCTGTCAGTAACGACTCCATTTGCAATAGGCTGCCATCGAGTCGGGCGACCATCGTCTTGCTATGAGCCGCCAGTGGAGCGGTCGCTGCCTGGACCTGATCGAGGTTGGCGTTCACTTTGTCGAGGTTCTGGTTCACCTTGTCGATCGATACCCGGGTCGACGCAACGACATCCTGCGTGGCGGCGATCGTTTCGCGAGCGGTTAGCAAGGTTTGGCGGGTTTCGTCGGCGATCAGCGGCAGGGTTCGCATCGTCTCCCGGAGATGTTTTTGCAACTCGGGATCGTTGACGAATTGGTTGGTCGCCACGATGGTTTCGTTGGCGTTCTTCATCGCGGCGGTGAACTCGGCGAGTGCGGTCGCGGTCTGCTCGATGACGTCGTCCAGCTGCCCTTCCCGGGTGGCCATCAACGAGTTGAGCGACCGACCAACTTCCCGCCATTCCTGACTCGTTTCCTCGAAGGTGGCGAGCGTCTTGGAGACATTTTCTTCGAGACGTTTAACGATTTCCATCGGGTCTTGCGGAGCGTAGCCGGGGATACGTTTGTTTGGCGGGAGTGCCTCCTGACTGACACCGGGGCTGAATTCGATGGTTGAATCTCCCAGCAGCGAGCGGACAATGGAAGGTCGTGAGTCTTTTCGCAGGGTGTATTGTTCTTGAATGTCGACCACGACGAGAACCCCGGGCTGCAGGTCATCGAGCAGCACTTCGCGGACTTCGCCAATGGGGATCCCATTGAGTTGAACTGGCGTTCCGACCGTCACGCCGGGGGCGGTCTCGAACTGGAGGGCGAGAGGATAGGATTCTTCCCAGTATTTCCGGACGTCACCAAAACGGACCACGAGCCCGATGCCGCACGCAAACGCGATCAGCACAAACAGGCCCACTCGAAACTGCATCTGTCGTTCGTCCATGACTCTCTTCTCGCAGTGTGATACTCACGGCACTCACCGGAGGGCATGCGCCATGCCGCTAGGTCAGTCTCTTCTTACTGAATACGATTTCTATTCGACTCCGTCGCTTCTGCGTCGCATCGCTTCCTATCCGAAATACTTAGTGTGTCCTCTCAGGCTGCTGCGAGTTCGTTGAGTCGTTCCCCGGCATCGCCCCGGACAAACTGCCAGACGCGGGGGTCGACCGAAGCGAACGCTTCCTCCGCTGTTCCTTCGAAGACGATTTGTGACTCCCCCTGCGGGAGGCGACTGAGGGGATAGAACATCACGATTCTGTCAGCGACTTTGCGAACGGTGGTCATGTCATGTGTGACGACAAGACTTGCGACGTCTCTTCGCTGGCTAGTCTGGAGGATCAGTTCGTTGATGACATCGCTCATGATCGGGTCGAGTCCGGTGGTCGGTTCGTCGTACAGAATGACCTGCGGATCGAGTGCCAGTGCCCGGGCGAGGCCGACACGCTTCCGCATTCCGCCGGAAATTTCTGCAGGCTTTTTGTTTCGCACGGCATCAGGTTTGAGGCCGACGTTTCGGAGCCTTTCTTCGACGATCTCGGTGATCCGTTGCTCGCTGATCCGGAGGTTTTGTCTCAGCCCGAAGGCGACGTTTTCAAACACACTCAGACTGTCGAACAATGCAGCCATTTGAAAGAGAAAGCCAAATTTGAGACGTTCTTGCGTCCGTTCGCGCTCCTTCATGTGGGTGACAGGACGACCGCTCCATAGGACTTGCCCCGATGTCGGGGCGATCAGTCCCATGATGAGTTTGAGTGTGACGCTTTTCCCGCAACCACTTTCGCCAATGACGACGAGCGTCTCCCCGAGCCTTAGCTCCAGCGAGATATCGCGCAGCACCTCTTGCGTCCCAAATTGTCGCGAGACGGCGTTGAACTGCACGATCGGTGGAGGTGAGGTCATTGAGTGAGGGGTTAGGATTTTGGCTAAGTGTTTTGTAAGACGGACTTGCACCTGAGTCGCGTGGTGATGAGATCAACGGCGATGCTCTTGATGGACACCGTGGTTCGTAAGGGAAGTCGTGACATTACACCATCGAAACGTCACCCGGCCAGATGACGTAGTAGAGCTCCATGAAGAGGGTGCCGAGCAGGAAGTCGATCGCGAGGATCGCGATGAACGAAATCACAAAGGATTCGGTCGCAGCACGGCCCACTCCCTCCGCTCCGGCTCGACAGTGGAATCCCCGGTGACACGCAATCAACGCAATGGCCATCCCGAAGAACAAACTCTTCACGACTCCTGTCGCGATGTCCCATGTCGCCACGAAACGGTCGGAGTGATACCAATAAAAGTGACTGTTAATTCCTAACACCTGCGTGCTGAAGAGCCAGCCGGAGAAAACCCCGACGGCATCGGCCAACAAGGTCAACAGGGGGATGAGCAAGACACACGAGAGGAACCGGGGGACTACGAGATAGGAGATCGGATTCGCCCCGAGAGCACTGATGGCATCGACCTGTTCCGTGACCCGCATTGTCCCCAGTTCCGCCGCCATCGAACTCCCGACCCGACCGGCCAACATCACAGCCGCCAGCACCGGCCCGAGTTCCTTGACCAGAGTTACGTTGATGACCGACCCAAGTTGATTTTCCAGATTGAGCTGCGAGAACTGGCTGAACGCCTGCACCGCGAGCACCATTCCGATGAACCCTCCGGTTACCGAAATGACTGGAATACTGGCGACCCCGATTTGATACATCACCGGCCACAACACACGCCCGCGGGGTCGTTCAATGAGCAGCCAGCGGAGCATGGTCAAGCCGAACAGTGTCAACGCCCCGACTAACTGCACGTTCTCAAGCACCATCCGTCCGAGACAATGAACGAACGTCTCTCGCGAACGTGAACAAGCAGCGGTCGACATCAGTAACACCTATCCAGAATTCCAGACAACTATCCGCGAAGCCCTCATGATGACCGGGGAATCTAACGGAAAACCAATTCACAGGTCGATACGAATCTCCCGTGCCAGTATCGTCGTTCGCGGGGTGATGATGACTCAACTGTCTGTGGAAAACCGAAGGCCTGGCTTTCCTGACGGATCGGGTGCCGCTTGATGTCCGGGCAAAAAGTGTACGAATGACTCGTGTCAGCTTGAAAAGCTGATCCACGGTCGTTTTACGACGGGTTATTAAGGGCGAAGCGGTGGGCGGCGGGGGCTAAGGACACGGTACTCGATGAGTGACTCGACGAATTGCTTCGCCAACGGAGCAGCCGCTTTGCCCCCAGAGCCCCCGTGCTCCAGGAAGACCACAAAGGCGACCCGGGGGGACTCTGCGGGGGCGTAGCCGACGAACCACGCATGATCGGGCAGCCCCCGTCCGACCTCGGCTGTTCCGGTCTTTCCCGCCACCGTCAACGACTCAACTGCCGCCAAACGGCCCGTTCCGCGCGGGTCGGTGACGACTCGCTGCAATCCGTCTCGAATCTCTGCCAAGGTTGTTGGCGACAACTCGTCAATCCGATGTGGAGGGGTCGTCTCCCGACGGATCGTTGTGTGTCCTGCCAATTGAATGCCATCCGATGCCTCGATCGAACTCGGTGAATTGTCGTCTGGAGAGTTCCGATTTCGAAGCAGTTGCGGCGTCACGAGCCAGCCATCGTTGGCGACGGCTGCCATCATCCGGGCGACCTGCAACGGCGTCACCAGCAAGTCTCCCTGACCGATCGCCAGTTGTAGTGTGTGGCCGGGATACCACGGACGTTCTCGGGTCGCTTCACGCGAACTCGGGACCAAGCCGGCTCGTTCGCCCCCGATGTCGAGGCCGGTTGTCTCACCCAGCCCGAAGCGTCTCGCCCACGTTTCCATCGGTTGTGCGCCCACTTTTCTCGCCGCGTCGAAGAAGTACACATTGCACGACTCACACAAGGCATCTTGCAAGTCGACGTTCCCGTGACCGACGCCATGACGACGAAAGATGGCACACCGATGCGATTCCGGTTGATCGAGATACCCCCGGCAGTTCACTTGCTGTTGCGGGTCGATCGCCCCAGATTCCAGCATTGCCACAGAGGAAAGGATTTTGAAGATCGAACCGGGGGGGACCGTTGCCTGTGTGGCACGCGGAAAGAAAGGACGCCCCGGATGTCGAGCCACTGCGTTCCATTCCGACTCGGTCGCCTGCACCAGGAGGTTGACGTCGTAACGGGGAGCCGAGGCTGCCGCGAGAATCTCGCCGGTTCGGACATCAATCGCCACCAGACACCCCCCGACAGGCCGGACCGCTCCGCTAACAGAATCGTCACCCGGTGTCGGCGTGACGCGGTCATCGAATTTGCTTCCGGTTGTCGTTGCCGGTGGCGGGACCTCTTTTAAGGCGATGTCGAGCAAACGTTCTGCCTCTCGTTGCAGTCGGGAGTCCAGCGTCAGGACGATATCCCGACCATCGACCGGTGCGCGGACGATCGACGTTTCGAGGACTTCACCTTGCCGATTCCGCACGATTCGTTTGAGTCCCGAGCGTCCGCGCAGTTCCCGATCCCCTGCCTGCTCGACTCCCCCCCGTCCAATCCGCTCCCCCGCGAACAACGCGGACTCTGTTTCATCTGGCGAGGAAGAAGCGTTGGAAGTCGAACGAGCTTTGGCCAGTTCTTCATCAGTGACGGGAGTGCGGACGCCGACGAGATGGGGGGCCAAGTCGTGCTCCGGATAGACCCGTGTCGTATCAACTTCGATGGAGATGCCGGGGAATCGTGAGGGGTACGACTCGATCAGCCCGACGCTACGTATGGGGAGCCGGGTCGCGATCGGGTGATACGCCAACTCCTCAGCAACGATCACCGGATCGCGCGACTCGCGTTGGGGGGGTGTCGTCAGCTCACGGACGACACGGTCCCAAAGTGAGTCCTCTGGATCACTCGGCGGAGTCGTCGTAACCTGTTGAGTTGTTAGATCAGAACGACCGACTCGACGGGACTCGACCGACGCCACAATTCGTTCGACTCGCTCCTGAATCGCTCGGAATCGACTTCGCAACTCCGTCTCATTCACGCCCAAAAGTGCTGCCAGTTCGCGGTGCATCTGCCGTCGCTCCTGGAGTACCTGCTCTCTTTCCCGCTCTCGTCGGGCTGCATCTCTTCGCTCAACTGGGGTGAGACGTCCTCGAACCTGGCTCGACAACCAACTCGGATCGGGCGGCTCTTCCAGCCATCGATAATGCACGTCGAGTCGAAAACTCAGATCGTCATACGCCAGCACCTGCCCATCAGAGGTCATGATCCGTCCGTCATGCGACGGAATGGGCTCGAAAGAGACCGCAGGTTGATCCCACACCACAAGGAGATCGTCGCGGCACGCCATCTGCACCCAGGCGACACGCCCGACAACCGTCAGCGTCAGCACGGCGACTAAGCCAAACAATAACGCGATCCGTCCCACCGGTGCCACCGCAGCACTCGCCCGCAGCGGCCCCGCATAGACCGAGCTAAGAGGAGCATTACGCATCAGAAGTTACGGTCCTTTAATCATCTCAATAGTCCCCTCCTGTTCTGCCTTACACTTCAGCGGCCTGCGGAACAACCACCGTAGGTCAGATTTTCAATCTGACACGAGTCACACGCACGCTGTCTTGTCGAGCAGCCTGCTGGAAAGCGAACGTGGGTCTTGTTTTTCCAATCTAACAACAGCACATCGCACGCTGTCTTTCCGAGACATCAAACCACACAAGGTCAGGCGGGAAAGTCTAACTTACGTTTTTCAATAGGATGTTAAGAATGGGACGACACCCCCGGACGAAGACGCAGCGGAGCAAGCAGGACATTCTTGATGAACCAGAACAATGAGTAGAAAATACTAAATAGTATTAGCCCTGTAAGAGCCGTCGCCGCCCCCTGTGCCGTTGTCGCCAAGCTCCATGCTTTCCAGTCGAAGGATTGCGGAACAATCGGCAGGCTACGCAGTAGGGTGACGACACCGTAGGCACCTCCGGAAACGAGGAACGTCAACAGGAAGAAGCCCGTCAGCGAAGTGACTCGAAACCGCTGTTTCAACATCCCTGCCATCCAGACCAGCGTTCCCAACGTCGTCACGTAGAGTCCCATTGGGGAAGCGGTCAAACTGTCCAGTAGCAATCCAATTCCTCCGGCAAAGAGGACGGAAACTGCTGGAGGGAAAACCCAGGCGCCGAGAGCCGCAGTCAGGAAGAGCCAACCGGGCTCAATTCCCGCCGAGGTCGCCCCGACCCCCATCGTCTCTAAGACGAGAGCGGCATAGACTGCTATTAAATAGGGAAAGGCTTTCATACCGTCTCTCACGAAGCAAAGTGCATTGAGGAATGTCTGGACAAAGAGTTCACCCGCCGGCGGATTTCAAGGACTAGTGATCAGTATGGAAAGGATGTCTCGATTGGACGGTTGGTAAATATGTTCACAACCATTGCCTCGGTTACGTGGAAATAGTAATGTCTTGATGCCCTTATCTCGATGTATTGAACTGGTCTGCCGTGGTGGCGGTTCTGGGTGTGTTAGTTAATGCGGAGTTGTCCGCGGTCGTCTCAACTGGGGTGAGGCGATCGGGATGGAGGTCGAGTGTGAGGATGTCGACCTTGACCGGAGGTTGTTGTAACGCGGGCCGGACATCGATGGTCCATTCCCGGGCCCCTGGGGATAAGTCCGTTCGAATCACGTGACCTAATAGCATCCGTACTTCGTTTCCGCCGATGGTTTCGGAGGTGTAGATTGCATCTCCAACCGCCACTGGTTCGGTTGCAGCGATGAGTGTGAGTTGTCCCGCACGGTCGGGGCCGCCGCCACGATAAACCCCCTGAGCCCCTAACACTGGCCCCTGAGGAGACTGCCGGACAAGCTGAGCACTGGCTCGAAATTCGGCGTCATGAACCAGTTGCACGGTGCTCGACCATTGCCCCACTTCTCGCACCCGGCCTACGACGACCCGACCGGCGTACACCGGTTGATCGAGTGTCACTCCGGACGGCGCTCCCTGATCGAGCAGCAATGTCGGCGATGCATCAGCCGGAGTTTCGTTGAGAGAAGCTTCCAATCGGGACGCTTCCATAACGAGATCGCCGTCGGCGACCCCTTGTCGTCGTCCTGCGTCCATCAGCCGTTCGACCGCTCGACGCCCCTCACTCCGTTCTTTCCCAATGACGCTTGCGGGGAGCAGGTTGGGCACAAACAGCGGCTTTTCGGCAGAGCGCTCCCACGGAGCGAGTTGACCGGTGCGGGCGAGTTGAAGTTTTTGATTCAGCTCGGCCACCTGAAGTTCGAGTTGCCGCAGTTGTGACTGGTCGATCTGTTCCGGAGGGGCAATGGCGACGGTCGGAACATCGGCCATTCGTTCTCGAATCCAGACGATGCTCGTGTCGAGATGCCGGGCGAGTTCGGCCCCCGATTGCATCAGCGCAGTGCTGCCGGGGATGACCGCATCTCGAACCGATTGCTTCACGAGACCGGCATTGTCCCTCGGCAGGGCATACAACAATGCTCCGGCGATCCAGCAGAGGAACAGGCTCAAGGTTCCTCGACGACAGTACCAGTGCAGCAGTTTCGCCATGTTGCATCCTGCTTGCCAACCCGAACGCAGACTAAATCGCGAGTTCTTGGCGTCAAAGTGTGTGTGGGCATGAAGGCGTGAATCAGCCGGGTGAGCCGGCGTGGTCGCACCTCCCGGAGTCGTCGAGATTGGCCCTCGACGGTCGGTCGACGGGGGGGATTGGCGACCCGACAGGGAGGCAGTGGTCGGCCCCCCCGGCACATTGGCTGGCGGAACAGAGCGGCGAGGTGTTTCGCCTGAAACAGATTGTTGTCGGGGGGGAGACATCGTCCCCACCCCTTCGCGACCGACAGATGACGTCGCAGCAGTTCCTTGTGTCGTCGATCGCTTCTGTCCCGTACCCATCCCGGCGGATGCTGAAAGAGAGCTTTCGTGCAACGACGAGACACGCGGACCAGCCGCGGGGTTTGATGTCTGAGAGGCAGCCGGTCGAGAGACTCCAGCACTGGGGGAGTACGGAACGGCTGCGTCGGCGGCATCGGGGGGACGCCGTCGCGGAGTCGTCTGTTCAAGAACCGGTTTCGGTCTGTGAAGGGAATTGGTCACCAGTGCCTCAAGTCAGAATCAAGAATGTCGCGCCATTGGCCGAGATGCTCCATGCAGACGGCAGTCCCGCGGGCGACAGTGGTGAGAGGGTCCTCCGCGACACGGACTGGCAGCCCGAGATGTTCCTGCATCAGTGAATCTAATCCGCGTAGAAGTGCTCCACCGCCGGTCAAGACCATCCCATTGTCCGAGAGGTCTGCGACCAGTTCCGGATCGCATCGTTCGATGACATCTCGCACCGAGTTGAGGATGATCTCCAGCGGATCGCGGAGAGCTTCGCGCACCTCTTCACTCGTGATCGTCGCCTTGCGGGGCGTTCCACTGATCGTGTCGAGTCCCCGGATTTCGTCCGACAACTCCGTCTCGAGTGGATAGGCACTCCCGATCGAAAGTTTGAGTGCCTCCGCACTGGGGCGGCCGATTTTCAGCGAGAAGTGACGTCGCATGTAGGCGATGATCGCATCATCCAGTTCGTCACCCGCAGTCCGCATCGACTCCCCCGCAACGATGTTTCCCAGGCTCAACAGGGCGATCTCTGTCGTCCCGCCGCCGATGTCGCAGACCATACTCGCCATCGGTTCCGAAATGGGGAGTCCCGCCCCGATGCTGGCTGCTCGGGCTTCATCAATGAGAAACACCTGTCCTGCCCCGGCTCGTTCGGCACTGTTAAACACCGCTCGCTTCTCGACCGGAGTGATTCCCCCCGGAACCGCGATGACCACCCGCGGCCTCAATCCGCTCGACCGACGTGTCGCTTTGCGAATGAAGTAAGTGAGCATCGCTTCGCACAACTCGAAGTCTTGAATGACCCCATCTTTCAGAGGTCGAACAGCGGAGATCGAGTCGGGAGTTCGACCGAGCATCTGCCGCGCGAGTTTCCCGATCGCCGTCCCTTGTCCGAGAATCTTCCGCGATCCTTTTTCGACCGCAACGACGGACGGTTCGTCAACGACAATCCCTTCCCCCTGCACCGCCACGAGTGTGTTGGCGGTGCCAAGGTCGATCGCAAGATCGGGACAAGCCCATTGTCGAAGACGATTCAGCATCCTTGCCTGCGTCTGAGTCTGATCCATCAAAGGCCATATTGAAGCGGCTGCTTCACAGCTCCCGCTGTGTCAGTCGTACTTCTTTTTTCGGGCGAGAATGGTCCACAAGACCCCCATCCGCCTCCAGAACGGCAGCCGGTTTGTACCCGCAACCCCCCTTTCACCTCAAGACCGACTCCAGAAAGGTCTCTTGAGGGGGGCATTCCCCACATGCCAACGCCCAAGACCGGAGGCGTCAGCCGACGCGAGACTCCCTCTCCCCCGCTGGAAAGTCCTTTGAAATAGGAACGTCGATAGCGGGGGAGAGGGAGAGGTTGTCAGCAATGATCACAAGTTGGTGAGGATCACAATCCGAGGAATGCCCTCACAGCTCTCGGGCGCATTCGCCACTTTGTCGATGCCTCCGAAGGTCAGCATTCGCAAATTGGGGAATGGAACCCGATTCAACTGCTCGTCCGATTGAATCTCGTATCCCTTTCGATTAACCAGACGACATCACCACTTCAGGAGTTACGACATGTGCACACGGAATCTCCCCCGAGCCGACAAATCCCATTTCGGACGACTTCGGTTGTCGTATCTCACTGGCCGACTCTGTTACCCCCTCCTTATCTGGGGGTTGATGGTCGTTGCCTTGCCCCAAGTGATTGTCGGCGAGGAGCCGATTTCTCGCATTGGGTTTGGTTCCTGTATTCAACAAGACCTTCCGCAGCCGATCTGGAAGAGCGTTCTCGAACAGAAACCGGAACGGTTCCTGCTGATCGGGGACAACATCTATGGCGACAGCGATGACATGGCGGTCCTCAAGCAGAAGTGGGAGAGGCTTGCAGCCGAGCCGGGATTTCAGGCCCTGCGAGAACTCTGCCCAGTCCTCGCGACTTGGGACGATCACGACTTTGGCCGGAACGATGCCGGGGTCGAGTATGAGTTCAAGCGAGAGTCTCAGCAGGTCTTTCTGGACTTCCTCAATACCCCGGCTGACGCACCTCGCCGTACGCGGGAAGGGGTGTACGATGCCGAAATCGTCGGCCCGGAAGGTCGACGTGTTCAGTTCATCTTGCTCGACACCCGCTACTTCCGCAGTCCGCTCATCAAGCGTGACTGGCGACCCGAGCCCGGCGAAGGAGACTTCGGCCCCTATGCTCGCAACACAGACCCCTCGGCCACCGTCCTCGGGGCAGATCAGTGGAAATGGTTCGAAGAACAACTCCGTCAGCCAGCCGAAGTGCGGATTATTGCGTCAAGCATTCAGCTCATCTCCGACGGCAATCACTGGGAAAAGTGGGGGAACTTCCCACTCGAACGACAACGGATGTTTGAGGTCATTCGTGCAACCAAAGCAACAGGTTGCCTGTTCATCAGCGGCGACCGTCACTCGGCAGAGATTTCCGTTAATGACCCCGGCACAGGCTACGAACTCATCGACGTTACATCGAGTAGCATCAACAAGCCCTCGAAGTGGCACACCGAAGCGAACGAACATCGCCGTGGGACTAAGTATTACGACGAGAACTTCGGCATGATTACCATCGACTGGACCGCTCCTGATCCGGTCATCCGCTGTCAGGTGCTGACAATGGAAGGGAAAGTCGCCCTGCAACACCGCGTCACCCTCAGCCAGCTTCGTCCCGTCCCGACAGCTCGTTAGTAGCCTGAGGAAAAACGTGGGTCAGGCTTTCCAGCCAGACATGGTGACGTTTGATGTCTCGGCACAAAGGGGGACGAGATGCTCTTGTCAGATTCAAAAATCTGACCCACGGTCGTTCTTCAACGGGCTCGTTAGGGAAACGCGGTCACCGAATCACCGTCTCGTGGGTGACCTGCTGGACTGCGGGGCGACGAGCAGGAAGTGGCGAGACATCGAGTGGGTAGCCAGGCCAGCGGAACGCGAGCGGCGGAAGATTCTCGATCGTCGGCAAAGTGGGCCCATAGGTTCTCACACGTCCTTCAATGAGGACCGGAAGTCCAAGGATAGGGAACACGTCATCGTTTGTCTTGATGCGCAGACTTGCCAGTTGACGCCCTGGCGTCACCTCTGCTGGAACTTCGACCCGAATGGGAATACGACGGTGCCCTGCTTCGTCGATTTCCATCGGCAAGATTTCAGCCGTCACGTCGGAACTCGTCGAGGCGACTTCCAGAAGTTCCAAGGTCGACTCAGCCGACTTCGTCCGGTAATCGGTGACATGAATGGTCCGTTCATCCGCTGCCCCATGCATCTGCATGAAGATCAGTTCGTGTGGTGCCAGGACGAGCTTTCGTTCGGGAAGAGTCGCCCGGAAGATCACCGTACTGACATGCTCCTCGCCGTCGTTCCAAGTGATATCCACTGAGTAGCCATGCGGCCCGGGGTCTTCGTTCGCGGTCATGAGTCGCACGGTCAATCGGCCGGGCTCGCCTGGTGCAAATGTCTGTTGATCCTGATGCAAATGCCACTTGAGACAACCGCAACTCGGCTTAATCTCCTGAATCGTCAGCGGAGATCGACCGTTATTTCGGAAGTCAAAGTGCCCCTCAATCAAAGGATACGGACCGACAGGCCCGAGATTGACCGCATGTTGGCGCAGCATGAAGGGAGACAACTCACGTCTGGCGATCGGTTCATGGAGGTCGGGCTCATGCACTTCCGCGACGAGCGCAGCCACAAACGGTGCCAGCCCCAGCAGTAGCAAAACCCCTGTTGAACCGATCAACCGCATGTTGTTCCTCCTGAACATTGAGCGCGAGCCGTACGAAGGACATCCACGTCCGTCGAGTATTGCGGGGATCAATTCTCTCGAACAGAGCGGTAGGGCGCGAGCCCTCCGGGGATGTGCGACACGCTCTCCCACGACACCGGACCGCCTGCGCCGTTGCGCTAAGTTCAAACTGACACGCCAACGAACGGTCTACTATCAAACACCACGAATTCCCACAAGACGAGGTCGCAACACGACTCGATCGACAGGCCCATTCTGCTTTTTTCATTCGTCACCAGCACGACACCGTTCAGCGGACGGCAATCACTTCGCCGTCAGGCCGAGCGTTTTCGGGACTGGAACAGTGGCCGAGGGGAGAAGACGTAGGCCGTAAAGCCAGTCTGTGTCTGCTTATTTGCGGCGATGTCCCGTGGCGAACAGAGTTGCAGCGATTCGTCGTAGCAATAGGGATAATTGCTGAAGACTTCGCTCACCTTCTCGATCGCCGCTTGTCGATCGCGGTCGGTCCCTTCGATCCAGGGAGCATGGAGCGAGAGGTACACAGCGGGACGATGCACTTGCAGGAAAGACTGCATTTCGGGCACCAAACCGAACTCGCCCCCCTCAATATCGATCTTGATGACATCGGGAATTTTGGCGAGTCGGTTGAGAATCAAGTCTTGTGGCGTCCATGCCTTCACCGGAACCGATTCGGGAGAGTCGGACCAAAGCAAACTGCTGTTGCTGTTCCCAAATGCCCGGTCTTTTCGGGGCCCAATCTTTAGAGTTCCCGTCTCGGCTGCGACCGCATCGGGCATCAGCGTGACGTTCGCCAGATGATTCCGGGTGACGTTCTGCTGCAAGAATTGATAGGCCACCGGGTCCGGTTCGAACGCGAAGACCTGCTGGCAATGCATCGACGCATAGAGCACTGTCGGCCCGATCCAGGCACCGACGTCCCAATAACAGCTCTCCGGAGTCAATAACTCGCTGAGAATCCGAAAAGTCTGCGGCTCCCAGATACCGAATTCGAGCCGATGCCAGAACCTCGCATGTTCGCCATCGCAATCGAAGTGTCTCCCTTCGATTTGCAACGGATACGACCCGGCACTCCGGTAATGCGACCGGAGAATCCGTTTTCGGACACGTTGATAAAATGTATTCAGCATCTGCAGGCATCCTTGCACGATCAAGATCATCCACGATTCCCCCTTCCTAAGAGGGCATACCGAGCACGACACGCGGAAGCGTAAGCAAGTTTCCGCCGACAGGAAAGACCAATCCCCCCCACCCGCCGAGTGCGGTTGCATTCCCTGGAATGTGATCCTCGCCAGCTGGTGATCTTTGTCGTCAGCCTTTCCTCCTCCCCCCACTGTCGACGTTCCCACTTTGAAGGACTTTCCAGCGAGGGAGAGGGCCGGGGTGAGGGGGAATACAAAGTGGCATCGATTAAGCGAATTCGCCGAACGAAGGGTCCCTGTTCGCCCGCTCAACCCGACCTTCTCCCTCGTGATCGACACTCCGGCATCAGACTACGTTTTAACGACGAAGAGGGTGAAGATCATGTCGTCAACCGCTGAGTCCCCCAGCGATTGCTCGGCTCGGCCACCTGGCAAGACTCAAAAGCCCTCCTGAACTGTTCAAGGAGTTTCCCATGAAAAGTTCGCCACACAAGCATCACTCAGTCAATTCACGCACCAAATTCGACGCATCTCCAATCCATACATAAGATTGACCGCCATGAGAGCAGGCAGTATTCTCAATGCAGATTGTTGAGAGATAACCAAGTTATGCCACAAGAAAGACGCAATGCTTTTCGGCAACTCTGAACTTTTCGCCGTTGCACATTCCGCCAAGCTCGGCGAATGCAGTCTCCACACAGGACTCGCTGAATTGCGCATTGGATTTCGTCTGAATTCAACGTCAGCGTCGTCCACATCGTGCAGGATCACATCGAAATCGGTCCTGCAGAAGGCCGCCCACGTCTTAACGTGATTCTCGAAACCGACAAGGACTAGGAGTCGTGGAAGACGGACGCGACAACGATTCGTCCTGATGTTCGCGATAAGGTCGTACGACGATTCAAAAAGATCGCTTCCGTTCATCCAGACCTTGAATCCGATAACGTACACCTGATACTCGACAACTTCTCGGATGAATGTCTTGGGAGGGCGTGCTCCGCTTTTCTTCAGCGTGATGCGAAGCGAATTACAAACGACTTCAAGGACACGGTCTGGCAAATTGATCGTTTCTCTCGCGCGCTTGTAGCATTCCTGTACACCGACGACGAAATCACACAATGCACGGCTGACGGCACGTGCACGCAACTATCTCAACGGTGCTTCGACGCCGTAAAGCAATACGACGAATTCGGTTACCTTACCGAGGACTCGTTTCGATTGCGGTTTGACAGCAAGGAGAATCTGGACAACAACTACAAGGGCAACCTGTTCTACTATTGGCGATAGTGAGACGGGTGGCATAACGCTTGCAATGGCTTGCGGAAAAGTTTCATAATCACGACGCGTAACAACGCCGTCAACACAGAGCCGCCGGCTGCGCGAGACTTTGTTCGGCTCGACGTGACTGGCGGCGAGCCCGTTACGGATAGCGTTAGGCACGTGTAACTGACACCGGGTTAGAATTCAGTTGTTGAATTTCGTTTTCCGTTTTGGAGAATAGCGATGTCTGTCACTTGGAGCAAAGTTGGAAAAGCCTTGACCGCTGACGACATCGTGAGCGCCGAGAGAAAGCTGGGCTTATCCATCCCGCAACAGTTCCGGGATTTTCTGCTCACAACCAACGGCGGAGTGCCGACGCCCAAGAAAATCCCGCGTCACGATTTTTCCGTGACGTCAATCTTGAGCCTGGCCAAGGTTTTGCGAGTTGCCGAGCAATACTGGAGTGAAGTGAATCTCCCCAAACACCAACTCCCCATCGGGTGGGCGGATCAGGTGGATTTGCTTGTGATGGATGGCGAGAAGGTCATCATCCACACGAACTGCGAAGGGGGCATCGGCATGTTTGGGGCGGAATGCGAAGAGGTCGCCGCCTCATTCGATGAGTTCCTGGCGATGCTGACAACGCCGAAAAAAACGCCGCCGTCAAACGAAAAGAAGTTCGTGAATGCGTGCGAAAATGGCAAGCTGGAGCAAGTAAAGAAAATGATCGCGGCAGGTGTCGATTGGGATTTCGTCGCGGTTCCTGCATTCCGCGCAGCGTGTTGCCAAATGGTCGATGGCATGAATGATTTCACGTTGCTCACGATGTTATTCGAAGGAGGAGCACCCAGCGATGTCCATGGCATCTTCTCCAACTTATGCGATGAGGAAATGTCCGTCGAAGAATATCTCCGAGAGCACGTCCTGCCTGGCGAACAGCGAGCACTCGGTCTTTTCAAAGATGATACGCCCGAACAACCAACTTCCCTCGAGGCCGATCTATTGAGCGCCGCGCGAGCATTCGGTCTTTTCGACGAAGGTAAACCCGGCGAAGGTACACTCGCAGGAGATCAGGTCAGAAAGGCCGTCGCTCAACTCGAAAGCATCCTGTCTAAGTATTTCATTTCTTAGCAAGTCGAAAGCCGCGTTTTGGCGCAGTGCCGAACACGGCAGTCAATCGGAGCGGCCGGCCGCGACATTTTACAAGACCAAGGTTTCTGGCCGCCGCCCGGTTACCTTGGTCGCTAGCCCGGATTATTCATGAGGTTGCTGTTTTTTGGGTGTTGTTGTTGATTGTTCTGGGTGTGGTGTTTTTGGGTGGGTGGGTGCGGAGGGGCCTCCTCCCTGGGTGATGATGGATTGGCGGACGGGTTCTGGGTGGCGACGACGGAGCAGGGGCGTCAACAGGGTTGGACGGTTTGCAGGACCACGCGCCAGGTGGGCAGGCCGGGCCAGGCGCTGCTCAGGCGGATCAACACCCGTCGGCAACTGACGAGCACTTCCGCGGCGACCTTGATCAGTCGCAATCGCCACGTGGCCGGTTGAGCGTGGCGGAGTTCCGCGCCGGTGGCGGGGCCGGGACGCTCGGCATCGGGGAGGGGAGCACGGCGACGATCCTGCGGCGGAACCTCGGGCAGTGTGCGTCGCAGGCGGATCAGCAGGTTGAGCGCAGCGGCGTGCATCATGAATCGAAACAAGTTCGCCATGAAGCGATGATCGCTCAGTCGTTCTCCACACAGGTCGATCTTCAACTCCTTGTTGCGGTTCTCGCTTTCGCCACGCTGAACATACTCATCGTAGATGCCAACCTTGAGGCAGGATCATCGCTCCGGGACGGTTCGTCGACTGGCCCGTCGGTTGGTGCCGACCGCATGACATCCGCCTTGATCGAGCTGATCGAGGACGATCCAGGTCTGAGCCTGATCGGTCAGGGCCGTGAACAGTCGTTGCTTCTGGTCGGTTCGCCCGTATTCGGTGACAGCGGTCTCCAGAAAGGTCTTCGCTCTCCGTTTGAGACGGGAATTCATGCCAATTCCGAAGGTGTACCACACTCTCAGCCGTTCGCAGACTTCGTACATCGCAGGACTCCGAAGCCGCTGTCGGCGCGGACTTCGATGTCGACATCCGGCCAGCAGCGACGCATCTTCGTCACGACAAACTCCAAGTCTTCATCGGCCGCCAGTGACGCATGCGCAGTCATGCCTGAGCGAGACCATCACCACCAGTCCCGTCTGTCGTTGGTGATGATGAGCGGAAATACCAGTTCTGCTCGTAATAACCGTGAAACAACGTCAGCTGTTGCTGGCCGTGGGCCAGGTCATCGAAGCCATCCAGATCGAGCACCAGCCGCGAGGTGGCGTGTCAGGAAGGTCGAGGAACTGATCCACCATCAACTCCCGCAAACGAAACAGCGCGGGGATGCTGACCCCGTTCTCGAACCGCGAGAGCGTCGGCGCGATACGGTTTCCGCCCCGCTTCGGGTAGGCGATCACACCAGCTGAAAGACCGGATCGTACGCAACGTGTCGTGGTCGTTCTGATCTTCGTAACCAGCGATGATGCCATAGATGGTGTGTGCGTCTCGATTGTCGGTGGAATCTTTGGGCGACACAGGATGGACCACGGATGACGCGAATTTGGCGGATGTTCGCGGATTTCGAGAAGGGAAGAGGGCGACTCAGAGACTTCCAACTCACGACGACGCGGCTCCGGCTCAATCAGGGGAGCCACGGATGAAGACAGATAAAGGACGGATGCTCACCGTAGTTTCCCGAAAAGGGGGGCGGCTGGTCGTAAGCGAATCCGTCCTTTCATCCCTTCTCCATCCGTCGTCATCCGTGGACCCCTTTTTCCTTGGAAGGCTGCCGTCTCTCCGTTGCCCATTCGTCCAGAGTTCCCGTCGATCGTCCTCGATCGGCGAATATCCGCCGAATCTGCGTCGTCCGCGGTCCATCCGGTCAACGTTCGGCCTCGACATCTGTCACCGACAATTCCCATGCAGACACCCATAGATGCGGCACGACGAACCATCGACAGCAATGAGTGAGTCGGCTCCCGCCGCCACTCCTCGATGACCGCGGCAAACTGCTCCGTAAGACCCAGCCGTTCATCCAGTTCGCGGACCAGCAGCAACCCGGCATCACTCGACAACCTGCCTCCAGAATTTTCCACAACCAGACGCTTTTGAGGATGAAACTCCAGACATTCCGACCACACACCCTGTAAACTCATCACGGCCTCCGTGCTTGCGGGAAAGTTGTCGACTCACAAACTCTTAAACGCAACACCAGGCCATTTCTCGACACCCCATGAATAATCCGGGCTAACAGCCTGTTGAAAACGGTGGGTCAGGCCATTCAGCCTGACATGGTGCCGTTGGACGTCTCGGCAAAAGGGCGTACAAGTTGCTCTTGTCAGATTGGAAATCTGCCCCACGGTCGTTCATCGACGGGGTGATACGATGCGGCGTCGATGGGGCGAATTCCCGGAACGGAAGGTCACTGTTCGCCCCCTCAACCCGACCTTCTCCCCAATACTGTTCGGCACGATTCTTGTGATGTGGGTTGAACCACATCTCTCCCTCTCCCCCACTGTCGACGTCCCTATTTCATAGGGATTTCCAGTGGGGGAGACAGAATGGAAGGACCGGCGATCACTGGGTGCGTGGGTTAGAATTTGGGTGATTGCTGTTCCCGATTTCCAGAGCCATAACAGTGAGGCTGGTCCGATGATGACGTTACGATACGTGGGGCTTGATGTCCATAAAGATTCGATTTCGGTGGCGGTTGCCGATGTGGGGATGCGGCGGCGCAGAGTTCTTGAGCGGTTGCCGTTCGATGGAGCACTCAGGTGTTGAAGTTGTTGCGAACTTTGGGGCCGCTTGGTTCGTTAAAGGTCTGTTACGAGGCGGGGCCGACGGGGTATGGGTTGCAAAGGTTCTTAGAGGAGAGAGTTGGACTGTGTGGTCGTTTCGCCGTCGATGGTGCCGCAGCAGCGGGTCGCGTGAAGACGGATCGACGTGCCAAGGCTGGCCACTTCTTGCGATCGGGCGACTTGGTGACCATCTGGATTCCCGATGCCGCGACCGAAGCGATCCGCGACTTGGTGCGTGCGCGGGATGATGCTCGTCTTTGCGAACGGCGCATCCGGCAGCAGTTACTCAAGTTTCTGTTGCGTCAGGGACGAGAGCGCTTCACCGAAGGTGTTTCGCATTGGACCAAGACGCACTGGTCGTCAGATTCGTCGGCAGACGTTTGACTTCGAAGCACAGAATCAACTGTTGGCCGACGCCATCGCCACGGCAGACCAAGCCCAGTCCCGCATCACCCGACTCAACGCCGACATCCATGACGCACTGGCCGACTGGCGACTCCGGCCCGCTGGTGCAGAACTTGCAGGCGTTCTGCGGAATTCAGGAGTTGACGGCCGTCGGAATTGTCGCAGAGATTGTGACTTTTGAACGATTCCCGACAGCGGCGAAGTTCATGTCGTTTGTCGGCTGGTTCCCAGCAATCGAGCGGTCCAACACGTCGTCAGGGTGGGATCACCAAGAGCGGCAACCGCCATGTGCGACGTCTGCTGATCGAAGCAGCCTGGCACTATTATCATGCCCGACCAAACGCGAGCCTCGCACTGTTACAGCAGCGCGAGTCTGCCTCAGGAGGTCATCGACATCGCCGACAACGCGCTGCTTTGGCGAGCTGCGAAAACGCTCGCTGAAGTTGCAGCGAATCAAAGTCTGCCACGAAGATCGTCACCGCGGCTGGCCCGCAGTTGGCGGGGTTCCTGTGGTCCGCCGCGATCACCACGCAGCGTCTGCATCGCGAACAGACTTCCCCACCAGCGACCTCAAAACGGGCGAAGCATGATCATGACAAACAGCAACACGAAACGCGAACAGACACCACTCCCAACAGAATTGTGACGATGATGTTCTAACTAGGATAATGTTACATCGATACGACAGCATCATTTGCCAGAGATTATTCTTTGTAGGATGATGTTGTGAGATGTCTACGAAGAAGACAACGATGACAACAACCGACTGCCCCCCAAGGAGACGACAACGACGCCGTGGCGGTGTGGAGACCGACGAACGGGAAGCACCCTCGATGCCCTCTTGAGCATTCCTTCACAGGAACACGCTCGTCCTGGAGACTGAGGTTCCTCCCAGACGAAACCTTGCCTTGCGGTAACCAACGCGTATCTCAGAGTACCAGTCTCCCACCCCCACCGGCCCGCTGCCATCCCCAGGAGAAAATCATGACCTGACGCCCCCCTTTCAGTCAAACAGAAAAAGCCCCCCCCACACTTGACCGGTCCTTCCATATCAGAGGGCCGGGGTGAGGGGGCATGCGGTTCGAGTCTTGCTCTGTAACCGAGTATGACTCTGCAACATCGACGCGTCGTGAGCGCCTGTTTGTCCCCTTTCGCTCCGCGAAAGCAGCGCCCCTTTCGCGGAGCGAAAGGCGACCATGATTGCGGCCACAAGCCGTGTGAGGTATCCACTTCGCAAGACGACCGCATGAGCGTCCACCGCTCCCCCCTCATCCCAACCTTATCCCCCGTTAGCATGCGTCCTGAAGTGGCACGACTATCACGGGAGAGAAGGAGCCTCGTGCCGGCTCCGCCTCCGCAGTCTCTGTGCCGAACAGTATTGACCTTCTCCCCCCGTGGGGACGACGACTGAAGTCGGAGCGTCGTCAGCGGGGGAGAAGGAGTCTCGCGTCGGCTGACGCCTCCGATTCGGGGAGATGCTCTTGTCAGATTGGAAAATCTGACCCACGTTCATTTTTCAACGTGATATGGGATGCAATTGCTGACGGCGGTTGAGAATCCTGGGCCGTGGAGAGTCACAGAGCGGACAATGGCATGGGATAGACATTGTTCCGGGGCGTCATAAAGTGAAGCGACCCGGTGGCCTGGCTACCGGGTCGCTTGGGGTTTGTCGGTGCGGTCTTAGGAGACCGCTTTCGGCTCTGTGACTGCTGCGGTCGTTCCGCTGGGAGTTACCTGGCTTTGGCCGCTGCGAAGGCTTTCAGGTCTTGCAGGTAATCGAGCGAAATGTTGAGGAGTTCTGAGTTGTAGTAGTTATCCGGGAAGACTGGTTTGGTGCCGTTCTGCTCGGCTTCCAATTCTTTCTCCGCTTCCTTCTCGGGGTCAAGTTCTCCCCCCATTTTCTGCACGGCCTTGTCGAGTTCCCGCTCGGCCTTGAGCTTCGTTTCGTTGAGAGAGACTACCTTGCGATTTTTCTTCTCCAGGTAGCGGGCGATGACGTTTTGCATGGTCGTGAAGTCTTTGCTGGCAGCGACCCGTTGCTGGCTTCGCTGTTTCACATCGGCGATGATTTCCGGTGTCACGAAGCGGTTCTTGACGTACTTGGCGGGGGGAATCGAGTCGAACGGGAGGGCATGTTCGAGGAATGATTCACCCGATTCCGACTGGTCGAGCAGCGAAGGCAGCATGATATCCGAGATCACACCCCGGTTTTGTGTGCTGTCTCCGTTGACTCGATAGAACTGCTGAATCGTCACCTTGAGTTCTCCGCGGATGTTGTCCCGACTGGTGCGGAACAACTGATTTGGGGCGACGTCCATCAGGTTTTGCACGGTCCCTTTGCCGTGCGTTGTCGTGTCACCAACGATGATGGCTCGATTGTAGTCCTTCATTGCCCCCGCGAAGATTTCCGATGCCGAGGCGGACATCCGATTGCAGACGACAACCAACGGACCATTCCAGAGAGTGCCCGAGTCTTCGTCTTCGAGGACTTGCGATGAGCTCGATGTCGAATCGCGAACCTGGAGAACGGGGCCACGATCGATGAACTGCCCCGAGATGTCAATTGCCTCGGTCAGCGAGCCCCCCGTGTTGTTGCGAAGATCGACAATGACCAGATCGACACCCGCTTCGCGGAACTGGTCGAGAAACTCCTTCATGTCCCGAGCAGCAGACTTGAAGTTCTTGTCTCCTCGCTGGGCTGCGGCGAAGTCTCGATAGAACTGCGGCAGATAGATCACCCCAACTTTCCCTGGACGTCCGACGCGGGCTGCGCAGTCAATGATCTCACCGTGTGCGGCTGCTTCTGTCAGTTCGATTTTCTGGCGAGTGATCTCGTAGACCTTAGTTTCGGTCCCCCCCTCGAGTTGCACCTTCAACAGCAGTTTGGTTCCACGAGGTCCACGAATCTTTCGGACAATCTCGCTCAACTTCTGTTCGTAGATGTCTTCGATCTCTCCATGCTCGCCGGTTTTCGGGTCGACTTGGCCGACGCCGATGATGCGATCGCCAACCTTCAATCGCTTGTCTTTGTCGGCGGCTCCGTTCGGGACAATGCTGGCGACGACGGTGTAACCATCATCGGCCCGCAGTGCCGCCCCGATACCGTCGAGGCTCAGGCTGAGGTCGATTTGAAAATCTTCGTAGCTCTGTGGCGACATATAGCTCGAATGAGGATCGAAGCAGCGGGTCATCGACGAGAGATAGATTTCGAGGATGTCAAACTTCCCGCGTTGCTGCACGATGCGTCGCATGTTGCGGTATCGCTTGTGCAGGTCTTCCTTTTCCTTCTTCATGTCCTGATCGGCGATTTTCGAGAGCAGCAAGTCGTACTTCACAAACTTGCGCCAGCGTTCGTTGAGTTCCGCTTGAGACTTCGCCCAGTCGAGCTTCGAGTAGTCCGCCTCTTTGGTTTCTTCAATGGTGAAGTCATGTTCCATGTCGATCAGTTTGTCGGCCAAATCGCATTGAGCGAGGACCTTCTCGACATACCGGGCATGCACCATATAGCCGAACTCGACGTCTCCCCGGGCCAGTTCGTCATCGAGCGTCGTACGATGCTTGTTGAATTCGTCGATGTCGGACTGCAAGAAGTAAAGATGCAGCGGGTCGAGATCCTTCAGGTAGGTGTCGAGAAAAGCCGCAGAAGCGGCATCGTCGATTTCGGGCCGGTTGATGTGGAACCGGTTGACCATCAACGTGACGAGCCTTGCAGTTTCTTGATCGACAGGTTCGGCCGAAGACAACGACCGAGCCCCCGCGACCCCAAGAAAGACCAAAGCGAGTATTGCGAGAGAGGCCTTGATTGGCCGTGAAACTGTCTGAGCTGCCATGCGTCTGCCTGCAAGGTAAGGATAAAATTCGACAGAAAACTCCGCGAGACTCCGTTTCGCGAAGGAGACCAACCACTCCCATCCACCTCGACGGATGAGAAACACCGTTTCGCCTCTGTCGAGATCGTAGGCGAAACAGCAAAGCGCGGCAAGATGCGGTTTATCGATGCGCCCCCGCAATGACGGAAGCAAGGTTCCCGGTCGCGTCGATCGCCATGTCGGTTGGGGCCGAGACGACCTCTAAATCGTCCCGGGCTGAAAGTTCATTCCGATACGCCTCGCTGACAAGCAGCTCTTCTAACCGCAGTGTGTTGGTGATGTGCATGACGCGAGACTGTTCTGGAGGAGTCAGGCCGGCGGTCGATAACGCAGCAGCGATCGCTTCGCGGTCGGTCTCATACCAGATTGGAATCATCGCCCCGGTCGGATGACCGGCTGTCACACAGTTGACCTTGGTAATCTCGACGTCCATCGCATCGACTGTGCGGCGATTCGTGAACTCTGCCAAACCGAGACCAGTGGCGTTGCCATGAGTTTTTTCGGTAAGACCGCGTACGAAGATGCGACGACAGTTCGTGTCGTCATGGGCCGTCGCTTCGTGATCGTTGTATTTGCGACCGACAACGTTCGTGTCCATGCCGGTCCCGCTGATGTCCTTACCGATCTCGTCAACAATGAGGAGGTCGCAATCGCGAAAGGGGAGTTGCGGCAGCCAGAGTCGGGCTTGCGTCAACAGGGCCTGCTCTCGCTCAAAGAACCGCTCCGGGCGAACCGCTTCAATTAAAGCCGTCTCATCGAGTGCATTCTCAACCATCGCGATGCCACACAGCACACGGCAACGTTCGAGCACGACATGGGCGACGGCATGAATGATGTCGGAAAAACTGTGATCCTGTATCGCCCGATGATAAATCTTCGCCCCTTCATGCTTTCCGAGCCCAATCAGCATCATCTTGTGCAGACCCGATTCAATCGGCCCCACAAACCGCGTATGGGGTTTGATCCGTCCCGCCACGATGACATGTCGAGCCTCCCAGGCGTGGCGGTCGAAGTGAACGGGAAACCCTTGCGGAGTCTGGTCGACAACGACGGTCTCCATCGACGAGCGAATCTCGCAGCCGACGTACGCCTCCGTCACTCCGTACCCTTCAATGACCCCTCGCTGTCCCTCGGCGGTCCCTCCGCCATGACTCCCCATCGCCGGGACGATGAAGGGGATTCCGCCGATCTCTTTCACCCACTGGACGATGGCACGGGTAATCTCGGCGATGTTGGAAATCCCGCGACTCCCGACGGTGATCGCAACGGTTTCCCCCGGCTGTACTCGCCCGGCCACGTCGATTCGCTGTAGCTCGTCCCGCGTTGCTCTCGCCACATCTTCAAGTCGCGGAGCATCGAACCGCTGCCGCACACGCATCATCCGGGGAAGTGACATCGACGGCTCCGAGTGGTCAATCAGGACGGAGATTTGCTCCGCCACCTATTTGTCGTTTGCCAGAATGCGAGCGATCTCGGCATAGGCCCGGACCAGTCGCTTCTTGGAATACAGTTGAACCGGTTTCCCTTCGTACGTGACTCGCCCCTCTTCATCTGTCCCCATTTGCTCGGCAAACTCGGGGCTCACTTTTCCAGCATACAAGGCAGCAAAGGTCATCGGGTCGACGCCATTGCCCGACGCAAGGTCCGCAGCCGCATCGCCACCACCAACCAGCACGAGGAACGGATTGACCCCTTCCGTAATTGTGGTGTATCGATTGTCTTGCCGAAGTTGCTCGGCGGCATCACGCAACGCCCGGTGAACTGCGAAGATTTTCGCTTCGTCATCTTCCGACGGTGGGTTCTCAAGTTGTGCCTGTGCCTTCGTGAGTACGAGTAGATCACACCGACCAGCCACGTAGCCCACAGCCAACAGGGCGGCACAGATGACAAAAGATTTCCAACGGACCATTGATCTCTCCAGACAATACGAAATGTGAAGTTCGGGCCAAGTGTGAGGTGGAGCGTCGCTTGAGTCCCCCGTTGCAGGATACCGGCCAACCGTTTCCCCCCGCAAGACCGCCCCGATACGGCTCCAATCCATGAGGCGAAGCCGGGAGTGGCGGCGGCCGGGGTCATTCGCCCTGTTCGGTAATGTTGTGGAGGTCGGCTTCGATCGCTTCCAGGAACTCTTCCAGCGTCTCTTGCAGCTTGGCCGAATAGTCGAAGCTCTTGAGGACCACTTGCGATGAGGTGCGGATTGAGGCATCCGCCACTTCGTCGATTTGATCGGCTGTGGTCCCGGTCTTGGCGAGCCGACGCAGGTCTTGCACCTTCGGAAGAAACCCCGACTCCAGGTGCTGGATCAACTCGCGTGACAAACGCTCAGCCTCTCGCACCTTCTCTCGCAACGTCAGCCCAGCGACTTTCGGATTCGACACTCGATCACCTCCCATAAACCGCCCGGTCCATTTCCTGCGTGTTAGCATGACATCGCCCCCGGCTCAGCGTCAACCCGATACAATCCTGTGATTGCCCGACAACTCGACAGGCAGTCAAGTGGCATACGCCCACCGATGATCTGGAAGAGCACTCTTGCCGTGGGAGGGAGTTGCGTATAATCTCTGTGGAGGCTTCCGGTCTGTGTGGCTGGGGCGGTTGGATGTTTATGATTTTTGCGGTTCCTCACGGGGAAACAGGTGCAAACATGGTGACGTTGACGGAAAAAGCAGCAGCCGAAGTCAAGCGGACAATGACGCAGGCATTGCAGACAGAAGAGGCATATCTGAGGGTTGGCGTTGCTGGCGGCGGATGCAGTGGACTGGATTACAAGTTTCACTTCGATCAGTCGGCCACTCCCGAAAAAGACCACATCACCGAGCAGTACGGCGTAAAGGTCGCGGTCGACAAGAAGAGCGCCCTGTACCTCGACGGGACGACGATTGACTATGTCGACACCCTCGAACGCCGGGGATTCAAGTTTGACAACCCGACAGCCACCAAGTCTTGTGGATGCGGGAAGAGCTTCTCGGTCTAATCGGTCGGCTGATCCGGGCTGACTCGTGATGATGCGGTCTGTCGTTTGCCCCACACCGGGCCTGTGTGTGGCTTCGTTTCCGGGCCGATGAGAGTCGACTTAGTCACTGAGGTGTTGGTCATGCCGATTTATGTCTACGAGATTCTGGACCACGTTCCATCCGATGAAGGGCTTGAGGTCTTTGCGAAACCAGAGGAGGGGGAAGGTCTTCCGCCGGTCACGTTCGAAATCACCCAGCGAATCAGTGACCCACCGCTGACCGTTCACCCCGAGACCGGACAGCCGGTACGGAGAATTATTCAGGCACCGTTTATCGGTGGCAGCTGGTCGGACAGTGCGATGCACAAGTCGTCGAATGATGACAAGAAGCTCGATCGTCTTGGCTTCACAAAGTATGTGAAGGCGGGAGATGGTTTCTACGAAAAGCGGGCGGGGAAAGGTCCAGATGTGATCTCGAAGGACCGCCCCATCCTTCCGTCAGACCTGAAGTAGCGGCCGGGCCAAGAGCCTTGCCCTAATGCCGTGCTCGTTCGGCATGTGCCAAGCTGACTGTGCATCAACCTTTGCACTGTGTCAGCCGAGTATGCATTTCAGCCACGCAAGCCATGACTGGGTGCCGCCGGTCCACTCTTTGACCCCATTCCACATGGGTCGAAAAGACGAGCCACTCGACGCTATCGAGCGGCTCACAATCGTCCAATAGTCAAACGAAACATCCCGTTGTTGAACCGCAGGAACCGTCTGACAGATGCCGATGAACTCAGCACGCTGTTGAAATACGGGGGACCAACAACTGAGTTCGACATGTCCTCGAGAGCGGACCTCCGCCGGAGGGACTACGTCTTAATGGCTCGACGCTTGGCGCGACGTGCTTTGGCGCTGGCGGGACGTTTCCCGTGATTTGCTTTCTTCAGTTTTCGCTGGGTCTTGGCCATCGGACTGTTCAGTATGTAAGGGTGCAGTGTCTAAAAGGTGCTGGTATCTCGACGGAGATTGTCTCTCGGGGGGGATCACTCAGAACGATCCGTTCCAAGTTGTGTCCGTTCCAAGTTATATCTGTTCCAGATTGTTGATGGGGAGCAAATGCCCCCACCGACCCCGGAAGTTTCGAGCGGGGCATCTTAATCGGTTCCCCAGCAGTCCGCCAGTGAAGAAGCTGAGAAATCACGTCATCGCCAAACTGACGGCAGAACTCCGCCGGAGTCTGTGTAAACCCTTGAGAAGTCAAGGATTACTTGAACTTGCCAGGGTCTCCGAATAGTCCACCGGCTCCTGTGCCACCGATGCCACCTTTGAGAGGCCCCTTGTGCTGACGTTCGTACACAACTCCCTGTCCCGGTGCCGAGTCTTCGTCTTTCGGAGGCTCGGGAGCGGGAGTGAGTGCTTTCAGCGAAAGGCTGATCCGCTTCTTCTTCGGGTCGACTTCGACAATCTGCACTTCGACCGTCTGGCCGAGCTTCAGGACCTCTTCAACCTTCTTCACACGTTTGTGGTCGAGTTCGCTGATGTGGACCAGCCCTTCAACCCCCGGCTCCAACTCGACGAACGCCCCGAAGGTCTCGATGCGGGTGACCTTACCGGTCGCACGGGAGTCTTTGGGGTACTGATTCTCGGCGTCGGCCCAGGGGTTGCGTGAAAGCTGCCGCATCCCAAGGCTGATCCGCTTCTTCTCGTCATCGATTGTCAGCACCTTCACCTCGACCGATTGGCCGACCGTCAGCACTTCGGAAGGATGATTGATGCGGGTCCAACTGATCTGGCCGATGTGTAGGAAGGCGTCAACCCCACCGATGTCGATGAACGCCCCGTAGTCTTTCAGCGTCTTGACGACTCCGGTACGTTCTTCGCCGACAGCCAAAGTGGCCATCACCTCTTTCTCGGCGACGGAGCGTTCGGCAATCAGCAGTTGCTTACGGCTGACAACCATGCGGCGGCGGGCCGGATTGACTTCGGTGACCAAAACAGCCAGCTTCTGGCCGATGTAGGTATCGAGGTCTGCCACAAAACCGAGTTCAACCTGACTCGCAGGCAGGAAGGCACGCAAGCTCCCGACGGTAACTTCCAGTCCCCCCTTGTTTGACTTCGTAACCATCCCTTCAACCGACTGACCGACCGCAACGCCTGTCCAGTCGCCGGAGACTTTGGTTCGCCCACGAGGAACATTGACGTGAATCAGCCCTTCGGTTTCGTCGATCTTCTGGAAGATGACCTTAAGACGATCCCCAACTTGCGGAGGCTTTGTCGGGTTGCACTGACGTAGCGATACAATCCCTGTCTTCGGAAGTCCGAAGTCGAGGAAGACGTTGTCGCCGGAGATCGAGGCAACGACACCTGTCAAACGATCTCCTTCTTTGAGTTCGTCAATTGTCTTCGGCGGCGGCGGGGCGGTGACCGGAGCCGATGGATCGGTCGACGGTTCGTCCACATCCGCTTCGATCGCTCCCGAGGGACCGGCCTTCATTGCGTCAGCGATCTCTGCTTCGAGAGTGACTTCGAGGGCGTCTCCCGGGGGGATGGGGACGGGAGGACCAATCGGACGTGGTGGCGGTGGCGGCTCGGAAGGAGCGGCAGCTTCGACAGCCGGGCCAGATGACGGACCACCTTGGGCGGGAGCATTCGGGGATTCGCCCCCCGCGACAGCGGCGGCATCGTAAAGTGGGGCCGACGGCGCGAGTGTCGGGACAGCCTTTGCCGTCGACGGGATGAACGTCGGGTTCAACCGCAAACGAGGCTTCGTCTCCTCGGCAGCAGCGGATGGAGTTTCCGGGGTCGGCGAAGTCTCAGTCGCTGGAGCCTCAGTCGCTGGAGCCTCAGTCGCTGGAGCCTCGGTCGCTGGAGCCTCGGTCGCTGATGTGTCCGCTGAGGCAGCGGTCGGAGCAGGCGTTGCCTCCGGCATCGGTGCGTCAGCAACTGGAGTCGCTTCAGCGGCGGGAGTGACATCGGGGGGCGATGTCTCTGCTGGAGCAGGGGGGACCGGGGACTCGGTGTTTGGGAGGGGTTGATCCGTACTCATCGCAATTCTCAATTCAAGACACATCTCGACAGACTTCGGTCTGCCGGCTTCAGGAGAGAGCCGTCACCGTCAGAGTTCACGAACTCAAAAGACGGGGGGAACAACTCGAACAACGGGTCCGATTGTAACAGTCTCAATTCGCTGGCGGGAATCGTCAAAGTGCAAGAATCCGATGAATTCGTGGCAGTTTCAAGAATGGCCATTTTTCAGGGGGACTACCCCAGAAGGTCATTCCGAAGGCCACTTCCCCCCGCGTTCGTCTCCGGATACAGTCCCCAGAGGGGGACAATCGAGTCTCGAAGGGAGAACGATTTTCAGACAGGTCGCGGCGAGTTCATCGCGATTCCTCCCGCCATTCAGACTTTTCCGCCCGGACACGCCTGCCCCTCGACCGCCCCCCTAAACGTCATTCTTGTGGATGAGCGACTCGTGGCACCCCTTGTCCCTCACTCAATGTTGAAGCTTGCAACCTGACGCAAACCGAGTCGACATGACGATGCGACTCACTCACTCGATAACCGACTCACGACCGACATCACTCACTTACCGGCAGATGGCGATGATCTTTGTTCTCGATAACTACGACTCCTTCACTTACAACCTTGTGCAGCGATTTGGAGAACTGGACCCATCGTTGGAGATTCAGATCGCTCGCAACGATCAGACGTCGCTCGATGCGATCGCCGAGCTGGCCCCGTCACGAATCGTCATCTCCCCCGGCCCCTGCACTCCCGCCGAAGCGGGACTCTCGAAAGAGATCATCGCCCGCTTTGGCCCCACGATACCGGTGCTGGGTGTTTGCCTCGGGCATCAGTGTCTGGCAGAGGTCTTCGGGGCACAGGTGATTCGGGCCGACCGGATGATGCACGGGAAGACATCGTGGATTCATCACGACGGAGCCGGAGTGTTCCGGGGGATTTCCTCCCCCTTCGAAGCCACTCGCTATCACAGTCTCGTCGTCCCCGAAGCGTCGATCCCTCCCGAACTCGTCGCCTGTGCCTGGACCCGCGATACCGACCACCCCCCCGAGATCATGGGCCTGCGACACCGCGAATTCCCCATTCACGGAGTCCAATTCCACCCCGAAAGCTTCCTCTCCCACGACGGCACAAAACTGCTCCAGAACTTCCTCGACCTCTAGGATCGAATTCGTACGGCGACAAGGTGTGTTCGTCGTGATTCGATCAACCAAGAGCGAAGTCCTTCACCGACGTCTCCCACAGAAGCTTCCCGGAAATCCGGCAACGCGAATGTCGACATAGCTTACCTTGGTCAACACGACATCCCGTCGCGATAAGTCGTCCTTACTTGCTTGCGACATCAGACAACAATTTGCGGAATTGCAGGCCACACTCTTTCCACCGAAACGCTCCGATCCATTGAAGTCCCTCAGCGACAAGTTGTCGGCGCAGCAACACATCGTCCGCAAGCGAGAGCACAGCCCTTGCAAAAGAATCTGGATTGCCAGGCTGTGCGAGCAGCCCCGCAGCACCAACGCTTTCGGGCATCGCCGCACAGTCTGCAACGACCGCCGGACACCCTCGCGCCATGGCTTCCAATGCGACCATGCAGAAGGACTCGACTCGACTCGTCGAGACCAAACACAGGGCCGACTGCATGAGTTTAGTGAGTTGATCGTTATCACAGAAACCGTGCCATTGAATGCGGTTGTCAACCTCCAATTCTTCGGCGAGTCTACGTGTTGATTCCCATGCGGCAGGGTTTGTTCCGCCGGCGACGTCGAGATGCCAATCGAGATTCGGTTGCAGTTCGATCAACCGCTGGAGCATGCGAATGAGCGTTCCGTTATCTTTATGCGGTGCTGGACTGGTGACTGAAACGATTCGCAGGGGATTGCGATCGCCCGAATTCCCAACCTCCGGCGCCTCTGCGCAGGATTCAAGTTTCACCCGGGCCTGTTGCGCTAACTCGTGCAGCCTCTCGGGAAGTCCGATGTAGACCACCTGTGGGTTCCTCGGCTCCGCAATCCTCCGTGCACTCGATTCCAGAAACTTCGACTCAAACACATTCGCATCGGCGTGCGTCAACGCCCGCTTCGCCGTCCAGTCTCGCAGTCGCTCGGCCAAAGTCGCCATGCTCCACCCACTGCGAGGCTGCTCCGGAAACCGTAACAGGTTGAGATGATAAATCACCTGAGGACAGCCCAAGTTCAGGAGGTAGTGGTTGATATTCAGGCAAACATCAATCCGCCGCTCCCGCAACCATCCCCCCAACCGTGTATTCTGCCAGACGAACTGCGCCGCCGCTGATCGTCCTTGAAGCACCGATTCGACAGGAACGACATTCAGGTCACCAATTGCCTGCACCGTCGCTGGGTAACTGGCCACGACCGACAATTCAATCTCGGGCGCAACGGCAGACAAACTACTGACCAAGCCACAGATGACCGTTAAACCACCCCCGGGGTGCACCGGAATCGCATTTAGACAAAGCCTCATGCAGCCCTCGCCAGCCGCGTCTCTTCGGGCTTGATAAGCGGGCGGCTCAATCTCTGTTGCTCCAGCGAAACGCGGCGATTTGACGTCGTCATCGTCACTCCGAGCATCATCCAGAATGGAGTTGCAAGAACTGGCAGTTCGAGGAGCGATAGGGGGAGATGGCCCAACAAAAGATAAGTCACCAGGCCGATCGTCGTCCAACCGAGTGGCGGCCAACGTCGGATCGTATGAACGAGAATCCCAGTCGCCATGACTGCAAACGCCAGCACTCCGACAATTCCCCCCTGCGCAAGGATGATTGCAAATCCAGACTCGATGTGAACAACTTCGACTGGAGCATCAAATCCAGCAGCATTCGCCAAGCTTCGAACCCCCATGGTTCGTGTTCCCCAGCCGGTTCCCAAACCACCACCTTCGTCGAACGCATTTCGCATGTCGTCGCCCAGGTACATGTCGAAGACACGACGAAAAGCTTCCTCCGTCCAGAACGCACGTCCATCGAACTCCATGTTGGCAATCCCATTTGCATCCGAGAACACCAGCCACATCGTTCCCACGAAAACAGAGGTTGCGAGCACCGGAAGAAAGAGCTTCGCCATGATTCTCTTGTTCGAAATGCAGGCGGCCAGGCAGACTGCCGGGGGGACGAGTGCCCCCATGCGGCTCCCGCTGAGCATTCCCCCTCCGAGAATCAAAAGCAGTGATGCACCGGAGCTGAACCGCGTCATCGCCGTCTGCGACGTCATAAACGCTGCGAGGCACGCCAAGGCACCGATTGCGACAAAAGAGCCAAAGACATTGCAATGCGAGAAGACCGAAGTGACTCGAAACCCCAGCTCAACGGCAATTGCTGACGACTCGAAGTCCATCGAGACGTTCGACCAGTGATCGGGGGACAGCCGAGACTGAATAATGGCAATGAGCCCGACTGCACCGCAGAGCCACGAGAAACGTCGGAGAAAGTCGACGCGGGTCGAATACTCCGCATAAGCAGACGATGCTAATCCAAGTACGGGGATACACAGCAAGTTGATGAGAACGCCTAACGCCCGGCATTCTGAATAGTCCAGCACGTTCAACAGCGTAATCGTGAATCCGGAAACGATCCAGAACGCCAGGAATGCGACTACCCCTGCCCGTTTAAACCCCTGAATGACTTCCGGCCAATAGTTTAAAGTCAGCAGAGGAATTACGATAAACTTGACAGCCTGAATGTGAGAATTGTAATAGGGGACGAGTCTTCGCAGCATCGCTTCGAAGACCAGAAAGACAAGTGTCGCCTCCAGCAAAACACGCAATCTCGACAGGCGTATCTCAAGCGAGTTGCGTCTGCTCGTAGCGGTTTTGATCGTCGGCTGTGGCTCAGGCACGTGTTGCACGAACTCCAGGACCCCTAAGTTAATCTAATCCGAGTCACCCAGTCGCTCAAGCGGCCTTCTGGATCGAACTGCGAGTCCAACTCCGATCCGATTCATATCCGGCCAGTAGTAGTGCATCGCCGAACGAACGATCAAACTGTTCACACGCTTCTTCCGAAAAGTGATTCCTCCAGTCACCTGCGATCCCCTTTCGCAAAAAGCTACTCGGCTCCGTGGCGCTGGTTTTTTGACTGGACGGTTTCGAGAACGAATGCCGCGCAATGATGTGTTCCAGTTTCTCGTCAGACACTGGCTTTGAGGTGAGCGTCGCGATGGTACGAGCGACCGTTCCGATCGCATCGTGTTTTAAATCCTCGTACCGAACTAAAGACAGGCGATCCGACGTTGACTGGAGATAGGATGTGACGTGGTCAGCCCAGTTCAGTGGTGATCCAAAGGGGCGATCGAATTGTCCGGCGATAAACTCAGGGAGATCATCACGAATGCTCTGAGCGGTTCCAAGTCCACGAATCCCCTGATAGGGGTTCCGCCCCGTCCCACACGCTTCACGATTCCCGATCAAGTGAAAGTAGAGTGACACCATCACGTCACGACCATCGCGCATCACATACACGGCCCGTCGACATTTGGGATCGAACCGCGAGTGAGTCTGCACAACGCACTCGCTACCGAGGGGCATTAACGAGTGTTGTGGATGGGAGATTCCCAAAGCGTCAGCAATCAGATCCGCCGCCCAGGACGTACCGCTCTTGGGATAGCCGGACAGATACACAAACGGAAACGCATTAGGAAACCACTTGCCGAGCTTGACGGTGATGTGATGTGATGCAGCAATCAACCAACGGTATTTTCTGCGCCGCTGGTGCTGGCTGGAGTTCCAGCTCCCCGGGGCTTCACGATCACTTTTGAGTTTATCATTGCTCATGATTTCCATTTGGTTTCCTTGACTTCACCAACTTTACAAGGTCTTTTTAGAGTCACGAGTGACTCTGCGGCCATGATCGGACAGCGACGCTTGATTCGATCAACCGTCTCTGAATCCCATGTGTTTTATCCAGCGGCGCGGCGTCCCGCTTCTCGAAGGTGACGATATAGTCGCATCATGCGACTATAGCCACGAACCGTGATAATCGGTTTTTGTGTGCCACCAAAGCCCCGCATAAACCGCTCGATGGGTTCGACCATACTTCCCTCGAAGTTGAACACTTTCGACACAGTCGACGCGTATTCGATCGCTTCATGAACCAGCAGGCTATATCCAGCGCTCTGGCGGAACTTCGGGTCGGAGCCACCGACGAGATAGTAGGCTGACATCTCATCATGAACGACGAGCAACCCACCATGAACATTTCCATCAGAGTCTTCAGAAAAGAAGAGCTTGCAGGCATTGTTTGCTTCACAAGCGGCATGAAGTCTTGCAAGAAACTCAAAAGAGTACGGGGGAACATTCCCAGAACAGGCGAAGCTCTTGCAGGTCATGTCCCACAATACCTCAACACCTAGGTCACTTCGAACAGAGATTTCATTGCGTCCCTTGCGGATTGTATTTCTCGTCTTGGAATCATATCCCGAGACGACCTTGTCCATGTCAGAGAGGTCTTCGATCACATAGGTATAGAAGACCGTCGCTTCAAAGCCCCGCAGGTAGAAGGGATACCAATTTTGCACGGAGTAGTCAAAATTTTGGCAGAAGTACGAGAACGGGGGGAGTTGATCGATGAGTTCCGTCATCCACTCTTTTTCTTGTGTCAGCCGAGTCGACTGCTTCACATCGGTGGGAAGGAGCCAGGGGCCGAGCGTCTGGGTTAGTCGCGGCTTCGCGATGAGTGTCTGACCAAGTTTACGCTCGACGGCGATCGGCATGCGGGCGACGAGTTGACCGCCGCGATTGACTTCCAGTGCCTTCCATTGACCGGGCGCAACGGCGTCGAGCCACCAGGGGCGCTGGAAAATGCTATTGTATGGCTCAATCGCTTTTGGCGGCGACTGGGAGGAGGCTGAGGAACTCATGTGTTTGCTCCAAGTTGAGACGTTAGGCTGCTTTCGAGGTCGTGGATGCAACTTCAGGGCGGTTGAAGATTGCATGGAATCGGTACGGATAGTACAGCGATCCGGCGAGGGTCAAGTTGAGTCCTTGCCTGTCGGCCGCCTTCTGAATCTCGCGAGGGTCGTACCATCGTCCCATGAAGTTCCCCTTCCAGGAACTGATGAGAGATTTGAGATATTGAATTGCTCCGGCTCTCGGGTTCTTTGTGAGATCGCCCCGATAGAAGTGGTTTCTCGTGGCTCTCCATGGGATCGAGGCCATGATGATGCGTCCGTGCGGCGCCAGCATCCTCATGGAGCGGGTCAGCATTTCGTCGAGCATCTCCAGATCAAAGTATTGCACCAGACCGTTTGAGAAAATGAGGTCGTATTGATTGCCATCCTCATATTTCTCAGCGGGACCGACTGAAAGTGACACAGTGGGCTTCCGTTTACGAAATTCGTCGATCATCGACGACGACAGGTCAACTCCGTGATAGTTTTCGGACTGCGAAAAGCCGAGCAGATCAAAAAGGATCCCGTTCCCACAACCTATCTCCAAGACGCGGTCCCGTTTAGCTCCGCTAAACAACAGAGAGAGTTCGGCTGCCATCGGGACAACCTCCCAGTGAGGGGTTGTTTCCCCTTCCCACATCGCCTTCCAGGACTTCCGAGGCTGATAGAGTTTCATGCGCGTTTGACTCCTAGATACAGGTACGCTGCGATCGCTTGCAGCAGTAACACTAAAGCGGTCGAAATAAGTAATGATGGTATCGACGCATCACGATTGGATGTCGCGAGACAGACGGTGAGCGACGCAAATACGAGGACCGCGAGTGTGGCGAACGGACCTTGTAGCTGGGCGAGGCGAAAGTGGACGACGCGAAACACGACACACATCCAGATCATATTATAAGCCACAGTCACCAAGCAGTAGGCTGCTAGTGATGTGAGTGGTGTGCAATTGGAGTGCAGTAGGCCAAAGAGGAGCACAATCGATAGCAGACTGTAAGTGACTTCGAGAACCAGTCCCACTCGCTGCTTTCCGGCGACGTCCAGAAATCGGACCAACCAAGCACCCGCCAACACAAAGAATGATGGGCCTGTCAACCATGTGGCGTATTCGCCCGCTTCGCGCCACTGGTCACCCAGGATCGTCTCGAACAGGACTGGGGCGTGAAACGAGAACAGGACAGCAGGGGGAACTGCGACAATCACCAGAATATACAGCACCCGTTTCGTAAATGATTCTAGTCGCTGAACCCCGAAGTCACGGGCGATTCGTGGGTAGAGAACCTGACTGAGCGACTGTGAGATGAATGTCACGGGAAGAAATGTCAGGCTTGCCGCCATCGCGTACAATCCAACGGTGTGCGATGACGAGTAGATCGCCAATAGAAATAGAACGCAGCGGCTGGCCCCCATCGTAATTAATGCCGACGTGGCAACATGCAGAGGGTATGCACGGTGTTCGACGGCCGCAGTCCAGATTTTGGGCCAACTCAATCCTGCAAGCAGGGCAGCTGCGTCTTGGCGTCTTGCGGACCAGAGAAACATGAGCGTCGCCAGAAAGTGGCCTGTAATAGTCCCAACAATTAGATGTGTCACGTTGCCCCGGGTGACCAGCGTTATCGCGAGTGGGATCGCGACGATCCCCACAGAACGCACGACGTTTGCCCCTGCGATAGACGAAAACGCCTCGTGACGATTCAGCCAATATGTTGTCGCCTGCTGAATTCCCATCATCGCCACCAGAATCGGAAGCGACCAGAACAATGGGCGGACGGCAACATCCCCCAACAGCATCTCTAGGCGTTCTGGCCAGATTGTGATTGCGATTGCGGCCAAACAGGTCACATGCGACGAAACAACTAAGGATGCCCAGAACAGACTTGCGGCCTGCTGTTTTGACTTCGGCAGCATGACCGCTAGTTCATACCGGGCGCACACAATCGAGCTGAGAATCTGCAGCAAACCAGTGAAAAGCTGCCAAGATCCAATACTCGCGGGATCATAAAGCCTCGCCAGCATCGGCATTGCCAGAATGAGGACCGCCCTCGATAACACTGTCCCGGTCAAGACGACCAGAAAGCTTCGCACGAACTGACTTCTTGGAAGCAACTGCAGCGCAAGGTTGAACCATGCGGGTGCTGGTCGCTTTGTCTGAAGTTCACTCATCTTTAATTCAGGTCCGCTTGTACGACTTCGCAGTGCTCAAGGCAGTGACAATTCGATTGGAAGGGCAACTCGTTCAACTTTGCGGTGTCGAACAACCAAAACTTGAAAATCAGACGCCGTAACGTCAGGCGACTTTGGGGGCCCGGTTAATATCGCTTTCGTTCAGACTTGCCATTGTGCCGACACGGGAGATGCCTGTTGACAATCGGTTGATATCTGCATTTGTCATCGTCGGGTGGACTTGGAACATGAGGCTGGTTTGGCCGAGTTCGGCGGCGGTGGGGAGGGGGGTGGGGGGTTTCCAGGCGGGGGGGAAGGCGGATTCTTTGTAGATTTCGCTGCAACTGCCGGTGAAGACGGGGACCCCTTGTCCCTTGATCTCGCTGAGGATGCGGTCGCGGGACCAGTCGGGGGCGAGTTGTTCGGGGCGGATGAAGGTGTAGAACTTGTAGTAGGCGTGCTTGAAGTTCGGACCGGGAACGGGGGTTCTCAGGGCCGACGACTGTTGGCAGGCGGCGAGCAGGCGGGAGGCATTGGCTCGGCGGGTCTCGACCCATGCGGGGAGTCTTCGGAGCATGATGCGACCGATGGCCGACTGATACTCGGTCAGTCGCATATTGGTGCCGAACGATTCATGAAGCCAGCGAAACTGTGTCGATGGTGGCTGCGGGTTGTAGAAGGCTTCGGGAGTCTTTCCATGATCCTTGAATCGCCATGCTCGGTCCCACCAGTCGCTGTTGTTGGTGACGAGCATTCCTCCTTCGCCCGCAGTGGTCAGAATTTTATCCTGACAAAACGAAAACGCGCCGAAATCGCCGATTGAGCCGACTGGTTGACCTTTGTACTCGGCTCCGTGTGCCTGGGCACAGTCTTCGATAACGGCGATTCCACGGGCTCGGGCGAGTTCGAGGATGGGGTCCATATCGCATGGCCAACCTGCCAGATGCACGGCGATGATCGCCTTTGTTTGCGGTGTCAGGACCGCTTCAATGGTGTCTGCCGTCAAGTTCTGACTGTCGCGATCGACATCGGCGACGATCGGTCGTGCTCCGCGAGCGACGGCACAACTCGCCGAGGCGATGAAGGTGCGACTCGGAACGATGACGTCGTCGCCGGGGCCGATATTCAAGGCATACAACGCCAATTCCAGGGCAACGGTCCCGTTAGAAAGGGCGATTGCGTGCTGTGTCTGCGTGTATTCGGCATACTCTTCTTCGAATCTCCGCCCTTCGGTCCCGGTCCAATAGTTGACCTTTCCTGACTGCAACACCCGCGTTGCCGCATCGATCATTTCATGATCAAAGTGGGGCCAGGGAGCGATCGGAGTGATGTCGGGGGATGTCGTCATGAGATCCATCTCGTGCAAGACGCTGCGGATTTTCTAAGGGTCAATTCGCGGCGGGACTCTAGGGGGCATCTGTCAAGAGGGTCAAGACCACTTTCGGCGTCGCATCGACGCAGATCGTCCCTGTTCCTTTGGGAAACAAGGGAAGGCACGAGACCGGACGCACAGACCGGGGACAGGTGGATGTCTCAGTCTCTTTGTCTGGTTGACATCTCTGATTTGCCGTCTCATTGGACGGACGATTCGCATCGGTTGGAATTGATGGTATAGTGGCCACCGATCTCAAGTGGGCCATCGAATCTCGGGAGCGACTGCATCATGGGACGTACTTTCTTGCTGGCGATACTTGTGATCGCGACGGTCTCCGGGGGCTCGGGGAGGGTGTGGGCCGAGTTTCGGGCGGGGGCGGCTGTCGTCGATGTTACTCCGCGCACGTTGCCGGCCATTGTCAACGGGGGGATGCTGAGTCGCAGCCTTTCGGTCATCAACACACGACTTCATGCCCGGGCACTGGTTTTGGATGATGGCCAGGAACGCCTGGCGATTGTTGTCGTCGACAGTTGCATGATGCCCCGTCCGTTACTTGACGATGCGAAAGCCGAGGCGGCCAAGGTGACAAAGATCGCGGCCAATCGGATGCTGATCTCGGCGACACATACCCATTCAGCTGCTTCGTGCATGGGGGCGTTGGGGACCGACGCAGACCCGGACTATCCGCCGTATCTGGTCGATAAGCTTGTCGAAGCAATTCAGCAGGCAGAGGCCAACCTTGAGTCGGCTCGTGTTGGCTGGGGGTCGGTGAATGCGGCCGAGTACACAGCACTCCGACGATGGATTCGTCGACCCGATCGGATAGCGGAAGACCCATTCGGCAACATGACATTGCGGGCGAACATGCATGCCGGGCGAGTCTGGGACGATGTCACCGGCGAGTCGGGGCCGGAAGACCCAGACTTAACGCTGATCTCGGTACAGTCTGTCGAAGGTCGCCCGTTGGCGGTGTTGGCCAACTTCTCGATGCATTATTTCAGTGATCGCGACATCAGCGCAGACTACTTCGGCCACTTCTGCGAAGGTCTGAAAGCTCGGCTCACTCCAGAAGATGCGAATGCTGTGGGGACAGCAAATAACACTGATCCCATGAAGAAGACCCCGCCGCCGTTTGTGGGGATCATGTCGCATGGTTGCAGCGGGGACATCTGGCGTCGTGACTACACGAAGCCGGCACCGACAAAGGAAGAAGAACACACCATCGAAACTTACGCCAACGGTTTGCTGGACTTGGCGATGAAGGCTTATCAAGAGATCGAGTACACCACTCCCCATTCACTGGCGATGGCTGAGCAACGAATGACGTTGAACTACCGCACTCCCGACCGACAGAGACTCGAATGGGGTCAGCGGATTGTTGACGAGATGGCGGGTCGCGAGCCGAAGACAACCACGGAAGTCTATGCCCGCGAACAGGTGATCCTGCACGAATTGAAGTCGACGGAAATTGTCGTACAGGCCCTGCGGATCGGCGACATCGTGATTGCCACCACGCCGAATGAAACTTATGCCCTTACCGGTTTGAAGCTCAAGCTGCAAAGCCCACTCGCAAAGACGATGGTTATTGAATTAGCCAACGGGGGAGACGGCTACATTCCCCCTCCCGAGCAGCATGACCTGGGGGGCTACAACACCTGGGCCGCACGGTCGGCGGGGTTGGAAGTGCAAGCTGAACCAAAGATTGCGGAGACCGCTCTGCAACTCATCGAACGTGTTGCAGGGAAACCTCGCAAGGTGTATCAGCAGTCGTCGGGACCGGCTGTCGACGCAATCCGGGAGTTGAATCCGGTTGCATATTATCGACTCGACGAATTTGCTGCTCCGGAAGCGATTGACTCATCGGGCGAGCATCACGATGGGGTCTTCGAGCGGGGAGTGGTCTTCTTTCTGGAAGGTCCGAGGTCCGACATCCATTGTCTCGCAGGAGAAACGAACCGGGCGGCTCATTTTGCGGGGGGACGACTTCGGACTCGCCATGCCGAACTCGGGAACGACTACTCGGTTTCGTTGTGGTTCTGGAATGGCATGCCCCACGATGCCCGCGAGATTTCGGGGTGGATGTTCTCCCGCGGTCGCGACCACATTCTCGACCCGACTGGCGATCACGTTGGTATTGCCGGAGTGGGGGATCATGCCGGAAAACTGGTCTATCAGCAGGGGACTGGTGAAGGGGAGGGGAGTCGTCATTACGGAAAAACAGAGCTGAAGCGATGGGAGTGGAACCATCTCCTCTTCGTTCGAAAAGGGGCCGAGGTGACCGTAACGTTGAACGGCGCGGTCGAACCTGAACTGACAATCAAGGCCCCCGCCAACTTCCCCGCTGGCTATGATCGCTTGTTCTTCGGAGGTCGATGCGACAATCAGTCGAATTGGGAAGGTCGCCTCGATGAGATCGCCATTTTCCCCCGTGCACTGCCAACAACGTCCGCAGGCTCCCTGCATCTGAAGTGACATGTTGCAGTCTTCGTGGGGGACAATCGTCGAGACGTACTCAAGTTAGCAGCGAGACGAGTTCATGAGTCGTTCACTCGGTGGAATTTGAGCTTTAGCGTTGACCGATGGTGTCGGAGAGTCGACGATACGGGATGGTCGCGATGGGAGGCGGTTTTGATGCTCCCCTCTGATCGCGGTCTTCGACTGACGGAATGCGTCGGGGCGATGTCTGAGGAGTCGACGGAGGAGACATGGCCTCCCGGGATTGTGTCGCCTTTCGCTCCGCGAAAGGTCTCGGGATTCACAGCTTTCGCGGAGCGAATGGTGACACTCAATGATCGATCGGTCCTAACTCCTCCTGTTCCTGTTTCTTGACTTTGCGTTCACGAAGAATGACGAGAATCGTGCGACTGATGTTCTTCGCGTTGGCCAGCGGTCTGCTGGTCGGGGGAGGGGTCTGGAATCTGGCAGACGTCGTCGCAGCCGAGCGGGGTCAAACTCGAATGGTCGACTTCACGCGGGACATTCGCCCGGTGCTCGCCGAGAACTGTTTTCATTGTCATGGTCCCGACCCCAAGCATCGTGAAGGGGACTTGCGACTGGACACTGCTGCGGGGGCCTTGACCGTCGTTGACCTCGAACATCCTGAGCAGAGCGAACTCCTCAAACGGCTCCGCTCGCACGACCCGGACGAACAGATGCCCCCGCCGTCGTCCAACCGTTCGGTCACAGCCGCAGAGGTCGACGACATCGCACGTTGGATTGCCGCGGGGGCGATCTGGGGAGAACACTGGTCCTTCGCAGCACTACAGAAACCGGTCATCCCCACTCGGCCGGCTGTCTCGCCGGGAAGCATTCACAATCCGATCGACTCGTTCATCCAGGAAAACCTTGCCCAGCAAGGTCTGATCCCCAATCCCGAAGCCGACCGGGTGACATTGATTCGCCGGGTGACGCTGGACCTGACCGGTTTGCCGCCGTCGCCGGAAGAGGTCGACCAGTTCCTCGCCGATACACGTCCGGATGCTTACGAACACCTTGTCGACCGGCTATTGGATTCCCCCGCCTATGGAGAGCGGATGGCGTGGGACTGGCTCGAAGCGGCTCGCTATGCCGACTCGAATGGCTATCAGGGGGACCGCGAGCGGACCATGTGGCCCTGGCGAGACTGGGTGGTCGACGCCTTCAATCGCAATCTCTCCTATCGCGATTTCACCATCTGGCAGCTCGCCGGAGACCGACTTCCCAACGCGACGACCGAGCAGAAATTGGCGACCGGCTTCCTCCGTAATCATGCCATCAATGGCGAGGGGGGACGCATCGCTGAAGAGAATCGCATCGATTACGTCTTCGACATGACCGAAACCACCGCCACTGTTTGGCTGGGACTGACGACGAACTGTTGTCGTTGTCATGACCATAAGTTCGATCCACTGACGAACGTCGACTACTACAGCCTGTTCGCGTTCTTCAATCAGACTCCGGTCACTGGCGGAGGGGGAGATCCGCAGACGGCGCCCACTCTCAGTCTCCCCAACACCATGCAGCAATCTCGCATCGATGAAGTCGAGAGGTTGATTGCTGATAACAAACAACGGCAGGCGATGCGAGACAAGGAATTGCTGACCCTGCTTCCCGACTGGGAGAAGAAGCGTCTGCAAGAACTCGGACCCGGAATCTGGACGACTCCACGGCCCGAGTCGATCAAGGCCGAACATCAAACACTCGAACTGCAACCCGACAGTTCCATCCTCGCGAAGGGGGACCCGGTCAACAACGATACCTACACCGTCACCCTCCCGGTCGACTTGCCGCAACTTGTCGCCCTGCGGCTCGAAGCCTTAAGACACGAGTCACATACGCAAGGCGGACTGGCGAAGTCGGACAGTGGCAACTTCGTGTTGACGGAGATCGAAATCGAACTGCTGGCTCCAGACGCAGAGCCCCAACCACTCAAGATCACGTCGGCTCAAGCGACCTTCGAGCAAGGGAGTTTGAAGGTCGAGAACGCTTTCGATGGGAATGCGAAGTCGGGCTGGGCGGTGCTGGAAGGCCAGTTCGTCAACAAGGATCATGCGGCCATCTTTCGGTTCATGCCGGGCATCCAATTGCCGAAAGGGTCGAAGTTGCGGGTGACGTTGCGTCACGACTCCCAACACATCCGGCACAACATGGGTCGCTTCCGACTCTCGGTGACCGAAATCGCCGCTCCGATGCTGAGTCCTGAGACGCAGACACTCATCGCCGCGTTGCGAGTGGCTGCGACAGATCGAACAGCCGAACAGGTAAAGATCGTCGCGACAGAACAACGGGTGACAGACGTGCTCTTCCGTGAGCTTCAGGAGGAACAGAAGAAGCTCGCCGGGCAACTCGAAGAAGCGCGTCGGGGTGTCCCGAAAGTGATGGTCATGGAAGACATGCCCCAACGACGCAAAACGTTCCGACTCGAACGGGGCTTGTACTCGAAACCGGGCGATGAAGTGACGGCGAACGTCCCCGCCAGTCTCCCTCCGTTGCCCCCATTGTCCGAGGGGGCGGAGGGGACATCGTATGATCGACTCGCCCTTGCCGAATGGCTCGTCAGCGACGACAATCCGCTGACTCCTCGCGTCACCGTCAACCGATTCTGGCAACAGTTCTTCGGTATCGGTCTCGTGAAGACAGCCGAAGACTTCGGCGTCCAAGGAGAGTTCCCGGTCAACCTCGATCTGCTGAACTGGCTGGCAGCCGACTTCCGAGAAGGGGGCTGGGATGTCAAACGGCTCGTCCGCCTGATCGTCACCAGCCACACCTATCGTCAGTCCTCGAAGGGGTCAGCCGAGTTGTTCGAGCGGGACCCTCAGAACCGACTGTTAGCCCGTGGCTCGCGTCATCGACTCCCCTCGTGGATGATCCGCGATCAGGCACTCGCTGCCAGTGGCTTACTCGTGACGACGTCGGGGGGGCCGGCAGTCAATGGCTATCAACCGGCTGGCGTGTGGGAAGAGGCCACCTTCGGAACCAAGCGCTACACGCAGGATCATGGAGAGGCGTTGTATCGTCGCAGTCTGTACACCTTCTGGCGACGCATCACCGGCCCGACCCTCTTCTTCGACACAGCCGACCGACTGACATGCAGCGTCAAGGTCTTCCGGACGAACACCCCGCTGCACGCTCTGGCGACTCAGAACGACGTGACCTATGTCGAAGCCGCCCGAGCACTGGCCCAACAGGTCTTGCTGCCCCCCACTGCCAAACCGGAAGACGTTACGGCATCCGAGACCGCCGCAACAGACGCGACTCGGTTGAACAGGGTGTTTCGTCGACTCCTTGCCCGGGCCCCTTCGGATCGAGAGCAAACGATTCTCCTTGCCGCCATCGCACGTAGTCGGGATCAGTTTACCAAGGCTCCTGAAGAAGCCGCGAAGTTATTGGCCATCGGCGAGTCTCCCCGCGACGAGACGATCTCCCCCATCGAACACGCCACCTGGACCGCGTTGACACTCGCCCTCATGAATCTCGATGAAACCTTAAACCGCGAGTGAACAGTATCACCCCGCTAACAACATTGCCCACGCCTGACATCACCCACTCGCTCACCCTGTACGATCTCTATGGACCCCCTTCAGCAGAACCATCGGCACCTGACCCGTCGCAACTTCTTCGGACGTTCGGCTTGTGGCATTGGGACTGCTGCGCTGGCGTCGCTCCTGGGACGCGACCCGCTTCTGGGAGAGACCTCCGTCAATCCAGAGGCGCGTGTCATTGGCGGCACAGGATCAGCGAACGCCATCGGCGGACTGCCAGGACTCCCTCATGCCGCAGGCAAGGCGAAGCACGTCATCTACCTGTTCCAAAACGGTGCCCCCACGCACGTCGACCTGTTCGACTACAAGCCCCTCTTGCAGAAGCTACATGGCCAGCCAATCCCTGACGAATACGTGCAAGGGAAGCGGTTCAGCACGATGACCGGAAATGCCGGCGGCAAGCTCGTGCTCGCTCCGGTCGAACCGTTTCATCAGTACGGAGAGAGCGGCGCGTGGGTGAGCGACCTCATGCCTCACACCGCTCAGATCGCCGACAAGCTGTGCTTTATCAAGAGCATGCACACCGAGTCGGTTAATCATGCTCCCGCCATTTCGTTCCTGTTAACGGGCGCGGAACTCCCCGGTCGTCCCTCGATGGGGGCTTGGCTTACCTATGGCCTCGGGGTCGAGACCGACAGTCTGCCGGGCTTTGTGGTTATGACTTCGATCTCGAAAGGGACCACCTGCGGACAAATCTTCTACGACTTCTATTGGGGGAGTGGGTTTCTCCCCTCGAAGTATCAAGGGGTCAAGCTGCGGGGAAGTGGCGATCCGGTGCTCTATGTCTCGAACCCGCAAGGACTCTCGCGAGAGATGCGACGCGAATGGCTCGACGACATCGCCGCAGTCAACGAACTCAAGCTGCAAGAATTCGGCGACCCCGAGATCGCCACTCGCATTGCCCAATACGAGATGGCCTTCAAAATGCAGGCGAGCGTCCCCGAGTTGGCCGACCTGTCGGGGGAGACGAAAGCGACGCTCGACATGTACGGACCACAAGCAACCGAGCCAGGGACGTTTGCACACAACTGCCTGATGGCTCGTCGATTGGTCGAACGCGGAGTTCGCTTTGTGCAGGTGATGCACGCCGGCTGGGACCAACATCGCAGCCTCACGACCGAACTCTACACACAGTCAGCCGACACCGATCAGCCTTCCGCCGCCCTTGTCCAAGACTTGGAACAACGGGGGTTATTGGAAGACACCCTGGTCATCTGGGGGGGAGAGTTCGGACGGACGCCATTTATTCAGGGAGACATCAACGATCGCCCCCGCTGGGGACGGGACCATCACCCCTATGCCTTTACAACCTGGTTGGCCGGAGGCGGCATCAAGCCGGGCGTCACCTACGGAGCCTCCGACGACCTCGCGTTTAACGCCGTCGACAAGCCGGTCCATGTTCACGACCTGCAAGCGACGATCCTGCATCAACTCGGGATCCATCACGAGAAGCTCACCTACCGTTTCCAGGGACGTCAGTTCCGTCTGACCGACGTCTTTGGCGAAGTCGTCCATGATATCATAGCCTAGTTTATTAACATAATCCCTGCGACTAAGATAAGTCGTTAAGTGCCACTAGTTCTTCCCGTACGAAGAGACACCAAGTCGACAACCTCAAACTGATAGACATCATATCCCCCAGCACCTTGGAAAGTGTCACGCCGATGAAAGTATCGTTTCTCACACTCCTTCTCATTGTTACGGTTTGCGCTCTCTCGACTCAGGCAGCCGAGCCTAAGGGGCCCCCCTATAAGGACCGCGACGCCAAACGTTACGATCTGACGAAGCGGGCCAGCGAGATCGACAAGCGGGCGAAGGAGCATCCCGAACTCGGCTTCGTCTTCGCTGATGGAAAGGGGAAAGTCACCGACCTGCAACATGCCGTGGTCGACACCCGCGTTGCCCCGCGAGGACAACTGGTCATCTGGCTGATGGGTCACAATCAAGGTCTGTTTGAACGCATCTCCAGCTATGGCCTGCACGGAATTCAGGTTCACTATGCCAACGGTTGGTATGGCAAGCTCGACCCCAAAGATCGCGATGATGGGACATCACTCGGCAAGATTCGTCTCGAAGCGGCCACCGGCATCGACCAGACTCCCCTTGTCGACATTCCGAAGCCCGACAGCATCATGGAGCGGTCGCGGCAATTCGTCCTCTGGCTCGACAAGGAAAACCCGCAAGGAAACTGGGATCAGTTCCTCACAGCCGACCGCAGTGACCTCAAGTGGGACAAGGTCATTCTGAGTGGCATCTCGCACGGCTCGACAACTGCCGCCCGCTTCGCGAAACATCAGGAAGTGGCCCGCGTCGTCATGTTCTCCGGACCACGCGACCAGTTCGACGAATGGCAAGGCTTCGACTCGATGACCCCCAAGAATCGCTACTTCGGCTTCACCCATGTCCTCGACACCGGTTGGGTCGGTGACCACTACTGCCGCTCGTGGGAGATGCTCGGCCTCAACGAGTTCGGCCCGTTGGTCAACGTCGAAAAAACCCCTCCCCCCTACGGCAACTCCCGTCGCCTGATTACGGATGCCCCAGTCGAAAAGAACGACGCCGGTCGCGCCCACTCCGGCGTCGTCCCCGGAGGAGCCGCCATGAAAGACGCGAAGGGCAAGTACCTCCACGAAGCGGTCTGGAAATACCTGTTCACTCACCCTGTCGAGAAGACCGGCTCCCCGGTCCCTCAAGACCCCAACTGCCGCAAAGACCTGCGGTAATCCGCAGGAACCAAGGTCGATTCGGAAAACCGTAAGGCAGGAACCAGCAGCCTGTGGAAAAACGTGGGGCAGGCTTTTCAGCCAGACATGGTGCCGATAGACATCTCGGAAAAAAGCGTTCGGTATGCTCTCGTCAGATTAGAAAGCTAACCCACGGTCGTTTTTCAATGGGCTGGTCACTCTGTGTTGTGCCTGATACGTTTCTCGGTACTTATTGTCCGAATACACACTCTGTCGACTCGCTCTAGTTGCGGCTCTGTTGTGGTGAGGGGGGCTCTGGTATGGTAGGCAGTTCGTCTGAGGTTGTGTCTGCGAAATCCCAGAGGTGTCGATGATGGCCCGTTTTCACTTGTTGCAATCGTTCGTGCCGACGTTGTTGTTGGTTCCCGCTCTCTGGTTTGTGGCTGTTCAATCGGTGGTTGCGGAGGAGGATCATCTCGAACCGATTCGGTACAACAATCCTGGTCTGGTGGTCGACCTTGGTGTCGGTTTATGGGCCTGGCCGTTGCCGATGGATTACGACCGCGATGGAGACATCGACCTGATCGTTTGCTGCCCGGATAAGCCGTACAATGGCACCTATTTCTTCGAGAATCCCGGCTCCCCGACTGGCAACGCGAACGCAGCACGGGGGGGCGGAAGCGGAGAGAAGCAAGCGGCGATGTTGCCAGTGTTCCAGGCTGCGGTGAAGGTGGCGAAGGGGCCGAGCAATGTGCAGGTAAGCTATGTCGATGGGGAGCCTGTCGTCTTGGAACCGGGGAAGATGTACATCGACTTCCGGGAGCATCAGTTCGACAACCCGATCAAGCTTCCGATCCCGACGAAGGTCGATTCGTTCAGTCGCATTCGGGCCAATCAGTGGAAGCTGGTCGACTGGGAAGGTGACGGGGACCTCGACGTCATGATTGGTGTCGGAGTGTGGGACGACTACGGCTGGGATGATGCCTGGGACGATCAAGGCCACTGGAAGAACGGGCCTCTGCATGGATACGTCTACCTCGCGGAAAACTTGTCGGCGAAGGGAGAGAAGGGGGCCTTGTTTGACACATTGAAGTCATTCGGGACGACTAAGTTTGCCCCCGCTCGGAAGCTGATGACACTCGATGGGAAGCTGATTGATGTCTATGGGATGCCGTCGCCGAACTTTGCCGATTTCGACAATGACGGTGATCTCGACCTCATCTGTGGCGAGTTTCTGGATGGCTTCACCTGGTTCGAGAATCAGGGAACCCGAGGCGAGCCGAAGTTTGCCGCAGGGCAACGACTGGCCCAACAGACAGGTCGAAAACTCGCGTCGGGTGCATTCCAAGTCGACGTGAAGGCAGATATCCGCATGGACTTGCAGATGATTACGCCGGTCGCAGTTGACTGGGACGGCGATGGCGATATCGACCTCGTGTGCGGCGATGAAGATGGCCGAGTGGCTCTCATCGATTCGCAAGGTCGCAGCGTGCAGGGGATGCCCTACTTCTCGGCTCCGCAATATCTTCAACAACAAGCAGCCGAGGTAAAGTTCGGGGCCTTAGTCACTCCGGTCAGTATCGACTTCGATGGGGATGGAGACGAAGACCTCATTTGTGGCAACACGGCGGGCTACTTCGGTTTCTTTGAGAACATTTCAGACACAGTGACGCCCAACGGGAAAGAAGTGAAGCGGGAACTTCCACAATGGAAGGATGCTGTGCGACTCGGTCTGGTCGTCGACCCAGGAGGGAATCCGCCCGACGCCGGTCCGCTGGCGGTTCCATTGCGTCTCCAGGCGGGGCCACAGGGCTCCATTCAGGGGCCGTGCGAAGCGAAGTGGGGTTACTCGGCTCCCGCCGTCGGCGACCTCGACAACGATGGCGTACTCGATCTCGTAACGAACGGAATCTGGGGACGGATTACCGCTTATCGACAGTTCCGCCCGCAGACCGGTCGACACTCGCTCATCGTCGAACCGATGACGTTGCAAATGTCGGAAGGGGTCGATTGTCCGCGGCCCGAGTGGAACTGGTGGTCGCCGAAATCGCGGGAACTGGTCACCCAATGGCGGACGACTCCGTGCGTTGTCGACTGGGATGGTGACAAACAGAACGACCTCATCATGCTCGACCATGAAGGTTTTCTGGCATTTTATCAAGGGGAAATCATCGACAAGGAATTGACGCTCCGAGCACCGAAACGGATATTCAAGATCGAGGGACCATGCGAGTTCGAGGGACGCCACAAAGTGGTGGGTAACAAGAAAGATGGCCTGTTAAGGTTGAATGCGAATCGAGCAGGAGGGAGCGGACGGCGAAAGCTCTGCCTCGTTGATTGGGACGGTGACGGACGACTCGACCTGTTAGTAAATAGCGTCAATGTCAACTGGCTAAGGAACGTCCGCACCGATGAGGAAGGTTTCGTCTGGTTTCAGGACATGGGCCTGATGGACGACCGCATTCTCGCCGGTCACACGACATCGCCAACGACCGTCGACTGGGACCAAAACGGCATCCCCGACCTCCTCGTCGGAGCCGAAGATGGCCGCCTGTACTACAAACGCAATCCCAGAGCCAAGTAGTCCACCGTTCGGTATGTGCGTCTCGATTGTCGGTGGAATCTTTGGGCGACTCAGAATGGGCCACGGATGAAGACAGATTAAGGACGGATGCTCACGGATTTGAAAGGGGGGGGCGGATGGTTGTAAGCCGAATCCGTCCTTTCATCCTTCTCCATCCGTCGTCATTCGTGGTTCCCCTTTTTCCTTTGAGCCGGCGTGTCTCCGTCGCCCATTCGTCCCGAGTTCCCGTCGATCGTCCTCAATCGGCGAATATCCGCCGAATCTGCGTCGTCCGCGGTCCATCCGGCAAACGTTCCGGCCTCGACAGATGTCACCAACAATTCCCATGCAGGCACCACCGTTCGTCCCTCACTAAGAACAATCAATGACGAATGACGATTGCCGAATAACTGTTGTAAAGCATCTTGGAGCCACGTAGAAGAACGTGGGGCAGGCTTTCCAGCCTGCCATGGTGCCGTTTAATGTCTCGGAAAAAGCGTACGAGATGCTCTTGTCAGATCCTCTCATCTGACTGTTTCTACGCTTACGCATTTTGCCGAGTCACCAAAGGACACGTGGTCAGGCAGTAAAGCGTGAACGTCGCTGTTCAACAGGCTGCTCACACAAGTCTCTCGTCTCTACTCGACGGGATATCCGGCGTTGACCCAGCCGGTCCAGCCGCCGTCCATGGAGATGACGTTGGTGTATCCCATCTTCTGGAGTGCGTCGGCTGCGAGGGCCGAGCGGAAGCCTCCGCCGCAGTAGAGAATTAGCGGTGTGGCGGGGTCGGGAATGGTCTTTTCGATGTCTCGTTCGATGACCCCTTTCCCGAGATGAATCGCGCCGGGGAGGTGTCCTTTGGCAAACTCGCTCTCTTCGCGAACGTCAATCAGTTGGAACGCTTCGCCTGATGTCTGCTTTTGTCGGACATCATTCACCTGACACTCCCGCACTCGTGACTTGGCGTCGTTGACGATTGCTAGGAATTGTGGTGCGTGCTGTTTTGCCATCTTCAGTTCTCCAGTCGGGAAGTCGGATTTTCGGTAGCATGACAACTCGTCCCTTCGCGTCAACATCATCGTCATCACAGAGACTGGATTGAGGGCATTTCCCACATGGCAACTCCGCAAGTCGGAGGCGTCAGCCGACCCGAGACTCCCTCTCCCCCATTGAAAAGACCTTCAAAATAGGAACGTCGACAGTGGGGGAGAGGGAGAAGCTGACAGCAAAAATCACAAGTTGGCGAGGATCACAAACCGAGGGGTGCGCCCCGACTGGTTTCGACATGGGGGCCGGGTTGGTTTACAGTATCGGTGGCGGAGGTGGAGGGTTGTCGGGGATGATTCGTCGAATCAGTTGATGAAGGGTGAGATGACAGGAGGCAGCAAACAACCAGTGCGGGCGCTCGTGCCGATCAGCGAACGGACCGTTTCCGTCGGCGGGATTGTCGCAATGGTGGCGGGGCTCGGGGTCATCGTGACGGAACTGCGAACCGGATTCATGATGGAACGGCTCGACATGATGGGCCGGGTCGTGATCTTCGTCTGCGGTGGCTTCTTCTCGGTTTGGGGCCTGAAGGAGATCGTTTCCGGGTTGGTCCCTTCGCTCAACCAGGGGCGACTCAAGCGACATCGATTCGCCCTGCCAGTTGAGGGGCAGATGTTCGTTCTCATCATGTTTGTGATGTTTGTGGGGGCACTCGTCGGACGAAGTAATCCCCTCGTGTTGATCTTCTCGCTGATGGCTGGCCCGTTTGTCGTCAATGGCTGGCTGACATTTATGATGTTGCAGAAATTAGATGTATCGAGGTCGCATCCAGAACGGGTGATGGCGGGAGACCCGCTCCTGATTGAGGTGACCTTAAAGAATCGCAAACGGTACCTTCCGACATGGCTGGTGACTGTCGTCGACCGCGTCGCCAACTCTCGTGAGGTGTTGCATCCGAAGGTGCAGTTTTCCGTCGTTCCGGCCCGAGCCGAAGAGTCGGGGCACTATCGCATCGAACTCAATCAACGGGGTCCTTATCACTTCGGTTCGATTCTGATTAACACGCGGTTCCCCCTGGGGTTGGTTGAACGAGGAGTGCAGATTGAGGGTCCGGGAAAGGTGCTGGTCTATCCGCGTATCCTCAGGATGCAGCGTCACTGGTTGAGTCGTCTGCTTTCGACGTCGAATGTCGCCAGCAGTGCGCTGCCCCGTGGAGGGGCCCACGATGATGACTTCCGCAAGCTTCGCGAGTACCGTCCAGGAGACGACCCCCGGGCGATTCACTGGGCGACCTCGGCGAGGCAAAGCGAGTTGATGGTTCGCGAGTATCAGGAGAATCGGGATGCCGACTGCGTTGTGCTTCTCGATGCCTGGGTCCCCGATCAGGTGACCGACGACGATAGCGAACAAGTTGAAATGGCGATCAGTCTCGCGACGTCGATCTGGTTCGATCGACTGCGTCAGTCCGGCGATTCAGCCCCCGTTTTCGCCGCGAACTCGGAGCCCCGTCTCGTCTGTGGAACCGATCAGTCCGCCCATCACACAGAGCCTCTCCTGGATGAACTCGCGCTGCTTGTCCCGAATCCGTCAGCGGACGTCGCCACTCTCCTGGACGTGGCGGCAACCCATGCCACGGGGAACCAAAGTCTGGTGTTGGTCACCCCTCGCCCCGCTGCGGTGCAAGAGGCGATCGCACTTTGGAGTCAGCAACCGGGTGGAGAGCGGGCTCGCATTGCATCGCAGTTGCTGGTGATTGAATCCAACGCAGCGACGTTGGACTCGATGATGTTCTAAGAAATAGACTCAGGTTGCCATCATCAGGTGCGGTAACTCTAGGCTGCGAATGTCGTCACGTGTTGCACAAGTCTCGTCCCACATTTTTGGTGTGGGGCGCTCTCGATTTGTTAGGGAAGGTCTCAAATGTCTCTTCTGTTGGTCGTGTCTCGCCGATTGATGGTGCCGCGTCTGTTGGTCGTGGCGATGTGGTGCGGTTGCTGGCAATTTGTGGCAGACGATGTCTGCGTCGCTCAGGTGGTTGCCACCCCGGGGAGCAGCCCGGCGGAAACACAGAGGGCAACCCCCAACGCGATCAAGGGAGAGTCTTCACCAGAGACGACATCGAGCGTCACAACATCGACAGACGGCGTGCAGATTCTGGATGGAGCGATGCATCATCTGCGGGGAGGTGTCGATCGAGAGTGGAGCAGCTTCCCTCGATCAGCCGAAGGGGACTCTCTGACCCTGGAATTCACGACCCGTTCGAATGCAACCGAGCAGACTTTAACTCTGAGGCAAATGGATGTCCGACAGCGCTGGGAGATCGTGCTCAACGACAAGGTGCTTGGCCGGTTGACACAGGACGAAAACGACATGTTTGTCGATGTCGCGGTCCCCTCGAAGACGCTTCAGGAGGGACTGAATCGTCTGACCGTTCGGCCCGCCAAACTCCCGGAGGGGACGAGTGACGACATCCGTGTGGGAGAAGTCACCTTACATGATCTCCCGCTGATCGAGCGTCGTGGCGGTCATCGGGTGCGGGTTGAAGTCCGGGATGCTGACTCGAACGAATGGCTCCCCTGTCGCGTCACCGTCACCGATGAACGGGGGGTGTTGATTCCGTTCGGACGCTTCGGTGCCGAGCTTCAGGCGCATCGTACCGGCGTGGCGTACGTCGGTCAGGGACGAGCCGAGATCATGTTGAACCCCGGTCGCTATCGCATCTTTGCCAGTCGCGGGTTTGAATACTCTGCCTCCCGTTCTGTCGTCGAGGTCCCGGCATTGACGGCGATCGAACTGACTGGCCCCACGACTGAACTGACTGGTCCGAAAGGACTCCCCGCAACGATGGAAAGGGACGGTTCACTCGACAAACCATCGTCCCGACCGCCGCACGTCTCGCTGCCGAATCATGGAGGAGGGACGGAACAACCGATGTCGTCAACCGGGACTGGACCGACAACATCAGTGCTTCCCGAGGCGGAGCTGGACACGGACGACGACTTGAATGGCTCGCAGGCGATGCGGATGGATGCGGCCGCTCAGATGGACGCAGCGGATCGGATGAGAATGGCTGCAACTCGCATGGGGGCCGGGGCCGAATTAGCGGAACTTCGGACCGACATCGCCCCGGATGGCGTGATGGTACTGGTGTTGCCGATGTCAATCCGACGGATCGTACCGACCGGTGGCTGGATCGCCTGCGACACGCATGTGCATACGCTGACACACTCGGGTCATGGAGACGCGACCATCGAGGAACGGATGCTGACGCTCGCCGGTGAAGGGATCGAACTTCCGATCATGACCGACCATAACCAGCAGATTGACTGTCGAGAAATCTCGCGGGCGATGGGGACGCAAGGGCGATTCACCCCCATCGTGGGGAACGAAGTGACGACAAAACGTGGGCACTTCAATATCTTTCCCGCCCCCGCCGACGGACCGCTCCCTGATGCCACGCTGACCGATTGGAATGCAATCGGCGACAGTATCACATCGATACGCGGCGTTGACGCGATCATCCTCAATCATGCCCGGGATATTCACAGTGGCTTCCGCCCCTTCAGTCCGCGACGACACCTCTCGTGCAGTGGCGAGGTCGAGGGGATTCAAGACCTCAAGGTGAATGCCCTCGAAGTGCTCAACTCGAGTGCCCTTTTGAACGATCCGATGGCCCTCGTTCATGACTGGTTCGGACTCATGAATGCCGGTCACCATTGGACCCCCGTTGGTTCAAGTGATGGGCACGATGTCTCGCGGTTCATTATCGGTCAGGGGAGAACCTACATTCGCGGGAACGATGCGAACCCCGGAAAACTCGACACAGGGGACGCCATTCAAGCGTTTCGTGAGGGAAAGGTTGTTGTCAGCTATGGTTTGTTTGCCGACATCAAAGTTCGGCATCGCGACTCGACCGCCGGGCCGGGGGAACGGGTCAACTTCGATCCTGATCAGCCCCGAGTGGCCGACGTCTACGTTTCGGTGTTTGCCCCCCAGTGGTCGCGTCTCGAGACGATTGAACTGTATCTGAACGGTCGCTTGCTACGACGGCAAATCATTTCTTTTGAAGCCGATGTCGAGCAGACAAGCGGCGAGAAGCGGTTCGTCGAGTGGACACTTTCGGAGAAGGAATTGACTCACGACGGCTGGCTGACGGTGGTGGCACGGGGACCGGGAATCACTCAGCCCTTCTGGCCAACCGCAAAGCCGTATCAGGCCACCTCACCGAACTGGCTTCCCTATACCCTGTCGATGACGGGACCTGTCTATCTCGATGTCGATGCCAACGGACGCTACGACAGCCCCCGGACACAGGCCGAGCAACTCGTGAAGGAGGCGAAAGGGGACTTGACTGAACTTGTCGAGACGCTGCGAAATGCCGATGCGGCCGTCGCGATCCAGACGTTAGCCCTCTTGCGAGAACAGGGAACTCCGCCCGATTCCGACATGTTGCAAGCGGCCTTCACCGCGGCTCCGCGACCGGTGATCACCCGCCCCATGGGAGTTCGTGCCCCGCTGCCTAACCTCCTGCTGCATGACTCCCCCCGCATCGCCTACCACGAGTACCTCGCCGACTGGAAGCTTTGGATGAAATATCAACTGGAACAAACCGAGTAGTGCTACCAAGTCCCGTTTTCGCCCTCCACCTTCGGCAGGGTGCAATACCGTTCGGCACGATTGTTGCGAACAGGATCGAACCACAACTCTCCCCCATTGTCGACGCCCCTGTTTGTCGCCTTTCGCTCCGCGAAAGCAGCGCCCCTTTCGCGGAGCGAAAGGCGACTATGGATGCGGGACTGACGTGACGGACATTTCGAGAGGGATGGGGCGAATCGTGTGCGTCAGGCGATCAGCGCTTCGACCACTTCGCCATGCACGTCGGTGAGGCGGTAGTCGCGGCCTTGGAAACGATAGGTCAGTTGCTCGTGGTCGAAGCCCAGGAGTCGCATGATCGTTGCTTGCAGGTCGTGGACGTGGACCCCGTTTTCGACGACCCCGAAACCCAGTTCGTCGGTCAAGCCGTGCTGATAGCCCCCCTTCACGCCCCCACCGGCCATCCACATCGTGAAGCAGTCTGGGAAGTGATCGCGACCGAGGACTTGGCTCTTGGCAGTACGGCCTTCACGAAATGGGGTCCGTCCGAATTCGCCACCCCAGACGATGAGTGTTTCGTCCAGCAGTCCACGTTGTTTCAGGTCTTTAATGAGGGCGGCGATGGGCTTGTCCATGGAGGCACATTTGCGGGTCAGTCCGGTGGTCAGACCCTCACCTTCGCCCGTGCCATGGAAGTCCCAACCCCAGTCGAACAGTTGCACAAAGCGAACATCGTTCTCGATCAGACGGCGAGCCAGGAGGCAGTTGTTCGCCAAACTCGAACCGCCTGGGGTTGCTCCGTACGCTTCAAGAATGTGCTTCGGCTCTTGAGACAGGTCCATCACTTCGGGGACCGACATCTGCATCCGATAGGCGAGTTCGTATTGGGCGATACGGGTGAGGGTCTCGGGGTGACCCATCTCTTCGGCTTGCAATTGATTCAAGTCTTTGAGGGCATCGAGAGACATCCGCCGCATGTCCCGGTCCATCCCCTCAGGGTTCGAGACATACAGCACCGGGTCCCCTTTCGAGCGACATTGCACCCCTTGGTAAACCGAAGGGAGAAAGCCGCTGCCGAAGGAGTTCTTCCCGCCGTTGGGCTGCACGCCACTGGAGATCAGTACGACGAAACCGGGCAGGTCCTGATTCTCGGTCCCGAGTCCATAGGTGACCCACGACCCGAGCGAAGGGCGACCGGAACGGGGCGAGCCCGTGTAAATCAGTAGCTCAGCGGGAGCATGATTGAACTGGTCGGTGTGCATCGACGAGACAACGCACATCTCGTCGGCAATCTCATGGAAGTGTGGGATCGCGTCCGACATCCAGATGCCCGGTTCGCCGTACTGTTTGAAGGTTCGTGGCGTCCCGAGCAGCTTCGGCACCCCCGAGGTAAAGGCGAAGGTGCGTCCCTTGAGGAACGACTCAGGGCAATCTTCGCCGGTCCGTTTGACGAGTTCGGGCTTGTAGTCGAACAGGTCCAGGTTTGGCGGAGAGCCGGTCATGTGCAGATAGATGACTCGCTTCGCTTTTGCCTTGTAGTGCGGTGACTTGGGGACGAGGGGGTTGTCGACGCCGGGGAGAGTCGGACGACCATCGAGAAGTGCATTGGTCTTCGATTCCCCTTTCGCGGCATCGTTGAGCATCGTCGAAAGAGCGATCGCCCCCAGACCTCCGGTTGCCTCTTTGAGAAAATATCGCCGAGTCCGTTCGAGCATACGTTGATGTTGCAGATGATTGCTGGGGAGAGTCACGGGATTCTCACTAATGAAGTTGGCGATGCGAATTGTTATATTAGGTATGATGTTAATTGATCGCCGTTTTGGGGACGCCTTGCACTCATAAGTGGGAGGCGAAACGGGGATTTGTTGTTATTGATGCGGTGTTATCGCTTCATTAAGGTTTCGTCGAGATTCAAGAGGACGTTGCAGACGACGGTCCAAGCGGCGAGGTCGACGGGGTCGACTCCGTCCGGGACCGGGCCGAGTGGGTCCGTGGCGAGCTTCTCCGACTGGGCCGGATTCTCGGCCAACTTCGCACGGCTTTCGGTGTACAACTGCACGAGACGATTCCGTTCGATTTCCGAGGGTTCCCGGCTCAGACAGAGTCGGAATCCCCAGGAGAGTTGAGCGGACACATCTCCCGGTTGACTCTGAATCCGTCGGGCGAGTCCCTGAGCCGCTTCGACATAGACGGGGTCATTGAGAGTAACGAATGCCTGTAATGGTGTGTTGGTGCGATCTCGTTTCAGGGTGCAGACTTCGCGGTTTGGGGCATCGAACGCCGCCATCGAGGGGTACGGGTTCGAGCGTCGCCAAGTGACATAGATGCCGCGGCGATAGCGGTCTTCGCCCATGCTGGTTTGCCAATCGGTCGAGCTGCCGAATGCTGCGTTGAGGCCCATCGAAGGCTGCGGCGGACGGACGGGGGGGCCGTACATCTTCGGACTGAGGAGTCCCGCGAGGGCGAGCGATTGATCTCGCACCATCTCGGCCGAGAGGCGGAATCGTGGTCCACGGGCGAGGAGTCGGTTGTCGGGGTCATTCGCAACCAACTCGGGGGAGACGCGGGACGACTGACGGTAGGTTGCCGACATCGCCAGTTGCTTCATGAGTCGTTTGACATCCCAACCATGTTCCATGAAGTCGACGGCAAGCCAGTCGAGCAGTTCGGGATGCGAGGGGCGTTCCCCCTGCGAGCCAAACTCTTCACTGGTTCGGACGATGCCGATGCCGAACATCTTCTCCCACATGCGGTTGGTGATGACTCGTGCGGTCAGTGGGTTGTCGCGACTGACGATCCACTGGGCCATGGCCAGTCGGTCGATGGGACCGGTTGGCGTCGGCCCAAAGGCGACGGGGAGTCCGGGCTGAACTTCATCCCCCTTGTCGAGATAGTTGCCTCGCAGTTGGACGTGCGTTTTGCGATGTTTGTCGGGGGACAACTCTTGCAGAACCGGAACCGTCGTTGCTGGTTTGAAGTTCGCGAGCGACTGAGTCACCTTGTTCAAGCGGTCTCGCTGCGGCTGAAGGGAAGGGGCCACGGAGAGATAATAGTCGAGCAACCTCTGTTCCCCCTCGGCCCCCCGTTCTTCTGCCGATTGACTGAGCAATGTGACGACGTCAGCCGGGAATGCCGACTGTTCTGCTGCTTGCGGGTTCGTCGTGAGAGACAATCGAAACTTGTCGAGCGTGTGATCTTTGTGCTTCGATTGCTGTTCAATGGTTACGGTGATGAAGGCGCCAGCGGGAACTTCGACCGGAGCGGCTGTTGTCAACGTCAGTCGATGAGCGTCGTTCAACTGCGGCGCAATTGCCCATCCATTGTCGGGCGAACTCTTCGCCGCCAGCACTTTCTCTGGCGAGAAACTCTGCTGGCTGAAATCGGCGACCGCCTGTTGAAACGGCAGCGGACGGATGCCACTGAGAGCAAACTCTCGACTCGGGTTCGGCGGCTCGACGACTGTCTCTTCCCACACAACCTTGCGATCGGCATCGAGGACCTGCACCTTAAAATTATTGAGACGTGTGTGCAGAGAGTTGTCGGTCCGATTCCACAGGGTGATCGAATCGAGAGGCTGCGTCGACTTCAGGTCCACTTCCCACCATGGGTTGTCGGAGACAGCGGTGTGCGTTGTCGACATCGCGGCTTTGTAGTCGCCGTTTGTATTCCCATCGATCGCCAAGTTTGGAGGTCCGCCGAAGTCGGTGCTGCTTTGCGTCGCCGTCCCATTGATGGCGATGTTGTTTCCACCACTGACGACCTGCACCTCGGCGAGCGACAGCATCTGACCTTTGCCCGGCAGTTCGACCCGCACAAAACGACCCGGCAAACTCGCATCCCCCGGCGGCACAATCGCGGCAGAGACTCGAGTGATGACAAAATTGTTCCCCGTCGGCAGCGTTTCGATTTGCAAACCGGTGATCTTTCGCAACTCTTCGGCGGCTGGGAGTGTGACGGTGTAGGTGTCGTTCGGAAGCCGCTGCGGATTCGACACAACTCCGTCCGCATCGACGCTCAGGCCGGCGTTTTCGGTTGACGTTGCGACATCCGATGTTTCTGCGGTCGACGAAGCTGCGGTCGGAATGCTGACGGTCCAATCGATGGGGCGAGAGTATTTCTGTTGCCAAGCGACGAGAGCCGTGCGGAGTTCGGGGGTCGGGGTCTTGAGCGTTTGTTCTAGGGAGGCGAGTTCCTGTTTCCAGTCGCGCTCCTGCTGACGCTGTTCGTCGGTGAAGACCGAAACATAGGGAGACTCGTCCCGTCGGTCGGCATCGGCGGACTGATTCAGAATTGCGAAGAACTGGAAATACTCATGCTGGGAGATGGGGTCGTATTTGTGTGTGTGACACTGAGCACACGCCATGGTCGTCCCCATCCAGACAGCGAGCGTTGTGTTCACGCGATCAACGACTGCAACATTGCGGAACTCTTCATCGTTTGTTCCCCCTTCGTTATTGGTGAGAGTGTTACGATGAAATGCCGTCGCGATCCGTTGCTCTTCTGTCGCATCGGGGAGCAAGTCACCCGCAAGCTGCTCGATCGTGAATTGATCGAAAGGCTGATTCCGATTGAACGACCGAATGACGGCATCACGATAACCCCAGATGGTGCGGGCCGGGTCGTCGGCATAGCCGGCGGAGTCGGCATAGCGCGCGAGATCGAGCCACATTCGAGCCATGTGCTCTCCGTAAGCTGGGGAGGCGAGCAAGCGGTCAACAAGACTTTCGTAAGCATCGGGGGACTCGTCCGCAAGAAAGGCATCGACCTCTTCCAACGTGGGGGGAAGTCCGGTGAGATCGAGTGTGACTCGGCGAATCAACGCTTGACGGTCCGCCTCGGGAGAGGGGTTCAACTCTTCGGTTTCCAGTCGACGGAGCACGAACCGATCAATCTCGTTGTTGGCATGGGAGTTATGTTTCGTCTCCGGGACCGCCGGAGAGGTCGGCTTCACATACGACCAATGTTCCGCATAGGGTGCTCCCTCAGCGATCCAACGTTTGAGCACCCCGATCTGGGCGGGGGTTAATGGCTTACCCTTACCAGCCGGGGGCATCACGACATCGGGGTCGGTCGACGTGATCCGCCGGATCAACTCGCTGGCATCAACCTGACCTGGGGCAATCGCCTGATGCCCCCCGAGATCGGCAATCGCCCCCGCCCGAGTGTCCAACCGCAAGTCCGCCTGCCGTTCATCAGCATCCGGCCCATGACAGAAGAAGCAGTTGTTCGAGAGGAGTGGTCGAATCTCGGTATTGAAGTCGACCGGCAATGTCCCTGCCTGTTGTCCGTCGGCCCCCATCGCAACCGAGACCGACAGCGCCAGCATCAGCAACGCCGACAGTCGACCTGCAATTCGCAACCGGGGAATTGAGCGTTCAATTTGAGTCATCAGATTGAGTTCTTAAGCTGGAAAGGTTTCTGACAAACGCATGTCCGTCATCCGTAGATTCCGCGTTGGTGACCGCAGCTGAAAACGCATTGCCGCGACTCACAGTCGAACAAGACGCCACGCCACTTTCGGTCCACACAACAGGCCCGACGTCACTCCATTGTAAACCCCAGGGAGTCCCCCGAGAATCCCACAAGCTCTTTTTGATGCGGTTCCAACGAGACCGAGTCTTGTCGCCGAGTTGCTCGAAGGCTTGCAGAAGTCGGCGGCATCGCAACTGTTAGTCGAGTTGCTGGGCAACTCGACTAGGATGGAACGGTCGTTCCCTGCGCGTCTGGCAACATGGACACAGAGCATTCCTTGTCGGTTAGGGTGCGGAATGGGGGCGGTTTCGATACCGTTCACTCGGGTGACCTCCCGCGCCAGTCTCAGGGGGTATCCCCATCTGGCTTTTTACACCTCTGGATCTTAATTGCGGAATAGTGTCTTGAACGATTCCTTTTCTGATGACGACACCGAGTTCGATCCCATGCTCAACGAAATGGCGTGGGACCTGGTGCAGCAGTCGCTGGGGGCGGCTGATGAAATGAAGGTCGAGTTGACCGATTGTCCACTCGGAGCGGTTATCGACTTTGGAGTCGAAGTTCCCGGCAGTCTTGCGGCAGGGTTGGCGTTGGCGGAAATCTGCTCTGGCGGACTCCTCGACGTCCAGCTGACTCCGGGTGATCTCGGAGGGACAGGTTGGCCCATGGTCTCGGTCTCGACCGATGCCCCTCTTGAAGCTTGCCTGCTGTCGCAGTATGCGGGTTGGCAGGTCAAGGTCGGGAAGTTCTTCGGGATGGGGTCGGGACCGATGCGGGCGGCTGCCTCGCGGGAAGAACTCTTTGAAGACATCGGCTATCACGAGCAAGCCGAGCGGGTGGTCGGTGTCCTCGAAGCAAGCAAGCTTCCAGGGGAAGCGGTCATCCGCGAGATTGCCGAAGCCTGCGGCGTTGAACCGGGGAACGTCGCGTTGGTCGTCGCCCCGACCGCGAGCATCGCTGGAAACTTGCAGATTGCGGCTCGTTCGGTCGAAACCGCCATGCATAAGTTGTTCACTCTGGGGTTTGATGTCTCGCGAGTCGAAGCGGGTTACGGATTCGCTCCGCTCCCACCAGTCGCAGGAGAAGACTTGATCGGCATCGGTCGGACGAATGACGCCATTTTGTACGGAGCCTCGATCACGCTGCTGGTCACCGGGGATGACGAATCGATCGAAGCGATCGGAAAGCAGATTCCCTCGTCCGCCTCCGCAGCTTATGGAAAGCCGTTCCTGCAGATTTTTGAAGAGGCTGGACGTGACTTCTATAAGATTGACCCGCTCCTCTTCAGCCCAGCGGAGATTGTGTTGTCGAACATCGAGACCGGCAAAGTGCATCTGTTTGGACGTCGTGATTTGGGGCTAGTCCGCCGCTCCTTCGGACTGGAGTGACCGATGTCCGACAGACCGGATCACTCACAAGTCGATACCCCCTCGACTCCCGCTGCTGTTCATCAACCTGTGAAGAGGGCGTTGTCGCAGCCGGTGTTGCTGGCGATCGAGTCCTCTTGCGACGAGACCGCTGCTGCGATCATCGGGCGAGATTTGACGGTCTTGTCGAGCGTCGTGGCATCGCAGGCCGAACTGCATGAACGGTTCGGCGGTGTCGTCCCGGAGATTGCATCGCGGGCTCATGTCGAACGGATTCTGCCCGTCATTGATGATGCCCTCAAGCAGGCGGGGGTCACGCTGTCGCAGCTGACGGCGATTGCGGTCGTCACCGAGCCGGGGTTGGTGGGCTCGTTGCTCGTCGGACTGACAGCCGCCAAGACACTCGCTTGGACGCTCGACATCCCGCTCATCTCGGTGAACCATGTTGAGGCTCACATTTATGCCTGTCGACTGGCGGCGGGCCGAGACCTGTATCCGGCCGTTGGACTGGTCGTGAGTGGAGGTCACACGAATCTTTACGACTGTCGAGGGGCAACCGATTGCCGACTCGTCGGCTCGACCATCGACGACGCTGCCGGAGAAGCCTTTGATAAAGTCGCGTCGATTCTCGGACTCAGTTATCCGGGGGGGCCTTCGATTGAAGCCCGAGCGAGGAACGGGAATGCGAAGGCGTTCCGCTTCCCTCGGTCGTTCCTCAAAGATCCCCGGCTCGATTTCAGCTTCAGTGGCCTGAAGACTGCGGTCCTGTATGAAGCCCAAGGGATGCCCGGGTCGGGGCGTCCGGCAGAACCTTTGACTGAACAGCGCGTGGCCGATTTGTCGGCCAGCTTTCAGGAGGCGGTGATCGATGTTCTCGTGGAGAAGTGTCGACAGGCGGTCGCGATGTTTGGCTATCGGGTGTTGTGCGTGGGGGGGGGAGTTGCTGCAAATGCTCGATTTCGCGAGCGCCTCCACGAAATGTCGGAGCGAGATCAGATCGAAGTCCACTTGTCACCCAAGGAGTACTGTACCGACAATGCCGCGATGGCCGCCATCGGATGGGAACTCCTTGATGCGGGTCGAACATCGGAACTTGACTGCGACGTGACGCCGGGACTGGTCAGAATGGGGTGAGGTGGACTGAGAGTTTTGGGACACTGCAAAATCGTTCGCGGGACGGATTCCCTTTCCTTCCCAAACGAGAAAACGCGGCTGGTCAACAGAGGTCGGGCAGACTTACTAAGGACAACGATGGACGCACCTTTTCCCATTCGACCGTTGCGAATTCCTGATACTCTCGATGCCGGTCTGGAAACGCTGCGTCGACAGTTCTTCAAGCTGCTGGCTATCGCGGCCATCCTGTTCATCCCATGGAGTGCCTGGACTAACCTGGTGATGGTGCAGTATGCCGAAGCACGACAAGACCCGGCTCAGGTGTTCGAGGTGCTGGTTGTGGTTTTACCGATTCAACTCGGCACACTCGTGACGATCAGTCCGGTGTATTGTGCTGCGATGGTCCGCGTACTGAACGCGTCGATGCTACATCGCAAGCCCCCTTCCATCTGGGGGGCCATTCTCTTCGCCCTTAGTCGTGGTCCCGCCATCATTTTCGCGAGCAGCATTGTGATGCTCGCGGTTTTCCTCGGAAAGATGTTCTTCGTCCTTCCCGGAATGTTTGCGGAAGCAGCCTTCCTCGCGGTGCTTCCTGTGCTTCTGCTCGAACAGGGGAATCCCTTGAAGGCGATCGGACGAGCCTTCGAGCTTTCGATAAAGCACTTTCCGAAGGCGATCGTCCTCACCATGGTTGTCTGGGCCGTCGAGTTCTCGCTCGGGGCGGTGAAATTCCTCATCCCCGAGACGCATATTCAAGCCCTGTTGACGTCAGTCGTCCAGTCGTGCGCCTATATGATCAGCATGTCGCTCGCGGTCGCGTTTTATCTCTCTTCCCGCGCCCAGTCCGAACATCTTGACCTCGACCTCATGCTTCTGGAAATAGCCCGCAACACGGAGGCCCCTCCCGACGAGCCAACCGGTTGGTCCCCCAGCCCCCTATGAGCAAGATTTCGTGGTGGGACTGACGAAGTTTGTGGATCATACGATCTGTGCCGACTGAGGTTGGCGAACGGGGCGGGATGCGAAGGAATCAGCAGTCGCTGCGTGTGGAGGGGGAAGTTTGGTGGGGAATTGGTCGAAGAGAGACTGCGAGAACTGCCCGATCACCCCAGACTGACCGTCTGAGAGGTGAAAAGAGCCGCTGGAGTAGGAATCTTCGCGAAGTGTTCATTTTCTTGTTGACATTTCTCGACATTCCGCTGAGAATTCCCAAGGTTGTTGAATCGTCAGAGGATGTTCCGTATGGCCAGAGAGGTGTCGCGGGATATTTTCTAACTCCTTACTCCCCAGATGATTGGATCAAACCCATGCTGGGAATGGTGGGGTAGCTGTCGCTTGCAGTTTCGGGATGATTCTGAGCGGCAATTTTGTGGAGTGGTTCTCGACCAGCTTGACGAGTAGGAGGATTTGTGGCGTTCCCGGTGCGCTCTCGGTGAGAGTGTTCCCTCGGAAGAGGGGTCGGGGTCTGCCAAGAATCGTCTCGTCAGGTCTACCCATTTTCCTTCCTTTCCCACGGAGAGACTCATGGAATTCGCTTTCGAGGTGAATCCCGACCTCGACCTTGCCATTGGTACCGAACTCAGTTTTGACGAGTCGGAAGTCGATTATACATGCGATTTCGACTTCTCCGAAGTCGAGCCAATGACTCCGACCGGAGCTAAACCTGGTTCCGAGGAAAAGGTCCGCATGCTGGCTGCCCGCTACGCGGCAGGTGTCAGCCTGTGGCACGATGAAGACTGTTACGATCATGGTCCGGCTTCGGCTGTGATCGCAGATGGTGAGGACGGTCACTCTGACGACCTGGACGACGACGACGACCTCTAAGGTCCGCTCTTGCTGCCGTTCACTGTCCAATCCTCTTGGACACTTACAACACCGGGGCTGCGTCGCTGCGACTGCAGCCAGTCTGTTGTTTCTGATCTCTTCACTTCCGACACAGCTGGCCTCAAGGATGTCTTCAAGAATTTACCTCGCAATCGGCCTCGGAGCCGAGAACCAGGGCGAGTGATCGCCGGGATTCTGGAACGGGGAAAAGTTCGTCTCGACAAGGGGTTCCACCGCTTTCCCAATGGCCCCGGCCCTGTCCCGGTCGCCGGTACCCGACGCTGGGATGTTCTCCGACTCTGGAGTGATATCCTCGAAGGTCTCAACCGGGCGGCCCTCCGCTACCGCGACGACATCGTCTCAGTCGGGGTCTTGCGAGGAGTTCGGGCTGGCGTGTCGCCCAGGACAAAACGAAATCCTCCAGGCAGCCCTGTAACTATCGCGACCCTCGCACGCACGGGCTGATGAAGCAGTCGTTTGCGCGAGTCTCCCGCAAAGAGATCTTCGCTCAGACCGGCTTGCAGTTCATGGAGATCAACACGCTCTACCAGATGATCGCGATGCAACTTGGCGATCCCAGTGCGCAATCTGGCGAGCAGCTTCCTGTTGATGCCCGACTGCTGCTGGCGACTCGAGGGTGACGGATCGGGTCGTCAGGTTACCAGACGACGACCACACCAATTCTTTCGTCGACAATCGAACCTGGACGACCGGAATCTTCCTTCGCAAATTCGACCTTCCCGTCCGCATCTTCCCGGAAGTGGTCACCCCAGGGACCCGACTCCGGACCTCTGCGGGACGAAGTCGCTCAGCGGACCGGACTCGGAAAACTGGCGGTCGTTGCCCCCCCAACGCACGACACCGCGGCCGCCGTCGTAGCCGTCCCGACAGACAAAACGGGCTCTGCGTCGTGGGCCTACATCAGTTCGAGAACGTGGTCGCTCATCGGGGTCGAAGTGCAGGAGGCGATCCTCAGTGATGCCGCCCTCGCCCTCAACGTGACCAACGAAGGGGGAATCGACGGCACCTACCGTCTCCTGAAAAACGTCATGGGACTTTGGCTCGTGCAGGAGAGTCGACGATCCTTCGAACGAGTTGGGCGGGTCTACGACTACGACGAACTCACCGCGCTGGCCGAAGCCGCAGAGCCGTTCCGTTCACTTGTTGCCCCCAACGACGACCGCTTCCTCAGTCCCGACGACATGGCGGCAGAAATTCGGGATTGGTGTGCCCAGACCAATCAACCGGTCCCCGAGACCGATGGTCAATGTATCCGCTGTGCCCTCGAGAGTCTCGCCCTGAAGTATCGACAAGTGCTCGAAGGGATCGAATCGCTGACCGGCGAGAAGATCGAAGTGATCCACGTTGTCGGAGGAGGCTCCCGAAACGATCTGTTGAATCAGTTCACCGCCTCCGCCTGCGGTCGCCCAGTAATCGCAGGACCGACCGAAGCAACCGCACTCGGCAACGTCCTCGTTCAAGCCCGCACAGCAGGAGACATCGGCACGCTTGCCGAAATCCGCGAAGTCGTCCGTGCCTCCAGCGATCTCCGCCGATTCGAACCCTGCGACACCGATGCCTGGAACGAAGCCTACGACCGCTTCACCCGCCTCAGCCGCTAGCGGTCTGAACAAGAACAATCGTGCGTCCGTTCTCCAAGCTGACACGAGTCTCTCGTTCGCTTTTTGACCTCGACGTCGAACGGCACAACGTCAGGCTGGAAAACTCTGGCCTTCGTTTGTCATCAGGCGCCGCCGTGCGGTGCGTATTGCCGCATCAACCGACACATCGTTCCTTCCGGCGTCAGCAGCCACCGAGGACAAGATTCAGCAGCCTGAACATCCTGGAGATCTCGGCACGGACTCGTTTGACGCAGTCCCCCGGTGTCGGGTCAGGCTCGCGTCATCATCAACCGCAACTGGACGATGGACGTTGCGACAGTTCTTTGGCTCGACGGTCTGCTGGTCTTTCTTCTCTCCCTGTTACTCACCAGAGGCGGCTTCCTGATGGACGCACTGCTTGTATGGCGGTCGTTGTCTGCGCGACTGTTCTCGGACCATCCTGGTCTTCCGTGTGAACGCCTTTCTCGCTCTGCTGACGGCAGCAATCGTCGTCAGCCTGTTGGCACCCGGAGAGATCGCCGACAAGATTAGCCGAGTCGCGAGGGAGCTTGGGAATTCGGCGGGGAACATCGCTGTCGTCATTGCTCTTGCGTGATCATTGTGGCCCAGGGGTGCATGATGCTCAGTGGAGCAGCCGACAGGATTGTCCAGGCGTTTCTCCGGATGCTGGGCGAAAGAAGAGAACCTCTGGGCGTTGATCATCGGTGGATATATCCTCGCCGTCCCGGTTTTCTTTGACACCGTCTTCTATCTGCTGGTCCCCCTGGCCCGTTCGTTGTATCGCAAGACGAAGAAAAACTACCTGCTGTCGATCCTGGCGATTGCTGCCGGTGGAGCCATTACCCACACACTGGTCCCGCCGACCCCCGGTCCGTTGCTGATGGCGTCGAACCTGAACATCGACGTCGGCTTGATGATTTTGATCGGAGGACTCGTTGCGATTCCTGCGGCCATCGCCGGTCTCGCCGTCAGCCGCTATCTCGATGCCAAGCTCGATATCCCCTACCGCGAGGCGGAGAACACTCCCCCCGAACAGCCGAGCGAAGCGGTATCGCTTCCACCCCTGTGGTTGTCGCGTTTTGCTGCTGGGTCCTGTTGCCGGTGTTGCTGATCTCAGCGAAGACGGCGTTGTCAACAATTGCTGACAACGAAGGGGTCGCCCGGCGGCGGTTGCGGACGTGCTCGCGCACTGGGACGAACTGCAAACAACTTGCGGCTTCCAGTCACTGATCCAATCTGTCGCCTGCGCTGGCCCGTACGTTCACTCCTCACCGGCGATCTACGTCGTTAAATGTTGCAGCCACTCCGCTCGGCCGAAATCTCAAGTGCCCTCATCAGTATCAACGATGTGTCGACGGCCGATGTCGGACAGTTCTTGCTCGGAAAACGTCGATCAGCGATTGCCAAAGCCGAACGTGGTCGACTGCTCTACCACCTCGAAGCCCCCTTCGAGAGTGTCCGTGCTGCCAAACTGGAGAATTCAACAACTACTCAAGTCCACCGATCATCCCCCAGATGTCTGATGTGGGCGACAGAAAAGCCTCAGGGGAAAAAACGCACGGACGGTGGTAAGGGGGCTGATCGTTCTAAGCTCGGCTAGCAACGACCGCGAACGAATACATCGTACCTTGCTGGAAGTCGCCTTCCCCGGGCAGTTTCAACAGCATGTCTATCGCACAGAGAAGCGTCAGTGGGCCGTACTCCTCGCTCATCGGCGACCCAAACTTCGCCCTGCTCCTCTCGACGATCGCTGCCATGTTCCTGCTGTTTCGTCAGAAGAAACCAACACTCTCCGAGATGAGCCGACTCGTCGAACAGGCCCTGATGTCGGCCGGGGTCATCATCCTGATTACTGCGGCAGGTGGTGCATTCGGGGGCGATGTTGAAGAGCGGCTCCAGGTCGAGAACGTATCCGATGCTGTTCGACACCGGCACCGGCGAGACTGCCGCAGTCGGACTCACCTTCCCCTCATGATCGAAGGCTACAGCGTGGCCCGACCCACCGGTACCTGGTTTTGAAGAATGGCTCGGGGTTCAACACAACCGCCATGATCGTCGGCTCATCAATGTTAGCCGCCATGATCGGTTCGGGAACGACATTGGGATTCAACCCGGTCTATCTGGCGACCGCCATCGGAGCAGGGTCTCTGCTCGGCTCATGGATGGACGACAGCGGCTTCTGGATCTTCGCCAAAATGGGGGGGTTAACAGAGGGAGAAGCCCTGAAGTCGTGGACTGTCATGCTCGCCGTCCTCAGCGTCGTCAGCCTCACCATCTCCGTCCTCCTCGCGCTCGTCATGCCCCTCAACGGCGTGTAGGCGGATTCAGGGTATCGATTTCCGATAATCGGTTGAACGCCATCAGCACAGCCTGTTGACGTTCGGGATTTCGACGGAGACTGGACTTGTCTGCGTGTTTCAGTCGAAGCTGGCTGAGGGGCGTGTCGAGGGGAACTGGTTGTGGTCCAACCAGCGATGTTGGGGGTTGGTGGGAAGTGTGCGGGGAAGCGCGGTCGAGGGGAGCGAGCGGGCCGATTCGTAGAGGTCGCGGCGGGGTTGATCGGCCATGAGTTTCTGGATTGACTCCAGTCGTGAGACCCCCGGGTTTCGCAAGTCAGGATGTTGATCGCGACGGGGGACGACACGTCCGACGGGCTGCTGGGAGGGGGCTAAGTCGGAGGGGCTTTGGCCTCGAACGATGGACTCCTGCAATTCACCTGGCTGCGGAGCCGTAACGGTATTCGACTCGCGCGACTTACGCAGGCCCCGGGTGATCGTCGGCAAAGGAGGCAAGGCGGCGGTCCGTCGATCTGGAGTGACAGCTGAACTGTTGGAGTCGGGGGACATTCCTAAGTCATCGCTTGATCCGCGGATGCTGGAAGTCTCTGTCGATGCTGATGGGGGTGTTGCTGGACCGGCGAGTTGTTCGCCGGCAGCACGACGGGGACGAGGCGAACCGGCGAGCACCCAACCGGTCCAACTTTTCTCTAACTCGGCGACACTCTTGAATCCGTAGTGCTTCTTGATGGCGGTTGGCCAGTCCTGTTTGTCGGCATCGGCGAGAAAATTCAGAAAGACCGCCCGCCCGGAGTCGCCCATGTGAGCGACAAGGAAATCTGCCAGCGAGTAACCCTCGGCATAGAGCGTGTAGACCTGTTGACGATCGCTGGGGTACTCGGAAATGTTCAACAGTTCCTGCAACGGAATTCGCTTCGAGGTCTTCACGACGTTTGCGAGTGTGTCCTCCTGACGCTTCCGTTCGGAGACATGTTCGACCAGCGTGGCCGCCCCTTCGTCGGCCCAGCGAGGGAGCGGACGTCGAAAGTGGCACGCGAAGATGGTGTGATTCACTTCATGGGGGATGACCGAGTCGAGAATCCGTTCAAGTGTTCCCTGAACCTCCATCTTCCAACCGAAGACTTCGCCGCGATCGAAGGTGAAAGTGGTCGACCCTCCCGCTCCAAGTTGTCCGACTTTGACTTGAATTGGACAGGGGCGATACCAGTTCTCCAGAGGGTGGCCCAGCCAGTCGATTGCGAGTTCACGGCGGAACATCTCTGCGGTTTCGGCGACTTGCTGGGCAATCTCTGCGGTCGGTGCGGTGACAACAAAGTTGGCCGTCTTGAAGGTTTCCGCCTGACACGGGGCGCTGCCGAACAGACAGACAGTCAGAGTCACACTGGCCAGGGCCGAGCGGAGCACGAAGCGAGCATCCATGCGATCGCTACTTTCAAGGAATTGAGTCGCGACATCAGATGCCGATCGTTATGTCAGGCCACAAGTGTGACGACACTGGAAGGGTGATGCCGAGACAAAGTGTGAGGTGAGGAGGGGGGTGCCCGAAAGGAAGGGAGATCAAGGGAGACGCCTTTCTCGACTTGATGGAAGAACCGAGTCGCAACTTGCAGACCAAAGCGAGACGAAATCGGCAGAAAGTGCGAGAGACCCCGCCCGAGGGCCTTGCTGGCCGCAGAAATTAGCGCCACAACGTCGAATTGGACGAGAATGTCGCGAGTTCCACGGGCAATCGCCGTTTGTAAGTTTTGCACGCCAGGCGACTCAGTTTGGCACAAAGCTCCCTTGACACCGAAACTCTCCGATAGCGTAATAAGGTCTCATGGTCGGCCGTCAGGGGGATGAACTCAGTGGCAGCTTAAGTCTTTCCGGGGATGGCCGATGCAGGGACGCGATGTTGTTGGGCATCTGAGATGAGCTGCGACATCACGCGCATGTTGGCGACGCCGGACTCGGCGGGGGGGAGCAATTTGCCAGCTCGAATCGAGTTGGCGAAGTGTGTCACCTGACAGGCGTACTGGTCGACATCCTCGACCTCGTAGACTTCTGGAATGGCTTCGCGGTCGGTCGACCGCCAGAGTGTCAGAGTGCGGTCCCAGATCGGTTGAAAGGCAGCGTTCAGTTCGATGCGTCCAGACTCCCCAACCACTTCGAGTCGGCAGCGAAACGGGGCCGCGAAACTGCAATCGATGTTCACCAACACCTCTTTGGGAAAGACGAGCGATGCATTCATGCTGAGGTCAACGCCGGTGTCGCTCCAGTGCCCGCGCGCGTACAGATCGATCGGTTCTTCGCCGGTAAGAAAGCGAGCCGCGTTGACCCCGTAGGCTCCGATGTCCCACATCGCTCCGCCCCCCCGCTCGGGACGCATTCGCCAGTCATTGCGGTCGATCGAAAAGGAGAAGCTGACATTGATGTTCCGCAACGGACCGATTGCCCCCTCATCGACCCAGCGTTTGAGCCGCGTCGCCCGGGGATGGTGTCGCCACATGAACGCCTCCATCAGCAACACTCCCTGTTCCCGGCAGGCCTGCTCCATCGTGATAGCCGACTTGAGACTGGTTGACAACGGCTTCTCACAGAGGACATGCTTCCCCCCCTTCGCAGCAGCGATGGTCCAGCGTTCGTGCAGATCGCCTGTGCAGGGGACATAAACCGCGTCGACATGAGGGTCAGCGAGAAGTTCTTCGTAGCTGTTGTAAGCGACCGCAGCCCCCGTCTGTTGCCGTACCTCCTCGGCCACCCCCGGACGCAAACTAGCGACTGCATAAAGTTCGCTCCCTTCAGCTGCTTTTACCCCTGGCAGAAATCCTTTCCGCACGATCCGCCCACATCCTAATGTTCCCCACCGAATGACTGACATCGTCTCTCCCGAGGCTCTTGTTCCTTGATATAATTTGTCATTAGTTATTTATCGATCGTCATTTGTCATCGGAGCCGTTACCCCCCTTCTCTCGGGCTTTGAACTCTTGATACAGCTGCTCCATTTCTTCCAGCGTCGCTTCTTTGAGCGAACGTCCCTGTTCGCGAAGGCCCCTTTCAATTCCCTGAAATCGTCGGGCAAACTTTGCGTTTGAACGACGTAACGCTTCTTCGGGGTCGATCCCCCAACGCCTCGCGATGTTTGCCATCACAAACAACACATCGCCTAGTTCTCCCTCGATCCGATCTCGCCTTGCGGCATCGTCCACTGGCTCATCGGGGAGGACGGGCGAATCGATCCCGGCGGACGTCATCGGCGGGGGACCGTCAGGGAACATCTCCCGTTGCAGTTCATCCAACTCTTCACGCAATTTGTCGAAGAGCATGAGTCGATCGGGGAAGTCGTAGCCGACCGAGGCCGCCTTCTTCGACAACCGAGCCGCTCGGGCGAGCGATGGCAGTGCGACCGGAATTCCCTCCAAGAGCGACTGCCTTTCCTGTTTCTCGATGAGCTTGGCGGCTTCCCAGTGTGACCGCACTTCGGCAGCATCGCGAGCCGTCGCATCTCCGAAGACATGGGGGTGTCGCTTGATCATCTTTCGTGTAATTCCCTCGACGACAGCCGTCAGATCAAACCGCCCCTCATCAGCCGCAATCTGTGCATCAAGGACGACCTGCAACAAGACATCGCCAAGTTCTTCACAGATGTCCGCGTCATCGTTGGCATCGATCGCTTCGAGCAGTTCGTAGGTCTCTTCGAGGGTGTAGGGCTTAATGGTCTGCATCGTCTGCACCCGATCCCACGGACACCCTTCCGGCGACCGCAACTTGGCCACTACCTCAACCAACCGCCAGACCCCCGCTTCAATCTCCCCCCGCCCCGGCGGCGTCCCCGGAGTGCGATCTTTCAATGAGTCGACAGGTTTCGTCGTGTCGTCAGGAGGAACGTCGTCGAGCGGTTGCCAGTGGGCGAACATGGCTGCTTGGCCGGCGGGGGTTGCGGTGGGGGTGAGGAGGTTCCAGACAGTGGCTTGATTGATGCGAAAGCGTTTGCCGGTCGTGCTGATTCGGATTCCCTGGTAGTTGTCGATGTAGCCGTGCTCTCGTGTCTGTTGCAACATGGCGGCTCGTTCGTCGCGATGCATGGGCTCCGCCGTCTTTCGAGAGGGGAGTGAGGTCAGCGTGGCGAAGTCGGTCTCCCAGAGTGTCAGGGCGAGGGCGTTGCCATAGTTCAGGATGGGGTCGTCTTCGGTTCCATGCGCGACGACCACGAATGGGGCGTTCCACAGTCGCTCGGCTTCGACTTGCGGATCGGGAGACCGCTCGATCAATTCGACTCCCAACCAATGGACGTAGCCGTCCAAAATACGTCGCACAAGTTCGGGATTTTCGGGAATTCGATTGATCTCAGTCATTAACTGGCTCGTACACACAGGAAGGGAAGCAGAACAATGACGATCATTTCGCATCCTGGCAATTCGTTCAAGTCCCGTCAGCAGGTCGAGGCTGCTTGCCAGAAGACGAAGCGGAGATGAGAATGACTGAAAGGGGAACGACGCGGGCCATTATTTCGCCCAGGCGAGACAATGGGCTGAGTCTTCGGCCCGGCCGTGGTTTCCCTAGTCGGCTGGAACATCCCTTGATTAACGACTCCACCGATCTCGAACTGTCGACACCTCGCGTTCTCAAACTACGCGATATTTTCTAAAACATCACTCCTCCTCCGTCCGTTGTCGACTGCGATCACCGTCTGTTTAACGGAAACCAGATGCTCGTTCCCCTCTATACCGACGCCCCTTTGTACTACCGACCTTGGGGGACGATCGGGCTGATCGTGGCGAACTGCATCACCTTTGGGATGACCGCAGGGGGGGCGACCGGAGAAGGTTGGTGGCTGACCTACGGGAACGGACTGCATCCGACAGAATGGCTGCTATCGGCGTTTCTTCATGCCGGGCCTATGCACCTCATCGGCAACATGGTAATGCTCTGGGCCTTCGGGCATGTCTCGGAAGGGAAACTCGGCTGGCATCGATTCGTCCCGCTGTATTTTTTGCTCTGCCTCATCAGCGGCATGATCGAACAGGCGATCATGCTGGGGTACGATACCGAAGCGAGTGGAATGGCGGGATCGGCGGGAGCCTCAGGAGTCATCTTTGGACTGGTGGCCATGGCGATGATCTGGGCTCCTGAAAACTGCATCGAGATGGCGTTCGTCTACATGTTCTTCGGTTTCCCGCGCGTCGCTCACTTCGAGATTCGCATCTGGGTCTATGCAATCTGGTCGATCATTTGGGAGATACTCATCGCCACTCTGCTCGGCTGGGGGATGAATACTCCCACGCTGCATCTCCTGGGGGGGGCCGTCGGTGCGACTGTCGGCATTGTGATGCTGAAGAAGAAGTGGGTCGACTGTGAGGGGTGGGATCTCTTCTCTGTCTGGCGTGGCGACCATCACCATGCTGGAACGGGCCACTACACCCTGCATCGGGACCGCGATGTGCTGACGTCGACCCCGAATCGGGCCGTCCAGGACGATGTTGCCCCCAAGCGAGAGTCGCCACGCAAGGTCCGCAACAAAGTCCTCGATCTCATCGAACAACAACGCTTTCTGGGTGCCTGGAAACTGTATCAGCAATACCGCGATGTCCCCGCCGCACAAATCGATGCCCCGCCACTGAAACAACTGGCAGACGGCCTCATTCAGTTACAGGAATGGGCCGCCGGAACGGCTGTGCTGCAAGAGTTCCTCGGTCGATTCGAGGACAAGACCGGAACCGCAAGGTTAATCCTGGCGGGGCTGTTGGTGCGTCACCGAAACCGTCCTCAGGCCGCACTTAAACTGATCGACTCGCTGTCGGACACAACGCTCGACCCCAAGAACCGCGACCTCGCCGAGAAGATTCGCCACGCTGCCGAACGACTGGTCGACGAAGGCCATCTCGAACTTTCCGACGGCCCGTCGGCCCTCGAAGATTAGAGTTGTGTCTTCCTTATCCTCGACAACGCAAAAATCCGGTACCAGTTGGAAGACGCCAAGAACCGTCGAGTGGGAAGAAACAGATCACCCCCTGGCCGAAGAATGCAAAGTGCACTCGCCGGAGTGCGCGCACAATTCGCCCAATGCGATTGGTAGCGAAACCCGGCGTGGGTCCAAATACAGACACCCCGCAATCACCGCATCAAATGGGCAACTTCAGAAATGGCAGCCTCAGAAGCTGTCAAACTCGTCTCGCTGGGCTTCTTCAAGGGCGACGCGGAGTTCGTCTCGTTCTTTGCGGGTCACCTCGAGATCAAACATCAGATACTTCACATCCAGACGTAGCTGCGACAATGCTTCCTGAACCAGCGACAGAATCCGACGACGGCGGCGGACACAATCGACCAGCTGCGAATAGGGAGCCTCGAGCTGACGAAACTCCGGGTCCGGGAGCGCAGCAATGTGCTTCCCGAGATCGATCAATTCACGAGGCAACTCGTCCTGCGCCTCGGGGAGTTCGGTCTTTTCGTTCATGAGAATGGGTCCCGAATGAAGTGATCCTGTGCGGGCATGATTCTGCACAGACGCCAACAGATTCTCAACTCTCTTTTTAAGTTCCTTTGAGTTCAGTAGTTGCGACGACGGTCACCCTGTAGGGATTGTAGAGCCTTGTGGAGATTGCCGCACAGTTCCTCTTGGCTGAATTGTCGAAAACGTTTATCATTCAGAAGTTACGGCGAATTCTTGATGAACGAAGTTCGTTTCCATTGATGAACGAACTACGGTGACTGCTCGCCGAAATGAGCGACAATTTTTCAGACTTTGACTTCACTCCCTAACGATTGTGACGATTCTCGGGTGTCAAAACCCCAGGAAATCGACGAATCGATCAGGCAACAGCTTCTCTACGACTTCGGGTAGCAGCGTGGAATGGATTCCAGACGCTCTCGGGATGGTTCTCTGCCGTCGGCTTGCCGACCGGTCTCGGCCACCCGTTCGCCTCTGGAACCTCCTGCTGATGACCCCGTTATGGATCGCTTTTCTGGGTGGTGAGCTGTTGCTGACAGAGACCCTCCGAGCAGACGGTGATGAGCCGCAGGCGGCAATTCATCGCGATGCCATGGACACGCCGCGAACAAGTTGGCGTGTCTCCTCGTCGACCAAAAACGTCCAGCTGGGGGCTCATCGACGTAACCCTAGAGTCAAGGTCGAAGGTTTGAGTGCCGAGGAGGTGCAAGTCAGCGTGCATGGCGAAGGGGGACGTCTCTACATGGAATACGACTCGCCACATGCCTTGGTCATCGACGACCTGACGGTCTCGGTCAAGGTGCGATCGAGTCGCAGCGGAGTGCGACTCGGGGTGAGACTTGTCTTTCCGAACGAGGTCAACCCGCACGATGGAACACCTTTGACAGCCGACTTTCTCGGCGATGCCTACTCGACCGCACTCCGCTGGCAAACGCTCACCTGCCAGACAACAGCGGTGCAACTCCGGCAACTCGTCGGCCGCAAACAGGCTCAGTTGGCACAGCTCTCCGGGGCACGCACGCTGGACACTCGCGGGCTGTATGTCGATCGCATCCTCCTCATCGATGAACTCTCTTCAGGCGGGGCGGAGTACTTCATCGACGACCTTGAACTGGGGCCGATCGTCGAGCCCTCAAAGAACGGGACCGAGATCGTTCAACAAGGGCACACCGTCGAACAACAGGCCCCCGTCACCATTGGGGACGACCGCATCCTGTTGCACGGAGCCCCCTTCTTTCCCCTCATTGTCCCGTATCATGGCGAAGACCTCGAACAGATTCGACGACTCGGCGTCAACGTCGTCTGGCTCCCCGAGTTGGACCAACCTGTCCTGCAAGCCATCGGCGATATCGGGTTGGGGGCGATGGCCACGCCGCCTGCTGCCGATGTCCTCCCCGCTTCTGGCACCGACCTCGACGTCGGAACCAGAAGTTACAGCGTCGGTCTGCCGCTCTTCTCACGGGAAACCTCGCCGATCCTTTTCTGGTGTCTCGGGACGCGATATCCCGAAGACGGCCTGACGCAACTCAAGGCGACAGCCGACGCCGTCCGCGATGCCGACCCCTACCGTCGTCCACTGCTCGTCGATGTTATGGGAAGCGAGCGAGAGTTTCATCGTCGGGTCGACGTCATCTCCATGAGCAAGCATATCCCACACACGTCGACGTCCCCCTTGGCGTATGTCGAACACCTTGAACGGGCGCAGTTGATGGCCCTGCATGGCAAGCCCACGTCAACCTGGATCGCCACCGAAGCCTCGCAAGCGAACATCGAGAACCGTCCCCCCGATGCCCGCGTGCCGATCGTGGAAGCAGAACAACTCTGGATGCAAACCTGGGCCGCCATCGGCGCAGGGGTCAAGGGAATTGGCTTCTGGAAGAACACCCCGTTCAACGATGATCAACTCGGCTCGGACGAACGACGACATGCCATCACCATCGCCAGTTTGCAGATTCATCTCCTGAGAAAATGGATCGCAACGGGCCGCATCGTCGATCAGGCACCTATACAAATCGGCGAAGCTCCCTCTCGTTCGGGCAACCTCCTGACCAGTGCTCTCACCACGCGCTGGAACCGCGTCGCTGGTGAAGAAGAACCAAAGTCCGGTCCACTCGCCGAAATTCGTGTCCCCGTACTACGCAGCGAGTTGGGGTGGCTCATCCTCCCCACATGGCACGAAGAAAACGCCCAGTATCAGCCAGGGCCCATGTCGGTCAACGACCTCCGAATCTTCCTGCGAGGCTTCGACGGTCTACAAGCGTGGGAAGTGACCACCACCAGTATTCAACCTTGTGAACTCGCACTCGACCCTCCCCCCGGCGGCTCAGAGTTACGGCTCAAGACCTTCGACCAGACGACAGCCATTCTCGTCACCAGCGACATGGCGCTCATCGAAGAGATACGACGGGAGATTCTCTCCGTCCGAGCGCAGGCGGCTCAGGCGTATGTCGATTTGGCGAAGTCACGACTCGATCGTGTTCGAGACACGCACGCCGAGTTGCAGCAACTTGCCCGACGAGGCGTGCCCAATGGCGATCAGATTCTTGACGCCGCTCGTCGACACCTCAAACAGGCCGAGCAGGAATTGCAACAGGAACACTTCGACGCCGCCCGCATCGCCAGCCGACATGTCCTGATGCTTTGTCGCAGCTTGCAACGAGCCCACTGGCAGGAAGCGGCTTCCGAGGTCTCGTCACCGACATCAACCCCCTATACCATCTCCTTTCAGACTCTTCCCGACTACTGGAAACTGCGGCAACGCATCGACGCCCAATCGGGACAGAGAGCCGAGCCGATTCGGGGCGGAAACTTTGAAGACTGGGACACCATCCTCGCTGCGGGCTGGCAGGAACCGCCAGAGTTGAAAGGGAAACAGGTCCGACTCGACCATGAAGTTCGAGTCGAAGCCAACCTCGACCCCCGCGCCGCCGAGGGGGTCTATTCCCTGCGGATGGCCGCTAGTCCCGCAAACCCGGCCGACCCACCTGTTGTCTGTACGAAGTCGTCGTTCCGATTCGACAGTCCGGGAGTCCCGGTCTATGCCGGAGAGGTGGTGAAAATTCGAGGGAAGCTCTGGTTCAATCAGTCTCCGAGTCGCCATGTCGACGGTCTCATGATCTACGACAGCCTCTCGGGAACCGTCGGGGCGATCCGCTACCACGAGTCGACCCCCACAGGCCAATGGCTCCCTTTCGAGTTGATCCGCCCCGTGCAGAGATCAGGCCAAGTCCGAATCACCTTCGAACTCCGCGGCCTCGGCGACGTCCTCATCGACGACCTCCAAGTGTCGAGGATTGCACCTTGAGGGGAGGGAGGAAGGAGGATTCAGGGTGTGTGCGTCTCGATTGTCGGTGGAATCTTTGGGCGACTCAGGATGGACCACGGACGACGCGAATTTGGCGGATGTTCGCGGATTTGGAGAAGGGAAGAGGACGACTCAGAGACTTCGAACTCACGACGACGCGGCTCCGGCTCAATCAGGGAGCCACGGATGAAGACAGAAAAAGGACGGATGCTCACGGATTTGATAGGGGGGGGTGTCGGATGGTCGTAAGCCGTGGTTCCCCTTTTTTCTTTTGAGCCGTCGTGTCTCCGACTCGCAATCGTCGAGAGTTCCCATTGATCGTCCTCTATCCTCATAAACCCAGCAGTGGCTTCAGCAGCGCGAAAGTCGCCAAGGTTGTCAGGCCGACGCCGATGAGGTTGAGCCATAACCCGGCTCGCATCATCTGGGGCATGGTGATCTTCCCTGATCCAAATACGATGGCATTGGGAGGTGTGGCGATCGGGAGCATGAAGGCACAACTGGCTGAAACGGTGGCGGGGATGGCAATCAGTCGAGGATCGACACCCAAAAAGATCGCCCCCTGAATCATGATCGGAACCAGAGTGCTGACCGTCGCCACGTTTGTCGTGAACTCGGTCAGGAAGGTCATCAACAAGCAGACTCCTGCAACCAGCACCACCAGCGGCAAACCTTCGGCCTGAGTGAACAGACTTTGACCGACCCACTTTGACAGCCCTGTCGATTGAAATGCCCCCGCCATCGCCAGACCGCCCCCAATGAGCAGCAGGATTCCCCACGGCAAACGATGATGGGCCGTTTCCCAATCCATCAACCGTCGCGGTCGACCGTCCGGGTCTGGGTCGCCGGGGATTGCGAAGAGCAGAATCGCCGTCAGCATCGCAATTGTCGAGTCATGAATCGGCAACTTCTTTGCGAACCCTTCCGATGCCCCGATATGGGTTACCAACCAGTTCGTCAACGGCTTCCCCCAACCAGCAAACAGGGTGACATCTCCAAACTTCAACGGAGCCCGCGTCATCCACAGAGCCGCCGTCGCTGCGAAGAGAAACAGCACCACCCTCTCGCTCCGACTCGGTTTGCCAAGGCTCCGAAGTCGATCTCGGAAGAACGATCGCCCGAGTCGCTCAGCCCCCGGCAGATGTGGTACTCCCCATGTCAACACCAGCCATGCAGCGACGAGCATGACCAATCCGAGCGGCACAAAAGCTGCCATCCACGACCCCATCGAGATCGTCCCATAAGCCTCCACCAAACTCTTCCCGTCGACCGCTGGTACCGGGTCATTCCAGATCGACAGGAACTGCACATTCGTCGGCGTCCCGACCGTTGTTGAGAGCCCCCCTAAGCTCGACGCATACGCAATCCCCAACAACAACGCGACCCCCAGCCCCTGAATTGCCGGCGACTCCCCGTCGCTGGAACTCGCTGATTCATCGCGAGTCACATCGGCCAGAGCCGCCAAGAGCGCCAGGCTGATTGGAAGCATCAACATCGTCGATGCGGTGTTGCTGATCCACATCGACAGAAACGCCGTCGCGATCATGAACCCCAGCACAATCCGCTTCGAACTGCATCCAACAATTGCCACGATATGCAACGCAAGACGCCGATGCAGGTTCCACTTCTCGATCGCCGCCGCCAGAACAAACCCTCCGAGAAACAGGAAGACATTCGAGTCCAGATACGACCCGCTCACTTCGTCTGCCGATTGAATCGCCAGTAGCGGATAGAGAGCCAAAGGCAACAGTGCCGTCGCAGCGATGGGGATCGCCTGCGACAACCACAACCCCGCCATCAGCAACGTCACCGCCCCAAGTCGATGCCCCTCTGGCGTCAACCCTTCTGGCGTCGGCAGCGCGAGCACAAGGAGAAACAACACCCCCGCCCCCAACCCACTGAATCGAGCCAGCCTCTCCTTGCGGCAGTCTACGTCAACACCCGACATATCACATTTCCTGAACACGGACGAGAGTACCAATCGCAACGCTTGGTGGACCCCCACGCTTCCCAAGTCGGGCACCTTAGCCGACAACTTTCATTTCCGATCGTCGTCACGAATCTCCACGGACATCTGCTTGATCAGAAATGGCAAATACACGACCCCTGAATAATGGTCGGCCAACATCTCGATATGATGCGACTCTGCTAAATTCGCTTTCTTAGCTAATAGCGCCGCATTCTTCGAGGGAACGACGTCATCGTATTGGCCACTGTAGAGCCAGGTACGGGTAGGGTCGAGGCGGTGGGCAAGGCGGGTTGGTTCGATAGTATTTAACAGGGCGGAAAGTTTCTCGCCTTCAAAGCCACTCGCTGCAAGACGCTCACGCATCTTGGCGGCATCTTTCTTACCATTGGCCAGGATGTCCGCGAGGTCTCCACCGGCGAGGAACAGGAAGATCTTGTCGTATCCCCGATCAAGACCTGCCGTCGTTGCCGAGACAAACCCGCCGAGGCTCGTCCCCTGCAACGACACACGCGAGCGATCAACCCCTGGGATCACCGCGACAGCATCGCGGGCCCGGCGGACGTCGGCAACTGCCTGCCGAATCGACGGAATGAGTGTCGCCCCGGACGCCGCAGGGCCGTCCCCGCGTCGCACGCCATAATGGGGCAATTGCAGCATGAAAGCGTGAATTCCCTGCGACTGAAAGTTGCGGGCGATCAGACGTCCGACAGCCATCTTGCTGCCAGACTCATGCACAACAACGACAGCCGGCGCGGTCACCGGGTGCCCCTGCTTATCCGTCGCCATGTACCATTCCATCGCGACGAGATCGTTTCTGTCGTTGCCCGTCTGTATCGGACTGGGGAATCTCACCAGCCAGTCCCCCTGTCGATCGTGGGTCTCCTCGAAAGTGACGGAGAACTCCCCCGCTTTCCAGCAGAGGCCATCTAGGCAGAGTCGTGCATCTCCTGACTTTTCTTCCCCGACATTCAGTGTGTCTCTTGCCGGGAGCTTCGTCCGGGAGGTGATCTTATTAATAGTTGTGTTATCCAGTTTCCGAGCTAACTCCATGAGTTCCCGGAGATTGAATTTCACATAGGGTCGTTCGGCTGCCGGTTGACGATGGCTCGCATTGGCGACATAGAACAGGCCATCTTCTGGGACGAACAGGACATTATGTAAGTTCGATTGCATCGCCACAGGTCGACTCATCAGCCACATGGCGACCTCGGCATTAATGCTCCCGTGCTTCTCCTGAACTCGCGCTCTTAGTTTTTCGAGTCGAGACCCCGCCGACAGAACGACCGCATCGGGAATCCCATCACCCAGCAGTTCGTGACCTTGGCCTGGGAGCACGAATTCGATCTTGTGCGGAGTTGCGGCCACTCCGACAGCTTGCCGGGTCTGACCATCAGCAAAGACATAGTAGTATTCGCAGGTTCTGGGGGACTCGCTCCAGAGTTGTTTCACTTCATCGAGGGAATCGCATTCTTCGAGGGCCCGCCGCATGAGCGTCGCCATCGGAACTCCGTTCCACTGCCCTTCCCCCCGGCCCCCCATCTCGCCGAGAGAAATCTGCTCGGCATTCATCCCGCTGACACACCCGACAAACCCGCCGTATCCGACATTGGCGAACGGGATGTACCCCTCGGGGACGATGACGAACGTCGTCGCCGAGTCTTGTAGACCGATGGTTGTCATGTAATCAAGGACCCGTCCGTGATAGAGCTTTCCCCCTTCGGTCGCGGAACCAAACAGCGCGAATCCGCTGCAATGAAACAGTTCAGGGAAGACATTCAGCACTTCGAGTCGATGCGGATCGAGGTCGAGACTCTTCGCCAGTGCACGGGTTTCAACCTTGTGCCGTTCGGGAATATGTGGCGACAACTGAGCGTAGGCGGCATCGAGGTCCTTGCGAAACCAGCGACCTGTGAGGATCGTCTGCACCGTGCCAAACGCGTGCATCACAGAGTCGATGCAACGAATCGACTCGGCCTTCAACAACTGACCATGAGCCGTCCCAATCTGTTCCGGCGTCCCCGCCAGCAGGGCGACGCGTTGTCCCTCAACCCAGATCAGTTTGCCATGCGGGACCTCGCGTGTCTCATTGACGGGAGCGGTTAGCACAGACGACGGCACGAGCACCTCCAAGGTCCGTCGGGCACCTCTGGCAAGTTGCCGTTCCATCTCACGGCGTTCGACGGTCTCGACCGTAAGCCCCTCCCATGGCCCTAACTCTTGTGGTTGGGGGACGATCTCTTCGCGGGTCAGTTGAAAGGTCGTACCATTGACGTTGCCAATGATGTGGCGTCCCTCTTTTTGAAAGACGAAGGTTGTTTGGTCGCCACGGGTCCAGGCTTGCTGTTCGACATTGTACGTTAGGTTGAGCGCGAGTGTGACGACACCAGCCAAGGCCTCTCGTGGGGTTGCGTTGAGAAACGTTGCGTACTGAGAGATTCGCGTGTTGGGCGTGATAATGCGGTCGAGCAGTCCGAGCGGCTTCAACTGGTCCACAGGGTCGATGTCGCGTGCCTCTCCCTTGGCGAGAAACACCTTGCGATGTTTCGGAAGGACCATCGCCGTCGCTCCGAGCCGCCGCTGAACCGTCAAGGCGTAGTCGGCATGTGTCAATTCGAGATCGAATGACTCGGCGTCGAACCGAACGAGTCTCAGATGGATCTCCTGGGGCTTCCCATCAATGACCGGTGAACAACTCCCTGTTATCGAAAACCGCTCCTGCCCCCCCGTTAAACAGTCGACCCACCCACTCAGCTCCCCAGACAACCGCTCCCCGGCCCCTTGAGAGGTGATCCGCTCCTCCCCCCGAACGCAGGTTCCGCCGAGCACCACGCAGACCACCAACAACACCAACATCTGCCGACAGATAAAGTTCATGACATGCTCCAGAGACAGGACGATGACACTTATTGCGGAGACGTCGATCCTCAGTCTTAGCCGATAAAGTCGAGGGTGACTTTGTGGGGGATGAGGCCGGCGGCGTGGCCGCGGTCGAGGAGTTCCTGAACGGCTTGACGACCCCGTGGACCGAAGTCGAGGGTCCAGTCGTTGACGTACATCCCCACGAAGCGGTCGGCTTGCGAACGATCGAGGTCGCGACCGTATTGCAGCGCATGATCAAGGGCGGCTGCGCGATGCTCTAATCCGTACTGGATCGACGCCTTAAGATGAGCGGTCACCTCTTCCATCGCCTGTTGGCCGAGATCTCGGCGGATGGCGTTCGCCCCCAGCGGTAACGGGAGGCCGGTCTCTTCCATCCACCAGACGCCGAGGTCGACGTCCAGCACCAAACCCTGGCTGGCGTAGGTCAGTTGACCCTCATGAATGATCAACCCGGCATCAACGTCCCCCGCCTCGACGACGTTAAGAATCTCGTCGAACGGACAAACTTTGTAGAGGAACGGAGCAGTGGCCGCTTCGGGACTGCCGACTTCGGCCCCCTTCCCTCCCATCCAGAGTTGCAGAGCGAGAAACGCGGTCGTCAGTGTGCCGGGGACGGCAATCGTCTTGCCCCGGAGGGCTTCACGAGTCAGCGGCTCGCGCGAGACGACCATGGGGCCATAGTTGTCCCCCATGCTCGCACCGCAGGCACAGAGGGCGTACTTGTCGGTGAGATAGGCGTAACCATGCAGGCTGACGGCGGTCAGTTCGAGTTCGCCACTGAAAGCCCGTCGATTGAGGGTTTCGATGTCGACCAGTTCGTGAACGAACTTGTACCGCCCGGTGTCGATGCAGTCGTTCGCCAAGGCGTGAAACATGAAGGCATCGTCCGGATCGGGACTGTGTCCGACATGAATGGTGAGTGGAGCGAGAGTCGTTGCGGAAGAGGCTGTCATGTCAGGTCAATGCAGGTAGAGGTTGTCGTTGAGTCGTCACCGGTCCCCGGAACAATCGCCGAGCACCAAACGTCACAGGCTAACCGCATTCGCCCGGTGGGAGCAACCGAGTTCGTAAGGAGTTTTTGACAGCGGGAAGCAGGAAGCGGGGTTGTGGAGTCAGGGGGCTGGAAGGAAGGACTTGGGACTTTACTCGATGAAGATGGGTTCAATACAGCGTACGAGAGGGGCCGCCGAGGTTGTTACTGAAGGGGGCTGAAACGAACACACCTCGGCCACATCAGCGATGTAGCAGAGGTGTGTGGGCGTTTTGGCAGGGGAACAACCAGTTCCCGAACACGTGATCGTAGCTTTACGCAAACAACTCGGGGATGATGCTTCCATCGCGGATGATCATCACGGGACGTCCAGTCGACGTCTGGTATTCCTTGGTCGGGTCGATACCGAGCGAGTGATAGAAGCTGGCTGCCACATCATCTGGCTTGAAGCCCTTCTCTGCTGGTTCGGTCCCTTTGTCGTTCGAGGCACCGAGAACCTGCCCGCCACGAATGCCCCCACCGGCCATCAACATGAACATGGCTCGTGGGTAGTGATCGCGTCCGCCACGCGCGTTGACCTTCGGGGTCCGTCCGAACTCGCCAGTCACAAAGACTGCTGTTTCTTCGAGCAGTCCCTTCTCTTCCAGTCCGGCGAAGAGTGCAGCAAGGCCGGTGTCCAGTGACGGGAGCAGCGTCCCCTTGAGGCGGGTGAAGGCGTCGGTGTGAGTGTCCCAGCCGCCGGTCGAGATCGTCACGAAGCGGACCCCGGCTTCAACCAATCGGGTTGCCAGGAGACAACTCTGACCGAAGCCACTGTCGCCGAACTTGCCAGAGAACTCGGGAGATTCCTTGGAGACATCGAACGCATCGCGGGCACGTTTCGACGTAATCATCGCATACGCCTGTTGCGAGAAGCGGTCGAGTCCTTGAAGCAGTTGGCTGTCTTTCTCGAATCCGGCAAACGTCTGATCGAGTTCCCCCAGCAGGTTTTGACGCTTGTCGACGTCGGCCACTGTCAGCCCGTTGCCTAAAGAGATGCCACGTACCGAGAACGGCACACCGGGCCGAGGGGTGCTGTTGGTATGCAGCGGGGCATACTGCACGCCGAGGTAACCGGCCCGTTGATTCGAGTTAGGAATCGACACGAACGGCGGCAAATCGACCGGTCCGCCCAACTCCTTCGAGACGACCGCACCATAACCCGGAAATTCCAGTGAGGGCAAAGGCTTATTCCCCGAGTTGACATACTCGGAACCCAGACGGTGAGCAGCCAGTGTGTGTGAAACGCCGCGAAGGATGACGAACTTGTCCATGACCGACGCGAGTTTTGGCAGATGCTCGCTGATCTCGATCCCTTGCACCTTTGTCTGAATGGCGTTGAATTCGCCACGGTACTCAGCTGGGGCGTTCGGCTTCGGGTCGAAGGTGTCCATGTGGGTCGGACCGCCGGGGAGATTGATGAAGATGGCCGACTTGGCCTTTCCCGCCCCCAGTTTCCCCGCTTCAGCCGCCTGAAGATACGACCCCAACGTGAATCCGCCAAGCCCGAGAGCACCAATCTTCAGAAAGTCACGGCGAGTCGAGCCATCACAATTTCGATAACTTGCCATCTGTCTAGTTCCTTTTGATCCGTAAGGTTGTGAATTGTTAGATTGAGAAATGAACTCGCAGCTCAGTGGTTTATCGACGAATGAAATTCGTGGGCATCGTGAGTCTTTAACACGCTTCCCTTAGGGTTGTTGTCGATCACTTCGCGGTGCCGTTGACGGACAAAAATGTCCGTCATACGGAGGCGGGTGATAAAAACGACTTCTGAGTTTAGTGGTTGACGATGAACTCCTTGGTGTTAATTAAGGACCACATCAGGTCACGCAGGCCGACAGTTTGGTCTTTGGCCTCTTGCAGGAACGTCACCGAGGCGACACGTTCGCTGTCGGTCGGAAACCGGCTGACTGTTCGCAGAAATGCTTCTTCGACAAGTTTCGAGGCGAATTCCGATGGCGAACCGGTCGCAGGAGAACGTTCGGCAGCGACGACAGGACGCAACGACTTCTCGTAAGCCTCCAGAGCGTCGCGGCTCTCTTGCAGGAGCGACTTCGCCCGGGCCAGTAGCTTGGCATCGTTCTTAAACTCTGCCTTGGCGACTCGTCTCTCGTTGAGTTCGACTGCTGTCTTGAGGGCTTCCAATCGTTGTGCGCTCCCCTTTGCGTCGTTGCCGCTGGTTGTTGTCCCGTTGCTCACTCCCCGCAATGACTGCGTGATCCAACCTTCACGAGCGTTCAACAGGTTGAGCACATCCTGATCGTTCCGAGTGAAGACCACCTGCAACAAGGAGGCTTCGGACGAACGGTCACAGTCGCAGTTGCTTTCCCGCAACGAACGTCCAAAGACCGTCAGGGCATAGTTCGGACCTTGCGTCGCGTTTCGTCCGACGCCAGGAATGGCGACAGCACGCCCCTTGAGATCGGTCAGATAAGTTGCAGCCCGATCGTCGCCGAGGGTGGCCAGTTGCAAGGCATCGTAGGCAACTTCGGCAGGGAGACGACGAACGACAGCACGGCTGAAATTCCGTTCGTCGCCGGCGTTGGTTGTGTTGGGCCGCCATGATCGCTGATAGGTGTCGCTATTACAGATTTCGCGATGAACCCACTTCATGTCGTATTTGTTTTCGACAAACCCACGAGACAGGTAGTCCATCAGGCCATCGTTGCAGGGTGGGTTTGCGACGGAAAGGTCATCTGTGGGCTCGACGATGCCCCGATTGAAGAAGTTCGCCCAGGCGCGGTTGACGAAGGCTTTGGCAAACAACTGCTTTTCATCGTGACGCAGCCAATCCATCAAAGCGGTGCGAGGGTCCGCGATGGCGTTCATGTCGACCACGGTCGATCCGAGCAGACGGGCTTCGGCTTTGGGTGGGGTTCGGTCGGTGTCCTTCCCCTTGACCTTGCTATCTTTGTTACGCGCATTCGGATTCACCTTCACCGACTTAACGACCAGTTCAGGGAAGGGGATGGTTTTGCCGTCGTTGATCGCAGCGGCAATCGCCTTGCGCTGATCGTTCCCGTTCTTGCTTTTGACGTCGGCCCCCAGCTCCTTCAGGATCGCGTTGTACTCTGCCTGATCCGCCCCTTTTGCGGCGAAGGTGATGCGGGTGGGGTTGAAGAACTCCTTGAACTGATCGAAGTCATCCTTGGTCCAGACATCGAACGGATGCTTATGACATTGGGCACACTGAATTCGTGTCCCCATGAAGGTGTATGCAAAACCAATCGCCCGATCTTCATCGGTCCGGAAGTTCTGACGACCCCAATAGTAGATCAGCCCTGGTTGCTCCGCGACATTTCCGTCACTCTTCCGGTAGTAGTCCGACTGACGTTCGCAGTACTCGCGATACGATTCGCCCGGAAGACGACTTTGGGCAACAACGATCCCTTCCATCAGTTCGTCATAGGGCACGTTCTTTGCGACACGGGACTCGATCCAATTGTACCAGTCGGTGCTCCCACTCTGCCGAGCGACCGGGTTGACGTTGTTCAGCTGGTTATCGTTGCAACCGGTCCAATCGCAGAGTTTTGTCGTCCACCATGCGGCATAAGCGGGGGTTTCGAGCAACTCATCGATTTTCTGTTGACGCTTGTCAGGTGAGGTGTCCGCCAGGAACGCACGAACCTGGGCGGCAGTCGGGAGTGTGCCGGTGAGGTCGAGCGAAACACGACGGAGGAACTCGGCATCGTCGCACAAATCCGCAGGGATGACGCCGAGCTTACGGAGCTTGTCGACCACATGGGTGTCGATTGGAGTGCGAGTGGCGACAGCAGGATAATTATCGCCAAATTGATCGCTCACGGGGCGAATGACCGGAATCGGAATGACAGCCGTGTCGTAGAACGCAACGATGTGAGTATCGCCCGATTCGGAATTGGTGACGAGTCCTTGATCGGTGACGTCCGCAATCACTTCGTCGTTGCTGATGAAGCGGGTCAGACAGGTAACGTCTTCGCGAACACCATCGCTCCAGACGGCAACACATTTGAGTTGTTGTTGTTCGCCCGACTTACGGAAGAGGATTTCGCTCGGAGTCACTTCGAGGCGAGTGAGACTCGCCGGGGCCTCGGGGCGAGGGAGTGCTCCCCCTTCGATCCAGCGAAGGAAGAGGTTGTATTCCCAACTCCCCACATCCATCCGCTTCCCCCCTTCGTGGGCTTCGGTGAGTGTCGCTTTCTGGAGGGCAAAGCTCTCCGCTGGCTTGTCGGTGTCCAATCGCTCCTTCAGACCATCGTGGTCCATTTTGAAGTCGTAACCAAAGAGCGAGAGACGGAAATCTCCGCGACCCTGAAACGACCCATGGCAGGCCCGACCATTACAGCCAAGCTTGCCAAGCAGTGGAACGAGGTGACGCTGAAAATCTGGGACTTCTTCCGCCTTGGCGTTCGCGAATCGTTGCGATGCGGGGAAGAGATCGTCGGCAGCGATCTGGCTCGTCAGGCCAGTAAACCCGGCCCCCCAGAGTGTGGCCAGCAGCGTCAGACAGCAGACTTGAGTCATTCGTTTCATGGAGTCAATCCTCACGAGGGCTTCCATTCAATAATGCGAAAGTTGTTCGATCGATCAATCGAGCCAGGCTGGCTTGATCGATCAGGATTTAGTGGCCCGGGATTCCTGAGTCAGTTGTTCGTGGTTGTCTTCGTCGTACTGGACTTCTCAGCCGATGATTTCGAGGAAGTCGTTCGCTTCGTCGCCCGCGAGCGGGCAGACTTCATGAGCCGTTCGGTTTCCATTTGAATCGACTGCTCAGCATTCTGGGTGGAGGTGGCGAGCGACTCGTTGAGACGGGCGAGTCGAGTCGCCAATCTGTCTCGCTCTTGCTGCATCAACTCTGTCCGCAGTGCTTGCTTCTGTCGTAACTGAACCTGCAACTCGTCCCGCAAGATGTCGCTCTCTCCCATCGTCAGGCGGGCCAGGATCAACCGAATGCGGGAGTCGATCTTCCATAACTCCAACTCCCCGGCATGTCGCTCTGGGGACCGAGTTTCGAGACGGGCGAGACGCTCTTGATGACGATGCAGCTCACTCACCGCCTCGGAATATTTCGCATGCCCCGCCCCCTTGAGAGCGGTCAACAGATCGGCCAACTCGGGATGATGCGAACGGGCAAAGTCGATCGCCGCCTGTTCCTGCTCGACCGTTAATGGCTTCAGCAACTCCGCTTTGGCAGCATCCGGCTTGCTTACTTCCGACTTGGGGGACTCAGACTGTCCCGACAAAGAACGGCTGTTCGGTGCGGAAGTTGAATTTGGTGACGCAGTCGAAGCCGGGTCGGCCCAGACTTGCAATGGCAACGAACTCCACCAGACGAATCCGCCGACAAACAACAAGACCAGAGAGAATGACAGGGGGCGTCCCATTAGAGGTCCTCCTCCGCATCCAGTTCAGCAGCATTCGTACTTCTGGGACTTAACTCTTCCGACCGCGATGGCTGATTTGAAGTGACTGCCAAGGCGGCCAGCATCCAGTCGGGGACATCAACCTCGGAGGTACTTTCGGCCAGTCGTGAAGTCTCATCGCCCCCATAGGATTCAACATCGTCGTCGTTCAAGTCGTTCAGCAGCGTCCATTGTTCGGCTACTGCGGTTGCGGAGTATTGATGATGCTCCACTTGGTCATCCGTCGACGATGCAGCAAGCTTTGGCGTCTCCAGAGAAGCGACCCACCGATCCGATGTAACAAGTGCGACCGCAATCAGCACCAACAGACCGAGCGTCCCGAGAGCAAGACCAACACGAACAGCCGACGACCAGTGAGGGCGATAACCTGCCCCCACAGCAACTTTGGGAGCGACCGTTTCCGATGGACGCGACCCCTGAACACCCCTCTGGCGGGCCAACGACTGCATCAACAGGACGGCATCGGCGAGTGCCTCGCAAGCAGCAAGGTCGGTTGCGAGACGCAGCTCAAACCCCTCGGCCTCGACCGCAGACATCTCCCCCGCGGCAAACCGAAAGGCCTGCAAAAGAAGTTCGGACTGATCCTGTGATGACTTCATAACCACGACACACTAACTCTTAAATGACTTCAAAAAAACGCTTCCAACATTCCACAACCGACCACCTCAGCCTATTTCCCGTCCGACTCCAGTAACAACTCTCTTAGCTTACTAAGTGCTAATCGCATTCGGGTCAGGGCGGTTCCGAGGGGTATCTCTAACTGCTCCGCAATCTCCGCAAACGTTTGCTGCTGGTAAACTCGCCGTTCCACCACCTGTCGCTGAAACTCCGGGAGTTGATCGAGAGCTTTCCGGACCCGATCCCCCTCCTCCTCCCTCAACACCAACTGTTCGGGAGTCTCATTGGACTCCGACTCCGAACTCGACCAACCTTCCCACAACGCCCGCTCCCCGCTTCGCTGCTCGACACCGAGTCGACGCCGAATCCGGTTTGCCTCGTTGCGGGCCACTGCAAATAACCAGTGACCTCGCTCCCCCTCCGCAATCGAACCGACGTTTTGCATCGCCTGAACAAACGTCGCTTGGCACGCCTCTTGGGCGAACTCAACATTCCGCAGAAGACCAGTCAAAAACGCCAGAACTCGTGGCCCATACTCGACATACAACCGCGACACTTCGTCGTCGCGAACTCCACCCGCAGCAATCTCTCCCGTTTCGGAGAGACCGCCTGAGTCTTGAGAAGGACGCTTTCCGCGTTTGTCGGACAAGGAACAACCCCTACCTGCACGGATGGCGTACTCCGCCACCCTAAGAAATGCGCAACCCCGCCACCTTATTCTCTCGATTCTGAAAGATTTCGCCCAATCCCGCAATTCACTCCACAAAGAACCCATCTCAAACGCCGACCCCCACCCCTCCTCCCCCGACGAATCGCAACTCCGGGAAGCCGATAAGACACGATCGCCGCTTCAGGATTGTTTCGACATGTGACACACTGTTCAGCATGAGTTACCACTTGTTCACTGGCGAGTAGGCGGGGGCCCAACGTCGCAATCGTGCGGCTTGCGCGGGGGAATAATTCGTGTCGCTGGTCACTTGCATTTTATGATCCGACTTGATTGTATGGTGGTAAGCGAACGACTGCAGTCGGCTGCACTCTGCGGCTGGTGGTCGGCTTGCAAATCACAATTCTGGAGACACTCGTTATGACTAAGTTCACTGTTTCCCTGCTCGCTTCCTTCATCATGGCTGCCATGTTCATCGCCCCGACTTTTGGCGCTGACGAAAAGAAGGACGCTCCCGATCCAGAAGTCGTCTTCAAGAAGCTCGACAAAGACGGCGACTCCAAGCTGAGCTTCGAAGAGTTCAAAGGCAAGCGAGAAGAAGAGAAGGCTCGCAAGGCTTTCGATGCCAAGGACAAGAACAAGGATGGCAGCCTGTCACTCGAAGAGTTCAAGGCCATGCCAAAGAAGAAGAAAGACGCCTAGTTGTTAGTGCGACTTAATCTTTGAGATACTCATTAGTTTGATCTATTCAACAGGGAGAATCGCACACTCGTGATTCTCCCTGTTGCTTGCGCGGTCACAAAATGTCATAAGTTGCAATACTCCTGACTTTCGAAAGTTTCCAGGGTCCACAACTAAGATAAGTCGGACATTATCGTCTGGTAACACCCTAAGGTCCGTTAACACCACAGACTGAACGAGTGCTGATGATCCAGGCCAGCAAAGTCCAAGATCGTCCGTCGGAAGTGCGGGAGCACGCCCCCGCGATGGTCGTGTCACTCGCCTTTGGTCTGGGGATTCTCTGCGATCGATGGGCAGACTGGACGTGGACCACCCTGATCGGCATTTCGGTCTTGCTCACAGTCGGCATTCTCTTGCTGATACGTCTTCTCCCTTCGCGTGACGATTCGTCCCGGCTGCTCATGTTAGCGGGGTTACTGCTTTGCGGATGTTGCGGTGCGTTGAGACATCATGCCTGCTGGTCGGTCCGGTCCCCGACGGATATCTCCACTTTTGCTTCGGAAGCCCCCGCAGTCACGCGTGTCGTCGGACGTGTCGTCGGGCCGCCGACAAGGATCGAAACGCCGGACGACTCGATGACTCCCGAGTGGATGCGGGTCGATCGGACGATCGGCCTCCTCGAGTGCGAAACGATCGACTCGGTCGGGAGGGAGATTCCAGTCACCGGGACCATTCGATTCGATGTCACCGGCCATCTCATGGGAGTTGCGGTCGGTGATCGAGTCGCAATTTATGGCAGCCTGCGTCGCCCCGCCGCACCTCGAAATCCTCAAGTAAACAACTATCGCGACTGGCTGCGCATACAAGGGATCGATGTTCTGCTCAGTGTCGATCATCCCGACCATCTGTTGCTCTTACCATCTGAACAAGGGCTGTTTGACCGACTCCAACAGGTCCGCAGTCGACTGAGAGACGGGGCAGTGGGACTGTTACAGGAGCAGTTGTCCGATCGAAGTTTTCCGGTGGCCGTCTCGCTACTCATGGGAGATCGCTCCTACCTCAGCGAAGAGACTCGGACCGCCTTCATCGAGAGTGGCACGATGCATCTCCTGGCTATTTCGGGACTGCATATTGGTATTTTGGCAGCACTGTTGCATCTCATCTGTCGCCTCTGTCAGCTCTCGCCCCGAGCAGCCGCACTGACGACCTTGCTTGGAATCATCTGTTACGCGATGTTCACCGACCATCGTCCACCGGTCATGCGGGCGACAGTGCTCGCGGGGGTCGTCCTGTTAGGAACTTATTCCCAGAAACGGACGAATGGATATCAACTGCTCGGACTCAGTGCGCTGATTCTGATGATCTATCGACCGGTCGACCTGTTTGATGTTGGGGCACAACTTTCGTTCCTGGCGATTCTCGGGATTGTCTGGAGTAATCGCCTCTTGAAGACTCGCGAGTTGCAACGCAGCTTGCAGCCCCCGCCACCGCAGTCGCCCCATTGGTTACGTTATGTCGGTGAGATCATCTTTCAGACCCTCATCAGCGCGTACGTTATGTCGGCCGCCATTTGGTTATTTACGCTCCCCTTGACGGCTCATCAGTTTCAGATCGTCTCGCCAATTGGATTTGCGGTCAATGCCCTGTTGATCCCCTTTGTCGCTCTAATCCTTGCAGCGGGTTATCTCACTCTATTGTGCGGACTCCTGTTCCCATTTCTGACCGGCCTGTTTGCCCCGCTGTTTGACTCGCTGCTCTCCGGGTTGTTAATGGGGGTCGAGGGGTCTGCGGCACTGGAGTACGGGCACTTCGCGGTCAACGGGCCGACGCTCTGGTGGCTCGTGGGATACTATGTCCTGCTGATATCGGCCATTGGTCTTGTACGATTACCGGTCTCCCCGACGTGGTGCTGGAAGGGGATTGTCGTCTGGATTGGAGTCGGCTTGACTGTTCCGTTGCTGACACCTAAGCCGGACGGTCTGACGTTGCAGTTTCTGGCCGTCGGACACGGAGGTTGCTTAATCGTCCGTACGCCGAATGGTCAGGTATTGATGTACGACTGTGGGGCGATTACAGGAGGTGACCGTGTGGCCAAAGTGGCGCGGGGTGCCCTGCGGGAACTGGGGGTCTCTCGGGTCGATGGACTGGTGATTTCACATGCCGACATCGACCACTACAGCGGCGTCTCGAAGTTGTCAGAAGCGGTTCCAATTCGTGCAGTTTGCTTCTCTCAGCAGTTTTTGGACTTCAAACAGCGCGCGGTCAAAGAGTTGTGTGAGTCGTTGGCCGAGGCGCGAATTCCGTTGCGCATAGTGCAGGAAGGGGACCGACTACGAATCGACCCCGAGGTGTTGGTTGAGGTCTTGCATCCATCCGCTCGCTTTGAAGACTCGCAGGACAATGCACACAGCATTGTCCTGCGCCTGACCTTCGCCGGAAGATCAATCTTATTGACCGGCGACCTGGAAGGGGCGGGCCTACCGGCTCTTTGGGACCAGCAGGATTGTCGTGCTGATGTCGTCACGGCCCCGCATCATGGAAGCATCAAGGCGAACCCCGTCGAGTTGGGACGCCGCATCAACCCAAAGTATGTCATTGTCTGTGCCAGCCCGGGCGAGTCCTCCGACCGACTAGCTCAACAGTACCCTGAGACGTCCACGATCCTCTCAACTGGCGATGTCGGGGCGATCACCGTACACATCTCACCCGCCGGAGAACTCGAGGTGACGACGTTTCTTCCCCGCAAAAATTTGATTGGAGCCGTCGAGGTCGAGTGATAGGATGCATGTGGAGGCCGCAACCACGAACGGCCGAAAGGCGACTTCTCTCATCCCGCTGGAGGCCACGAATGGCCACAAAAGATAAGAACACACACTTTCCGCAACTGCTCGCTCGACGCAGTTGGACACCGGCAGCTGACGTCTATCGCACGAGGCAAGGCTGGCTGGTCAAGGTGGAACTCGCAGGGGTCCAGACAGAAGATGTCCACGTCGAATTCTGTGGATCAACTCTAACCCTCTCGGGACAGCGTCGCGACGTCATGCTCGACATCTGCCAGTGTTGCTACTCGCTGGAAATCTCCTACGATCGTTTCGAGCGACATCTCGACCTCGGCATCGACCTCTCGACCTGCACATTTCGCACCGAAATTCAAAACGGCATGCTCCTGATCCACATCCAGAGCACCCACCTCACCTGAGTCCACGTCACCTGAGCCCACGACGCATGGACCCACGACGCACGACTGTTCGACACGAGGGGAGTGAAGGTGTATCACCGGCTCAATTCGGAATCGAGCAGAGAATTGACCCGACACGTCTCATCGCCGAATGAACTGGTGTTCCTCACGATAAGCTGGAACTGACCAGTCACGGGACATGTTGATCGCTAGAAGGGCCATTGGAGGTCGTGAGAGAGGAGCATTCCGGCCGCTTCTCCAACGAACAGGAGTATGACCATCGCGAACAGGACGCCGGTGGCCGACTGAGTGTTGCGGTAGCGGAGGGTGTTGCGAGTCAGAAAGATCAGGATCAGAGGTCCAATCAGCCCACAGGTTCGGAGCAGGCTGTAGACGAAGTGTGTTTCTGCCAAACTTGTCCGGACTTCGGGGGATGCGATCAGCAGAGACAAGAGGATGAATGCCAGTCGTGCGAAGAGGGCGCATTGCAGAATGGTCACGCCGCGAGACAAGGGGGCCAGCGACATCCCTGTTGCGGTCAGGTACCAGTGCCCCAACAGCATCACCCCCATCCCGCCACCTAAAGAAATGGCGGCAGCGAGTTCCCCCCCCAGTGTCAGGACCATCATCCCTGGACTGCGTCCCACCAGCGGAAGCATCCCAACGACGAGTCCCATCGCCATCGCCAAGGTGATGAACAGGGTCGTTGTCGCAGCTTGTCGACGTTCGAGTGTCCAGAGGACCGAGGCGACAAATGCAATGACAGCCGTCAGAATCAACAGACCGCTGGTAGTCCCCGATGACACGATTGTTGATTCGCCGACGAACTGTTGCCAGGAGTCGACCGTCAGGAAACCCAGCACACTCAGCCCGAGTACGACGAGGTTTTGTATACGAAAGTAACCGGACGTGATCAGTGGTCGCGGGAGCAACGACCAGATCATGGTCAGGCCGAGAATCAGTCGCACAGTGAATTGAGGAATCATGAGCCGAATGCAGGAATCAAAGGGGAGGCGAATCCCCGATTGTGATTCTTCCCTTCCCGACATACAACAGTAAGGCCACTAGCCGTTCCCCCATGCAGGAGTCTCTCCCATGTTTTCGCTTGATGCCATTCAGTCTGCCCTTCAAGAAGCCGGACTCGATGGTTGGTTGCTGTACGATTTTCGCGGCCTCAACCCTCTGTCACGACGAGTCCTCAAGCTTGCGGACAACCAGATGGGTTCGCGACGCTGGTTCTATTGGATCCCCGCTCAGGGAAAACCTCACAAGCTCGTGCATCGCATCGAAGATGACGCGCTGGATCATCTCCCCGGCTCCAAGACGATCTACCTCCGATGGCAAGAACTTGAAGCCGGGATCAAAACCATGATCGGCGGACAAGGCCGAGTGGCGATGGAGTATTCGCCCCGCAACGGGAACCCCTACATCGCCCGGGTCGATGCCGGGACGGTGGAACTCGTAACCAGTTTCGGCCCCGAAGTGGTCTCCTCTGGTGACCTCATTCAACTGTTTGAAGCAACGTGGGACGACGATCAGGAGGCGATGCATCTCGCCGCCTGCCAAGTGACCGATGCCGCATTCACAGTCGCTTGGAAAACGATCGCAGCAGCGATTCGGAACGACGGCGGCATCGAAGAGATGGCGGTCTCGGATGCGATCATGCAGCACTTTGCCGACCATCACTGTGTCACGTATCACCCGCCGATCATCGGACGTGGACCCAACGGAGGTCTCCCTCACTACGAGACCGGGACCGGGACCAACACGCGAATTCAGGAAGGTGACCTCGTCCTCGTCGACCTCTGGTGCAAGCTCGACAAGCCCCGCAGCACCTACAGCGATCACACTCGTATGGGCTTTGTCGGTCTCGAGGTACCGCAAAAGTATGCCGACATCTTCAACATTGTCGCCGCCGCTCGCGATGCCGGAATTGACTACGTACAACAGGCATACGCAGCCGGTCGTCCTGTGCAGGGCTGGGAAGTCGATGATGCCACTCGAGCGGTCATCGAACAGGCGGGCTACGGCGAACAATTCCGACACCGGACCGGCCACAATATCGGACAAGAGGTGCATGGCAACGGAGCCCACATGGACAACCTCGAAACCCGCGAAGAACGATTTGTCCTGCCGAGAACATGTTTCTCGATCGAACCAGGCATCTATCTCCCCGAGTTCGGCGTCCGTAGCGAGATCAACGTTTGGATCGACGGAAACAGAAAAGTTCATGTGACCGGTGGCAATCGGCAGACCAGCATTGTCCCGATCCTATTAGAGTATTAAAGCCCACAAATGAGCCCCCCACTTTGTGTGTGGGGCGTCCAGTGTGGGGCGATTCCCCCCCTGCCGTCTCGCTCTGACGCAACTCTCACGTCTGTATTCCTCATGACCGATAGTCCCACTCCGAATGACGAGCTTCGGCAGATCGTGGCCGAAGGTTCGGTTGCACTCGCGAGACTCTTCTCAGCATACAGCGAGCAACTCGAACGGATGATCGCCTTCCGACTCGACACTCGTCTCAAAGGGAGAGTCGACGTTGCTGACGTGCTGCAAGAGGCGTATCTCGAAATCGCCCGGCGGGTCGACGAGTACATCGCCGACCCTGCTGTTTCCGTCTATGTCTGGATGCGTCAGCTCACCTATCAAGCGTTGATTGGACTGCATCGAAAACACTTCAGCCAGAAGCGGAGCGTGAACCAGGAACGCCGATCATTGCGATCCGCGACAGCTGACGAAACAACCAACTCGATGGCTCAAATGGTCTACTCCCGACTGACGACCCCCAGCGAAGCCATGATGCGAATGGAAACGGTCGAACGTCTCAAAAAGGCGTTTGCGGCAATGGACGAAACCGATCGCGAAGTGCTCGCCCTGCGCCACTTTGAACAGCTCGGAAACCAGGAGGTGGCCGAAATTCTGTCCCTGAGTCCAACAGCCGCCAGCAACCGCTACGTCCGCGCCGTCGCCCGCCTCAGCAAGATCATGTCAAGTCTCGACCCCCCCACCACATAGCAACGTGTGTGCGTCTCGATTGTCGGTGGAATCTTTGGGCGACTCAGGATGGACCACGGATGACGCGAATTTGGCGGATGTTCGCGGTTTTGGAGAAGGGAAGAGGACGACTCAGAGACTTCCAACTCACGACGACGGGGCTTCGACTCAATCAGGGAGCCACGGATGAAGACAGAAAAAGGACGGATGCTCACGGATTTGATAGGGGGGGCGGCTGGTTGTAAGCCGAATCCGTCCTTTCATCCGTCTGCATCCGTCGTCATCCGTGGTTCCCCTTTTTCCTTTGAGCTGCCGTGTCTCCGTCGCCCATTCGTCCAGAGTTCCCGTCGATCGTCTTCAATCGGCGAATATCCGCCGAATCTGCGTCGTCCGCGGTCCATCCGGTCAACGTTCCGGCCTCGACAGATGTCACCGACAATTCCCATGCAGGCACAAATCAGAGATGTCAACCAGACAAAGAGACTGAGACATCCACCTGTCCCCGGTCTGTGCGTCCGGTCTCGTGCCTTCCCGTGTTGCCCAAAGGAACAGAGGCGATCTGCGTCGATGCGACGCCGAAAGTGGTCTTGACCCTCTTGACAGATGCCCCCTAGAGTCCCGCCGCGAATTGACCCTTAGAAAATCCGCAGCGTCTTGCACGAGATGGATCTCATGACGACATCCCCCGACATCACTCCGATCGCTCCCTGGCCCCACTTTGATCATGAAATGATCGATGCGGCAACGCGGGTGTTGCAGTCAGGAAAGGTCAACTATTGGACCGGGACCGAAGGGCGGAGATTCGAAGAAGAGTATGCCGAATACACGCAGACACAGCACGCAATCGCCCTTTCTAACGGGACCGTTGCCCTGGAATTGGCGTTGTATGCCGAATATCGGCCCCGGCGACGACGTCATCGTTCCGAGTCGCACCTTCATCGCCTCGGCGAGTTGTGCCGTCGCTCGCGGAGCACGACCGATCGTCGCCGATGTCGATCGCGACAGTCAGGGCTGACGGCAGACACCATTGAAGCGGTCCTGACACCGCAAACAAAGGCGATCATCGCCGTGCATCTGGCAGGTTGGCCATGCGATATGGACCCCATCCTCGAACTCGCCCGAGCCCGTGGAATCGCCGTTATCGAAGACTGTGCCCAGGCACACGGAGCCGAGTACAAAGGTCAACCAGTCGGCTCAATCGGCGATTTCGGCGCGTTTTCGTTTTGTCAGGATAAAATTCTGACCACTGCGGGCGAAGGAGGAATGCTCGTCACCAACAACAGCGACTGGTGGGACCGAGCATGGCGATTCAAGGATCATGGAAAGACTCCCGAAGCCTTCTACAACCCGCAGCCACCATCGACACAGTTTCGCTGGCTTCATGAATCGTTCGGCACCAATATGCGACTGACCGAGTATCAGTCGGCCATCGGTCGCATCATGCTCCGAAGACTCCGCATGGGTCGAGACCCGCCGAGCCAATGCCTCCCGCCTGCTCGCCGCCTGCCAACAGTCGTCGGCCCTGAGAACCCCGTTCCCGGTCCGAGCTTCAAGCACGCCTACTACAAGTTCTACACCTTCATCCGCCCCGAACAACTCGCCCCCGACTGGTCCCGCGACCGCATCCTCAGCGAGATCAAGGGACAAGGGGTCCCTCTTCACCGGCAGTTGCAGCGAAATCTACAAAGAATCCGCCTTCCCCCCGCCTGAAACCACCCCCCCCCCTCCCCACCGCCCAAGAACTCGGCCAAACCAGCCTCATGTTCCAAGTCCACCCGACGATGAGTGAGCCCAACATCAAGCAGTCCGCCCAAACGATTCGGAATACGATGGGTGCGGCCACGAGAACTTCAATGACTTCTGTCCTGAATCGAAATGGTGCTTTGTCAGAACGGCATTTGTCCAAACACATGCCCCATTCTGAAACGATAAGTACTGGTGCGATTCACGGCGTCGACCGCAAGGTTCGACCATGACACAGTTCTTGTAGGGCAGGCTCCTGCCTGCCTTCCTTGTTGGGCATGATGTTCGCATGCCCGAAGATGATGTCAACAGGGCGACGCATTCGCCCAGCAACCGCCGCCGAATGCCCATGACTCACCGCCAATCCGGGAAGGCAGGCAGGAGCCTGCCCTACGGTTACTACGGTTACTACGGTTACTACGGTTACTACGTTACTGTGGACAGAGTTTTTACACCCCGCGGTCATTCCCTTGGTACCCATCTCTCAAGTCCAGGGTTCAGTCGATGAGCGACCAAACGATATTCCGCCCTCTTCACTCGAAATCGTCCATCGTCACCCATAAAAAACAACTTTCCTCTGAATGCGTCCAGAATTGTCTCCAGCATCGACTCAAGAGATCGGTATTCAACGTTGATCCCGGTGGCGTGTCGGTAGCACTCCATTCGTCCCTCCGAGGTCGAATTCTGCTCGCAACAAACCCCAATGTAGTCACCAGAACCACTTGCGAAAATCGGAAAACAACTGGGATTCCATATATCTCCGACGTAGTCTGCCAGTCGCTGATATGTACACTTCGATTCATCAAGTGACATCATGAACCAAATCGGGAAGAACGCCATTTCGCTGAAAGTCGCAGTGCCCTCCTGAGTTCCGTTTCTCCAGCAATACAGTTCGATAACAGAGTTGGGAATGATAAGCCCCAAGTCTGAAGATATCGAACTCACGTCGTCCGACGATGCGCCGGGCAGCAGCAGCGTTTCAAGGTTGCGCCCAAGCCCGGCATGCTGTTGAAGAATCTCCTCGCACAATTGCGATATCGTTGTCATGTCAAAAGTGCTCATCGCTTACGAATTAGTCGTCTTGACGCAGTATTCGTCCCCATCGTTGATTCCGTGCGGTCGATAGTAGTTACCCAGGACAGCAGACCCTACTTGGCTGCTTGGCTACTTGGCTGTCCTTTTTCGCATCGCAAATAACAGCACATACAAATCCGATACCTGCGCCAACACAACCAAACATCGGTGAAATGGGAAAGATCATAAGCATCGCAGCCATCATTCCATTTCCGCAACGCGGAGTGTCCGGTGGAAGTGTCGCCGCATATTGAGACTCATTATAGAGACCGTATGCTCCCATCGCAGCAATCGGTAAACAAGCAATGAGGAAGCCAAACGCTGTCCAAAGGGGTCGATTTGCCTGTTCAGGTTCGACTCTCAGATGATCAATTCCCGCGGGTTCGTACGGATTGTCGCTCATGGTTCGTGTGCCGAAGATGCGGTAAAGGACGATCGCGAAATAGAACCGATTCGACGCAAACTAGTTACATTTTCCGACAGCAGACGTTGCGGTCCCCAAGTCAGGTGACTTGCCTCTGGAGGGGCCATATATCCTGCTTTTCCTAAACTCATCACTGACAAATCAGAACTGGCGACAGTGAATATCCTATGCGTCAGCAGGTTTAGCAGCAAGCACAGATGGTTGGCGGTCTGAAAGTCGTAAGTCGAGTAGCGTCGTCCGGGCCGACTGTCGGGAGTTCTGGAAGGGGGGATCTGACGAAGGCATGGTTTGCAGACTAATTGATCACTGTGTGTTACGGAGATATCTCTTGAAGAGTTCGAACGGGAGGGTGTTGGCGATGTGTTTGGCTTCCAGGCCGGCGCGGCGGGCTTGGTAGAGGCCGTGGGGGAGAACGTCGAAGCCATTTGTCGAGTGGGCATCGGTCGAGATTACGATGGGGATTCCGTAATCTTTTGCGGCTGAGGCGGCCTGGATGTCGTCGAGGTCGACACGGGAGGGGTGGGCGTTGATCTCCATCATGACCCCTTCATCACGGGCGGCTTGGAAGAGTGTGGGATAGTCGATGTCGGCTCCCGGTCGCCTGCCGACGATTCGTCCGCTCGGATGGCCGATGATGTCGACCGAGGGATGTCGGACGGCCATCAGGAGTCGCTGCATGATCTGTTCGCGAGGCTGTTTCAGTCCGTAGTGCAGGACCGCGATCACCCAGTCGGCTTCGGCGAGGAGATCGTCCGAAAGGTCCATTCGGGCGTCTTCTAAGATGTCACATTCGATCCCTTTAAGGATCTGAATGTCCGGGACTTCATGACGCACTTTTTCGATTTCGTCCCAGTGAGCCCGCAGTCGAGGGGCGTCTAAGCCGTGAGCCATGCTGACACGTTGCGAGTGGTCGGTAATGGCGATGTACTTCAGGCCCCGATCGCGGGCAGCTTCCGCCATCTCCCTGATCGAAGCGGTGCCGTCGGTCGCCGTTGTGTGCATGTGGAGGTCTCCCTGAATCTCTTCGATGGTGACCAGTTTCGGGACTTCGCCCCGAGCGGCTGCTTCGATCTCCCCTCGGTTTTCGCGTAGCTCAGGGGGAATCCAGGGGAGGTCGACCGCTGCATAGATATCCGCTTCGTTTCGCCCTGCCACGATCTCATCGCCACGATACAAACCGTATTCGTTGAGCTTCAGGCCCCGTTCTTGAGCCCGGCGACGGATGACAATGTTATGTTCCTTGGACCCCGTGAAGTATTGCATGGCTGCCCCGTACGACTCTTCGGGAACTACCCGCAAATCGAGTTCGATGCCATTCGTCAACCGGACTCGTTGCTTCGTCTCTCCCCGAGCCAGAACTTGAGTCACCAGCGGATGAGTGGCGAGGAAGTCCATCGCGGCTGCGGAACTGGTCGAGGTGGCGAGGATGTCGAGGTCGCCGCAGGTCTCTTGGCGTCGACGACAACTCCCCGCGATGGCCGCCTGAGTTACTCCTTCAACTTTCAGCAAGCCAGCGAGGATGGCCTCGGCGGCAGATTTCGCATCGGGGAGCAGGAACCGACCCTGCGACTCGGCTAACTGGGCGATCCCTTCCAGGATCATCTGTTCGGTCTTCTTGCCGAAGCCTTTGAGTTGGGCGATTTGCCCCTTCTCGGCGGCGAGCTTCAGGTCGTCGAAACTCTGAACGGCGAGTTCCTTCGAGAGGGCAGCGACCTTCTTCGGTCCGATGCCGGGGAGTCGCAGCATGTCCCGCACCCCCTGCGGAATCGCCTCGCGTAACTCGTTGAGTTGGGGCAACTCCCCCGTGTGGGCGAGAGTGACGATTTTGTCCGCGAGGTCGGCCCCGATCCCGTCGAGTTTTTGCAGTCCGACTTTCCCCTCCTGCAAGGCAAGCTCTGTTGCGGAGGCGGAGAGGCTTTCGATTGTCCGAGCCGCACTGCGGTACGCGCGGATGCGAAATGCGTTCGCCCCTTGAATCTCCAGGAGGTCGGCCAACTCTTCAAAATGTGCGGCGACTTCGGCGTTTGACATCACAATCTCTGGGGCACAGTGTGTGGGCGAATCGAGAAGTCTCGCGGCAACCTATGGCGAGACGGCTCTCATTCTGACGAGATTGCCGGGAGTTCGCCATCAGCCGCCCGAGTGGTGTCCCTACGTTGCGAACGTGGGGCATTGACTGGTGATGATTGCGGGGCGGTCAGTGCGATGTCGGAAGGCGTGCGAAGAGGGAACTGCCAACGCGGATATGGGTCGCTCCTTCTTCGATCGCCACTTCGAAGTCGCCGCTCATTCCCATCGAGAGTTCGGACAGAAGGTCGTTGCTGCCGAGGAGGCTTGTCTGGTCTATCGGTTTGAACTGCTGATGGATGTTTCGGAGTTCATCGCGGAGTTCGCGGAGTTGTCGGAACCAAGGTCGACTCTGTTCGGGGTCGTCCGCCAGCGGGGCCATTGTCATCAGGCCGGTGATGTGAACCTGTTTGAGTCGGGCGATCTCTTCCCAGTCGTCGAGAAGTTGTTGCGGCTCGAACCCATGTTTTGATTCTTCTCCTGAGACGTTTACCTCGAGTAGCACGCGAGGAGTGAGGGAGAGTTCGCCGGCGATTTCGTCGATCCTTTCGAGCAGGCGGATCGAGTCGACGGAATGAATCCGCGAGACAACAGGAAGGATGCTGCGAACCTTGTTGCGTTGCAACTGCCCGATGAGATGCCACTCCAAGGGGACGGGTGAGGTGGTGGCGGTGTCTGATTTCGGATCGGATGATGATAGATTGGCTGTCGTCGCAAGTGGGGACTCGGTTTTCCACTGGGAGGCGCGGGCGAGCAGTTGTTGGGGTCTGTTTTCGCCAAAGCGTCGTTGACCGAGCGAAGCCAAACCGACAACCGCTTCCCACGGGGCGTACTTTGTGACGGCAATGAGTTGGACCGATTCGACCGATCGGCCCACTCGGTCGCAAGCGGCTCGGATACGTTGTCGAACTGAGTCGAGGTTCTGCTCCAAGACCGAGAGCAAATCTGGCATCGCGGCAACCTAGAGAAACGGCGACGGGAAGATAGGGGCCGCTATAAAACAAGGGAGGCCCGACTGGTTCGCACGGCAGGGGGCTGCACGTGGACAAGTCGGGCCAACTGTGGCAACCGCAGCCAACAACATTTTGCCAGTCTCATTGCCAATGCGATCAAGACCGCAACGGCATGATCGAGAGACGCGGCGCGGCTATTCTTCGGCTGTGAAAGACAACAGGCCGATGAAGCGGGCACGCATGATTGCCCGACGGACGGCTCGTTGGAAGATCGCGGAGGTACCCGATCGACGACGTGGCTGAATTCGTCCTTCGCGATCGACCAGTTGCTTCAGTGTCTTAATATCCTTGTAGTCCACATAGACGGGACGAGGAATCATTCCATCCGGGCAGAACCGGCACTGCGTCTTCTTGCGGAGACGAGCACGTTTGCGGCGAATCTTACGGATGTCGGCTCTGGTGACGGGCGGCATCGGTACAACAGCTTTCAATCAGGGGACTACGAACATCGACAGCCTCAAGTGGCTGTGATACTTATCAACTCATCGACAGCCTCAAGTGGCTGTGATACTTATCAACTCATCGACAGCCTCAAGTGGCTGTCGTACTATTCAACATCCAAGTGGCCGTGGGCCATTCTCTTCATCGTTTGGAAGGTCTCACACGACAATCGCGACACGCAGGCAGACGGAGAGCCTTTGTGAGGTTGCATGGAGATCGGGGTCGCGATTATGTCGTCTGTGGGATCGCTTTGCAATCGAACAGACGGCGAATTTGGGTGGGCCATCAGAATTCTGCCCCCCGTTCCCCTTGTCGACACCTCAGTCGACCTGTACACTGCCCCGTTCCGATACCCCTCGGGGGGGCGGAGTTGTGTCCCTTGATGACCATTTTTCACGCAGAATTCGAGATTCCTCCCATGCAGGACGGCATCCATCCCGATTATCACCCTGTCGTCTTTTACGATCGCGGGGCTGAATTCAAGTTCCTCACCCGCTCGACCCTCAAGTCCAAAGAGACGATCAAGTGGGAAGATGGGAACGAGTATCCACTGATTACCCTTGACATCAGCTCGGCTTCGCACCCGTTTTATACCGGGAAGATGAAGTACGTCGACTCTGCTGGTCGCGTCGAGAAGTTCCAGAAGAAATACAAGTGGGGCAAGCTCAACAGCGAGCTGTAATCGCCGGAGGCCGATTGCACGGGACACTTTGATCGACTTTCCCTTCGCGCAGGCGGTTCGCTCCAACGATTCTCGATGGTCCCCTTTGCGACAGTTGACGCGAAGAGTCACTCACAAATCACATCGCTCCCTGCTGCGCTCGTTGAGCCGCGGCAGGGAGTTTTTTTGTCGTCGAGAGGTGGGAAATTCGAAGTCAACGACTGACACCGATGGGGTGCGGTCCGGGAAGGGAGAGGGTCATGCCGTCTCCACAAGTTGAAGAATGCCCCCCGAATCGGCTAACGTCTTTGTACGAGGAATGAAGACCCAACTGTTTGAGTGGTAGCGGAGGTCAATCGGCTCGATTTGGCCTTGATCGAATTTCGATGCTGTGACAGTCGCGTCGTCAGGACTTTGGACATCCTGCATTCTGCTGCCGGATTTGACGAGTCGCAGTTGGCCGACAACAACTGTACTGTCCGTCGCAGTTATTCATGGGAGTCACACTGCCAAATGCTACGATTTCCCATCATGGCTCGGGTCGCTTCGCTGCTGAAGAACGTCGTCAACGGCGAGCGAATGTCGCATTCGTTCTCGCAGTTCCTGGAGGGCCATCCCACGCGAATGGTTGTGGTCATTTCTTGGACCTGTGTCTGGCTCATGACTCTGCGTTGCTCTGTGATGGCGTCCGATGAGTCCATTGATTTTGCGATGCAGATTGCGCCAATCATCGAGCAGCATTGCGTGCGATGCCATACACCCGGGAACCGCAAAGGGGACGTGTCGCTTGCAACGCTCGATGATTTGAAGTCGAACGAATATGTCGTCGCTGGCAATGCGGATGGGAGCCATCTGATTGAACTGGTGACATCCCAGGATGGCAAACCGCCAGTGATGCCTAAGGAGGCGAAGCCACTGTCAAACGCTGAAGTGGCCCTGCTGCGTCAATGGATTGAGCAGGGAGCGAAGTGGCCCGACGGAATCGTGCTTAAAGAGAAGGCGAAGGCCGATGAATCGTGGTGGTCGCTGCAACCGTTGAGTGTCGGCTTTCGCTCCGCGAAAGCTGCGAATGTGGATCCCCCTGTTACGGAGCAAAAGGGGGCACTGACAATAGATACTTTGATTCGTGAAAGACTCAGTCAACACAGTCTCACACTCAGCCCACAGGCCGACCGTCGAACATTGATTCGGCGTCTCTCCTTTGATTTGCATGGATTGCCGCCAACGCCGGAAGCCGTGGATGCGTTTGTGAACGACCCCGATCCTCGCGCTTACGACAATCTCGTTGATCGCATGCTGGAGTCGCCGCTGTATGGCGAACGATTTGCACAGCACTGGCTGGACATCGCGCACTATGCCGACACACATGGATTCGAACGCGACAAGCGGCGAGACAACGCGTGGCGATACCGAGACTATGTCGTTCGGTCGCTCAATGAAGACAAGCCTTACGATCGATTCCTCGAAGAGCAGATCGCGGGTGATGTCCTCTGGCCGGATGACGAACAAGCGGTGATCGCGACCGGATTCCTCGCCGCCGGGCCCTGGGATTTTGTCGGACAAGTGGAGACGAAAAGTCCCGAACTCCGCCGCGCTGCGAGAATGCTCGATCTGGACGACATGGTCACTCAAGTGATGACGTCTACGATGGCGATGACCATCAATTGCGCCCGTTGTCACGATCATAAGCTCGACCCGATTTCACAGCAGGAGTATTACCAGCTTCAAGCTGTGTTCGCAGGTGTCCGGCGTGACGATCGCCTGGTCAGTCACGCTGCGATGAAACACTTCGAAGCGGAAAAGGAGTCATTGACCAATCAGCGAAACAGGATCGACGCGGAGATCGGTCGGCTGGAAGGCGAAGGCCGAAATCTTGCGGACATCGTAGGCGGCGGTAACGGACTGGGGACAGGCAAGATTCGTAGTGCTATTGATCCACGCGACGGGAAAGTTCAAACCGAAAACTTTGGCAAGCTCAGCAATGTCGAGACGAATCGATTTTCGCCGTCAGATTTCGAGTTTATCGACGGCGTGTTTATTCCAGATGGCGAAGACGGCAAGGCTGAGATTCCAGTCAGCTCAACAGGAATCACGATCACCGGTCTGCCGAAGACATCCGGCGACGCGTGGGACATGATCCGTAACGGTCCGGTTGCCAGCCAGCATTCACCGGAATTGGGGGGTATTGACTTCACCAAAGAGGGGCACAGCCTGTTGGGATTGCACGCCAATGCGGGTATCACTTTTGACGTCGCCGCGATACGAAACGTACTCACGGAGCAAGTCGCTAACCCTCAAGACTCACTTCGATTGACCGCAAAGCTCGGTTACTTCGGTGCTGTCGGAGGATACCACGCAGACGCATGGGTGTTTGTTGACGGAAAACAGGTTGCACACTTTCCAAAACTCAAACGCGAGCACGGATTGCAAAACGTTGAGATCGAGTTACCTCCATCGTCACGTTTCGTGACACTGGTCGCCACCGATGGTGGAAATGGTTTCAGCATGGATCAAATCGGCTTTGGCGATCCTGTGGTGAAGCACTCTGTACCGGCGAAACTCTCCGTCGACGATCGTCAGCGACTGACAGAACTTCGCTCACAGCGGATGGAGATCAACGCGAAGCTCGAATCCCTCGGCCCCCCACCAAAGTTCTATGGCGTCGTTGCTGAGTCCACCGTACCGGACGTTCGGTTGTTGACACGAGGTGATCCCGAGTCGCCGATTGGCGAGACACTTGAACCTGCGGCACTCGGGGCACTTGCTATGTTAAGTCCAAACTTGGGGACGCAGGAATCGAGCGAAGGTCAGCGGCGAGCCGCACTCGCTCACTGGATCACTCATCCGGACAATCCACTGACGCGCCGCGTGATCGTGAATCGTTTGTGGCACTGGCACTTTGGCAAAGGACTCGTCGATACGCCAAGCGATTTTGGATATGGTGGCGGTCAACCATCGCATCCGGAATTGCTGGACTGGTTGGCACAGGAACTCGATCGACACAACGGGTCTCTCAAGGCAATGCATCGCTTGATTTTGAAGAGCGAGACCTATCGCCAGTCGAGTGGGGTCAGCGACATCGCGGGCGCAGATTCTGCCCGACAGATCGACGCCGACAACCGGTTGCTTTGGCGACAGAACCCCCGACGAATCGACGCAGAATCCATTCGAGACGCCGTGCTGTTCGTCAGCGGCAAACTGAACCTCGAGCGTGGCGGACCGGGATTCGAGGACTTTCTCTATCAGGAAGCCTACGCCCCGATCTACACCAACATCACCGCGGACAAACCGGAACTGTGGCGACGTAGCATCTATCGTTACAAAGTCCGCACCACCCCAAACCGATTCCTCACGACGCTCGACTGCCCTGATCCGGCGAACCTGACCCCCAGCCGATTGACGACAACCACGCCACTCCAATCGCTGGCTCTTTATAACAACGACTTCATGCTCCGGCAGGCGGGGTACTTTGCCGAACGGATCCAGAAGGACGTGGGACTGCTCCAGCGAGAGCAAGTCACCCGAGCCTTCGAGTTAGCTTTTGGTCGGCAGCCATCAGAAAAAGAACTAAGACTTGCGACGGACTTCGTGGAAAAGCAAGGCTTGTTTGGACTCTGTCGATCACTACTTAACTCGAATGAATTTGTTTATGTGGATTGAGACCTGACATGACAGTGAATCAGTCAAGACGAGAGTTTCTTCAGTCAGCTGGCGGTGGACTCGGTGGGCTTGCGCTGTCGGCAATGTTGGCTGGCGAAGGGCGAGCGGAGTCACATCATGCGCCGAAGGCAAAGCGTGTGATTCAAATCTTCTGCCCTGGTGGCATGAGCCACGTTGACACGTTTGACTACAAACCGGAACTGGAAAAACGAACAGGGAAGCCATTTGACCCCGAGGGCACACTGCAATTCTTTGCGTCGAAGCCAGGCAATTGCCAGGGCAGCCACTGGAAGTTTCGACAGCATGGCGAATCGGGGCTTTGGGTCAGCGACCTGTTTCCTAAGCTCGCGACGTGCGTGGACGACATCGCGTTCATCTATTCAATGCACAGCAAGACCGCGCTGCATGGTCCCGCCTGTTTCATGATGAACACAGGATTCACGTTGCCCGGTTTTCCGAGCATGGGGGCGTGGGTGACCTATGGACTCGGCAGTGAAGCCGATGACCTGCCCGCCTTTGTTGTGCTCCCCGATCCGCGTGGATTGCCGCCGGGAGGAATCATCAACTGGGGTGCCGGATTCCTCCCTGCGGAACATCAGGCGACAATGCTTGATACGTCGAATCCAACTCAACCGATCGCCGACCTGTTCCCTCCACGAGACTTCACAACAGCGACTCCTGACGCGGATCGTGAGGGGCTTGCGTTTCTTGATCAATTGAATCGCATTCACCTCGAACCTCGCATCGACAACAGCGAACTCGACGCCCGCATCAAGGCCTACGAGATGGCCGCCCGATTGCAACTGAGCGCTCCCGAAGTCACCGACCTGAGTAACGAGACTGTCGAAACACAACATCTCTACGAGATCGATCACCCCGAAATCGGTCCGTTTGGTCGACAATGTCTGTTGGCTCGCCGATTAGCCCAGCGCGGCGTGCGGTTTGTGCAGATCTATTGCGGTGCCGAGAACACGACGGCCAAGAAGATACGCCCCAACTGGGACAGCCACGAAGATTTGGTGCGTGATCACGGATATTGGGGTGCCGTGTTGGATACCGGAGCGTCCGCACTCCTTCAAGACTTGAAGAGGCAGGGAATGCTCGACGACACACTCGTGATCTGCACCACAGAATTCGGTCGTCAGCCCGGTGCTCAGGGGAGCGAGGGGAAAGGCCGCGACCACAATGCAGGAGCATTCACCGCATGGCTCGCTGGCGGAGGTATTCGCGGAGGAATCGGTTACGGAGCGACCGATGCACTCGGCTTCAAAGCCATCGAATCCCCATCCTACAGCTATGATCTCCACGCAACCGCACTGCACCTGCTGGGGATCGATCACACCCGTCTGACCTTTTACCATAACGGGATCGACCGTCGCCTTACCGACGTACACGGCCACGTGATCCGCGAAATCCTGACATGAGACCCTCGAACCCAGTCCCCGGCTGAAGTTCATCCACAATTTGCAGCCTGGCAGCCCGTTAAGAAACGACCGTGGGTCAGATTTTCCAATCTGACAAGAGCAACTCGCACGCTTCTTGTCGGAGACATCAAACGGCACCATGTCCGACTGGAAATCCTGCCCCACGTGTCTCAACAAGCTGTTAGGGGCAGGAAGGACTGATCGAGTTCAGTAGTTGAAGGTCAGTCTCCTGCCGGACTTCCTGTGTCTGGGCGTTTCGTCGCTCTGTTGTTGCGGAGATATGGTCGCAACCGATCGTTCGACTCATCGATTTTGACACTTTGTGTTCAACAAGCAATCGGGAGTCGTAAAGTGAAACACAGTCCCTCACCTTGCATAAAATCCCGATTTCCATCAACAATCCCCAGAGAAAGCAAAGCAGGATCCTGACCTACATAACCTTTCTCAAGGAATTGGGGGAAGAGTCCGTGAACACTAGCAAGGGGACACCACAGTGACAGAGTTTCCGCGGCGCGATATTCTCACGGCAATTGAAGAGGGGCATTTTTCAGAGTTTGTACAGCTTGTGGCGCAAGAAGATGCCACTGCAACTGAGGCACCCAATGAGTATGGTGATAACTTCTATGGGAGTTACCTTCATTGGTGTGCCGACGCAAACCAAGTCGAGATGGCACGTCACCTCATATCGCTTGGCGCTGACGTAAATTTTTACGCTGGGCTGAGATACAAAAAAACTCCAATGGTGCGTGCTGTATCGATAGGCTCTCTGGAGATGGCCAAACTGCTTCGCGAAAGTGGAGGCACGTTTGATGTGACCGGGCCGCTACTCCACAATCCAATCTTTCACGCTATTAAACATGGACATTCGCATGTAGTGGAGTGGCTGATTGAGGCAGGTCTCGATCCACACTTGACCTACCGCACATTTTACGGTCAGCTCGAGAATGCCTACGCATGGGCTAAGGAGTTTCACCGCGATGAGATCATTTCGCAACTGGAATCTTACGGGTGTCGGATGCCCGTCGAAGGGGTCGACATACCGATCTGGGAGCCACCTCCAGAACAGATGTTGCAGCCGCCGACAGTCGCTGACGAACTCACCACCTACATGATGTTTCGGTTTGGCGAAGTTGACGAAGAGGCCCTGCAGGAACTGGTCCCGGTTATCGACGGGATGTCGGTGGCAATCCATGTGATTCAACCAAATGAAGAGCACCCCTACCTGGTATTGTTTACGACCGGAATGAGCGACCGGGCGATGACGGTGCCAGTCGGACAAGAGGATTGGCAATACGCAGAACTCGTGATGCACCTTCCTCCGGAATGGAAGTATTCATCTGATACAATCTCAGAGCCGACGTGGAACTGGCCCGCGATGTTATTGCGAAAGCTCGCCTATGCGCCGCATTTGAATGAGACCTGGCTGGGTTTGCCGTCCACCATTGTCTCGAATGGCGATCCACCGGAACCATTGGGGCCAAATATCCAACAGACGTGCTCACTTCTGGTGCCGGACTTTGCGAATCTTAGCCCGCCTGTGGAGTTAAATGACGGTCGTATTGTTCACTTCTGGACCGTCGTTCCACTCTTTACCGCTGAACGAGATTATGAGCAACAACATGGCACAATACAGTTCCTGGAGCAGTTTGTGTCGAACAGAGTGCCTATGGTCTATGACCCAAAACGACCAAGCTTCGCATAGGAGAGAGAAGGGGAAGTAGGAGAAAAAGGTTTATTGACTGCTTATGAGCGCCACGGTTGCGAGTTGTGAAAATGCCGGTGTGATTTGAGGTTGTGTCCTTTCAAATCACGCGGACCAGCGTGTCCAGGAGTGTACTTTATCGGGTGTTGGGGAATATTGGCTACCGGCATCGAATCCTATCGACACTGCCACCCCGCCGTACCACAGAACCCGACGTTTCTCTCGCATGAAGTCCAGCCAGCTTAACGATACCTAAGTAATCCGACCTCCCCAGGCCGCTGAAATCTCTGTAACCACCCTGGCCCAATACCCTTCAGATACACAGCCCGAAACAACCGCTGTGGTTATTCAGAAATCCTTGACAATTTGCCGTAAACGGGTTACACAGAGTTTCTTCCGTAGAATTCAAGTTCCGCCAGCTTAAGTTCGGCCAGTACTGATACGAGCGTACACAAGATGGACTACGAAGCCGCATTTCAGGCCGTGATTGCCGACGAGCGATACCAACGAAACCTCGACTGGGGTGAATCACGCCCCGGTCACCCTGAAGGTACCGTTCGCGCCCACATCGCGGAAATTGAACCAAACCTTGAGAAGCTTGCGGACAAGCTGAGCGACACGGATCGCTGGAAACTCATGCTGCTGATTCACACGCATGACTCGTTCAAGGGGGAATCAAAACCGGGTGTCCCAATTACTGATCCGGCAAGTCACGCTTCATTGGCGCGGAGTTTTCTCGCCGAGTTTTGCCCCGACGACGACTTGTTGGCAATGGTGCAATATCACGATGAACCCTTTGCCTTGTGGCGTCAGGTCGAATCAAAAGGAAAATACAATCAACAACGAATGGACACGCTGATTGGCAACATTACGGATTGGAACCTGTTCCTTGGGTTCAACATTATTGATGGTTGCACCGAGGGCAAGAGTCGCGAACCGCTTCGTTGGCTGTTCGCGGAATTAGACGGGAAGGTGGATTCCAGCTTCACCGAAGCGGACATCGTCCCCTAAACTGGCCGAACCATCACATGCACGGGAGCGGCGGTCGGGTGCGTCTTCTGAAATCCACGTCGCTGGCGGCGGTCCCGTGATGCAGGGCGTTCTGTTACTTAAGACTCAAGCTATGACCACGTATGACAAGCTACGACCGTGGACGGCAATTGAGGCGTGTCAATGCACAGCAGTGAGAGAATTGCTGCTCATTGACCTGCTGAGTGACAAACCGATCCATTGTGCGTCTTGCCGTCGCGAGATCGACCCGGAACGTCTGGAGTTGACAGACGACGAAGTCGAATCCATCGCTGGATGGCATTCGGTTGCAAGCGCGCTCTATCGACTGTGGCTCGACTCCGGCTAATACGTAGGGTACGCGAAACAGAAACTTCTTGATCCGCAAGGGCAGGTCAACCAGCAAGCCAAGGATTTGGCAATCGCATTGTCGATTCGTATCCCGACCCGATTCTGGTACTTTCACGACGCAGATGATGGTGATCCAACACATTGTCCGGTATGTGGCGATCCACATGATACTGCCGTAGATTGGGGCACGGGAATCTGTCGACTGTGTCACGTTCAGATGTGATCGCAATGGACCGTGACCTAATCGGGTAACGGTCATCCTTGCGGATGACGCTCTCCGCACTGCCGGGCGTGCGGGGCCGTCGGTGTGCTACCTTTGGGGGCGGTTCAACGAAGGTGGGACGTCGAGTGTGAATCAGGCTCAGTGAGCGCGGACTTAAGGCATTGTCGCCTTTCGCTCCGCGAAAGGCTTGGAAACACCGAACAAACGCTACTTTCGCGGAGCGAAAGGCGACAATCTAAGATCGTTCGACGCTTAGCGGGCTCGGTGTTGGACTCCTAAAGGGCTACTCTCGTTAGAAACTGATCGGGTCGACTCAAGGCTGGCTGGTCGGCCCTGTGGCACTGACGGAGCCAGTGGCACGGGAATCGAATCCTATCGACGCCGCTACCCCGCCGGCAGATGCGGCTTCTCCAGCACCTCCGCAGAAAACACGCCATGCCGACTCTCCATGGAATTGCCCCACATGAACCAAATCAAAAGTTCACCTTGACCCAAACATGAACATCTCGCAAACCGAGACTGAGCGATCGACAAGCATCTTCAAAGCAGTTGGCAAGAGCCTGCCCTACAACTGATACATTCCATCAATTCTGTGCATGTTGCCCTGGCAATCATAGCTTTCTCTTCAACCAGCCCAGGAATAAATTGTACCGATCGGAAAATCTCCGATATTTTACCTTGGTGGAGTCTTGCCGAACATTGGGGACGATCCTGTCCCTCATTTTTGAAGGTGAACTTGCCGCATTCTCCGATCTCTCGCGTTTCAGATGGTGCTTTTTATGTCGCAGGATTACACGTTCGAATGTTTGGAATCTCGCCTATTGTTGGCGGTCAATGCCGTGTTCGTTGATGGTGTGCTGACGATTACGGGAGATACGCCGCTTGGTGAGGAAATGGAGATCAACGGCACCGGACCTGGTTCCGTGACTGTCCTCGCGAATCTTGATGACGATTCTGATTTGGAAGTTGTGGGCACATTCGAGGGGGTGTCAAACATCATCGTCAACACGGGAGCCGGCGAGGATGATTTGGTCATCAATGGTCTCGATATTTTCGGCGATCTGAGCATCAACACCGGAGGGGGCGACGATCATGTGCAATTCCTTGGAGGGGCGTTAGGGGGGAATCTTAACCTTCAGGGAGGGAGCGAAGATGATCGGATTGAGCTTGATGGCATCGGTATTGGCGGAAACGTCCTGTTGAACCTGCAAGGGGGAGGAGATGGTCTGGATGAGGCCCGAATTGGTCTGAACACAGTCATCGACGGTGACGTCACCTTCCTCGGCGAAGTGGGGGACAAGCAACTGAGAATCTCTGACAATGCCATCGTCGGGGGCAATGTCACCGTCACAACTTCGACCGGCGACGACCGAATCGAGGTCAAAGACACGGCTCTTGTTGGCGGGAATGTCTCGGTCAATACGGGCGATGGAGATGATGAAATCAGGTTGACCGATTCGGCAACGGTCAATGGCTTCCTCAAGTTTACGACCGGAGACGGAGACGACGAAGTCTCGATCGAGAGCAGCCTGGACCCAGGAGTGGTGGTCCTTGGCAATGTCAGCATCAACACCGGCGATGGAGATGATCGTGTGGATGTCCGCGGCCACGTCACAATCGATGGCAAGCTCTCGGTCAATACCGGGGCAGGTGCAGACCGCATGCGAACGGGCGATAACACGTCTGCATTCACCACCATCATCGGCGGCAACACCAGTATCTCACTGGGAGATGGAGCAGACCGACTGGAATTGACCAAGACTCAATTCCATGGAGGACTCAAGGTCAACGCCGGTGGAGGGACCGATGCCATCGTTGATCTGGGAGGGTTCACCGTCGCCAAGAAAATCCGATTCCGGAAAGGCGAACTCAGCGTCTAAACTGCCACCCCCTTCCGATATGCACAAATTCGTCCCATCGGGAACGAATCGGAAACAGAAGCGAGAACCTTCTGAACCTGCTGGAGCAGTCGTATCGGTTACCGGTCTGAAACGCCACGGAGAAACAACACTCTTCTTCCCGCAAATGTTGACCCGATTTCGGCGTCCACAGAAGTCGACGATTGCTCGCCCACAATCTACCGACGTCGGGGCTCGAAAATGTTTCAGCCCTCCACATTTCTTTCAGAGAAAAATTGCACTTTCCTTCCAGCGTAGTTACGATCAACCGTCAACTTGTGTAGCGATTTCTTTACCAGACAGCAGGGGAGGTACCCGATGATCTTTCATCATTTCGAACAACTTGAAGATCGAGTCTTGCTTGCGGCTTCAGTGTTCCAGAAGGGGAGCGTGCTGATGGTTAGCGGGACCGGTGCTGCCGATCAGATCGACATCACGGGAACGGGACTTGGGGACGTCGTCGTCGATATCGACAATGATGGTCGGCCTGCATTTAACTTCAGTGGGGTGGAGTCGATCAAAATCAATCTGAAGGGGGGCGGCGATGAATTGAACGTCAACGCCCTCCAGATTTCCGGCAAGCTGGAAGCCAATATGGGAGGGGGCAACGATGAGGTGCGAATATTCGACTCCTCTATCGGCAGCCTGTCGATCATTACTGGCGGAGGGGCCGACGAAGTCGCCTTGGTCGGACTTTCGACGACCGGGAACGTCTACGTTAATACCGGTGGTGGAAATGACGAGGTGGATCTTGGCTCGACGGGAAATGGTGCTACCGTCGGCACGAACAACATTGGTGGCAACCTGGAGGTCCTGACCGGAGGTGGATCGGATGAATTTGAAATTGGCATGAATACGATCTCCGGAACCGCCGTAATCAATGGGGGTGGTGGACGGGATGAACTCAACGCCAACAATGCGGCAGGCGCGTTTTCCAACGCACTTCCGTTTGCGCTGACGAGCATTGAAGATCTCTCTGACTTCTAACCACCAAACGTCTGCGAAACGAGATCACAGTGTGTAATGTAGGCTGAGTCAACAGCCCGCTGAGGAACGACCGTGTGTCAGCTTTTCCAGGCTGACACGAGCAGTTCGTAGATTTCTTGCTGAGACATCAAACGTCACCAAGTCAGGCTGGAAAGTATTCGTAGGCCAGGCTCCTGTCTGACTTCTTGTTTGGAATGGCGGTTGACCCAAGATCACATTGGGATCGTGTTGCCGCAGCAGAAGTCGATTGTCCGTGGAGCACCGATCGCGTCAGGCAGGAGCCTGAAGTACATAAACTGGTATTGCGGGCAGTTGAGTCGATTGATGGAGGGGAGTCTTACCGGGGCGTGCTTACTGGGCTCGAAGCAGGAAGTCTTTGATGAGTTTGACGATGCGGTGGGGATGGGTGACGTGGGGAAATTGTCCGGAAGAGTGCATCCATTCGGTTTTGGATTCGGGGAGCAGTTGGGCGAGGGCTTCTTGCCCTTTCGTGAGGGGGGAACCTTCGCCTTCGGTGCGGATGATTAGGATGGGCTGGGTCAGTTCGTGAAAGCGATCGCTGAGGCCAAGGTCTCGCCAGGCGGCACAGCGGCGGGCGAATTCGCGGGTGTTCGTCTGGCCGAGGTTTTGCAGCAGAAACTCCCAGCGGGAGGGGTCGAAGGGGGGGAACCAGGGTTGATGATTGGCGGCTGCCAACCTGGCCCATGTTGGGAGATGACGAAGTTGACCGGGGAGATGTCGTCCGACCCCCAGCATCAATCGTTCGACGGTAGACCACTGGACGCCTGGCGATGTCCCTTGCAGCATCATAGGGCCGACCAGTTGTGGCGACTGCACGGCTGTTTGCAGGGTGATCGCTCCGCCGTATCCGGTCGCCAGCACGGGAGCCCCGACGGCGGATCGCTCTCGTAACAGAGTGGTAAAGTGTTCGCCCAAGCGACTCGTGAGTTGACCTGCGGCGACGGGAATTTCTTCGGGAAACTGGACGACGACGGTCTGTCGATCTTCGCGGAGTAGCCAAGCCAACAGACAGAAGAGGTCTCCATTTCCGGCGGCACCTCCGATGAGATAGAGCGGTTCGCCTTGGCCAAACTCCCAGAGTTGGATGGGGCCATCGACGGTGTCGACTTGAGACTCGACTCGATCAGTGCGGTACTGTTCGAGGACCTGCTGCCAGGCGAGCGGCGTGGGGCAGCCCTCTCCTGGAGGCGGGAGGTCCTTGATGGACTGAAGTGGCGAGACGGTTTCTGACTCACTTCCGTCGACGTGACTGGCGGCAGATGGAGAAACGGAGTCGGCCATGAGTTCAAACAGTGATTGCGAAAAGGACCGTCGCCACAAACCCAGGGCGAAAGGGCTACTCTATCAATCCCCCCGAAAAATCCCAGCCCTGCGATGATCCGCTGGGAACGGAGTCTTTTTCCGCCGGAATCGGTCGACAGCGTACGACATTTCGGATGAGCCGTGCTTGAAACGACAAAAAGCTCTGATGGATGGTGGGGTGTTATGACGATTATGACACTGGTGATGGATGTGTGGCCTGTCCTTGACGGCCCGTCCGTCAGAACCAGTGTCTCTCCGGCGATGGAACACGGGAGAGACATGGTTCGGGGATTTCAGGGGGAACTGGAATGCTGCGCGGACATCTTCTGGTTTGTGGAGCTCTCATCGGCTTCGCGTGCAGTGGGGTTACGCCACGACTGCATGCGGAGACGCCTGCGGGACGGGGGGCTGCTCCGCCGAAGGCTCAGGCTGCGGCTGGTCCACAGATCACGGTTGAGGTGATCGAGAAAGGGAATTCCTCCCGTGCCACTCGGAAGGAAGCGATTCAGTCGCTGCCGACGAAGTCTTTGCATCCCGAATCTCAGCGAGTTGTCGAGTCGATCCTCGATAATGTCAGCCTGTACCGTAGACTTCCGGTCGTCCGTTGTGAAAGCGATCCGCGAGTCATTCAGTTTTTCACCGAACATCCGGATGTTGCTGTCGCGATTTGGCGGGTGATGGAGATTTCTGAATTCACGATGAAGCAAACCGGCCCCTACGACTATCAGTCGGATTCCGGCGATGGTTCGATTGGAACGGTTCAGGTGCTTTACCGCACTCCCGAGCAGCAACTCATCCTTTGTCGGGGTCAATTCAAGAGCCCGGCACTGCCGAAGCCGATCGAAGCCCAGGCGATCATGTCTCTGACGACAGAGTTCAGTCGTGATGAGCAGGGAAAGCCTTTGGCGACCTGTCGAGCCGATGTGTTTGTCTCTTTCCCGTCCGCCACGATCGAGACCGCAGCTCGATTCATCGCGCCGGTCAGTCATCGGATTGCCGATCGCAACTTTGAAGAGGTCGTCACGTTCATTCGGATGATGCACATTGCGATGACAGATCAGCCAGTCTGGGTCGAGCAAGTCGCCTCCCGAGTCGACGGGGTTCTTTCGGACCGTCCGGGGAAACTGGTTGATCTGACGGCGAAATTGTATCGCGAACAACACCCGCTCCCGATGCTGCCGCAGCATATGGGGGCCTTGCCAGAAACGCCCGAGGACCGCCGATTGCCCCGCAATCTGCAATCGGCGAATGGGTCTGCAGGAACTCCCGGATTTTCGCCGGGAGTTCCTGGACCCCCACGGTCTTCGAGCGTGATGCGGTGACTCTCGAAAACACATGGTGACTCGCGCAACGCCATTGAGCGGGGCAGATTTGTCGAGTCACAAAGGCTCGCGCAACAGGCCCTGAACTTCCAATCCCGAGCGATAAGACCAGTCATCAATGGAGCGGGACCACCGAACCGCCAGCAATAACCGAACAGGGGACGCATCCATGACGTCGAACTCAGCCAGATAACGCCCCTCAGTCAGTGGCTCGTCATGCACAATGCCCACACCATGAACCGACAAGTCGCGAGTGACCACTAACAGCGATGACCCTTCCCGAGGGACGACACGCAGACCACTCACCTGCACCTTCGAGAGATAGACCGGAACCTGCAATCGGTGCCGGATCGATGTGCGACGATTCAGAAAGGTTTGTGCCTGTTCGAGATCAAATTCGTCCGACTCCGCTGCTCGTTGAAAGTTTCGCACAGCGAGAGCATTGCGCGAGACGATCTTACGAAAGGTGCGGCGCAGTTTGAGTTCGCTGCGACACAATCGATAACAGGGCAACAGTTCCACGAGTGACATCACTTTTATCTTTCAGCCAAAAGGGGCAGAGGTTCAGACGAACCGATTTCCAACGGTAGCTCCCGAATTTCTGACGAGCAAACCCCAAGATGTCCCTCAGGGACAGATTCTTGAAACGTCCCTTTTTCGCATCATCAGACGGTGTGCCAGGGCCACAAAGTCGAGGATGAGATGTTCCGAAAAGTCAACATTCAGTCTGGGGCCGATGTCGCCGCACATCTTCGTGCTGTACATGAGCGATTTCGACCACGATCAGTCGCCCGGCCCCTTATGGTGATGCTGCTCTTGCTGGCCGGAATGAGTGCCGGTTGCCAGTGTTGCCCCTGGACCGAACGTTGGAGTCGGTGTGTCGATCATCTGGCCGGTCAGGAGCATTACGCCGAAGACTATTACTGCGAGCCACTCGACGTGACCCGCATCAATCGGCCAGGGGGACTGAGTTGCCAAAACTGCGAAACGGTCGGCACCAGCTACTACTCGACCCCCGTTTATGCCAATCGTTTCCAGACTCCGCCCCCCCGCTGATCGCCCACCGACGATGCTTTGTCACGTGCGGCCCTGTCTGTTGAAGGCAGAAGCGAACCAAAGGGATCAGTGAGATGTTCGCTGTCAGATCCGCGAGTTTTCGTCGATCATCGCCAAGTGCGATTGACAAGAGCGAATGAGAGATCGGGGAGCGGTCGGCCGACAGAGACTGACTCGTCCTTGTGGTCGCATCGGGCTACGATAGAGACCGATGTACCGGTCGCTTTCCTGGACACTCCCTCCTCTTTTCTGACACCTCAGGGAAGATCGGCGGGTAATTCGGTGAGAGTCCAGTGAAGTCGGCCCGCCGACATTCCCCAGTAAAAGGTTGTCCATTGAGCCCGATCCTTCCGAAGATCGTCCCTTCGCTTCGCAAGTCGAAGCCTGCGTGCTTGTGCGCCCTGCGGCTTTTTGCACTCTGTCTGGGGCTACTTTGGGTGAACACTTCGCTTGTGTGTGGCGATGAACGTCCGGAAACGTCCGATGTTCCAACCACGGCACAGCCCGTTGTCCCGAAGGCGGAAGCCGACCCATCGGCCCCGCAGGAGAAGGATCCAGCAAGCGAAGTGCCCGTCACTCAAGAGGCGGCGGCCCTCATTGTTGCAGCAGGGGTCGATCGGTTAATCGAAGATGTCGAGTACCTGTTGGACATCGTTCAGATGTCTCATTTATCGCAAGTCGTTCAGGTCGGACTGAATGGAGCGAACGGACTTGCGGGGATCGACCGGACGCGACCATGGGGGATGTTGCTCTTTCTCGATCCCAACGATCCCCATGCTGAACCGGTGCCGCTCGTCTTCCTTCCGGTTGACGATGTCCCCAAACTGATCGAGACGGCGGCCAAGCTCAACCTCCACATGAAAGCCGTCGACGCTGGAACAGATGGTGAGACCACAAGTGACACAGAACATCGCTACACGATTCAGTTGGGAGAGGTCGCACATCCGCTGGTGATTTCTGGAGGATACGCTCGGCTGACACGGCCGGGGATGCGGGCCGTCGATGCGACGCCGAGGCAGATTCGCGATCTCTCGGACTCGCTCGCCCAGACCTATGACTTGGCGATTTCGGTTCGTCGAAAAGGAATCCCGGAGAGCCTTTTTCAAGAGGCGAGTAAGAAGCTTACGGCCGATCAGGAACGCGAACGGATGCGTAAGCCAAACGAAACAGACGAAGCCTTCGCACTCCGCAGCCGGGCCGAAGGTGCGATTTTCCGGAGCATGTTTTCAATCCTCGAACAGAGTCAAGGACTTCTGGCCGGGGTGAGTATCTCGTCACAAGACAAGTCGGGGCAGGTGGAAGTCCTGCTGCAAACGTCGATCAATGGGGACCTTGCCAAAAGGCTCGATGAGATCAGTCTTCGACAACGGCGATTTGCAACTGTCCGTCAAGAAGATGCGGCTCTTTCGGTGCTCACAGGCATGCGGCTGTCCGATGAAGGGGTCGCCCTCGGGACGCAAGTTATTGACCTGATTCGACACGAAGCCAAACGTCAGTCGATCCCCGACCTGACCGCAGACGAACGAGAACGGGGGCTGAAAGCTCTGGATGCCATTCAGTCCATCATTTCGTCGCGGCTGTTGGAAGGGTTCGCTCAGTTCCGGTCCGAGCCTGAAGAGCAGTTCACCTTATTGGTCGGGCTGGCGGTGCCTCAGACCGAAGGGTTACGTATCTCCTTAGAGACGTTGCTGCCGAAACTGTCCGAGGCTCCCAACGTCACCGATGTCGAAGTGAATGTTTCCGCTGGCGAACATCTCCAGCTTCATCGATTGAAGCCGGCGAAGATTCGCAGTCGGGATGTCCGGCTGTATGGCGACAGTGCCGCACTCTATATGGGGACTGGTCGCCAGACCGCGTGGTTTGCCGTCGGTGGGCGGGCCACTCCGGCCAAGTTGATACAGCGAGAAGAACAAGCGGGTCGCAGCCTGAGAGTTCCCCTTATGAATGACACAGTCACCGATACTCCTGACGGCACGGCGACGACTCAGCCGCTGGTTCAACTGACAGCTCATGCCATGGCATGGCTCCCACTCGTCGAACAGGAACCGGGGCGAAACGTCCGCGTTGGAGAACTCCTGAAGTCCGCCTTTCCGAATCAAGAGTCCGACGACAAACTCGAAGCGACTCTCACCTCGACCGGTTCAGGACTCGCTTTCAAACTCCGCCTCGAAGAAGGCTACCTCCGCCTCGCGATGAGAGCCGTCGCTGAGAATCGCTGAATTCCCAGTAATCGTAAAGATTCTCGATGAGCCGTGCCTCGTTCGCACTTGATTCCGGGAGAAGTGACAGCGTAGCGTTGCATCGTGGAGAGTGAGTTCAGAGAATTGTGGATCGTCGACTCCTGGTGGGTGACCGGGGATGTTTTCTTGAGCGAATGAATCACAACTCTTGCAGTGAGTAGCACGGTGACCGCGACGTTGATCGATGGAAAGCAGATCGCCGAACAGGTACGACAGCGGGTTGCTGAAGAGGTGCAGCAGTTCATTGCTCAGACCGGCGTTACGCCGCATCTGGCCGCAGTTCTTGTGGGTGATGATCCCGCCAGCGCGGTTTATGTCCGCAATAAGGAGCGAGCCTGTGCCAAGGCGGGGGTTCGCAGCACGTTGCATCGTCTCTCAGCGGACACCTCTCAGCAGCAGCTTCTCGAACTCGTGCAGCAACTCAATGATGACACATCGGTGCATGGCATTTTAGTGCAGCTCCCGTTGCCGAAGCAGATCGACGAGACTGCCGTGCTGGATGCGGTCTCGCCTGGGAAGGACGTCGACGCCTTTCATCCCGAGAACGTCGGACTGATGGCTCAAGGGCGCCCCCGATTTCTCCCCTGTACTCCGCACGGGTGTCAGGTGTTGCTGGCGGAGACCGGCGTCAAAACAACTGGGGCCAACGTTGTCGTGCTGGGGCGCAGCGAGATCGTCGGGAAGCCCATGGCGTTACTCCTGATGCAGCGTGGACCGGGGGGTGATGCGACCGTCACTGTCTGTCATAGCCGAACGCAGGGACTGAAGGAGATCTGTCGCCAAGCCGACATCATCGTCGCGGCCATCGGTCAACCCAACTTCGTTTCCGCGGAGATGGTGAAGCCGGGTGCCGTGGTGATCGACGTTGGCATCAATCGGGTGGGAGACAAACTGGTCGGCGACGTGGACTTCGATGCGGTACGCGAGGTTGCGTCCGCTATCACCCCTGTCCCCGGCGGTGTCGGCCCAATGACAATTGCCATGCTCCTGAAGAACACTCTCAAAGCCGCGAGACTCTCCGTATCGAACAGCTGATACGAACAGGCCATTATCGACCACCGCTCGAAACTCATGCCATGCCGAATGTCTTATGACAGTTGATCATTGACCCCTCAGTCCCCTTTTCCTCTGAATCCTCCTTCCAAACATCATCAGCGAGCACAATCGATGGATTGGGGGAATCTGGGACTGTTTGCTCTACTGACCATCGGGCACACCGAACTGATGGTCGCTGTGGTCAACCGAACCCATGCCTGGCCCCTTGGTCATCAACGACTGCGGACGATCAGGCACCTTCATGACCTTGCTGTCCCGCTGTTTCCCCTGTTGCTCATCGGGGGCCTCGGCCTGATGGGGCCGAGGTTATTACTTGGAGGAACATGGGCCGATGTCCCAGTCGCTTGTCTGGCCTACTTCGCCCTGTGCGGACTCGGTTTGCTGGGGCTTGTGTTGACTGTTGCCCGACACTGGCTGCAACGGCCACCGGTCGCGTTAGTCGAAACCCGGTCGACCGTCGTTGACGCTACCACTCAGGCGTCGCAGTCTCTGGCAGGAGACGGCAAACATCAGTCATTGCTGAAGGTTCCGGGCAATCAAGTCTTCACGTTCGAGGTGAGTGAGAAAACTTTTCGACTACCGCATCTGCCGGCTGCGTGGGACGGCCTGACGTTGTGGCATCTTTCGGACTGGCACTACACAGGCACCCCGACACTCGAGTTCTATCAACAGGTCACACAGGCGATCCTCGAACGGCCAGCCGACTGCGTTATCTTTTCGGGGGACCTTATGGACCGCGATGACTTGCGGCCTTGGATTCAGGAGACACTTGGCAAACTCGCGGCCCCCTTAGGATGCTACTTTATCCTCGGAAATCATGATTGGTATCTCGACACTCCCGCAGTCCGTAACGAACTCAAATCGCTTGGTTGGATCGACGTGTCGGGGAAGGTGGTGGAGGTCAATCATCAAGGGCATCGCCTGTTGATCGGCGGGGACGAGACCCCTTGGATGGGGGTTCCGCCTTGCTTTTCCTTACATGAACAAGAGCATCTTCCTGACCCAGTGGCAGGAGTCCCCAGAGATCATTTTCGATTGCTGGTGTCACACACGCCGGACCACTTCTGGCGGGCTGCTCGCGATGGGATCGACTTGATGTTGTCGGGGCATACACATGGGGGGCAAGTGCAGTTGCCGGGGATCGGACCGGTCTTCTCGCCGAGTCGATACGGGGTCCGTTATGCTTCCGGAACCTTCTATCAACAGGAGACACTGATGCACGTCTCGCGGGGCTTAGGAGGTCGACACCCCCTGAGAATTAGATGTCGTCCGGAAGTGACCCGCATCACCCTGCGGTCCGTCGACAGGATGTCACAGGATTCGTGATGACAACAGGCATGAACACAGAGGCTGCGGAATGACTCAGTTGGCAACATGGTCGACAGAATCCCGGAGTGAAGCAGAGACGTTTCGGTTTGCTGCTGCGATCGCCCGCACATTGCAGCCGGGGGACGTGCTCCGTCTGGAAGGTCCCTTAGGGGCCGGAAAAACCCGCATCGCCCAAGGGGTTGCCCAAGCTCTGGGGATCGATCCGCTGCAAGTCAACAGTCCGACGTTTACGCTTGTGCAAGAGTATGACGGCCCGTTGCCATTGATTCATATCGACGCCTACCGACTGCGTGACAGCGACGAATTTCTGGAACTCGGCGGGGATGAACTCCTCGAGAGCGGCGCAGCGATCCTGATCGAATGGGCCTCTCGCATCGACGATCTCCTCCCCGCAGATGCAGTGACCCTGACCATCACCGTGACGTCCCCCACCACCCGCCACCTCACCCTCGCCGCCCCCCCCGCCTGGCTGCGACGCCTTCAAGAGACGATTGTCAATAGGCCAGTGTCAGGATGAATCACCATCCGAACACCTACCACCGTGATAGCCTTTGAGTGACTCATTAAGCGTGGCACGGAGACCTTTAACGGAATCAAGTGGCAAACCTTCGGAAGACTCTTTATCGTACCGCGGGTCGATAATCTGGCCCGAGGCACGGGCGATACCTTCACACACTCAACTCATCGGAATGCGACACATGTTGGCTCATAATGTTTATTTCTCGCTGCACGACACCAGTGATGCGGCGGTGGATCAAATGGTGGCGGCTTGTCAAAAGTACCTGAAACAGCATCCCGGAGTCGTGTTCTTCGCCGCTGGCAAGCTCGCCAAAGAACTGGCCCGACCAGTCAATGACCTGAACTTTGACGTCGCGTTGCACGTCGTCTTTGACAGCAAAGAATCACACGACATCTACCAGACTGCCCCAGACCATCTCACCTTCATCGCCGAAAACAAAGCGAGTTGGAAACAGGTCCGTGTCTTCGACTCCTACGCCGACTGAACTCCCAACAGCGGACGCTGAACCACTTCGTCAAGTTGTGTGGGGTGCTCGCCAGTCGGCTGCACGGTTTTGGACGGTCGGGGGGGGCCACGTTGCCGACAGCCTCCATTGGTGACGTCAGTCGTCACAAGGCTCTTTCTCCACCTTGGAAAGACCCGGAAAACAGCGGGGCGACGGTAAGACAGAGGGAGACGGTTATGTCGTCGACCGCAATGCGAGGAAAGCACCCTGCCGTCAGACAGTTGTACGGGTTGAAAGGCTGAAGTCCCGACCCGTTGGCTGCTGGAACATGTGAACTGGTCGAGGAAAGACAACCGTCTAAGCCTTTGGTCGGTGTCGATCAGTCACTGTTTCCATGCACGACACCCAATCGGCGACCGCCCCCAAGGCTGTGGGGGCGATTCCAATCTTGTAGTCACTGGTGAAGGTTTCTGGTAGGCTGGGGCGGACTTGGGGCGTCGACTTGAACGGTCAGTTTCGAGTCGCGAAAAGTCTGCTGGTGCAGCGAGTCCGTCATCTGGCAGGGGGGCGATGCCATGAATCAGTCGACATTTGAGAACGCTGCGACAGGCCCAGGATCAGTCTCGAAGGGAACGCGAGATCGCATTCTGACGGGTCGCTATCGTGTCCTGAAGGACTTAAAGGTCGATGAGGGGGGAGAAACTCTATGGAGTGAGGACCTCAAGACCGGTCGGCACGTCGTGGTCAAACGGACGCCATCGGCTGCGTTTTCGGCTTCGGATCGGATGCGACTTGAGCATGAGGCTCATGTGCTACTGCAACTGTCGTCGCTTGGCACTGCACCTCTGATCGATTACGGGGTCGATGGGGAGTTTGTTTTTCTGGTGATGCCCTATGTTGCCGGAGAGACTTTGCAGTCACGGTTGCAGCGTGGCCCACTCAGTGTGCGCGAAGCAGTGACGATGGGGCGAACCCTGCTGACGGGGTTGATTAAGGTGCATGAACTCGATGTTCTGCATCGCGACATCAAGCCGGCAAATGTCATCATCAACGCCGATGGACCGGTTCGGGAGGCGACACTCATTGACTACGGGTTGGCACGCAGCATTCAACTGGACGCTGAAATCCGTATTCGCTCGGTAAGTACGGCACAGTATCTCTCTCCGGAAGGGGCAGGGATTCTCGACTTGGACCTAGCAGAATGTTCTGATCTGTATTCCATCGGGATCGTACTGTTCGAGGCGTTATCGGGGCATCCTCCCTTCGCCGGTGTCACAGTGGGTGATGTGCTGAGACAGCACGTGACGACTCCCGCACCGGAGTTGCGCAGTTTGGGATTGAAGTTGCCGCGAGTCTTGGACGAAGTGGTACAGCGTCTGTTGCGCAAGGATCCGCGAGACCGCTATCAGTCGGCTGCTGGGGCGGCCGCGGACTTGGCTGAAATTGCGGCGTCACTTGATCGTGGGGAGTCGGAGCCGTCGCTGGTTGTCGGTTTGCACGATCATCGCCGGACGTTGACTGAGCCTGCGTTCGTCGGACGGGGACAGGAGTTGTCGTCGCTCAACTCGCAACTTCAACGCACAACTCAGGGGATGGGGGGGCTGGTGCTACTCGAGGCGGAGTCGGGCGGGGGAAAGACGCGACTGCTCACAGAGTTTGCATTGCGAGGGGCGCAGCGAGGAGCCTGGATTCTGCATGGTCAAGGTCTGGATCAGGCGGCCCAGCGTCCGTTCCAAGTGCTGTCGGGGGTTGCGGGTGCGGTCGTTTCTCGCGTTCGACTCGAGCCGGGAATTGATGAACCGCTTCGAGCTGGTTTAGGGGATCAGTTGGCTGCTGTCTGTGCGGCGCTCCCCGAGTTGAACGGGGAACTGGGATTGCCGACCGACGAGGCGCTCGGGCCCGAGACATTCGGCGAGTCACGCAGTGTGCAGGCTCTGGCGACGTTGCTCAGTGCGCTCGGGGCGACGGGACGTCCGGCCGTCGTGTTATTGGATGACTGTCAATGGGCCGATCAGTTGACGTTGAAAGTGCTGATGCACTGGGGGCGACATCTTTCTCCGGAGAGGTCGTCGGTGCTGATTGTTGCGGCGTTTCGTTCGGAAGAGGTCGATCAGAAACATGAGCTGCGAAACTTGAAGTCTGTTGCGCACTTGCGGTTGCCCCCGTTTCATCCGTCGAACGTCAGAAAGCTCGTCGAGTCGATGGCGGGACAACTTCCTGATGCTGCGGTTCAAGTGATCGAGAGGCTGGCGGAGGGAAGTCCGTTTATGGCGGCAGCGACACTTCGGGGTTTGGTCGAGTCGGGAGCGCTCGTGCCCGAGCCGGTCGGCTGGCGAGTCGATTCGCAGGCGATGAAGGATGTGCAGTCGTCACGACATGCCGCCGCGTTTTTGGTGCGACGCATCGAGTTGCTCCCCCCGATGACTCGTCGACTCTTGTCGATTGGAGCGGTTTTGGGGAAGGAGTTTGACCTGTCGATTGCCGCGGTGTTGGCGGGTCAATCGACGACACAGGCGATGAGTGCGTTCAAAGAGGGAAGCCGTCGTCACATCGTCTGGGAGAAGGGAAAACTTGGCCAGTGTGCGTTCGTGCATGACAAGCTGCGTGAGACGATGTTAGCGCGTCTTCCGGCTGATGAGCGGCGGGCTTTGCATCTTCGGGCCGCGCTCGAGATCGAAGCCAAGACACCGGACCATTGTTACGAATTGGCGTATCACTTCGATGCTGCGAACGAGAGTGTGCGGGCATTGCCCTACGCGATGAAGGCCGCGCAGCAAGCACGAAGTCAGCATGTCATGGAACTCGCCGAGGAACAGTATCGGATTGCCGAACGGGGAGCCACGGGCCATGTCGAGGTGCGGTATCGGATTGCTGAGGGGCTGGGAGATGTCCTGATGCTGCGGGGGAGATATGACGAAGCACAACAACAGACCGAGACCGCGCGGGAACTCGCGGAAAGCGAACTGGCGAAAGCACAAATCGAAGGGAAACTGGGCGAGTTGGCGTTTAAGCGGGGAGACCTGAAGACCGCAATGGAAGCGCTGGAACGAGCCTTGGAGCGACTGGGATGTCCGGTCCCGAAGTGGTCGTTCTGGTTCTTCTGTCGACTCGGCTGGGAGGTGTGGGTGCAACTTCTCCACACGCTTCTGCCGAAGGTTTTTCTGGCGAGAAAACCGTTGGAAGGGAGTGAAAAACCGCTGCTCCTGGCGAAGCTGTACAATCGTTTGACGTACGCTTACTGGTTTAAGAAAGGGAAAATTTCCTGTCTGTGGAGTCATCTGCGTGGGATGAATCTGGCGGAGGTCTACCCGCCAACGTCTGAACTCGCTCAGGCCTATTCGACGCATGCGCCGGTGATTTGCCTGATTCCGGTCTTTAGCCGTGGACTCGATTATTCCCAGCGATCATTCGCCATTTTCCGGTCGCTGGGGGACCTGTGGGGGCAGGGGCAATCGAGTTCGTTTCATGGTCTGGCGTTGTATGTCTCCTCACGATTTGAAGAGTCGGTTGAGAAGTTTCGTGATGCGGTGCGACTCCTGGAACGGACGGGGGACTACTGGGAAGGAAACATTGCCCGATATCAGTTGAGTCTCGCGTTGTATCGGACAGGGGACCTTTCCGGGGCGGTCGAGGAAGCAAAGCGAGTGCATCTCTCGGGACTTGAACTTGGAGACATTCAGGCGACCGGCATCTGCCTCGATGCATGGTCTCAAGCCTCGGGAGGAGACATCCGTCCCGACATATTGCAAACAGAACTGCATCGAAAGCGGGACGATGTGCAGGTCACCGCGCAGGTGATGCGGGCGGAGGGGATGAGGCTGTTCTATCAACGTGATGCCGCGGCAGAAGCGGCAGAGATGTTCGAGCGAGCGTTTGAGTATGCCAAAAAGTCGGGGGTCATCAACCCCTATGTCTTGCCTTTGCTGGCCTGGCGAGCGACGGCCCGACGCCGACAGGCTGAACAGGTCTCGCCGTGGTCTCCGGGGCAACGACAATCGATACTCAAACAGGCACAGCGGGCAGTCCGCGACGCAATCAAGTCGGCAAGAACCTTTCAGAACGATTTGCCACACGCCCTCCGAGAAGCGGGACTTGTCGCCGCGATGCAAGGATCAGAGGGGGTCGCTCGTAAGATGTTCGATGAGAGTCTCGACGTCGCCCGCAAGCAGGGGGCACAGTTTGAACTCGCACAGACGTTGCTTGCGAGGGGCCGCGTTGGGCGAGAGGTTGGCTGGCCGGAGAGCGATGAAGACCTCTCTTCAGCGAGTCATCAACTGCATCAACTGGGGGCCGAATTCGCGTTTGGACTGGCGATGCCGGGACGCTCTAATCTTATCGACAGGGGAACAACTCGCGCGCCGAATGAAATCGAAGGCCCCTTTCTGGACTCGGCAGCCACGGTGACAGCGGGAGTGAGTGTCGCGAGTCGTACGACAGGAAGCGATGGTCCGGGTTCGGTTCATCCCGGTTCGAGGGAGATGTCTGGACCCACGATCGCCTATCCCCAACCTCCGGCTCGACTGGCCGATAAGAGAGCGAAACAGGAGGCCGATTCTCGCACTCCTCCGGTAACGCTGTCGCTCGTTGATCAGTTTGATACCGCACTCATCGCCGGTCGCCGCATTGCCACTGGTCTCGAAGGGACTGCCATCCTGACGGAGGTTCACGAGGCGGCCCGTCGCCTCTTGCGAGGGGAACGATGTCTGTTGCTACGACTCTCAGACGACATGTCGCAGTCGAACTTCGACGTTTCCGTAGGCGACCGTGTCGAACCGGCGATCGAATCCTTCAGCCGATTGATGGCCGATACCTCGCTTCGCAAGGGGTGTATCATCAACCAGTCTTTTGATGAGGCGATCGAGGAAGGGGCGTTGCTGGCAGGGGTTCGTTCGGCACTCTGTGTGCCGGTATTTGTGCGGACCCGACCGGTCGGATGCTTCTATGTCGATCATCATCAGGTGACCAATCTGTTTGGGAAAGACGAAGTCCGACTGGCCGAGTTCATCGCGACGATCGCCGGAGCAGCACTGGAGAACGCCGAGGGCTTCGCCGAGTTGCAACATCTCAACGAGAACCTGGAAGACCTCGTGGCCGAACGGACTCGGGCGGCAGAACTGCGTGCTCAGCAACTTGTGGTGTCAAACTCGGAGTTAGAACGAACGGCGGCAGAACTTCGGCGTTCGGAGGAGGACCTGCGCATCGCGAAGGAAGCAGCCGAGAAGGCGAATCTGGCCAAGAGCGAATTCCTCGCCAACATGAGCCACGAGATTCGAACCCCAATGAATGGCATTATGGGGATGACTCATCTCGCGCTGCGGACCTCGCTGACGCCGCAACAGACCGAGTATCTCAATGTCGTCATGCAGTCGGCTGAATCGTTGTTGCGACTGCTGAACGACATCCTCGACTTCTCGAAGATCGAGGCCCGCAGGCTCGAACTGGAAACAATCGCGTTCTCGCCCCGAGAGACATTGGAAAAGACCTTGAAAACCTTTCAATTCAAGGCAGCCGAAAAGCAGATCGAATTGACGAGTCGAATTCCGTCCGACATCCCAGACCACTTGGTCGGCGATCCTGGACGGCTTCAGCAGATATTGGTCAATCTCGTTGGAAATGCGATCAAGTTTACCGAACAGGGAAAGATCGTCGCTTCTGTTGCCATGGAATCTCGGGACGAGACAGGGGTCGAGTTGCATTTTGTCGTGACCGACACCGGGATTGGGATATCTCCGGACAAGCAGGAGCAAATCTTTCAGGCGTTTAGTCAGGGAGACACCTCCACCACTCGTCGTTACGGGGGGACCGGACTCGGTCTGTCGATCTCGATTCAACTGGTCAAGATGATGGGGGGGAACCTCTGGGTTGAAAGTACACTGGGAGTCGGAAGTGCGTTCCACTTCACCGCCAGGTTCGGCCTGTCGAGCGATTCTGGGGAAGCGTCGAACCACAGTCCGGAGAAGTTGTCCAGTGTCCGGGGGGCGAGAGTCGATGCCCCGGACGCGCCGTCGGCTGGTCGACAATGGCGACGGGTGTTGCTCGCCGATGATGGACTGATCAATCAACAGGTTGCCCGGGAGTTATTGGAACTTAGGGGGCATCGTGTCGTCGTGGTGGGCGATGGTCGAGCTGCTGTCGAGGCATATCGTCGTGAACCATTCGACTTGGTATTGATGGACGTGCAGATGCCGGAAATGGATGGTCTGTCGGCAACCGCTGCCATCCGCGAGCTTGAGGCATCGTCGGGCAGACACATCCCGATCATCGCCATGACGGCCTATGCGATGAAAGGAGACAGAGAACGTTGTCTCGATGCGGGGATGGATGACTACATGACCAAACCGATCGAGAGTCAGATACTGTACGATAAGGTCGAGGCGACAGCCCCCGTGGCGACGGTCGACGAGAACCACGAACGATTCGATGCGGCACAGGGGAAGTTGATCGGCGAGGGAACAGGTGATAAAGCGGAGGCAGTAGCCGATTGGTTGGGGGGACAGAGTCTCGAGGTAAACGACGAAGTACCTCCGTGCGACTGGAAGCTGGCCGTCGTCAGGATGGGGGGGCGGGAAGAGTTGCTCGTGCAGATGGTTGATCTGTTCTTCACCGAGATGCAGAAACTGCTACCCGCGCTCCATCAGGCAATCGCCGCCGAAGAGATGCCCGCAGTGCAACGACTGGCACACTCAATCAAAGGTTCGGCGGCATTGTTCGCCGCCCCCGCAGCGGTTGCAGCCGCGGCACGAATCGAAGTGATGGGTCGCACAAGCAATCTCGCAGGGGTCGACGAAGCCCTGCCAATACTGGAACATGAAATCGACCGGCTGATACAGGCGTTGACGACGCATAGAGTCAGGACATAGCCTATCGTGCATCCGAGATGAAGTCGAGACAGTCTTCATTTCGGCACGGCAAAAAATCGACTGGCGACTTTACGGGGGAGTCGTCCGGTAATGTCACAGGCGGGGCTGTCGGGCCGATCCCACGAATGACGCACACGCCTGGGGCAAACATGGCACTCATCCTTATCGTGGACGACGTCCCGTTACACGGGCTTCAGGCAGCCACACTCCTTCAGGAGCGTCCCGGCTGGAGAGTGGCCCACGCAGAAGATGGCCTCAGGCACTGAGGCAGATGCGGGAGCAGACCCCGACCTCGTCTTGACCGAGCATTCAGATGCCCGAGCTAAACGAGGGCTGCAACTCGTCGAAGCGATTCAGCGGGGTTCGTACATGTCCCCGTTATCCTCATGACGGGTCATGGGGCGAGGAGATCGCTGCCGAGGCACTGAGGGGTCAGGGGCGGCCAGCTATGTCCCCAAACGAGACCTTGTTCGAGATCTTGTCCAAACTGTCGCCAAGGTGCTCAGCATGTCTCGAGCCCTTCGCAATCAGCAACAAGTGCTCGATGCCTCGTCGCGACGGAACTGACATTCCTCCTCTCGAACGACCCCGGACGAGTGCAGCCGCTCGTCGGATATCTGCGAAGACCATATTTCGATGATAGAACTCGTGGACCAGGCCGGAGTGATCCGCATCGGAACTGCACTACACGAAGCGGTCATCAACGCCATGGAACATGGGAATCTGCAAGTCTCGTCCGAACTGCGTGAGAGCGACGACTTCGAAGCCTATCGGCGGCTCGTTGACGAGCGTCGCCAGATGACCCCTTACCGCGATCGCAGGGTTCATGTCTCCGCCCGTTTCACCCTCAACAGGCAACGTTTGTCGTTCGCGACGAAGGCCCGGGATTCGATACATCGTCGATACCCGACCCTCGCGATCCTGCCAACCTCGAACGATGCAGCGGACGTGGCCTCTACCTCATTCGCACCTTCATGGACCAAGTCTCTTTCGGAAAGAATGGGACCGAAATCACCATGACCAAATTCCGCTAACAACTGACCTGCTCCGCTCGTACTGACGTTTCTGTCCACATCCATGCCCAGTCGAAGATTCGGACTGACGTCGGACGGGGAGACCGTTGATTCCCTCAGTGGTTGCCGTGATGTTCCTTTCCCGGACTGTCAACATTACGGATCTCCCGACCCTCACACAGAAGCCCACTTCGGAACTTGCGATGACATTATCTACCTCTCAGGCCGTACTCCATCAACGGACAGGACCATGGACTTGTCGTGGCCGTTCCCTCCGGGTCGGCGTTCTGTTGTTGCTCCTGGGTGTTTCCACTCTGTTCGGCCTGCAAGAGGGAGATGCCGTGGGGGCCGACTGGCCGCAATTTCGGGGGCCGGACGGACAAGGGATCGCTTCGACGGAGCCGGTGCCGACCGTCTGGAGCGAGACCCGCAATGTTGTCTGGAGAACTCCACTCAACGGCACAGGCCATGCCTCGCCGGTCATCTGGAAGAACCAAATCTGGTTGGCCACTGCATCGAATGACGGGAAATCACTGGGAGCTGTTGCCATCGATCGGACGACGGGAAAAACATTGCACACAGTCGTCGTCTTTCAACCGACTGATGTTGAAGAGATTCACTCGACGAACAGCTACGCCTCACCGACGCCTGTGATCGCTGAGGGGCGATTGTACCTCGACTTCGGCACCTACGGAGCTGCCTGTGTCGATACCGAAACCGCAGAGATTCTCTGGAAGAACACCGATTTGAAGATCGAACATCAGGGGGGGCCGGGGAGTTCGCCCCGTTTGTTTCGCGACACACTGATCCTGCAACGGGACGGAGCCGACGCACAGTACGTGGTTGCGCTCAACGTCGATACGGGGAAAGTCGTCTGGAAACGTCCGCGATCAGCACCGTTCCGCGAAAACCGCATCACCCATCGGGCGTTTGCCACTCCACTCCTCATCGAGCACGATGGGGTCCCGCTGCTGATCAGCCCGGCTGCCGACCAGACGCATGCCTACAATGCCGCCACCGGTGAAGAAATCTGGCACGTTCGTTACACCGGTTTCTCCAACGTCCCCTGCCCGATCGTCTGCGGAGAATACGTGATTCTGTGTACTGGATTCTTTCAGCCAAGGATTATTGCTGTCAGACAGGGGGGACGCGGCGATGTCACCGAAACGCACATCGCCTGGAGCTATGCCGCACAGGTCCCCGACACCCCCTCCCCCATCGCTGTTGATGGCCAGATTTATATGGTGAGCAATAAAGGAATACTGACGTCACTCAACGGAGAGACCGGCGAGCGGATTTTCATTAAGCGACTCGGCGGCAATTATTCATCGTCACCGATTTTCGCTGGGGGGCATCTGTACATTTGCAGCGAAGAGGGTGTGACACACGTCCTCAAGCCGGGGGAAAAGGCAGACATTGTCGAAACGAATAAACTCAAAGGAAGAATTATGGCGTCCCCCATCGCTCTTGAGGGAGCAATTTATCTCCGCACCGACCTCGCCCTCTACCGCATCGAAACCCCTCCGAAGTAGCATAGAAACCTCTCATCGACATTCACTTCAATATTAAACCTGCTCCATCAACACATATAAAACCTGACTCTGGTATGGCTACTCCTGTTTGATCGTCGGACTCTGTGTTTTCTAATAGTGACCTCTTCACGAAAGACCAAGTTGTGACTGCCGACTCGAATTCCGGCCAATCTTCTGGACCAGGCAACAATGCTGCGACCGAGGGAAGCGATGGCTTCTTGATTAACATCCCTCCCGAAGACATCACCGCGGAGAAGCCGAGCCGTCCAGTGGTGCCGCTTTGGAAATCGTGGCTGCAATTGTTGCGGATTCCCGCAGTGTTTACAGCATGGGCAGACATCTGTGCCGGTTATCTGCTGACGCACAATCCCTGGGGACTTCCGGCTGCCGACGCCCGCGGAGAGCTGCATCTGTTCCTGCTGCTTCTGACCGCATCGAGCGGACTGTATTTAGCAGGGATGCTATGGAACGATTATTTTGACTTAGCGATTGATCGAGAAGATCGCCCGAATCGGCCGCTCCCTTCCGGGCGAATCAGTCTGTCAGCGGCGTATTCTGTGGGGGTTTGTCTCGTGCTCATCGGGCTCGGTGCATCGGCAAGCATTGGATTGTTCTGGCCGAACCTCTGGCGCTGGAATCCGTTGATCATCGCGACGCTCATTACGATGTCGGTTTTTGCGTATGACCGACTACTTAAGCAGACAATTGTCGGGCCGGTCGCGATGGGGCTCTGTCGCTTCTTCAATATCCTGTTAGGTGCGAGTTGCAGTGGCATTCGCTGGACCGGTCCCTTTCAGCAACCACAACTCTGGATCGCGGCGGCGATGGCCGTGTATATCTGTGGAGTGACGTGGTTCGCGAGAACGGAAGCTAAGGACAGCCATCGGCTCTCTCTGGCGGGGGCCTCCGTGGTCATCAATGCGGGCTTGGCGATCCTCTTCGCCTGGGCTTGGACCGGCATCATTTCCGTAGACCCGAAACATGCGTCACTCTTATTTGGGGTCATCGCGATCACGATCAATCGTCGACTCATCACCGCGATGATCTCGCCGACGCCCGCAGTCGTGCAAGGGGGAGTGCGGATGATGTTGATCTCCATTATCCCCATTCATTGCGCGGTCATCTACGCCCAGCACAATCGCATCGACTTCGCCACGATTCTGGCGATCTTCTTGTTGATTCCAACCTTCACCCTGGGCAGTCTCATCCGGATGACCTGAGTCCATTCCCCCGCGTTATTCCCCTCTTGGTTCACGATCTCCAGCGATGTCATCACGCGAACGAATCCTGTTTGTCACCGGGCGTCTTGCAGAGAGCTCTGTGCGTCGTACCGTCCCGACAGTCGCCGCCGCGGTGGGGTTCGACTACGACATTCAAGTCTTGGGAATTAGCGTCGCTGCCTTAATGCATGTGGGTTGGTTGAAGCGTCGTCTTGAGATCACTCAATCCTATGATAAAGTCCTCCTCCCCGGTTTAGTGCAAGGCGACCTGGAAGAACTCAGCGATCACTTCCATCTACCGTTTGAATTAGGCCCCAAAGATATCTTCGATCTCTCGGAGCACTTCGGGAAGAAATCTCGTCAAGCTGTGGACCTCTCGAACTATGATGTCGAGATACTCGCTGAGATTAATCACGCTCCGAAACTTAGTGATCGTCAACTCGTGGAGTTCGCAAATCGCTATCGTGAACAGGGGGCGAACGTCATCGACCTCGGTGCGATCCCGGGGGTCTCCTGGGATCGGGTCGGAGAGGTTGTCCGGCTGCTAGTGAGTGAGGGACATCGAGTTTCCATCGACAGTTTCGACCGGCGAGAGGTCGAGGCTGCCGTCGCTGCGGGGGCGGAACTGGTCCTGAGTTGTAACTCCTCCAATCGGGACTGGGCGTGTCAGTTGGGAGCTGAGTTGGTGGTCATTCCTGATGATCCGTCGGACCTGTCGACTTTAGACGAGTCGGTTTCATTCCTGAATGCAAAGGGGACAAAGTATCGACTTGATCCGATTCTGGAGCCAGTCGGTTATGGATTCGCGGCATCGCTCCTTCGTTATGCGACGATTCGGGAGCGGTATGCTGATGCCGCGATGATGATGGGGATCGGAAATGTCACCGAGATGGGGGAGGTGGATTCGTCCGGCATGCAGCTGCTCCTCGCAGCGATTTGCCAGGAGTGGTCGATTCGTAGTGTATTGACGACAGCTGTTGCTCCGTGGTGCGTGACGGCTGTGAAGGAGTTCGATCTTGCGAGGCGGTTGGCTCACTATGCCGTCGAGCAACGATCGCTCCCCAAGCATGTCACGTCGGCCCTGTTACTGCTCCGCGACTCGAAGGTGCGGGAACTCGGTCAGGAGGGGCTGGCAGCTCTTGCGGCTCAACTCACTGATCCCAATTATCGAATCTTCGTCGATGGTGGGACGTTGCACTTGATGAACCGCGACGGTTATTGGCGCGGCGACGATCCGTTCGAGATTCTCGACCGTGTGCTGATCGAATCGACCCCGCTGGACCCGTCTCACGCGTTTTATTTAGGCTATGAGCTTTGCAAAGCCCGAACGGCTTTAACGCTCGGTAAACAGTATCGGCAAGATCAAGCACTCCGATGGGGTTTCCTGACGGTTGAAGAGCCGAGCCGCCACACTCGCCTCAGCGAACGAAGCCAGTCGTCCCGCGGCGGCGAGTGATAAATCGCTGAACAGTTCATCAGGTGAATGCCATCTGATGGACCGCTGTGTTGAGTCGGATATTCTCCGGAAGGCCGCCCGCTCCGGTCTACAAAATGGTCCAATAAACAAAAAACGTCATTTGACGTAAGTTCTTTGCGTAAAAGGCACTGCGCCTACGTGCGTCGTATCTTTGCGCAAGTTTTCTGGCACTTTTTTAAAGTTAATGCTGGACTTTTCGGCGTCTGGCGGTTTAACATCAAAATCACATTTCTCGTAGCGACTGGCGTTCGCCTATTACGTCGCTCAAAACTCCCTAGCTCGTATTCCTTACTTTTGCGAGCATTCACTTCTGTAGGAGTCTTCTCATGAAACGCCTTCACAAGGGGTTCACGCTGATCGAGTTATTGGTTGTCATTGCGATCATTGCAATTCTGGTGGCGCTACTCTTGCCGGCAGTGCAGTCAGTCCGCGAAGCCGCGAGGAGATCGCAGTGCCAGGATCATCTGCACAACTGGGTGATCGGGCTGCATAACTACGAATCGACACACAAGAAGTTTCCCTATGGTGCGATGGGTGTTGGTACGAGTGGGAACGACTTTGGCTGGCATGTCATGGTGTTGCCGTTCGTCGAGCAGAAGGCATTGTATGATAGATTCAATATGAACAAGCACTACAATGATGGTAGCAATACGCCGAGGAAGCGGGACAGTTTTGATTTGATGTTCTGCCCGAGTGGGACGAAGCAGTTCACCAATGGCTCGACCTCGAATTACACGGTGCATTACAAGGGAGTTGCGGGTCCGAAGGGGGCCAGGCCGGCTCCTTTGACGGGCAGCTATCCGATCGCCGGCAATTCAACCTCGAATCACGGGGGGACCTCGCGCGAGGGAATCCTATGCCACCTGCGTACCTATGGTCACCGCGATATTACTGACGGCACATCAAACACGATGATTGTCGGCGAGATGGCTTGGGATCCTGTTCGTGTTGGCTATACCGACAATGGAAATCGTGACTGGACTCAAGGGGCGACGACTGGAGGCGGATTGGCCACTTATTCTATCAAAAACGTCGCGAATCCATTGAATTCTCAAGGGTATAGGAGCGGGGTCGATTTCTTTAATGACCATAGCTTTGGCAGCGAGCATCCGGGCGGGGCACACTTCGCGTTGGCTGACGGGAAGGTAACGTTCCTCAGCGAGAATGTTTCGATGGCTGTCTATCGCTCGCTTGCCAGTCGCGATGGTGGCGAAGCGGTTTCCGTACCGTAGTGTGTCCGCTTCTTCGATTGCGGCGATCTCAACAGATGTGACTCGGAATGCGTGCCGCGAAGGTGTCGTCCCTAACTCGACCTTCGCGGACCGTATTCTTTGTGCGAGATTGTCTTCGCGCTCGTGGATTTTGCTGCTCTTCAGGAGTTTTGAGAAATGGTCCGTGCGCTTCCGATGGTTGCCGTCTGTCTGTCTCTGTTGTTCGCGTCAGGCTGCGGCGAGAGTGAGACACCGCGATACAACTTTTCTGGCACCGTCACATTCGAGGGCAAGCCGCTCCCTTATGGGCGGATTCAGTTCGTTCCCGATGCGGAACAGAATAACGAAGGGGGAAGCGGATTTGCTGAGGTGATCGATGGGAAGTTTGATACGGGAAACGTTGGCTCGCGCGGAGTCATCGGTGGGCCACATAAGATTCGCATTCGTGGCTATGCATCGGTGCCCGTCGAAGGGAACGACGACGAAGTGGCTACCTCAGACCTTCCGGTCAACGAGAACTATTTCATGGGTTTCGAGATGCCAGAGAGTTACGACTTCCCGACAGAGAGCTATGCCAAAGGCTACGAAATCGTCGTCCCGGATTCTGCCCGAGGCTTTGACATCAACGAAGTCGGGAACGCACCGTCAAACAACGGCGGGGCGTAGATCAAGTCCCTGCGAGTCGAAAGAAATACGACGTTCGTACGACGTGACGTCGCAACGGCTCCATCACTCGATGGTCGTATCGACATCGTCGCTCTGTGGTTTTTTGGCGGATGGGGATGACCTTCGTCCGGCGAGACAGGTGCCCTTGGGGGATGCCATTCCGCAGTTCCGCTCGTTGTGGGGGCTTTGCTTTTCTCCGGGGGTGATATCGGGGTAGAATGAGTCTCTCCGTAATGCAGCCTTTGTGATGGTGGCTGGGGCCTGCGAACTTCTCGATGATCGGACCGTGCGCTGATGTACTTTGCGAATCCCTGGGGCCTGTTCGGGTTGTTGGCATTGCCTGCCATCTTGGGGATTCATCTCTTCAGGCGTCGCTTTCCAGTCCTCGAAGTGGCCGGTGCCCATTTATGGGGGATCGAAACCCGCGTCGCGGATGCCGGTCGTCGGAAAGACAAGCTCCCCTGGACGACTTCGCTCATCCTCGAACTCCTCGCGGCACTGTTGCTGACTTTGGTGCTCGCCGATCCCCGGGTCGACTCGGCAGAAGAGTTTGTGCAGTTCGTTGCGGTGCTGGACGACTCGGCGTCGATGCAGTCGCGACCGGTCGACGAGAAATCGTTCCGCGAATCGGCGATCGAGGAACTCCAAAAGCGGGCGGCAAAAATCGGGACCAATGGTCGCATCACACTGCTCAAGACCGGACGGCATCCGACGCTCGTTGGTTCCCGGGCCATGACGTGGGACGAAACGCTAAAGGCACTTGATGATTGGAAGCCGAGCGCTCCCCGGCACGACTTTCAGCCAACGTGGGACGAAGCGGTCCAACTGGTGGGGCCGGAATCTCCCTTTCTGTTTTTAACAGATCAACCCTTGTCGAGTCAGGTGACGAAACCGAAGGGGATGACAGTGATCGCCGTTGGCACGCCGCTCGACAACCTCGCGATTTCGACAGCGAAGTGGAACCGTGATCGACAAACCGGAGCGAGCAGCGTCTATATGCGGGTGACAAACATCGGCAGTCATCCAGTCACGGCCATTGTTCGGGGCGAGACGATCCCAGAAGAGAAGACCACTCCAAAACAACTGGTGTTCGAGCAGAAGATCACCTTGGACCCGACATCAGAGCGACCGCTCGAAGTCGCTCTCCCCGAAGGACTCGCCCGGATGGAGTTGTCGATCGATTCGCCGACCGATCCGTTAGAGATCGACAACCACGTGCTGTTGGTCGAGTCTCCCCGGAGGATCGTGCGAGTGGCCGTCACTCTTCCTGCGGGCTCGGCAGAACGCGAATTGACCGAACGCGTCCTCGATTTGTTGCCGGGAGTGGTCACCGCAAGTCCCGACGAGGCCGACCTGATCATCGGTCGGGCGGGTGAGATGCCGTCGCCACGTGCGAGTTTGTGGTGGTTGGGGATCGGACCAATCAACATGTCGGACGCGTATCGCAAACAATCCACGACAGTGAATGGGCCGTATCTTATCGAAAAGCAGAACTCGCTTGTCGATGGTGTAACGCTGGGGGGAGTGGTCTGGGGGGGAGTGCAAGACTCGCTGCTCCCGGTGGTTCCGATCATCAGTTACGATCGCACGGTGTTGTTGGGGCGAATCGAAGGAACCGCAACGACGGCCTGGCTGATGAACATCGACCTGTCAGCCTCCAATCTGGGGGATTCGCCCGACTGGCCGATCCTGTTGACGAATCTTGTCGAACTCCGCCGCGAGTCTCTGCCGGGCCTGTCACGTACGAATTACCGCATCGAAGAGATCGTACGACTCACGCTTCCGCCGGTTCTATCGCCTGCAACCGCAACCCCCGCGACGCCAGCGCCTCCCGCGACTGACCCGCCGGCTGAGACACCCGCTGCCACAGCGCCCGAATCGCCGACGGCGTCAAAGGAAGAGAACGTCGCTACGCCCGAAACTCTGACGAGGAACGCCGGTCGCGCCACATTGAAACTGGTGACCCCCGAGGGTCGAAGTCGGCCGCTCGTTCGGGATCGCCGGGATGTTGTTGAACTTCCCCCACTCGACTTGCCGGGGATCTATCGCATCTACGATGGCGACGCCATGCAGGGTGAACTGGCCATGAATTTCTTCGATTCGGGTGAGTCGAGTTTGCAGGGGATGGGGAGCGAAATTGTCGAACCGGAGACGGTCTACGAGCCATCAAAGATCAGTCTCGACAACCCGTTCTCGTGGCTGATTGTTGTCGCTGTGTTAATGATTCTCGCCGCCATCCTCATGGACTGGCACGTCCTCGGCTCCCCCCGGGGAGCGAACCGTCAGTCGGCCTGAGAGATTTGCGGGACGACATAAGTTTGAGCAACTTCTCTCTTCAGCACCCTTGCGTCGACTGGGGGGAGTTCGCGACGATAGCGTGAGGAACCGGCTGTCGGTTCCCGTTGATCGACTGAACTTCGACAGGATATTCGCATGATGAGCAAACTTCGCCCTTGGGGATTGGCTCTGGTCGCTGCCCTACTGACTTCGACATTGAGCGGTCTCACGACGGCTCGTGCCGAAGAGGCCACTGTGTTGGAGCTTCGGGTTTACACTTGTGAGGCCGACAAACTGGACGCACTAAACACACGGTTCCGCGACCACACGTTGCGAATCTTCGAGAAGCACGGGATGAAAAACGTTGCCTATTGGGTGCCGACCGATGGCGAGACGGCCAAGACCACACTCATCTACATCATCGAACACAAGAGCCGCGATGCTGCTAAAGCTTCGTGGGATGCCTTCCGGGCCGATCCGGAGTGGAAGAAGGTCGCTGCCGACAGTGCCGAGGCTCATGGAAAGATTCTTGCCAAAGCCCCCGATGCGACTTACATGGTTCCGACCGATTACTCTGCGAAGATCGGCCCGGTTTCTCAGGAGAAGGTTTACGAACTGCGAACCTACACCGCAGCTGAAGGGAAACTCGATGCCCTGCACGCGAGGTTCCGCGACCACACCGACAAAATCTTCCAACGACATGGGATGAAAACGATCGGCTACTGGGTTCCTCAGGACGAGCCGGGGTCAAAGAACCTGCTAATCTACGTCGTCGAACACGCCTCTCGCGAGGCTGCTGCCGAGTCTTGGAAGGCATTCGGTGCCGACCCCGAATGGAAGAAAGCCCGAGCCGAGTCGGAAGCCGATGGCTCTCTGCTCGCGAAACGCCCAGAGTCCGTCTTCATGAAGGCGACCGACTACTCGCCGAAGGCGAAGTAGCCAACTATCATCAAGCCTCATCGGATGCGTCAAGCGGCGGACTTCGGTTGTATTTCTAACGACCGCTCTCCGCGCTGACGCACCACGATGTCGGTTGTCCATTCCTGAAACTGCTGTCTCCAAGTTCCCTCGAACAACGCCCGACAGCGTGGTCCGGTCGAATGCTCAGAGGGGATCAACCGGGATTAAGGTGACTGCTTGGCTTTCTTGCGTCGTCGGGGGGGGGGAGTGGTTTGGGGGGGGGCATCTGTCGGATTGCCGACCGCTTCGGTTCTGATGTCTCCGCGGGGGACCGAAGCTTCGATGTGTCGATTCAGGAGGGCCTGAAGTTCTTTCACCACTTCCGGGTGTTCGTTGGCGACGTTCTTCGATTCGCCAAGGTCCGTCGACAGGTTGTACAGTTCGATGCCGTCGGCTTGAGGTGACGCGGCGGTCTGCTTCGCCCCCGGTTTGCTGGCGTTCAGTAGAAGCTTCCAGTCTCCCTGACGAATCGCCGCCTGGTCAGTGTCCATGCCGGGAAGGAAGAGGGACTCGTGGGGCGATTTCGCTCCGCTCGTCAACACGGGCCAGATATCCCGGCCATCAAGGGGATGCTTCTGTTCCAAGGAACCTCCCGCTAACTTCAGCAGTGTCGGATACCAGTCGACGATATGTATCGGCTCTTGGTTTCGCTGCCCTGCGGGAATGTGACCTGGCCACGAGGCGAAGGCACAGACGCGAATTCCCCCTTCATAGATCGTCCCTTTGCCAGCGCGTAGCGGACCGTTCGATGTCACCTTGCCGGGTGAGGGGCCGCCGTTGTCGCTCGAGAAGATGATGAGCGTGTTCTCGGAAAGCCCCTGTTCCTTGAGTGTCGCCACGATCTTCCCGATCCCCTGGTCCATCGCCGCGACCATCCCGGCATAGGTTCGTCGAACCCCCTTCAAGTCGGTGAACGGTTGCTCGTATGCGTCGGGAACCTGATGCGGGCTATGGACCGCGTTGAAGGGAACATAAAGGAATAACGGCTTTGCTGGGTCCTTCTCTCGGATGACACGGCAGGCTTCCTCCGCGATCAACTTCGTCGAGTAGCCTTCGTCTTTGCAAAGCTCATCGTTGCGATGCCAGTCGAGCACGCCGTCTCGCATGTGGGTGAAGTAATCGAGTGCCCCAAACCAGTGTCCGTATTGCTGCTCGAACCCCCGATGTGTCGGTCGATATGACGGTTGATATTCGCCAAGGTGCCACTTGCCACTGATCGCCGTCTGATAACCTGCTTCGCGCAGGGCGTCCGCCAGCGTCCGCTCCGCCAGAGGTAACCCCCACTTCGCTCCTGGACGAACGACATGGTACACACCCGTCGACGAGACATATCGCCCGGTCATCAACGACGCTCGCGTCGGCGAACAAACGGGTTGCACATAGAACGACTCCAGCACCGTCCCCTGCTTCGCAATCGCATCGAGGTGCGGCGTCCGAATCTCCGTACTCCCCATGAACCCGGTATCTGCATACCCCTGATCATCCGAGAGAATGAACACGATATTCGGCTTTGTGCTCAGTTCCTTCTCAGCCGCAATCAGTTCAGACGAAGAGATCGCCAACGCAGAGACGATCGTCGCCGCGAATAGAAATACCCAGAGCTTCATCGGGAATATCCTTGAGAGTTCCACATGTAGAAGGTGCCATCATCCTCGCTCCGCCGCCACATCATCCAGCGACATGACCTTCGCGTTCGGCCATTCTACCCACCCCCGACAATCACCGCGACCCAACCCGAGCTTCCGTCGAGAATGCTCCCATCGGACTGCCTCCTGAAGTATGATGGCCGACGTACATTCACGACAGTGTGACAGTGTGAAGCGGCACTTCGATTCTCCAGTGTGACGCACCCGACGTCACACGAAGAGAGTTGGCGGAAGTGTGGCCATCGGGATATTTAGTGGAGAGAGTCTGCAATATGAACGCGAAATCTCATGCGATCCACAAAGTGGCGAGGCTTTTTGTCCTGACCGACGCGATTCGTAGATTCGCAGGGGCGATGTGTGGGATCGTTTTGTTAACGGTTTTCCTGTTGGCGACTGCTCCTGCTGTGGCGGCGGATGGTGACGAGCGGTCGGTCGATATCGTCGTTTATGGGGGAACTCCGGCGGGAGTGGCGGCGGCGGTCGAGGCCAGCCGGGAGGGGGCAAAGGTGCTGCTTGTCGAGCCGACGGGACATGTGGGAGGTCTCGTCAGCAGTGGACTATCCCACACCGACTTCCGCACCTTCGAGGGGATCACGGGGAGCTATGCCGACTTCACCGACCGAGTGCTGAAGCAATATCAGGAAACCTATGGTCCCGAGTCGGAACAGGTCACAATTTGTCGACGGGGGACACATGCCGAACCACATGTCGCTGAGCGAGTGTTTCTGGAAATGCTCAAGGAGCATCACGTCGACCTCCTGACGCAACACGAATTGGCGAGTGTCGAAAAGACCGAATCATCAGCGAAGGATGGACGGTCGTCGATTACGTTGGCGAAGTTCCACGCCACAGCCCAACGAGCGTCGGATGTTGCACAGTCCGCGACGCTCCTCGTTAAGGCGAAGTGTTGGATCGATGCGACCTATGAAGGGGACCTGCTTGCGATGGCTGGGGTCCGATGGCGAGCGGGTCGAGAAGGTCGCAGCGAGTATCAAGAGTCACTCGCCCCTCGTGAAGCGGATGACCAACTGCAGGGATACAACTTTCGCTTCATGATGACACGCGATCCGGCCAATCGCGTGACGGTTGCGAAGCCAGTTCGGTACAACCGGGAGGAGTTCGTCGGCATCCTGCCATTACTCGAAGATGGACGGGTGAAGCAGGTTTTCGGTTATCCCTCTGGCTGTGTTTTTAAGGCCCAGATACCGACGATTCCCAATGGGAAGTTTGATATCAATGACGTCTCGCAAGCTCCCGTCCGTCTGTCGATGCCGGGTGAAAACATCGACTGGCCCAATGGCGATGCCGCCACAAGGAAACGTCTGTTCGATCGACATCTCGAGTACAGTGTGGGGTTGATGTGGTTCCTTCAGAACGATGCCGCTGTCCCCGAACCGCTGCGAACCAAGGCGGCTGAGTACGGCTGGTGCAAGGATGAGTTTGTCGACAACTCGCATCTTCCGTGGCAACTCTATGTTCGCGAAGCACGACGCATGCAGGGGGAGCGAGTCTTCATCGAGAGTGACACCGACCCCGCTCCGAACGATGCCCGATCTCGCTTTCACCCCGATGCCATCGCCATGGGGGACTATGGACCCAACTGTCACGGGACGCATCACGAGGGCCCCCGGTTTGGAGGCAAACACACTGGTGAGTTCTACAAAAGGGTGGCCCCCTATCAAATCCCCTATGGCGTGCTCCTGCCGAAGGAAGTGAGCAATTTGCTCGTCCCCACGGCTTGTTCGGCATCGCACGTTGGCTTCTGTGCGCTTCGGCTGGAGCCAATCTGGATGTCGCTCGGACAGGCAGCCGGCGTTGCAGTTCGACAGTCGCTCACCTGGAACACGCCGCTGCATGACCTCTCTCCACAGACGATTCGCCGTGCCCTGCATCGAGTGGGGGCCGCCACAATCTACGTCTCTGACATCCCTCGATCATCACCGTTATTCCTGGCTGTTCAGCAACTCGGAGCCTGCGGCGGACTTCACGGACTGCACCCCCCCCTCGCCACCCCCGGCGAACGCGGAGCAAACATCATTGGACAATACTATGCATCTTTCCCCGGCCATGCCTTCCTCCCCGATGCCCTAATGGATGACGCAACCCAACAGCGCTGGATTAACCTCCTCCCGCCGGAGAACAGAGAGTCAGTTCAAACAATCTATGAATCAATCCCCAACCTCACCCGCTCGAAAGCGGTCCTCGTCTGGCATACGGCGTTGGAGTCTTCAGAACGCTAAGTGCGATGCGAGACCAGGCCGATGACATTTTGAGCGAATTCCAGCAAGACATCGGTATTGTCACGAACAGAATCACGGTCCAAAACTTGGTAACAATTCTGTTGTCAAGTTATTATCGCAGCATTGCGAAACGAATCGATTGTGACCTGATCTCGCCGTGAAGCCGGTTTGCGACAATGACAGTTTTTCTTATTCCGAGCGAGAATCCCAATGACCACAAAAAAGAACGTGTGTAATGACTGCGGTGGGGAATTGCGGGCGATCAAGATCAACGACTCCACGCACAAGTGGATCGACATGCAAGGCGCACAACATGTGGAGCCGACCTACTCGGCCGTAGACGCCACTGCAAGTTGGTTCGCCCAAAGGATGCCTCCGGAAGGGGTTATCAAGGGCCGCATTTGCACAGAGTGCGGACAAATCACCCTCTATGGAGAACCGAAAGCGAATTAACCCGGATGCTGTGCGGCGTGGACTTGCGGTCCTTGACAGGGGAAAGTCGAAGGGGTCACCAGGTTGATCGAGCCTTCCCGATCCGTTTGTTCTGGGGTTCCCTCCGGGGCCATGCCCTTTGTTTTGCAAACTGCCGGCCACCCCTGAGCCGAAATCTCAGGGATTCGCGAGGGGGTGCATGACAGGGGCCGGGCGACGCAACTCCTGCCCGCTGCATCCCTTCTGGTCAACTCATTTCGCCGCGAAAAGCGTGATGGGAGGGGGTGTCGCAGCCTAAAATGGCTGGCGTCGGGATCCTGTTGGTCTCTTGTTCGGGGACTCGTCAAGAATGTCTCGTTTCTGCGATGCAGAGAAGCGTTGCTTTTGCGATACTGTATCCGTGCGGGGAGTCGACAGGCTCGCCGCGCGATCACCCTCCGTTCCCTTTTTGCCCTGTGACCTGCGTTCATGGACCGTCGCTACATCCGCAATTTCTCGATCGTTGCCCACATTGACCATGGCAAGAGCACGCTGGCCGACCAGTTGCTCTTGAAGACCGGGGCCATCACCGAACGACAGTTCAAAGACCAGATTCTCGACGACCTCGATGTCGAACGTGAACGGGGGATCACCGTTAAGGCTCGGGCGGTCGCGATTCACTACAAACACCATGACGGGCATACCTACGAACTCAACCTCATCGACACCCCCGGTCACGTCGACTTCGCGTATGAAGTCTCCCGCAGTCTGGCCGCTTGCGACGGGGCACTCCTTCTGGTTGACGCCTTCCAGGGAGTGCAGGCTCAAACCGTCGCCAATGCCTACGCGGCGATCGACGTCAACCTCGAGATCATCCCGGTCGTCAACAAAATCGATCTCCCCGTCACCCGCATCGAAGAAGTCCTGGATGAAGTCGAGAATGTCATCGGCCTGGACGCGTCAGATGCCGTCAAAATTAGTGCGAAGAAGGGGATTGGCATTGAAGATGTCTTCCAAGCCATCGTCGATCGCATCCCCCCCCCGTCCGGAGACCCCGAGGCTCCCCTCAAGGCACTCGTGTTTGACTCGAAATATGACGACTATCGCGGCGTCATCACCTATTTCCGAGTCGTCGATGGAACCCTGAGAAAAGGGGACAAAGTACGTTTCATGAGGGCCGAAAAGGTGCATGAAGTCCTCGATCTCGGCCAGTTTCGCCCCGATATGCGTCCCGTCCCGATGCTCAGCGTAGGCCAAGTGGGCTATATGGTCACCGGGGAAAAAGTGCTCGGGACCATCCATGTGGGGGATACCATCACCCATCAGGCCCGACGAGCCGAGACGGCTCTCCCCGGTTATCAAACTCCTCAGCAAATGGTCTTCTGCGGGATGTACCCGATCGATGCGACCGACTTCGAGCATCTCCGGGAAGAACTCAACAAGATGGCGATGAACGATGCCGCCTTCTCGTTCGTCGCCGAGACCAGCGATGCCCTCGGCTTCGGGTTCCGCTGTGGATTCCTCGGCATGTTGCACATGGAGATTATCCAGCAGCGGCTCGAAAAAGAGGCCGATGTCGACCTCATCCAGACGGCCCCCAACGTCACCTACGAAATCCTCAAACGTGACGGGTCGATCATAAAACTCGACAACCCCGTCGACACTCCCGATGGGGGAGAAATCCAAGAGTTCCGCGAACCGATCGCCAAGGTTAACTTCATTACACCGACGAATGGCATTGGAGCCATTATGCAGTTGTGTGAAGACCGTCGCGGAACCTATAAAAACACCGAATACATCGGCCCCGACCGCGCTCAGATAATCTATGAACTCCCCCTCGCCGAGTTAATTTACGATCTTCACGATCGCCTGAAATCCGTGACGCGAGGTTATGGGACGATGGACTATGAACTCATCGGCTATCGCCCCGCCGACCTTGTGAAACTCGATATTCTTGTGAAGGGAAATCGGGTCGACGCCCTCTCAACAATCGTGCATCGTGACTTCGCCGAAAAGCGAGGTCGGGCTTTAGTCAAGAAGCTCAAGACCGAAATTCATAAGCACATGTTCGAGGTCCCTCTGCAAGCCGCCATCGGGGCCAAAGTCATCGCCCGCGAAACGATCTCGGCCATGCGCAAAAACGTTACCGCCAAATGCTATGGCGGCGACATCACCCGCAAACGCAAATTGCTCGAAAAACAAAAGGAGGGGAAGAAACGCATGAAACAGTTTGGCGAAGTCGAAATCCCCCAGAAAGCCTTCCTTAGTGTCCTCGAAGCTGGCAAAGATTAAGTCGCCAATCTGATAGAAGATCGCAAGCCCTGCTCTGAATTGGCAACAATCTCTGGATACACGGAATCGCAACGAATAAACGGCAGGGGACATTGTCGGGTTCCCTGCCGTGTATCGCCGGGTAACGTCACCATTTGTCTCGTTCAAAAGGGCGTCTGAGAACTGCCGAGTCCAGATGGAGCATGGGGTAAAACAAGCAGTAAAGCATCGTGTCGGTCTGTGACCATGAGTCAAAGAAAGTGTAGCTGCCCGTCTCCTCAGTGCTCTTGTCGAACCATTGCCTCGTGTGGGTGATCCTCACGGCCACATAGCCGCAAAGATACGCGAGCGTCAGCACAACAAGGAATGTCTTAATTCTAGGCATCGCGTGAAAAACAACCTGAAGTCAGCCGTAACCGGGGCACGAACGGCTTGGATTTCCGTTGCCGTATGCTTGAGTGATCCGCATCACGGCTTTGATATCTGCAGTTTCCAAACTAAGGGGTCCGCAAGATTTTTTCCAGCTTGCGTCCTTTCGCTAGCTCGTCGACCAATTTGTCCAAGTATCTGACCTGTTTGGTTAAGGGTGTTTCGATTTCTTCAATTCGATAGCCACAAATCGTGCCAGTGATCAGGCTCGCATTCGGGTTGACCGTGGCCTCCGCAAAGAATTGTTCAAACGTCGCGTTATTTCCAATCATCCGCTGCAAGTCTTTCGCCTTGAAACCAGTCAGCCATAAAATGACTTGGTGCAGCTCCTCCACGGTTCGCCCTTTCTTTTCAATCTTCGCAACGTAGTGCGGATAGACAGAGGCGAAGGTCATGTTCGCGATACGGTCGTCGTGATCTTTGCTGGTCTTCATGGTGGATTTGTGAGCGATTACTTAGCAAGCATCGTTAGAGGTCAGGGGGGAAAACGCCAAAGGAAACCCGGTAGTGGACCAACAGGAACCTCGCCGTATCACCGAATTCCTTTCCAAGAGTCTAACGTGCCAAACACGGAAAACGTAGCCGCTCGGGTTGACCGCATGGTTCTGCGGTCTTCACGTTCCATTTGTGACGACGTCATTGTTTCCAAATGCTTTCCCACATCTGACGCGTGTTAGCGCCTTCTTCGGCGCCACATTCGCGGGCTGCCTGTTTCGCCTCGACTTCAACGAATGTGTGATACGAACCGTCCAGCGTCCGAAACACAACATATTGACTGCCATCGCTCCCAGAGAAAGTCTTGATCTCGAGAGAGGCGCCTTGTTTCTTTGGCTTGAGTATTTCGGTTCTCCTAATGGTCTGTTACTTCAGGATGGCGGGGTCGATTGACTTGTACGATATTCTGGCATCGTTGACCTTCATTTGCCAGTCAACGCAGCCTCAGCAGTCGTCGCGTTGCCCCCCCCTTCAGCCCACATTCAGCAGGATGTTTGGCCACTGCATCTGCTGACTGCACCCCCTGAACTTCTTCACCACTTCACCACGTCCAGGCAGACCTGCCGTTCCGCATCCGATCAATCAACGATATCATTCTTAGTGCTCGTGACGACCCGCATGTCAGCGGTTACAGAACTCGTCATCCAACACATCAGACCATCATTCCCAAAACAACGATACCCCGCCCTTAAACCGTCTCAGGCCAGCGGGGTACCTATGAATTCCGCAGTTTCGTCCCATGAAGTCCTGTTGCTTTTTCTTGCTGAGTTTGTCATTTGAGTAGAAATGTTGAACCAGTGGCCATGAGTCAATTTGGACGACGTCACCCCTGTAGACCGGTGCCGTGTTCGGAATGGCAAAGGAGAATCTCAATGAAAAGTTTGGTCGCAAACGTCGTTTTACCACTTCTGGTCCTGATGATTGGTCGCGTTCCGGCGTTAGCCGACAAGCCGAACGTGATCGTGATTCTCGCGGACGATCTGGGTTACGGCGACATTGGTTGTTACGGCGCGACGCAGGTCAGGACTCCGCACCTGGATCAGTTTGCCCGTGACGGACGCCGCTTCACCGATGCGCATACCGTGTCTGCGGTTTGTACTCCGTCGCGATATTCGCTGCTGACCGGTGAATACGCATGGCGGAAGAACATCTGGGCTCCCATTTTTCACACGACTGGAGCGCTGATTGGCACGGAGCAGATGACTGCGGCTCGTCTGCTGCAACAGCAGGGCTATGCCACTGCGTGCATCGGCAAATGGCATCTGGGCTTTGGCGAACAGACTCCCGACTGGAATGGCGAATTGAAGCCGGGACCGCTGGAAGTCGGGTTTGACTACTACTTTGGAATTCCCGTCGTCAACAGTCATCCGCCGTTTGTGTTTGTCGAGAACCATCACGTCGTCGGATTCGATCCGGAAGACCCATTCGTCTTCGGTGCAGCGGCGAAGGATAAGATTTACGCGCAGGCGTTTCCGGAAAAGAAAAACATTCTGGCGGTTGGTGGTGCGAAGAAGGCGCATGAACTGTATCGCGATGAACAGGTCGGGACCACGTTGACAGAGAAAGCGGTGGCATGGCTCAGGCAGTCGCGGGAGGAGCCGTTCTTCCTCTATTTTGCACCGGGGAATATTCATCACCCCTTCACGCCGCACCCGCGTTTTCAGGGCACCAGCGAATGCGGACGTTACGGCGACTTCATTCACGAACTGGACTGGATGGTCGGCGAAGTGCTGCGAACGGTGGATGAAATCGGCCAGCGCGAGAACACGCTGGTCATCTTTACCAGCGACAATGGAGGCATGCTGAACGAAGGTGGCCGCGATGCATGGACCGCGGGGCATCGATTGAACGGCGAACTGCTTGGCTTCAAATTTGGTGCATGGGAAGGTGGCCATCGCGTTCCGTTCATTGCTCGCTGGCCCGGTCAGATTCCTGCCGGAACCACATCCGAACAGTTAATTGCGAATGTCGACCTGCTGCGGACAATTTCCGCAGTAGTCAATGTTGAGCTACCTGAAGGCTCTGGACCGGATTCACTGAACGTCCTTCCCGCACTGATCGGTGATCCCGAAAAGCCGTTGCGAGATGAGGTGGTGCTCGCGCCGCATCAGCGTGCCAACCTGGCACTGCGATCCGGGCCATGGGTTTACATCGGTGCTCAGGGGTCAGGTGGGTTCGGCAACGGACTGGGCGAGATCGCGTTTACAGGACAACTCAACAGCGACATCGATTCGCAGGGTAAGCTGCGAGTCGACGCGCCTCGAGAACAGCTCTACCACCTCGAACGGGATCCTCAGCAGCAGCAAAACGTCATCCGTCAGCATCCGGAAGTCGCTCGCAAACTCGCAGCCCGACTCGAAGAACTGAAATCGCCCGCGGCATTTGAACCATTGGGAAATCTTCGCTTTGACTTTGAATCCGGCGACTTGCAAGGTTGGCGAGTGATCGATGGCAAATTTGAAAAGCCCATTGATTCTTCCGCTTCACTGCCGCGGCAACCGGATCGACCTTTCGGACGACAGGGAAAGTTTCATCTGTCAACGGTCGCCACTGTGGATAAGCCCGGTGCATCTGATCAGCAGACGGGTATCATGGAGTCGCCGCGTTTTCGATTGAAAGGTGACAGAATCGCCTTTCTGATTGGCGGTGGCTTTCGCGATGACGTGCATCTGGCGGTCTACGATGCCGACGGCAACGAAATCGCCCGGACTGGCGGCGACAATGGTCCACGCATGGTGCGCCGAGTCATCACGTTGCCGAAACATGCCGGCCAGACTCTCTACCTGCGACTCGTCGATCGTGCGAAGACCGGTTGGGGTCATCTGGTCTTCGATGATTTTTCGGCCGATGGCGAATTGGTCGGCGAGGTGCCATGATGAGGAAATCGCGAATCCGACTCCTGCACGGGCAGCTTGTGAAATGCTGCGACGAATATGCGGCGGCGACAACTCCTGAACCATTAACATTCGTAATTATCCAACGACATCTTTCCGCGACGAGGATGATGAACTCGGCGGGGCGAAGCGTTGACGACGAGGCATTTCGCAGACCGCGAGGCTGGGTGGCTTTGTCGGGCGATGGGGGATCGTGGGGGCCATGTCCTCGCTTGTGTGGGCATGGTGCGTTGCGGATCGGTTGGGTTGGTTGAGGCACGACGGGACGCGGGGTTAGGCAATTAGCTATGTCAACCGCTTTGCCGCTGTGAAAGGTGTTGGTCCATGGTGTCTTTAGTTAATACGGACGCTGGAGGTTGACTCGGGTGGTGATGACGGGGCGACCGAGATGTTGGTAGGCGGCGTCGGTGACCATGCGCCCGCGGGGGGTTCGTTGCACGAGGCCGGAGCGGAGCAGGAACGGTTCGACATCGTCTTCGAGCGTGTCGGCTGGGACACTCATACTATGCGCGATTGCCTGAACACCAGCCGGGCCGCCGCCGAAGACGTCCATGATAATTTCCAGATAGCGTCGGTCCTGACGTTCCAGCCCGAGTTCGTCGATCTCCAGGATACGCAGTGCGTCGGTGGCGATTTCGGTCGTGATGGTTCCCTCGGGGTGTTGCAGCGTGGCGAAGTCGCGGGTTCGCATGAGGAGGTTGTTCGCTTTGCGAGGTGTCCCCTGACTTCGTCGGGCGACTTCCTGGGCTGCTTCGTCGGTAATAACCGACCGTAACTTCATCGAGTTTCGGCGGACAATTTCGACAAGATCGGCTTCTTCGTAGAAGTCGAGGTGTTCGCGGTAGACGAAGCGGTCTCGCATCGGGCCGGTGAGCATCCCGGAACGGGTGGTGGCTCCGATGACGGTGAATGGCTTGAGTTCCATGTTGATGGTCCGGGCGTTGAGTCCATCGCCGAGGGCGATGTCGACCCGGAAATCTTCCATGGCGGGATAGAGGAACTCTTCGACGGCAGCGGGGAGTCGGTGAATTTCGTCAATGAACAACACCGATCCGTGGGTCGCATTGGTGAGATAGGGGAGGAGGTCTTTGGGAGCCGTCAATGCGGGGCCGGCGGCGATCTGAACTTCGACCCCGAGTTCGCGGGGGATGACGGTGGCGAGGGTCGTCTTCCCGATGCCGGGTGGTCCATCGAGAAGGAGGTGCCCGAGCGTATCGCCCCGTTTACGGGTGGCATCGAGCATGACCTGAATTCGTTCGACAACTTTGCGTTGCCCGATGACTTGGTCGAGCCGTTGCGGTCGGAGTTGTTCGTCGAATCGGCGGGCGTCTCCTTCGATGGCAAAGTGCTGCATCGCCCCTGCGGGCACCTCGGACTTTCGTCCCGGTGTGTGGGCCGCATCTCCCTGGATCACTCTCTCCCTCACCATCGCTCGCTCCCTGCCAAGTCCATGTTCCGAACACTGAGCATATCGCCCAATCGTCTGGAGGTAAACTGCGTCTCTTGCGGAATGCTCATTGCATCGATCCCAAAATGTGACGACGGCATTGTCGGGACCATTACAACCGGCACAGCCGTTCCCAGGCACCCCCGGTGGCGACATTTGCAGGGGTGTCTCTCTTTTGGCTGTAGGGAATCTGACTGTTCGTCGATGGAAGGGTGTTGACCCTGCTTTCTGGGGCGCGGTACCTTATGCGCCGGTTCTGCATTCCTCCTTTGGAGAAAGCGCATCGTGGTAGCTCACTTCCCACTTCTCTCTTCCCGACGACACCTCCCCCTCTGGGTGACGGTGGCGATCTGCCTGTTTTCTTCGTGCGCAGGTGCTCAGGAGTTGCCGCGAGGTTTCGCGAAACATCTCCCCGCTATCTCCAGTGGAGAGGAGCGGAATCGGCAGTCCGATCTGCGGATCATGGAAGTGCAGTTCAAGCCGATGCGTATGACGATCGTCGACATGAAAGACCACAAGACCGGTCAGATGGTCAAGAAAGAGGTTTGGTATCTCGTCTATCGCTGCATCACCCGTCCCTCGGAGGGACGGATCGACAATACCGACACGGTGCCCGTGAACGCCATCGAGAACCCACCGCGAACGCCGATGTTTGCTCCCGAGTTTGTGCTGACGGTCTACGATGACCCGAAGACCCCGATCCCCACCGAGACGCATTTCGATCAGGTAATCCCCGAAGCCGTCCTGGCGGTCCGGGGCATCGAGGAGCGTCCGGCTGGCTTGTTCGTCATCAAGGACTCGCTCGAAATCGTTCAAGACTTTCCCTCAGCCACCGATCCCGAGGCTCTGCCAGAAGATCAGAAGTGGCTGTACGGCGTCGCCACCTTCACAGACATCGACCCCGAGACAGACTACTTCATGGTCTCGATGAGAGGATTTACCAACGCGTTCGAGATGCGAAACGATCCCGATGGGAATCCGATCCCCTGGCGGAAGACCGTGACCCAGAAATACACCCGACTGGGCGACCGCTTCGACCCAACACAGCGAGAGTTCGGATTTGACGGCGATCCAGAATGGGGCTATCAGCCCGACTCCGATGCCGTCCGAAAAGTGATTGCCCCAATCATCGAACAAACCGCCCCCTCGACACCAATCGCGTCGCCTTAACCCTCTCCACGGCCACTTGTCGCCGAGAGAGTTGCCGATGGTCCGTCCTCATCGTTGCAACAACTGGGGCCCCCCAAAGGGAATGAGTCGTTGTCAGACCGGCAGAAAATCGGCGTGGATGCCGAACGGCGTCGATACGAATCGGGATGGCGAAGAGCGCGGCATCGGTCTGAGTTGACAGTAATCGCCCCTGCTCAATCCATGACGAAGTTCTGTCAACCGTGCTCAGTCCCCACCATCGATTTCCTTGGTTACTCCGATTTTCCTGGGAGGGAAGTCGGGGTCTCGCATCGGCACTCCCTCCGCAAGCTTTGTGCCGATCGGTATTAGCCAACATCCTCACATAACAGCCCGTTGGAGAAACGACCGTGGGTCAGATTTTCCAATCCGACACGGGCCACTCGCATGCTCTTTTCTTAGCCGTCGCACGGAACCAGGTGAGACTGGAAATGTGCTGATCTACGCTCTTCAACAGGTTGTCAGCACTGGTCAGGGTGTTGCGACGAGCAGAACGACGCGGCAATGTCGGCAGCCGAAAGAACGGTCGTAGTCGTCGAACGACTGGAACTGCTCAGTGACCAGCACGCTTTACTGACTCGTCAGTCGTGTTACGATGGTGAGGCTACTTAACAAATCGAAATGGTCGGACAATTGCGACTGTCTATCGAGAAGAGGAGGTCCTCTTATCATCCGACGTCTCGAACAGCCATATTTTTGAGGAACCCGGTTATGAGCGTTCATCGAGCATGGCGTCGACATTTCAATGACCGAGTGACGCACTGTCTTACGATCCTGCTGGTCGTCGGCTTCATGTTGGCCAGAGGGTTAACATTAAGTGCCGATGACAACTGGCATCAGCCTGCGGGGCCCCATGGTAACTGGCAGGCCGAGGGGACGCCGCCAGTCAAGTGGAGCGTAACGCGTAACGAGAACATTCGCTGGAGGACGGCCCTTCCCGAGGCCGGAATGAGTGGCGTCACGGTCTGGGGGGATCGAGTTTACGTAACAACTCATGTGCCGATTCAGGCGGAGGAGGAAAAGCAAGGGGTCACCGACATTATCGGGTTTTGTCTGGACGCGAATAGCGGAAAGATACTCTGGAAGGTGACTCTGCCAGGAACCGCATTTATCTCGCTCGCGGGTGGATTTACTGACGGCACAGTCTTTGCCCCCATCACCGATGGGACGCACGTCTGGTTCTTTAATCGTTGCGGTTCAATGGGCTGCTACGACATGCTAGGAAAGCAGGTCTGGTTGCGGGAATGGACTCCCCGCTTCAAACATAATAACCGTCAAGCAGAGCCGTTTCTTGTCGGAGAATCGATCCTGTATGTGGAAGTGGCGAACAAGGAGGCGGGAGCAAAGATTCAGAAGTGGACGGCCCCCGGCAAGACCTCCTCGAATACCGATGTGCCGTCCGGCGTCGATGACAAGGAAGTCTGGACCTATCTCCATGGAATCGACAAACGAACGGGCAAGGTCTTATGGCGAGAGAGCGTCGGGACCGTGGTGCATAATACGCCGGTCGTCGGGAGGATGGCTAACGGTCAGTTTGCTGTATCCCATGCACGCGGTGGCCCGCATCAACCTTTGGAAAAACCAGCTGGCCAGAGCCTGACGAGTCTGGCTCCGGGAGAAGAGGGGAAGACACTCTGGAGTACCGAACTCAAAGGTTACGACCCGAGTTTTGCAAGCCACTGGAATCAGAAATATGTTTTCGGTTTTCGCAACGGACATCATGTCGTACTTGATGCAGTCAACGGAGCTTTGTTACGCGAGCAACCCCTCTACACTGAGGCGACGGTTTGGAGGTTTGACCCTAATCCTGGTCAGTGGTCGAAGCAGACCAATGTCGCAGTGAAGGCGGGTAAGGGACATCCAAATACAAATCAGGCGAATATCGTCATCGGCGATTGGCATTGGTTTCTGTCGCATCACGTGCATTACCTTGGTCGCGTTCATGTCGAAACCGGAGTTGTCGAATACCTGGAGTTGCCCGCTCAATTGATCCCCAGCAACGAATCCCGCGAGCAAGACGTCCGGCTGTGGGGGAAGGGAAGTCCTAACAATCGTCCTTTGAATGCCGCTGGTTTTGCGGTGGGAGACAAAGGCCATACCGGCACAGGCTGGGGCCACATCTCCGCGGCGAGTCCGACATTGGTCGGTCGATACCTGTTCCTTCCCGTCGTCACTGGAACCGTGTATGTCATCGACACAAACGTCGAGTCACTCACCCCCGCAGCACTCGTCGCCATCAACGACCTCGGCCCCGGCGAAGAAACGTGGACGCTCGCCACAGTCACCTCCGCCAGGAACCGGCTCTATGCCCATACCATGAAGGAGATCATCTGCATTGAGGCTACAGGCGACGAACAGGATTAATGAGATCGTCTGAACAACCTGTTGAAAAACGTAGGTCAGTTTGCCGGCCAGACCGGTGTGCCGTTTGATGTCTCGGCAAAAAGGGGACGAGTTGTTCGTTTCAGATTGGAAAATCTGACCCACGGTCGTTTTTCAACGGGTTGCTTGCACCGCCGCTACCCTGATTCTGCCGCGGAACCACCGTTTTCCTGCCACCCTGACGAGGGCCGCTAGATTATGGGGTCGGTGAACTTTTGGTTGAGGAGTTCGCGGCTGGTGGTGGCGGGGTGTTTGCGGGGGGGTGATGTGGTGTGGGGGATGAAGGCGGACTCCGAGATCGGGGCCGAGCCTTGGGAAAGGACGATCCGGCCCAGTTCATCGGCACTCGTCTGTTCCAGGCAGATGTTCACGTCAGGGTCACTCTTGGGGCTGCGGGGTGATGTGTTCATGGTCATCTCCAATTTCCATCCCTTAGGGAAGGGGGTATACTGTACTTCCCTGCTCGCGTCGTCTTCGTGCCATCACAAGCTTGAGAACGACTGCCTGTATTCTCCAGTGGATGAGAGTCCAATGCAAATGAAATCGCAGAATCTCCCCCGCCCGATGCTGAGGGTCCGACGTTCATCCGGGGCGTTTGCCTTCGCGTTGAGTGGGCTTTTCGGCCTGTTTGCCTTTTCAGTCGCACGTTCGAACCTCATTTCGGCAGAGACAGCCGACGGGATGCGAGAGGCGAATTCAACACCGTCAAGCGAAGTCACGGAGGTTGATGCAGAAGTCACGACGTCGGAAGCATCGCCCCCGGCTGACCCCGAGGCGATCAAGTTTTTTGAATCAAAGGTTCGTCCTTTGCTGATCGAGAAATGCCAGAAGTGTCATGGAGCCGAGAAGCAAAGCGGTGGATTGCGACTCGATGGGCGGGCCGCCCTGTTGCGCGGAGGAGAATCGGGGGCAGCAATTGTCCCGCATCAACCGACCGACAGTGTGTTGATCGATGCCATCAACTTCGAGTCGTTCGAGATGCCTCCCGATGGGAAGATGTCGGACAAGCAAATTGCGATTCTGACAAAGTGGGTGGCCGATGGGGCGGTCTGGCCGGGTACGGACATCACCGTCAACGTCCGTGCTGTTGGTCGCGCGATCACCGACGAAGACCGAGACTACTGGTGCTTTCAGCCGCTGACTAGAGTTGAGCCCACGGTCGATGCGGGGGATCAGTGGAGTCGTAACGCAATCGATCGGTTTGTGCTGGCCAGGTTGAAGCAACACGAGTTGTCGCCGCAATCCGAAGCAAATCGGCTGACATTGTTGCGTCGGGTGACGGAGTCGTTGACAGGTTTGCCGCCGACGCTGAATGAGATCGACAACTTCCTTGCGGACGAGTCTCCCGATGCCTACGACCAAGTCGTGCAACGGCTGCTTGACTCCCCCGCTCATGGCGAACACATGGCACAGCTTTGGCTCGACATCGTCCGTTACGGAGAGTCGGACGGTTATCGACAGGATGCTTACCGACCGACAGCATGGCGATACCGCGATTACGTCATTCGGTCCTTCAATGCCGACAAACCGTATGACCAATTCGTCATGGAGCAGTTGGCCGGCGACGAGATGAACCCGGAGAACCCCGACGCCCTTGCGGGAACCGGATACCTTCGACTGGGGATTTACGAATACAACTTGCGGGACCCCGAGACCCAGTGGAAGACGATGCTCGAAGATATCACCGACACGACGGGGGATGTGTTTCTTGGCTTAGGGATGGGGTGTGCCAAGTGTCACGATCACAAGTTCGATCCGATCTTGCAGGCAGACTACTATCGCTTACAGTCGTTCTTCTCCAACGTCGCTTTTCGTGATGACGTCCCGTTGGCGACACCAGCCGAGATTGAGGCCTATCGCGAAAAACTCGCCAACTGGGAGGCGGCGACGAAGGCAATTCGTGAGGAGATGGACTCCATCATCCAGCCTCGATTGGCCTCTTCGGCCAAAGGGGCGATCAAGATGTTCCCTCCCGAGGTCCGGGAGATCATGGACAAGTCTCACGACGAACGAACCGCTTATGAACGTCAGATTGCCCATCTGGTTCATCTGCAAGTTCTCGATGCTCAAGAGAAAGTGGAAGGGGGCCTGAAGGACAAAGTGAAGGAACGCTGGGACGAACTGAAACTTGCCCTCAAAGAGTTCGACTCGATCAAACCCGCTCCACTCCCCGAAGGACGGACTGCAACCGACATCAGCTCGCAGCCTTCGCCAGTCTTCATTCCGGGGAAGTCGAGGCTCGGTGAGATTACTCCCGGCTTCCTCGCCGTCTTGGACCAAACCACGACCACCATTACGCCCCCCCCGAACGCCCCCGAGTCGTCGGGACGAAGGACTGCCCTCGCTCGTTGGATTACCGATCCTGCGAACCCATTGACCGCCCGTGTCATCGTCAATCGGGTCTGGCAACAGCACTTTGGCACTGGGCTCGTCTCTTCCCCCAGCGACTTCGGGAAACTGGGGGAACCTCCGTCGCACCCCGAACTTCTCGACTGGTTGGCAACTGAATTCATCAATCAGGGATGGAGCCTGAAATGGCTGCATCGCGAGATCGTTCGCTCCTCGACCTTCCAGCAAAAGAGCGAATCAGAGTCTTTCGATTCTCCAGAACGGGCGACCCTGTTGGAACAGGCCCGCAAGATCGACCCTGCGAACCGTTACCTCTGGAAGTTCCCCACCCGACGACTGACTGGTGAACAGATTCGGGATGCCGCGTTGGCCGTCGGGGGAGAACTCAAGACAAAATCGGGAGGGGCCGGGGTGTCGAGTTCGTCAACCGAACGCTCGATTTACCTCAAGATCATGCGCAACAGTCGGGACGAACTGCTCTCGACTTTCGACTTCCCCGATCGACTGACATCGGCCGGGACGCGAAGCGTTACGACCACACCGACACAAGCCCTGTTGCTCATCAATGGAGAGTGGGGACTTCAACGAGCAAACGCCTTTGCGAAGCGGGTCGAAGCCACTGGTCCAACCGATGAGTCTCGCGTGCAGTCGGCCTACCGCATTGCTTTTGGTCGGGAACCCTCTTCTGAAGAAACGCTCCGAGCGGTCACGTTCCTGCAACAGGAACCGGGCCAAACACCCAGCAAGCCTCCAGTCCCCTTCCCTTTCGCCCAAATGCCGGAGAGACCGGGGGCAGAGCGACCGGGACGTGCCCTCTCTCTGAACGGGGCGAGTACGACTCCGCTCCCTGCTCTCTCGACCGCTCCGGTCTGGGATGGAAATCAGATGACCATCGAAGCGATCGTCCTGCTGCGGTCGCTCTATCCCGATGCGAGCGTCCGGACGATCGTCTCGCAATGGGACAGCGACACGACGCATCCGGGTTGGTCGCTTGGGGTCACCAGTACGAAGTCTGCCTACAAGCCCCGTAACCTCATCCTGCAACTCATTGGAACCACGAAAGAGGAGAAGCATCTTTACGAGGTGGTCCCCTCCGGTCTGCATCTCGAACTCAATCGCCCGTACCGCGTGCAGGTCTCGGTTCAGCTCGACCAGACCTCACCGGAAGGAATCACCTTCCAGATTCAGGACCTCAGCGATCCGAAAGCTGTTCCGCAGAGATCTCAAGCAGTGCATCAGGTGGTCAGGGGCTTGCAGTCCGACCAGCCCGTATTGATCGGCGGTCGGTCGTCATCGACTCGCCATCGGTGGGATGGCTTAATCGATGAACTCTCCTTCACCGGAGTCACCACTCCCCCAGCTGGAAGTACTGGTGCCGGAATCCAGACGACTGAGTTCGGGCGATGGAACTTCGAGAACGCCGAATCTCCCCTCGCAGACCTTTCCCCCGTCGGCAATCACTTGCGACAGGGAGAACTCGTCAGAGGGGATCGCAGACAAGCCCTCATCGACTTCTGCCACATCCTGATTAACTCCAACGAGTTCCTCTACCTCGACTAATCCCCGCAACACGACGTCAGGCCAATGACCAGTCATTGGTCACAAGTCCTCAATGACATACGACCAATGTTATCTCTATCGTCGAGACACCGCACAGGCCGTCCGATCGTTCGGTGAAAGAGCATTGCGCCTGACCTGTCGCCGAGTTGTGGAGCAATTCGGCGACAGGGAACTCGGCGACAGGATCAGCGAATGGCTTCCTCAACTTCTTGGAATCTTACGTCCGGGGGGCCTGCTTGGTAAGTGGGCCTGACGCCGACCATGAAGACGGGGAGGAGGAGGCTGCTTTCCCCTCCCGAGAGCAACAGTCCGTTCGTCGAATCGATCGACAGGCCATGTGCATTGCGGGAGATCACCATCCAGGAATCGTTCAGGTAGGGGAGCAACGCCCGAGCCGACGGCAAGGTGCTTGAGTCGATCGCGATTCGCTCAGTCTGAAGTTCGCTGACGAAAATCTGTCCCAGATAGGGCATAATCGGAGTCAGGTATCGACCGACAGCGACAGTGTCGCAACTGCTGTAGATGATCGCTTCTCTGTCGGCGATGCGCTCGGCGAGCGACTTGTTGTCCGACAGCATCGCCCCCTTAGCTTCGATGTGACGCAAATGCCCCTTGAGAGTTTGCGGGTGAAGAGCCATCAGCAAATGCGTCTCTGTCACGCAAAACGCCGGAGCAACCGGGTTGTCATTGTCACCCACCGAATTCACAAAATAGATCGTGTGTCCAAGATACTTTCGCTCATGCAAAAAGACACCTCGTCTCCGACGCCCCTGCCCGATGTCGCCTGGCATTTGAGCCTTCACGAGTTTCATCAGGTCGGTGAAGATGGCGTAGGCTTGTTGCGGGTCTTTGACCTCCCAGGCCAGCACGGGACTGCTGACCAACAACCCACCGTTCGACGGGGCATCGTACAATGTCCAGACGTCGCCAAACGCCGTGAACAGGTCCTTCTCCAGCGAAATGCCTAACTCGGTCTCGACCTCGGTGATGGCCTGTTCCATGTCTTCGAGCACACTCGGCTCTGCCTCTTTTAAGATCGTGCGGACCGCATCCATGATCTTCTGCACATTCAGACTTTTGGCGACCACAAGGTCCGCATCGGCGGGGATGTGCCCAAAGTCCGACACCTTCAACGCGCGACCTGTCGCCAATGCCAGCACTCGCTCGGTCTTGCCATCCGTGTGCAGATGAATCCGCCCCAAGATGCTCCCTTCCGCGTTGAGACCCTGAGTCGAAGTTATCGATTCGACCCCATCCAATCCCAGAATCTTTGCCCCCTGCGAGATCATGGCCGACTGCCCGGCTGCCAGGTCCGCCGCCGTTACCAACGTCTTCACATCGACCCATTGCCAACGTCCTGTTCGTTCCTGAGCCACTTCTTTGAACGCCCCTTGAATGCGGGCATCCTTGCTGATTCCCGGCTGTTTCTCGTTGATTCCATCCAGAATCGACGTCAGCGATGGTTCTCCCAACGCCACCATCACGTACCCCTTCTCGCGATGCAGCATCAACGGGCCGACCGGAATCGGCAAGGGCAACGCGACGCGGTCTAACGCTGTCGGCGAACCAACCCCGGCGACCTTCAACACCGACAACAGATGCTTCTCAAACCCTTCCGCCTTCTCCCCCAGACCGAGCACTAAGCCGGCCCGCAGTCGTTGCAGCACGATTCCCGGATTCCCTGTTCCATCGGTCTCGGGGAACGCTTCGCTCCCCACGCTGACGAACAGGCATCCCGGACTCGCGAGCACGGCCTTCAAACTGTTCGGGGCCTCATCAACCAGCGGAGTCAGCTCCGGTTGCGGCACTTCAGCCCGCACCCTCGTCATCAGTGCACGTTCGACATCCCCCACGAACTCGAGGATTTCCGCATCGGCAACTAAGCCGTCCAGCCCCTTTCCCCCAGCAACACCATCAGCCCGACCAGACCATTCACTGTACACCACGCAGCCATCTGCCACGACCCGCTGCATCGCGGCGTCCCGTTCTCCCGGAGGCAATCCCAACGGTAACGAAAACAGATTCAACCCGTTGAACAGCGACAAAAACATCATCATGAACGACGGTGCAGCCATCATCATGTCCCCAACTTCCTGTTAAGTTCTAGAAACGTCCTCGCGCGATCACAGTCTACGCGAGTCACCCACCCCAGCCCGCCAAGTCGACCCCCGAGCGATTCGCCGCAGTGTAAGCATTCTTAACCACTTTCGCCCGTGATATCATGAGAATCGGGAAAAACGGCGGACCCGTTTCGCCCCACACTTTGAGTCTGGGGCGAAACGACGTCACTCGATCGCCAGCGAAACCTTCGAGTTTCCGACAATGACGGGGGATAATGTCGATACAGCCTGACTCTCGACGATGCCGTCTGCACGAGTCTCGGTTTGGATTGTCTCGTCCCATGTCTTCAGCATGGCGGCGACGCTATTGGCGGCCCCCTCTTCGACGGCTTGCCACTGGATGGTGATCCGGGCGTTCTCTTCGAGTTTGGCTTCCTTACGCAACTGCTGCACCTGACGAATGAGGTCGCGGGCCATCCCTTCGTAAAGCAGTTCTTCCGTGAGGGTCGTGCTCAGGGCGATTTGAATTCCCTCGTCATCGGCCGCCGCCCAGTCGCTCGCCTGTTGCGTGCTGATCATCACATCGTCCGGCCCCAGGGTCACCTCGTTCCCTTCGAGCGAAATAGTCACACTTTCGCCACGACGCAATGGCGACAATAATTCCCCATCGAGATTCGCCAAACCATTTTTAATCACACCTAAGAGCTTGCCATATTTCGGGCCGAGCGTCTTGAGATTCGGTTTGTAGAGATAGCTTACTAAATCATCTAAGTTTGCGGCTCCAGTGATTTGCTTCACATTGAGTTCGTCGCCAATGACCTCCGCGAGCGCCTTAACGTCGGCTGCATCTTGAGGATTCGCACAGGCATACCGCAACTCCGGCAACGGCTGACGGACTCGCTGATTCGCCTGTTCCCGAAGGTTGTGCCCCATCGAGACAACTCGCTGCGCGATCGCCATACGGTGGTTCAGCGACTCATCCAGGAGAGCCGGTTCGACCTCGGGGTAATCACACAAATGCACCGAAGTCGGCACATCTTTCGCCGTTTCGTCGCCGACTACGAGGTTCTGATACATTCGCTCCGCCAGAAAGGGCACACAAGGAGCCAGCAACTGCGTCAACGTTACTAACACTTCGTGCAGCGTTTGATAAGCAGCCAGTTTATCGCGGTCCCAGTCGCCACTTTTCGTTTGCGTCTCGGATGCTGTCTCCCCTTCGCTTTTCGCCCGCCAGAAGCGACGACGGTTCCTCCGGATATACCAGTTCGACAAGTCGTCAATAAATGCTGCCGACGACCGACAGACCTCGGCCGAATTAAACGCTTCAAACTCCCGGCGACACGTGCTAATTAATGCTTGCAGATTCGACAGAATCCAGCGGTCGATTTCGGGTCGTTCACTCACCGGCACTTGAGCCAGATGCGGGTTGAACTCATCGAGGACGGCATAGTTAATAAAGAAGGCATAACTATTCCACAGTGGAATTAAGACCTGTCGGCGAATTTCGTCGGCTGGGGTGCTGGTGACTTTGCAGGTCGGCAACCCTTCCTTGGTTTCGCTGATCGGGCCGTCAGGGGTTTGCAACGTCACCGGCTGATCGGCATGACGCAAACCGAAACGGAGATCGGTGGCGGGGTTCTGGGCGAGGTACATCCAGCGGAGGGTGTCGACCCCGAGTTGCTCGGCCGCCTCCTCAAACCAGATCGCGGTGCCGTCCGACTTGTGCATCGGGCGCCCCAGTTCGTCCATCACCAGACGATGCCCCAACAGCGTCTTGAACGGACGTTTGATCTCGGGGTTCTCGTTCCGCTCTTTGTCATCGTGCAGCATCATCGTGCTGAGCGACAACAGCGAATAGAACCAGTTGCGGAACTGACCCGGGAAGCACTCGGTGACGAGGTCCGCCGGGTACCAGTCGGCCCAGTTGAGGGCGTCGGTCGAGTAATTCTCGTTGTAATTCATCGTCGAAAACGGCGTGATCCCCGCATCCAGCCAGGGGTTGCCGACATCTTCGATGCGGGTCATCAGGTTCCCGGTTTTCGGGTTTCTGATCTTCACCGCATCGATCCAGGGACGATGCGGCGTGTGCCCTTCAAAGCGTTCCCACCCCTCGCCCCCCCGTTCGTCATAGGCGGCCTTGAGTTCTTCGATGGAGCCAAAGACTACGAAGTCCTTCGACTCGGCATCCACCCAGATCGGCAGCGCCAGTCCCCAGAAGCGTTTCTTGGAGATCATCCAGTCCCGCATCGTGGTGAGCCATTCGACTTCCCGCTCCTGCCCCTGAATCGACTCCGGCAGCCATGTGATCGCCTTAGTGACATCCTTAATTTCGTCCCGCCAGTCCATATTAATGAACCACTCATCGACGAGCCGGAAGATCAGTTCCTCCCCCGTCCGCCAGCAATGTGGATAGATGTGTGGATAAGTTTCGACGTAGACAAGGAGCTGCTTCTCTCGCAGCGATTCAAACACCATCTCCGCCGTCGCCGGATCAATCGCCGACTTCCCCGTGAACGGCCCGAACCCCTCCATGTAGGTTCCATCTTCGTTGAGCGGCGCAATCACCGGTAGCCCGACCTCCATCCCAATTTTATGGTCAACATCCCCACAGCCGGGAGCGGAGTGGACGATCCCGGTCCCTTCCCCGGCGACGACGTTAGCGTTCCCCTTCGAGTCCCGCCCGCCGTCGATGACGCGATGGGCATTCACGGGGTTATCGAGAATGAAATCGTCGAGTTGGTGAAAGATTTGATTTGCAATAGTTGTGTATGCAGAAGTGAACCTCTCGCGGTCGAATGAGAAGTCTCCATCTTGACCAGAACAGCAATAGCAAATCGTTTCCCAATCACTACGTGAGAGTGTGATTTGAAGCGAGTTGAAGAATCTCGTCAGGCTTTCGATAGTGTAAAAGTTGTATTCGACCCCGCTCGTCGTAGTTCCAAACGGTAAATCCGATACTATTTCTGCGTGGGAGTGATTCCAATCGGCGTCTCCAGTATCAGTGAACGATCCTTCAGGTCCTGGCGACCTAGTAGGAGGGAAAAAGAACGTTGATGTCGAAGCACAATCAATCAACTTGGCAATACGTCGGATCGCCAAGTACATAACTTGCTTGTAATTGGGAATGGACGATGCTCTCTGGCCATCCCATGATTGGGGAATAGTCTGCAACGTTTCTGCCGCAGTTGATCGGCTCTCAGAATAGGCAGGGTGCCTAGTCCACTGACGGTTTCTACGATCTCTTTCTGCTTGTCCGGATGCCTGGGGCCTGGAACGCTGCTGAGACTTGAGTTCATCGAACGGGCCACGGTATTGCAGGCCGACGAGATCTTTCCCCTTCACTTCTGAGACAACCTCATAGCCCCCCATTTCCTTGAAGATTTGGGCGATCGTCTTGAGTTTGCCGACCTCTTTGGGCCACTGCCATTCGGGGCGGCCGAAGCCTTCTTTGAACTCTTTTTCGAGCCTTTTGTATTCGAGGTTCTCTTTGGCGAAGTAGTAGAGCGCAGGCTCGGCATCCCCTTTGATCTGCGCCTTCACACAAACGTAGTCGAGGTCCGGGTTGACCATGCAGGCGACGTTGGCGGTGAGGGTCCAGGGGGTTGTCGTCCAGACTAAGAGATGTTCCGGGAGTTCCTGACCGTTCACGTTTCGCGTCCGCGCACGAGTCCCACCCTCCTCGTTCGCTTCAATCAGCGGAAACCGAACGAAGCAGCTTTTGTGCGTTGTCAGCCTGCGGCCGTCGGCGATTTCCATCTGTGAGTACGCGCTGCCGGCGCGGCCGCCCCAGGGCATCACATCGTGGCCGAGGTAGATTTTCTGGCGATCGAAGCACTTCTTTAAGAAGGTCCAGATCGTCTCGTTGTTCTCAGTCGAAAACGTGAAGTAGCTGCCCCCCCATTCAGGGTTGCCGAGCTGCGCTGTCAGTGCCTCCGCTGTCCCCGTGGCTACGGTCCCTTTCGGAGTGCGGAGCGTGAGGGGGGTCTCCTGCCCGATGTGCTGCGACAGTTTGCGGAGTTCGCTCGGGTCGTCCCATTCCATCCAGTAGCCGAGTCGGATCGATTGCTCTGTCTGTCGGGCGGCAAACTTGAGGACCCGCTTCTTGCACTCGTGGACGAACTTGTCGATCCCCTGTTCGATGATGGCCCGTTTGGTCCCCAGTCCGAGTTCTTTCTCGACCTCGACCTCGACCCACAGCCCCTGACAGTCGAATCCGTTCTGATAGCGGAGTTCGTGCCCGGTCATCGCGAAGTAGCGTTGGTAGGCGTCTTTGTAGGTCCGCCCCCACGCATGATGCACCCCCATTGGGTTGTTGGCGGTGATCGGCCCATCGAGGAACGACCACTTCGGCTTCCCGGCATTTTTCGCCAGCAGCTTCTGAAAGACCCCCGCCTCCTCCCAGAACCGCAGGACTTCGTGCTCACCTTCAACAAATCGAGAATCATCAACGCGCTGAAACATGGAAACCGTACCGATCAACTTGGACCGCGACCCCGTTGAGCCGCATCTTCGCTCGAAAGACCGAACTATCGAGCCGAATTCGCCGACTCTCCGAACATTCCGAAGCGGCCGACAAGCGGGTAGGATCGTGCGACAGGGGGCGAGCGTCAAGCGATCCTCCGCCCGGACAGCGGATCGCCTCAGCTTGTCGAACCGGAATGGTGTCGGTATCGTTGTGGCTAGCAGCCTGTTGAAAAACGTGGGGCAGGCTTTCCAGCCTGCCATGGTGCCGATTGATGTCTCGGGAAAAGGCGTTCGAGATGCTCTTGTCCGATTGGAAATCTGACCCACGGTCGTTTTTCAACGGTCTGCTAGACGTCGGTCCAAACCCCCCTGACTCGATTGCATCGGAGTTCAACATCATGAAGTTCGTGGTGACGATTGATCGTGACGAACACGGCGTTTGGATCGTCGAGTGTCCGTCGATCCCCGGATGCGTGAGTCAAGGAGCCACTCGGGAAGAATCGCTGGCGAACATTCGCGAGGCCATCACCCTTTGCCTGGAAGTTCGAGCCGAACGGGGAATGCCGTTGACGTTGGAAACGCAGTTGGTCGAGGTCTTTTCCTGATGCCACGTCTCCCGCAACTCAGCGGAGCCGACGTGGTGCGAGTGTTTTGCTCACTTGGATGGATGAAGGTCCGACACCGTGGGAGCCACATGATTCTGGTTCGGGATGGTTTTTTCGCGTCTCTTTCCGTTCCCGATCATCGTGAGGTCGCCGTCGGAACCCTGCGATGCTTGATTCGAGCGGCTGAGTTGACAACTGAGGAATTTGTTCGTGCTGCGGATGAGATCTGATCGCAGCTTAGTGACTGATGAGAAAGTAAAACCTTGCTGATCGATACCCATGCGCATCTCGACGAACAGGCATTTGAAGTCGACTTGGAGGTTGTTTTAGCCAACGCGCGCGAGGTGGGAGTCGGGGCGATCTTCACAATTGGGATCACCGCAGCCACCAGTCGCAGTGCGGTCGAACTGGCCGAGCGGTACTCGCAAGTGTTTGCGGTCGTCGGGATTCAGCCGAACTATGTTTCCCAGATGCAGCATGGAGACTGGGAGGTCATCGAGCAGTTGTCGCAGCATCCCCGTGTCGTCGCGATTGGCGAAACGGGTCTTGATCGGTACTGGGACTATGCCCCGATCGATCTGCAAGCGGAGTGGTTCGATCGGCACCTCGAACTCGCTCGAAAGGTCGACAAGCCGTTCATCGTGCATTGCCGAGATGCCGAAGCGGATGTGGTGGAACAGTTGACCCGCTTCGCGAAAGAGGAAAATGAAGGAGAGCCATTGCGAGGGGTGATGCACTCGTTCTGTGGTTCGATCGAGACCGCTCGGCAGTCCCTCGATCTGGGAATGCATCTGTCGTTTTCCGGGATGCTGACGTACAAAAAGAGCTTTGAGTTACGATCGACTGCCGCTGCGGTTCCGGTCGACCGTTTGCTCATCGAGACCGACGCACCCTATCTCGCTCCGGTTCCGTATCGCGGCAAACGAAACGAACCGGCCTACGTTGTCCAGATGGCACAGACCTTGGCCGAACTGCATGTGGTTACGTTCGCAGAGATGTCGGCCCAGACAACAAAAAACACTGTCGACTTATTTCGCCTCCCCCCCGCAGGGAGTCCGACATCATGGTAGGACGTCGTCCCAGGCGGAAGGAATCGTCTGGAAAGGGATCGTTGGCGGGGAGTCATGCGAAGTGCTGGCTGTGGGGACGTCACGCCGTTCAAGAGTCGCTCGCTGCTGGTCGCTGGTTACCGTTGGAAGTCACCCTGCGAGACGACGGCGAAGAAGAGAAGTTTGCTGAGATCATCCGACTCGCTACCGATCACGGCCTCCCATTGTCGCGGGAGACTGCCGAGCGACTGACTCAATGGACCGGCTCCAGAGAGCATCAAGGGGTCGTGGCGAGGATGCCGGAATTTCCCTATCTCTCCCCGGCAGACCTTCTGTCCGTCATGTCACCCACTGCGGGGCGAACAAACCCCAAGGGGCAAACGACGAAACCGATCGCCAGTGACACGGGTGAACAGCAGGTCGATCGTCCCGAGCGGGCCTTGCTGTATGTCTTGCTGGACCGAATTCAAGACCCGCACAACTTCGGGGCGATCCTGCGATCGGCTGAGGTGCTCGGGGCGGATGCGGTCTTTGTCGGGAGGGAGGCTCAGAGTCCAGTCACTCCTCACGTCGCCCGCAGTTCGGCTGGTGCCGTCCATTACATTCCGCTGGTTCAAGTCGAGAGTCTGACGTCTCTTCTGGACGACTGGAACCGTCAGGGCGTGCAGACACTGGGGACCACCGGCACCGCTCAGGTCGACATTCGCGACTGCGATCTGACGGCCCCGACTGCCCTCGTCCTGGGCAACGAGGGGGTTGGTGTCCGTGACGAACTCCTGTCGCGATGCCAAGTGCAAGCCCGGATTCCACAACAAGGCCAGATCGAGTCCCTCAACGCCGCCGTTGCCGCCGGGATCGTCCTCTACGAAGCCTCCCGCCAACGATCACGGTAGCCATCACGTCGCGTGGCAGCACGAGACATTCACTCGACGGCGGACGTGCTCCCGCCACTCGTTTCTCATGAGACAGGCGATGTCTCGGTCACTCCTTAGCTCCATCACCCAATTAGGGTGACCATGGACGATTCCACTTGATTTTTCTCGATACCTGACCGATACTTGGGTTATCACACCCGTCCCACCTCTCCTGCTTGTCAGTGATGTGCACCTTGGACGGGTTTTTTCATGACCTTTCGAAATGTCAGTCTATCTGACTGGAGGATGCGGTGAGCAGCGGTCCTTCCGCCAAGGTTCCGTACGCCAAGCCGTGGCTCTCCGTAACCGATCAGTTGTCAAAGCTGGAATCGCGTGGCCTTCAGATCACGGATCGCGCTGACGCCGAGTCATTCTTGCATCATTTCAATTACTACCGCTTTGCGGGTTACTGCCTGGCATTCGAGAATCCCAGGCACGTGTTTCCCAGAGGCACCTCGTTTGAGCAGATTAAGGCGTCGTGCCAGTTCGACGCTATGCTTCGCGATCTCTTCAACGAAGCGCTGGAACTCATCGAAATCGATCTGCGAACAGTCGTTGCCTACGATTTCGGCGATCGATACGGTGCGTTTGGGCACACGCAACCGATAAATTTTCACCGTCAGTTTGACTATAAGATCACTCACACTGAATGGCTTGGGTAAATTCGCAAGGAAGCAGACCGATCTAAAGAAACGTTCATCAAGCATTACCAGCAAACTTACGCAGAATTTCCCGACTTACCGGTGTGGGTAGTCACAGAGGTCATGACATTCGGCACTTTATCCCGCATGATCCGGGCGATGCATCGACCTGATCGCCAGAAACTTGCTGCAGAGTATGGGATGACTACAAAGGTCCTGTACTCGTTGGTATTGCACCTCAACTACGTCAGGAACTTGTGCGCCCACCATTCTCGCCTGTGGGATCGCAAATGGTCCATCCGAACGGAACTCCCCAACGATTCCAATTGGACAGGTCTTAACGTGGTCTCGAACGAGCGACCCTTCTCTTCACTATTGCTGATGCGTCAACTGATGCACCGTCGTCAGTCACTTCATCGTACTTCAGAACTGTGGCGAAATCGGGTTAACGTCTTGCTGCAGACACTTCCGTCCGTGGGAAATGCCACAGCACTTGTCGGACTTCCCAGTCATTGGGAGTCGCATCCCGTTTGGGTTCAGTAGAAGATTCGCTCGCGTGGGACATTGATCCCCCGAAATCGACCTGAATGCTGAAGGCAAGGCGGTCTCTCGGGAGTGTCATTTCAAGGTGGAGATGTCGTAGGTTTACCGGAGGCCGTCTGTCGACGTGGCGGGGAATGGTGGTATACTTTCGCTCAAAACCGCTCGGGGGGTGAAGATTGGTGGTCTCGCTCATCCCGAATCAGTTCTCTTTCGACTCAGGTCTCGCGATGTCCCCCCTCTCGTATCAATCTGCTGGTGTCGATCTCGAACTGTATGACGAGGCCATGTCTCGCTTGCCCGCGATGATGCAGCGGACCCACTCGCCCCGCGTGATGCCTCTGGTTGGCGGCTTCGCAGGACTCTTTCAACTGAACGGAGCCGGAAAGTCTTACACCAACCCGGTCCTCGTCTCCGGCACCGATGGAGTCGGAACAAAACTGAAGGTGGCACAACGCTGCAACATCTTCAACACGGTCGGCATCGATCTCGTGGCGATGTGCGTCAACGATTGCCTTTGCCTCGGGGCCGAACCACTCTTCTTCCTGGACTACCTTGCCCTCGGGAAAGATAACCCGGACCTCATCGCCCAACTGGTCGAAGGGGTGACCGCCGGCTGTCTGCAAGCCCAGTCTGCTCTCATCGGGGGCGAGACGGCGATTATGCCCAGCGTGTATGCCGGGGAAGAATTTGACCTCGCTGGTTTCTGCGTTGGCGTCGTCGAAAAAGACCAGATCGTCGATGGCTCACGCATTCAAGTGGGCGATCAACTCGTCGCCATCCCGTCGAGCGGCCTGCACTCCAATGGCTACAGCCTCGTGCGGAAGATCGTTTTTGAACATGCGAAATTGGAAGTCGGCGACTACATCGACCAGCTCGGCCAGACCGTCGGCGAAGCCTTGCTCGCTCCGACACGTATCTACGCCGATGTCGTCGCTCAGGCCCTGGCTGAGCACCGCGACGCAATTCGTGGGATTGCCCACATCACCGGCGGCGGCCTCGCCGACAACACCGGTCGCATTATGCCCGCCGGCTGTCACGCTGTCGTTGACCGTAACCTCTGGGAAGTCCCGGCGATCTTCACCTGGCTGCAATCACTGGGAGATGTCGAGCGGGAAGAGATGTTCCGCGTCTTCAACATGGGCGTCGGCCTCGTCTTCATCACTGATCCCGCCACTGCCCCACTCCTTGCCGAAAAACTCCAAGGAACCCTCATTGGCCAAGTCACCCCCGGCGATGCCGGCGCGAGCTATGTTAACTAAAAACAAAGAGACGAGAGGACGCTAAGTACGTCGACTTTTTGCCAACAAACGTCCCACTTATAGAGCTTACGCTTAAAGTTGTTGCAAAAGTCGCCGAGGCGACCACTTTCGCAGAACACCCCCTTATTCGCTCAGTAACAAATCGCCTATGGACGCTGTTGAATCTTTGGGGAGACCTCGAACCGATCCAAGCCCACTTTGAAGCCCATGGCTGGTGACATCTTGGCCACGCTTGGTTGAGTGAACATCTCAGTGAGATCGCCGACGATGGCTATGATCACGACATCACCGCCATAACCGCAAAACTATTACTACTCAATCCAAAGAAGACTCCTAAGAAGAAATCGCCAGGCAGTGGATGCACTGTCTCGTGACAGCCGCTAGACATGGAGAGGGCATGGCGAATCTGACGAACCATCGAGTGCTTTGGCTGAAGGGGTTGCTGTTCGTCGTTTTGGGTTTCCTTGCGGGTGGATTGTTGATTGTTCGGACGCCCCAGGTGACGTCCGTCCTTCTTCTAATGATGACGATTTGGGCCTTCTGTCGGGCGTACTACTTTGCGTTCTATGTGATCGAACATTACGTTGATCCGGCATTTCGATTTACGGGACTCATCGACTTCGCTCGCTACGCACTGCTCGGAAAGACCCCAGACGCGAAAGACCGAGAACAACATCCCCCCGATCAACAGAAGTAAGAGGAACACCGCCGCCGGAACGCCGCCGCCGGTGAAACCGACCTGAAATGGCTCACAAGAAGGTATCTCGAATGACTGAAACTAATTCAGAACGACTGCCAATGGTTCGGCTATCTCGGCCAGTTCGACGCTTGGTGGTGCTGCATCGATTCACGCTCATCGCCCTTGTTGCACTCCTCCTCGCCACCAGTATCGCGATGGCCGACGACGTTGCGGCTTCAGGAGGGGGCACGATTGATGAGGCCCAGCCACTGCTGCCGGTTCGTGACTGGCCGATGTTTGGGGGGACGACCTATCGGAATCATGTCTCATCAGCGACGAACTTGCCGACCGAATGGGATACGGAGCGGCGGGAGAATGTTCGTTGGTCGGCGAACGTAGGGAGTGTCGCAATGGGGGGTGTCGTGGTGTCGGGTGATCGTGTTTTCGTCGGGACGAACAATGAGGCGGAGTGGGTGAAGCGGTTCCCCCGTGACTTCGATCTCGGGTGCCTGATTTGCTTCGATCGACAGACCGGCAAGTTCCTTTGGCAGCACTCCACCACCAAACTGCCAACAGGTCGGGTTCATGACTGGCCGTTTCAGGGAATCGTTTCGACCCCCTGTATTGAAGGGGAACGACTGTGGTACGTCACGAATCGAGCCGAGGTCGTTTGCCTTGATGTCGCTGGATTTTCCGATGGGGAAAATGATGGACCGTTCGTTGACGAAGAGGTTGCTGCCGAGCCGGAGGGGGATGTTGTCTGGAAGCTCGACCTGATGGGTGAACTCGGTGTCTCGCCGCACAACTTATCGACCTGTTCGCCCGTCACTGATGGCAAACGTCTCTTCATCATCACCGGAAATGGAACCGATGAAACACACGTCACCCCACCTCCCAAAGCTCCCGACGTGCTCTGTTTGGATCGTGCTACAGGGAAGATTCTCTGGCAGGACCGGCCCGCAGGCGAACGAACGTTGCATGGCTCGTGGTCCTCACCGACGTACGGCGTCATCAATGGTCAGCCGATGGTGCTAATGGGCTGCGGCGACGGTTGGGTCTATGCCTACGATCCGCAAGGTGACGGCAACGGCGGCCCAAAGTTGTTATGGAAGTTCGACTGCAACCCGAAAGCAGCCCTCTGGAAAATCGGCGGATATTCTGGTGCACGTCGCAACTGCTATGTTGCAATCCCAGTCATTCACAACAACAGAGTCTACCTTCGGACCGGACAAGACCCGGAACATGGTGACGGAGTTGCCGACCTGTGGTGCATCGATCCCGTGAAGCATCTTGATGGGAGTGACGTTAGCGAAACACAAGTCTTCGCCAACGTCGTCGCGGGCAAACCCGTCGGGGCACCGTTGCCTCCGCGGCGGAATCAAAACCTCGATACGGCGGCGGGAGAGGCCGAACTACCGAACCCGAAGTCGGCGGTTGTTTGGCATTCTCAGAGTGAAGACCTCAACGTCGGTGGCGGACCTTGTCCACACATCAACCGCGGACTCGGCAGCCCCACCATCAAGGACGACTTGCTCTTCATCACCGACACCTCTGGTTACCTCTTTTGCGTAGATGCCAACACAGGAAAACCCCATTGGAGACACGACCTGTTCGCCGCTTGTTATAGCACACCGCTCATCGCCGATGGCAAGGTGCATGTCACGGATGATGACGGCGAGTTGACGATCTTTGCATTGTCAAAAGAGTTCAAGTTGATCGCAGAATTACAACAGAGCAACAGCACAGTCTGCACCCCAATCGCTTGCGAGGAGACGCTCTACATGCTTGCCAGAAACAGATTGCACGCCATCGCGTTTCCCAAAGCCGCGAGTCAAACCAACAAGGCCGAAACGGATGATCGTCGGTAAATCAGAGCCGGAGAGATGTAAGGTCGCTAGGAACGAGGGTTGGTCACCAATCTCTTCTTTCGACTTTGCGTTAAACCTCTTGCGGTATTCGTACGACTGGGGTGGGTCCCGTCGACGCGGTCGAGGGGCTTTGGCGGGGTGATTTGAGGAGTGGTGAAGAGGGGGTTAGGCGAACTCGATGTTGATGTCGCAAAGTTCATAAGGGGCGATGTCGATTTGGGGGGTTCCTTCTTGGAAGGTGCAGGTGTGGAGGGGGTTGCCTAGGAGGTCGACTTGGATGGCGGACTTGATCGGGCGGTAGCTGCGGAGGGGGAACTTCTTGTGCTGGCCTTCGGTTTCGAGCAGTCGTAGAAGGCAGCCGGAGACCGGAGATGCGGGGGCCTCTTGATCGTTCGTCGGCGTGGCTTCGACTGGGCGATGAGGGAGGATTTCCAGGAGTTGGACGTTCTTGGCAGGGATTTGCAGGAGCCAGCCGGCGGCACCGGCCGGGGGAGGTCCTTGTGAGACGACAGTTGAGAGCGGGGCCGACTCGAAGTCGAGTGCGGCCTGCATTGGGAACGAATGGTCGATGGCGATCCCGAAGCGGAAGCGGCGCAAAGCTTCCCCTTCGGTCACGAGAATCGTGTCGAGCATCCGGTCTTCGATTTTGCGATGGAAGCTGAGTCCACCGGTGAGGATCGTCGTTCGTCCGGACTCGTTGGCAATCTCCAGATAGCTCGGGGCCTCGATGCGGGTCTGTCGGTCGAGGACTTCTTGCGACCCTTCCTGAGTCGAACGGGTGAGGGAGTTGTCGGGGTCGCTCCAGGCAAAACGTGCGGCAACATAATTTGACCAGGGGTCCCCTTCGGGTGCCTGTTCGAGACCGATCTCGACGTCGACTTCAATGATGGGGCTGCCTCGCCAGACGGAGACGGTTTGACGATAGGTGCCGATGAGTTTGTCGTCGGTCGGGTCAACGAGATCTCCGACGGTTTCGATCGATCCGAGCATGGGGCCGGTTGCGAGGATGCGGGACTCGCGGAGCCGCATCGCGGAGTACCATGTTGAAGTCGTCGCTCCGGTTTCGGGGTCAGATTCGTAGGTCTTCTCTCTTGGGAAGCGAAGGGCAAGTTGCTGGCTGAGTCGGTTGGGTCCGCGCGTGTACGGCTTGATGGACGCGATGCCACCGGTCCGTTCGCTGAGGGTCACCTCGAACAGGTCGTTTCTGAGGGTGAACTCTTCGGCGGTCGGAATCTTCGGCATCGGAGGGAGTGATGCGGCGGGGTGATCGCCGGGGAGCCAGACGTAGCCGCAGGGGGGGAGGTCGACTTGAATCTGTCGACGTCCGCCGACGAACTGGCGCCCGACGATGGGGGGATCGGGAGGGGGGACTGCCAGCGACTCGGGCCATTCAACGACGGCTCGACGGCTGAACGCAAGCGGGTTGACGATGAGCAAACCAGATCGCTGCGGAGCATTCTTCAGGAGTGTTTCTTGCAGCCCATTCAGTCCGGCATCACAAAACGTCGCGAGTCCCTTAGTCACATCTTGCTCGATGACTGGGGGGACGGGTGGACTGGTGGTTGGGGCATCGGCGTCAGGGAGGTCGGGATCGGGAAGGTCGGGGCCGGAGAGTTCGAGTTGACGGCGGAGATCGGCATGCGTCTGGGTGATGCGACCGGTCTTCAGGAGTTGCGTGATGGCGTGAGCGAATGCACCTTGTTGCCATTGTCGCTGTTGCTTCCAGTAGTCGACATACCGGCTGACAGGACGGGGTTCACGTCGGGCGACCGATTGCACAAGGAATGGCGTCAGATAGTTGCCCCCTGGGAACTCCGAGAGACGTCCGTCGAATGAGGTCTCGGAGAAGAACTGCCGAAAGGTTCCGAAGCGACCGACGACGGGGGCGTAGCGGGTTGCCCGGCGGAAGTCTTCGAGCCAGGGGGAGCGAACCTCGGGCCAACGTGCGAAGACGACGGCTGCCACATGATCGTTGTCCATGGACTCGGCCATGCGAACAGGGAAGCGGAGGAAGCTCGATGCAGAATCTGCTGCGAGGGGGATACGACTGAAGGCTTCAATCGAGCGGGTCCCGTACCCTTGCCATTGCAGCTTCGCGAACTCTTCGTCGGGATAGAGGCCATCGTCCATGACGAAGTGCAGTGCCGACTGATAACCCAACAGCTTGATGAGTTGGGGCGTCTGTGGGGTGAGGCCGAAACGTCGCCTCCCCCACGTGGTGGGGGCCTGATTGAGGTGCTTGAGGGTCAGTTCGCGTCCCGCTTCAAGGTTCCAGAGTGTCGAGCCGAGCGAAAGGAGCGGGGAGCAGTCGTCATGGAGTTCGCCGCCGATGATATCGAGCGACCCGGCATCGACCCGATCTCGTAAGGCTCTCGCGAAGGTCTCACGTTGCGAGGCGATGGCATCAAGGTCTGCTGCGGTGACCATCAGGCTGAAGGGGGTGTCGGATTGTAAGAGCCTTTCGAGGTGATCGTCGGCCAATCGTGGCAAGACGAGACAGAGTTCGAGGAGGTAGCACTCGACGGGATAGAAGCGTTCGCGGGCTTCAAAGAGCATGTCGAAGCAGTGCTTGAGGTGCTTGCGGGCTGTGTCGTGATCGTTCTGAATGGCTGCGGTGGCCGCAGAGACAGCTTCTCGCTGCATGTGCGATTCGTCGATGTTCCCCCATTGTCGCATGTGCCGGGTGAGAACTTCCGTCTGCAGATAGAGATGTCCAAGAGCGAGGAAGTCGGCGACGAGGTCGGGGTCCACCTGCGGACAGTCCGGGATGGGCTTGAGGGCCGCGGCGATCATTTCTTCCCGGTCGGTGATCCCATGCACGATATTCATCCCCTCCCGCTGAGCCCGTTCGAGAAAGGCCGAGGGGACTTGGTCACCACAGGCGGTCGGGATGATGACCATGCGGTGCGGGTCGACGCTGGTGAGTTCATCGGCCCGTTGCCAGCGTGGGAAGCGGTCTGCTTCGGCGAGGAGGACGGGATGCCAGATGACGGCAAAGGCGTTGAGCAACCCCGCTGCCGGTTTCTCTCCGAGTTCGGTAGGAAAGTCGTCGAGGGTGTGTCCGGGGATGAGGACGAGAAGATCGTTGTAGGTCATGAGGGATTGATCTCTGATGATGGCGAGTCGATGACTTCACGAAACCCTGAGATTGTCAACCGATTGAGCCAGTGGTTCAAACGGTGCAGAAAAGCATGATAACGATTCTGAGGGAATTGCCGCAGGGATCGATTGATGGAACTGTGGTAAGTGGCGGGAACTTTTTTGGTTGTCGGTGAGTCTAACGGTTAGAGATTGTGTGCGGGACGGGACAGGGATGTCCGATGGAGAAGTGAGCGACCCTCTCGCAAGAGGGGGACGTTGTTGACCTTTTCCGGAAGTGGAAGGATTCCCCGGGACACAAAGGCCCCCGACTTCGGGTGTCGACATCTGTCTGACAAATACTGAATTTGCGGAATTCTCGTAACGGCGAATGCGGAGTAGAATTGACGGTCATCCTCCCTCTCGGATAGGCTGACGTTGGTTTATTGAGAGTTTTCTGCCTGCGGGTTCCCGCAAGGTGCTCGGGTGTCCCCGACTGGGTCTGGACGTGCGAGCGAATGAATACCAGAGCAACCGAGTCAATGCGGCGATCTGCGTTGTCACCCTGAGCGGGGGGCGACAGGGTCGAATGATCGGTTCCTGCGCAGCGTTGGTTGTGTGCCACGAATCAGCAGCGTGAAGAGTTCCGTGTTTTAAGGCGGGCGAATCGACCCGTCATAACAGCAGCAAGCGAGGCGAACATGGCAGAAACGAATCGTGCAGTCTGGGGTATCGATGTCGGACAATCGGCACTTAAGGCGATCAAGATTCGCTATCTGGAAGGGACCGGCCAGTGTGCCGCCATGGCGTTTGATTATGTCCCTTTTCCGAAGATTCTGAGTCAGCCCGATGCGATTCCGGACGAACTCATCCCGGAAGCGATTAACACGTTTCTCTCTCGCAATGATGTCAAAGACGATCTGATCGCCATCAGTGTGCCGGGGCAGATGGCGCTGACCCGCTTCATTCAGCTGCCCCCCGTCGAGTCTGGGAAACTTGCCGAAATCGTCAAGTACGAAGCGAAGCAGCAAATCCCCTTCGCCCTCGACGAGGTGATCTGGGACTATCAACCGATCGGGAGTGGGGTCGAAGAAAGCGGTTATCTGCTGGATGCCGAGGTCGGTTTGTTCGCCATGAAGAAGGAACAGGTCTATCAGCAGATGCGACCTTTCCAGAACGCGAAGCTCGAACTCGAATTGATCCAGATCGCGCCGCTCGCGCTCTACAACATGCTCTGTTACGACGAGTTCAACGTCCGCCCTGGGCAACCGGCTCCGGATGGGGAAGAGAACGTCATCGTGCTCGACATGGGTTGCGACAACACGACCTTGATCGTCTCGAACGGGAGCAAAATCTGGATTCGCAACGTTCCACTCGGGGGGAACCACTTCACCCGGGCGCTGACAAAAGAGATGAAACTCAGCTTTGCAAAAGCGGAGCATCTCAAGCTCAACGCGACGAAGTCCCCCGACCCACGAGCTGTGTTTCAGGCGTTGCGCCCGGTCTTCAACGATTACGTCTCGGAGATTCAGCGGTCGATCGGTTTCTTCTCGAGTGTGAATCGTTCGGCCAAGATTCGGAAGGTTGTGGGACTGGGGAACGGTTTCAAGCTGGCCGGACTGCAAAAGTTTCTGGAACAGAACCTGCAATATGATGTGGAGCGTCCCGACACGTTTCCGGGACTGGTCGGTGATGCGGTGCTCAATTCGCCATTGTTTGCCGACAACATGTTGAGCTTTGCGGTCCCTTACGGTTTGGCGTTGCAGGCATTAGGTCTGACTTCGATCAAGACGACGTTGCTGCCTCAGGAGATCGCAACCGAGCGCATCATCCGCCGTAAGAAGCCGTGGGCGGTCGCAGCTGCTGCCAGCCTGTTGGTTGGGCTGTCGATGTCCATGGTCGTTTCTGGTAACTCGCTACGTTCGGCCAGCAATCCCGAGTTCGAAAGGGCAATCGAAGCAGCCAACGCATTCAACAGTAAGATCGGGAGTGCCAAGTCCGCGTACGATGCGAAGTTAGCAGCTTTGGAAGCAGAGCGTGGGCGGGTCCGAGCGATTGTGGCCGGTCTTCGAGATGACTCGTGGATGGAGATTTACGGGGCGATCAATGCTTGTCTCCCCCGAGACACCGTCAGTGGAGCCTCTCCCGAGAAACCGGTTGACCAACGTGAGCAAATCACGATCGTACAGATCAACAATCGGCATGTGGCCGAAGTGGGTGATTGGTACAAGACCCTGAAGGTTGGCGGACGTGACCTGTTCTTGTCGAAGTGGGATAAGGAGAATCCCCCCACTGGCGAAGGTTACATCTTCAGCCTGGACGGCCTGCACTACCATCATGGTGAGGACTCGACCAAGCAGTTGGTGCAGTACGTGCAAAACACGCTATTGGCAAACCTTCAAGAGTGGGAGGTTCAGCCGATTGGTTACAACGCACCGGTTCCGATCGCCAAATTGGGGATCAAGGCGGCGACGATCCGCTGGAGCGACGACTATACTACGGTCCTTTACGATCCGGTCGGCCGGGTCGATGCCAAGGCGAGTCGCCTGACTTCCGGTCAGCGTCCCGGAGGCGGATTGAATGGCGAACAGCCCGGCTTCAACCCTGGCATTGACCCAATGGGGATCGAAAATGGAACCAACCCGCCCCCCAATTCCGGGACACTTGTTGAGTTGAAGCAGTCTCACTTTGTGATTGAGTTTGTCGTTCAATATGTGAAGCCCGATGCTCGGGAACCGCGTGCCCCCTGGGACCCAGCACCTGCCGAGACTTCGGATGGAAGCACCACGACAGAAGGGACCGAGACACCCGCGGCTGATGGCTCAACCCCAGCTACCGACCCCATGTCCACCGACCCGATGCCGACAGAGCCGATGCCTTGACACATTCTGCCTCACTTTGAACATGTCAGGGCGTTACTGGAAAAAACGCGGAACTTTGCCAAATCGGCTCGCGTCTGAAACAATACACAGCGACCAACATCGTCGATCACGTTGACGATTTTGGATCACCATTACAGAGATCGATCATGGATAAGCTCCTGAAACTCAAGTTCTGGATCCTGAGTGCCTTGGCCATCCCTTTGGCGCTGGCCGGGTACTTCACGGCGAATGGTGCCGTCCTTGAACTGACTAAGTCCAAGGTTGAAGCCTACGAGACGGCCCTCAATGGTGTCGCCAGTGGGAATGTCGAGAACGAGAAGTTCACCCAGCGAGTGAGTGAATTGGCGGAAGAGATCCGCCTGGAGAACGAGAAAGAACTTCTGGGACTTTGGGACATCCAGAAGAAGTGGTACACCTGGCCTGCACTCATCGAAAAGGGGCTCCCCAAGAACCCCGTCAATGGCGAGATCATGTATCCCGGCGATGCCGAGGCTGATGCGAAGTTCGAGTTTACCCTGAAGTCGGTCCCGATCGACTATCCGCAACAGTACACGATTCAAATGAATCGACTCTACGATTCGCTCGACCCTGTGCTGTACTTCGGTGATGAAGGTTTCGAGACATCGAAGACTAAGAACCGTGTCTTCATTGACCAGTCGGCTATCCCCCGACACGAGTTCCTCACGGGCGTCCTCTATCCCTCCGAGGCGATCCTGGAGGCTCAGGAGGATTACTGGCTGTTAAAGATGCTGGTGACGGCAATCAACAACGTCAATCAGGCCGAAGATGTGAACAAGTCCCCCATCGTCGAGATCAAGCTGATCTCGCTGTTCGGAGGGTCCGGCACCACCACCGTTACGGCAGAAGCGGCCACCGATCCGAGTGGAACATCTCCCATCGAAGGTGGGATGCCGATGGTCGGAGGAGCCAACGACCCGAACGGCCAAGGTGGAATTTCGTTCCTGTCAAGCTCGATCGAGTTTGATCCTGCCGAAGAGTACGGATCACTCGTCGACGAAACTGCGGCAGCAGCGGATGGGGGCGGAGAGGTCATCGCAGTGGGGGGCACTGGAGCAGCGACTGCGAAGGCACGTCGCTATGTCGGCGATCCGAAGACTGGTCCTTACCGTCAGCGGGCTTTCTACATGAGCATCCTGATCGACGAAACGAAGATCGCCGACCTCTTTGCCGCCCTGTCCAGCTTGGACCCGCCGATTCGCACTGGCCGCTTCACGATCACGAATAACCCCTATGACGATGACGATCTCATGCGCATCTCCGGGGCCACGAAGGGGGGGCGTCCGATGGCTGGCGGCATCAACAACGAGCGTGGGAACCTCACGGGGAATCGTGGCGGGGGGGGCGGGGGATGGTCCGTCAGCGGCCCGAAAGTGGGAAATGTCGGAGAGGGTCTCGGACGTGCGAACGACGGAAACGTCGGAGGGCGTCCGGTGCGGGGTGTCGACCCTCTTGGGGACGGGCAAAATCCCGTGACGACAGACCCATATTCCAACGCGAGGAAACGTTCCGACCTCGTTCGACTCGATTTCATCGGGTTGATTACGATGTTCAAGCAGCCCGCAGCGGTTCGCAATGCCGTTGCCGAGGAAGTGCAACCTGCACCACCAACCACTGAAGGCAACGCGGAAACAGGCAACACGGAAACGACCGAGGCCACCGAGACCGGAAACCCAGCCTCGCCAGCCGACGCAGGGACGACTCCGGCCACAGAGGGGGCACCAGCAGAGACCTCAACCCCCGAATCAACCGATCCGACCCCGACGGCAACCACTCCAGCACCCGAACCCCCAGCGACGACAACACCTCCGTTGGAAGGGATCAATATTGAGGAAACCTCGACTCCTCCGGCGGCAGGGACCGATGCCGGAACCTGACAGACTCACGAGACGCTCCGCAACGTCACTCGCGATCATACAGACAGTCCACTCACTTACCAGACCGATCATTAACCGGTGCCTGCACCGATCGGAAGGACATCATGGCCAGAAAAAAGTTTGACTTCAAAGCCTTCTTGATTTCTAATGGCGAAAAGATCGCCCTGGGGGTGATTGCCGCGATCGCTCTGTTTGCGCTGGCGACGGCGAACTGGGTTCCGTTCAACGGAAACCCGGCTGATGTCGCCACGAAAATCCAGAATGGAACAGCAACCTTCGAAGGCCGGACGATCACGCCGGAAGACGAAAAGGCTTGGCTGATCGCCGCTGCCGACCGGCCTGCCAGCGTCATCCGACAAGAACTACTTGCCGATGTCGACCCGCGGACGCGTCAGTGGGCGGTTAAGTTTGCCCCCAGTTTCCGAGACATCAGCATCCCATTGCGAGAAGTTCAGTTCTCTGCTCCGATCGAGTTGATTGCCACTGTGGGACGTCGTTTGTTCAATGAAGGACAGGCACTCTCCGCCGACACAGCTCTCGCCGATGCCGGAACCGCCACCACGACCGATCCGACCAAGCCAACAGAAGATGTTAAGCCATCTCGCCCCGAAGGTGTCGGAGCGATCGACGAGAATGAGTTTAGTCGTCCCGCAGGGGGGGCTCTTGGTCCCGATGGAATGATGTTGGACAGCCCTACGGACATCCTGGCAGCGGCTCCCGAACTTCAGATGATGTCAACCTATGGCGAAGACGGTCTGAACGAAGCAACCCTCTCGCTCAACGGCAAAGGGCGTTACTTCATCTCGGTGCGAGCTGCGTTCATGGTGAAGGACAACATCGAAGAGATCATGAAGGCCTGCAACGTCGAAGAATCGCGGGCAGCCGGTCTGTTCTATCCCATCGACTTCGTCCTCGAACGCCAAGTCCGTCAGCCTGATGGTTCGTGGTCGACCTGGGCACCTGTCGACCGCAGTGTCGCGGAAGGAATTCTCGAACAGTCTGACGGATTCGCCGAAGAAACGCTCCCTCCAGCACTACTCAACCCTGCCCTGGCAATGCCCCTTCCCGCCCTGATTATTGGGGGGTACGGAAAGCTGGGTGTTCATCCATTGGTCGAGAACTACCGACTCTCGCCAGATCAAGTTCGGATTCAGACGGATCTCGTTTTTAATGCGATGAAGAAACAATCCACGCTGCCGCCAACGCAGCCTGTCGGCCCACAGCGAAAGGCCCGGGGCTTCTCCGATTACATCTTTAACACACAGGAGATCATGTCGGGTGCGATGGGGGCCGAGTCGCAGTACACCGTCAACACGAACATGGAAATGGGGATGATGCCGTCCCCCAACCGACCAACTCGTCCTGGCGCACGCGCCGGCGCCCCTCTTGATGGGCGTCAACAACTTTCTGAAGCTGCCATGGCCCTGATGGCCGATGAGATAAACAAAGAACGAGACCCAACCAAGCAGAAGAAGCTGCGTGAAGACTTCGAGAAACTGGTTGCTGCCAACGTCAGCGCCATCGGCAACGTCCTCCTGTTCCGGTATCTCGACTTTGCTGTCGAACCGGGCAAAGCGTATCGCTATCGTGCCCGCGTTGTCATGGCGAACCCCAATTACGGGCGACGACCCAGCGATGCCGAGGATAGCAGTGTGGTCGAAGGGGAAGAACGTCTGACCGGCTGGAGTAACGTCAGTAACGCTCCCGAAATTGAACGTCAGACGTGGTACTTCGTCAATCAGTTCGATCCTCGGCGCGAACGTGTGCTGTTCAACTTTGTTCACTACGACCTGAACTACGGCACCGACGTCACCAACGACTACGAACGGAAAGACAAGGGGAAGATCGAACGCCTGGCAGTCGCCTTCGGCGAACCGATTGGCGGCGATCTCACCGTTCCGCTCCTTGATCCTGCCAAGAACAAGTTTGACGACACCGAATACTCCTTCGAGTCGGGTGACTTGCTGGTCGATGGATTGGAAGACATCACACTCGACAAGAACACCCACCCCGACCTCAAGATGGTCGTCGGGTCGGCCAAGTCGCTGCAACTGACCGAACCGGTCCTCGTCGTCAAAACCGACGGTAGCCTCGCCACGGTCGATACCTTCTCCCAGAAGCCCTATGTCGACTACTTCAGCGACAAATTGAAGAAGAGTTACGAGCCTTGGGAATTCCTCCGGCAATCCTCGACAGTCCCCGGTGCCGGTGATGGCATTAATGACCTTTTCGGTAGCGACACCACCATGCCTGTCGACACGAATTTGGGGATGGACGAATCGGGGATGCGTTCAACTCAGCGACGCCGGAATATCTCCCGCAAAGAGATGCCCGGTTCGACCGCCGGAGAACGTCGCCGAGCTGCCCAAGCTCTCAACGGGGGTGGCAACGGCATGACGGGCGACTCCCCTCCGTAAGGGATCGTCCCCAGACGATTTCCCGGCGAGATTCAACACTGCCCGCAGGAACAAAAGCGGGCCATGGACTGAGTCCAACTCTCGTCTTCGACTATTGGAAGTCACAGCGTGTTTAAGCGCCTTTGTTGTCGAACTCGTCTCGCAAGGTCATGGCAAAACGAGTTCCTTCCTCCTGAAGCATCCCCTCCTCCCCTTCGGGGGACACGATGACTCCAAACCGGTTCCAGTTCTGTCTATCATTCGGTCATGAACGACCTCCATGAGAACTCCCGACCGGAATTGATGACCCGCGACGCTCTTCAGCGGCGGCAGTGGGAACGTCTACGAACTCTGCTCCATGAAGTGGGACGATCGAATCCGTTCTGGCAACAGAAGTATCGAGAGGCTGGCGTCGACCTTTCGGCGGTTCGCTCACTCGAAGACTTGTCGCTGCTTCCATTTTCGACCAAGCACGAACTGGTCGCCGATCAGAACGCTCATCCCCCTTTCGGGTCGAACCTCACCTACCCCCGGGCTGAATACACCCGGTTGCATCAAACCTCTGGCACAACCGGTCGGCCAATGCGGTGGCTCGACACCCCAGCAAGTTGGGACTGGTTCATGTCCTGTTGGGGACAGATTTACCGCATCGCCGGAGTAACGCCAGCCGATGTCATGGCTTTCCCCTTCTCCTTCGGGCCTTTCATCGGATTCTGGGCCGGATTTGAAGGGGCCTGTCGACTCGGGAATCTGACTCTCGCCATGGGGGGCATGACCAGCGAAGCCCGCCTGAGGCTCATGCTCGATCTCGAAGCAACCTTCATCTGTTGCACCCCGACCTATGCCATGCGACTCGTCGAGGTGGCCGAGAAGGAGGGGGTCAACCTTGCTGACTCCTCTGTCCGCGGAGTCATCGTCGCGGGCGAGCCGGGGGGAAATCTCCCTTCCGTCCGGCAACGCATCGAGACCGCATGGGGAGCCAGAGTCTTCGACCACTGGGGAATGACCGACATCGGTTCACTCGGGATTGAGCCAGTCGACGCCCCCGGCGGAATGACACTGCTCGAAACGGAATGTATCGCCGAAGTCATCGATCCCCAGACATGTCAGCCGGTCCCCCGGGGACAACTTGGGGAGTTGGTCATCACGAATCTCGGTCGCGTCGGCCAGCCTGTCATCCGCTATCGGACGGGAGACCTCGTCAAAGTGTCGACCACTCCCTGCCCCTCGGGGATGGAGATGATTCGCCTCGATGGGGGGATCATCGGTCGAGCCGATGACATGGTGACCATCCGTGGCAACAACGTCTTCCCATCAAGTCTGGACGCTATTTTGAGGGAGTTCGAGCAGGTTGCCGAATACCGCATCACCCTGCAAACCCGCCGTTCGATGCCGCATTTGAGAGTCGAAATCGAACCCGAAGCGACCACAGCCCACGTTACGACAGACGTCGAGTTGTTGGTCGATCAGGTCAGTCGAACAATCAAAGACCGCCTTAACTTCCAAGCCGAAGTGGTCCCAACCCTCCCCGGCAGCCTCCCCCGCTTCGAACTGAAGGGGCGTCGATTCGTGAAGGAAACCTCCTGATGCAGCAACCGGGCTTTCCGCCGGTTTGCCACGGTATCGCCCCACATTTCCCTGTCGGGCCGAGTTGAGTTTCGTCTGGTTCCTATCGTGGGGTGCCGACGGCGGCGTTACGCACCCCAACTTGGACACCCCGCTGCTCATGCGAAGTCTGGGGGATTCCCATGTGTGATGAATCCGGGGGTGTCAGGGGGCCAACGGATGCAGAACAGAGGGGGGATTGACTACCATGAAGTTCGGCGCGTCCGCAAGGGGAGGTGCCGCGAAATGTCCTCAGGCGGTGCAATGTTGATGCCGTCAAACCCGCATCGGCGGGGCGGTCTGCCCGCATCACTCAGAGAGAATTTTGAGAAGCGATGAACGCTCCTGCTCCTCCGACGCCCCCCGTGCCCCCGACTGCCGAGGGATCGGTTCCCGATGCTCAGGGGTTGCTCCCCTTGGAGCCGATGGACCCGCAAATCACGTCGATTCAGCCGGGTGGCGGAGTGGTGATGCAGTTGGAACTCGCCTGGGGCAAGGTGCGTCGGGCCTACCTCAAGGTGTTCCGAAGGGGTTATCTGCGGCGGATGGAACAACTTCGTCGTGGTGACGAAAACCGGGCTCCGCACGAGGTTCTCGATCCGCGCGACCTCAAGTTTTATCAGAATCAGGGGGGCTGGCACTGGGCTCCCGGAGACGATCCATTTCGTGGTCGAGACCGGATTCCCTTTGCCCGCTGGGGACTGGCGGAGTTGCAGGTCTTCTCCTTGTGTACCTTCGGACCAGCAGCGGCGCTCACGTGGTTGGCCCTTTCCCAAGAGTGGTCGACCGGCGCATCGGTTGGCCTATGGCTGGCAGTGGCAACTCTGGTAGTCATCGGCTTGTTGATCGTCTGGTTTTTCCGCGATCCGGGGCGAGTCATCCCGATCGATCCGGGGCTTGTCGTCGCCCCGGCCGATGGCAAAGTCGTGGCGATTGACGAGATCGAACACGACGAATTCATTGGTGGTCCTGCCATTCAGATTGGCATCTTCCTGTCGATCTTCAATGTCCACATTAATCGCTCACCCGCCCCTGCCCGTGTCATTGGGCTGCGGTATCGCAAGGGGAAGTTCCTCAACGCCCTGCGGCCGGAATCGGCTCGGGAAAACGAGCAGTTGGCCATTCGTCTGCAAGAGACTTCCGCCCCGTTCCGCAGGATGATCGTGCGACAGATCACCGGAGCCATCGCCCGTCGCATCGTCTGCTGGTTGAAGCCAGGGGATGTGTTGACCAAGGGAGAACGAGTTGGCATGATCAAGCTTGGATCACGAACCGAACTGGTCATCCCCCGGGAACCAGGGATGCAAATCGCCGTCCAGATCGGTGATCACGTTCAGGCTGGCAGCACAGTCTTCGTTGTCTATCCGCAGACGTAACGTCCTTGCAGTGCGTGATTTCCGGAAAAGTTCCGATTTTCGATCGGTACCAAAGACACTCCTCAATCCTGCTCACATCGCATCCCCACTGAGTCGAATCCGGTCGACATAGTCGGGAAAATCGTCTCAAGCGGTACAGTCGATCTTGTCGATACAAACGATGGACCGAGTTCCGGTCATCGGGGGAAAGACTATGCTGCGCCCAATCATGACAAGCCAGGGATTGCGCCGGATTTCGATGCGATGGGGGGCGATCTGCCTCACGGGCATCGCTTTGGCCGGATGCAGTCGTTCTTCGTTCGACTCAACGTCGTCAAACAGTGCTCGCTCGGGGGCAGCACGAGATCGCTTGGCCTCGGAAGAAGTCGGTGCTGCCATTGCCCGCAGCGACAAACGAGAATCAGAAGGGCGAGCACGGGTCGCATCATTAGAAGCGAACGAGGCCGGCAAGCGAGCCACCATCCGAACGGCGTTCCCCTCTTTTGGGGAGAAGGATCGAAATCAGCGTTCGTCGTCGACCGACCCTTTCCTCGATCAGCAGACCGAAGTCGCCCGAGTTCGGCCCCAGGCAGAAACGGCAACGAACCGCATCTCCTTTGCTGAACCGAAAGGCCGCGCTCCGATCAGTGATGAGCAGCCCCGCATCTCTCCGTGGGACTCGAATGATACTGGACTCGCTCGATCCGGTGCCGATCGGGCAACAAAGAGAGACCGTCTGGCCGAAATCGACACCGCCAATGCTTCCAACAATCGTCCCCTCTCTCGTATCGAACAACTCCGAGAGGAACTGAACCAGCAACAACGGCCCTCTCCGCCAGCAGCGGGAGGAGAAGGAGTTGCAACAACGGGTGATGTGACGACATCGTCACGAAAACCTCTCGTCGAATTCAATCGCAACGATCGAGGCTATCCGCTCACGATGGATGATGAACGCAGTTCACTCATCGATCGACAAGTGATCGATCGTCCGGCAGGTCGAGCGGAACTGGTCGCGCATGAGGAAGCGGAACGTCGACGCGTGGAGGGATTCGATCCCGTTCTGAATCGCCGTGGTCCATCCGACGACGAATTGTTGGACCGACGCCCCGGTGGTGAGGAGCCGCCCCTGTCGACCAATCGAGATCGCAGTCAGGACGCACTTCGCGATCTTGGCCGTGTGGACGAGCGTCGCTCGCCGATGACCGATCGACAGACTCTTCCCGAGCGAGCGATCGAACTCCCGGATAATCCGACCGCCCTGCGCGTTCAGTCCCTTCTGGCCGCAGCCGAGTGGCACATTCAGAATGGAGAACTCGAACAAGCGTACCGCAACACGATCACGGCTCAACAACTCGCCGATAGCGAAGGGATCGTATTCGTTCCCGGAGACCGTCGACCGACAGAAGTCTCGAAAGAGATTTGGAAACGTATCGATTCGGGTCGCAACGAGAGTAGTCCGTCGGTCGAGATTCGCCCAACCGAGCAGCCCTCCGCGGGGCTCGCCGACCGTACCTCTCGATATGCCGACCAGTCAATGCGGACCAGCGGTCCGTCGATCCAGCCGGGGCGTTCATCGCGAACTCTGCTGGAAGAGCCGGTCGATGTGCCCGGGGCACCACGGGTGAACTCATCCCCCGCCATTCGTCCAGCCCAAACGGTTCCTTCCGAGCGTGTCTCGCCCGATATTCAGCCCGAAAACTCTGAAACTCCGTGGGGACAGTTCCCTCATGGCGGACAACAATGGCGAGAAGCCCAAGTGCAGCAGCCATCGGCGGCAGCGACGATCGCGGCGTCAACAGATCAGACGTCCACCGCCGCAGAGTTGCACCACCACTCAGACTCGCATCCTGTCGCGAAGCCGCTTCACGGAACTTTGCCGGAACAGAGTCAGCCGGAACAAAATCAGCCAGAACAACACCGACCGGTACAACCATCAAGTGGTATTGCCCTCGCGGGGCTGACGTCGATTGATGGTCCACTCTCTCAAGACTCACTGGGTCGCGAAGGGGTGGTCCATGCGGACGTCAAAACCGACGAACATCTCCGACAGCACGCGGCGGTCACGGCCGCAGGTTTCGAGGCTCCACTCCCATCAGCGCCAACAGACGTTTCGTTGGCGACAGTCGACCCGACTGTGGCGACAGGGATGGACTGGGAACCGATTGGCATGGACCCGTCCGAATTGCCCGAGCTGGCCGTTGGCTCGCCCGATCACTCGAACGCTCCGCCGTTCCCTTGGTCCATCGCCGTCGTTGCTGGTGCCGTGTTGGCGACCGTTGCGGGGGTTCGTCGTTGGCTCGCGGCTCGTGTGTCTCAAGCGACATCCCCCACTAGATAGCGACGACGATCCCTCAATCTTCGAGACCCGTCACCATTTGCGCGAGTCGTTCGACATCGCGGAAAGAGGTGCCAAAAACAGGAACAAGTCTTGAGAGCGATTGTCTGACCTGAGACCGCTGTGGTGAACCCTGTTTGGTTGGGCAACGTTGTCCGCAGAGTGGGTTGCTTTTCCGTGAGTCGCCATCAACCGGTTCTGTCCGATCTTGCCGGTTTTGAGACGCGTCAGTCGCTTCCGATTCGCGAAGGAGGGTGCACCTGCTATCATCGACCGAGTGCTCGGATGTTGTAGCAAAGGTCTGCACCGCTGAGACTTCAGCAAGGACTGCGACGATGATGGTATGGCCAGGTAATCCGTATCCTCTTGGTGCCACATGGGATGGCCAAGGGGTCAACTTCGCGGTGTTTTCCGAACGTGCGACGCGGGTCGAACTTTGCCTGTTCGACTCTCCCACAGCCCGCCGCGAGTCTTGCTGCATTCCGCTCAGTGACCGAACCGAGTTCGTCTGGCATTGCTATCTACCGGGAGTGAAGCCCGGTCAGTTGTATGGCTATCGCGTCGATGGACCGTATCAGCCGTTGCAGGGAGACCGATTTAACGCCCATAAGGTGCTGCTCGATCCCTACGCGAAGTCGATCGGACGCCCGCTCAACTGGGACGACACGATGTTCGGGTATCGCATTGGAGACCCAGCGGCCGACCTCTCATACGATGAACGAGACAACGCCCATGCGGCTCCCCTGGCTGCTGTCATCGACAACCGGTTTCGCTGGGGGAACGATCAGCATCCGAAGACGCCATGGCACAAGACGGTCATCTACGAACTGCATCCCAAAGGCTTCACCAAGCTGCACCCCGATGTCCCGGAACATCTGCGCGGGACTTACGCCGGTCTCGCCAGCAAGCCCGCAATCCGACATCTCCAGAAGTTAGGGGTCACTGCGGTTGAGATCATGCCGGTGCATCACCGAGTCGACGACCGACACCTCGTCGAGAAGAATCTCAATTGTTACTGGGGCTACAATACGCTTTCGTTCTTTGCCCCTGATGTGCGGTATGCCGCCGACAAGTCTCCCCAAGGGGCCCTTAAAGAGTTTAAGACGATGGTCAAGACGTTTCATCGTCATGGCCTCGAAGTGATTCTCGATGTCGTCTACAACCACACGGGGGAAGGGAATCATCACGGGCCGACACTCTCACTGCGAGGGTTCGACAACCGCAATTACTATCGCCTGATGCCCAATCAGCCCCGGTACTATCAAGACTTTACCGGCTGCGGCAATACGCTCAACATGGTTTGCCCGCGCGTCTTGCAACTCATCATGGACAGCCTGCGGTACTGGGTCAACGAGATGCATGTCGACGGCTTTCGCTTCGATCTCGCCAGTGCGCTGGCGAGAGAACTGCATGCCGTCGACAAGCTGGGAGCCTTCTTCGACATCATCCATCAGGACCCGATTCTCTCCCGAGTCAAATTGATTGCAGAACCTTGGGACATCGGCGAAGGGGGTTATCAGGTCGGCAACTTCCCTTGCGGTTGGACCGAGTGGAACGGCAAGTATCGGGACAACGTCCGTCGCTTCTGGCGGGGGGATGGCGATGCCGTCTCCGAATTTGCGACCCGCCTGACCGGGTCGAGCGATCTCTATGAACACAACGGTCGTCGACCTTATGCCAGCATCAACTTCGTCACCTCGCACGACGGGTTTTCCATGTGGGACCTCGTCTCTTACAACCATAAGCACAATGAGGCGAATGGCCATAACAACACCGACGGCGACGACCACAACATCAGTTGGAACTGTGGACACGAAGGTCCCACCAACGACCCCGAGATCAACGCCCTGCGGGTGAGACAGATGAAGAACTTCATGTCGACCATGTTGTTGTCTCAAGGGGTCCCAATGATTCGAAGTGGCGACGAAATCTGCCACTCTCAACAGGGAAACAACAATACCTACTGCCAGGACAACGAACTGAACTGGCTCAACTGGAACCTGGCAGACTATCAGAAAAACTTCCTCGACTTCTGCTGTCAGGTGATCGCCCTGTGGAGAGACAACCCCGTCTTCCAGCGTCGGCAGTTCTTTCAAGGGAAAGCAATTCGCGGGAAAGATCAGAAGGACGTGCACTGGCTGACTGCGGACGCAAACGAGATGAGCGATGCCGACTGGCATTCGTCGCATGCTCGATCTTTGGGAATGTTGTTGAACGGTCAGATGACCGACGAAATCGATGAGCAAGGAAAACAGATCACCGGCGACACCATGTTGCTCCTGATGAACGCCCGAGCGAAGCCGATTCGATTCACTCTCCCCGGCGGCGATGACGAATCGCTCTGGACCTTGGAACTCGATTCTTCGCACGATCATCCTTCAACGCTACGCATGAAAGGGGGCGGACAGTACGAACTCCTCCCCCGATCCATGGTGGTGTTTCGTCAGGTGAGCCGTCAGTGGGCGAAACTTGCGAACCGTTTCGACTGGGCGATGCCTCAACGCTTCCGCCCACACGTCTCCGTCTCGACGACACCTCCAGTCCCCCCAATCCAAACCGCCGACGCCGGTCAAAACACGACCTCCGACCACGTCAAATAGCAGCCCGTTGAAAAACGAAGTTCAGGCTTTCCAGTTCAATACTGTTCGGCAGAGAGACCGTAGAGGCGTCAACCGACGCGAGGCTCCTTCTCTTGTTGGAAGTCCGCATAATGCCGGGGCGTCGACAGCGACGGCGAAGTGTGGTTCAACCCTCAGCAAGGAATCGTGTTAGACAGTATGGAGCCTTTCAGCCTGGGTGCATTCCTCGGATTGTGATCCTCGCCAACCTGTGATGTTTGCCGGCTTGTGATCTTTGCCAACTTGTGATGTTTGCTGTCATCTTCCCCCTCTCCCCCACTGTCGACGTTCCTATTTTGAAGGACTTTCCAGTGGGGGAGAGGGTCGTGGTGAGGGGGATTCAAAAGCGGCATCCACTTCACAAACGTGTTGAAATAGCGTCCACAGATACCCCCTCATCCCAGCCTTCTGATATGGAAGGACCGGTCAAGTGTGGGGGGGCTTTTTCTGTTTGACTGAAAGGGGGGCGTCAGGTCATGATTTTCTCCTGGGGATGGCAGCGGGCCGGTGGGGGTGGGAGACTGGCACTCTGAGATACGCGGGTTGGTTACCGCAAGGCAAGGTTTCGTCTGGGAGGAACCTCAGTCTCCAGGACGAGCGTGTTCCTGTGAAGGAATGCTCAAGAGGGCATCGAGGGTGCTTCCGTTCTGTCGGTCTCCACACGCCACGGCGTCGCTGTCGTCTCCTTGGGGGCAGTCGGTTGTTGTCATCGTTGTCTCTTCGCAGACATCTCACAACATCATCCTACAAAGAATAATCTCTGGCAAATGATGCTGTCGTATCGATGTAACATTATCCTAGTTGAGAACATCATCGTCACAATTCTGTTGGGAGTGGTGTCTGTTCGCGTTTCGTGTGTTGCTGTTTGTCACGATCATGCTTCGCCCGTTTTGAGGTCGCTGGTGGGGAAGTCTGTTCGCGATGCAGACGCTGCGTGGTGATCGCGGCGGACCACAGGAACCCCGCCAACTCGCGGGCCAGCGCGGTGACGATCTTCGTGGCAGACTTCTTGATTCGCTGCAACTTCAGCGAGCGTTTTCGCAGTCGTCGCAGCGCGTTGTCGGCGATGTCGATGACCTCCTGAGGCAGACCTTCGCCCGCTGTAACAGTGCGAGGCTCGCGTTTGGTCGGGCATGATAATAGTGCCAGGCTGCTTCGATCAGCAGACGTCGCACATGGCGGTTGCCGCTCTTGGTGATCCCACCCTGACGACGTGTTGGACCGCTCGACGCTTCGCTGGGAACCAAGCCGACAAACGACATGAACTTCGCCGCTGTCGGGAATCGTTCAAAGTCGCCAATCTGCGACAATTCCGACGGCCGAAATCAACTCCTGAATTCCGCAGAACGCCTGCAAGTTCTGCACCAGCGAGCCGAGTCGCCAGTCGGCCAGTGCGTCATGGATGTCGGCGTTGAGTCGGGTGATGCGGGACTGGGCTTGGTCTGCCGTGGCGATGGCGTCGGCCAACAGTTGATTCTGTGCTTCGAAGTCAAACGTCTGCCGACGAATCCACGACCAGTGCGTCTTGGTCCAATGCGAAACACCTTCGGTGAAGCGTCGTCCCTGACGCAACAGAAACTTGAGTAACTGCTGCCGGATGCGCCCGTTCGCAAAGACGAGCATCATCCCGCCACGCACCAAGTCGCGGATCGCTTCGGTCGCGGCATCGGAATCCAGATGGTCACCAAGTCGCCCGATCGCAAGAAGTGGGCCAGCCTCTTGGCATCGCGTCGATCCGTCTTCACGCGACTCAGCTGCTGCGGCACCATCGACGGCGAAATGACCACACAGTCCACCCCTTCTCCTCTAAGAACCTTTGCAACCCATACCCCGTCGGCCCCGCCTCGTAACAGACCTTTAACGAACCAAGCGGCCCCAAAGTTCGCAACAACTTCAACACCCGCGGCTTCATCGAACGGCAACCGCTCAAGAACCTGCGCGCCGCATCCCCCACATCGGCAACCGCCACCGAAATCGAATCTTTATGGACATCAAGCCCCACGTATCGTAACGTCATCATCGGACCAGCCTCACTGTTATGGCTCTGGAAATCGGGAACAGCAATCACCCAAATTCTAACCCACGCACCCAGTGATCGCCGGTCCTTCCATTCTGTCTCCCCCGTTGGTATGCTGTTTGAAGTCGCCGCGTCGTCACCGGGGGAGAATGAGTCTCGCGTCGGCTGACGCCTCCGATTGGGGGACTTGCACTTGTCAGATTGGAAAATCTGACTCACGGTCGTTCTTCCACGGGGTGATACGAAGCGGCACACACCTCGGGCAAGCATCAGTAAGAGAGTCAGGGGGTGCAGTCGCCAATTGGGGGTTGCTCATCTGTTCACCGCGAACAAGTTTGGCAGGTGACGTGGCGATGTTCAGGAAACAGCAGGGGCAACGCCCCGGAACATTGTCTAGCCCAGTCCAGCGGACTGGGGAATCGGCCCAAGATTGTCTGTCGAGGGCTGAAGGCCCGGCCCGTTGGCAAGATTCTGGGGCAACTGGCCGGGCCATCAGCCCTCTCGCGTGGACTCCTGCCTTCAGTCCTAGGCCGATGGCCTAGGCTAGACAACCTGCTGGGCCGTTGGCCCGACCGTGCCCCTGACTGAACAAATGAACCAACCCCAAACAGCGACTGCACCCAGAGTCAGGGGTATCGTTGGATTCCGATTGCGTTTCTTGTCGGGGACTGTCACCATAAGAGATGACTGGTCCATCGTCCGGCTCCCGCTGGGTGATGCGAGTGGTCAGCCCTCCCCCTTGGGTTCCTCCCTTCGCTGGGCGGTTCCTCCCTCCCCTCAAAGACTTGGTCATGCTCCATCATGCCGTCAGGGTCTTTGTGTTTTGTGTCTGATGAGGTCTCTCGGATGCTCAGGTCACGTTTGCCTTTCGCCGTTCTTTGCGGGTTGTTGGCAGTTTTCTGGCACGGAACGACTGCCACACAGACCCGAGCGATCGAACCAATTGCCGAGCCGGCAGGAGAACTGAATTACCCGAAAGATGTCTTGCCCGTGCTCCAACAGTACTGCGGCGACTGTCACTCTGGGTGGCAACCCGCCGCTGGGATCGACTTCGAGAAGCTCGACATCAGCCGGGCGTCGACGTTGGACCGCAACGTCTGGAAGAAGGTCTTCACCCAGCTCGATTCCCGCATCATGCCCCCGGTCGATGCCGAGCAGCCGTCGCCCGAAGATCGGCAAAGGCTCCTTCAATGGGTCGAGGGTCATGCCTTGAAGGTCGTCTGCAACGGCCCCGCCTATCCCGGTCGGGTGACACTACGGCGACTGAATCGTGATGAATACAACCGAACGATTCGAGACTTAGTCGGCGTCGACTTTCAACCTGCCGCGACCTTTCCTTCTGACGACGTTGGCTATGGTTTCGATAACGTGGGAGACGTCCTGACACTTCCGCCAGTCCTCTTTGAACGATACCTCGAAGCCGCAGACGAAGTCGTACGTCGGGCGATCTTAGTCCCTGAAGCAGATTTTGCCCCAATTGTTACTCGTCCTGGAAAGACATTAGGATCCGTCGCCGAAGCGGGAGACCTCTTTTCGTTCCCGGCCACTGCGGACTACATTTTTCGTATCGAGGCGCATGCCGATCAGGCGGGACCTGAGTTAGCAAAGATGGCTTATCTTTTGGATGGCAAAGAACTCAAGACCATCGACATCCCCGCAACTTCAAATGAACGGGGAACCTATGAAATGACACAACGAGTCGAGCAGGGGAAGCATCGTGTGACGGTGAAGTTTCTGAACGATTACTATCAACCGAACGACCCCGACCCGAAGCTTCGTGGCGACCGCAATCTCTATGTAACGTCGGTTTCTGTGATTGGGCCGATTGGGGTGTTGCCGGAGGAGCTTCCCGAATCGCACCGTCGTCTGATTCCAAATACCGTCGAAACAGAAGCCACTCGCGAAGCCCAATTGTCTGCCATTCGCGCGAACCTGACAGCCTTTCTCCCAAGGGCATTTCGCCGACCGGTCGAGTCGGCGGAAGTCGAACGTTATGTCCGAGTCGCACAGCTGGTACTAGACGACAAGTCGTCGCTCGAACGAGCGATGCAAGTGGCGATACAGGCGGCTCTCGTCTCGCCGCAGTTTCTCTTTCGTGTCGAGAAAGACCCTCCAGCCAAAGGACCGGTCGCCACACGAAACCTTGACCCCTATGAACTTGCCTCGCGGATGAGCTATTTCCTCTGGAGCACGATGCCGGACGAAGAACTCCTCCGGGCGGCTCGCCAAGGGGAACTTGACGATTCCACGAAACTCGACATCCAGATCCAACGGATGCTCAAAGACCCTAAGTCGGACGGACTCATTAAAAACTTTGCTGGCCAGTGGCTCCAACTCAGAAACCTGGACACAATCTCGATCGATTCAAAGCAATACAAAGAATTTACTCCCGAGATGCGGGCTGATATGCGCCGAGAAACGGAAATGTTATTTTCACACATTATGCAGAATGACCGGAGTGTCATCGAATTGTTGACGGCAGACTACACGTTTGTTAATGAACGCCTGGCTAAGCTTTATGACTTGAACGATGTTCAAGGCGAAGAGTTTCGTAGGGTGTCGCTGGCAGGGTCTGCCCGGTCGGGGTTGTTAGGTCAGGCGAGTATCTTGACGGTGACATCAAACCCAACCCGGACATCACCAGTCAAACGGGGGAAGTGGATATTGGAAAATCTTCTCGCTGCCCCCCCACCATCGCCGCCACCGAACGTCCCGGCACTGGAGGTCGCCAATCGTCGAGGGAAACAGCGAGTGTCGCTGCGAGAACAGTTAGAATTGCATCGGTCAAAAGCAGAGTGTGCGGGCTGCCATCGATTGATGGACCCGCTCGGTTTCGGACTCGAGAACTTCAACCCCATTGGACGCTGGAGAGAAGAGGATCAGGGTTTTCCCATCGAGCCATTGGGCGAATTGCCCGACGGCCGGACCTTTCGCGGGGCGATCGAGTTGCATCAGATTCTCCTCGAACGAAAAGCGGAGTTTCGTCGTTGTATCGCCGGCAAGTTGCTGACGTTCGCCATCGGTCGCGGCCTCGAATACTTCGACGAATGCACGCTCAACGACATCACAGAAAAGATGGAATCGGACGGAGACAAGTTCTCGGTCCTTGTCCGCGAGATCATTCAGAGTCCCGCGTTCCGAAGTCGAGCCAGAACCAGCCTCCCGCAATAGATGTCGAGCGGGCGCCTTGTCCGGTTCGAAATCGCAAAGTTCGGCGGGGTCTGCCTGGAAACGGGAGGTCGAGAGAATTCCGAGTGGCGGGCTGTCCAGAGAACGCATAAAATAGCTTAGATTGAAGGCGGCAGGCGAAGGCGTGTTTCAGTTTGGCGGGCCAACGAGAAGTGTTGTCAAACGAATTGACTCAAAGAATAGAGGACGTGTCATGTCTCTCCCTCGAATTTCCCGCCGTAGGACCCTCAAGGGACTCGGGGCGGCGATCGCGTTGCCGTTGCTCGATGCAATGCTCCCCCGATCAACCGCCGCAGCCGAAGTCGCAGCTCGTCCACTACGGATGGCATTCCTCTATGTCCCGAATGGCAAACACATGCCGGACTGGCTCCCCAAAACGGAAGGGGCCGACTACGAACTGCCTAAGACGTTGCAACCATTAGTATCGCTCAAGTCGGAATTTTGCGTGCTGAGCGGGTTGACGCAACAGAAGGCAGAGGCGAACGGCGATGGCGGGGGGGATCATGCCCGTGCGCTGACAACCTTTCTCACCGGGACTCAGGCTCGCAAGACTGATGGAGCCGACATTCGAGCAGGTGTTTCCGTCGATCAGGTTGCCGCCCGGGAGTTCGGTCGGCTCACTCGGTTCGCATCACTCGAAATCGGGGCCGAAGAGGGGGGACAGTCGGGGAACTGTGACTCGGGATATAGCTGTGCGTATTCGTCAAACATTTCATGGCGAACCGAAACACAACCGGTCGCCAAGGAAGTGAACCCGAAGTTGATCTTCGATCGTCTATTTTCGACAGGTCGCCCCGGCGAATCCGCCGAAGCCAGAGCCCGACGAGAGCGGTACAACAAAAGTATTCTGGACATGGTCCGCGACGATGCTCAGCGGATTCATCAGCAAGTTGGCGTAGCGGATCAACGGAAGTTGGACGAATACCTGACTGCCATCCGGGAGTTGGAAATTCGGATTGACAAAGCGGCCAGCGCTCCCGGCGGTCAGTCTGTGCAAATGGAACGTCCCTCGGGAATACCTGGTTCCTACGAAGGTCATCTCCGCATCCTCGGTGACCTCATCGTGATGGCGTTTCAGACCGACACCACTCGCGTCTCAACAATGGTGTTTGCGAACGAAGGAAGCAATCGCAGCTATCCTTTTCTCGATGTTCCCGATGGCCATCACGATCTGTCGCACCATGATAATAAGGCCGAAAAGCAGGCAAAGTTGCAGAAGATCAATCAGTTTCATGTGACCCAGTTGGCGTACATCCTCGAACGCATGCGAGGGGTCCCGGAAGGAGATGGCACCCTGTTGGATCACAGCCTTGTCGTCTATGGGAGCGGCATCGGCGACGGAAACGCCCACAATCACAATAACCTGCCGATCATTCTGGCGGGTAAAGGAAACGGACTGGTCAAGTCGGGGCGACACATTGCCTACCCCGACCGAACACCGCTGACGAATCTCTACCTTTCCATGCTTGCAGGGGGAGGCATCCATATCGACCGTCTGGGAGACAGCTCCGGCCCACTCCAGGGACTTGACAGCTGAGAGGTGCGGCACCGAGTGATCGGGAGAAAACAGACCGAGGCAAAACAAGAGACCCGATCCCGGTGGGGAGATCAGGTCTCGAAAACTGCGATCGTTTGAGGGTGGAAACGACTAAAGAATGACTTCGCCTTTAGCCTGCTTCTTCTTTGGGTCCCCTTTCTTCTCTGCATCCTTTTTCTCGGACCCCTTCTTTTCGACAGGCTTCTTCGGTTCGGGCTTCTTGTCCCCCTCCGGTTTCGGTTCCGGCTTTTTCATTTCGGGTTTCTTCTGCTCGTGACGTTTGTCGTCATCGTGCTTCTTTTCGGCAGCCTTTCGGTCTTGCAGATCCTTCAACATCTGAGCTTCGCGTTTCTCGGCTGCCTTCTTTTCCTTGTCGACGACGGCGCACAGTTCGTCGAGCGACTTGGAAACGTCTTGCTGACGGAAGCTGGAGCCGGCAGTGCTCGCTCCGCAACCGGTTGTTCCTTCAAGCGAATAGCTCTGATCGAGGCTTCTGACAGCCATCGCAACATCGGTCAGTTCCCGATTCACCGATTCGGCAATCGCCTTGAGGCCAACTGTCGCTCCGATGACCCCAATGGTCCCCACCAGAACCATCTCCGACGAGAGGACGAGCCCCGTTTCGTCGTTCCACAACTGACTCAGCACATTTGTCTTCAACACGTTCATCGCATCTCTCCTGTGATTGCAACACATGGGAAAATGCGGGTTTTCGACCTTCGCCGTTTGAGAGAACGGGAGGCCGACAGGGAAGCACCAACTCGGCAACTTCTCGAAAAACCCGCGGACCAGATGCGTGTGTGGCAACCCGACAGGCTTTCGTGACGTAATGATAACGAAAGTAAGAATAGTTGTCAATGTGACAAGTTTACACAACACAGGGGCTATGCGGGTTGTACCTTTTGTAAGGATTATGAGTCAACCCTCTCCCACCATGTGCATCGAACTGTCGTTGACCTGATTCCACGATTTGCGGTAACGTCCCGCCGCTTCAGGGCGTTCCGACAGGACTTTGCGACTGATTCTGTCACCACACACCCTGATCGCAGACTGGGAACGACAGGGTTGTCGCCCGGTTCTCTTACTGACAAACAACGATATTTCAGGCGTTAGACGGACATGGATGGACGTCGGTTGACCGTAATGCAGATGCTCCCCGCCCTTGATGGGGGAGGGGTCGAGTCCAGCGCGCTCGAAATGAGCGAAGAGATCGTCCGCGCAGGACATCGGTCAATTGTGGTCTCCAGTGGTGGTCCGTTGGTCGGTCAACTCGAACTCCACGGGGCCGAACATATCGAGTTGCCCATCACCAAAAGGCATCTCGTCGGTTCGCTTCGGGCCGTTTCGCGACTCAAGGAGATTCTCCGGGCCGAACAGGTTGACGTCTTACATGCACGGTCTCGTCATCCGGCGTGGGTGGCATGGCTGGCGTGGCGAAAACTTCCAGCGGCTTGGAGACCCCGCTTTGTCACGACGGCTCATGGGCTGTATTCCGTCAACCCTTACAGTGCCATCATGGCGAAGGGGGAGAAGGTCATCGCGGTCTCGGAAACTGTACGCGACTATCTGCTGTCGAGTTTCCCACGACTTCTCGACCTGGACACCGTCGAAACGATCTACGAAGGGATCGACCAACTCAATTACACACCGGATTTTCGTCCTTCGGAACAGTGGTTGTCACGCTGGAAACAGGAGCATCCTGCCCTGCAGCAGAGGCCATTGCTCACCCTTCCTGGTCGAATCACCAGACTAAAAGGGCACTTCGACTTCCTGACGGCGATTCATCAACTCAAGCAGCGGGGAACGTTGGTCAACGGTCTGATCGTGGGGGGCGTTGATCCACGGCGTCGACATTATGCTCAGGAGGTCGAGTGTCGAATCGTCGAACTTGGCCTGCAAGATCACGTGATGATGTTGCCGCATCGTCTGGACCTGCGGGAAATTCTCTCGGTGTCGGACGTGGTCCTGTCGCTGTCGTCGAACCCGCCGGAAGCTTTCGGGCGAACCGTTGTCGAGGCGCTCAGCCTCGGGACGCCGGTGGTTGGTTACGATCATGGAGGAGCTGCGGAGATCCTGCGAACGCTGTTTCCTGCTGGCCGAGTGACCCCGGGCGATGTCGCGGAAGTGGTCCGTCAGATTGAAGCATGCATCGAGACGAACCAGGAAATTCACCCAAACTTACAGTTTACGCGTCAACACATGTCCGAAACGACGATCCGACTTTACGAGAACATCGCAGCCTAACACATCGCCATCATTCATAGCGACTTAGTACACCGGTAGAAGAAAATGAAGCAGATCGTCTGCATGAAATGGGGAACGCTCTATGGAGCCGATTATGTGAATCGGCTCTATCGAATGATCTCTCGGAATATCACCGGCCCATTTCGTCTCGTCTGCCTGACGGATGATGTCAACGACATTATCCCCGAGGTCGAGTGCCATCCTTGCCCGACGGTTCCTCTGCGTGCTCCGGAATGTAATTATGGATGGCGAAAGGTGTCACTATGGGGGTCAACAATTCCCGGATACACATCTGGTGACGTTCTCTTTCTTGATTTAGACACCGTGATTACCGGCAGCCTAGATAGCTTCTTTGAACAGCCCGGGGACTTCATTGTTTGCCCGAACTGGACGCAGTCGGGACAAGGAATTGGGAACACGTCGGTCTATCGGTTCCGCATTGGCTCGCACACGGAGCTTTACGATCAACTGGTCGCCCGTGGGCCGGAGATTCTGGCAACCTATCCGAACTCACAGACTTACATATCCCGCACGATTCCTGCGGGGGCAATGACATTCTGGCCGGACTCCTGGTGTTGCAGCTTCAAGGTGCATTGCGTCCCCAAAGGGCCGCGTCGCTGGTTTATCGAACCACAACTGCCCCCAGGGACAAAGGTGGTTGCATTTCCCGGAGTGCCAAATCCTCCCGATGCCGTCATCGGCCATTGGCCCGCCCCATGGTACAAACGTTTCTATAAACATATCCGCCCGACAGGATGGGTGGCACAGCATTGGCAGTAGGGGAAGAAATTAGGATTTAGGACTCAAGGTTTAGGATATCGAGGCTAAAGAAACGTCTTGTGAGTCAGACACTTATTAATCGTCCCCCGGAGCGTCAGCGAGGAAACGGTTAGCGTCGGTCGCTAGATTCCTCTCGCTGAAGCTTCGGGTTACGATGAGACGGATAATCGCAGCTTGTAAGGACAGTCAGTCAGGCGGAAGCCGGGTTTGCAAACTTAGTTAGAATACAGATTAGGAAACACGATGACTCGAGCGAATCAGGCGACGAATTTCACCTTGCACGCACCGACCGTAGAGAGCCCGGAGGTGATTCGACAACAGGTTTCTTATGTCGATGCGGTGACTGCGTTTGACTCTGCCGAGAGTGCTGGGGGGTATCCCGAGGGGTACAACGGGAGTTTTCGCCAACAACGAGAGCAGCGGGTTGTCGAACAGTTGATTCGTCAGTATCCCGCTGGAGGACACATTCTCGACCTTCCTTGCGGTGCGGGGCGTGGGTCGCAGTTGCTCATTCAAGGGGGACATCGCATTACGGCGGTGGATAGCTCGAAGCACATGGTCGAGAAGGCCCGGCAGATCATTGCGACGCGGCATCCTGCGGCAATGGATCGTTGTGAATTTGTGACGGGTGATGCGGCTGACACAGGGTTTGCGGACGAGTCATTCGATGGCGTCTGGTGTCAGCGACTGTTTCACCACTTTCATGAGCCCCAAACACGAATTCACGTGCTCAGCGAGTTTGCCCGCCTGAGTCGGGGGCCGGTGATTGTTTCGTTTGCCAATAGTTTCGCGTTGAGTGTGGTGGCGAAGCGTTTGAAGTTTGCGATTCTCGGACGTGACTTGGGGAACTATCGACCGATTCCGATGTCGACGATGGTCGAGGAGTTTCAGGCAGCGGGATTGAGCGTCACTCTGAAGCAGCCGGTCTGCTGGGGGATGTCGCGATTGTGGTATGTCGTTGGCATCCCCGACGCGGTGTCGGCGAGAAAGGCTGGCTAGATGGCTGCGGTCGAGGAGACACCGAAGTCAGCAGACGGGAGCACGAGGTCGCTTTGGCCTGATGACTTCGTTCGTCGGGACGAGGGGCAGTTACTCGTTCGCCCTGATTTGGTGTCGTTGTTCGATCGACTCGAATGGCAAACATTCGATGACCTTCTCGGGGCGAGTTCGGGTGATCATGCGGTACTGGTTCGTGAACGACGTCGACCGGGGGGATGGGACAACATCGTCCTGACTGTCGAGCGAGTGGGCGATGAGCCGTTGCGTCTGCATTTGAAGCGTCATCGTCCGGGGCAAGGACTCCAGCGACGAGTGATGCAGCGGCGCGGGCTTCAAGAAGCGGATGCGATTGGTGCGTGTCAACGGGCGGGGGTGCCCACAATGGAGGTTGCAGCGGTTGGAGTCTTACGACCGGGAACATCGTCGAACGAGCATCGATTCGACACGCTCTTTGTGAGCGAAGAGATCGCGAGTTCCGAGACCGCTTCGATGGCGGTCTCGCGAATTCTGAAAGCCGATGGGCCGTCACGTCACGAGGAGTTGCTGCGAGTGATCGACTGTGTCGCAGCGACAGCCGCCCGGTTGCATGGGGCGGGGCTGTTTCATGGCGATTGTCATTGGCCGCATTTCTTTCTCGCCGATGATGGAACCGCGAAGTTGATCGACCTGCAAGGGTTGCGACAGGCGACTGGTGTTGCCGGTCGGTACTTGTGGATCAAAGACATGGCTCAGCTGCGTGAGTCGTTCTTGAAGCAAGGGGTCTGGGAAGAACTCGGTACGGCATGGGCAGAGTGTTACAATCGCCATGCGACGGCGTGTCAGTCGGTGTACCGGGTGAATCGTTGGTCTGAGATTTTGATTGCGATTCGGGGGAAGGTTCGCACGTTGAGCGTCGCGGCCCGTCGCTCGACCCGGACGCGTCGACGTCGGATGTTCGACACGATGCCTTATACGCCAAGCACGGACGACCGAGACCAAGAGGCAGGTACTCGTGCGGCGTGATGGTCCTCACGATGCGGTCAAAGGGCCTTGAGTGTCGAGGGGGCCTGAGAGGAAGTCGGAAGTCGGCGTTCGATCAGGAGATCGAGCGTTGAATGTGGGTGGCAAGTTTGACGAGGGAGGGGATGTCGATTTCTTCGGCCCGCAGACCTTCGCCGAAGCCGACCTCTTCCAGCAAGGTGTCGACACGGGCTTTGTCGATTTGGTCGCGGTACATCCCGGCGAGGACCCCTCTGAGCAGTTTGCGTCGATGCTGAAAGACCATCCGAACAAAGTTGTGGAAGAACTCCCGATCGGGAATTGCGGCCCGGAGTTCGAGGTCCGGTTCGATGAGCATAATCGCCGAGTCGACTTTGGGGCGAGGCCAGAAGACCGTCGGGGGGAGCTTCTTCAGCATGGTGACTTTGCACTGCGATTGCAGCCAAACGGCGAGCGAACCGTAGTGCGAGGTCTTCGGTTTCGCAGTCATCCTCAGTCCGAGTTCGTACTGAATCGTGACGACCATCCGTTCCCACGGGAGGTTGGTGGCAACCAGGTTTGAGATGACCGGGGTCGCGATGCTGTAGGGGAGGTTGGCAATCAATTTGAGTTGCCGACCCGGTTCGGCAGCGAGGGCTTCGTTGACCGCATCAAGGACTGTGGGGGAGAAGTTGTTTTTGTTCTTGAGGGCGTCGGTGTTGAGGAGTGTGACGTTTTCGTGCCCGGTGATGGTCTCGGTGGCGAGGGCGTGCATGTTGCGGTCGAGTTCGACAGAGACGACATGCCCGGCATCTTGGGCGAGGAAGTCGGTCAACCCCCCTGTCCCAGCTCCAATCTCGAGGGCGACATCGTTCTCACGCAGCTCGGCATTCCGGATGACAAAATCGATGATGTTGATATCAATCAGGAAGTTCTGACCGAGATCGTGACGCGGATGGAACCCATGCCGCTGAAACATCTCCATCAAGTAAGATCGCGTTTGCCGATGGGCTTCCTTCATGGGGCACAAATACAGTCGAGTCAGGTTTCTGGGGGGTGGATGCGTCGGAGTGAGAGAGCGTAACGGATCGGCTTCCCGGGGACTATGCAAGGGGGCGACAACGAAAACGTCGCAGAGTATACTGCCCGGTGCTGTCGTCGGGGTAGACGACAGGGTGACGAACAGTTGTGAGGCTGATGGATTCTCGAGGGGATCGCGATGGCGTTTGCGAAGGAATTGGAAGTGGGCTTGGCGGCAGTGCGCCTGGCAGCTCGAGTTTGCCAGTCGGTGCAGGCGTCCATCACGGGGGATGTGTTGGACAAACAGGACAAAAGCCCGGTAACAGTCGCGGACTTCGCGAGCCAGGCGGTCATTTGTCGTGCGTTGCAGCAAGCGTTTCCGCACGATCCGGTCATCTCAGAAGAAGAGGCAGACGCCCTCAATCGGGAAGAGAACTCGCCGTTTCGTGACCGAATCCTCAAGGAACTGGCCGCAGTAGGAATCGAGGCAACGCCGGAAGAGCTGTCGCAATGGGTCGATCATGGGAGCGAGAAATCGCCGGGAGCACGATTCTGGACACTCGACCCAATCGATGGAACCAAGGGGTTTGTACGGGGCGATCAGTATGCGGTGTCGCTGGCGTTGATCGTCGAGGGAGAGATTCAAGTCGCGGTACTCGGATGTCCAAATCTGCCTGGGCATGATGGCTGGGACAAGCAACGGGGAGCACTCTTTTCGGCTGTGCGTGGCGAGGGAGCACAATTGCGTCCGCTGGCAGAGAGTGCCGAGCATCCTCAGAGCGTGCGAGTCAGCAGCACGCGAAAAGGGTCGTTCGCGCGTTTGTGCGAGTCGGTCGAATCGGGACACAGTGCCCACAGCGACTCCGCCCGGATCGCCGCACTGTTGGGAATTTCCAACGATCCCGTTCGACTCGACAGTCAGGCGAAGTACGCCGTCGTCGCTCGGGGGGAAGCCGACATCTATCTCCGCCTGCCGACAAAGAAAGACTATCGCGAGAAGATTTGGGACCATGCGGGCGGTGTCTTAGTGGTCGAAGAAGCGGGGGGCAAAGTGACCGATGTCGACGGCAAGCCTCTCGATTTCCAACAAGGTTCGGAGTTGCGAAATAATCGGGGCGTCGTCGTCACCAACGGCGGCCTCCATGCCGAGGTCCTCTCGGCAGTGGCGGCTGTGCTCGGTGGTGAGACGCTCGCATGAATGGCTCAATAACGATTCGATGAGAAGAACTTCTGTACGACGTTCTGCCTTGAGGCGTCTCAGGGGGAGTGAGATTGTTTGGTGTTGCTGCATTGGCTGAGTCATGACACTGGATATCGGTATAACGCTCGCGGTGCTGTTTGTGGCGATCGTCTCTTTGATCTGGTCTCGAGCGGGGGCCGATCTCATTCTGATGGGATGCCTCGGCGTTCTGGTGGCGACAGGAGCGGTACAGTCGGATGATGCACTGCTCGGATTTGCCAACCGTGGACTTGTCACCGTCGCCCTGATGTTTGTCGTGGCCGAAGGGTTACAACAGACCGGGGCCGTCGGGTTCTGGGTACAGCAATGGTTGGGGCAACCTAAGTCCCGGGCGGCGGCTCAGGCGAGGTTCATGATCCCGACGGCGTTCATGTCGGCGTTCTTGAATAACACTCCGGTCGTCGCCATCCTGATGCCAGTGCTCGATGAGTGGGCGAGAAAGTTTCGACTCTCCGTCTCTCAACTCCTGCTACCGTTGAGCTATGCCGCTATCTTAGGGGGGCTGTGTACGTTGATTGGCACGAGCACGACGCTCGTCGTCAACGAGATGCTCATCAGCGAGTCGACGAAGATCGTCGCCCATGTTGACCCGATTCAGCCGGTAGGGAACGGGGTGCCGGGAGAGGAAGCGGCGAACATCGTCGCCAATCACGCGGCTCGTCGAGCGCGATACGTGCCCTTGGTCAACGGTCTGACGATGTTCGAACTCGGCTGGGTCGGGCTCCCCTGCTGTCTTGTCGGACTGGGATACATTCTTCTTTGTACTCGCTGGCTGTTGCCCGACCGGAAGCCTGTCGGTGGACAGTTCGATGATCCGCGTGAGTACACCGTCGAAATGGTGATCGAACCGGGAAGCCCATTGGTCCGACGGACCATCGAGACTGCCGGTCTGCGACACTTGCCCGGGATGTATCTGATGGAGATCGAGCGGGACGGGCACATCCTTCCGGCTGTCTCATCCAATGATGTCCTGCAGGCCGAGGACCGTCTCGTTTTCGTTGGCGTTGTGGAATCGGTCGTCGACTTGCGACGCATCCCCGGACTGAAGCCCGCGACCGATCAAGTCTTCAAACTCGATGGTCCGCGTGGCGATCGTTGTTTGATCGAGTCGGTCGTGTCGGACACTTGCCCGATCGTCAACATGTCGATTCGCGAAGCACGATTCCGGTCACGATACAACGCAGCGGTCATTGCCGTGGCGAGAAACGGACAACGTTTGCGAGGGAAGATCGGGGACATACAACTGCGAGTGGGAGACACACTTCTGCTCGAAGCACATCCGACATTTGCCGAAATTCAGCGGAATTCCCGCGACTTTTATCTCGTCAGTAAGGTGGAAAACTCCACCCCCCCGGAACATGAACGTGCCCCGATCGCGTTAATTATTCTGCTCGGAATGGTCATCGCCGCCGTCAAGTTCGGCATGTTGAAGTCGGCCATGATTGCCTCAGCTCTCATGCTCTTGACCCGTTGCGTGCGAGGCCCGGAGGCTCGCCGAAGCGTCGACTGGACAGTGCTGGTCACCATCGGGGCGGGGATCGGCATCGGCAAGGCAATGGATCAGACCGGGACCGCACGATGGATTGCCGAAGGTCTCATCTCCGTCGCTCAAGGAGACCGTATCATGACACTGGCGGTCATCTATGGACTCACCATGGTCCTGACAAACCTCATCACCGCGAAGGCTGCGGCGAGTGTACTTTTCTTTCTGGCCCTCCCCACAGCCGATCAGATGGGGATCAGCCCGATGCCGTTCGTCATTGCGATCATCATCGCGTCCGCAGCGAGCTTCGCGACCCCAATGGGGTATCAGACCAACATGATGGTGTATGGCCCCGGGGGGTATAAGTACGTCGACTACCTCCGCTTTGGGGGACCATTGAGCATCATCATCGGGATCATCGCCATCGCCCTGATTCCGATGATCTGGTCGTTCTAACACTTCACACACGGCACTCAATTCTACGGAGACACGTTGATGGCAGATGGTTCTGAAGATGTGGCCGCGGCGTCAACGGGAGTCTCCTGGGTCGTGTTTGATGTCGTCGGCACGTTGCTGTTTGCCGATCCTCCGGTGCATATGGCGTATCATCGCATCGGCCAGAAGTACGGATCGTCGATCACTCCCATTGCCGCCCGCGAACGATTCGGTTTGGCAATGCGAGAGTGTCGACTGCACGAAGTCGATACGCCTGACGCGACGCCGTGCTCAGAGCATCAGACAAGCGAAGACTTGGAGCGATCCTTCTGGCGACGCGTTATTGATCGTGTCTTACCAGATGTTTCCGATCGCCAAGGATGTTTCGACGAATTGTACGACCACTTCGCAAGACCCACTTCGTGGCAATGTTTTGCCGATGTCGAAGAGACCCTGGAGCAACTGAACCTCCGAGGCATTCGGTTTGCCCTTGCCTCGAACTTTGATCATCGATTGCACGAGATCTGTGAGGGACTGCCGGCGATTTCATCGATCTCGACACGACTGATCGCGTCAGAAGTCGGTTGGCGGAAACCTTCTTCCGAGTTTTATGCTGCGATGGTCAAAGCCTGTGGTGGCCGGGGCGAGAATATTCTGATGGTCGGCGATTCTCCCGACGAAGATGTGGCCGCCCCGAAACGTGCGGGACTCCGCGCACTCTGGCTGGATCGGTCGGGCAAGGGCCCGGGAGACATCCGGTCTCTGTTGGACTTGATACCGCAACTTGATTAAACGGCCGCCCTGTTTGGTTACACACCGGTCTTCTCAAGACAAGGCGGGATGGGGTCTTAACAGTTGTGTGGATCGTATCGGACTGTTGACGACCGGGCCGATGCCGTTTTGATCGACAGAGTTTCTCATCCGGGTGAGAAGTTCTGGTCGAGGTCGTAACTCGTGTCGGCTTCGCGCTCAAATCGATGATAGACTGAGAGTGGTACTCTCGTTGTTCTGCTGGAAATTTTGTCGGAGTCGTCGCTCATGAAAGTTTTAGTGACCGGTGGTGCAGGTTTTATCGGCTCTCACATCGTCGACGCCCTCGTTGGGGCAGGACATACGGTGGCGGTACTCGATGACTTGTCGTCAGGCTCGCGGGAGAATCTTCCTGAGGGGGTCGATGTCTATGAGGCCGATATTCAGGATGCTGCGGGTGTCGATGCCGTGTTCGATGCGGTCCGTCCCGACTGGGTGAGTCATCAGGCGGCTCAGATTTCGGTCAGTCGCTCGGTCAACGAACCCGCGTATGATGCGACCGTCAACGTGGTTGGCCTGCTCAACGTGTTGACCTCGGCTCAGCGGGTCGGAGTAACGAAGGTGGTCTTTGCATCCTCCGGCGGGGCGATCTATGGTGACGTCACAGTCCCCGCGACCGAACAGAATCCCGGCAATCCGATCTCGCCGTACGGCATCACGAAGTGGGTCGGCGAACGGTATCTCCAATTCTTCAATCAGATGCACGGTATGCAGTGTGTCGCGATGCGCTACGCCAACGTCTACGGACCTCGTCAGAACCCACACGGCGAAGCAGGAGTCGTGGCCGTTTTTTCGACACGCATGCTGACCGGCGAACCGACCCGCGTGAATGGCGACGGGAAGTATCTGCGAGACTATGTCTATGTTGGCGACGTCGCCCGGGCAAACCTCGCTGCCTTCGAGACAGATCTGGAACAGGGATTCGCCTTCATCAACGTCGGGACCGCACAGGGGACCGATGTGAACGAGTTGGCCGAACTCATTCGACAGTCTGCCAGCAAAGAGTTGCAGGACCGCGGAGAGACGGGTGAAATTGCCCCTCCCGGCTTTGGTCCTGCCCGTCCCGGCGATATCCGTTCCAGTCTCATCGACCCCAGTCTCGCGGCCGAGTTACTCGATTGGAAGCCGACCGTCTTTGTGCGCGAAGGTCTCCCCGAGACGGTCGCCTGGTTCGCCCAGAAGCTTCTTGCAACACAGCCCGATCTCTGCAAGGTGGGAACCTAACCTGCTCGCGACTCGGGTGCATTCCTCGGTTTGTGATCCTCGACAACTTGTGATCTTTGCTTCCAGCCTCTCCCTCTCCTTCTCCCCCAGTGGGGACGTGGTCTGAAATCGGAGCGTCGGCGGCGGGGGAGAAGGAGTTCCGGGTCGGCTGACGCCTCCGATTGGGGGAGATGCACTTGTCAGATTGAAAATCTGACCCACGTTTTCAACGGGCTGTTAGGCGAGAATCTCCTGGATGACGTGGCCGTGGACGTCGGTGAGACGGCGTTCGAATCCGTTGTGATAGTAGGTGAGCCGTTTGTGGTCCAGGCCGAGCAAGTGCAGGATTGTGGCATGAAAGTCGTACACAGTCGTGACATTCTCCACAGCCTTGTAGCCGAACTCATCGGTCGCTCCATAAGTGAAGGGGGTCTTGACGCCGGCGCCAGCGAGCCAACAGGTGAAGCCAGCCGGGTTGTGATCGCGACCGCTAGCCCCCTTCTGAAATGTCGGCATACGCCCGAATTCCGTACACCACACCACGAGCGTCTCTTCCAATAACCCCCGCTGTTTGAGGTCCTTCAACAAGGCGGCTGCTGGCTGATCGAGCACTGGACCGTGCTTCGCATATTGCTGTTCCAACTGCTTATGCCCGTCCCAGTTACTTACCCCTTCCCCTCCGGTTTGATAGGCGCCATTGAAAAGCTGAACGAAGCGGACCCCCTTTTCGATGAGTCGACGTCCGAGGATGCAGTTTCTCGCAAAACCAGCCTTCAGCTCATTCTGCGTATCATCGGCCCCATACATCGCCAGGATATGATCCGGTTCGGTGGATAGATCACTGACCTCAGGGACGCCGAGTTGCATTCTTGAAGCGAGTTCGTAACTGGCAATCCGGGCGGCTAACTGTGAGTCCCCCGGAAATCGCTCTTGAAAGTCGTCGTTGAGTCGAGCCAGAAAGTCTCGCGTCGCTTTGTCTGTGTCAGGGGATATCTGTTCGGGACGTGAAAGATTGCGTATCGGATTGACCGCGTTGAAGTCGGTCCCTTGAAACGCAGCCGGGAGAAAACCGGGCCCCCAGTTGTTGACGCTCGATTGCGGCGTCCCTCGTGGATCGGGGATGGCGACGTAAGCGGGGAGGTCGCTGTTTTCACTCCCGAGTCCGTAGGTCGCCCACGCCCCCATGCTAGGAAATCCGTCGAGCACATAGCCGGTGGACATGAAGTTCTCACCCGGCCCATGCGTGTTCGTCTTGCTGGTCATCGAGTGAATGAAACACATCTCGTCGGCGAGTTCACCCAGATGCGGAACGAGGTCGGTGACCATTTTTCCCGACTCGCCGCGAGGTTTAAACGTCCAGGGGCTTTGATGCAGACTCCCCTGCTCACCCTGAAACGTGCGAAGGTTTTCCCCTCCGGGCATCGGCTGGTTGTGTCGCTTGATCAACTCGGGTTTGTAGTCAAACGTGTCCAGTTGACTGCATGCCCCACTACAAAAAATGACAATGACGTTCTTCGCCTTGGCAGGGAAGTGACTATCACGTGCCGCATAGGGGTTCGCCGGGTCGATCTGAGGTCGGATTGGGGGCAAGGCTTCAGCCCCGAGAAGCCCGTCCGCATGCAAGAGGCTGGCCAGCGCAATCCCCCCCAGCCCGGTCGTCAGATCAGCCAGAAACTCGCGTCGATACATCAGGGACCTCCCGCGATGTCAGGGAATAAAGACAAATTCGTTTGCGTTAAACAATGCACGACAGAGTGCGGGCCAGCCATGCTCGGTGGCGAGAGCTAATGACTGTTTCGCCTGTGCGGGCGTGGCGGGTCGACCGAATGCCAGCTCGATCGCTCGTGCAGCTCGCGGCATACCACCTTCGGGGACCTCCTTCTCCAGTCGCTGAGCGAAGAGAGCGCTCTGTTGCATCACGAATGAACTGTTCAACAGGTTGAAGGCTTGCAATGGTGTCGTCGATCGGCTTCGTTTGGGGGCCACCTGGCTGGCGTCGGGGCAATCGAACGCACCAAAGACCGACTCCTGCTCTTGACGAACCTTGGTCATGTAAATCATTCGTCGCCAGTCTTCTGCTTTGTAATCCTTCTTTGCGAAGTAATGGCGAACGTTTTCCGCTTGAACTTCAAACCCACTATAGCCAGGCCCCCCCATACGCAGATCCAGCACGCCAGAGACCGTGGCGGATGCTATCGCGAATCGGTTCGGCTTCGAGTCGACGCGGCGGGAATCGCCAGAAGCCGCGACGCCCATCCGCGGCGATCCCTTTTCGTTCGGCTGACTCGGTCCGCAGTTGCCAAAGTGCTGGACATGATAGGATCAGGCGATGAAGATGTTTCAGCGACCAGCCATGATCGATGAACCCGGGCGAGCCAGCCAGTCGAGTAATTCGGGATGTGTCGGACGAGACCCGTTGGCACCAAAGTCAGCAGTATCAACGAGACTCGCCAGAATTCGAACCGCCAAAGTCGATTGATACGATCACTGAGCGGTGAGCGGTCTGACCGGCGATCCAGTTCGCGCCGCGAGACGATGCTGCTGTTCCGGGGCGTCGTTTTCCACCTGGAGGTCGCCAGTGCTGCGACCGTGCCGGGATGAACGACTTCACGCTTTTGGTCAGGCTCGCCGCGATACAGACGGTGTGTTGGCCCCGGTTGCGAGAAGCGGCCCGCGTAGGCCATCACCGACTTCTGCAAGGCGTCCTTTTCCTTACGAGCGACTTCAATTCTCGATAGCCATTGCTGACCACGTTCAGCATCGGCCGAGGATACCCCCGTAAAATCGTAGACCGGTTTGATGTCGACTTGCGGTGTTGCGACGCCGGGAACGCGGTCTCGCGAACTCGCCACCACCTGCCACTTCTCCGGTTCAATGGCACACTCGATGCGATACTGCACAGCCACACGATCCTTGTATCGACCGTCACGATCTCGAGCCCAGACGATGCGGTCAATTTCGGTCACCTTTGGCAGTTCAATCTGGACCCAGCCCTCGACCTTATCGCAAATCCAACTCCGTGAGTTGCCGAACTGACCGTCGTTAATGTGTTCCAGCTTATGAATCTCATAGCCCTTCAACGACCCTGATGCTGTCCCTTTCGCACCATGCTTTGCCAACGCGACGTTCGTGTCGCCAGAAAAGATTTCCAACTCGTCGATGCAGGGTTCGGATTGTGAACTCTTCTCGATGGTGAACCGCACGAACTTCGCCTTCTGTGGCGGAAAGGTCTCGACATTCTTTGTCGCGTTCACCTGTGGACGCAGGGGACTCCCTGTGGTTGTTGTGTCGTCCTGGGGTTTGGAAATGAAGCGTTCCAGTTGTTGCTCTAGCGAGGTGATCTCCGCATCGAGACCTGCGATCTTTTGCTGTGTCTCCTCTGGGAGTGGCAACGACCGATCGCCGTGAGTGACCCCCGCGAAAACCGCCTGCACGGCATAGTAGTCGGTCTGCGTGATTGGATCGAACTTGTGATTGTGACACCGGGCACAGCCGAGTGTAAGACCGAGAAACGTTGTGCCGGTCGTGTTGATCATGTCATCAAGTTCGTTCATTCTCTGCATGGCTGTCAGGTCGCCGCCCCCCTTGACGATGTCGTATGGCCCACCGACCAGAAACCCCGTCCCGACGGGTACGCCGATCGCATCGCCAGCAAGCTGTTCCCGCACGAACTGATCGTAAGGCTTGTCGTCATTCAACGACTGGATCACATAGTCGCGAAAGACCCATGCATTGGGGCGCTCACGATTCGTCTCGAAGCCATCGGTTTCGCCAAATCGAATGATATCGAACCAGTGACGCGCCCAACGCTCGCCATAACGCGGGCTGTCAAGCACTTCGTCGACCACCTTTTCCCAAGCGTCGGGAGATTCATCCGCCAGGAAACTTGCGATCTGTTCGGGCGTTGGCGGGAGGCCATGCATCACCAGGTAGAGTCGTCGAATCTTCGTCAAACGCTCGGCTGGCGGAGATGGTTGAAGTTGACGTTCATTCAAAGCTCGGAGGATAAACGCGTCAATGCCATTGGCCACGAAAGGGTCTTTCGCTTCCGGCGGTGAAACATGGCCGACAGATTGAAACGACCAGTGACTCAGTCGCGAAGAGTCTTCGCCCGACAACTCCGCGGGCATCGTCCCCCCTTGGTCGATCCAGTCGCGAATGATCCTCACTTCTTGTTCGGTGAGTCTTGGTCCTTTGGGGGGCATCTTGAGGTCAGGATTGGTCCCCGCGACAACCTGAACGAGAAAGCTGCTCTTCCCGTTGCCGGGGACGATCGATGGCTCGCCAAAGTCCCCACCAATCAGCAGGGACGATCGCCGATCAAGCCGCAGGTGACTCTCCTGAGTCTCCGCTCCATGACACTTCGTGCAATGTTTCTCGAAGATCGGTTGAACGTCTTTGACGAAATCGACCGTTATCTCAGCCGCACTCACGGAGTTCATCAGGAGGAGAAATATCCCCACCAGCCTCGTCCAGTGTCGTAACATCGAAACCTGAAACATAACCGAACTCCCCCAGTGGCGATGATCGCAGAGAATATCCATTATCGCCTACTCGGCGCCATGCTCACAACCCAGAAGACTCGCTGAGTCGGAATCAAATGTGCGTCTCCGGTGATGGTGAAGTCTTCGGGCGACTCCGGATGGACCTGAGCAGCTCGTTGAAAAACGGCCGTGGGTCAGATTTCTAATCTGACACGAGCATCTCGAACGCTCGTTTCCGAGGCATCAAATGGCACCATGTCAGGCTGGAAAGCCTGACCCACGTTTTCCAACAGGCTTTGAGAACATGGTGGTCGATGAGACACTCACGGACAATCGTCTGCCAACTCGGCTGACCGACACCGACGAATTAGCCACCTCGACCACACCCCAAAAGTGGAGTGCGGTGACGACACGGATTGCCAGTCATTGCCGTTGCTTATTGTGAAAATGACCCGTTCGTTCGCCGAGTGTCGCAATTCATTCCCGCCTACTCGCCAGAGGGTAACGTCACACCTGCCGGAAGGAACGTTACTTTGCGGTCGTTCTTGACCGCTTCTCCGGGAGTGCAGCGTCCGTTGCGGACTTGTTGATCGAGCAACAACAGAAGCTCGCGCGACTTGTCCGGTTCTTCGTTGATCAGATTCCTGGATTCCGCAGGGTCGCTGGCGAGGTTAAACAGCTGCATGGGAGGCAAGCCCTGCTTCTTGGCCATCGGTTCCTGCGGCGCACTCCATCCGCCGCTTCCAGCCGACAGACACAGTTTCCATGATCCTTGTCGAATCGCAAATGAGCCGCCGACCGAATGACTGATGAGCGAGTCGCGACCCGATGTCGAATCGCCGTTGAAGACTGGTAGAAGACTGTATCCGTCTTCGCCCCCCAAGGGCTGCCGTTCTTGTCCGGTGATCGCTTCCAATGTCGAGTAAACGTCTGTCAGGCAGGTTAGTGCTTGCGTCTTTCGACCAGCTTCGATCGTTCCCGGCCAGCGTGCGATGAATGGGACTCGGTGCCCCCCTTCATAGATGTCTGCCTTGTGTCCGCGATACCCCGCACTGGGGTCGTGTCCATGACCTTTCAGCAGTTCGAAATTGGCTTCGGGCGAACAACCATTGTCACTCGTGAAAATGACGAGCGTATTATCGTCCAGACCAGCTTCCTTGAGAGCACTGAAGACCTGTCCCATGTGATGATCGACTTGCATCACGAAGTCCGCATAGGGGTTGAGTCCACTGGCGTCCTTGAAGGGCGGGACCGGAACAATCGGCGTGTGCGGGGCGGGCAATGCCAGGTACAAGAAGAACGGCTTGTCGGCCTTCGCCTCGATGGCTCGCGACTTGATGTGCTCGATCGACTTGCCGAACAAGTGCGGCAACACCTCGGAAATGTTGAAGTCTGCACCAATTGGCCCCTTGCGATACCAGCCGTATTGATCCTCGGCTTTCGTCACTCCTTCAACACGATTGGGAACGGCTGTGATCTTTCCCGAGTCGACCCAAACGTATGGCGGCATATCCAGCGATCCGCAGTGCCCGTAGTATCGATCGAAGCCATTGATGTCGGGACCGTTCAGGACGGGCTGAGTGAAGTCAATCACGTTGCCGGTTTTGTGCCAGTCCCAACCGAGGTGCCACTTGCCGATCATCGCAGTGTGATACCCGGCACGACGCATAAGGTGACCAAGTGTGGGGCGGTCTGCTGGGATTAAGTGCTCGCTTGTTCCGCTCAACACACCCCGTTCCAAGCGTGATCTCCAATTGTATCGGCCGGTCAGCAACCCGTACCGTGTGGGCGTACAAACCGAACTTGGGGTGTGTGCATCGAGGAACGTGAGACCTTCGTTCGCCATTCTCTGGAGGTTTGGCGTCTTGATCTTGCAATCTGGATTCGTTGGCGAAATGTCTCCAATGCCCAGGTCGTCTGCCATCACCACGATCACATTCGGTCTGGTTTGTGCCCCGAAGGCTTGCATCTGGCAAAGCCCTGACAGGAACAGGCTCAACAGGACTGCGACGGTCAATCGTCCAATGGAATGTGTGTTCATTGAATACTTCCTTAGCACTCGCAAGGGTGATCGGATTGCCGAAATCGACAGGCTGTACCAATCGGCTCCTCTGTGACAAGTCACAACATAACAGATCATTGACATGGGACGGTATCGTCGGTCGCGGTCTTTATCGTCATCCGCAGTCTTTTCATCAGGGAGATGATTGGTCTCCACCCCGACGAGCGTCGAGTGCAGAAGGAGGACACGTCGACGATGTACTGTTCACCGGCAACGATGAAGCGTCGGACAAAGCCCGGTTCCTCCAGACCGGTTCACTCACCCTTATGATTCTTCCGACTGAACTCCTGAAGGTCTTTGGCGACATGAAGAAAGGATTGAAACGTAAGAATGTCCGACACCACGTGCAACGAGTTCTAGGAGAACACTCCCATGAGACAGCGATCGCTCTTCCCCATGCCAGCGCATCTCCAACATGAGGACTTGCGAGGCGGGCCAGGAGTTGTGCGATGTTGCCATGAAATCACAGACGGTTATTCTGGTGCGGTGATCACCCAGAGTTGACGACGAAAACTTGATGCTGGCCCGGGACAGATTCAAGGAAAGTTGGAGAGCGTTCACACTGTCACCTTCCCCCGCAGGAACTGGGAGCCTCGCGACGCGTGAGCTTTTGCTGCCCCCTCCGAGAAACAACGTCGACACAATGTCCGCCAGCTTACCTCAACCTGCAACATATTTTCCCTTCGAGAAGGGGAGCTACGATGTCCTTCCCGGACTGCGGCCCTTTGGTGATGACTTCGGCAATGGTGCGGCGGACAACTGTGTCTTCCAGATTGATTCACAGTTCCATCAATTCCGGGCGGCGAAACTGCACGCGAGGTCCACTTCGTTGTCCCGACATGTGCTGTTCCAACAGTTTTCCGAAGAGGCAGCGGCCGCAGTCACCCGGTTCGTTATACATCGATTCGTTATCGAGCATCCCGAGTGGTTCGCAGTCGAACAGACAGAGTCGACCCAAAGGCTGACATGTCATCTGACGGGTGAGGTTCTCTGTTTTGACCGCAATGGGAAGTTGGTAATCCACGAGACCCGCAGCGATGTCGAACCGGCCTATTTTTGCTCGCTCGATGCCCTCGCTTGCCAGGTGCAAGAGGACCTTGCCGTCACCTGCGCTGAGGAGTCTGCGAACTGGGTGGCCGCCCTGCACGTCTGCCTCCCGAGCCACTGGACCCCCGAAGACAAACTGGGGAAGGACTTCGCCGAGGTGCATGCGACAGTGCCTGGAATGGAACCGTTCGCCCGGAACCAACAGAAGTTTGTCGCCAAGATGATGGGAGCCACAAACGGACTTGTCCGGTTCGTGTGGGGCCTGCAATGGGACGATACACTCAATCGCCATCCAGCATGCGACTCAGCTTTGAAGTGCTTCGACCCGAAACAGCCGGGTCCTTTTCTCCGTGTGGAACGGCAGACAATCTGGGGGCTTCCGGAATCACGAGCATCTCTGTTTACGATTCGTCCATCTCTGATCGATGTCCGCGATATCAAGACTCGCAAGCCTCTCGCCACTGCACTGGCTCAAGCCATCGACAGTATGTCCGTCGACTCGCTGCGATACAAAGGACTCTCTCAAAGTCACCAGGAATTCGTACGATGGTTGCTGACAACGACGCAAGAAGCGAAAACCTGAACGGGACAGGTCTTGATCGTTCAACTTCTCTGAGAAGGGTCTGAGTGATTCGTTCTGCGACATCGGGAGATCACTGGCTTGCTGTGCCTGACGATGCCCGACGACTACAGTATCGACCGATGGGGTCGGACGTGGAATCACGGAGGAGCACGGTCTCCATCACTCAGGAATTTGAACGAGCGCACACTACGTTTTCCTCTACCTTGGTCACCATGCCAACCAATGACTGACCACACTCCGAGAGATGAGATGAGCGGACGGATGAATTCTGAGATCGAACAGAATCGAAAAGCATGGGACAAGCTGGCAGAGGGGAAGAGTCTGTTCGCTCGACCTGCCACTGACGAGGAGTGTGCTGCCCCATTGAAGACGCTCGACTCCCGAGGTTGGCTTCCGGCTTCGGTCGTCGGGCTGAAGGTGCTCTGCCTCGCATCCGGCGGGGGCTGGCAGTCGATTCTCTACGCTGTCGCAGGGGCCAGGGTGACGGTGGTTGATCTGAGTGGCTCGATGCTCGACTTAGACGAGCGGGAATCGCGACGGCGGGGGGTGACGGTCCATCGCGTTCAAACGTCTATGGACGACTTGAGTCCGTTGAGAGATGCCGAATTCGACATTGTCCATCAACCGGTCAGTACCTGCTATGTGCGAGATATTATTGCGGTGTATCGCGAAGTGGCTCGAGTGTTGAAGCCGGGCGGATTGTACATCAGTCAGCATAAGCAACCGACGTCGGCACAGATTTCTGAGCGTGATGCGAAGCAGCGGTATGTCATTGGGGTCTCGTACTATCACGAGGGTCCGTTGCCCGCAGTGGCGGACCAGTCTTACCGAGAAACGGGGACTATCGAGTACCTGCATCGCTGGGGCGAGTTGATTGGAGGACTCTGTCAGAGCGGGTTTGTGCTCGAAGACCTGGTCGAGCCTCGCCGTGGCGACCCGAAGGCTCCTCCGGGGGATTTCAAACATCGCGGGATGTTCACCCCTCCCTACGTCCGCCTGAAGGCCAGACGGACCGGCAGCGACGGCCCGACCACCGCTTCCGCTTCATTGTGGGTGCCCCCAAGTCGTGGTACTGGCAAAGTGTAGCTCGGTTCTGGCCCCGAGATTGGGAAACCTGTCGATGTTGTTTTTCGGCAACGCCCTGTCGCAACACGTTTCGTGAAGACCACGTAAAGTCATCCTGTCGTGACGACGAGGCCCTCCGAAAACGTGCGTTGATCGCAGGTTTTTTGCACTGTGAATCGTTGAATTCCCTGACTTGTGTCACATTGTCACGCGGTTCGAGTGGGAATGGCACTCAGTTTGCCATTAGGACTTCTGCTGATTGTCTGCGCCCCTTTCCATCGATCTCAGGTGTCCCTGTGAATCTTCAACGACTGGCCGATATCGCCTCCCTTGTGACCGTGCATTCGGGTCACCTGATTGATGCTCGGGCGCCGATTTCTGACCGACTCCTCCGCGATTACTTCAAGGCGTCGCAAGATGTCTGCCGTCTCTGGCGTGAGGCCCTCAACGAACAAACAACTCGCCCCGTCATTGACCCAATCGAACATGGCTGGGCCACAGAGAAACTCGTTTCGGAAATCTTCGTTGCCGAAGTGCTGATTCGCGTCTGGACGGCCACCCTGGTTGCAGCGGACTCCCGTTTTCGACAGCCCCATGCCGCTCCCGTCGTCCGGTACGTCCTCAACGAAATGCTTGAGATTCGGCGACAGTCTTTGCGATTGCTGGTCGACGGCGTCGTGATGCCGCTGGGTTGCTCGGTCCGCGTGGATCGACTGCGTCGCAAATGTGAACGCTGGTCGGACCTGCTCGTCGGTCGTATCTCCTCCGCTTATGATGTGCTCGAGTTCGCAGTCGATCAGAATCGGGCGGCGGACTATGTCGGCAGCATGAGCGATGGAGCAGGCAGCTTCACCGAGTGGACGCTCACAACAGCGGGAATGCGGAATGGCTTTCCGCCGATCGTTGTCTCGCTTGCTCGGCAAGTCCCCCTCGGAGCGATGATTCACGCGATGTTCGAAGCCTTCCCGCCGGAGACGTTCGATGAGCATGGACTCATGAAATCGGCGTTGCAGCGACGGGTCGAATCGGAACGGCACCAGGGAGATTCCTCCATCGAACTGCAACAGGTTTACCCCCCGATCCTGGGTCGTGAAACGGATCATCAGGTCGCCAGCACTCTCTCTTTCCGCGACATCCTCAAGCATCCTAAGGTGTAAGAGTCTCCGAACGATTTGCAGGCGATGTCGATGTAATTCTCGCCTCCACTGGTTCGATCAACAAAGAGCCATGCACGGCCTGATCGCTCTGCAAATTCCTCCCGAATCGGCCGGACAACGGGTGATTCGTGGAGACCGGTGTAGACACTCTTGCGGGAGTTCGTTATCAATTGAGTTTGTTCAACCTTTCACGGGTCGCGATTCTGGTCGTGCCCCGTGTTTTCTTTGTCTTGTGACCAAAGTGAGGGGCCCGTTTACCGGGATTCACCCAGGTCACTCCAAGTGACTCGATTGACGGAAGCAGGTGATATCGTGGAACGACAACCCATTACACGAGAAGGCTACGATAAGCTCGTGGTCGAGATTAGACACCTCGAGTCTGTCAAGATGCCCGAAATCGCCATCGCCATTGCCGAGGCCCGGGCCGAAGGGGACCTCAAAGAAAACGCCGAGTACCATGGCCAGCGAGAAGAGCAGGGCCGCACGATGGCGAAAATCAACCAGCTAAAGACCAAGCTCGCGAGTTGTTACATCGTCGAGAAGGCGGACATGCCCAAGGGTGTGGTCGCTTTCGGATCGATTGTCACCGTCAAAGACACCGACCTTGATGAGGAAGAGACGTACGAGTTCGTTGGCCCTGGAGAAGAGGACTACAACGGCGACATCATGAAGATTCTGACCACTAGCCCCATCGCCAAGGCCCTCATGGGCAAGAAAGAGGGGGACTCTGTCGAAGTCGAACTCCCCCGTGGCTCGATGACGCTCGAGATCGTCAAGATCGTCGACCACGGCGACCAGTAACGCCAGTGCGCAACTCACTTGGCGTCAAGAAAAACTAGCGAAAGAACGCCAGCCCTCCGGTGAGCGGGCGGCACGCACTGTCTCGATGGACACATCGGCAATCACCGTAGCCGAGTTGCTCCGCAACTCGGCATCCAGAACGCTCCCCACGCCCAGAACACGCCCAGAAAAATCAAGACGCAGATCAACACGCGAAGCATCGCGCCGATTTGCGTCGCGATCGTCCCTTGGCGGAAATCGTTGCAAATTCGTGAGTACATTGACGCAGGGAGCAGGCCGAGTTGCGGAGCAACTCGGCTACAGGGCTCATCCTTCCATTGGACGGATCGAAGCCGGTGGGGTATCTTGGCGGGGATCCGGATGTGGTGCGATCTCCTGTTTGGGAACTCGACACCACAACGCTCGGGCGAAACTCACTCTGAACCTGTCACAAGGCGACCGCTCATGAGACTGCTCTCTCTCGACATTCTGCATCGATCCTCTTGGGCCATGCTCTTCGTGTTCACAGCGACACTTTGTCAGTCGCTTGCCGGTCCGCATGTCGCAAGGGGGGCCGAACAGGCGGACGTCGTCATCTTTGGAGCCACTGCCGGGGGAGTTGCGGCCGCGGTGCAGGCTCGACGCATGGGGAAGTCGGTCATCCTCGTCGAGCCACGTAAGCACATCGGCGGGCTCACCACGAGTGGCCTCGGATGGACAGACAGCGGCAACAAAGCGGTGATCGGCGGCATCTCCCGCGAGTTCTATCAGCGAGTCAAGACGCACTACGACGACCTCGCACAATGGAAACATGGCAATCGAGACAAGTATCCGCAGTATCGTGAAGACGATGATGCCATGTGGACCTTCGAGCCAAAGGTTGCCGAGGCCATCCTTCACAAGATGCTTCGGGAAGTCGATGTCCAACCCCTCCTGGGAAGAGAACTCACTCGGATCGAAACCAAAGAAGGACGCATCGTCTCTCTGGCGACCGACAAAGGCGACATGATCCGTGGTACGATTTTCATCGATGCGAGCTATGAAGGGGACCTGATGGCCGCGGCCGGTGTGAAGTTTCATGTGGGACGAGAAGCCAACTCGGTCTATGGCGAAACGATCAACGGTATCCAGACAGGACACGCCCGCAGTCATCAGTTCGTGAAAAGCGTCGATCCTTATATCGAAGCGGGAAATCCCGCGAGTGGTCTGCTGCCGGGCATTAGTCCGGAACCGGGGATCGAATTTGGCGGGGACCATCGTGTACAGGCCTATAATTATCGTCTCTGTATTACGACCGTCAAAGAAAATCAAATTCCGTTCGCTAAGCCCGAAGGTTATGACCCACTGCACTACGAATTGTTGCTGCGGAACTTTGAAGCCGGCGACTTAAGATTGCCGCTCAAGATCGACATGATGCCGAACTTGAAAACCGACGTAAACAATAACTTTGCTGTGTCGACCGATTGGATCGGGATGAATTACGACTACGCCAACGGAGACGCTGCGACACGAAAGAAATTCGAGTCCGACCTGAAGACCTACATTCGCGGCCTCATGTGGACGCTCGCTTATCATCCGCGCACACCCGAAGAGATTAAACAAAAGGTGAGCCCGTGGGGATGGGCGAAGGATGAATGGGTCGAGCACGATCACATGCCCTACTGGCCCTATATTCGCGAAGCACGGCGAATGATTGGGCCCTATGTTCAAACCGAACATGACTGCCGACGAAACCGGAAGTGCGAAGACTCGATCGGTCTCGGCTCGTACAACATGGACTCACACAACTGCCAGCGCTACGTGACTCCCGAGGGTTTTGTCCGCAACGAGGGGGATATTCAAGTGAGTCCCGGCGGGGCGTATCTGATTGCTTACCGTGCGATTACCCCAAAGAAAGAGGAGTGCAGTAACCTGCTTGTGCCGGTCGCAATGTCCTCGTCACACATCGCCTATGGATCCATTCGCATGGAGCCGGTCTTCATGATTTTGGGGCAATCCGCAGCAACGGCCGCATGCCTGTCGATCGACCAGAATATCTCGCCGCAGGATTTATCCTACGCCGATCTTCGAGAACAACTTCTCAAAGATCAACAAGTCCTTGATCTTCCTGCGGGAAGTGTCGGCGCGAATGGTCTTGATCCCAAAAAGCTAAAAGGAATTGTCATCGACGACGTCGACGCTAAGAAAATGGGCGACTGGCTCCCCAGCAGTAGCGTCGGAGGTTATGTCGGAGCGAGTTACCTGCATGACAACAATGCCGAACAGGGCCAGAAGTCGATCACCTTCCCTGCTAAAGTTAATACTGCAGGAAAGTATGAAGTGCGTCTTAGTTATTCTCCGAATCAGAATCGGGCAACGAACGTCGAGGTGACAATTGCATCAAGCGGCGGAAAATCTACAGTCGTGACAGTCAATCAGAAGCAGAAACCGACCATCGACGACCTCTGGACAAGCCTTGGAATCTTCGAGTTTCCCGCAGACGGTTCTGGCAGCGTGACGATCTCGAACCGTGACGCCAATGGTCACGTCATCGCCGACTCAGTCCAATTCCTGGCGACGCCGTAATCTGCGGCCCGCCCCCGTCCAATCACTGAGGTGATCCGTTCGTCGCAAAGCAGCCCGTTGAATATCGACCGTGGGTGAGATTCTCCAATCGGACAAGAGCAACTCGTACGCTTTCTGCCTAAACATCAGACGGCATCAGGTCAGGCTGGAAAGACTGCCCCACGTTCTTCAACAGGCTGAAAACTCTTTCAGGTGAATACTTGAGGTAGTGTCAGCATCGATCGGAAGCGGCTCGTCGACAAGTGCGGATCGATGGCAATGCGAGGGATGTTGAGGGGACTGGAGTGCCCCGGCCGCGCGTAGTTGCCGTAGAAGCTGAAGCTCCAGCGGAAACCGGCTTCTTTCAGGCAACTCATCGTGTCGTCGTTGAAGCAGTCGGCAGCCCCAACCGGGTAGCTGAAGGATTCGACCGGCTGACTCAGTTCCTGTTCGACGCGGAGTTTGCTGATTGAAATCTCGCGCCACTGTTCATCGCGTGAAAGCCTAGCCAGGATCGGATGTCGGACCGTGTGGGCTCCGAATGTCATCCCGCCGTCTCGCATGGTGCGAACCATGTCCCAAGTCATCCACATCGATCCGGGAGCGGGTCGCGGACAGGCGCCGACTCCAGTCACCTCGCCGAGATAAGCAAGGAACTCCGCCGTCTCATCCCAGGGGATCGACTTATACACCTGCAACAGCGACTGTATCGCCTGATTACGATGCGGTTCGTCGAAGAGGACAGCCGACTTTGTCCATGGGTTTTCCGGAATGGAGTCACTAAGACTCGCCCGCACGATCCAGGCAATCTGGTCCCACCACGCCGCCCGGCCATCATCCAGAAACCCAGAGGTCAGGAAGAAGACGGCCGGTGCTTGATGCCGTTTCAGGATCGGAAACGCGGTCTGGTAGTTGTCGATATAGCCATCATCAAAGGTGATGAGTGTTGCTCGGGCCTTCGGGTTGGCCAGTTCTCGATCCAGATCGGCGAGTCCAATCAGATCGGTCTCCTGCTTGCACCACTCGATCTGATGTTCAAAGTTCTCGGCACTGGCACTCCAGATACCGTGATCGAAGTACGTCCCCTGGGGCGAACCGATCCGGTGATAATTGAGCACGAGAACCCCTCGCCAGCAGCCCCACAGGTTCATCAACCTGTTGACGCCGGTGCGTTCGAGAGAAACGGCAAGGAGATTCTTCTTTCCGAACATCTCACTCTTACGAAGGATTGAAGTCCGAAGGCAAGGAGGGACTACAAGTCTATACACTCTCTTTGATGAACAGGCGGACGAATTGGAGCCGAACTGACGTTCCTCGACCCTTCGGATTGCTCTAATATGCACTAGTGGGGATGGTGAGGGTCCTTCCGGTTTTACGCCTCATTCCGATCCTCCTCACTGTGCAGAGAAAACAGGCGACACGTCAGTGGAGTCCAGAGATGCTTGAATTGTTTCCAAAGTCGTCGACAGCGTCCCCGATGCAGACAGTCCGAGTCCTGCTGGGGCGATTCCTGTTTGTCAGCATGCTCCTTTCCTCACCGACACTCATTTCGCCGGGAGAACTCCAGGCTCAGTCCCGTGTCTTCACGCAAAGGGAACAGATTCGCAGCGAATACGCCGAACTGCATCGGGCATTTTCACAGCAACTCCACATGCTCGCCGATCAATGTGATGCTCAAGGACTGACTGACGAGGGACGACACATTCGCAGACTCGCCATCCCATTTGCCGAACAGACGCTGGATGTCGACAACCTCCCCGAACAACAGTTAGCGCCGCTCGCTCCGACACTTCCAGCGGCCGAGCTGGCGTGGCGATCAAAGTTACGCAAGACGCAGGTCGACTACGCCAACAGTCTGTTTCTGTTGTCGCGGCGGGCCTTGCAATCCGAACTCATCACCGAAACCTACCAGTATCTCCGCGAAGCCGCCTTTCAAGACCCAAACCACGAACAGGCCCGAAAATCGCTCGGCTACGTACTCCATGAGGGGCGATGGGTTTCCCCCTACGCGCTCTTGAAGTTGCGGCAGGGAGAACAGTGGCACGAAAAGTACGGCTGGATCAATCAGCGAGACCTCGCGCGCTTTGATCGGGGGGAACGTCCCTATCGCACAGGCTGGGTCTCCGCCGAGAAAGAAGCGGCCCTCCGAACAAACTTCGACAACGCGTGGGTCATCCAGAGTGAGCATTTCTCCTTAAAGACGAACACTTCTCGTGAACGTGGCGTCCAGTTAGTGACCGACCTTGAAGACTTCCATCGCTTCTTTATGCGAGAGTTTCCACTTCTCTTTAATACCCGACAGCAGGCACAAAGCCTCTTTAGCAACTCAACGAATGTCCGCCCGAAATCGCGGCCACATCAGGTCTATTATTATCGTCAGAAGGGGGAATACGTTAAAGCCTTAGCACGCAAACAGTCGGGAGTCGAACAGTCAAACGGCATCTACATGCCCGACGATCGTATTGCCTACTTCTTCGAAAATCCGGATGACCCGGAGATCAGCCGCGAGACGATGTTCCACGAAGTGACGCATCAACTTCTCAGCGAGAGCAGTCTTCAGACCTTTCCCATCGCCGACGAGCGGGACTTCTGGATTGTCGAGGGGTTTGCTTGTTACATGGAGTCTTTCTCTCGGCACGAAGGACGTCTGACGGTGGGGAGTCCGCATCACATGCGAGTCTATTCTGCGAAGCATCGCATCGTCGGAGAGAACTGGCTTATCCCCTTCGACAAGCTGATGAGCTACGGTCGACGAGAGTTCCAACTCGGAGCCGAAGACTTCACGACTCTCCAAAAAATGTACAGCCAATCGACTGGAATGGCTCACTTCTTTATGCACTATGACGATGGCCTCTATCGCGACTCTTTGTTGCTTTACCTTGGGCAACTTTATAGCCCCGACAAACGTATCCGCAACGCCCCTCAAACGTTGTCGGAAATCACTGGGGTCTCCTCCGAGAAGTTGCAGGAACAATACGTGAGCTATATGAAAGCACTCGACTCACAGCCGATTCTCAACGACCCCACACCGACACTCCGCATCGCTCCGGCGGAAACGCCTTGACACTCTGACCCTGACGCTCCCCTGTGATCGACCGAAAGCGCAGCATGACTCCCGAAGCACTCCGGCAACTGCAAGCTCCCTTCAAGCAAAAGTATGGCGACGATCCCACCTCGGCTCTGTTGACCCTGCGTGCAACCGGCAATCTGGAGATTGACCGTGTCGCCTGCCGTCTCAGAGATGCACCGCAGCCCTTCGTCTCCGGACTGCATCCCGCAGCAGGGGGAGATGGGACATTTGTCTGTGCCGCCGAGATGATGCTGGAGTCGCTCGTCGGCTGTGCGGGGGTCACTCTCTCAGCCGTCGCCACCGCGATGAGCCTGCCGGTTCAAGGGGGAACCATCACCGCAGAAGGGGACATCGACTTCCGTGGCACCCTCGGAGTCGACCGGAGCACACCGATCGGCTTCATCGCGATCCGCCTACTCTTCGACCTCGACACAACCGCAACCCCCGCCCAGATCGAGAAGCTCATCTCCCTGACCGAACGCTACTGCGTCGTTGCCCAAACCCTCAAAACTCCACCGACATTCACGGCCCGCCCTGTGTAGTGTCAGGGCCAGCACTCCCCGTACGGGGGACATCCTTGTCCCTTCCAGACAGCCCGATGCGCCGGACAAAGATGTCCGGCATACGATTCGATGGGGGACTATTTCGCGGCTGTCGTGGTTTCGGCCGGTTTCGGAGGTTCAAACTTGGCGATTTCTTGACCGTTCTCGCCGTTCCAAACTCGAATGATCCCATCTTCTCCACCCGCGACGACGATCTTTTGATCGTTACTCGAAGCGGCCGCATACATGAAGTCGGTCGCACCGCTGAAGGACCGGAAGTTGTTCCCGTTGGTGGCTGTAAACAGACGGACGGTGTTGTCGCCGCCGCAACTGATGAAGTTGTCGGTCGCACCAATGTACTCGATCGAGGTGACCTGTTTCGAGTAGTTGGTCATCGTCCGTCGTTGCTCGCCAGTGGAGGTGTTCCACAGTTTGATCGCATTGTCGGCACCGGCCGAAACGATGCTACTGTCGTCACACTTGATCGAGACCGAAAGCACATGGCTGGTGTGACCTTCATAGGCGCGGATCAGGTTCCCGGTCGCGATGTCGAACCGTTTGACGAACTTGTCGGCTGCCCCACTGACGAGCGTTTGCCCATCTCGAGAGAAGGCGACATCGAAGACGGTATCGCTATGAGCTTCCTTAAACTCCTTCGCCACTTGACGGCTGGCAACATCCCAGAGGAGCAGTTCGCCCGATCGCGACGGGTCGCCGCCACCGGTGGCAAGTTGCTTCCCATCGGGACTGAAGGTGATCGCCAACACACGGTCGACGAGTGGAGACTGCGAGACATCCAGTGGCGAACCTTCCGGCGGGCCGAGTCGTCCGATGAGCTTCCAGGTCGGCTTCACATCACGCAGCGTTATTCCCTTGTCGGCAATCGAAAGGAGTGACCCATTCGAGGTGAAGGAAAGCTGACTGATTGGTTGCCCGACAGCGATTGTGTCGAGCGAGGTCCCGGTTTCGCCATTCCACAAGTCGATGCGCCCCGCCGTTCCGGCTGTCGCCAGTTGGCTGCCATCGGGACTAAACGAAATTCCCGCCAGTGGAGTGACAGCGGCGGCGGTCTTGTCCTTTGCCTGCTTCAACTCCTCTTCACCACTTTTCTGCTTCGCAACGGCTTGCTCGTGTGTCTGCTTGAATTCCGTGAGATTCTTCTTTGATCGCTCGAGCGCCTCTTCTGACAACTTAATCGCCCGGTCCGCAGAGACAATCGCTTCCTGACTCTTAGTGAAGGCATCCTCCGCAGTCATTGCGGCTTTGTCGGCATCTTCCTTTTTCTTCTTCAGGCCGGCATCTTCCGGTTTGGCTGCCAGTTCTTCCGTTGCCTTCCTGGCAGCGTCCTGTGCTTCTTTGTGTTTCTTCTCGGCCTCGTCCTTCGCCTTGACGGCGGCTTCCCGAGCCTCCTTCGACTTCTTCACAGACTCTTCGCGACCGGTGATGTCCTTCTCCCCCTCTTTAACTGCGGCATCCGCATTTTGGACCTTGAGCGTCGCGACGGTCTGCTCCTCGGCAAGGGCGAGAATCTGACGGTCCAACTGTGGGTCTCCTTTGATTTCTGCCAGCTGCGTGCCGTTGTCGCGTCGCCAAATGCGAGCGATTCCGTTTTCGCCACAGGCTGCGATGCGGGTTCCATCGGGGGTAATCGACATGCCAGCCACGGGACTCCCTAAGGTGAGTGTCCGCACCTGGTTCCCGTTGGAGATGTTCCAAATCTTCACCTGTCCGTCCTTCGATGACGAGAGGAATTCGTCCGATTCGGGAACCAGCATCAGTTGAACAATCGGTTGCCCATGGCCCGGCATTTCCTTTACCGGCTTCGGGGCTTCTGCGGGCTTCGCCTCGGCGGCGTCGGTCGCAGCGGCCTCCACTGCCGGGGGATCAAACTGAGTGACGTTCCACAAACGCAGGATGTTGTCTTGGTGACCGGAAACCCATTGCGTTCCATCTTTGCTGAACATCACCGCCTTCGGTTCGGAAGCGACGTCGATCTGTCCGGTCGAGGAGCCATCTTCCGTCTTCCAACGACGGAGCGTCTTGTCGTCAGATGCCGTCAGCACGGTCTGCGCATCCGGAGAAAAAGCAATCCCCGATACGGCAGCCGTGTGACCCTTCAGCAACGATGCGGCCTGACCCGTCGTCAGGTTCCACAACTGCACCGTACCATCGGCATAGGCGGTCGCGGCGATTGTCCCATCGGCAGCAATGGCGACCGCGTGGACTGCTTGAGCGGCGGTCAGTTGATGTTGCGTCTGTTCGCGAATGCGTTCCCACAACTTCACGACCCGAAAACCTCCGCTCGCCAGCAAGTTGCCATCAGGACTGAAGGCGAGTGAGTGGACGAAGTCTTGATGGGCGATCCCCTGCCCATACATCGGCTGCCCATCTTTCATGACCGCCAGCAATGCAGGATCGGTCAGTTGAGCCGCTTCACTCTTATTGGCGAGATCAAATAACACAACCCGATTTGCTCGACCGGCCGCCACAAAACGCCCCTGAGGCTCCAAGGCAATCGCATAAACCGAGTGGACATGAGCGGGAACAGGAGCCCAGTTGATACTGGATGCAGGCGGTGGGTTTCCCTTCTTGGCACCTTCGAGAATCCACTGGCGAACAATCCCAAGTTCGCGCGGAG
>JAWKTT010000003.1:0-17500 GCA_041398965.1 Planctomycetaceae bacterium | reverse complement strand
TTTTGAGACCCTCGCTCTTTGGCAACTTTCTCCGTCGACCTCTATTCCGTTCCTGCCGCAATCGCGATATTCTCAACACCATCTTCAATAAGCATCGACGCATCGTGTCACGCTGGCCCGAAGCAGTCTGTGCATCCATTCATTACTGTGGTCCAGAGAGGTTTGGGGGACATGACAGTCGAGATCAAGGTTCCGGCCGTGGGAGAGTCGATCTCCGAAGTCTTCATCGGTGAGTGGTACGTCAAGGAGGGGGGGTGGATCGAAACCGATGGCAACCTCGTCGGACTTGAAACCGACAAGGCCACGTTCGACGTCCCGGCCCCTTCTGACGGGAAAATCACCAAAATCCTAAAACGTGCAGGTGAAACAGCCTCCGTCGGCGAAGTGATCGCCCACTTCGAAGCCGCACCCCGACCCGCAGGGACAGCCCCCGCGAAGGCTCCCGCACCCGTTTCTACTCCAGCTCCGTCGAAGTCTGCGGGAACAACAGCTTCGCACACCATGCCCGCCGCGGCCCGCGTGCTTGCTCAGTCGGGAACATCCGCGAGCGAGGTCACGGCAACTGGACCGGGTGGTCGACTCCTTAAGGAAGATGTCGATCGGCATCTCTCAGGTCGACTTAATGGTACAGGATCCGGCAGCGAAGGTGTCCGCGAAGAACGTCGCGTCCCGATGTCTCCAATGCGGCAAACAATTGCCCGACGACTCGTCGAAGCCCAGCAGACAGCCGCTTTGCTCACCACATTCAACGAGTGCGACCTTTCGGCCATCAAAGAACTCCGAGCGAAGTATCAAGATGCCTTCGTCAAGAAGCACGGCGTCAAACTGGGGTTCATGTCATTCTTCGTGAAGGCCGTTGTCGATGCTCTCGGGGCCTTCCCGGCGATTGGTGCCGAGATTGATGGCAAAGAGTTGATTTACAGGAACTACTGCGACATCGGTGTCGCCATTGGTGGCGGAAAGGGGTTGGTGGTCCCAGTCCTGCGAAATGCTGAGCGAATGAGTCTCGCCGAGATCGAGATTGCTATCGGAGAGTTTGCCGCCCGAGCTAAGGAAAACAAGATCGGCCTGGAGGAACTTGAGGGGGGGAACTTCACCATCACCAACGGCGGGGTGTATGGCTCGCTGCTCTCGACCCCGATCGTGAACCCGCCTCAAAGCGGTGTTCTCGGAATGCACGGCATCGTCGATCGTCCAGTCGCGGTGAACGGCCAGGTGGTCATCCGTCCGATGATGTACCTTGCCCTCACTTACGATCACCGCGTTGTCGATGGCCGCGAAGCGGTGCAGTTCCTTGTCCGCATCAAGGATGTCATCGAAGACCCGTCCCGCTTGGTCCTCGACATCTAGAAACGTCGCCAAACCTGCGGTCATGGCGCGACACTGTCGTTTCTGTCAGGCAGGCGCCGGGGCGATAGCATTGTGATCGCCCTGGCCTGATTGTCCGACAGACCCGGTGCAAGCCGACAGCAGACCGCTGACACGTGGCACACCGTCCGCCACGCAGGAGACTGCGGACGAGCTACTGGCCGGTACGGGCCTGCGAGCGGAAGTTTTCTGCTCGGTCATCGAGTGTCGACTCTTCCTGATGTGCATGCACAGCCGGCGTCAGCGGATAGATGAACTCATGACGGTTTGTCAGTTGCACCGGCGAGAGGTTGTCGGACAGAAAGTCGATCGGTGGAACCTGATACCATGGCGACAACACAGGCTGATGGATCGTCTTGGTTTCGTAGCCTGGCTTACTGATCCGAATTTCATAGGTGCCGTAGTAGGTGAAGTCCATCGACGCAGGGGTCGTCCCGACTCGCTTCCCGTTGATCTCGACCAAGGCACCCGAAGGTTCGGTCCGAACTGTCATTCGTCGACTGACACACCCTCCCCCCATCAACAGCATGATTGCTGCGATTGCCAGAATCTGCTTCTGTCCAGGGGGGAGAAACATCAGTGAAGGGTCCCGGAATCGTCGGGGGCATTAAGGAAGGGCCGGGAGTGTAAAGACTCGACCCACAACTCGCCAAGAGGAATCTCGACGACGAGCCACTCTCGTCCTGTTTTTGTGGTTTTTACGTCTGTGCGGAAACGTCAACGAGAGCGATGGACGGAATGACACCAAGATTGGGACGACTTGGAGCAGACGGTTGTCGTCGTGTTCTCTTCCAGTGAGTTCGCCACGGAATGTTGCACTTTTCGCGGATGCAAGACGCCGCGTTGGCGGACGCCCCTCAAAAGGTGCGTCTTGGTTGCCAAGACTGCTGTTCACCCCCTGCTTCGTCTGCACACGGCCTGGCGATGACGCGTCGAACGCAGAACTGACCGAGCAAGCGCGACCTGACAAGAGTCAGGCGGCACGGGACTCTCGGCTCGCGGATGGAATGTAGTCGACCGGAGTCTTCACGGCACAATCAATGAGCGAAGCCCGCCGAGTCTTGGAAGACTTCAGGAGAGTCTGCGAAAAGTCCCAAAGGCTCTCTGTTGGAACCCGCACGAGGTACGTCTCGCGGGCACAGAGCTGAGTTAGAAACTGACGCAGATTTTGATTCCCTTCGTGCCGAGCGATCACAAACGTCGGGAAGTGTTCGTTCGTTGTGGCGATCAGGCGGAATTCGGGATGCTCCGCAAGGAAGTCGCGAACCGCTTCGACGACCCCATATTCCCCGGTCAATGCCCCAGTGTGTCGAGCGAAATCGTGCCCAAGAATGAAGCCGTCTCGCTTCAGCTTCGGGACCCACGAGGCGAGGTCATCCCGGACGGCCGAATACGAATGGTCTCCGTCAATGTAGACCCAGTCGAAGGTCTCATCGGCGAACTTTGTGGCCGCAGGGACCGAGTAGTCGCGGACGATCTCTACCTTCGTCCGAAATAACGGTCCGATGACCTTGAACATCGCCGACACCAACTTGTGCCGTCGATCCTGAAACTGTTGCCCGACATTGTGACTGTTCGTTTCGTGCAGTTGCGACTGATGAATCCAAGGGTCAACGAGGGCGAGCAGTTCAGGGCGGGTGTGCCAGGTAATCAGCCGGGAGAATCGCCCCCGAGCGACCCCAATCTCGGCAACGTTCCCCCGAGTCGGCAAGAATTTGAGCAGCCGATACCGGTCCATCGCCAGCACGATCGTTCCATCGGCGGCACTCCAGTCGTTCGGGAGTGGTGCGGTGGATGTGGAAGGATTGGAATTCCAATAGCTGGACAGCGACATCGGCTCGCCTCGGCAAGTTCGGGAAAAGAGAACAACGGGCTTTTAATGCGAATGCCGCAAGAGTGTCAATGTGATTTCCCGAAACCTCATAAAGGGGGGGCATTCCCCACATGGCAACTCCCCGAACCGGAGGCGTCAGCCGACGCGTAACTCCTTCTCCCCCGGAGACGACGCTCCGACTTCAGACCGCGTTCCCACGGGGGGAGAAGGTCAATACTGTTCGGCACAGAGACTGCGGAGGCGGAGCCGACCCGTGGCTCCTTCTCCCCCGTGATAGTCGTGCTACTTCAGGAAGCGCGCCAACGAGGGAGAAGGTTGGGATGAGGGGGAGCGGTGGACGCTCATGGGACGCTCATGCGGTCGTCTTGCGAAGTGGACGAAGTGGATACCTCACGCGGCTTGAGGCCGCAATCATAGTCGCCTTTCGCTCCGCGAAAGGGGCGCTGCTTTCGCGGAGCGAAAGGCGACAAACAGGCGCGTCGCTGTTACAGAGTCAGACTCGGTTACAGAGCAAGACTTGAACCGCAATCCCCCTCACCCCGGCCCTCTGATATGGAAGGACCGGTCAAGTGTGGGGGGGGGCTTTTTCTGTTTGACTGAAAGGGGGGCGTCAGGTCATGATTTTCTCCTGGGGATGGCAGCGGGCCGGTGGGGGTGGGAGACTGGCACTCTGAGATACGCGGGTTGGTTACCGCAAGGCAAGGTTTCGTCTGGGAGGAACCTCAGTCTCCAGGACGAGCGTGTTCCTGTGAAGGAATGCTCAAGAGGGCATCGAGGGTGCTTCCCGTTCGTCGGTCTCCACACCGCCACGGCGTCGCTGTCGTCTCCTTGGGGGGCAGTCGGTTGTTGTCATCGTTGTCTCTTCGCAGACATCTCACAACATCATCCTACAAAGAATAATCTCTGGCAAATGATGCTGTCGTATCGATGTAACATTATCCTAGTTAGAACATCATCGTCACAATTCTGTTGGGAGTGGTGTCTGTTCGCGTTTCGTGTGTTGCTGTTTGTCACGATCATGCTTCGCCCGTTTTGAGGTCGCTGGTGGGGAAGTCTGTTCGCGATGCAGACGCTGCGTGGTGATCGCGGCGGACCACAGGAACCCCGCCAACTCGCGGGCCAGCGCGGTGACGATCTTCGTGGCAGACTTCTTGATTCGCTGCAACTTCAGCGAGCGTTTTCGCAGTCGTCGCAGCGCGTTGTCGGCGATGTCGATGACCTCCTGAGGCAGACCTTCGCGCCGCTGTAACAGTGCGAGGCTCGCGTTTGGTCGGGCATGATAATAGTGCCAGGCTGCTTCGATCAGCAGACGTCGCACATGGCGGTTGCCGCTCTTGGTGATCCCACCCTGACGACGTGTTGGACCGCTCGACGCTTCGCTGGGAACCAAGCCGACAAACGACATGAACTTCGCCGCTGTCGGGAATCGTTCAAAGTCGCCAATCTCTGCGACAATTCCGACGGCCGTCAACTCCTGAATTCCGCAGAACGCCTGCAAGTTCTGCACCAGCGGGCCGAGTCGCCAGTCGGCCAGTGCGTCATGGATGTCGGCGTTGAGTCGGGTGATGCGGGACTGGGCTTGGTCTGCCGTGGCGATGGCGTCGGCCAACAGTTGATTCTGTGCTTCGAAGTCAAACGTCTGCCGACGAATCCACGACCAGTGCGTCTTGGTCCAATGCGAAACACCTTCGGTGAAGCGTCGTCCCTGACGCAACAGAAACTTGAGTAACTGCTGCCGGATGCGCCGTTCGCAAAGACGAGCATCATCCCGCGCACGCACCAAGTCGCGGATCGCTTCGGTCGCGGCATCGGGAATCCAGATGGTCACCAAGTCGCCCGATCGCAAGAAGTGGGCCAGCCTCTTGGCATCGCGTCGATCCGTCTTCACGCGACTCAGCTGCTGCGGCACCATCGACGGCGAAATGACCACACAGTCCACCCCCTTCTCCTCTAAGAACCTTTGCAACCCATACCCCGTCGGCCCCGCCTCGTAACAGACCTTTAACGAACCAAGCGGCCCCAAAGTTCGCAACAACTTCAACACCCGCGCTTCATCGAACGGCAACCGCTCAAGAACCTGCGCCGCCGCATCCCCCACATCGGCAACCGCCACCGAAATCGAATCTTTATGGACATCAAGCCCCACGTATCGTAACGTCATCATCGGACCAGCCTCACTGTTATGGCTCTGGAAATCGGGAACAGCAATCACCCAAATTCTAACCCACGCACCCAGTGATCGCCGGTCCTTCCATTCTGTCTCCCCCACTGGAAAGCCCTATGAAATAGGGACGTCGACAGTGGGGGAGAGGGAGAGGCTGACAACAAAGATCACCAGTTGGCGAGGATCACAATCCGGGGAATGCACCCCGTAAAGGGGGGGAGACCGCTGATTCTGCTATTCGACTTTGATAACCATTGGGTCAACCCCATTGGCGAGGCTGAGTTTGACGACGTAGTTTCTGATGGCACCGTGCCATGTGTATTCCAGGATGTTATCGGTGCCGCCCATTTCGTTGGGGACATCGTACTCCGCCAAGGTGGGTGTTCCGTCGATATACTGGGCGTGGTTGCTCTTGCGAAGGCGGTTGTCCATCTCTTCGCGAACGACGAGGTCTCCCCAGATCGTGGCTGTTTTTGATGCGGACGACTTGGCTCGATAATCGAGCACCCCAAACACCAGCAGCAGTCCAAGGATGCCGTACATCACGATTCGCCCGTAAAGCGATCCTCGGGACACAGGAATTTCTTCGGGAACAGCGAGTGGTTCGAGGTCAGACATCAGAGCATTCCCTGAGAGAAAACCATCCATCTCCCCAGAGCCGGGGGAGGCCAACGACTGGGAGGAGTGTATCTCAGAATCGCCAAAACTGCGACAGAGCGTTACTTTCGACCAAGGCATCCTTGATCGTGACGTCGGGCCGACTAAGCTTTGCACATTCCAGCATGAGTCCTTTGCTCCCCTCTTCCGTAAGGTGATGTTCGATGTCCGAGCCTGAAGTTCTGCAGACACAACTGGTGGTTCTCGGTGGAGGCCCGGGGGGCTATCCGGCGGCGTTCGAGGCAGCCGACCATGGAATGCAGGTGGTCCTTGTCGATCAAGATGCCGAGCCTGGCGGGGTCTGCCTCAATCGTGGTTGCATCCCCTCCAAGGCTCTGCTGCACGTCGCCAAGCTCATTCACGAAGCAGAAGAAGCGAAAGCGTGGGGGCTGATCTACCCAAAGCCTGAGATCAACCTCGATCAGCTGCGAGACTTCAAGAACGGGGTCATCGGCAAGTTGACTGGCGGCATTCGTCAACTTTGCAAAGCTCGCGGCGTACAACTCATTCAGGCTCGGGGCGAATTCGTCAATTCGCAAGAACTGACGCTTAAATATCCGAGTGGCAAGACTGGAAAGCTGACGTTCGACAAGGCGATTGTCGCGGTCGGTTCGCGCCCAGCCATGCCGAAAGCGTTCGACCTTGGCGACCCACGCATCATGGACTCGACCGGTGCCCTTGCTTTGGCCGACATCCCGAAGAAACTGCTCGTCATCGGCGGAGGATACATCGGTCTCGAAATGGGGAGTGTGTACGCTGCTCTGGGCTCGGCTGTCACCGTCGTCGAAATGTTGCCTCAGATTCTCACTGGTGCCGACCGCGACCTCGTCAACCCGTTGGCAAAGCGGTTGCAGGAACAGTTTGCAGCCATTCATACATCGACCAAAGTCGTCTCGGTCACGCCGGTTGAGGCGGGGATTGAAGTGGTGTTGGAAGGGGACGGAGTTCCTTCACCGCAGTTGTTTGATCGCGTGCTCGTTTCGGTCGGCCGCATTCCGAACGGACGGAGCATCGGGATCGAGAAGACGCTGGCGAAGGCGACCGAGCGGGGATTTATTGAAGTCGACCGGAACATGCGCACGTCTGACCCTGCCATCATGGCGATCGGAGATGTTGCCGGAGAACCGATGCTGGCCCACAAGGCGACTCGCGAAGCCAAGGTGGCCATCGAAACTTTGCTTGGAGAGCCAGCCGAGTTCGACAGCATCGCCATTCCGGCCGTGGTTTTTACCGATCCCGAAGTGGCATGGTGCGGACTGACCGAGACTCAGGCGAAGGAACAACAGCGAGAGGTCAAGGTTGTGCGATTCCCGTGGGCCGCATCGGGTCGAGCCCAAGCCATTGGGCGAACGGAAGGGTTAACGAAGATGATTTTCGACCCTGTCACCGAACGTGTGCTCGGCGTGGGAATTGTCGGTGCTGGAGCAGGCGAGTTGATCGCCGAGGGGGTCCTGGCCGTTGAATCTGCTGCCGTCGCGCGCGACCTTGCCGAGTCGATCCACGCCCATCCGACGTTGTCGGAAACCCTCATGGAGTCGGCCGAAGCCGCCTACGGCCAAGCCACCCACATGTTCCGCCCCAAAAAGTAGCCAACACGACGGCGACCTGATCGTCAATGCCCCCTGGTAGCACAGACATTTCTGTCTGTGCATGACCAGGGTGGCTCAGTTTTAGAAGCTGGGTCAACTTTAGGCCGGACTTCCAGTCCCGCCTGTTTGGAAAAACTGAAAGCCCTAGACGCATGACGTGGCGACTTGACATCAGCACTCACGAATGTTAATTTGGGAAACGAAGGGTTTATTTGGACTTTCTCACTCTTCTTTATAGCGTGCTGCTATAAATTACTTTCCCCGGGCGCCGCTTTATTGTTTCTCTTGTGGTCGGTATCTGGAGTTGAGGGATCGTGGTATGTCAGGATATTCCTGACTCATCGAATCCGTTAACTCGTCGCACTGTGTGGATTGCTGACTTCCACAATTGCGATTGCGTGCGATTGTCACCATACCACTTCGCGGATTGTCGCTTTCGCCCGTAACTCAATCGCGGGGGACGGGGGCCATGCTAGACGCTTATATCTAGATGCTTCTCTGATGCGGATTACTAGGCGCTACTCTGCCTAGAGATGAGGACTGTGCGCAGGGCGTTCCTGCCGCTTTAGGTCGATTCGCTTTTCGAGTCGAAACCATCAGTAGTTGTTAACCGGAGACACGACCATGAGTTTCACGTTTGAACATTTAGAAAGCCGAGTGCTGCTTGCTGCCAGCGTCGTCCAAAAGGGGACAACGCTCTACATCTCCGGAGATGCCTCGAATGATGCGATTCGTATCGACGGCACGGGACTCGCTCCAGGGGATGTTGAGGTGTTTCATGACTCCGATGGAGACGGCACAGTCGATACGTCACTCGGCGTCTTTCACTGCTTTGACAACATCTCCATCAAAATTAAAGGTGGGAATAACGCCATCGGGATCGACGACATCGCCATTGCCGGGAACCTGAGTGTCAAGACCGGCAGCGGGAATGACTGCGTCTTTCTGTTCCAGTCATCCATTGGAGGGTCTGTCAAATTCAGCTTGGGCAGCGGAACTAACGACCTTGGTGGGCTAGAGAATGAGATCATGGGCAATGCAACGTTCAAGACCGGCGGTGGCATTGATGACTTTGAAATGAGCGACTCCGTAGTTCATGGTAAGTTCAACGTCAATCTCGGAGGTGGAAACGACTCTCTCGCATTGAGAGACAACGATTTCGGCGTCGGTTCTAAGGTGAACGGTGGTGGTGGACAGGACCTCTTCATTCATTATGGACAACCTATGCCGGCAAACGTCACCTTCGCGGGCATCGAGACGCCACAGGATGCTTATCCCTCTGAGCTGGCCAGCCAACTTGTCGCCCGGCACATTGCATGCTACAACAGACTCGGTGGACAGGGCGTACTTAATCTAGACTAAAATTTAGTGCGCTCGGCGGTGCGTGATTCTAGCATTTAGTCGGACATTCTTGTTCGTCTAAACTGTTGGCTAGCGACGGACAGGAGGTCCGTCGCGCGCGACCTTGCCGAGTCGATCCACGCCCATCCGACGTTGTCGGAAACCCTCATGGAATCGGCCGAAGCCGCCTACGGCCAAGCCACTCACATGTTCCGCCCGAAGCGGTAGTCGCCCCTCCACGCGACATCGAGGCCCACGTGAAGTCTTCCATGGCAAGCCTTCGCGGCCTGTTGTCACACGAAGGTCAGGATTTCCGCCCGGACATGGTGCCGTTTGATGTCTCGGCAGAAGAGCGTACGAGTTGCTCGTGTCACCTTGGAAAAGCGGGCCCACGGTCGTTTTGGGACGGGCTGCGAAGAGTCTGTCCCGACACTCAGCCATCCCTGTGATGCTCATCCCTGCCATGACCTTGGAGCTGTTTGAGGTTGGTTTGTGCGGGTCATGACGGACGCGCAGAGTTTAAGGATCTTGCAGGGGACCTTGTCGTAAACATTCTGAAACAGCGACTCAACTAGAGACAGCGGTCTGGAGGGGGCATTACGCTGCACGAAGAGGGCCGGGCCGTTCCATTACGCGTCACCCATTTGGCGAGTTCGGAACTCATTGCCGATCCGTTTCACTCATCCAGTCGGTGGCTCATTTTCTTGGGCTACCTATTACTGCCGTTGTCAGCGAGGCATTCATGGCCGCCGTCAAGACCGGTCGAGAGTTGCTCGACCTGCTCGAAAAGAGTCAGCTACTCGACGCTGAGTACTATGCGACGGTCCGTCCACAGCTCGCACGCTATGAGTCTGGCGATCCCGGTCGACTGGCCCGCGTGCTAGTCCGCAACCTTGTCATTTCAGAGTATCAGGTTCGCCAACTGCTCGCGGGGCGCTACAAAGGATTTTATATCGGCAAATATAAGATTCACGAAGTCATCGGTGCGGGGGGTATGGGAAAGGTCTTCCTTGCCGAGCAGATTACGATGGAGCGTTTAGTTGCCATCAAGATTCTGGCTTCGATTGGCAAAAAGAAAGGGCGAGAGAAAGAGGTCCTCGCCCGTTTTACTCGCGAAGCGAAGGCTGTCGCGGCGTTGCGTCATCCGAACATTATCCATGCCTACGACTTCGACCAGGAGAACGGGGCTCCTTACATCGTGATGGAGTTTGTCGAAGGAATCGACACCGCCCAGCAGGTCGGCAAATTTGGCCCATTACCGTGGAAACAGGCGGCAGATTACATACGACAGGCCGCCTCGGGATTACAGCACGCACACGACGCTGGACTGGTGCATCGCGACGTAAAGCCGGGGAATTTGCTGGTCGACACCACGGGACAGGTCAAGTTGCTCGACCTCGGCTTGTGTTCGGCCTTTGATCGAAAAGGGGACGACACACTAACGATCGATCAGGATCAATTAGGGACCGTCGACTTTATTGCTCCTGAACAAGCCCTAGATAGCCATAGCGTTGATGCTCGAGCGGATATGTATGGACTCGGGGCGACCTTCTATGGACTGCTGACCGGCCGACAGATGTTCCCTGACAAATCGACCGCACAGAAGCTATTGCTGCATCAAACCACTCAGCCACGACCTGTCAGCGAATTTGTTCAAGGGGTTCCTGAAGAGTTGTTAGCAATTCTCGATAAGATGCTGGCGAAGGATCGAGACCAGCGGGTGCAGACAATGCGAGAGTTAGAGCTTCTCTTGAAGCCGTTCGCAGAAGCGATGTCTCCCCCTTATGATAAGTCGGCAATCAAACTGCGGCGCGATGACTATGAGCCACTGCTGAGCAAGAGTCCCGATGCGGCTGACATTTCGGTTGCAACCTTAGGAAAGCCCGACTCTGCGATTGAGAACAAACCAGACGCTTCACAAGTCGCCATGCCGAAGTCGATGATCGGAGCCGCTCATTCGTCGGCCTCGGCTGCGGTCGACGAGAATGAGTTTGCCGACCTCTCATTTGGGGGGGAAGTGACAGAGCTGGGACTTGCGATGGCCCCACTCCCCCGACGTGGAAAGAAAAAGCGGAGGTCGAAGTCGAGATCAGCCATCAATTGGCCCGTGTACGGAGGTGTTGCTGGGGGAACGGTTCTCGTTGTGCTCTTGAGCCTGTTTTTGTTCTCTCGTGGAGCGGAATCGACCGATCGTACGGGAGACGACGCGACGGCCGCCATCGGCACGACGGACGGCCCGAGTTCATTTCAAGAGTGGCGGAAATTTTCTGACAAGCTGAACGACGATCCGACTTTGATCGCTCATCACACGTTCTCCGAGAACTGGGGGACGGAACGATTGGTCGAAAACGAAGCAAAGAGTACGCGAGGGATGGCGTTGCTTGTCGAAAATGCCCGGTGGGGCGAAGGACGTTGGCCGCAAAAAGGGGCACTTGTCTGCAATGGTCCTGGCAGCAATCATCACGCGGGGATTAGCACAGAAGAGTCGCAAAAGATCGACTTCCAGTCGACAACGTCAGTCGCTGTCTGGTTTAAGGTGAAGAGTTTTACGAGGACTTGGCAAACGATTATCGGTAAAGGAGACTTTTCCTGGCGATTGCAACGAGCGAACACCACGCAATCGATTGCGGTGGCATTAGACTTCGTACAGACTGCGGAGGACAAAGCGAAAAAACCTCCGAATACGCGTCCGATGTTGTCGATGGCCGGGAGGACTTCCGTTGTTGATGACGAGTGGCATCTGGCGGTGATCGTGTTCGAAAAGGGGCCTTCGCCCAACAAGAACATCTTGCGACTGTATCTGGACGGACGACTGGAGGCCGAAAGGGAAGTCGGGACAGTTCGGATTACTAAGGACCCGATCTGGGTCGGCTCGAATAGTGAACCCTCGATGCGTCGGGAAGATCGCAGCCAGGACTTTCATGGCAGTGTCGATGAAGTAGCGTTCTGGAGTCGGGCGTTGTCATTGGCAGAAGCCAAGCAGATGTACCGAGCCGGTCGCCCGTAGCAGAGGAGGAACGCGGGAGGACCTGATCCCTGTGTTCTGGATGTTTTGTTCAGGTTGTTTTCACACACTCCTTGATTTCTTATTCGGCGGACAGAAAAATGAACCGCATCGTTCGACATCGCGAGGGAGACTCTCGCTCGTCATCGCAAGGACAGAACCCGCAAGATCGGGAGATTGCATTGCAGGTCTTGCTGGAATCCATCTCGCAAGCGACTCAAGTTCGCGAGCAATGTCGTGTCATTGTCGCCCGGAAGCCTTTGCAGGGGGCGTGGAACATGGCTGTCGACGAAGTCTTGCTCGAATCGGTGGCCGCTGGCGGGACAAGCACGATGCGGCTGTATCGCTGGGACGAAGCGACGGTTTCGCTCGGCTACTTTCAGCGGTCGACACCCGAAGTCGAACGGGGAGGGCGATTCTTCGGACTCCCGGTCGTGCGAAGACTCTCGGGGGGGGGAGCGATCCTGCATCAGCACGAGTTGACCTACTCGTGCTGTCTGCCAGCAACGCATCATCTCGTGGGCGAACCGGCCCGACTCTATGACGAAATCCATCGTTCGATTCAGATGGCTCTCAGGGAACAAGGAGTCGAAATTCAGCCGCGAGGCGAACATGAGGGGAGTGATAAGCCGTTCCTCTGTTTCGCCCGAGGAGACCGCCGGGATTTGGTGTTGGATGGATTCAAAGTGGTTGGGTCGGCTCAGCGTCGACGGGGAGGTGCCGTTTTGCAACACGGGAGCGTGTTGCTACGTCGCACGCCGTTTGCCCCGGAGTTTCCAGGCTTGCTCGACCTGATCCCTAAAGAGATCGATATTCCCCGACTGGAGGAAGCGATCATCTCCCGCTGCATGGAAGTGTTGAAACTGAGTGCTCAGCCCGGCGACTTGTCGGCCTCGGAAAAGGAAGAAGCCCAGCGCCTGATCGCCGAAAAGTACGCCCCGGAAACCGCAGCGAGTGAAGCGGCATCAAACAATCCGGCAGCGAATGACTTGGCAACAGATGACGCGACGAAAGCGTTACCAAAGCAGTGATGCCCTCAGAATGGCTGAAGCCACGATTCGATGGCAGACGGTCAATGCCACTTATTTGAACCAGAGTCACCTTTCGCTCGGCGAAAGCATCGCTCCTTTTGCGGAGCGAAAGAATCTCGCCCGCAATCGGGAGATTCCTCCCCCTTGTCGCTTGTTAAGAAATGAAGGTCAGGCTTTTCAGACTGACCATGTGCCGTTTGATGGCTCGGCAAAAAACGTATGAGACGCTTACGAGATGCGCTCGTGTCCGATTGGAAAATCTGCCCCACGGTCGATTTCAACGGGCCGCCAAGGAGGTCTCAACCTCGGGAGTTTTCGTTCTGCGCAAACCTCTTCCAAGCGACAGACTGCGGGCTTGCGAAATGATGGCGGTGATGGCATTTCGCAACTTGTTCGCGATTCGCTGGCGCGTGGTGGCTAGTTGAGGTCGTCAGCGAGGCCGGCCCGTTGGGCGTTGTAGGACTCGATGGCCTGAACCTGTTTTGGTAACAGAAACTCAGGACCTGCCGGGAAGAACTGGACGTCGTCCCTCAGGTAATAAGCCGAGGGCAATGTCTGCCCGCCGATGTTCGTCTGGCATCCAGAGAACGTCGCCGTAGTGGTAAGGCAGACCGCCACCAACGAGAGTTTCGCCCACAATCCTTGCCGTTTCATTGCTCGCTCCGTGATCGGATCGTTGCCGCCTGAGTGCTGTTCCCCCCGGCTCACATGCTGGGGAGTTGACAGCCATGTCAGTTCTCAGAGAACTGCCTTCCCATTCATCGTCACCTCCGAGAAGGAATCTTCAGGAGATTCTGAAGATTCCTCACGATCGTTACAAACTGCCTGTTTTCCGGTTCCCTTCGCATCCCATCTTGATGTTGGACTGCATCACTGCCGTGCGGCAGTCGTCGGTCGTGACTTGAGACTTTTTGTCGACATTTGGGAATTTCGCTGGAACTTGTCGCGAGAAAGCGATATCTAACGGGTGAGGAGTCGCCGAAAGTGTTCACGATTTGGCCACCTCGTTCGACCGATGGAATCGCCCCTTCACCAAATGCTTGGGAACACCTTGTCATGTTACGGAAACTGCTGATCGCCGCGTGCGCTCTGTTTGCGTTCTCTGGACTATACCTGCTGACCGCTGCCGAACCATCGGGAGGGGCACAGCGTTCTGTGGCCGAGAAACTCTTCAAGGAGGGGAACTGGCGAGACGCCCACGCGATTTACTCGAAATTGGCGCTCGACGAAAACGCTTCGGGAGCCTCGCTGGCAAGTGACTTTGAAAACGGTGTGACTTGCTTGCGAAACCTCCAGCAGCAACAGCAAGAGGATACTTTCCGTGAGGCGGTGATTGCGGCTCATCCGCAGGACTGGCAACTGCTGTCGAAGGGGGCCGACACGTTGCAAAACGGGGTCCATTACGGGTTCATTGTCGCGGGGAAGTTTCAGCGGGGGAATCAGCGCGGGGGTGGGGCGTGGGCGATGTCAATGGAGTGGGACCGCGTTCGAGCCTTGCAGTTGATGCAGCAGGCCATGGGGGCCATCGAAAAGGGGGACGCGAGTGCTTCGGAGAAGGGGCAGTTTTATAGTCGATTTGCTGGATTGATCCTGTCCAATCGTTCGGGGAGCGAAGCATGGCAACTGCAAGACCTCACCGATCTGAGTCAGCTTCCGGAGATCGAAGCGAATGAAGGATATGGATGGCGAGGCCGTGGTGGCTGGGGCGGAGGTGGCGGGTCAAAGGGTGCTCCGGTCGACGCCGAAGGGAATCCGGTCTATCACACAATCCCAGCCAATTGGGAGGCCGCAACAACGGACGGTCAGCGCTGGCGATTCTGTCTTGAACAGATGGCCCGCCACGACACGTCGTTACGGGATTCTGCCGATTGGACCTTCGCTCAGTTTCAGATGCAGCAGTTCGGCGTGCAGTCGATGCGGCAATGGGGAATCACGCTTCCGTCGGGCAGTTCCGAAAACGTTGACGGCGACAAAGACGAGTCGGGACCGTATGCCCTGTCGACACTCAAAGAGACCGAAACTATCGCTCGGTTGGCCAACGGTGTCAAACGGTTTTCGATTCCGGATGAGTACAATCACATCGCCATCCTGAAGCAGTTGGGGGCGAGAAACGGGAGCTTTTCAGACAATGCACTGCAAACTCTGGCGAGCATCTTTGAAAATCGTCAGCAATATGTCCGAGCCGCCGAGTATTGGCGAGAGAGCATCCAACGATTCAAGGACCCGAACAAGAACAAAGACAACCGACTGCAACAGATCGTCGGGAACTGGGGAACGATCGAGAATGGATCGACACAGGCAGCTCAGGGGGGGGCATCGCTGGATTACCGATTCCGCAACGGGAAGCAAGTGACGCTGACGGCTCATAAGCTGAAGGTCTCCGAGTTGGTCAACGACGTCAAGGCATACATCAAGTCGGCACCGAAACAGCTCGACTGGAACCGCCTGCAACTCGACAACATTGGCTATCTGGTGGTCAATCAGAATCAGGCGAAGTACGTTGGCGAGAAGGTGGCGGAATGGAAAGTCGACCTCACTCCGCGAGATGCCCATTACGACCGGAGGCTGACGATTGCCGTCCCTCTGCAACAGGCGGGAGCCTATCTCGTCGAAGCCAAGATGGCCAATGGCAACGCAACTCGAGTCGTCATGTGGATTGCCGACACCGCAATCGCGAAAAAACAGCTCAATGGCAAAGTCCTGTACTATGTGGCTGATGCGGTCTCGGGAAAGCCGATCGAGAAGGCAAATGTCGAGTTCTTCGGCTGGAAGAACGAGCATATCCCCAACACGAAGAACGAGTATCGAATCGTCACTGCGAACTTTGCCGAGTTCAGCGATGCTGACGGAATGGTTCTTCCCGATACGAAGCAGCTTGACCAACAAATGCAGTGGGTCGTGGTCGCTCGGACCGGAAAGGAAGGGGAACCGGGGGCTCGATTCGCACACCTCGGCTTCAACGGGATTTGGTATGGGAATCGCCAGGAACAAACGTTTGATCAGTCGAAGGTGATCGTCCTGACCGACCGTCCCGTTTATCGCCCGGACCAGAAGGTGCAGTTCAAGTTCTGGGTGAGAGAAGCCCGGTATGATGGCAAAGAGGGGTCGCAATTTGCGAACAAGACCTTCACCCTGAAGATCAACGATCCGATGGGGACAGAGGTCTTCAAACAGCAAGTAACAACCGACGAATTCGGTGGCTTCGCGGGCGAGTATCCGCTTTTGGTCGATGCGAAACTCGGGGTGTATCAAATCTACATCGAACACGCACACGGGGTTGGTGGAGGGAGCAGCTTCCGGGTCGAAGAATATAAGAAACCCGAATTCCAGGTGCTCATCGACGCTCCGACCGATCCCGTCAAGCTGGGAGACAAAGTCACCGCAACGATTCGAGCAAAGTATTACTTCGGAGCACCGGTCTCGAAAGGGACGGTCAAGTTTAAGGTCGTACGATCGGCACATGAGGCACGCTGGTATCCTGCAATGCCTTGGGATTGGATGTATGGCGAAGGTTACTGGTGGTTTTCTCCCGACTATTCGTGGTATCGCGGATATGGGAAATGGGGATGCATGGCTCCTCGCCCCTTCTGGCATCACTGGAATCCTGAGCCACCAGAACTGGTCCTCGACCAAGAGGTCGAAATCGGCGAAGACGGGACTGTTCAGGTCGAGATCGACACCGCACTTGCTCGAGCCTTGCATGGAGATCAGGACCACAGTTACAGCATCACGGCGGAAGTGGTTGATGCCTCACGTCGGACGATCGTCGGTTCGGGAAGCGTCCTTGTGGCCCGTCAGCCTTTCAAGGTTTTCAGTTGGACCGATCGGGGTCACTACCGTGTCGGCGACACCATCGTTGCTAACTTCCAGGCCCGCACTCTGGATGGCAAGGGGGTAGAAGGGGCTGGTCAGTTGCGACTGCTGCGAATCACCTATAACGAAAAGGGTGAGCCAGTCGAAAACGTCGCTCAGGAATGGGTGCTGCCGACCAATGGCGAAGGTTATGCCAAGCAAGAGTTGAAGGCGTCAGAGCCGGGCCAGTATCGCCTTTCGTACAATGTTACGAGTGGCGAAGGAGACAAGGCCAAGACAATCGAAGGGGGTTATCTCTTCGTGGTTCGTGGGGATGGCTTTGACGGGAGCGAGTTCCAGTTCAACGATCTCGAACTCATCACCGACAAAACCTCTTACAAGCCGGGCGAGAAGGTCGAACTGCTGATCAACACGAATCGCGTGGGGTCGACCGTTTTGCTGTTCCTGCGTCCTTCGCACGGTGTTTATGAAGGGAAGCCGCAGGTGTTGCGACTGACTGGCAAAAGCACGACCGTTGATGTCGGTGTGGTGCAGAAAGACATGCCGAATTTCTTCATCGAGGCGGTGACCATCGCTGGTGCGAAGGTTCATACGATTGTCCGCGAAGTGATCGTCCCGCCGGAGGAACGGATCCTGAATCTGGAACTGACATCGGATAGCGAGTCGTATCTCCCGGGCGCGAAGGCAAAGGTCCAGGTC
>JAWKTT010000002.1:0-2965 GCA_041398965.1 Planctomycetaceae bacterium | reverse complement strand
TCGCCATTTCACGATGCAACGACCGTTACAGCTTGGCTAAGGGCAGTTGGTCACGCAACGAAAAGCCAGTCTGACCGATTTGACCAGACTGGCTCAGGTTCCACTGATGCAATTCCATGAGAATCAATCTCGACGCGATTTTCCTTTTCCTTTGCTGGCATGATTAGCGACTGTTGTCGGGTCTTCTCCATCAGCGCCGATCGAGTCGTCGTCCCCTGTGAGAAGCGAGGGCGTCAAGACGGTGCTTTTGGGGGCGGGGATGGATGTCGACTCGGAGGTTGAGGTGCCGAGAGTGCTGTTGTTATTCCCCAGAACGAGAGAATTACTGAACAGCTGCAGTGAACGGAGTCGACCGAAGTTTTGGCGGGGGTTGGTTTGGCCGTTGCCGAGGGTGACTGTTTCCAAAGCTGCGGGGGGCGGACTCGTCACCGAGAGTTGGTAGTCTTCGACTTCGCCGTTGGGGGCCAAGCCGAAATACGAGTAGCCGGCTGTCTCCGTGAGGCGGAAGCAGGCGATGGGTGAGGCGACCGAGCTACCGGGAGCTGTGATGCTCAGCGGGTTGGCTCCGTGGACGATGGCCACATCGACGAACACGTGTTCGCCCGCGTCATCCCAGTCGCCGTCGCCGTTGAAGTCGACCCAGCCGTTGATGACGGCCGAACTGGGCACGCTGGCGGTGACGGTCACGTTGACCGGCGTGCCGAACAACAGACTGCCGCCGCTGATGACAACTCCGTCTTCGTCAGCCATGCCCGCGATGTCGTCGCCCGTGGCGGTCGCGTTGGGCTGGCCGTTCGTCTCCGCATCGCGGGTCGTACCGAGGAACAGCGTGTTGCCCGTGATGACGTGCCGGGCGCCGTCGTTGGCCAGCGTCGTCGGGAACGTGGCCGAGTCGGGAGCGTCGCCCAAGTCGAGCGTGAGTGCGGCCAGCGTCGCCCCGAAGTTCAGCGACAGCGGCACCGTGTCGTTGAAGTTGACGTCGCCGTCGCCGTCGCCGTCGCCCGGCCCAAAGATCGGACCGCCGGTCACGCCGAAGCTGAGCGACAGCGGCACCGTGTCGTTGAAGTTGACAGCCCCGTCACCATCAATGTCCCCCGCGAGCTTGTGGAACGCGAACGTATGCGTCTGAGCGAGATTGGGAGTCGTCGCCCCCGCCGGCAACTCAGCCGTGTACCGCCCGTCAGCCAGCACCACATCCGTCATCCCCCCCGGCCCATCGTGCAACACCCACGTGACCGCCGTCGTCCCATCACCCACCAACACCGCACCCGACAAATCCACCGGCAACCCGGTCGAATGATTGAACAGATTCAAAACCGTCGGCGAACCCAACATCACCGCCTGATCAAACGTGAACGTCAACTCACGTATCCCCGAACGGTTCGCGACACCACCGTTGACCGACGTTGCCGTTACGACTGGAACGGGCACTGCAAAATTCGCCCAACGGGTGCCCCAGCGGCCATCTTCCCCAAGTAAGATGGTTCCTTGTGTCAAAGCGTACTCGTTAAAGATCCAGAAGGAATCATTTGCCGGGTCTACCACTGTGCCTGAATAGTCTCCCCATCGATTGCGGGCGCCCCCGAACGTGCGGACATATGGCGCTAATCCAGCCGCAGCAACTTCAGAGGCTTGCATGGTCCCTGCCGGATCACCGACGTTTCGCATCGTGTAATATGCACCGGCATAAATCGTCGGAGCTGATGCGGCAAAGCCAACAGCTACGTCACCCATCGAGTTCACTGCAATTGACGGATAATAAGTATATGTCCCCGTTGCGATGTCTTCGCCGCCGATGTTGCCTTGCTCGGCAACTGTAATGCTTGCAAGAGTTGTGGTGTTCATCCGTGCCCAGTGTGCTGTCTGCTGGCCAGCATCAGCACCTGATGTCGGGATGACTGCCGTCGCCAGATACAGCGAATTGTTTCGCCAAACAGCATTGATTGCCCGCCGATCTCCGGTGTCGATCAGGGTTGCAGTTCCCAATTGAGGGGCATCTGGTGTTGCTGCTGCAGTGTTATCAATGTTCCCTGCGGACACAAATTGTTGGGAGAAAGTCGGACTTGTGAGGGGATTGTCAACACGAACAACCTGAAAGAACTCGTTGGTGCCATCAGAGAGTCCGCTGTACGACACGAGGAACGTGCCAGTTGATCCGGGGGCCGCCCCAAAGATCTGCGCCGGTTGCGTCGTTGTGGCGATACCTCCACCGGCGTAGGGATTATGGATCGTGACGGATGATGCCCCACCGTCGTAGAGTCCCCCGGATCCTTCGCCTTTGCCGATGATCCAGAGTCGAGAACCACCAAATGAACCTGCTCCTTCAAACTGAAACAGGTTATTCGTGACATAGATGGCCTGTCCGTCCGTCGCGAAACCTGGATAGTCGGCCCAGTAATTCACGCCACTAATCGACGTCAGTGAGTTGATCGCCTGAAAATGCCAAGTTCCATTAGGATTACTGTCATCAGACACAGCCAACAGTATTCGCGAAGCGTCGTCAGCAGCATTGCCCGTACTGCGGCCGACAACTTCCAATGTTACCACAACAAACCGATTAGATGCCTGATCGTAAATGACTTTAGGGTCAAAAGTTCCATTAGCCGGCGACAACGAAGAGAAGAAGTTGGCAAGGCTCTGGCTGTGCTGTTGAGTTCCATCCTTCAGGTGCCATTCGATCGAAGTGTTGACGACTGACACGACATGGTTTGGACCAGCTGCGCCAATGGGGTCAGGCGGGATATTGTAGAATCCGCCATTGGTTGCGTTTTCATCGAAGTTGATTCCTTCAATCGAGTTCGTGACCGGAGGAGCGTTCGGTTCCACCGTTTCGCTGCTCAAGAAACCGTTGGTTTGCGATTCGATGGAAACCCTGGCTTCAAGTGCTGCCGCGCCAGCCGAGATCTCTGGAATCTCATTGGATAATCCCACGGTGCTTAGTAAGGTTCGGTCTTCAAGAACCTGC
>JAWKTT010000001.1:0-2638 GCA_041398965.1 Planctomycetaceae bacterium | reverse complement strand
TTGCGAATAAAAAGCCGCATGGCCGAAGCAAACCACGACGAGCGAACAAGAGTCGCAGGCGGAGTCGGATCAGGAATGGAACACTTGAGCGATCCCATCATTTTGTACTCGGCGTCAGTTTGGTCTTCCGGAAGGTCGACGTAACAAAACGGACAGCCGTCAGCGATGCAGAAAACGGAAAGTGCGATTCCGAGACCACGTTCGACGCCAATATCGTAGTAGACACGAATGTCGGACACGGTTGCCAACCGAGATTCGTCGATGTAGATGGGGCGTGTTGCCAAATGGCGCGAGCCGGAACCGCGGCGGGAAATTATGGCGTCGCGCCAAATCCAGCGCACTGCATCCGAGACGTCCTGCGACCGAAGGAAGTCGCGAAACGTCGAAACAGCGTCGTCAAACGGAGGTGATGGCTGCATCAACGAGTTGCTGGGGCGTACAACGGAAGGTTTTTACGACACCGCCCTAAACGAAGCGAGCGACGCCTGAACTACGAAAGATTCTACCAAAGCCAGCCCGCGTTGCCGAAGTGGGAAGGTGTGCCGAAGGCCTAGCGTAAAAACCATGTTGTGCGACCGGTACATCACGTTAGATCGTCAAGTTGCGAGATGAACACTGGCAGTTCTTCAAGCCAGCGTTTCCGTTTACCAAAGGAAAGGTGAACGGAGTTACGGACGGAACACCCAGCCGACTCGATTAGCGGGACATCCTGCCCCATGCCATCAAAACGGTCGAACTCGATGTCGAACTCGATCGAACCACGACGCATCGACCAAGCACAGTAATCGTACGGATGGTCGATAAGTGAACGCGTCGAAACAACGGTCCACCCTTTTCGGGTCAACGCGTGCGAGAGTTCGTCAAGGTGGTGTTGAGGCATAGTGCGGTAGGTCGCACAACATAGTGATTGTCTGACAAGTTGTCGCACAAACCGGTGTGTGACGTCAGGTAAGGATGGTAGCGTCGGGAAGGGGAATTGCAAGCATTTTGATTTAAGCGTGGTCCTTCGGTTGCATGGTGGCGTCGGGATGTGTTGACTTGGGGTTTCGGAGTCTTTCTTCCAGGGAGTGGAGCCGCACCGAGGTAATTGGATGGCTGGGTGAACTCGAATGAGCAGCGAGACTGGCGGAAACGAGAAGATCGGGCAGGTCTATCCGGACGGGAGATTGTACGTTCCGGCAGAGGGGCGAAATGTTCCTCAAAAGACGGTGCAGGATCGGTGCGAGAAGTCGCTGTCTGTGATTTCCGGGAAGCCGACTGCTGTGGAATTTCTGGCGGCGATTGAACGCGAGATGAAGATTCGTTTTTATGCAGCTAACACCGTGCGGAATTATATTGACGCTCTACGACGGTTTCTGGGTTGGTTCGGGCGCGAGCCGAACAGTGTGAGGCGGGAGGATGTGCGGGAGTATCTGGAAGTGATGGTTGATGGGGGGATGTCGTCGTCTTATGTGGGCGGGACACTGTGTGCGATCAGGACAGCCTTCGACAAGATGTGTCTGCGACAGGTGACTCTGGGGTTGATGACGCCTCGGAAGCCCAAACGATTGCCCGTTGTGCTGAGTGTGATGGAGGTGCGACTGCTGATTGATGGGTGTACTCGACTGCGCGACAAGTTGCTGATGTCGTTGATGTACGGCGCGGGGCTGCGGGTGAGTGAAGTGTGTCGACTGCGGTGGAGCGATCTGCAGTTTGATCGACGAGCGATTCTGGTGTGGCAGGGGAAGGGGCAGAAGGACCGGATTGTGGTGTTGCCGGAGAGTCTGCTGGAACTGTTACAGAAGCTGCGTGCCGCGGCCGGGGCGTCTGAATATGTGTTTCCGTCGGAAGGCGAGCGTGCCGGGCGGTACGTGTCTGCTCGCACCGTTCAGCGAGCGGTTTCGTCGGCTGCGGGTCTGGCGGGAATTGAACGAAACGTGACGCCTCATTCTTTGCGACACAGTTTTGCGACTCACTTGATGGAGGCTGGGACGGATATTCGGATGATTCAGAAGTTGCTCGGGCATACGAATCTGGAGACGACGACGATTTATACCAAAGTGAGTGTGTTGCAGCAGACTTCGGTGCGGTCTCCTCTGGATGCGATGAATTCGCGAGAAAATGGCGGGCGGCTTGTGGAGGGGCCTCAAAAATTGGGTCAACCGCGGGCATCGGTTGGGCGTTTGCGGCTTGAGATGACGCTTGATGCTGATGATTGTCAGCAAGCGACGGCTGCGATTGTGGTTCTGAATGGGGATCAGTCGGTGCGGCTGGGTGGGATTGAGCTGCGGGAGTCTCGTCCGGGCTGGGTGGCAATGAATGTGCCGCCGCTGGAAGCCTGGGAAGAGTCGCTGAGGTGGCTTAGCCGTGAGCAGCGAGAAAGGATTGAGAGTCCGGAATTTTTGGATTCGATGCGGATCTTGCTGGGACAGAAGTTTTTGGGGCGGAGTTAGCTGGACAGCGCCACGTTTGGCTGTTTGGGCATGTTTTTCTTAACCCGAAGCGTTAGCGAGGAATCTTTTCTAAGCGCAGTCCTCGGGGCAAGCAAAAGGGGTTTGCCTTCCGGCTGAGCCCCTCCCACACCACCCGGCATGCGGGTCCGCACCGGGCGGTTCAGATCTTTCGCAGCGAGTGTCTGCCAGATGGTTGACAGGCTGGC